>NZ_JBIDBK010000005.1:0-735836 GCF_043202995.1 Streptomyces sp. NPDC048018
GCACGTTCACACCTTCGAACGCGGATTCCTCATTTCGCAAAAACGCACGGAAACGCAGGACGGCACGACAAAAGAGCGTGCTGTCAGGCGTCGATAGTTCTTGCGGAATCGCTGTCCGGGGCCGACCGGAGTCGGTGCTCACGTCGGACAACTCGGAGAACACTACGGACCGGGAAATCCCGTGTCAACCCTGGGCCTGGGGCGTACCCTCTGCGCATGACTACGCGTGCGCACACCACCCAGTGGTGGGCCGCCTGACGGCGGCCCGTACGCACGCGTGCAGACACGGCCGCCGCCTCGGCGGCCGTTCGTGTCTCCCCCTCCGGGAGGTCGGCCGACGGGCCGGCGGCGCTCAGGCAGAGAGAGCCAGGAGAGAGGGAGAACGAGCGCGATGAAGCGGATCTTCAGTGGGGTCAAGCCGACCGGGCACCTGACGCTGGGCAATTACCTCGGGGCCGTACGCCGGTGGGTCGAGGTGGACCAGCACCAGGCGGACGCGCTGTTCAGCGTCGTGGACCTGCACGCGCTGACGGTGGAGCACGATCCGGCGCGGGTGCGCCGGCTGAGCCGGCAGGCGGCGACGCTGCTGCTCGCCGCGGGACTGGATCCGGAGCGGTGCACGGTGTTCGTACAGAGCCATGTGGACGAGCACACGCGGCTCTCGTACCTGATGGAGTGCGTGGCCACGGACGGCGAGATGCGCCGGATGATCCAGTACAAGGAGAAGAGCGTCCGGGCCCGGGACGCCGGGCAGAGCGTGCGGTTGTCGCTGCTGACGTATCCGGCGCTGATGGCGGCGGACATCCTCGCTTACGGGACCGACGAGGTACCGGTGGGTGAGGACCAGACGCAGCACGTGGAGCTGGCACGGGATCTGGCGGTGCGGTTCAACCATCGGTACGGGCGGGTGTTCACGGTCCCGAAGGCGACGAGTCCGGCGGTGGCGGCCCGGGTGATGGATCTGCAGGACCCGACTTCGAAGATGGGGAAGTCGCACGAGAACGGGTCCGGGATCGTCTATCTCCTCGACGACGCGGACACCGTGCGGCGGAAGGTCATGCGGGCGGTGACGGACAGCGGGCGGGAGGTCGTCCACGACCGGGAGGCCGCTCCCGGGGTCGCGAACCTGTTGGATCTGCTGGCGGCCGCGACGGGCGGGGACCCGGTCGGGCTGGCCGGGGAGTACACGTCGTACGGCTCGTTGAAGAAGGACACGGCGGAGGCGGTGGTGGAGCTGCTGCGGCCGGTGCGTGAGCGGCATGCCGAGCTCGCGGCGGATCCCGGGCAGGTGGACAGGGTGCTGCGGGAGGGGGCCGAGCGGGCGCGCGGGATGGCGCGGCCGCTGGTCGACTCGGCCTATCGGGCGATCGGGCTGTTGCCGGCCGTCTGACGGAAGGCGTTGCGGTAGTCGCGCGGGCTGGTGGCGAGGTGCGAGGCGAAGTGCTGGCGCATCGTGACCTCGCTGCCGAAGCCTGCGCGGCGGGCCACTTCGGGGAGGGGGTGATCCGTGCGTTCGAGGAGTTTCTGGGCGGCGGCGACGCGCTGGGTGATGAGCCAGTGGAGGGGGGTCGTGCCGGTGGTGGCCTGGAAGTGGCGGGCGAAGGAGCGGGGGGACATGCCGGCGTGGGCGGCGAGGCTCGCGACGGTGTGGGGCTGGTCGATGGTCGTGAGGGCGTGGGCGCGGACGGCGGCGAGGGCGTCCGCGTCGCGGTCGGCGCGCGGGGTGGGGCGTTCGATGAACTGGGCCTGGGTGCCGGTGCGGAAGGGGGCGGTGACCATGGAGCGGGCGATGGTGGCGGCGACCTCGGCACCGTGGGCGGTCCGGACGAGGTGGAGGCACAGGTCGATGCCGGCGGCGGTGCCGGCGGAGGTCCAGATGCCGGTGTCCTCGACGAAGAGCGCCTCGGGTTCGACGCTGACCTGCGGGTAGCGGTCGGCGAGGGTCCCGGCCAGGTGCCAGTGGGTGACGGCGCGGCGGTGGTCGAGCAGGCCGGCGCGCGCGAGGACGAAGGCGCCCGCGCAGAGGGAGGCGACGGGGATGCCGGCGGTGTGGGCGCGGCGCAGGGCGTCGAGGACGGGTGCGGGGACGTCGGCGTCGGGATCCTCGATGCCGGGGACGAGGACGAGGTCGGTGGCGGTGAGTGCGCCGAGCCAGTCGAGGGGGCGGTCGGGGGTGAGGCTGAGGCCGCCCCGGAGCGGGACCGGTGTGGCCGGGTCGGCGGCGACGCGGCGGAGGTCGAAGGGCGGGACGCCCCGGGCGCTGCGGTCGCTGCCCCAGACCTCGGTGATCACGGAGACGTCGAAGGCGCGGACGCCGGGGAAGGCGAGGAGGGCGATGCGCTGGGGTGTCTCGCGGTGGGGCGTCATGGTGGCAGTAACCCATCGATCGCCGACTTTTCTTCCTCTGGGGTGGGTGCGGGGCCGGCGGCAGGATCGTGGGCATGGACATCACGGAGATCGACGAGAACGCGGCGCTGGTGGTCATCGACGTACAGAAGGGGTTCGACGACGAGGGGTTCTGGGGGCGGCGGGACAATCCGGCGGCCGAGGAGAACATCGCGGCGCTGATCGACAGGTGGCAGGAGACGGGGCGGCCGGTGGTGTTCGTGCGGCACGACTCCTCGCGTGAGGGGTCGCCGCTGCGGACGGGGAGCGCGGGGAACGCGTTCAAGGACGTCGTGGAGGAGCGGCGGGGGAAGGGGACGGGGCCGGAGCTGCTGGTGACGAAGAGCGTGAACTCGGCGTTCTACGGGGAGCCGGACCTGGACGCCTGGCTGCGGGAGGCGGCCCGCGGCGGGGCCGCGGACGGTCGGCGGGGGCAGATCGTGATCGTCGGGATCCAGACCAACATGTGCAACGAGACGACCGCGCGGATGGCCGGGAACCTCGGTTACGACGTGGTGTTCCCGATCGACGCGATGCACACGTTCGACCTGGCCGGGCCGTTCGGGTGGGAGCGCAGCGCGGAGGAGCTGACCCGGGCGACGGCGGTGTCGCTGCACGGCGGGGCGTTCGCCCGGGTGGTGTCCACGCAGGACGTGCTGAAGGGGGCGGCCGCGTACTAGGCCGGGTGGTCAGCCGTTGCCGGAGGCGAGCTCGCGGCTGCGGTCGCGGGCGGCCTCCAGGGCGGCGATGAGGGCGGCCCGGACGCCGTGGTTCTCCAGCTCGCGGATGGCGGAGATGGTGGTGCCGGCGGGGGAGGTGACGGCCTCGCGGAGCTTGACCGGGTGCTCGCCGCTGTCGCGGAGCATGACGGCGGCGCCGATGGCGGCCTGGACGATCAGGTCGTGGGCCTGGGCGCGGGGCAGGCCGAGGAGGATGCCGGCGTCGGTCATGGCCTCGACGAGGTAGTAGAAGTACGCCGGTCCGGAGCCGGAGAGTGCGGTGGCGGCGTCCTGCTGGGACTCGGGGACGCGCAGGGTCTTGCCGACGCCGCCGAAGATCTCCTCGGTGTGGACGAGGTGTTCGGGGGTGGCGTGGCTGCCCGCGGAGATCACGGACATGCCCTCGTCGACGAGGACGGGGGTGTTGGGCATGACGCGGACGACCGGGGTGCCCGCGGTCAGGCGCTCCTCGATGAAGGCGGTCGGGATGCCGGCGGCGGCGCTGATGACGAGGCGGTCGGCGGCGACGTGGGGGGCGAGCTCGTCGAGGAGGCGGCCCATGTCCTGGGGCTTCACCGCGAGGATGAGGATGTCGGCGCGCTTGGCGGCGTCGGCGTTGGTGACGGCCTCGACCCCGTAGCGGGCGTGGAGTTCCTCGGCGCGTTCGGTGCGGCGGGCCGTGACCAGGAGGTTGGCGGGGCGCCAGCCGGCGCGGATCATGCCGCTGAGGAGCGCTTCACCGATCTTGCCGGTGCCGAGGACTGCGACGGTCTGGGTCATGGCTCTGTTCACCTCGCCGAAGGGGTTACGTGTCGCCATCCTCGCACCGGGGCGCGTGCCGTGGTGCGGGTGTCCGAGGGGCGGTCACGCGGTGCGGCGGCGGAGGGTGGCCGCGCCGAGGGCGAGGACGAGGACGGCGCAGCCGGCCACGACCAGGGCGTCGCGGACGAAGTCGGCCGTGACGTCGGTGTGGTGCAGGACCTGGTTCATGCCGTCGACGGCGTACGACATGGGCAGGACGTCCGAGATCGCCTCCAGGGCGGGGGCCATCCGGTCGCGCGGGGTGAACAGGCCGCAGAGCAGGAGCTGGGGGAAGATCACGGCCGGCATGAACTGGACGGCCTGGAACTCCGAGGCGGCGAAGGCCGAGACGAAGAGGCCGAGGGCGGTGCCGAGCAGGGCGTCGAGGAGGGCGACGAGGAGGAGCAGCCAGGGGGAGCCGACGACGTCGAGGCCGAGGAACCCGACGGCGAGGCCGGTGGCGAGGACGGACTGGACGACGGCGACCAGGCCGAAGGCGAGGGCGTAGCCGGCGATCAGGTCGCCCTTGCCGAGAGGCAGGGCCAGGAGGCGTTCGAGGGTGCCGGAGGTGCGTTCGCGCAGGGTCGCGATGGACGTCACCAGGAACATGGTGATGAGCGGGAAGATGCCGAGGAGCGAGGCGCCGATGCCGCTGAAGGTCTGGGGTTCCGGGCTGCCGTCGAAGACGTAGCGGAGCAGGAAGAGCATCAGGCAGGGCACGACGAGCATCAGGGCGATCGACCGCGGGTCGTGGCGGAGCTGGCGCAGGACGCGGGCGGCGGTGGCGAGGGTGCGGTCCGGGTTCACGGCTGCTCCTTGGGGGTGGTGGCGCGGGCCGCGGCGGCGTCGACGAGCTGGAGGAAGGCGTCCTCGACGGTGGCGGTGTCGTTGCGGTGGCGGAGGGCTTCCGGGGTGTCCTCGGCGAGGAGTTCGCCCTCGCGCAGCAGGAGCAGTCGGTGGCAGCGTTCGGCCTCGTCCATGACGTGGGAGGAGATCAGGAGCGTGGTGCCGCGGTCGGCGGCGATGTGGTGGAACAGGTCCCACAGGTCGCGGCGGAGGACCGGGTCGAGGCCGACGGTCGGTTCGTCGAGGACGAGGAGTTCGGGGGTGCCGAGGAGGGCGACGGCGAGCGAGACGCGGCTGCGCTGGCCGCCGGAGAGGCGCCCGGCGAGCGCTCCGGCGTGGGAGGTGAGGTCGACGTCGGCGATGGCCCGGTCGACGGCGGCGTGCCGCTCGGCGCGGTGGGCGCGGCCGGGGAGGAGCACGGCGGCGAAGTAGTCGAGGTTCTGCCGCACGGTGAGGTCGTCGTAGACGGAGGGCGCCTGGGTGACGTAGCCGATGCGGGAGCGCAGGGCGGGGTCCCCGGCGGGCCGGCCGAGGATGTCGAGGGTGCCGGTGACCTTGGCCTGGGTGCCGACGATCGCGCGCATGAGGGTGGTCTTGCCGCAGCCGGAGGGGCCGAGGAGGCCGGTGATGCGGCCGCGGGGGACGGTGAAGTCGAGGCCGCGCAGGACGGTGCGGTCGCCGCGTACGACGGTGAGGGCGGTCGCGGTGACGGCCGCGCCGGTGGCCTCGGGGGCGGCGGAGCCGGCCTCACCGGTTTTATTCATCATGCGATGAATAATGGGCCCGGGGGTGGCACACGTCAAGAACCCCCGGACGACGTCCGGGGGTCCTCGGAAAGCGAACCGTGAAGCGGCGGGCGCTACCGGCGCTTGGGCTTCTTGCGGGTGGAGGGACGGCCGGAGCGGCGCTTCTCCCAGCGCGTGACGGCCTCCTCGTACTCGGCCCGCAGGAGCCTCTCGCCGGGCGCCTCGGTGAGGCTGCGGACGAAGTAGGCGAGGAGCGAGCCGATGAAGCCGATGGCCTTCAGGCTCCGCAGGGCCTCCTCGCGGGCCGGGTCTGCGGGACGGCGGACGAAGCCGTCCCAGGTCCTGCGGAAGGCGATCGCGCTGCAGACCGCGAACATCACGACCACGAGGGCGTTGACGAAACCGCCGACGTTCGCGATCGCCAGGCCCTCGTAGGCGAAACGCAGCACGAGGCAGCTCGCGACCGCGGCGGCGAGCGAGCCGACGGCCACCCCCAGGCGGCGCAGCCCGTAGGCGCCGCTGTGGTCCACCCAGGTCGTGCCGAAGAAGCGGAGCTCCTCGGGCTGCGGCCCGGCGGGGGTGCCGGCCTTGCTCTGCTGCTCGCCGCTCACGGGCTTGTCATCGCTCACGGGATCGATTATCCCCGGGCGGCGACGGACCCGTCGTCAGCCGCAGCGGTGGGTCACATAGCCGTCGCGACCCGTGTTCACGTAGGCGTCGGAGACGAACTGGGCGTTGCCGATGTTGTCCCAGATGTTGGTGGTGCCGTAGGGGCCGCTGACCCACTCGCCCGGCGTCTGGCAGAGGATCGACACCCAGGAGCCCGCCGCCAGCGTGCGCACGACCGGGTACGCGGTGCCCGGCCCCGAGCGCACGTTCACCCGGTAGCCGGGGGCCACCGGGTAGGACGCGGCCTCCGCCGCGGTCGCCACGGACCCCAGTGCCTCGTTCTCCGTACTCATTCCACTCCCCCGTCCGACGCGGAAGCGCTTCCTCGGAAACGCTCCGGTGAATTTCACTCTGCGCGACGCGCAGGCTAGCAAGCCCCACCGACATCGGCAGCACCATCGACTAGGCTCCGTGCGTCGCGCACGCGCGCGGACTCGACGGGGAACCACACGGGGGTTGGCGATGCCGCCGTTGCGCAGTACCGGTGCCGACCGGGGCGCGGAAGGGCCCGACTACGCGGGCGAGTACCGGCTCCAGGCCTGTCTCGGGTCCGGCGGCATGGGCGTCGTCCACCTCGCCTCCTCCCCCTCGGGGCTGCGCCTCGCGGTCAAGGTGGTGCACGCGCAGTACGCGGAGGACCCCGAGTTCCGGGCCCGCTTCCGCCAGGAGGTCGCCGCCGCGCGCCGGGTGAGCGGCGCCTTCACCGCCCCCGTCGTGGACGCCGACCCCGACGCCGAACGCCCCTGGATGGCGACCCTCTACGTGCCCGGCCCCACCCTCGCCGACCAGGTCAGGCGGAGCGGTGCGCTGTCCCGCGCCGAGCTGCGCCGGCTCACCGCGGGTCTCGCGGAGGCGCTGCGGGACATCCACCGGGCGGGCGTGGTCCACCGGGACCTGAAGCCCAGCAACGTGCTGCTCACCGACTCCGGGCCGAAGGTCATCGACTTCGGGATCTCCCGGCCGGTCGACAGCGACCTCCACACGGAGACGGGAAAGCTGATCGGCTCGCCGCCCTTCATGGCGCCCGAGCAGTTCCAGCGGCCCCGCGAGGTGGGGCCCGCCGCCGACGTGTTCGCCCTCGGCTCGGTCCTCGTGCACGCGGCCACCGGCCACGGCCCCTTCGACTCCGACAGCCCCTACATCGTGGCGTACCAGGTCGTCCACGACGAGCCCGACCTGACCGGCGTGCCGGACGAGCTGGCGCCGCTCGTGGCCCGCTGCCTGGCCAAGGACCCCGCCGAGCGCCCCACGCCCGCCGAGATCATGGCGGCGCTGCTGCCCCCCTCGTACGAGGCGAACGCCTTCATACCCGCCCAGCGCCGTGCCCCGGGTCCCACGGCCGTGTCCTCCCCCGCCGTGCCCTCCGGGGCCTGGGACGCCGACACGCCCCTACGGGCCGCGGCCCCGCGCAAGCGCCGCGACCGCCGGCTGCCGATCGCCCTCGGTGTCGTCCTCGCCCTGGCGGCCGGCGGCGCCGTCGCCCTGCTCGGCGCCCGGGACGGCGCGAAGCCGGCCGCCCCGGCCCGCCCGGCGGAGGCCGCCGAGTCCTTCGCCGGCTGGCAGACCCCCCTCGTGAAGGGCGGCGGGACCGCCGCCCCCGCCTGCGCCCTCGCCGAAGGCGCCCTCTACTGCTCGGGCCTCGGCATCGGCGTCGCCCGGCTCGACGCGGCGACCGGCCGGGTCGTCTGGTCGCAGCCGGCCGAGGACCCCGCCCCCGCGGCTCCGGCCGCCCCCCTGGCGCTGTCCGGCGACACGGTGGCCGTCGCCACCACCGGCGGCCTGCGCAGCCACGCCGCCCGGGGCGGCGCGCCCGGCTGGCGCACCCGCCCGGCCGCGCCCGAGTCCGCCCGAGCGGCCGGTCCCGTCGTCGTCCTCTGCGGCAACACAAGGCAGCTGCGTGCCGTCGACAGCCGCACCGGCAGGCAGGTGTGGCGGCACGCGCTGCCCGGCCACGGCGTCCCGCAGCCGGGCCCCTACGACCCGGCGACCGGGCTGCTGACCGTCTTCGAGTCGGCCGCCGACGGGGCGCACACGGTGGTCTCCGCGATCCGGCCGGCCTCCGGCGAGGTCGCCTGGTCCCACCGCCTCAAGGGGGACCTGACCCCGGTCGGCTACGGCACGGGCGGCGCGCTGGTGCTCTCCGACGCCTACCGGGGCACGAAGACGGAGGCCCTGGTCCGCCTCGACCCCGCGCGCGGGGAGACACGCCGCTTCGCTCTGCCGTACCGCCTCGACAACCCCTCGGTCACCGTGCACGGCTCCTCCGTGTACCTGCTGACCGGGCTCGGCCGCCTGACCGCCGTCGACCTCGACGGGCAGCGAATCCGCTGGGAGCTGGAGACCGGCAGCGGCAACGTCTCGGCGCCCACCGCCGCCGACGGCGACCGGCTGTACGTGTCCGCCTCCGACGGACGCCTGCTCGCGATCGACACGGCCCGCGGTGTCCTCGCCGGCCAGACCCGGCCGCGGCTGGGCGGCGGGCGGCTGGGCTACGTCCCGTCCGTGCCGGCGCCCGTGGCGGCCGGGAACCGGGTCTTCGGAACGGCCCCGGACGGCTCGGTCTTCGCGGTGGACGGGCGGCACCCCGGGAACTGGTGAGCGGGGCGCCCCGCCCGGCCGGCAGGACGCGCGAACGGCGGTGCGGGAAGCCCCGGGGGGTTCCCGCACCGCCGTTCGCGTCGGTCCGCGCGTCGGTCCCTTACCGGCGTCAGCCGAGCTTCGACACGTCGCGCACCGCGCCCTTGTCGGCGCTCGTCGCCATCGCCGCGTAGGCCCGCAGCGCCGCCGACACCTTGCGCCGGCGGTTCTTCGGGGCGTAGACGCCGTTCAGCGCCTCGCGGCGGGCGGCCAGGGTGGCGTCATCGACCAGCAGCTCGATCGAGCGGGACGGGATGTCGATGCGGATGCGGTCGCCGTCCTCGACGAGGGCGATGGTGCCGCCGGACGCGGCCTCCGGGGAGGCGTGGCCGATGGAGAGGCCCGAGGTGCCGCCGGAGAAGCGCCCGTCGGTGACCAGGGCGCAGGTCTTGCCCAGGCCGCGCCCCTTGAGGAAGGAGGTCGGGTAGAGCATCTCCTGCATGCCGGGGCCGCCCTTGGGGCCCTCGTAGCGGATGACGACCACGTCGCCGTCCTTGACCTGCTTGTTGAGGATCTTCTCGACGGCCTCCTCCTGCGACTCGCAGACGACCGCCGGGCCCTCGAAGGTCCAGATCGACTCGTCGACGCCGGCGGTCTTCACCACGCAGCCGTCGACGGCGAGGTTGCCGCGGAGCACGGCGAGGCCGCCGTCCTTGGAGTAGGCGTTCGCCGCGTCGCGGATGCAGCCGCCCTCGGCGTCCAGGTCGAGGGTGTCCCAGCGCTCGGACTGGGAGAAGGCCTCGGAGGAGCGGACGCAGCCGGGGGCCGCGTGCCACAGCTCGACGGCCTCCTCGGAGGGGGAGCCGCCGCGCACGTCCCAGTTCTTCAGCCAGTCGCCGAGGGTGGGGCTGTGGACGGCGTGGACGTCCTCGTTGAGCAGGCCCGCGCGGTGCAGCTCGCCGAGGATGGCGGGGATGCCGCCGGCCCGGTGCACGTCCTCCATGTAGTACGTGCCGCGGGGGGCGACGTTCGGGGCGACCTTGGCCAGGCAGGGGACGCGGCGCGAGACCTCGTTCATGTCGCTCAGGCCGTAGTCCAGCTCGGCCTCCTGGGCGGCGGCGAGCAGGTGCAGGATCGTGTTCGTCGAGCCGCCCATGGCGATGTCGAGCGCCATGGCGTTCTCGAAGGCCGCGCGGGTGGCGATGTTCCGCGGCAGGACGGAGGCGTCGTCCTCGTCGTAGTAGCGACGGGTGATGTCGACGACCGTGCGGGCGGCGTTCTCGTACAGCGCGCGGCGGGCGGTGTGGGTGGCGAGGACGGAGCCGTTGCCGGGCAGGGAGAGGCCGATGGCCTCGGTCAGGCAGTTCATCGAGTTGGCGGTGAACATGCCGGAACAGGACCCGCAGGTCGGACAGGCGTTCTCCTCGATGCGGAGGATGTCCTCGTCGGAGACCTTGTCGTTGACGGCCTCGGAGATCGCGTCGACCAGGTCGAGGGTGCGGACGGTGCCGTCGACGAGCGTGGCGCGGCCGGACTCCATCGGGCCGCCGGAGACGAAGACCGTCGGGATGTTGAGGCGCAGGGCGGCCATCAGCATGCCGGGGGTGATCTTGTCGCAGTTGGAGATGCAGATCAGGGCGTCGGCGCAGTGCGCCTCGACCATGTACTCCACGCTGTCCGCGATCAGGTCGCGGGAGGGCAGGCTGTAGAGCATGCCGCCGTGGCCCATGGCGATGCCGTCGTCGACCGCGATCGTGTTGAACTCGCGGGCGATGCCGCCGGCGGCCGTGATGGCCTCGGAGACGATCCGGCCCACCGGCTGCAGGTGGGTGTGGCCGGGGACGAACTCGGTGAACGAGTTCGCCACCGCGATGATCGGCTTCCGTCCGATGTCCGCGCCCGGTACACCGGAGGCGCGCATAAGGGCGCGGGCGCCCGCCATATTGCGGCCGTGGGTGACAGTGCGGGACCTCAGCTCGGGCATCGTCGCTCGCTCCTCAGTGATGGATGTGCCTGAAGTCGAGCGTACGCTCCCACTCCAGGATCTGGACATGCCGTCCGCGATGCGGGACGGATGTTCAGCCTTCGGTCAGGTAGCGCTGGAGGGTCGGCGACACCTGGGCCACGATCTCCTCCGGGTCCGCCGAGGCCAGCGGCTCGACCTGGATCACGTAACGCAGGATCGCGATCCCGATCATGTGCGAGGCGGCCAGCTCGGCCCGGAACTTCGGCTCCGGTACGTCGAGCTCGGCGGCGATCCGCTCCAGTAGCCGGCGCAGCACGAACCCGCGCAGCACCTTGGCCGCGGCCTCGTGGGTCAGCGCGGAGCGGATGATCGCGAGCAGCGGGGCGCGGGTCGCCGGGTTCTCCCACACGGAGATGAAGAAGCGGGCGAGGCGCTCGCCGATCGCGTCGCGCGGGCCGCTCACGATGGCCGGCACGACGGTCGCGGGCTCGAACGAGACCTCGATCGCCGCCCCGAAGACCTCGTCCTTGGTGCCGAAGTAGTGGTGCACGAGTGCCGGGTCGACCCCGGCGGCCTTGGCGATGCCGCGCACCGAGGTCTTGTCGTAGCCGCGCTCGGCGAACTGCGCCCGCGCCGCCTCCAGGATCCGCTCCCGCGCGCCGGGTCCGCTGTCCTCCGCGGCGGTACGGGAGGGGCGGCCGCGCCGCCGGGGGGACGCGTCGGTCATGCGCCGGGCACCCGGGGCGGCACCGCCGGGGCACCCGGGGCCGCGAGGTGGAGCCGGGTGAAGGCGAGGGCCTCGGCGAGGTCGGCCTCGCGTTCGGCGGAGGACATCGCCCGGCGGGTGTTGACCTCGATGACGACGTGCCCGTCGTAGCCGCTGCGGGCCAGTCGCTCCAGGAGCTCGGCGCACGGCTGGTTGCCGCGGCCGGGCACCAGGTGCTCGTCCTTGGCGGAGCCGCGCCCGTCGGCGAGGTGGACGTGGCCGAGGCGGTCGCCCATCCGGTCGACCATCGCCAGGGTGTCGGTGCGGGCGGTCGCGGTGTGCGAGAGGTCGATGGTGAAGTGCCGGTAGTCGTCCTTCGTGACGTCCCACTCGGGGGCGTACGCGAGCACCTCGCGGTCCTTGTACCGCCACGGGTACATGTTCTCCACCGCGAACCGCACGTCCGTCTCGTCGGCCATCCGCCAGATGCCGCTGACGAAGTCCCGCGCGTACTGGCGCTGCCAGCGGAACGGGGGGTGCACGACGACCGTCGAGGCGCCCAGCTTCTCGGCCGCCGCCCGGGCACGCTGGAGCTTGACCCACGGGTCGGTGGACCAGACCCGCTGGGTGATCAGCAGGCAGGGGGCGTGCACGGCGAGGATCGGCACCTGGTGGTAGTCCGACAGGCGGCGCAGGGCCTCGATGTCCTGGCTGACCGGATCGGTCCACACCATGACCTCGACCCCGTCGTAACCGAGGCGCGCGGCGACCTCGAAGGCCGTCGCCGTCGACTCCGGATAGACCGAGGCCGTCGACAGCGCGACCTTCGCATCCGGGATGCGCACCGCTGGTTCTGCCACGGAGACAGCGTACGGGGCGGGCCGGAGGACCGGGGCGTGGTTCCGGTCACCCCGCCCGGGCCCCGCCTGCCGCGGCCGGGGCCACGGCCGGCGGTGCACCGCGAGGGGGGCACGGCGGGTCCTCCACACGGCGCAGCCCGCGGCCGCGGCCACGGCAGGTGGTCCAGACGGCGCAGGCCCGCGGCCGCGGCTACGGCAGGTGGTCCAGACGGCGCAGGATCACGCCCTCCCGGAGCGCCCAGGGACAGATCTCCAGCTCGTCGATGCCGAACAGGTCCATCGCGCCCTCCGCGACGAGGGCGCCCGCCAGGAGCTGGCCGGCCCGGCCCTCGGAGACCCCGGGGAGCGCGGCGCGCTCGGCGACGGTCATGGCGGCGAGCCGCGGGACCCACTCCTCCAGGGACTTGCGGCTGAGGTTGCGCTGGACGTAGAGGCCGAATCCGGAGCCGGGGGCGCCGGCGATGCGCGCGAGCTGCTTGAAGGTCTTCGAGGTGGCCACGACGTGGTCGGGACGCCCGAAGCGGTTGAACTCGCCGACCGTCCGGGCGATCTGCGCGCGGACGTGACGGCGCAGCGCCTTCACGTCCTCCGGGTCCGCCGGGTCCCCGGGCAGCCAGCCCGAGGTGAGCCGGCCGGCGCCGAGCGGCAGCGAGACGGCCGTGTCGGGCTCCTCGTCGTTGCCGGACGCGACCTCGAGCGAGCCGCCGCCGATGTCCAGCAGGAACAGCTTGCCCGCGGACCAGCCGAACCAGCGCCGGGCGGCCAGGAAGGTGAGCCGGGCCTCCTCCTCGCCGCTGAGCACCTGGAGCGCGATCCCGGTCTCCTCGTAGACGCGGGCGAGGACCTCGTCGGCGTTGCTCGCCTCGCGCACGGCGGAGGTCGCGAACGGCAGCACCTCCTCGCAGCCCTTGTCCTCGGCGGCCGTGAGCGCGTCGAGGACGGTGGCGACGAGCCGCTCGACCCCCGCGTCGGCGATGGCCCCGCGCTCGTCGAGGAGCTCGGCGAGGCGCAGCTCCGCCTTGTGGGAGTGGGCGGGCAGCGGACGGGCGCCGGGGTGGGCGTCCACCACCAGCAGGTGCACTGTGTTCGAACCGACGTCGAGGACTCCGAGTCTCATGGACGGAACGCTACTGCGCCCGCCCGCATACGCTTGGACTTGTGCCAAAGACGAAGAAGGCGAAGCCGGGCAAAGGCAGTACCGACGAGAGCGCCGCGAGGGCCGCGCACGCGGCCAAGGCGGTGAAGGTCGGGAAGAAGCGGGCCCAGGGCGAGGAGCCCGACGAGAAGGGTCTGGACTTCCCGCGCGCCTGGGTCGAGTTCGCCGACCCCGAGGACGAGGAGCAGGTCTACCGCTGTGACCTGACCTGGCTCACCTCCCGCTGGACGTGCATCTTCGGGAACGGCTGCCAGGGCATCCAGGAGGGGCGGGCCGACGACGGCTGCTGCACGCTCGGCGCGCACTTCTCCGACGAGGACGACGAGAAGCGGGTCGCCGGTCACGTGGCGCGGCTCACGCCGGAGCTGTGGCAGTTCCACGGCGTCGGCACCGAGTCGGGCTGGGTGCAGGTCGACGAGGACGGCGACCGGCAGACCCGCCGCTGGGAGGGCTCCTGCATCTTCCAGAACCGCCCGGGCTTCGCGGGCGGCGCGGGCTGCTCCCTGCACATCCTGGCCGTGCGGGAGGGCCGGGAGCCGCTGGAGACCAAGCCCGACGTGTGCTGGCAGCTGCCGGTGCGGCGGACCTACGACTGGATCGACCGGCCGGACGACACCCGGGTGCTCCAGGTGTCGATCGGCGAGTACGACCGGCGCGGCTGGGGCCCGGGCGGCCACGACCTGCACTGGTACTGCACGACGGCGAGCTCGGCGCACGTCGGCGGGGAGCCGGTGTACGTGTCCTACCGGCCCGAGCTCGTCGAGATGATGGGCAAGGCGGCCTACGACGTGCTGGTGGGGCTGTGCGAGGCGCGGCTCGCCGCGCAGCTGCCGCTGGTCGCCCCGCACCCGGCCGACCCGGCGCCGTAACGACACCGCCCCGCCGCATCCGGCACCACAGGGAGACCGCCCCGCGGCACCCGGCGCCGTAGCGACACCACCCCCGCCGCACCCCGCGCCGCAGGGAGACCGCCCCGCCGCGCCCGGCGCCGTGGCGTGCGTCCTCGCCCGGTGCCGGTCCGCCGGGGCCTCAGGGGGTCGTCGGCGCGGGGTCCGTGCTCGGGGAGTCGGTCGGCGAGTCCGTCGGCGCGGGGGTCGTCGGCTCGGTGGTCGGCTCCGTGGTCGGGGGCTCGGTCGTCGGCTCGGTCGTCGGCGGCGGGGTGGTCGGCGGCTCGCTGGTCGGCGGGGTGGTCGTCGGTTCCCCGGTGGCCGGCGGGGTGGTCGGCTCGGTCGTCGTGGGCGGCGGCGTCTCCCCGTAACCGCCGATCCGTACGACGGCGCCCGAGGGCTCGACGCCGACGCGGGCGCTCCAGGCGCCGGCCGGCTCGCGGGAGCGGTCGACGAAGATCCGGACGGTGACAGACTCGCCGGGCCGCAGGGTGCCGGAGGCCTGGCTCACGTAGAGCCAGGGCGCGTCGGACCAGAGCGTCCAGTCGGCGGGCGCGCCGCCCTCGTTGGTGAGGGTGAGCAGGGTCGTCGAGCCGCTGCCGCGCGCGCTGACGGTGATCCGGGCGGGTGCGGGCCGGCCCGGCTCGGACGGGGTCGCGGGGGCGCCGGGGCTGATGACCTCGACGGAGACGTCCGGGGAGCGGCTGCCGCGGGTGAAGCGGGGGTCGGGGGTGGTGCGGGCGTTGCCCGCGTTCTCGTAGCGGCCGCCGGGGCGTCCGTCGGGGCCGCCGCGCGAGCCGCCCGGTTCGTCCGCCTCCCGCGCGCTGATCCGGGACCCGTCCTGGCCCTCCCCCTCGACCGGCGCGCCGCGGTACGAGGCCCACAGGGCGAGGACCGGGGCGGCGACGACCGCGGCCACCACGGTGGTGGTGACGGCGCGGGCCCGCATGCGGTCGCGGCGGGCCGCGTGGTCCTTGGGGTCCATCGGGAAGCCGGTCGGGCCGAAGCGGGGTGCGCCGGCCCGGGAGCGCGGGACGTGCATCATCGCCACGTAGGCGGCGGCCCGCGGCGCCTCGACGATCGGGAGCCGGCCGGCGGGCGCGGCTGCGGCACCGGGCCAGCTGCCCGCGCCGGCCCGTTCGGCGGCGCGGCGGCAGCGCGGACAGTCGTCGACGTGCCGGACGAGCTCGGCGCGCAGCGTGGCGGAGAGCAGCACCTGGTGGTCGCCGGTGAGCCGGGCGACGGTGGGGCAGTCGCCGGTCTCGACGACGGCGAGGGCGGCGCGGGTGCGTTCGACCTCGCAGCCGGCGGAGGAGAGCAGCTCGCGGGCGGCGAGCGGGTCGAGGGAGAGCACGGCGGCGACCTCGCGCTGGCCCAGGCCGTGCCGGACGGCGAGCTCCAGGGCCTCGCGCTGCTCGGGCGTGGTGCCGGCGGCCTCGGGCCAGGCGAGCGCGGCGAGTTCGGCACGGCGGCGCTCCGCGGCCTCGGGCGAGACGCGGGGCGGGGCGGGCTCCGCGGCCGCGGAGCGGCCGGTGTGGGCGCCCTGCCGCCTGCGGCGCTGCTCGCCGAGGCTGCGCAGACAGGCCCAGCGGGCCAGGGCGTAGAGCCAGGCGCGGCGGCCGGAGGCGTCGGCGGGGCAGCGGCCCTGGTGGCGCTCGGCCACGGCGAGGACGTCGCCGAGGACGGCGGTGGCCGTGTCGTGGTCGCAGAGCACCGAGAGGCAGTAGGTGAAGAGGCCGTCCAGGTACTCCTCGTACCGGGCGGGGGGCCGCTGGCCGGGGGTGCGGGGGCCTCCGGTGCTTCGGGTCGGTTGTTCCAGCCTGCTGCTCGTCACTGGGCGACCGTAGGCGGGGGCGAGGGGGGTCTTCGCACCGCTTGCACACTTTTAACCCGTACGGGTGAAGGCGCCACACGAAGGGGGACAGGAACCCGGACCTCCGTCCGGTTCTCGCGCCCTTCCGCCCTGTTCCTCCACCGTTCCGCCCTCGGCGGGACGGCGTTGTCGGTGGCGGGGGCTACGGTGTCGCCCATGGCTGCTCGTACCAAAACCGCCAAGGACCGGCCGTCCTACCGCTGCACCGAGTGCGGCTGGCAGACCGCCAAATGGCTCGGACGTTGCCCGGAGTGCCAGGCCTGGGGGACGGTCGAGGAGTACGGCACGCCCGCCGTGCGGACCACCGCCGCCGGGCGGGTCTCCAGCGCCGCGGTGCCGATCGGGCAGGTCGACGGGCGGCAGGCGACCGCCCGCAGCACCGGGGTCGCCGAGCTCGACCGGGTGCTCGGCGGCGGACTGGTGCCGGGCGCGGTCGTGCTGATCGCGGGCGAGCCGGGCGTCGGCAAGTCCACGCTGCTGCTCGACGTGGCGGCCAAGGCGGCCAGCGACGCGCACCGCACGCTGTACGTGACGGGCGAGGAGTCCGCGAGCCAGGTCCGGCTGCGCGCCGACCGGATCGACGCCCTCAGCGACCACCTCTACCTGGCGGCCGAGACCGACCTGTCCGCCGTCCTCGCGCACCTGGACGAGGTCAAGCCCTCGCTGCTGGTCCTCGACTCGGTGCAGACCGTCGCCTCGCCCGAGATCGACGGCGCCCCCGGCGGCATGGCGCAGGTCCGCGAGGTCGCCGGCGCCCTGATCCGCGCCTCCAAGGAGCGGGGCATGTCGACCCTGCTCGTCGGCCATGTGACCAAGGACGGCGCCATCGCCGGCCCCCGGCTCCTGGAGCACCTGGTCGACGTGGTGCTGCACTTCGAGGGCGACCGGCACGCCCGGCTCCGCCTGGTCCGCGGTGTGAAGAACCGGTACGGGGCGACGGACGAGGTCGGCTGCTTCGAGCTGCACGACGAGGGCATCACCGGGCTGACCGACCCCTCCGGCCTGTTCCTCACCCGCCGCGACGTGGCCGTGCCCGGCACCTGTCTGACGGTCACCCTGGAGGGCCGCCGGCCGCTGGTGGCCGAGGTGCAGGCGCTCACGGTGGACTCGCAGATCCCCTCGCCGCGCCGCACCACCTCCGGTCTGGAGACCTCCCGGGTCTCGATGATGCTGGCCGTCCTGGAGCAGCGCGGCCGGATCAGCGCGCTCGGCAAGCGGGACATCTACAGTGCGACGGTCGGCGGCGTGAAGCTGTCCGAGCCCGCCGCCGACCTGGCCATCGCGCTCGCGCTCGCCTCCGCCGCCAGCGACACGCCGCTGCCGAAGAACCTCGTGGCGATCGGCGAGGTCGGGCTCGCCGGCGAGGTCCGCCGGGTGACCGGCGTGCAGCGCCGGCTCGCCGAGGCACACCGGCTCGGCTTCACGCACGCGCTGGTCCCCGGCGATCCCGGCAAGGTGCCGCCGGGCATGAAGGTCACCGAGGTGGCCGACATGGGCGACGCCCTGCGGGTGCTGCCGCTCAGCCGCCGGACGCGTGCGCCGCAGGAGGCGGAGGGGTAGGGAGAGGAGCGTGGCCCGCCCGGTCGCCGGGCGGGCTCCCGGCGCGCGGCGGAGGGCCGCGGGGCGGTGTCGCTAGACTTTGCCCTGGTCTCGCCCATCCGTACGAGCCGGAGGAGTGCAGTGGCAGCCAAGGACAACGAGGCACTGATGCGTGCGTCGCTCAGTGCCGTCGCCCCCGGCACCGCCCTCCGCGACGGGCTCGAACGCATCCTCCGGGGCAACACGGGCGGCCTGATCGTGCTGGGCATGGACAAGTCCGTCGAGGCGATGTGCACCGGCGGTTTCGTGATCGACGTCGAGTTCACCGCGACCCGGCTGCGCGAGCTGTGCAAGCTCGACGGGGCGATCGTCCTCGACAAGGACATCAGCAAGATCCTGCGGGCCGGCGTGCAGCTCGTGCCGGACGCGTCCATCCCGACCGAGGAGACCGGCACCCGGCACCGTACGGCGGACCGGGTCTCCAAGCAGTGCGGCTTCCCGGTCGTGTCGGTCTCGCAGTCGATGCGGCTGATCGCCCTGTACGTCAACGGCGAGCGCCGGGTCCTGGAGGAGTCCGGGGCGATCCTGTCCCGCGCCAACCAGGCCCTCGCGACCCTGGAGCGGTACAAGCTCCGCCTGGACGAGGTGGCCGGCACGCTCTCCGCCCTGGAGATCGAGGACCTGGTGACCGTCCGCGACGTCACCGCCGTCGCGCAGCGCCTGGAGATGGTGCGCCGGATCGCCACCGAGATCGCGGAGTACGTGGTCGAGCTCGGCACCGACGGCCGGCTGCTCTCGCTGCAGCTCGACGAGCTGATCGCGGGCGTGGAGCCGGAGCGCGAGCTGGTCATCCGCGACTACGTGCCGGAGCCGACCGCCAAGCGCTCCCGCACGGTCCCCGAGGCGCTGACCGAACTGGACGCGCTGACCCACGCCGAGCTGCTCGAACTGCCGATAGTGGCACGGGCGCTCGGCTACAGCGGCTCCCCCGAGACCCTGGACTCGGCGGTCTCCCCGCGCGGATACCGGCTGCTCGCCAAGGTGCCGCGCCTGCCCGGCGCGATCATCGAGCGCCTCGTGGAGCACTTCGGCGGGCTGCAGAAGCTGCTCGCGGCGAGCGTGGACGACCTGCAGACGGTGGACGGGGTCGGCGAGGCCCGGGCGCGCAGCGTCCGCGAGGGCCTGTCGCGGCTCGCGGAGTCCTCGATCCTGGAGCGGTACGTCTAGGCCCTGCCGTCCGGCGGTACGCCCACGGACGAGAGGAGCGGAGCGGGGCCCCGGGCTCCGCTCCGCTCCTGGCTCCCGGCGATCAGTCCTTGTCCAGCCGGAAGGACACCGGCGACACCGTCAGGCCCGGCACCGCCGCCTCCGCCAGGTAACTGCCGGGTCCGGCCTCGCCCGCCGGGGCGGTCGCGCACCCGGCGGCGCTGCGCCGGCGGTCCCACTCCACGGTGTGCGTGATCGTGACGCCGGCCGGGACCTTCAGGAACAGCGGGGGCGCCACGCGCGGGCAGTCCTTCGAGGACCACAGCACGCCCTTGGTGTCACGGACCGTCAACACCGCGTTCTTCGGGCCGAGATCGGCCTTGCAGTCGCCGGCCGACGCGTTCTTCAGGACCAGCTGGAAGCGGGGCTTCTCACCGGGCTCATAGGCGACCTTGGTGCTGCGGAAGATCAACTGCAGTGCGGCGGGGGCGCAGTTCGGCAGCGGAGAATCGGCCGGAACCTGCTGTGCCGCTCCGGTGCCGGCTCCGCCGTCGCCGCCCGCGCCGTCCGTGTCGCCGTTCTTGCCGCCGCCGGAGACCCCGGCGTCCGCGCCCGCGCCCGTCCCTCCGTCGCCGGTGCCGTCGCCGCCCTCGGTGTCGCCACCGGAGCCGGACTCGTCGCGTCCGCCCGGCTGTTGGCTGATCGCCGGGCCGGTGCCGGACGGGCCGGGCGTGATCGAGGGCGCGGGAGAGGAGCCGTTGGCGGAGTCGTTCGGCTTCCTGCCCCCACCGTCACCGCCCGAGGCCACGGCCCACACGGCGAGCAGCGCGAGCAGGCCGATCAGGCACAGCGCGACCGCCCTCCGACGCCAGTAGATGGAGGAGGGAAGCGGCCCGACCGGATTGCGCAGAGATCCCACGCCACGAACCTTACGAGAGAACGGGGCCAACTCCCGCCCCACATGCCGCCTCAGGCACCAAGTTTTGCCGATGATCACATCCGCCGGGACCGGGAACTTCCGGCGCACCCCCTACTGCGGTCGGATACGGATGTCGTCCTCCGGCCTGAGCGGACGGCTCCGGGCGCCGGTTACCGTCGTTGACCATGGACAACCTCCCACGTCTCTCCGACGGCCTGTACCGCGACATCTCGACGTTCGCCCACTCCACCCCGCACTGGTTCCAGCAGCTCGCCGAGGTGTGGACCGAACTCGGGCTGCTGCTCTTCGGGGTGCTGTTCGTGGCCGGGTGGTGGCGGATGCGCCGGGGTTCGCCGGACGCGATGGCGCTCGCGCTGCTCGCCCCGCTGGCGACGGCGTTCGGTTACGTGATGAGCGAGGCGCTGAAGTCGCTGGTCGACGAGGAGCGTCCGTGCCGGGCGGTGGCCGGGGCGCCGGTGTCGCTCGTCGCGTGCCCGCCGCACGGCGACTGGTCCTTCCCCAGCAACCACTCGGCGATCGCGGGCGCGGCCGCCATCGCGCTCGCGCTGTCCTGGCGCGGAATCGTCTGGCTGACCGTGCCCATGGCTCTGCTGATGGCCTTCTCCCGGGTCTTCGTCGGCGTCCACTACCCGCACGACGTGACGGTCGGCCTGCTGGCCGGCGGCCTGGTCGCCTTCGTCGTGGTCAGGGCGGCGCGGCGCCCCGTCCGCGCGCTCGTGGAGACGGCCCGTTCGAGCGGGAGCGGCGCGGTCGTGTGGTGCGTGGGGCGCGAGGGCGCGTCGGCCGGGCCGGGGCGGACCGCCGGGCAGGGTCCGGCGCACGCGGCCGCGGGCCGGAGGAAGCCGTCGGCCCCGAGCGTCCGCGACTGACGACGAGGCCGCGGAGGACGCGGGTGCCGGGCCCCCGCCCGCCGGTCCCGGCACGAGGACACGCCCCTCCACTCCCTCCGCACGCCCCCGCGCGCCCCGAGGGCGTGCGCCACGGCGCGTGCTGATCGTCGGGGGAACGTGCCAGGATCGGGGGTGCCATGACTACCCCTTCCTCAGCATCTCCCGAGTCCTCCGAGACCCCCGCCGTCCCCGTGCCCCCCGGCGAGCTGCACGGGCCCGTCCTCGCCTGGTTCGACCGGCACGCCCGCGATCTGCCGTGGCGTCGCCCCGAGGCCGGGGCGTGGGGCGTGATGGTCAGCGAGTTCATGCTCCAGCAGACCCCGGTGGTGCGGGTGCTGCCCGTCTACGAGCAGTGGCTGGCGCGCTGGCCGCGCCCCGCCGACCTGGCCGGCGAGGCGCCCGGCGAGGCGGTCCGCGCCTGGGGTCGGCTCGGCTATCCGCGCCGCGCGCTGCGGCTGCACGCGGCGGCCGTGGCCATAACGGAGCGGCACGGCGGCGACGTACCGAGCGACCACGGACAGCTGCTCGCCCTGCCGGGGATCGGGGAGTACACGGCGGCCGCGGTGGCCTCCTTCGCGTACGGGCAGCGGCACGCGGTCCTCGACACGAACGTGCGCCGGGTCTTCGCCCGCGCGGCGACCGGAGTGCAGTACCCGCCGAACGCCACGACCGCCGCCGAACGCCGGCTGGCCCGGGCGCTGCTGCCCGAGGAGGAGGCGACGGCGGCCCGCTGGGCCGCGGCCTCCATGGAGCTGGGTGCGCTGGTGTGCACGGCCAGGAACGAGGACTGCTCGCGCTGTCCGCTGGCCGACCGGTGCGCGTGGCGGCTCGCCGGGAAGCCCGCCCACGACGGACCCGCGCGCCGCGGCCAGACGTACGCGGGCACGGACCGGCAGGTGCGGGGCAAGCTGCTCGCCGTGCTGCGGGAGTCCGCCGACCCCGTGGAGCAGGCGGTCCTGGACGCGGTCTGGGACGAGCCGGTGCAGCGTGCCCGCGCCCTGGACGGGCTGGTCGCCGACGGTCTGGTCGAGCCCCTGGACGGCGGCCGCTACCGGCTTCCGCTGGCCTGAGCCCGTACCGCCTTCGATCCGAAGGATCCGGAACCTTTGGATCCGCTGTTACACAACCGATGGGTAGCCGTGCGCCCGCCGAGGGCTGCCCCGCACAACCCCGTGACAACTGCTCCGTAGCGTCGTCGACGTAAGCAGAACAGAGCTGGTCACGGGGATCGGAGGCGGTTCGGGATGGCGCACGGCGAGGTGCTCGATTTCGAGGAGTACGTACGCACGCGGCAGGACGCGCTGCTGCGCAGCGCCCGCCGTCTCGTTCCCGACCCGGTGGACGCGCAGGACCTGCTGCAGACCGCGCTGGTCCGCACGTACGGCCGCTGGGACGGCATCGCCGACAAGTCGCTGGCCGACGCCTACCTCCGCCGGGTCATGATCAACACCCGGACCGAGTGGTGGCGGGCCCGCAAGCTCGAAGAGGTCCCCACCGAGCAGCTGCCCGACGCACGCGTCGAGGACGCCACCGAGCAGCACGCCGACCGCGCCCTGCTCATGGACATCCTCAAGGTGCTCGCGCCCAAGCAGCGCAGCGTCGTCGTGCTGCGGCACTGGGAGCAGATGAGCACCGAGGAGACCGCCGCCGCGCTCGGCATGTCGACCGGTACGGTGAAGAGCACGCTCCACCGCGCCCTGGCCCGACTGCGTCAGGAACTGGAGACCCGGGCCGCCGACGGCGACACCCGGGCTCTGGAGGCGGGTGTCCTGGAGCGCACGACCGTACGAGGCGACGAGCGGAAGCAGGAGCGGTGCGCGGCCTGAGACCACCGGCTTGGAGTGCCAGGGAGCGGGCGGCGGGCGGCGCGGCGGTGGCCGGGCTCGCCGCCGTCGGCGTGCTCGTGGCGGGCTGCTCGACCGGAGGCACCGGCTCGCGCGACGAGGGCGCGGCCCGGTCCGACGAGGCCGCCTCGACGGCCCCGGTCACCCCCACCCCCTCGGCATCGCTGTCCCCCGACGGCGGGACGGCCCTCAAGAAGGTGGACCCGATCGCCCTGCTCAAGGGCGATCCGAAGATCGGCGAGCGGGTCAAGGCCGACCTGAAGCCCTGCGCGGCGGACGCCTACCCGGTCGACACCTCGTACGGGAACCTCACGAACTCCACCGCGCCCGACGTCGTGGTCAACCTGATGACCTGCGGGGACTCGGTCGGCATCGGCACGTACGTGTTCCGCGAGCAGAACAACCGGTACACCAGCGTCTTCACGGCCGAGGACGCCGCCGTGTACGCGACGATCGACCGGGGGGACCTGATCGTCACCAAGCAGGTGTACGCGAAGGGCGACCCGGTCGCGTACCCGTCGGGCGAGGACGTGATCACCTACCGCTGGACCGGGAACAAGTTCGTCCAGCACGACTGGGTGCACAACGACTACAGCAAGGCGGTGGGCGACGGCGGCATCGACGGCTCCGTGCCCGCGCCGAGCGAGTCCCCCTCGAACTGACCCCGACCCGAAGTACCCGGAAGGCTCCCGCACCATGGCCGAGACCCATGTCCTGTTCGTCGAGGACGACGACGTCATCCGTGAGGCCACCCAGCTCGCCCTGGAGCGGGACGGCTTCACGGTGACCGCCATGCCCGACGGGCTCTCCGGCCTCGACGCCTTCCGGGCGGACCGGCCCGACATCGCGCTCCTCGACGTCATGCTGCCGGGCATGGACGGCGTCAGCCTGTGCCGGCGCATCCGCGACGAGTCGACCGTTCCGGTGATCATGCTGTCGGCGCGGGCCGACTCCATCGACGTCGTCCTCGGCCTGGAGGCCGGGGCGGACGACTACGTGACGAAGCCCTTCGACGGCTCCGTGCTCATGGCCCGGATCCGCGCCGTGCTGCGCCGCTTCGACCACGCGGGGGACGTCGGCACCGGCAACGGCGACGAGGAGGAGGTCACCGGAGGGGTGCTCGTCTTCGGCGAGCTCGAGGTCGACACCGAGGGCATGGAGGTCCGCAGGGGCGGGGCGACCGTGGCGCTCACCCCGACCGAGATGCGCCTGCTGCTGGAGTTCTCCTCGGCACCGGGCACCGTGCTGTCCCGCGACAAGCTCCTGGAGCGGGTCTGGGACTACGGCTGGGGAGGCGACACCCGGGTGGTCGACGTCCATGTGCAGCGCCTGCGCGCCAAGATCGGCCAGGACCGGATCGAGACGGTCCGCGGCTTCGGCTACAAGCTCAAGGGATGAGGGGTCTCGCCCTCCGTACGGGGGTCCGCTGGAAGATCGCCGTCGCCATCGCGGCGGTCGGCGCGCTCATCGCGGTGACGCTCAGCCTCGTCGTCCACAACGCGGCCCGCGTCTCCATGCTGGACAACGCGCGCGACGTGCAGATGTGGCGGCTGGTGTTCGCCCAGCGCGTGTACGAGACGTCCAAGCCGAAGGAACCGCGCTTCGGCACCAAGGTCAACGACCCCGCCCTGCCGCGCCAGCTCGACCAGCTGATGCGCGACGGGCGCCGCGGCACCTATGTGCAGGAGCACCACAGCGGCCCGCCGGACGTGTGGGCCGCCGTGCCGCTCGCCAACGGCGACGTGCTGTCGCTGCACGTGCCCTTCGCCGACCGCAGCGCCACGATCATGAAGGACCTCGACCGGGCGCTGATCATCGGCTCGGTGTCGGTGGTCTTCGGCGGCTGCGCCCTCGGCGTGCTCATCGGCGGCCAGCTCTCCCGCCGGCTCCGCAAGGCCGCCGCGGCGGCCGGCCGCGTCGCGCAGGGCAACACCGACGTCCGGGTCCGGGACGCCGTCGGCGGAGTCGTACGCGACGAGACCGACGAACTGGCCCGCGCCATCGACGGACTCACCGACGCCCTGCAGGAGCGCATCGAGGCCGAACGGCGGGTCACCGCGGACATCGCGCACGAGCTGCGCACCCCGGTCACCGGGCTGCTCACGGCGGCCGAACTGCTGCCGCCCGGCCGCCCCACCGAGCTGGTCCGCGACCGGGCGCAGGCCATGCGGACCCTGGTCGAGGACGTCCTGGAGGTGGCCCGGCTCGACAGCGCGTCGGAGCGGGCCGAACTCCAGGAGATCGCCCTGGGCGAGTTCGTCGCGCGCCGGGTGCGGGTGCTCGACCCCGAGACGGTCGTCCGGGTCGTCCACGAGTCGTGGGTCAACACCGATCCCCGCCGCCTGGAGCGCATCCTGGGCAATCTGCTGGCCAACGCGGCCAAGCACGGCAAGGGCCCGGTCGAGGTCACCGTCGAGGGCCGGGTGGTCCGGGTCAGGGACCACGGCCCCGGCTTCCCCGAGGCGCTCCTGAAGGAGGGCCCGAGCCGTTTCCGTACCGGCAGCAGCGACCGCGCGGGCCAGGGCCACGGCCTGGGCCTGACCATCGCGACCGGTCAGGCCCGGGTCCTCGGCGCCCGCCTCACCTTCCGCAACGCGTCCCCCGAGGGCACCCCGCACGGCGCCGGCGGCGCCATCGCGGTGCTGTGGCTGCCGGACCACGCCCCGACCAACACGGGCAGCTTCCCGCTGCTGCGCCTGCCGGACTGATCCGTCGGCCGCCCGGGGCCGCCCGCGCACCCGCGGGGACGCCGGTCTCCCCGGACGAACGCCGCGCGGGGACGGCGGGCCGCCGTCCGTACGTAGACCGGCCCGCCGTACGACCGCGGCCCCGCCGTCCACAGGGACGGCGGGGCCGCGGGCCGATCGGCAGGCGAGGTCAGACGGTCTCGGCGACCTTCACGGCGCCGTCGGTGTCGTCGGCCTCCTTCTTCGGCAGACCGGTCCCGCGCAGCGCCACCTCCTTCACGAAGAAGGCGAGGACGAAGCCGAGGACGGCGACGACCGAGCCGACCAGGAAGGCCGAGTGGGTGCCGGAGGCGACCGCGTGCTGGTAGGCCTCGCGGAGCGCGGCCGGGAGCTTGGCGAGGCTCGCGGCGTCGAGCTGCGCCGAGCGGGCGGTCGCGGCGCCGCCGCCACGGGAGGCCATCTCGCTCTGGACCTGATGGTTGAACAGCGCACCCATGATCGCGACGCCGAAGGAGGAGCCGAGGGTCCGGAACAGGGTGGTCGACGAGGAGGCGACGCCCATGTCCTTCATGTCGACGCTGTTCTGCGCGACGAGCATCGTGATCTGCATCAGGAAGCCCATGCCGGCGCCGAGCAGCGCCATGTAGACGCCCGAGACGAACCGCGTGGTGTCGGTGTCCATCGTGGAGAGCAGGTACAGGCCGACGACCATGAACGCGCCACCCATGATCGGGAAGATCTTGTACCTGCCGCTGGTGGTGGTGACGCGGCCGGCGATCATCGAGACGACCATCATCGACATCAGCATCGGCAGGAGCAGCAGGCCGGAGTTGGTCGCGGAGGCGCCCTGCACGGACTGCTGGAACAGCGGCAGGAAGAGCACCGCACCGAACATCACGAAGCCGGTGAGGAAGCCGATCACGGACATCAGGGTGAAGTTGCGGCTGCGGAAGATGTGCAGCGGCATGATCGGGTCGCTCGCGCGGGTCTCGACGAAGAGGAAGGCCGCGAGGGCCGCGACGCCGCCGATCCCGAGGCCGAGGATGGTGGCCGAGTCCCAGGCGTACTCGCTGCCGCCCCAGGTGGTGACCAGGACGATCGCGGTGATGCCGAGGGTCAGCAGGGCGGCGCCCAGGAAGTCGATCCGGGTGCCGGCGGCCCGCTCCTTGCGCGGCAGGTGCAGCACGGTGGCGAGCATCCCGAGGGCGACGGCGCCGAGCGGCAGGTTGATGTAGAAGGACCAGCGCCAGCCCCAGTGGTCGGTGATGGTGCCGCCGACCAGCGGTCCGCCGATCATGGCGAGCGCCATGATGCCGGCCATCATGCCCTGGTACTTGCCGCGGTCCCGGGGCGGGATCAGGTCGCCGATGATCGCCATGACGCCGACCATCAGTCCGCCGGCGCCCAGGCCCTGCACGGCACGGAACCCGATGAGCTGGCCCATGTCCTGGGCCATGCCGCTGAGCGCCGAGCCGATCAGGAAGATCACGATCGAGGTCAGGAAGACGCTCTTCCGGCCGAACATGTCGCCGAGCTTGCCCCAGATCGGGGTGGAGGCGGCGGTGGCCAGGGTGTAGGCGGTGACGACCCAGGAGAGGTGCTCCAGGCCGCCGAGCTCGCCGACGATCGTCGGCATCGCGGTGCCGATGATCATGTTGTCCAGCATCGCGAGCAGCATCGCGATCATGAGGGCGAGGAGGACGACGCGGACGCTGCGCGGCTGGTCGACCGTCTCCTCTGCTGCTGTGGTGTCTTTTCCGGTCGTCGCCATGTCGTCCCCGTCACTTCCTTACTTGCCGCCCGGCTAGTTACTACACTGGGGAAAGTAGACCGGTAACTAGCCGGTCGTCAAGTAAGTTTGGTGGAAGCGAGCGACCATGGCCCAGGCCCGAGGCAACACCCGTCAGCGCATCCAGGACGTTGCCCTCGAACTCTTCGCCGAGCAGGGGTACGAGACGACCTCCCTGCGCGAGATCGCCGAACGCCTCGACGTCACCAAGGCCGCGCTCTACTACCACTTCAAGACCAAGGAAGACATCCTCGTCAGCATCTTCGAGGAC
The DNA here is from genome assembly GCF_043202995.1 of Streptomyces sp. NPDC048018. Classification (NCBI taxonomy): domain Bacteria; kingdom Bacillati; phylum Actinomycetota; class Actinomycetes; order Kitasatosporales; family Streptomycetaceae; genus Streptomyces; species Streptomyces sp. NPDC048018. Next base: position 27,358 of record NZ_JBIDBK010000005.1, read on the forward strand.
CTCACCCGGCCCATGGACGAGCTGATCGAGTGGGCCGGCGAGCAGCCGGCCACCCTGGAGACCCGGCAGGAGATCCTCCGCCGCTACCAGCAGGCACTGCTCGCCGCGTCCCCGCTCTTCCGCTTCATGCAGGAGAACCAGGCAGCGGTCGGCAAGCTGAGCATCGGCCTCACCTTCAAGAAGCGCATGATCGCGCTGACGGCCCTGCTCCAGGACCCCGGCTTCGCCATGACGGACAAGGTCCGCTCGGTCAGCGCGATCTTCACGCTGCACGCCGGCGCCTTCTTCATGCACCACGTCGAGGGCGACCCCGAGGAGAAGCAGGAAGCCGTCCTCGAGGTCGCCCTCGATCTGATCGGTCAGGCCCACCAGGGGCACTAGACCGTCGGGGTCGTACACCGGCCGGGCCCCACCGGGGGCCGCGGGACCGTCAGGGTCAGATGCGCACGCCGTGCGACGCCAGGAAGGCGACCGGGTTCAGGGCGGAGCCGTAGTTCGGGGTGGTGCGGATCTCGAAGTGCAGGTGCGGGCCGGAGGAGTTGCCGGTGTTGCCCGAGAGGGCGATCCGCTGGCCGGCGGAGACCTTCTGGCCGATGTTGACCTTGATCTTCGAGAGGTGGGCGTACTGCGAGTACTTGCCGTTCGCGTGCTTGATCACGATGGCGTTGCCGTACGCGGGACCGTCGCCGCCGCCGTACGGGCCGGCCTTCACGACGGTGCCGGTGGCGGCGGCCTTGACCGGGGTGCCGACCGGAACGGCGAAGTCCTGGCCGGAGTGCTTGTGGGCCCACATGGCACCACCCTGGTTGAAGCTGGCGCTCAGGGCGTAGGCGCTGACGGGCTTGACCCAGGACGCGGCCTTCTTGGCGGCGACGGTCTTGGCCTGCGCCTTGGCGGCCGCGGCCTTCACCTGAGCGGCCTTGGCGTGGGCGGCGGCCTGGGCGGCGGCCTGGGCCTGGACGGTGGCCTGGTTGGCCAGGGCGGCGGCCGCGGTCTTCGTGTTCGCGACGGCGGCCGTGCCCTCGGCGGCGAACGCGGAGCCGGCACCGGCCACCAGCGACGCTCCCAGACCCGCGGCGGCGAGAGCGACGGCGGTGGTACGGATGCTGGGCTTCATGACGCGCTTCGACATACGGGGGAGAACCTCCGGGGAGAACGGGACCCGGCGTTCAGAGCGGTGAGCGCCGGGCTTGCTCATCCTTGGTAACCCGGACTCCCATCCCGGCCAAAACACCCCATCTACGACATCGCGTCGTAGCGATCTCCCAGGGAATCCGCCTCTTGACGCCCCACGCGAGCTCGGGCGAAATCGGACAAAGCGACCCGCGTAGACCTGTTTAACCCCATGTCGCGAGGGCCCCGAAGCGCCCGAAAGGCAGGCCGGCGCCCCCTTCGCCCCCATCCGGGACCGAAGTCCCGAGGGTTCCACCCCAAACGTCCCGATCCCGACCGAATCTCACCACTATTCCGCCTAGTACCCTTCGAAACCCCTGTGCGCCTTGTCACCACGGCACCCCTGCCATTGCGACCTGGGTCACGCAACCGGGGCCGGGGAAAAGGCGATCCGCACTCCGCCGACGCCTTCGGGGACGTACGCGGAGCCGGTGGGGGGACACCTGGGGATCCGGCACTCATCGGCGCCCGCCTCGCGGGCAGCGCGGTCACCCCTCTGCCGAAGAAACCGCTGGTCGGCGACGGCCCCGGGGCGGGCCTCCCCGGCTCGGCCCGCCCCGTCCGGCTCTCCTGCCTCGTGCCCTTCCGCGGCGAGAGGCGCGCGTCCGCCGTCGTGGCCCGCACGCTCGTCGAGCAGGCCCGCGGCCAGGCCGGCCTGCCCGCGGAGGCGAGCGGCTCCCGGCCGCCGACGGCTCCCCTTCCGCCGCCGGCCGTCCCCTCACCGCCCCCGAGGGCCGGGCCGACCGGGTCGTGGCCGCCGTGCGCGGCCTGGTGCTCGTCGACGGCATCGACGCGATCCCCGAGGCCGTACGCGGCCGGGCCCGCGTACCGCGCTGAGCCTGTGTGGGCTGGCGGACTCCTCCGACGTCTGGCGCGCGCTCGCCGGCCTCCCGGCCCTGCGCACCCCGGCCGGCGCGGAGACCGTCTCCCGTGGTGCCCGGCCCGGCGGACGCCGTCCTGGCAGGCGTGCGGACGGTCCGGCGGGCGTGCGCCGGCGAACCGGAGGCCGGGCGGCTGGAGCGGAGCCGTCCCGCTCCGGAGCGGCTGGAACTCGGCGGGGCGGTCGGCAGCGAGGTCGTCACCGCCTGGCGGCACCCGGCCTCGCGGAACGGTCCTCGCGGCGGACGCAAAGGGGCGGCCCCGGAACCCACAGGTTCCGGGGCCGCCCCTTGCAGCAGCTCAGCGGCTCAGGCCGGCGTCACGCGTCCTTGGACAGGTTCGGCCCGGGCCCGCCCGCCGCCTCCACCGGAGGGACGTCGGGCAGAGCCGACTTCTCCTCGCCGCGGAAGGTGAACTTGCGGTTCTCGCCCTCGCCCTCGGTGTCCACGACCACGATGTGGCCGGGGCGCAGCTCGCCGAAGAGGATCTTCTCGGACAGGGTGTCCTCGACCTCGCGCTGGATCGTCCGGCGCAGCGGCCGGGCGCCCATGACCGGGTCGTAGCCCTTCTTCGCGAGGAGCTCCTTCGCGGACTGGGAGAGCTCGATGCCCATGTCCCGGTCCTTCAGGCGCTCGTCGACGCGGCTGATCATGAGGTCGACGATCTGGAGGATGTCGTCCTGGGTCAGCTGCGGGAAGACGATGATGTCGTCCACACGGTTGAGGAACTCCGGGCGGAAGTGCTGCTTCAGCTCGTCGCTGACCTTCGCCTTCATCCGCTCGTAGTTGGACTTCGTGTCGCCCTGGGCCGCGAAGCCGAGGTTGAAGCCCTTCGAGATGTCCCTGGTCCCGAGGTTGGTGGTCATGATGATGACCGTGTTCTTGAAGTCCACGACCCGGCCCTGGGAGTCGGTCAGACGACCGTCCTCCAGGATCTGGAGAAGGGAATTGAAGATATCGGGGTGGGCCTTCTCGACCTCGTCGAACAGGACCACGGAGAACGGCTTGCGGCGCACCTTCTCGGTGAGCTGGCCGCCCTCTTCGTAGCCGACGTATCCGGGCGGAGAACCGAACAGACGCGAGACGGTGTGCTTCTCGCTGAACTCCGACATGTCGAGGGAGATCATCGCGTCCTCGTCGCCGAAGAGGAATTCGGCGAGCGCCTTGGACAGCTCGGTCTTACCGACACCGGACGGGCCGGCGAAGATGAACGAACCGCCGGGGCGCTTCGGGTCCTTCAGACCGGCACGCGTACGCCGGATGGCGCGCGAGAGGCCGATGACGGCGTCCTTCTGACCGATGACGCGCTTGTGGAGCTCGTCCTCCATGCGGAGCAGACGCGAGGACTCCTCCTCGGTCAGCTTGAAGACCGGGATGCCGGTGGCGGTCGCGAGGACCTCGGCGATCAGCTCGCCGTCGACCTCGGCGACGACGTCCATGTCGCCGGCCTTCCACTCCTTCTCCCGCTTGGTCTTCGCGGCGAGGAGCTGCTTCTCCTTGTCGCGCAGGGAGGCGGCCTTCTCGAAGTCCTGCGAGTCGATCGCGGACTCCTTGTCCCGGCGGACGGCGGCGATCTTCTCGTCGAACTCGCGGAGGTCCGGCGGCGCGGTCATCCGGCGGATGCGCATCCGGGAGCCGGCCTCGTCGATCAGGTCGATCGCCTTGTCCGGGAGGAAGCGGTCCGAGATGTAGCGGTCGGCCAGGGTCGCGGCCTGGACGAGGGCCTCGTCCGTGATGGAGACCCGGTGGTGGGCCTCGTAGCGGTCGCGCAGTCCCTTGAGGATCTCGATCGTGTGCGGCAGCGACGGCTCGGCGACCTGGATGGGCTGGAAGCGGCGCTCCAGCGCGGCGTCCTTCTCCAGGTACTTCCGGTACTCGTCGAGCGTGGTGGCACCGATGGTCTGGAGCTCACCGCGGGCCAGCATCGGCTTGAGGATGCTGGCGGCGTCGATCGCGCCCTCGGCGGCGCCCGCACCCACCAGGGTGTGGAGCTCGTCGATGAACAGGATGATGTCGCCGCGGGTGCGGATCTCCTTGAGGACCTTCTTCAGGCGCTCCTCGAAGTCACCGCGGTAGCGGGAGCCGGCGACCAGCGCACCGAGGTCGAGGGTGTAGAGGTGCTTGTCCTTGAGGGTCTCGGGCACCTCGCCCTTGACGATGGCCTGGGCCAGGCCCTCGACGACCGCCGTCTTGCCGACGCCGGGCTCGCCGATGAGGACCGGGTTGTTCTTCGTGCGGCGGGACAGCACCTGCATGACCCGCTCGATCTCCTTCTCGCGCCCGATGACCGGGTCGAGCTTGGACTCGCGGGCCGCCTGGGTGAGGTTGCGGCCGAACTGGTCGAGGACCAGGGACGTCGAGGGGGTGCCCTCGGCAGGGCCGCCGGCGGTGGCGGCTTCCTTGCCCTGGTAGCCGGAGAGCAGCTGGATGACCTGCTGCCGCACCCGGTTGAGATCGGCGCCCAGCTTCACGAGGACCTGGGCGGCGACGCCCTCGCCCTCGCGGATCAGGCCGAGCAGGATGTGCTCGGTGCCGATGTAGTTGTGGCCGAGCTGGAGGGCCTCGCGGAGCGACAGCTCCAGGACCTTCTTGGCACGAGGGGTGAAGGGGATGTGCCCGGACGGGGCCTGCTGGCCCTGGCCGATGATCTCCTCCACCTGCTGGCGGACCGCCTCGAGCGAAATCCCGAGGCTCTCCAGGGCCTTAGCGGCGACACCCTCACCCTCGTGGATAAGGCCCAGGAGGATGTGCTCGGTGCCGATGTAGTTGTGGTTGAGCATCCGGGCTTCTTCCTGAGCCAGGACGACAACCCGCCGCGCGCGGTCGGTGAACCTCTCGAACATCGTTAATCGCTCCTCAGAGCGGTCAGTCAGTTAGGGGTCGATCCCCTCCCTGTCCTTCCGCAGCTTAGTCCCGCAAGCGGGGACCGCTCATTCCAACTGCCGACATCCGTCCGGATCACCCCCTTACTTCTCGGGGAGACCTGCTGCCGAACAGCCGACAAATGCTCCAACTCGATGGTGCGAGACGATGTTCCCGCAGGCCAAGCTGATACCCGCACCTCCAGTACGCCGATGGCGAACGTGAGACGCTTCTGCCCGCGAGACGCCCCTCCTCACATGGAATGTCTTACCCGTAAGGACCGACACTCCATGCGGCACACCCCGGTTCCCTCCGCTACGGGCGAACAACCTTGCGCGCTCGAATGCACCCGTACGCCCCCATCATGGACACCGGGTGCTCCGGATCAAGGACCCTGTGTCACCGGGCGCGTAACCCGCGGGCCCCTGGGGGCGTTCCCCCGGTATGGCCCTCACCGTCCCGCTCCCCCGCTCGCCGCTCGACAGTGACGGGGCGCTGGCGCGGTGGTACGAGCACGGGCTCGGCTGGGCCACCGTGCCCGGCCCCCCGGTCCAGCTGGTGACGGGCCTGCGCTTCGACGTCCTGGAGCTGCCCGCGGCGGCCGGCCGGGGCGTGCTGCGCCGGATGGGCCCCGCCGTCGGTCCGGTGGCCCTCATGGGCCGGCGGATGCGGCTGCTCGTGGCCGCGGGGAGCGCGGAGGAACTGCCCGGGCTCCTGGACTGGCTGGAGTGGGGCGGGATCTCACTGGACCTGGGAATGCTGGGCACCGACGGCCGGATGACCGCCCCCGTGCCCCCTGGCTGGAGACCGGCCGGCCGGAGCGGTTCCGGCACCCCCGGCGCCGCCGTGTGGCTGAGGGCCCCGGAGCCGGGACGCGAGGTCGAGTCCTCGCTGCCGGCCCTGCGGCCCTCGCCGCGGGGGCGTGCCGCGGCCGAGGGGGCCGCCCCCGGTCTGGCGCGGCTGGTGTCCGTCGCCGCCGCCGAGTGCCATCGGGCACGGCTGCTGAGTGCTGCCCGTGGCCGCCGGCCGGAGCCGGAGGCGGGGACGGGCGCTCAGCAGCTGACCGCTCAGCGGTTCGCGTCCTCGTAGGCCTGCTTGATGTCCGCGGGCACGCGGCCGCGGTCGTTCACGTTGTAGCCGTTCTCCTTGGCCCACGCGCGGATCTTCGCGGTGTCCGGGCTGCCGCCGGAAGCGGCGACGCGGCCCTTGCCGCGGGCGCCGGCGCTGCGCCCACCGGTACGACGACCACTCTTGGTGTACGGCTCGAGCAGGTCACGCAGCTTGTCCGCATTGGCGGTGGTGAGGTCGATCTCGTAGGACTTGCCGTCGAGCGCGAATGTCACGGTCTCGTCCGCCTCGCCACCGTCGAGGTCATCGACAAGAAGGACCTGAACCTTCTGTGCCACCGGATTTCCTTTCATCGAAAATGCAGTACGCGGAAAGGAAACCGCTTTTCCCGGGAAAACACAAACCCCTGGCAGAGGTTCAGAACCCCGGCAACGCGGGAAACGTGCGCGATTCGGACATAGGACCTCCGATCCCTGCCGATCCGCGCTCCCGTCACAGGTGCAGAAGCATCCGGCTGTTGCCCAAGGTGTTCGGCTTCACTCGTTCGAGACCCAGGAACTCCGCGACGCCCTCGTCATAGGAACGCAGGAGCTCGCTGTAGACATCTCCGTCGACCGGAGTCTCGCCGATCTCGACGAAGCCGTGCTTGGCGAAGAAGTCGACTTCGAAGGTGAGGCAGAAAACCTTGCGCACCCCGAGCCACCGGGCGGTGCGCAGCAACTTGTCGAGCACCTGATGTCCCACTCCGGCGCCCTTGAACTCCGGATCGACCGCGAGAGTACGCACTTCGGCGAGGTCTTCCCACATCACGTGCAGAGCGCCGCAGCCGACGACCGTGGCGTCGTCGTCACGTTCGGCGACCCAGAACTCCTGGATGCTCTCGTAAAGGGTGACCGTCGCCTTGTCGAGGAGGATGCCGCGGCGCACGAAGGGGTCGACGAGACGGCGCAGCGCGGCGACATCGGAGGTGCGGGCCCGGCGCACGGTGACGGCATTGACGGAAGGGGATGACATGGGGGGACGTTATCGCCCGGGACCTGCGGGGCCCTCGCCGCCCTCGGTGGATTCCGCGGGTGCCGCCGGGCTTGCGGGAGCGGCTTCCGGGGTGTCCCGCTGGACGATACGGACGGCGTCGTTGAGTGCCTCGCGCTGTTCGGGCGACATCATGCCGAAGAAGGCGACGAGGGCCGCGGCGGGGTTGTCGCTCCGCGCCCAGGCCTCGTTCATGAGCGCGGCCGAGTACGCGGCCCGGGTGGAGACCGCCGTATATCGATAGGCGCGGCCTTCGACTTCCCTGCGGACCCAGCCCTTCTGATGGAGATTGTCCAATACGGTCATGACGGTGGTGTAGGCGATGGACCGTTCCTGCTGGAGATCCTCCAGGACTTCCCGGACGGTCACCGGACGGTTCCATTGCCAGACGCGGGTCATCACCGCGTCCTCCAGCTCTCCCAATTGACGGGGCACAGCGCCACCTTAGTGCGAGTTCACCTCATACAGGTCTTTTCCTGGAGAAAACGCCCCGGAAGACAGCAAAAAGGACGTACGGCCTGGGTGCGTGGTCGTACGTCCTCGGGACTCGCGGGCCCGTTACGGGGCGGTGGCGCCGTCCTGCCGGCCGGCGGACTCGGCGCGGGCCAGGGCGGCGTCCACGACCGCGTCCTCCTTGGCCTTGTTCGGTCCGCCCTGGCTCTTGACGATCACGACGACGAGGGCGATGAAGAACGCGGCCATCACGACGGGGGGCACGAGCGCGGATACGTAGTCCATGCCGTCCAGAGTAGCTATCCGGCGGCGCGTTCCTCGGGCGGGGGCGGCGGAACGGGGCGCCGGCGCGGCGGGAACACCTCGGACGGCTTGGGCACCGGGCGCTCGCCGGGCGCGGGCGCCTTGGGTGCGGGTTTCGGGGGCCCGGAGGGCTTGGAGCCCTCGTCCGCGGCGCGCCCGCCCGGCAGGGCGAGCAGCCGGGTGCGCGCAGCGGGCGCCGTACGGACCGGGGCCGTACGGGCCTGGGCCTGGGAGACGCGGGCGAGCCGGGCACGGACGGATCGTTCCGCCAGGACCTGGCAGCGGGCCAGGAGCGCGGCCGCCGCGGGATGGGAGCGCAGGGCGCGCAGGGCCGCGAGATCGTCGGCCGTGGGGTCGTGACCGGCGGCCAGGGCGTCCTGGAGGAGCGCCAGATAGCCGGTCAGGGAGCCTGGGAGGGCCTGACGGTAGCGGACCAGGTCGGCGAGGAGGAAGGCGCGCTCCCGGCCTGCCTCGCGCACCGCCTCGTCCACGGAGTCGGCCAGGCGCAGGCAGTCCTGCACGTCGTCGTCCTGAAGGGGGGCAGGGTTGAGAGCGGTGGCGAGGGCGCGTCGGAGCACACGCAGCTCGTCCGCGCTGAACGCCATGCCGCCACGGGGTCCGTAGGGCGTGGGCATGGACCGACGATACGCGCTAATCGGACAAATCTGCCGCTTATCGATCTTCCCGGCGGGTCGGGGCCGGACGGCGCCGGCCCCGGTCCCGGCCCTACATGCGGGAGACGTTCCGCTCGTAGACCATCCGCAGGCCGATCAGGGTCAGCCACGGCTCGTGCGCGTCGATCTCCCGGGAGTCGGCGAGCACCATCGGCGCCAGGCCCCCGGTCGCGATCACCGTCACGTCCGACGGGTCCCCGTCCGGGCCGACCAGCTCGCGCTTCATCCGCGCGACGACCCCGTCCACCTGCCCCGCGTAGCCGAAGACGATGCCGGACTGCATCGCCTCGACCGTGTTCTTGCCGATCACGCTGCGCGGGCGGGCCAGCTCGATCTTGCGGAGCATCGCGCCCTTGACGCCCAGCGCCTCGACCGAGATCTCGATGCCCGGGGCGATCGCGCCGCCCGCGTACTCGCCGCGGGCCGTGATCGCGTCGTACGTCGTCGCCGTGCCGAAGTCGACGCAGATCGCCGGACCGCCGTAGAGCTCGACCGCCGCGACCGCGTTGATGATGCGGTCGGCGCCGACCTCCTTGGGGTTGTCCGTGAGGACCGGCACGCCCGTCTTGACGCCCGGCTCCACCAGGACCGCCGGGACGTCGCCGTAGTAGCGGCGGGTCACCTCGCGCAGCTCGTGCAGGACCGAGGGGACCGTCGCGCAGATCGCGATCCCCCCGATGCCGTTGCCCAGCTCGGCGCCCAGCAGCGGGTGCATGCCCATCAGACCCTGCAACAGGACCGCCCACTCGTCGGCGGTACGGCTCGGGTCGGTGGAGATCCGCCAGTGCTCGACGATCTCGTCGCCGTCGAAGAGCCCGAGTACCGTCTGCGTGTTGCCGACGTCGATCGTGAGAAGCATCAGGAGCGCACCTCGCGCAGGTCGAGCCCGATGTCGAGGATCGGGGACGAGTGGGTGAGGCCGCCGACCGCCAGGTAGTCCACACCGGTCGCCGCGTACGCCGCCGCGTTCTCCAGCGTCAGCCGGCCGGAGGACTCCAGGACCGCGCGGCCGGCCACCAGGGCGACCGCCTCCTCGGTCTCGAGCGGCGTGAAGTTGTCCAGCAGGATCAGGTCGGCGCCCGCGTCCAGGACCTCGCGGACCTGGTGCATCGTGTCGACCTCGACCTCGATCGGCAGCTCCGGGAACAGCTCCCGCACGGCCTTGAAGGCCTCGGCCACGCCACCGGCGGCGACCACGTGGTTGTCCTTCACCAGGGCGGCGTCCGACAGCGACATGCGGTGGTTGACGCCGCCGCCGCAGCGCACCGCGTACTTCTCCAGCGCGCGCAGGCCCGGGGTGGTCTTGCGGGTGTCGCGGACCTTCGCGTTCGTGCCCTCCAGCGCGTCCGCCCACTTGCGGGTGGCCGTCGCGATGCCGGACAGGCGGCACAGGATGTTCAGGGCGCTGCGCTCGCCGGTGAGCAGGTCGCGGGTCCGGGCGGTGACGCTGAGCAGCTTGTCGCCGGCCTCGACGCGCTCGCCGTCCTCGACGTGCCGCTCGACCTCGAACTCGTCGGTGCAGACGATCGACAGGACCGCCTCGGCGACCCGCAGGCCGGCCACCACACCGGCCTCGCGGGCGGTGAAGTCGGCGGTCGCGACGGCGTCCTCGGGGACGGTCGCCACGGTCGTCACGTCGACGCCGCCGTCGAGGTCCTCGGCGATGGCCAGGTGCGCGATGTCCTCGACCTGGACCGGGTCGAGCCCGGCGTCGGCGAGCAGCCCGGCGAGCGCCGGGTCGAGCCCGCACTCGAACTCGTCGGCCTCGCCGCAGCCGCAGCCGTCGCCGCAGCCGCCGGCGGACTCGGCCGGGGCGGCGTTGATCTGGATCAGGGGGACGTCCACGGGCTGCGGACGTGCTTCCTCGGGCGTGCTCACGACAGCGGCTCCAGGGGTGCGTCAGGGGTTACGGGCGGAAAGTCTGCTCCGGCGGTGCGCCGCACCACCAGGCGTCGGTCGGGCGTCAGCCGGACGACCAGATGGCGGCGCCAGGCCGCGTCGTCCCGGTCGGGACGGTCCTCGCGCCAGTGGCAGCCGCGGGTCTCCTCGCGCGCGCGGGCGGCGGCCACGAGGACCCGGGCGACGCACAGCAGGTTGGCCGTCTCCCAGGCCTCGACGCCCGGCTCGGCCGCCTTGCGGTCCTCTTCGGCGTCGAGCCGCAGGCGCTCGATGGCCTCGGCCGCGACGGCCAGGCTCTCGGCGGAGCGCAGCACACCCGCGCCCTCCGTCATGATCCGCTGGATCTCCCGGCGGACCTCCGGGACGAGCAGCGAGAGCTCCAGGCCCCCGGACGGGACGACGGCCGGCCGGCCCCGGCGGTGCGGGCCGTGCGCCACGATGTCGGCGACGATCCGCTCGGCGAAGACCAGGCCCTCCAGGAGAGAGTTCGAGGCCAGCCGGTTGGCGCCGTGCACGCCGGTGCAGGCGACCTCACCGCACGCGTACAGGCCCGGCACGGTCGTCCGGCCGTACAGGTCGGTGCGCACCCCGCCGGAGGCGTAGTGAGCCGCCGGGGCGACCGGGATCGGCTCGGTGACCGGATCGATGCCGTGCGCCCGGCAGGCGGCCAGGATCGTGGGGAAGCGCTGCTCCCACATCTCGGCGCCGAAGTGACGCGCGTCGAGGTACATGTGCTCGGCGCCGCGCTCCAGCATGCGGCGCGTGATCGCCTTGGCGACGATGTCGCGCGGCGCCAGCTCGGCCAGCTCGTGCTGCCCCAGCATGAAGCGCACGCCGTCGGCGTCGACCAGGTGGGCGCCCTCGCCGCGGACGGCCTCGGAGACCAGCGGCTGCTGGCCCTCGGAGCCGGCGCCCAGGAAGAGCACGGTCGGGTGGAACTGGACGAACTCGAGGTCGGAGACCTCCGCCCCGGCGCGCAGCGCGAGCGCGACGCCGTCCCCGGTGGAGACGGCCGGGTTGGTGGTGGCCGAGAAGACCTGGCCCATGCCGCCGGTGGCCAGGACCACGGCGGGGGCGTGGACGGCGCCGACGCCGTCGTGCTGCCCCTCGCCCATCACGTGCAGGGTCACGCCCGCCGTGCGGCCCTCGGCGTCCTTGAGCAGGTCGAGGACGAGCGCGTGCTCGATGGTGCGCACGCCCCGCGCGCGGATCGCCTCGACGAGCGCCCGGGAGATCTCGGCGCCGGTCGCGTCGCCGCCGGCGTGCGCGATCCGGCGACGGTGGTGGCCGCCCTCGCGGGTCAGCGCGATCGCGCCCTCTTCGGTGAGGTCGAAGGAGGCGCCCGTCTCGATGAGCCGGCGCACCGCGTCCGGGCCCTCGGTGACGAGCGCGCGCACGGCCCGCTCGTCGCACAGGCCCGCGCCGGCGACGAGGGTGTCGTCGAGGTGCTGCTCGGGGGTGTCGCCCTCGCCGAGCGCCGCGGCGATGCCGCCCTGGGCCCAACGGGTGGAACCGGCGTCGAGGAGCGCCTTGGTGACGACGACGGTGCGCAGCCCCTCGGCGGTGCAGCGCAGCGCCGCGGTCAGGCCCGCGACACCGGAGCCGACCACGACGACGTCGGCGTCGATGGACCAGCCGGGGGCGGGCGCGTGCAGCCGTATTGCGGTCACTTCGTGGCTCCGAAGGTCAGGGGGAGGTTGTCGATGAGCCGCGTGCTCCCCACCCGCGCGGCGACGGCGAGGATCGCCTCTCCGTCGTGGTCGTCCTCGACCTCGGTGAAGTCGTCCGGGTCGACCAGGGCCAGATAGTCCAGGGTGAGCGGCGTCCGCGCCTTCGCCGCGTCGTCGAGGACGACGCGGGCGGCGGCCCGCACGGCCTCGGCGCCCCCGCCCTCGACCACCTGGGCGACCGCGTGGGCGTCCGCGGCCGCGCGGGCCTCGCCCAGCCGGGACAGCGCCTCGGCGCGGTCCTCGGCCCGCCCCTGGGCGCCCGGCAGGGCCGCGGCCCGGGCGCGCAGCGCCTCCTGGGCGGCGAGCCGGTCGCGGGCGGCGAACAGCGCGCGGGACAGCGCGAGGGCGGTGGCCCGCTCCTCGGCCGACAGGTAGCGGTTGCGGCTGGACAGGGCCAGGCCGTCGTCCTCGCGTACGGTCGGCACGCCGACGATCTCGACCGGGAAGTTCAGGTCCCGGACCATGCGGCGGATCAGGGCCAGCTGCTGGGCGTCCTTCTGGCCGAAGAAGGCCAGGTCGGGCGCGGTGAGGTGGAGGAGCTTGGCGACGACGGTGAGCATCCCGTCGAAGTGGCCGGGCCGGGAGGCGCCCTCCAGGCGCTCCCCGATGGGCCCGGCGGTGATCCGCACCTGCGGCTCGCCGCCGGGATAGACCTCGTCGACGGCCGGGGCGAACACCGCGTCGGCGCCGGCCGCCTCGGCGATCCGCAGGTCGGCGTCGAGCGTGCGAGGGTAGCGGTCGAGGTCCTCGCCGGCGCCGAACTGCAGCGGGTTGACGAAGACGGTGACGACGACGGTGCCGTCGGGGCCGACCCGGTCGCGGGCGGCCCGCACCAGGGTGGCGTGGCCCTCGTGGAGGGCGCCCATCGTCATGACGACGGCGCGGCGCGCGGCGCCCGGCAGGGCGCGGAGCTCGGCGGCCGTACGGACCGGCGTGAGAGTCATCGGTGTTCGTCCCCCTCGGCGAGCACGCCCAGCAGATCCTCGGCCAGCTCGGGCTTGAGCAGGCCGTGTGCGAGGGCCCGGTCGGCCGTCGCGCGGGCCATCGCGAGATAGCCGGCGACGGTGCCGGGCGCATGCTTGTGCAGCTCGGCCACGTGGGCGGCGACCGTGCCGGCGTCGCCGCGCGCGACGGGCCCGGTGAGCGCGGAGTCGCCGGACCGCAGCGCGTTGTCCAGGGCGGCGCCCAGCAGCGGACCGAGCATCCGGTCGGGGGCGGCGACGCCCGCCGTGCGGAGCAGCTCCATGGCCTGGGCGACCAGGGTGACCAGGTGGTTCGCGCCCAGGGCGAGGGCCGCGTGATAGAGCGGGCGGTTCTCCTCGGCGATCCACTCGGGCTCGCCGCCCATCTCGATGACGAGCGCCTCGGCCGCGAGCCGCAGCTCCCCGGGGGCGGTGACCCCGAAGGAGCAGCCGGCGAGCCGCTGGACGTCCACGGAGGTGCCGGTGAACGTCATGGCGGGGTGCAGGGCCAGCGGCAGGGCGCCGGCCCGGCGGGCCGGGTCGAGGACCTGGACCCCGTACCGCCCGGAGGTGTGCACGACGAGCTGGCCGGGCCGTACGGCACCGGTGTCGGCGAGGCCCTCGACCAGGCCCGGCAGGGCGTCGTCGGGGACGGTGAGCAGGACCAGGTCGGCGAGGGCGAGCACGCGCGCGGGCTCCACGACCGGCACGTCGGGCAGCAGGGCCGCGGCGCGGCGCCGGGAGGCCTCGGAGACCGCCGAGACGGCGACCGGGCGGTGGCCCGCGAGCTGGAGGGCCGCGGCGAGGGCGGGGCCCACGCGGCCCGCGCCCACGACGCCGACGGTGAGCCGGGCGGGGCGGTCCTCGGCGCGGTCCGCCTGCGGGTGCCGGGGTTCTGGTGGTGCGTTCACTGTTCGGGTCGGCCTTCCGTTCCAGTCCTCGGGGGGTACCGGACGATTTCTGGTCATGCTACGCCAGCGTTTCGCGCCCCCCTCACGGCTGTCCACAGGGTGTGGGCGGCGGTATGACCGGCGCCCACACCCTGTGGAGAAGACCGTCGGGAACGAGGACCCCATGGCCCATGATCGGGTCATGGAATCCGATCAGCTCGCGGAAGAGCAGCGAACGGCCGAGGCCGGACAGGAACCCGAGGAGTCGGGCCGGGCACACCGGGCCAAGGTGTGGGGCGGCGCCCCGCGCAAACTGTGGGACGCCCCGATGGACGGCGGCGTCGGGGCGCGGCTGCGCGAGCTGGCCGAGTGGACCGCCGGCTCGCCGTACGCGGACACCCCGGTCGACGCGTACGGCGACACGGTCGTCGAGGAGCTGGAGCGCCGGGTCGCCCGGGAGCTGGGCCTTCCGGCGGCCGCGTTCTTCCCGACCGGCACCATGGCCCAGCAGATCGCGCTGCGCTGCTGGGCCGGGCGGACCGGGAACCCGGTGGTCGCGCTGCACCCCCTCGCCCATCCGGAGGTGCACGAGAACCGCTCGTTCGAACGGGTCAGCGGACTGCGCACCACCCATCCGACCACCGAGCCCCGGCTGCCGACGGCCGAGGAGGTGCGCGAGCACCCCGAGCCCTTCGGCGCGCTGATGCTGGAGCTGCCCCTCCGGGACGCCGGCTTCGTCCTGCCCACCTGGGACGAGCTCGTCGACGTCGTGGAGGCGGCCCGGGAGCGGGACGCGGTGGTCCACTTCGACGGGGCGCGGCTGTGGGACTGTCCGACGCACTTCGGCCGCCCGCTGCCGGAGATCGCGGGGCTCGCGGACAGCGTCTACGTGTCGTTCTACAAGTCCCTCGGCGGCATGTCGGGCGCCGCGCTGGCGGGCCCCGAGGAGCTGGTGGAGGAGGCGCGGCTGTGGCGGCACCGCTACGGCGGCCAGGTCTTCCAGCAGTACCCGGCGGCCCTCTCCGCGCTGCGCGGCCTGGACACCGAGCTGCCCCGGCTGCCCGCGTACGTGGTGCACGCGCGCGTGGTCGCGGCCGCGCTGCGGGAAGCCTTCGCGGAGGCGGGGCTCGGCTGGTACCGGGTGCACCCGGAGGTCCCGTACACCCACCAGTTCCAGGTCTGGCTGCCCCACGAGCCCGACGCGCTGACCGCGGCCGCGCTGTCCCTGACGGAGGACACCGGCACCGTCCTGTTCCGCCGCTGGTTCCCCGGCCCCGCGGGCGCCCCGCCGGGCGTGGGGGCGACCGAGGTGACCATCGGCGCGCCGGGCCTGGAGTGGACGGCACAGGACGTGAAGGAGGCGGCGAAGGACTTCCTGGGGCGGCTGTAGGCGGTCCCGGCCCCGGCGTCGGGCGGGGCGGGGCCGAGCGCGGCTGGCCCGCAGCCCGGCGCACACCGCGGCCACGGCCGCGGTGTGCGCGGGTCGGGGTGGCGAGGGCGGGCGCGGCCTGGTCCCGGCGGCCCACGGCGTCCGCGTCGCCCGGGTGGCAACGGCGGGTTCGGTTCCGGTTCGCGGTTCGCCACCGCGGGTCCTGGCCCGGACCGCTGCGGCGTGCCCTGGTGCCGGTCGCCACGGCAGGCGCTGGTGCCGGTTGCCACGGCGTGCCCTGGTGCCGGTCGCCACGGCGTGCCCTGGTGCCGGTCGCCACAGCACGCGCCGGCGCCGGTCGCCACGGCAGGCGCTGGTGCCGGTCGTCAGGGCGTGTGCCGGCAACGGCCCGCGTGGAGTCGGCGCATGAGCGCCGCGCGCAGGCGGCCCCTGGCCGGGCGGGCCGTCAGGACCGCCTCGAAGCGGCGGTGGTCGCGGACCGCCTTCAGCGTCGCGACGTCGAGGGCGCCGGGCACGGGCGGCGGGGGCTCGTCGTGCCGGGCTGCCCGGTAGGTGTCGAACATGTACTGGTGGAGTGCGTTCACGGGCCCACCGTGCGCCCGGGCCGCGCCGTACGGCCCGCGGATTGACGGGGCTCGTCAAACGGCGGGACAGCCACCCCACCGCACCCCTCACCATGGGTCCGTGAGCGTGACCATCGACATCACCGGACTGCCGCACGAGCGGATCACCTTCTGCCCCTCGCCGCTGGCCGAGCTCGGCAACGCCCTGCACGCCCTCGCCGAGCCGGGCCATCACGCCCGGCTGCACGCCTGGACGACCACGACGGCGGCCGTGCTCAAGCCCGAGCTGGCCGACCGGCTCCACGAGGCCGACTTCATGTGGCGGTCCACCCGGTCCGACTTCCTGCTGCCGGCACAACCCCGGGAGACCCTCGCCGAGGAACTGGACGATGTCGACCGCATGGACGACGAGAAGTTCGTCGGCGCGGCCCTGGAGATCTCGTGCAGCACCCTCGCCACCGACGTCCCCTCCCCGCTCGTCGACGCGCGGGCCCGGCGCCGCGCCCTCGACCTGGCCGCGGCCCGCGGCCCGCGCCAGTCCGCGTTCGTGGAGCGGATGCTGGCCGAGCCGACCGCCACCCGAGCCTGGATCCGCCGCCTCCTGGAGGACTGCGACCAGGCGTTCTTCGCCGACACCTGGCGACGGGTCCGCGTCCAGCTCGCCGCCGACGCCCGGCACAAGACCGAACTGCTGCGCCGCAAGGGCCTGGCCGACGCCCTGACGGCCGCCTCACCGGCACTCTCCCTGGAGGAGGACGAGCGCGGTTCCCGGATCGTGGTGGACAAGCTGGTGCACGGCCGGACCGAGGCGCACGGCGGAGCCGTGACGCTCGTGCCGACCGCCTTCGGCCGGCCGCACCTCTTCGCCCTGTCGGCGCCCGGCTGGCAGCCCGTGATCCAGTACCCGGCCGACAACGGCGAGGTCGGCGGCGCCGAGCCGGTCGAGACGGTCAAGCTGCGCCTGGAGGCCATCGCCCACCCGATGCGGATGCGGCTGTGCCGCAGCCTGGCGCGCGGCCCGTTCTCGACGAGCGAGCTGGCCGACGCGTACGGCATCACCGCCCCGGAGGTCTCCCGCCACCTCTCCGTCCTGAAGAAGGCGGGCCTCCTGATCACCCAGCGCCGGGGCCGGTACGTGCTCCACCAGCTGAACCCCTCCGTCGTGGCCCGCCTGGGCAGCGACTTCCTGGAGTCGGTGCTCCGCTGACGGAGCGGGGGGGGAGCGGGACCAGGGCCAGGGCAGGGGGCAGAGCCGGGAGAGACGGCCTAGTCGAAGCGGATGTGCGCGAGCCCCACCCGGATCCGCCGCAGCCGGTGCCGCAGAGCCCCGTCGGTGTTCGGCGTGATCCGCAGCCCCGCGAGTTCCGCGACGCGGTCGGCGACCTGCGGGACGGTGAGTTCGTCCGTACGGACGTGGTGGGCGAACCGCGGACCGGCGAGGGCCTCCAGGCAGTCGTCCAGCCGGCGCACGGCGAAACTCTCGCGTCGCAGCCCGCGCCCCAGCCCCCGCTCGGCGAGCCGTCCGAGCACCGTCTCGCGGTCGGCGAGCAGCGCGAAGTGCCGGACCCGTTCCTCGCCGTGGGCGGCCCGCAGCCGCCCGACGATCTCCTCGAAGTAGGCCGGCTGCACGAGGGTCATCGGCACCAGCACCGGCCCGTCGTGCCTCCGCAGCGCCAGGTCGAGCACCTCGTACACGCCCTGCCGCCAGGCGGCGAGGTCCTGGAAGTCCTCCCGCAGCCCGGGCGGCAGGGTGCGGTGCAGCCCGAAGCCCACGTGCTCCGGATCGCAGACGACGCTGCCGGGCAGCCGCCGGCGCAGCTCGTACGCCGTCTGGGTCTTGCCGCCGCCGAACGGGCCGTTGATCCAGAGCAGCACGTCAGCGACCGCCCGCGCGGACCAGACCCGTCTCGTACGCGAGGACGACGACCTGCACCCGGTCGCGCAGGCCCAGCTTGGTGAGGATGCGGCCCACGTGCGTCTTGACGGTCGCCTCGGACAGCACCAGACGGGCGGCGATCTCCCCGTTCGACAGGCCCTGCGCGACCAGCATCATCACCTCGCGCTCCCGCTCGGTGAGCCGGTCCAGCTCCTTGTGCTCCGGCTCCCGCCCCGACGACGGCAGCATCGGCGAGAAGCGGTCCAGCAGACGCCGGGTGGTGGACGGGGCGACGACCGCGTCGCCGCTGTGCACGGAGCGGATCGCGCCGAGCAGTTCGGCCGGCGGCACGTCCTTCAGCATGAAGCCGCTGGCACCCGCCTTGAGCCCGGAGAACGCGTACTCGTCGAGGTCGAACGTGGTCAGGATCAGCACCTTCGGCGCCTCCGGCTGCGAGCAGATCCGACGGGTCGTCTCCACCCCGTCCAGCTTGGGCATGCGCACGTCCATCAGCACGACGTCCACCGACGTCCCCCTCAGCACCTCCAGGGCCTCCACCCCGTCGCCCGCCTCGGCCACGACCTCCATGTCCGGCTGGGCGGCGAGCACCATGCGGAAGCCGGTTCGGAGCAGCACCTGGTCGTCGACGAGCATCACACGGATGGACATGTCAGGGGGTCCCCTTCCAGGGAGCTAGGGAGCGGAGGAGCTAGTGAGCGGGCTTGAGCGGGAGCAGTGCACTGATGCGGAAGCCGCCGCCCGCGCGGGGGCCGGCGTCCAGGGTGCCGCCGACCATGCCGACGCGCTCGCGCATGCCGATCAGGCCGTGGCCGCGGCCGTCGGCGCCCCCGTCCTCGTACATCTCCTGCGGCGCGCCCCGGCCGTCGTCCTCGACGAGCAGCCCCAGGCCGTCGTCGAAGTAGACCAGGCGCACGCTGGCACCGACGTCGGGGCCGCCGTGCTTGCGGCTGTTGGTGAGGGCTTCCTGGACGATCCGGTACGCGGTGAGCTCGACGCCGCTGGGCAGCGGACGGGGGGTGCCCTCGATCTTGAAGTCGACCGCGAGCCCGGCGCCGCGCACCTGCTCCACCAGGTCCTCGATCTGCTGCACGTCGGGCTGGGGCACGTACTCCCCCGCCTCCTCGTGCTCGCCGGTGCGCAGGATGCCGAGCAGCCGGCGCATCTCGGCGAGGGCCTGGCGGCCGGTGCCGGCGATGGTCTCCAGGGCCTGCTTGGCGGTCTCGGGCGAGGAGTCCATGACGTAGGCGGCGCCGTCGGCCTGCACCACCATCACGGACACGTTGTGCGCGACGACGTCGTGCAGCTCGCGGGCGATCCGGGCGCGCTCGGCCGCGACGGCCACCTTGGCCTGCGCCTCGCGCTCCTTCTCCAGGCGCGAGGCACGTTCCTCCAGCTGCGCGAAGTAGGCCCGGCGGGTGCGCAGGGAGTCGCCGAGGACCCAGGCGAGCACGAAGGGCACGGTCATGATGACCGTGAAGAAGACGCGTGCGGCGGGGGACTCCGTCTCGGACAGCGGCCAGCGGAGCTGGGACAGCGTCGCCGCGCTCACCCCGCCGGCCAGCGCGAGCCGGGAGGCCCAGCGCGGGCCGTCGTGCGCGGCGACCGTGTAGATGATCACGAGCATCGCGAAGTCGGCCATGAAGGGGACGAGGCCGAAGGCGAGCTGTGCCAGGCCGAGCCCGACCGCGAGCACCAGCATCCTCTCCGGCATGCGCCGGCGCAGGGCCACGACCAGGGAGAACAGCGCGGCGACGACCCCGTACGCGACGGGTGTGTCGATCGCCGGGTAGGTCGAACCCACCCACAGCAGGGAGAACCCGAACAGGACGACCGCCCAGAAGGAGTCGACGCCTGTCGGGTGTCTGCGGATGAAGTCGTAGAGGCGCTGCACGTCACCCAGCGTAGGGAAGGCGGACAGGTGCCGGGGTCAGCCGTGGGAGCGATCCTTGCCGTGAGGCCCGTACTCCCCAAGGTGGAGACTGGGGCGCGTGACGGATGAGACGTGTCAGTGGGACGGGTGGCTCGGGTGGCGGGCGGCCATGGAGCGGGCCCTGTACGGCCCCGGGGGCTTCTTCCTGCGCCCCGAGGGTCCGGCCGGCCACTTCCGCACCTCGGTGCACGCCTCCCCGCTCTTCGCGGGCGCGGCTACCAGGCTCCTGGTGCGGGTCGCGGAGGAGCTCGGCACCGACGAGGTCGCGCTCGTGGACGTGGGCGCGGGGCGCGGCGAGCTCCTCACCGGAGTGCTCGCGGCGGCCCCCGAGGGCCTGCGGGTCCGCCCGTACGCGGTGGAGCGCGCGGCACGGCCGGCCGACCTGGACCCGCGCGTCACCTGGACCGGACGCGTGCCGGAGGGCGAGCGGGGCCTGCTGTTCGCCAACGAGTGGCTCGACAACGTGCCCGTGGACATCGCGCAGGTCGACGAGTCGGGGACGGTCCGTCTCGTGGAGGTACGGGCCGACGGCACGGAACGGCTGGGCGCCGAGGTGTCCGGCCCGGACGCGGAGTGGCTGGACCGCTGGTGGCCGCTGCGCGAGCCGGGCGCACGCGCGGAGATCGGGCGCCCCCGCGACGAGGCCTGGGCCGCGGCCGTCGGGTCCCTCGCGGCGGGCACGGCGGTGGCCGTGGACTACGCCCACCTCCACCCCGCCCGCCCCCTCTTCGGCACCCTCACCGGCTACCGGAACGGCCGCGAGATCACCCCCGTCCCCGACGGCTCCTGCGACCTGACGGCGCACGTGGCGCTGGACGCGTGCGCGGCGGCCGGGGCGGGGAGGGGCGGGACGGGAGGGAGCGGGGCAGGCGGGGTGCGGCCGGGCCTCTCGCCCGGCTCGGGAGGCACGGCCGGAGCCGAAGCCGGGGCCGGGGCCGGGGCCGGGGCGGCCGGGTTCACGGCGGGGCTCGGGGCGGCCGGGGGCCGGATCGTGACGCAGCGGGAGGCCCTGCACGGCCTCGGCGTCAGCGGGACCCGGCCGCCGCTCGCCCTCGCCTCCACCGACCCCGCGGGCTACGTCCGTGCCCTCACGGCGGCGGGCGAAGCCGCGGAGCTCACGGCGCGGGGCGGGCTCGGCGACTTCCTGTGGCTGACGCAGCGCGTGGGCATGCCCACGCCCTGACGGTCGGAGCAGGTGCGGTGCCGTCAGGGCCTGCTCCGGGTGGGGCTTCGGCCGGCCGCTCCACCCCGGCCGTCGCCCGGCCGCCCCGCGGCAGTCTCCCGGCCGCCCCCGGCCGCCCATCGGCTCCGGACGACCGGCTCCGCACGACCCGCTCCGCCGCCCCGCCCGAGGTCGGGTGGTCGTGCGGTCATCTGGTCGTGAGGTCTGCCTGGGGCCGAGGGATACTGTCCGGCATGACGGAGACCACGGTCGGCATCGGCGGCGCGGCGGAGAGCACCGACATGGTGCTGAACATCGGGCCGCAGCATCCCTCCACGCACGGCGTGCTCCGGCTGCGGCTCGTGCTCGACGGCGAGGTGGTGCGCGAGGCCGAGCCGGTGATCGGGTACATGCACCGGGGGGCCGAGAAGCTCTTCGAGGCCCGGGACTACCGGCAGATCATCATGCTGGCCAACCGGCACGACTGGCTCTCCGCCTTCTCCAACGAGCTCGGGGTCGTCATGGGCGTCGAGCGGATGCTGGGCATGGAGGTCCCGGAGCGGGCCGTGTGGACGCGGACGCTGCTCGCGGAGCTGAACCGGGTGCTCAACCACCTGATGTTCCTCGGCTCGTACCCCCTCGAACTGGGCGGGATCACCCCGGTCTTCCACGCCTTCCGCGAGCGCGAGGAGCTCCAGGCCGTGATGGAGGAGGTCTCCGGCGGCCGGATGCACTACATGTTCAACCGGGTGGGCGGCCTCAAGGAGGACCTGCCCGCGGGTTGGCTGGGGCGCGCGCGGGCGGCCGTCGCGGACGTGCGCTCGCGCATGGACGTGTACGACCGGCTGGTGCTCGGCAACGAGATCTTCCGGGGACGGACCCGCGGGGTCGGGGTGCTGCGCCCGGAGACCGTGCACGCGTACGGCGTGTCGGGGCCGATCGCCCGCGGCTCGGGCGTCGACTTCGATCTGCGCCGCGACGAGCCGTACCTCGCGTACGGGGAGCTCCAGGACGTCCTGCGCGTGGTCACCCGGACCGAGGGCGACTGCCTGGCCCGCTTCGAGTGCCTGCTCGACCAGACCCACAACTCCCTCGACCTCGCGGACGCCTGCCTGGACCGGCTGGACGCGCTGCCGCAGGGGCCGATCAACCAGCGGCTGCCGAAGGTCCTCAAGGCGCCGGAGGGCCACACGTACGCGTGGACCGAGAACCCGCTGGGCATCAACGGCTACTACCTGGTCTCCAAGGGCGAGAAGACGCCGTACCGGCTCAAGCTGCGCTCGGCGTCGTACAACAACATCCAGGCCCTGACCGAGCTGCTGCCGGGCACGCTCGTCGCCGACATGGTGGCGATCCTGGGCTCGCTGTTCTTCGTGGTCGGCGACATCGACAAGTAGCGGCGCGCGTGGTCGGCCGGCGGGCGGCCGCCGGAATGCCGGAAGCCGGTGGACCGTGTCCACCGGCTTCCGGCTTCTCGCGCTTCGTGCCCCGAGCTTCGTGCTCGCCGCCTCGTGCTGGTCTCTTCGTGCTCCGTGCCCCGCGCCGGTCGCTTCTCGCCTCGTGACGCCGCGCTCGGGTGATGCCGCGTCCTAGCGCTCCCGGCCCCCGGGGGCCCGCTAGGAGTTGACGGCGCCCCGGAGCTCCGCCACGTCGAGCTGCTCCGTCTCGTCGTGCGCCGTCAGGTCGATGACCTGACCGACCGCGCGCTGCTCGGCGGGACGCCGGGCGACGTCCGCGAGGACCTCCTCGCCGACGACGTCGGCGAGGTCCGCGTCCTGCACGGCCTCGATCGCGGCGGCCTTCTTCGCGCTCTGCGCGCCGTGGGTGCCGAAATAGTCGAAGCCGCCCGACGGGCGCGGGACCGGCCGGCGTGCGGCGTACGGGACGATCGCGGCCGCGGCCGGCACGTGCCGCATGGCGGCGGCCTTGGTGTGCTCGGTGTCGTCCTGCGCGCCGGCGGACTCGGCGCTCCCGGGCCCCGCGGCGGTCTCCGCCCCGGTCGGGGGCTCGGTCTCCGTCGTGGTCCTGGACTCGACCTCGGCCCTGGGCCTGAGCTCGATGCCGGCCGTCGCCCCGGCCTCCGGCTCCGTCTTCTCCCCGGGCCCCGCCGCCAGGTTCCGCAGCGCCTCCGCCGCCCGCCGGTAGGCCTCCGGGGTCGGCGTGGAGCCGGCGGCCGGCAGCGCCTTGGCCTCGGGCGTCGCGCCCGACTCCAGGGCGAGCATCCGGCGTCCCTCCAGGGCGCTCGCCCGCTCGGTCTCCGCCGTGGCGTAGCGGCGCAGGAGGTCGGCGTGCTCGGTGCGGAGGCCGGCCAGCTCGACGCGCTTGGCGCGCAGCTTGGCGTCGAGGCGGGCGCGCAGCTCGCGCGACTCCTCGAGGTCGGACTCCAGCTCGGCGATCCGCTCCTCGGTCTTCCACTGGTCGGCGGCGCGGGCCCGGGTCAGCTCGGCCACCTGCCGGCCGGCACCCCGGTCCCAACTGCGCATGAGGACGGCGCCGGTGACGGCCGAGGCCGCCGCGGCGGCGACGAGCAGCCGCAGCGCCAGGGGATCACCGAGCAGCCAGGCGGCCGCGGCGCACACGACCGACGCCCCGGCGACCGCCGAGGGCGGCAGGAGCTTGTGCAGAGGCGGGGAATGGCGGTGGCGTCCACGTGGCATGGCCTGAAATTTACCGTGCGTAGGCGCCGTATGGGGGGTCGGCCCGGCAATCTCTTGGCGAGTTCTCGCCGTAGGCGACCGGGCCGCCTCCATTCCGCGGGCGGGCCCGGCCGACCGCCCTTGGCCGGTGCCTACTTCTTGAGCAGCCCCTTCGACTGCAGATAGGCCTTCGCCACGTCCTCCGGCTTCGCCCGCTCGGCGTCCACCTTCCGGTTGAGTTCGGCGAGATCCGCCGTCGTCAGGACCTTGGTGATCCTGTCGAGCGCGGCCGCTATCGCGGGCGATCCGGCGTCGGCCGCATTGACGACGGGCAGCACGTTGTCCGCGTTCTGCAGCTTCTTGTCGTCCTCCAGGAAGACCAGTCCGTACGACTCGACGGTGGCGTCCGTCGTGGTGGTGAGGACGAGCTGGTCCACCCCGTCCTTGACGGCCTGCTTGGCCTGCGGGGTGCCGACGCCCTTGGGGTCGACGCCCGTCACGTCGATCCCGTAGGCCTTCTTCAGACCCGGCGCGCAGAAGGGCCTGATCTCGCATTCGTCACCGGCGGCGATCTTCACCTTGAGCTTGGCCCGGCCGAGATCGGAAAGGGTCGTCAGCTTGTTCTTCTCCGCGAATTCCCGGCTCACCGCGAACGCGTTCTGGTCCACCGCCGAGCCGACCGCGAGCACCTTCAGTCCGCGCGGCTCGGCGAGCTTCCTGAGCGCCTCCGTGGTGGCGGCCGGGTCTCCGGAGGCGACCGGCTTCTGTTCGGGCGCCTTCGGCCCGTTCACCTTCGCGTTGAGGAATTCCGCGAGCGTCGCCGCGTATTCCGGCACGACGTCGATCTCGCCCTTCTCCAGGGACGGTTCGTACAGCTCGCGATTCTTCACCGTGGTGACGCTCGCCGCGTATCCGGCGTCGTCCAGCACCTGGGCGTAGAGCTCGGCGAGGATCTTCGACTCGGTGAACGCGGCGGCGCCGACGACGACCGAGCCCTTCTTCCCTCCCGCGCCGCCCTCGGCGCCGCCGTCCTTCGACTTCTCCAGGCTGTCGCCGCCGCACGCGGCCAGCGAGACCGTCAGCGCCGCCACGGCCACTACCGCACTCGCGATGCGCGAGGTCCTGCTCACAAGATCACCCATCTCAGTCGTCGTCCGTCACCGCGGGACCCCGCGGCCGAGGAGCCGGTCCGCGGCCACGAGGAGCGCCTCCACGAGGAGGGCGAGCAGGGCCACGAGCACGGCGCCCGCGACCACCTGCGGTGTGTTGTACGTGTTGAACCCGGCGGTGATGATCCGGCCGAGACCGCCCTGGCCCACCATGGCGGCGATCGTCGCGGTGGCGACCACCTGCACGGCCGCCGAGCGCAGCCCCGTCATCAGCATCGGCCGGGCGAGGGGCAGTTCGACCCCGCGGAAGAGCTGCCCGCCCGACATCCCCATGCCGCGCGCCGCCTCGACGACCGCGCGGTCCACCTCCCGCACGCCCACGTACGCGTGGGTGAGCAGCGGCGGAACCGCGAAGAGGACGAGCGCGATCACCGTCGGCACGTAGCCGGCGTTGCGCAGCGGCGAGACCATGAACAGGGCGAGGACCGCGAAGACGGGGATCGCCCGGCCCGCGTTGGAGATGTTGACGGCGAGCGCGCCGCCCCTGCCCAGGTGCCCGAGCCACAGGCCGAGCGGCAGGGCGAGGGCGCAGGCGAGGAGCAGGGCGGCCCCGCTCACGTACAGGTGCTCGGCCAGCCGGTGCCAGACGCCGCTCTCGCCCGACCAGTTGGCGCCGGTGGCCAGCCAGGACCAGGCGTCCGTGAGGACGTTCACGTCAGGCTCCTCCCGTCCGTCCGGCGCCTGTCCGGGTCCAGGGCGTCAGGAGCCGCTGGAGGCCGAGGAGCAGCAGGTCGGCGACGACCGCGAGGAGCACGCACAGCACGGCGGCGGCGAGCACCTGGGCCTTGAAGAAGGTGGGCAGCGCGTCCTCGATCAGATTGCCGAGGCCGCCGCGGCCGACGATGGAGCCGACGGTGGTGAGCGCGATCGTGGAGACCGTCGCCATCCGCAGGCCGGCCATCAGCGCGGGCATCGCGAGCGGGAGTTCGACCTCCCAGAGCATCCGGCCCGAGCCGTAGCCCATGCCGCGCGCCGCCTCCTTGGTGTCCTCGGGCACGGCGGCGAGTCCGGCCAGGACGCCGCGGACGAGGATGGTCAGCGAGTACAGCACCAGGCCGGTCACGACGAGCGCCGAGGAGAGTCCCAGGAAGGGCAGCAGCAGCGAGAACATCGCGAGCGAGGGGACCGTGTAGAGCAGGGTGGTGAGTCCGAGGACCGGGCCGGCGAAGCGCGGCCTGGCCCGCACGAGCAGGGCGAGCGGAAAGGCGACGACCAGGCCGAGGAGCACCGACACCACGGTGATTCCCACATGCTGGAGGGTGGCGTCGGTCAACTCCTGGGTGCGGGTGCGCAGATACTCCCCGCAGATCCAGTCGTTCGTCACCAGGCAGTTCGCCGCGGCCATGCGCACCCCCTTCACCACGCGTCTCCGAACATCCGTCTGGTGACCCTAACGCCCGCCACGGACAATCGCGGGGGACCGCCACGCTCTGGCAATACTTCCTTCACACAAGTCGGGGCGCCAAGGGCCAGAATGGGGAACCATGATCCGGTTCGAGCACGTGACCAAGCGCTACGAGGACGGCACGACCGCCGTCGACGACCTCTCCTTCGAGGTCGCCGAGGGGGAGCTGGTCACGCTCGTCGGCCCGTCCGGCTGCGGCAAGACGACCACGATGAAGATGGTGAACCGGCTCGTCGAACCCACCGAGGGCCGCATCCTGCTCGGCGGCGAGGACGTCGCCTCGGTCGACCCGGTCCGGCTGCGCCGCACCATCGGCTACGTGATCCAGCAGGTCGGGCTCTTCCCGCACCGCACCGTCCTCGACAACACGGCCACCGTGCCGTCCCTGCTCGGCTGGAAGAAGGCCAAGGCCCGGGAGCGCGCCGCGGAACTCCTCGACCTGGTCGGCCTCGACCCCGGCCGGTACGGCCACCGCTACCCCGAGCAGCTCTCCGGCGGTCAGCGCCAGCGCGTCGGCGTGGCCCGTGCGCTCGCCGCCGACCCGCCGGTGCTGCTCATGGACGAGCCCTTCGGCGCGGTCGACCCCGTCGTGCGCGAGCGCCTCCAGACGGAGTTCCTGAACCTGCAGGCCACCGTGCGCAAGACGGTGCTGCTCGTCACGCACGACCTGGAGGAGGCGGTGCGGCTCGGCGACCGGATCGCCGTCTACGGACAGGGCCGCATCGAACAGTTCGACACCCCCGCCACCGTGCTCGGCGCCCCCGCCACCCCGTACGTCGCCGGCTTCGTCGGGGCGGACCGCGGCCTCAAGCGGCTCGCCGTCACCCCCGTCACCGAGGCCGACCTGGAGGAACCCGCCGGGACCACGGTCCCCGCGGTCCCCCTCGGCGCCTCCCTCAAGGACGCCCTCGCCGCCCTGCTCCAGCACGACGCCGGCCGGGTCGCCGTGCACGCGCCCGACCACCCGGACCGCGTGCTCGGCTCGCTCACCACGGCGGGCGTCCACCGCGCCCTGCGCCGTACGAGCCCCGGGGACGGGGCGGCCCCGGCGCAGGGAACGCCCGCGTCCGACGGGGCGGGCCGGACGGAGGGAGGGGGCCCGGCCGACGGGAGGAGTTCCGCGGGCGAGGCCGTCAGCTCGCGCTGAGCTTCCCGCTCATCCACACCAGGCCCGGCGGGATCTCCCGGTTCCAGGTGTTGAAGTTGTGGCCGCCGCTCTCCAGCGTGATCGAGGAGACCGTGGCCGGGGCCTTCACCTTCCTGACGAAGGCCTGCGTCGCCCTGAGGTTGCCCTCGCCGTGCTTCGACGTCGTGACCAGGAAGGACGAGTGCCCCTGCGGCAGGTGGTCCAGGCTCCACAGCAGGTCGGCCCGCTTCTTCGCCGCCTTGTCGCCCTGGAACAGGTCGCCGGTGGTCACGTCGTCGGCCGCCTTGTAGTACGCCGAGAAACCCGCGGCCGCGGCGAAGCGGTCGGGGTGGTGCAGCGCGATCTTCAGGGCGCAGTAGCCGCCGGTCGAGTTCCCCATGAGGCCCCAGTTCCGGGCCTTCGTCCCCACCCGGTAGGTCTGCGCGATGGCCTTCGGCAGGTCCTCGGCGAAGAAGGTCTCGGTCTGCGGGCCGCCCGGGACGTCCACGCACTCGGTGTCCCGGGGCGGCGCCACGGTCGGACGCAGCATCACGAGGATCATCGGCTGCATCTTCTTGTCCTTGGCCTGCTCGTAGGCCGTCTTCGGGTACTTCAGCCCCTTCAGCAGGTTCTCCGCCGTGCCCGGGTAGCCGGTCAGCACCACGGAGACCGGAAACGTCGACTTCGCGTACCGGCCCTGGAAGTACTCCGGCGGCAGGTACACGTACGCGGGCGAGTCGATCCCGGACCGGTCGCCCTCTATGACGACCTTCTGTATCTGCCCGCCGATCGAAGGACGTCCGCCGCCCGGGACGTCGACCGCCTGCGTCCCCACCACCCTGACGTCCTCGGAGCCGGCCGAGTGGTCCACCACCACGCCCATGTCCTGCTCCTGGCCGAACAGGTCGGCCCAGGAGCCGTAGAAGAGGAACGAGTTGTTCGCCGCCAGACCGACCGAGGCGAACAGCGCCACCTGGGTGGCGAGCAGCAGCCCCACCCGCCCCAGGACCGCCTTCCAGCCGCCGCGCGCGAGCCTGGGCCAGAGCCAGATCGTCGCGACGAACAGCACCACGGCCAGCGTGACCGCCAGCGCGAGGACCTTGTTGCTGGTGAGACCCATGAGACGTCCGAGCTTTCTTCCTGATATTTCCCTGAGATTTCCCTGACGGCGAGTGAACCCGCCACATCGCTGCTCCGTCCTAGAAGGCGCAAACCTCCGGAGCGGCCCGCCCGACCAGCGCGGCCCACCGGATCAAACGATCTCTTGCGGAGCCACGGGAAGCACGGGAAGCAGATGTCTGTCACGGTAGATGGGGATAAATCCGGATCGGTTCCGGATCATGTACGCCGGATTCTGCGCGGACCCCGACCCGAAAGGGTCCCCGCACTCGTCGGCACGGCCTGCACGCTGATCGGCCTGATCGACATCGCCGCGGGAGTCTTCCCGCGGTTCCGCGCCAGCCGCATGCACGCCATCGCGGAGGTGCTGCCCGGCACGCTCGGGCCGCTCTCCGCAGCGCTCTCACTCAGCGCCGGCGTCCTGCTGCTGCTCCTCGCCCACGGCCTCAAGCGCAACAAGCGCCGCGCCTGGCGAGCCGCGGTCGTCCTGCTGCCGCTCGGCGCCGCCGCCCAGTTCGTCTGGCGCCACTCCCTCGCCGGAGCGGTGCTCTCCCTCGCCCTGCTGGCCCTCCTGGTCCGCAACCGCGACCAGTTCGCGGCGCTGCCCGACCCCCGCAGCCGCTGGCGCGCCCTCGCCAACTTCGTCCTGATGGGCGCCGGATCCATCGCCCTCGGCCTCGTCATCGTCAGCGCCCACCCGCGCCGCATCGTCGGCAGCCCCAGCCTCGCCGACCGCCTCGAACACGTCCTCTACGGCCTCTTCGGCGTCGAAGGCCCCGTCGCCTACACCGGCGACGTCGACTGGACCGTCGGCTACTCCCTCGGCGCCCTCGGCATGCTCACCGCACTCACCACCATCTACTTCGCCTTCCGGCCCGAACACCCCGCCGCCCTCCTCACCGAGGAAGACGAGACCCGGCTGCGTACCCTGCTCCACAAGCACGGCGCCCGCGACTCCCTCGGCCACTTCGCGCTCCGCCGCGACAAGGGCGTCGTCTTCTCCCCCAGCGGCAAGGCCGCCGTCTGCTACCGCGTCGTCTCCGGCGTCATGCTCGCCAGCGGCGACCCCATCGGCGACGTCGAGGCCTGGCCCGGCGCCATCGAACGCTTCATGGACGAGGCCAAGGCCCACTCCTGGACCCCCGCCGTCATGGGCTGCTCCGAGACCGGCGGCCAGGTCTGGACCCGCGAGACCGGCCTCGACGCCCTCGAACTCGGTGACGAGGCCATCGTCGACGTCCCCGACTTCTCCCTCTCCGGCCGCGCCATGCGCAACGTCCGCCAGATGGTCAAGCGCATCGAACGCAACGGCTACACGACCAAAGTGCGCCGCGTCGCCGAACTCAGCGACGGCGAACTCGCCCGCATCCACCGCGCCGCCGAGGACTGGCGCGGCACCGACACCGAACGCGGCTTCTCCATGGCCCTCGGCCGCATCGGCGACCCCGGCGACGGCGACGCGGTCATAGCGACCGCCCACAAGGACGACGCCGACAGCGCCGACTCCCCCTACGGCGACCTGAAGGCGATCATCCACTTCGTCCCCTGGGGCACCGACGGCATCTCCCTGGAACTCATGCGCCGCGACCGCAGCGCCGACCCCGGCATGAACGAGCTCCTGATCGTCGCCGCCCTCCAGAACGCCCCCCGCCTGGGCATCCAGCGGGTCTCCCTCAACTTCGCCATGTTCCGCTCGGCACTCGCCCGCGGCGAGAAGATCGGCGCCGGCCCCGTCCTGCGCGTCTGGCGCGGCCTGCTCGTCTTCCTCTCCCGCTGGTTCCAGATCGAATCCCTCTACAAGTTCAACGCCAAGTTCCAGCCCCGCTGGGAACCCCGCTTCGTCGTCTACCGCAAAAGCCGCGACCTCCCCCGCATCGGCTTCGCCGCCATGCAGGCCGAAGGCTTCGTGACCTTCACCCTGCCCCGCCCCCTGGCCCGCCGCTCCCGCACGACGACCCCCCGCCCCTGCGCCCACATCATCCCCGCGCAGGCCGAACACGAGGTCCGCGCCGCCTGAACCGGGCCCCCGACGGGGCCCGGCCCCGGAGGCGCCCGAACCACGCACCGGGCCCTACGCTGGACGCATGAGTACGACGATCGGCCGGGGCACCGCACTCGGCCTGCCGGAGTGGGACCGCTGCGCGGTCATGGGCGTGGTCAACGTGACCCCCGACTCCTTCTCCGACGGCGGCCGCTGGTTCGACACCACGGCCGCCGTCAAGCACGGCCTCGACCTCGTCGCCCAGGGCGCCGACCTCGTCGACGTCGGCGGCGAGTCCACCCGCCCCGGCGCCACCCGCGTCGACGAGCAGGAGGAACTCCGCCGCGTCGTCCCCGTCGTCCGCGGACTCGCCTCCGAAGGCGTCACCGTCTCCGTCGACACCATGCGCGCCACCGTGGCCGCCGCCGCCGTCGAAGCCGGCGCCGTCCTCGTCAACGACGTCAGCGGCGGCCTCGCCGACCCCCGGATGGTCCCCGTCGTCGCCGCCGCCCAGGTCCCCTTCGTCGTCATGCACTGGCGCGGCTTCAGCGAGACCATGAACAGCCTCGCCACCTACGACGACGTCGTCGGCGAGGTCGTCCACGAACTCCGCGCCCGCATGGAAGCCGTCATCGACGGCGGCGTCGCCCCCGAGCGCATCGTCCTCGACCCCGGCCTCGGCTTCGCCAAGCTCGCCCCGCACGACCTGGCCCTCGTCGCCCACCTCCCCGAGCTCCGCGCCCTCGGCCGCCCCCTCCTCGTCGCCGCCTCCCGCAAACGCTTCCTCGGCCACGTCCTCGCCCACGAAGGCTCCTCCCCGCCACCCGCCCGCGAACGCGACGCCGCCACCGCCGCCGTCTCCGCCCTCGCCGCCCACGAGGGCGCCTGGGCCGTCCGCGTCCACGAGGTCCGCGCCACCGCGGACGCCGTACGGGTCGCCAGGGCCGTCGAAGGAGCCAGGTGACCCGCGCCCGCGAGGCCGACCGCGCGGCCGTCGAAGCCGCCAACACCGCCTTCTACGAGGCGATGGAACAAGGAGACTTCGACGGCATCACCGAACTCTGGCTCGACGACGGCGCCACCGAGATCTCCTGCGTCCACCCCGGCTGGCCCGTTCTCACCGGCCGCGGCGAGGTCCTCCGCTCGTACGCCCTGATCATGGCGAACACCGACTACATCCAGTTCTTCCTCACCGACGTCGAGATCTCGATGTCCGCGGACGTGGCGGTCGTCACGTGCACGGAGAACATCCTCAGCGGCGGACCGGCCGAGGACGGCGCCTCCCTCGGCCCCCTCGTCGGCCAGCTCGTCGTCGCCACCAACGTGTTCCGCCGCACGTCGGAGGGCTGGCGCGTCTGGTCCCACCACGGCTCGCCCGTGATCCCCGAGGACCCCTCCGGCGACGCGGCCGACACCCCCGACTGAACCGCCCCGACCGAGCCCCCGCCCCGGCTGTCGGCGCCCGCAGGTAGATTCGATGCCGGACACCCGGCCGTCCGCACCCGGCTGCGTGGCCACCCGAACTACGACAGCAGGAGTGATTCGCGTGGATCGTGTCGCGCTGCGCGGCCTCAAGGCCCGAGGGCACCACGGCGTCTTCCCCAAGGAACGCGAGGAGGGGCAGACCTTCATCGTCGACCTCACCCTCGGCCTGGACACCCGCGCCGCCGCCGCCGACGACGACCTGACGAAGACCGTGCACTACGGCGTGGTCGCCGAAGAGGTCGTGGACGTCGTCCAGGGCGAGCCGGTGGACCTCATCGAAACCCTCGCGGAGCGGATCGCCCAGCAGTGCCTCAAGCACGCCGGCGTCCAGGAGGTCGAAGTCGTCGTGCACAAGCCGGACGCCCCGATCACCGTCCCCTTCGACGACGTGACCGTCACCATCACCCGGAGCCGCGCATGAAGCCCCAGCACAGTGATCCGACCGTGCAGCCCGTACCGGCGGCCGTGACCGCCGCCGTGGACGCGGCCGACGTCACCCTCTCCAACCCCCGATGGGCCGTCCTCGCCCTCGGCTCCAACCTGGGCAACCGCCTGGAGACCCTCCAGGGCGCCGTCGACGCCCTCGAGGACACCCCCGGCCTCCGGGTCAAGGCCGTCTCCCCCGTCTACGAGACCGAGCCCTGGGGCGTCGACCCCGACTCCCAGCCCTCGTACCTCAACGCCGTCCTCCTGGTGAAGACGACCCTCCCCCCGGCCTCCCTCCTGGAGCGGGCCCACGCCGTCGAGGAAGCCTTCCTCCGGGTCCGCGACGAGCGCTGGGGCGCCCGCACCATCGACGTCGACATCATCACGTACGCCGAAGTCGTCTCGGACGACCCCGTCCTCACCCTCCCCCACCCCCGCGCCCACCAGCGGGCCTTCGTCCTGGCCCCCTGGCACGACGTCGACCCCGAGGCCCAGCTGCCCGGCCACGGCGCCGTCGCCGAGCTCCTCGCCGCCGTCGGACACACCGGAGTCGTGCCGCGCACCGACCTGGAACTCCGACTCCCCGAGTAGTCGTTAGTCTCGACACGGACATCCACCCGGCCCGGCCAGACGAAGGACGACATTCCGGTGAAACAACTGCGGCTCAAGGTGCTCGCCGGACTGTTCATCGCGGCCGGCGTCCTCTCCTGGGGCGCCGCACGCCTGTGGGACTCGGTCGGCACGCTCCCCAGCGTGCCGCTCGCGGCCCCCATCGTCCTGGCCGCCATCGCCGTCGTCCTGACCGCCACGGCCCTCTCGCTGCGCGCCCGCCTCAAGGCCCAGCGCGAGCGCCGGCCCGGCGCCAAGGGCGTGGAACCCCTGATGGCCGCCCGCGCCGTCGTCTTCGGCCAGGCCAGCGCCCTCGTCGCCGCCCTGGTCGCCGGCATGTACGGCGGCACGGGCGTCTTCCTGCTCGGCTCCCTGGACATCCCGGCCCGCCGCGACCAGGCCATCTACGCCGCGTTCTCGGTCCTCGCCGGCATCGGCGTCATCGCCGCCGCCCTCTTCCTGGAACACGTCTGCAAGCTCCCCGAGGACGAGGACGACAACGGCCAGGGCCGCGCCCCGGTCGCGTAGCTCCCGGCCCCTACCAGGGCTCCCGTACGAGATGCCCGTTCACCGGGAAGCTGGGGTACGGGGACAGCCTGTAGCAAGCCCGTACCCCCTACCGCCCCCTGGTCAGCAATCGATCCCACTGATCAGGGACGGTAGGGAGCACGGCGGGCAGCTCGCTGCTAACGGGCCAGTATCAGGGACATGGCCTCGGCTCGCGTCGTGGCGTCACGCAGTTGACCACGCACCGCCGAGGTCGTCGTCTTCGCGCCCGGCTTGCGGATGCCGCGCAGCGACATGCACATGTGCTCGGCCTCGATCACGACGATGGCTCCGCGCGCGTCGAGGATCTTCATCAGCGAATCGGCGACCTGCGTCGTCAGGCGCTCCTGCACCTGTGGACGGCGCGCGAAGACGTCGACCAGACGGGCCAGCTTGGACAGCCCCGTGATCTTTCCGCTTTCCGCCGGGATGTAGCCCACGTGAGCCACACCGTGGAACGGGAGCAAATGATGTTCGCAGAAGCTAACGAGCTCAATGTCCTTCACGAGGACCATCTCGTCGTGACCCAGGTCAAAAGTCGTGGTCAGGACGTCTTCAGGCTCTTGCCGCATACCGGCCAGGAGTTCGCGATACGCACGTGCAACTCGCGCGGGGGTCTGCTGCAAACCTTCGCGGTCCGGGTTCTCGCCGACCGCGATGAGGAGTTCCCGTACGGCGTTCTCTGCGCGCTTCTCGTCGAACTCGCCGATCGTGCCCTCGCCGTCCAGCGTCACCGGGTCGGTCATGTGTGCCTCGTTCCGTCTGTCTGACTTGGCGCGAAAAAATCCGCGCCCCCACAGGCTAGAACCTGTGGGGGCGCGGCTTCCATTCCGGGCCCGTGGAGCCTACGGCTCCGGGGTGTCCTCCGGGGCCACCTCGATGGCCTTGGTCGTGTCCACCGGGGTGCTCGCCGAGGAGGAGCCGTTGGCGCTGTTGGTCAGGGCCAGTTCCTTCGGGGAGAGCACCGGCGGGCGCGTGGAGGGCGTTCGGCGGGCCGAGCCGGTCCAGGCCGGCCGGGCCGGGCGCTTGACGATCGGCGCGAAGATCTCGGCGATCTCCTCCTTGCCCAGGGTCTCCTTCTCCAGGAGGGCCAGGACGAGGTTGTCGAGGACGTCGCGGTTCTCGACGAGGATCTCCCACGCCTCGTTGTGCGCGGTCTCGATGAGCTTCTTTACCTCTTCGTCGACCAGCGCGGCGACCTCTTCCGAGTAGTCGCGCTGGTGCGCCATCTCACGGCCGAGGAAGGGCTCGGTGTTGTCGCCGCCGAACTTGATGGCGCCGAGCCGCTCGGTCATGCCGTACTGGGTGACCATCGCGCGGGCCGTGGCGGTGGCCTTCTCGATGTCGTTCGCGGCGCCGGTGGTCGGGTCGTGGAAGACCAGTTCCTCGGCGGCGCGGCCACCCAGCATGTACGCCAGCTGGTCGAGCATCTCGTTGCGGGTGGTCGAGTACTTGTCCTCGTCGGGGAGGACCATGGTGTACCCCAGGGCCCGGCCGCGGGACAGGATCGTGATCTTGTGGACCGGGTCGGAGTTCGGCGAGGCCGCCGCGACGAGGGCGTGGCCGCCCTCGTGGTACGCGGTGATCTTCTTCTCCTTGTCCGACATGATCCGGGTCCGCTTCTGCGGACCCGCGACCACGCGGTCGATCGCCTCGTCCAGCGCCAGGTTGTCGATCAGCTTCTTGTCCGAGCGGGCGGTGAGCAGCGCCGCCTCGTTGAGGACGTTGGAGAGATCGGCACCGGTGAAGCCGGGGGTGCGGCGGGCGACGGCGCCGAGGTCGACGTCGGGCGCGACGGGCTTGCCCTTCTGGTGGACCTTGAGGATCTCCAGGCGGCCCTGCATGTCCGGGCGGTCGACGGCGATCTGCCGGTCGAAGCGGCCGGGGCGCAGGAGGGCGGGGTCGAGGATGTCGGGGCGGTTGGTGGCGGCGATCAGGATGACGCCGCCCTTCACGTCGAAGCCGTCCATCTCGACGAGCAGCTGGTTGAGGGTCTGCTCGCGCTCGTCGTGGCCGCCGCCGAGGCCGGCGCCGCGGTGGCGTCCGACGGCGTCGATCTCGTCGACGAAGACGATGGCCGGGGCGTTGGCCTTGGCCTGTTCGAAGAGGTCGCGGACGCGGCTGGCGCCGACGCCGACGAACATCTCGACGAAGTCGGAGCCGGAGATCGAGTAGAACGGCACTCCGGCCTCGCCGGCGACGGCGCGGGCGAGGAGGGTCTTGCCGGTTCCGGGCGGGCCGTAGAGCAGCACGCCCTTGGGGATCTTGGCGCCGACGGCCTGGAACTTGGCGGGTTCCTGCAGGAACTCCTTGATCTCGTGGAGTTCCTCGACCGCCTCGTCCGAGCCCGCGACGTCGGCGAAGGTCGTCTTGGGGGTGTCCTTGGTGATGAGCTTGGCCTTGGACTTCCCGAAGTTCATGACGCGGGAGCCGCCGCCCTGCATCTGGTTCATCAGGAAGAGGAAGACGACCACGATGAGGACGAAGGGCAGCAGGGAGAGCAGGACCGAGAGGAACGGGGACTGCTTCGTCGGGGAGACGGTGTAGCCGCCCTCGATCTGCCCGGCCTCGAACTTCTCCTGCAGCTTGTCGGCCAGGTCGGCGCCCTGGGTGCCGATGTAGCTGGCCTGGACCTTGCTGCTCTTGTCGATCTTCTGGCCGTCGATGAGCTCGATCTTGACGATCTGCTCGTCACCGGTGGTGAGCTTTGCGGATTTGACCTGGTTCTTGTCGATCGCCTGGACGACCTTGCCGGTGTCCACCGTCTTGTAGCCCTCGGACGAGCCGACGACCTGCATCAGCACGACCACGGCGAGGACGGCCAGCACGATCCACATGACCGGCCCGCGGAAGTATCGCTTCACGTCCATCCATACGGGGCGTACACGACGCCCCGTCCCTCCTGCCCGTAGGTGAATGCTGCTCAGTAGCTGCGGTTGTTTGGAGCTGCGGTATGAAAAAGCTGTTCTTCGGACGGTACCCCAGCATCGGTGCCCGCGACCGTCTTCCCATCGTTCAACGGAGGGAAGACGGCGCGGGTTCCCGCGGGGTCGCTGCCCTCAGCCGCCGTAGACGTGGGGGGCGAGGGTGCCGACGAAGGGGAGATTGCGGTACTTCTCGGCGTAGTCCAGGCCGTATCCGACGACGAACTCGTTCGGGATGTCGAAGCCGATCCACTTGACGTCGATGGCGACCTTGGCGGCGTCCGGCTTGCGCAGGAGGGTGCAGACCTCGAGGGACGCCGGTTCGCGCGAGCCGAGGTTGGACAGCAGCCACGACAGGGTGAGGCCCGAGTCGATGATGTCCTCGACGATCAGGACGTGCTTGCCCTTGATGTCGGTGTCGAGGTCCTTGAGGATGCGGACCACGCCGGAGGACTGGGTGCCGGCGCCGTAGGAGGAGACGGCCATCCAGTCCATGGTGACGGGGGTGGACAGCGCGCGCGCCAGGTCCGCCATCACCATCACGGCGCCCTTGAGGACGCCGACGATGAGCAGGTCCTTGCCCGCGTACTCCGTGTCGATCTTCGCGGCCAGCTCGGCCAGCTTCGCGTCGATCTCTTCCTTGGTGATGAGCACCGACTTGAGGTCGGTGCCCATGTCCTTCTCGTTCACCCGGGTCACTTTCGTTGCAGCCTTGCGTCAGCCTTGCCGAATGACCAGTCTGCCACCCTGGCGGCGTGCCTCGACGCGGCCGGGCAGGTTGATGGCCCCTTGGCCGCGCCAGCCGGTGATCAGCCGGTCGACCTCTTCGATGTGGCGGGCGAAGAGGGAGCCGGCCGGGGCGCCCTCGGCGATGACGGCGCGGCGCAGGACACGGCGGCGGACGGCGGGGGGAAGTCCGAAGAGTTTGGCGCACTCGAGGCGGCCGGCTTCGTCGCGTACGGCGGGTTCGACGTCGGCGGCCCAGGAGTCGAGGGCGTCGGCGTCGTCGCGGGAGAGTTGGGCCGTTCGGGCGAGGGCTTCGACGACGCCCTTGCCGAGGGCCTTCTCGAGGGCGGGGAGGCCTTCGTGGCGGAGCCGTGAGCGGGTGTAGGCGGGGTCGCTGTTGTGCGGGTCGTCCCAGACGGCGAGTTCCTGGGCGATGCAGGCCTTGCGGACGGTCTGCCGGTCGAGTTCCAGGAAGGGGCGTCGGTAGCGGCCTGCGGTGCCGGAGACGGCGGCCATGCCGGAGAGGGAGCGGATGCCGGAGCCGCGGGCGAGGCCGAGCAGGACGGTTTCCGCTTGGTCGTCGCGGGTGTGGCCGAGCAGGACGGCCGTGGCGCCGTGGCGCTCTGCGGCGGCGTCGAGGGCGGTGTAGCGGGCGTCTCGGGCGGCGGCTTCGGGTCCGCCGTCGCGGCCGACGGTGACGGCGACGGCTTCGACGGGGTCGAGGCCGAGGGCGGTCATGCGTTCGGCGACCTCGTCGGCGCGCTGGGCGGAGCCCGTCTGGAGGCCGTGGTCGACGGTGATGCCGCCGGCGCGGAGGTCGAGTTTGCGGGACTCGAAGGCGAGCGCGGAGGCGAGTGCCATGGAGTCGGCGCCGCCGGAGCAGGCGACGAGTACCAGGGGGTGTGGTGCGGTGGCGTCGCCGGAGCCGGCGGCGGTGTCGGTCTGGTGCTCGGTGAGGACGTCGTGGAGTACGCGGCGGACCGCCAGGCGTATCGCCGCGACCGCAGGATGGGGACCCATGTCCGGTGCCCTTCGTGAAGAGTGTGCAGTGCCTCGGTCGGTGTCTTAACGGTCGGAAGTGGGGGTTCGGTCACTCAGAGTGCGTCGATGGTGACAGAACCTGGCCGTTACCCGAGCATTGCACGGCTCACCCGCCGCCTACGGTCCCTCGGATGGGTGATTGGTGGGGTGTTCTCCGGTCATCCGACGCACCTGTCTCAGGAGTCTGCCTTACGGTGCACCCTTGCCACCCAGTCGGCCGGTTTCGCGATCTCGGCCTTGGTGGGGAGGGTGTTGGGCGAGGTCCAGACGCGGTTGAAGCCGTCCATGCCGACCTCGTCGACGACGGCCCGGACGAAGCGTTCGCCGTCGCGGTACTGACGGAGCTTGGCGTCGAGGCCGAGGAGCTTGCGCAGGGCGAGGTCGAGGCGGGAGGCGCCGCGGGCGCGGCGTTGCTGGAACTTCTCGCGGATTTCGGCGACGGAGGGCACGACATCGGGTCCGACGCCGTCCATGACGTAGTCGGCATGGCCTTCGAGGAGGGACATGACGGCGGTGAGGCGGCCGAGGATCTCGCGTTGTTCGGGGGTCTGGACGAGTTCGACGAGGGAGGGTGCGGGTTCGTCGCGTTCGCCTTCGGGGCGGCCGCCGACGAGGGCCTGGGCGGCTTCGCGGAGGCGTTCGACGACGGTGGAGGGGTCGACGTCGGTGGCGGCGAGGAATGACTGGATCTCGCCCTGGAGGTGGTCGCGCAACCAGGGGACGGCGGTGAACTGGGTGCGGTGGGTCTCCTCGTGGAGGCAGACCCAGAGGCGGAAGTCGTGGGGGGAGACCTCCAGCTCGCGCTCGACGTGGACGATGTTGGGGGCGACGAGCAGGAGGCGGCCGCTGCCGTCGGTGCCGGCGGGCAGGTCGCGGGTGGCGGGGGCGAAGGTCTCGTACTGGCCGAGGATGCGGGAGGCCAGGAAGGACAGCAGGACGCCGAGTTCGACGCCGGTGACCTTGCCTCCGACGGCGCTGAGCATGGTGCCGCCGGCGGTGGTGGAGCGGCGTTCCTTCATCTTGTCGAGGAGCGGGGAGAGCAGTTCGCGGAAGCCGGCGACGTTGGCCCTGATCCACCCGGCGCGGTCGACGACGAGGACGGGGGTGTCGCTGACGTCGGCGGGGTCGCGTCCTTCGGGGATCATCCGGGTGTAGGCCCGGACGTGGTCCTCGGCGGCCTTGGCGTGTCTGCGGAGTTCGGCGACGATCTCGCGGGCCTCTTCCCGGGTGACCTCGGGGCCCGGGCGGACCAGCCGGGTCGCCGTCGCGACGGCGAGGTTCCAGTCGACCATCCCCGATGTGCCTGCACCACCGATGCTCGTCATGCGTCAACCGTACGTTCTCGGGGCCTGTTCGGTGAGGGTTCGGCGCAGTATTCGCCCGGGTCGCCGAGGGGGTCAGCGGGGTGGTGCGAGGGCTGCGGTGAGGCGGTCGAGGGCGGGCTGGGCGGTGTCGGGGGAGCTGGTGCGGGCGGCGAGGAACGCGAAGGCGAGGAGGCGGCCGTCGGCGGTGACGACGGTGCCGGCGAGGGTGTTGACGCCGGTGAGGGTGCCGGTCTTGGCGCGGACCAGGCCGGCGCCCGGGGCGGCGGGGCCGGAGCCGAAGCGGCCGGCGAGGGTGCCGCTGAAGCCGCCGACGGGCAGTCCGGTGAGGACGGGCCGCAGGGCGGGGCGGGCCGGGTCGGCCGCGCGGGTGAGGATGCCGGTGAGCAGGGTGGCGGAGACCCGGTCGCGGCGGTCGAGGCCGCTGCCGTCGGCGAAGCGGGCTCCGGCGAGCGGGAGGCCGAGGCGGGCGAGTTCGTCGTGGACGGCCTTCTCGGCGCCGGCGAAGCTGGCGGGCTGCCGGCGGGCGAGGGCGGTCTGCCGGGCGAGGGCTTCGGCGAGGTCGTTGTCGCTGTGCGTGAGGGTGTGCTCGACGAGGTCGGCCAGCGGGGCGGACTCGGTGCGGGCGAGCGGGGCGGCCTGGGGGGCCCTGGCGGGTCGGGGCGGGCCCTGGACGGTGATGCCGGCGTCCTGGAGGAGTGCGGCGAAGGCGGTGGCGGTGTCGCCCGCGGGGTCGCCGGTGCGCGGGGCGGGGCCGTGGCGGCTGCCGTCGAGGCGGCCTTCGGCGGTCATGAGGGCGCTGACGGGGGCCAGGTTCTCGTTGGGTCCGATGGGGTGGAGCAGGGGGCCCTTGAAGAGGCTGGTGTCGTAGCCGAGGCGGACGGGTGCGGGGGGCGTGGCGCCGGGTCCGCGGAGGGCGCGGGCGGTGGCGTCGGCGAGGGCCTTCAGGCGGGTGCGGTCGAGGGTGGGGTCGCCGCCGCCGACGAGGGTGAGGGTGCGGTGGTCCGGGGAGGCGACGGTGGTGGTGGGGATGCGGTGGTCGGGGCCGAGGGCGGAGAGCGCGGCGGCGGCCGTGGCGATCTTGACGGTGGAGGCGGGGGTCATCGGGGTGGACGCGCCTTCGCCGTAGAGCGGGCGGCCGGTGGCGGTGTCGACGACGGAGGCGGTGCGCAGCGGGCCGAGGCCGGGATCGGCGAGCAGGGGGACCAGGACGGCCGCGAGGTCGTCCCCCGACCGGGTGATCCCGCCGGCGTGGCCGGTGGCGCCCAGGGCGCGCAGCACTCCGGCGGCGCTGGGGGCGGGGGCGGGGCGGCGCGGGGCCGCCTGGGCGGGGGCGCCGGCGTGATGTGCGCCACCTCGGCTGTCGGCGGAGACCGCGCGGGCCCGCTCGGCCTTACGCTGACCGGAGTCCCACGGGCCGGCCGCGGCCACCGCACCGGCGGCCAGGGCCAGACCGAGCGCGGCGGACCCCGCCGCGAGCTGCCAGGTTCTCGGCTCCGGCATGTGATGACCAGCCCCTTTCGCGATCAAGACCGTGCGTGAGGGACACTTAACCACCGCGCGTCGTCGCGAGCATTGACATGTGTTGATTCAGGAGGAGATCCACCCGTGGAGTTCGACGTCACCATCGAGATCCCCAAGGGATCGCGGAACAAGTACGAGGTCGACCACGAGACCGGTCGGATCCGCCTGGACCGCCGTCTCTTCACCTCGACCGCCTACCCGACGGACTACGGCTTTGTCGAGAACACCCTCGGCGAGGACGGCGACCCGCTGGACGCGCTGGTCATCCTGGACGAGCCGACCTTCCCGGGCTGCCTGATCAAGTGCCGCGCCATCGGCATGTTCCGCATGACGGACGAGGCCGGCGGCGACGACAAGCTGCTGTGCGTCCCGGCGACGGACCCGCGCATGGAGCACCTGCGCGACATCCACCACGTCGCGGAGTTCGACCGCCTGGAGATCCAGCACTTCTTCGAGGTCTACAAGGACCTGGAGCCGGGCAAGTCCGTCGAGGGCGCCGACTGGGTCGGCCGCGCCGAGGCCGAGGCCGAGATCGAGAAGTCGTACAAGCGCTTCAAGGAGCAGGGCGGCCACTGAGCCCGCTCTGCCGCGAGCCGCTGACCTGTGAAGGGCGGCGCACCTGCTGAGGTGCGCCGCCCTTCGCGCGTTCATACTGTGCTGGTGTCGGGCCCGTATGGGGCGTGACCGCGTGGGTACCAGGCCGGAATGAGGGCGAACAGAGTG
The DNA here is from genome assembly GCF_043202995.1 of Streptomyces sp. NPDC048018. Taxonomy (NCBI): domain Bacteria; kingdom Bacillati; phylum Actinomycetota; class Actinomycetes; order Kitasatosporales; family Streptomycetaceae; genus Streptomyces; species Streptomyces sp. NPDC048018. Next base: position 68,986 of record NZ_JBIDBK010000005.1, read on the forward strand.
GTGGCGATGCCGGAGGGGTCCGAGGAGGGCCCGGAGGACCGGAAGCCGCCTTCGGACGAGGCTCGCAGCGCGTTCATCCCGCCGGCCGGGGTGGAGCCGCCGGAACCGCCGGAGGAGGAGCACCCGACCTCCGAGTTCGCCCTGCCGGAGGGGCTGGCGGCGGAGCCGGCGGCCGAGCAGGAGGGTTCGGCGTTCGCTCCGCCCTCGACGTATTCGGCGCAGAGTTCGCCGCCGGCGTTCACGCCCGCCTACGGCATACCGATGGTGCGGCTGCCGCAGGACGCGCCGTGGCAGGACCGGATGCGGACGATGCTGCGGCTGCCGGTCGGTGACCGGCCGGTGCCGGAGGCGTCGCGCAAGGACGACGAGTCCGGTCCCGCGGTGCCGCGTGTGCTCGACCTGACGCTGCGTATCGGCGAGCTGCTGCTCGCGGGCGGCGAGGGCGCGGAGGACGTCGAGGCGGCGATGTTCGCGATCTGCCGGTCGTACGGTCTGGACCGTTGCGAGCCGACGGTGACGTTCACGCTGCTGTCGGTCACGTACCAGCCGTCGCTCGTGGACGACCCGGTGACGGCGAACCGCACGGTGCGGCGGCGTGGCACGGACTACACCCGGCTCGCGGCGGTCTACCAGCTGCTCGCGGACATCAACGATCCGGAGCACGAGGTGGCGCCGGAGGAGGCGTACCGGCGGCTGGCGGAGATCCGGCGTAACCGGCACCCCTATCCGGGCTGGGCGCTGACGGCCGCGGCCGGTGTCCTGGCGGGCGCGGCGTCGGTGCTGCTGGGCGGCGGGCCGACGGTGTTCTTCGTGGCGGCGCTGGGCGCGATGCTGGGCGACCGGCTCGCGTGGCTGTGCGCGGGGCGCGGGCTGCCGGAGTTCTACCAGTTCCTGGTGGCGGCGATGCCGCCGGCGGCGATGGGCGTGGCGCTGACGATGCTGCACGCCGATCTGCGGCCGTCGGCGGTGATCACCGGTGGTCTCTTCGCGCTGATCCCGGGGCGGGCCCTGGTGGCGGCCGTGCAGGACGGTCTGACCGGCTTCTACATCACGGCCTCGGCGCGGCTGCTGGAGGTCGGGTACTTCTTCGTGGCCATCGTGGTGGGCGTGCTGTCGGTGCTGTATTTGGCGGTGCAGTTCGGGGCGGAGCTCAATCCGGAGGGCGTGCTGAACGCGGTCGAGCGCCCCTGGGTGCAGATCGCCGCGTCGATGGTGCTGTGCGCGACCTTCGCGGTCCTGCTGCAGCAGTCGCGCGCGACGGTGCTGTTCGCGACGCTGAACGGCGGGGTCGCGTGGGTCGTCTACGCGTCGATCGCGGTGACGGCGAACGGCTCCACGGTGATGGCGACGGCGGTCGCGGCCGGTCTGGTGGGTCTGTTCGGGCAGCTGACCGCCCGCTATCACCACACCTCGTCGCTGCCGTACGTGACGGCGGCGATCGGCCCGCTGCTGCCGGGTTCGGCGACGTACTTCGGGGTGCTCGCGATCGCCCAGAACAATCTGGACCAGGGCTTCGGCTCGCTGGCGAAGGCGGCGGCGCTGGCGCTGGCGATCGCGATCGGGGTGAACCTGGGTGGCGAGCTGGCCCGCCTGTTCATGCAGGCCCCGCGGGCGGCGGCGGCCCGACGGGCCGCGAAGCGCACCCGTGGTTTCTAGGGTGTGACCTCGTCAGGGCGTGTCCTTCGGGTCACGCCGCGCTCGCGGCGTGACCCGGGGGCTCCGGTCAGCGCTTGGCGTGGCGGCCGCGCTCGGACGGCGGGTTGGGGGTGCCGGGGGCGTCGTGGCCGCCGCCGGGGTTCTTCTTGGACTGGGAGCGGGCGCGCAGCACCTCGATGACGACCGGGACGACGGAGATGAGCACGATCGCGACGAGGATCAGCTCGATGTGCTTGTGCACGAACTCGATCTTGCCGAGGGCGGAGCCGAGCAGGGTCACTCCGGCGCCCCACAGCAGGCCGCCGATGACGTTGAACGTGATGAAGGAGCGGTAGTTCATCCGGCTGACGCCGGCGATGATCGGCGTGAACGTGCGGATGATCGGCACGAAGCGGGCCAGGATCAGGGACTTCGGGCCGTGCTTCTCGAAGAACTCGTGCGCCTTCTCGATGTTCTCCTGCTTGAAGAGCTTGGAGTCGGGGCGCTTGAAGAGGGCCGGGCCGACCTTGCGGCCGAAGAGATAGCCCACCTGGTCGCCGATGACCGCCGCGGCGACCACGAGGGTGCAGACCATCCACAGGGGGTAGTCGAGCTTGCCCGTGGTGACCAGCAGGCCGGTGGTGAAGAGCAGCGAGTCGCCCGGCAGGAAGAAGCCGATGAGCAGTCCGGACTCGGCGAAGACGATGACGAGGACACCGATCAGACCGAAGGTCTGGATCAGGTAGTCCGGGTCCAGCCAGCTCGGTCCGAGGGCAAGCGTGTTCACGGGTTCCGGGCTCCTGCGGTCGGGGGGAAGAGGGGGCGGTCGTACGGAGTGCCGCCCCAAGCTATCAACGCGGGGTGAACCTCCCGGGTTCCACCCGGCCCCCTCCGGATGCGGGGGACGGGCGCGGGTCCCAGGCTGGGGCCCAGGAGGTGGATGCGCATGGGCATCGAGGAGTACGGCGGCGGCCAGACGTCCCAGTCGGATGTGCTGGTGGTCACGACCAATGACGTACCCGGCTACGAGGTGCGGCAGGTGATCGGTGAGGTCTTCGGCCTGACCGTCCGTTCGCGCCACGTCGGCAGTCAGATCGGCGCGGGCCTGAAGTCGCTGGTCGGCGGGGAGCTGAAGGGGCTGACGAAGACCCTGGTGGAGACCCGTAACCAGGCGATGGAACGGCTGGTGGAGCAGGCGCGGGCGCGTGGTGCGAACGCGGTCCTGATGTTCCGCTTCGACGTCACGGAGGCCGCCGACGTGGGCACGGAGGTGTGCGCCTACGGGACCGCCGTGGTGATCGCGCCGCGCGCCTGAGCCTGTCGCCCCTGCCGGCGGGCGGCGCGCGTTCGCGTGGATCGCGGCGTGCAGGTGCCCGTCGAGGCCTTCGCGGATCGAGTCGCAGGAGGCGGCGGGGTTCTCCTCGGGGACATGAGTGTGGGTGCCTCCCCACCGGATGGTGGCAGTCGAAGAACCGTCGGGTGAGGGGGCGCGGTGGGCCTCGGCGAGGTCCGGGGCGGCCGGGGAGTCAGGGGTGGCGCCGGCGTCCATGAGGGCGCCGTACGCGGTGCCCCGAGCGTCGGTCTCCTCCTTCATGCGCTGCCAGTCGTCCTCGGTGTACGGGGCGACGCGGGCCTGCGTCTGCCCGGAGGTGTGGGTGCCTCCCTCCCCACCGGCGGGCGGAGTCCTCCGCGCACGCCTCCGGGGCCTTGCCGCCGAAGACCGCGGCCTTCTCCTCGGGCGTGCGGTCGATGCCCGTCCCCTCCCTGGCGTGCGCCGTGATCCCGGCGAAGCCCGCGACCTGTCCCACGGGGTGGCCCATGGCCCCCTGCTCCTTCTGTCGGTTCGCGTCTCCCCCTCGGCCCTGACGCGACGTGAGGTGCACATCCGAATCTCGGGATGTTATGCGGCATTTGCTCACTTATGGTGGGGCGGTGGCCACCGAGACACCCTCCCCAGAGGCTCCCCTGCGGATCCTGTTGCCCCAGATCCTGCCCGCGCTCGTGGTCGGGGTGGGCTCGGGTCTGCTGTACCTGGGCGTCAGCGAGCTCGCCGACCAGCTCCAGGAACTGATGTGGAACAACGTCCCGGACGCCCTCGGCATCGGCCGTTACTCCGCCCTCTGGATCATCGTCATGCTCACCGCGACGGGTATCGCGGTCGGCCTCGTCGTCTGGAAGGCGCCCGGGCACGCCGGGCCCGACCCGGCCATGGAGGGACTCGGCGGACCACCGATGCCGGTCGTCGTGGTGCCCGGCCTGCTCCTCGCCAGCACCCTGGCCCTCGCGGGCGGCGTCAGCCTGGGCCCGGAGAGCCCGACGATCGGCTCCGCCATCGCCCTCACCTACTGGGTGGGCCACCGCTTCCTGCCGGCCGTCCCGGGGGGCTTCTGGGTGTCCCTGGGCATCGCCGGCACCCTCGGCGCCCTGTTCGGCACCCCGGTCGCCGCCGCGCTCGTCATCTCCGAGGCCCTGGCGTCCACTCCGGGCAAGGGATCGCTCTGGGACCGGCTCTTCGCCCCGCTGCTGGCCGCCGCCGCCGGCTCGATGACCACCCAGCTGGCCTCCAGCCCCAGCTTCGACATGGGACTGCCGCCGCTGGACCACCCCGGCTACGAGGACCTCCTCGCGGCCCTCGTCCTCGCCACCCTGGCCGCGGCCCTCGGCCTGCTCGCCGGCTACGCCTTCCCCCACGTGCACCGGGCCTTCACCCGTCTGGGCCATCCCATGGTGATCCTTCCGCTCGGCGGCCTCCTCCTCGGCCTCCTCGGCGCCTTGGGCGGGCATCTGACGCTGTTCAAGGGCCTCACCGAGACCAGGGACATCGTCGAGGACCTCGGCACCCTCGGCTCGGGCGAGCTGGCCAAACTCGCCCTGGTGAAGCTGGTCGCCCTGCTCGTCGCCAGTGCCTGCGGCTTCCGCGGCGGCCGCGTCTTCCCCGCCGTCTTCGTCGGCGCCGCCTTCGGGCTCTGCGCCCAGGCGCTCGTCCCGGAGATCAACCCCACCGTGGCCGTCTCCGCCGGAGTCCTCGGCATCCTGCTCGCCACCACCCGGCAGGGGTGGGTGAGCCTCTTCGTCGCCGCCGTGGTCGCCGCGTCCCCGGCGATGCTCGCGCTGCTCTGCATCGCCTCCCTGCCCGCCTGGCTGGTCGTCACCGGCCGCCCCTTCCTGCAACTCGACGAACGCGGCAAGGCCCTGCGCTGAGCCGACCCCTGATCAGAAGGAGAGCCCCCGTGGCACTGCACAAGGGTCCCGACGAGAACGAGCCCTTCCGCCGTCTCGCCTTCAATCCCTTCTACGGCGATGCCAACCCGGTCAGCGGCATGACCGAGGCGCCCCCGCGCCACCGCCTCCCGGACGGGCCGCTCCCGCCGATGAGCGCCTACCAGCTCGTCCATGACGAGCTGATGCTCGACGGCAACTCCCGCCTCAACCTGGCCACCTTCGTCACCACCTGGATGGAACCGCAGGCCGGGGTGCTCATGGGCGAGTGCCGCGACAAGAACATGATCGACAAGGACGAGTACCCGCGCACCGCCGAACTCGAGCGCCGCTGCGTCGCCATGCTCGCCGACCTCTGGCACGCCCCCGACCCCTCGACCGCCGTCGGCTGCTCGACCACCGGCTCCAGCGAGGCCTGCATGCTCGCCGGCATGGCCCTCAAGCGCCGCTGGGCGAATCGCAACGCCGACCGCTACCCCGCCGCCAGGCCCAACCTGATCATGGGCATCAACGTCCAGGTCTGCTGGGAGAAGTTCTGCAACTTCTGGGAGGTCGAGCCCCGGCTCGTGCCCATGGACGGCGACCGCTTCCACATGGACGCGGCCTCCGCCGCCGCGCTGTGCGACGAGAACACCATCGGCGTCGTCGCCGTCCTCGGCTCCACCTTCGACGGCTCCTACGAACCCGTCTCCGAGATCTGCGCCGCCCTCGACGACCTCCAGGAGCGCACCGGCCTCGACATCCCCGTCCACGTCGACGGCGCCTCCGGCGCCATGGTCGCCCCGTTCCTCGACGAGGACGTGGTGTGGGACTTCCGGCTCCCCCGCGTCTCCTCGATCAACACCTCCGGCCACAAGTACGGCCTCGTCTACCCGGGCGTCGGCTGGGCGCTGTGGCGCTCCCCCGCCGAACTCCCCGAGGAGCTGGTCTTCCGGGTCAACTACCTCGGCGGCGACATGCCGACCTTCGCCCTCAACTTCTCCCGCCCCGGCGCCCAGGTCGTCGCCCAGTACTACACGTTCCTCCGGCTGGGCCGAGAGGGCTACCGGACGGTCCAGCAGACCAGCCGGGACGTCGCCCGGGGCACGGCCGAACGGATCGAGGCGCTGGGCGACTTCCGCCTCCTCACCCGCGGCGACCAACTCCCCGTCTTCGCCTTCACCACCGCACCCGAGGTCACCAACTTCGACGTCTTCGACGTCTCACGCCGGCTGCGCGAGAGCGGCTGGCTCGTCCCCGCCTACACCTTCCCGGCGAACCGCGAGGACCTGTCGGTCCTCCGCGTCGTCTGCCGCAACGGCTTCTCCGCCGACCTGGCCACTCTGCTCATCGAGGACCTGAAACAACTGCTGCCCGAACTGCGCCGCCAGTCCGCCCCGTTCACCCACGACAAGGCCGCGGCCACCTCCTTCCACCACTGAGCGCGGCCCTGCCCCTCGGCCGGGACCGGCTCCTCGCCGGCCGGGACGGCCCCCGGCCGGCGCCCCCGTCCCGGCTCGTCGCGTACGGGCGGCGGTCGCACTCCCGCAGCGGCCCGCCAGCGGCCCGGCGTATCCGGGACGCGCCCGCGGCGGGCGGCCGGAAGGAGCGGCCGCCGTACGCCGCCCGCTCCCCGTACACCGTCACGCCGGCTATGTCCCCAGCCGGCCGAACCTCCGCACCGCCATCGGGAGGAAGACCGCGAGCAGCACCAGCGGCCACGCCACCGCCGCACCGATCCACCCCGGCTCGCCGCCGGGACCGCCGAGGAGGTCGCGGACGGCGGTCGCCGTCGCCGACATCGGGTTCCACTCCACGGCCGCGCCCAGCCAGCCTGGCATCGCGTCGGGCGAGGCGAAGGCGTTGGAGAGGAAACCGACCGGCCAGACCAGGATCTGCACGGCCTGCACGAGCTCCGCGCGCCCCGCGAGCAGGCCGAGGAAGATCCCGATCCACAGCATCGCGAAGCGCAGCAGGAGCAGCAGCCCCACCGCCCCCGCGAAGGCCCCGGGGCCGCCGTGCGCCCGCCAGCCGAGCGCGTGGCCCACCCCGATCATCAGGAGCAGTCCCACGGTCGACTGCAGCATGTCGGCGGCCGCCCGTCCCACGAGCACGGCGCCGTCCGCCATGGGCATGGCGCGGAAGCGGTCGACCACCCCCTTGTCCAGGTCCCGGGTGACCGCGGTCATCGTCCCTTCGAGGCCGAAGACCATGGTCAGCGTGAGCATTCCGGGCACGAGGAAGTCGACGTAGTCGCCCTCGACCGTCCGCCCGCCGCCGACCAGGTAGCCGAACATCAGCAGCATCATGACCGGGAAGACCAGCCCGACCACCACCTGGACCGGCTGCCGGGCCCAGTGGGCCAGCTCCCGGCGGGTCATGGTCCAGCAGTCGCTCACCGCGTACGCCGCGCTCATGCGGCCACCTCCTCGGCCCGGGCGCTCGTCAGATGCAGGAAGACCTCGTCGAGCGTGGGCCGCCGCAGGGCGATGTCCTCCGCCTCGATCCCGGCCGCTTCCAAAGCTCGTACGGTCTCGGCGAGCGAGGCCGTCCGGTCCCGCACGGGGGCGCTGATCCGCCGCCGGTCGCGGTCGACGTCCGCCTCGGCCGTGCCCGACGGCAGCAGCCGCAGCGCCTCGTCGAGCCGGGCCCCGTCACGGACGACCACGTCGATCCGGTCCCGGCCGGCCCGGGTCTTCAGCTCGTCGGGGGTGCCGTCGGCGACCACCCGGCCCTGGTCGACGACGGAGATCCGGTCGGCCAGCTGGTCGGCCTCCTCCAGATACTGGGTGGTCAGCAGCACCGTCGTGCCCGCGCCGACCAGCGAGCGCACGGACTCCCAGACCTCGCCGCGCCCGCGCGGGTCAAGCCCGGTGGTGGGCTCGTCGAGGAAGAGCACCTCCGGGTCGGTGATCAGCGAGGCGGCCAGGTCGAGCCGTCGCCGCATGCCGCCGCTGTACTGCCGTACGGCCTTGCGGCCGGTGTCGGCGAGCCCGAAGAAGCGTTCCAGGAGCTCGTCCGCACGCCGCACCGCACGCCGGGCGCCCAGGTGGTGGAGCCGCGCGAACATCTCCAGGTTCTGCCGGCCGGACAGCTCCTCGTCGAGCGCCGCGTGCTGCCCGAGCAGCCCGATCCGCCGCCGCACCTCGGCGGCCTCCCGCCGTACGTCGTGCCCGGCCACCCGCACCTCGCCCTCGTCGTGCCGGAGCAGGGTGGCCAGGACCCGTACCGTCGTGGTCTTCCCGGCGCCGTTCGGGCCGAGCAGCCCGTGCACCGTGCCGCGCCGGACGGCCAGGTCGAGCCCGTCCAGCGCCTGCTTCCGTCCGTACCGCTTCCGCGCGCCCCGCATCAGGATCGCGTCGTCCACCGACATCCCCTTCCTCCCGGAAACCCCGTAGTCAAATTTGACCAATACCCCGGCGAGGGAGGCTATGCCCTGCCGGGCAACTAGTCAAACTTGATTACGCTGTCCGTTCAGCTCATCTTCTGGTCGCCCTGGTGCGGGCCCGTCGCGTACGGGTTCTCCTCACCCTCCGCGAGGACGCCCACGAAGGACTCGCCCTCCCCCGCGAAGACGTACGCCCCGCCCTCGATCCGGTCGATCAGGCCGAGCGTCCATTCCCGGCTGGAGTCGGCCGAGTGCACCCAGAGGTGCATGATCTCCCCGATGTGGCCCAGCTGCCCGGGACCGCCCTCCGGGGTGTAGTAGGTCGTGACGGCCGTCCGCCACTCGTCCAGCTCCCGCACCCGGGCCCGCAGCAGCTCCACGGCCTCCGCGCGCGGCAGGTCCACGACGAAGCCGAGGGCCGCCGACAGGACGTCCATCTCCTGGTCGTACGTGGACAGGGCCGCCCGCAGCAGCCGGAGGTACTCCTCCCGGCCCGCGTCCGTGATCTCGTACTCGACCCGCGGCGGACCGCCCGCCGTGCTGGGCGCGATCTCGTCGGCGGCCAGCAGCCCCTGCTTCGCCATCTGCTTCAGCGCGTGGTAGATCGAGCCGGGCTTGGCGTTGGACCACTCGTGCGCGCCCCAGTACTCCAGGTCGTTGCGCACCTGATAGCCGTGGGCGCGGCCGTGCATCTTGACCGCGCCCAGGACGAGAAGGCGGATCGCCGACATCCCGCGGACCTCCCTGGTCAATGTCCGACCAGGGTAGGCCAGGGGCGAGGGCGGGGCGGGGCCGGCTCAGCCCTGCCGCTTCTCCAGTTCGATCAGCTCGAAGGAGCCCTTGCCGTCGAGCGACTCCCGGACGATGTCGGCGTGCCCGGCGTGCCGGCCCATCTCCTGGACCAGGTGCAGCAGCATCCAGCGCACCGACACGCGGCCGTCCTTCGGGAACCACGGCGCCGGCGGCAGCGGGAAGGTGTCGTCCAGGCTCGGCACGTTGCGGACGAACTCCTCCGTCTCCTTCGCCACGCCCTGCCAGAAGGCCACGGTCTGCGGGATCGACTCGTCGTCGAGCAGCCGGAAGGCCTCGCCCCAGGTCTCCTGGGTCCGCTGCCGCTCGTTCGGCCGCTGCTGGGCCAGCCGCAGCCAGTTGAGCTCGACCTCCGCGACGTGCTTGACCAGCCCGGAGAGGCTGAGCTCACTGGCGCTGGGGCGGCTCGCCGCCTGCTCCTCGGAGAGTCCGAGAGTCGCCCGTACGATCGCGGCACGCTGTGCCTCGATGAAGTTGAGGAACGCGCCGCGCTCGTCGCCGGGGGCCTCCGCAGGAACAAGAGCAACCATGATGTCCGCCTTCCGTATGCGTCCTTGACCGTCCGCCGGAGCCTCAGCCCCTCCGACGACCACCACGCTACGGACCCTTGCGGACAGATACGGTCCTGAACTCCGCACCACTTCCCGCGCGGCGCGGGCCGCCCCGGTCCGCGCGCACCGCGACGGGCCTCGCCGCCCCGGTCCGCGCCCGGTCCGTACCGGTCCGACCTAGAACGGGAAGCGGCTGCGCCCGTACTGGATCGAGATCCACTTCTGCGTGGTGAAGGCCTCGATCATCGCCTCGCCGTTGAGCCGGCCGACGCCCGACCGCTTCTCGCCGCCGAAGGGCACGATCGGCTCGTCGTGCACGGTGCCGTCGTTGATGTGGATCATGCCGGTGTGGATGCGCTTCGCGATCCGCACGCCCCGCTCGATGTCACCGGTGTGGACGGCGCCGCTGAGCCCGTACGGACTGTCGTTGGCGATCCGTACGGCCTCGTCCTCGCCGTCGAAGGGCACGATCAGGGCCACCGGGCCGAAGATCTCCTGCTGGAGGACGGGCGCGTCGGCGGCGATGCCGCCGAGGACGGTCGGGGAGACCAGGCTGCCCTCGACCGAGCCGCGCAGCAGGGCGGTCGCACCGCCCGCGACGGTCTGCTCGACCAGCGCGGCGACGGCCTCCGCCTGCTGGGAGTTGATGAGCGGGCCGATGTGGGTGGCCGGGTCGGCCGGGTCGCCGACCCGCAGGGTCCTCACCTTGGCGACGAACTTCTCGGTGAACTCCGCCTCCAGGGTGCGGTCCACCAGGATGCGGTTGGCGGCCATGCAGACCTGGCCCTGGTGCACGAAGCGGCTGAAGACCGCCGCGTCCACCGCGTAGTCGACGTCGGCGTCGTCGAGGACGATCAGGGCGCTGTTGCCGCCCAGTTCGAGGACCGCGTGCTTGAAGTGCTGGGCGCAGACGGTGGCGACGTGGCGGCCGGTGCGGTCGGAGCCGGTGAAGGAGATGACCTTCGGGACCGGGTGGGTCAGCAGGGCGTCGCCGACCTCGGCGATGTCGGTGACGACGACGTTGAGCAGTCCGGCCGGCAGACCGGCGTCCTCCAGCACCTTGGCGACCAGGGTGCCGCCGCAGACGGGGGTGTTCTGATGCGGCTTGAGCACGACCGCGTTGCCGAGGGCGAGGGCCGGGGCCACCGACTTGATCGACAGGAGGAAGGGGAAGTTGAAGGGCGAGATGACGCCGACGACACCGACCGGGAGGCGGTAGACGCGGTTCTCCTTGCCGTCCACGGGGGACGGCAGGATGCTGCCCTCGGGGCGCAGCGCCAGCTGGATCGCCTCGCGCAGGAACTCCTTCGCCAGGTGCAGCTCGAAGGCGGCCTTCAGGCGGGTGCCGCCGAGCTCGGCGACGATCGCCTCCGCGAGCTCGTCCTCGCGCTCCTCGACGATCCGCAGGGCGCGCTCGAAGACGAGTCGGCGGGTGTACGGGTTGGTCTCGGCCCACTCCGCCTGGGCGCGCTCGGCGGCCCGGTAGGCGCGGTCCACCTCGGCGGCGGTCGCGATGGTGATCGCCGCCAGCTTCTCCCCGGTGTACGGGTTGAAGTCGATGATGTCCCACGAGCCGCTGCCGGGCTTCCACTCGCCGTCGATGTACTGGTGAGCCAGCTCGGTGAAGTAGGCCGAAGACGAAGCAGACGCCATGGAACGAGACCCCTTACCCGCGGTGGCGGATTCCGGCACGGACAGCTGCCGCGTCACAACTGTCTCACTGATGTCCCGTCATCGTACTGACGTATCAGGAGAGTTGAAGGAGTCCTCGGAGAAGATCACGGCTTTCCGCGGGGTCGGGGCTGTCGGCCTGCAGCCGCTCCAGCACCCGCCCGTACTGGGCCACTTCCTCGCGCTTGTCGAGATACAGGGCGCTGGTCAGCTGTTCCAGGTAGACGACGCCCGAAAGGTCCGACTCGGGGAAGCTCAGCAGGGTGAAGGCGCCGCTCTCGCCCGCGTGCCCGCCGAAGCTGAAGGGCATGACCTGGAGCGTGACGTTCGGGTGCTCCGAGATCTCGATGAGGTGCCGCAACTGCCCCTGCATGACCGCCCGGTCGCCGTAGGGGCGGCGCAGCGCGGCCTCGTCGAGGACCGCGTGGAGGTGCGGGGCGTTCTCCGACACGAGGACCTTCTGGCGCTCCAGGCGCAGCGCGACCCGGCGCTCGATCTCGGCCCGCGGGGCGCCGGGCATGCCCCTGGTCACGACGGCGTGGGCGTAGGCCTCGGTCTGCAACAGGCCGTGGACGAACTGGACTTCGTAGAAGCGGATGAGGGAGGCGGCGCCCTCCAGGCCGATGTACGTCTGGAACCACCCCGGGAGCACGTCGCCGAAGCTGTGCCACCAGCCGGCCACGTTGGCCTCGCGGACGAGGCTGAGGAGCGCGCCGCGCTCGCTCTCGTCGCTGACCCCGTAGAGCGTGAGCAGATCCTCGACGTCCCTGGCCTTGAAGCTCACCCTTCCCAACTCCATACGGCTGATCTTGGATTCGGACGCTCGGATCGAGTAGCCGGCGGCTTCCCGGGTGATGCCACGCGATTCGCGCAGTCGCCTCAACTGGGAGCCCAGCAGAATGCGGCGCACCACGCTCCCGCTCGCCCCGCTCGATTCGCCTGCCGTCACGGCTCCAGCCTCCCCTTCACGGTGCTGCTCTCGCTGTCGAGCCCCCGTCGAGCCCCGGATTCTGCCACTAAACGCTTCAGCGCGTACACATTCGATTACGGATAGACGGCGGGTTCCGGGCACCTGCGGTCCACCGGTCGGACGACTTATGCACAGATTAGGCACGGGGGCGGACAGGTCCGGCGCGTGCACGTGCATCTGCCCTTGCATCCCCACGGCGCATTCGGAACCATGGTGCTCGCGCAGCGCGTACTCGCGCGGGCTGTCGCACCGTTGTCGCACCGCCTTGTCGCACCACCGCCGCGATTCCCGGGAGTGCCTCGCATGGGACCGAATGGATCGACCATGCTCGAGCCGTTACTGCAGGGGCTTCCTCCGGTCGATCCCGCGGCCGTCTCCAACTCCGCCTCCTGCGCACTCCCACCCCGCTACGAAGCGGTCCGCGGTGCGCGGAAGTTCACCGGCCAGACGCTCGACAAGTGGGATCTGTCCGACCGTTTCGACGATGTCGCCCTCGTCGTCTCCGAGCTGGTCACGAACGCCCTGCGGCACGCGGTGCCGGGTGAGGCGGCCCTGGAGCACGAGGAAGGCCTGAACCCTTCGGTCCGGCTGCACCTCATGCGCTGGGCCTCACGCCTGGTGTGCGCCGTGCGCGATCCCAGCCGGGAGAGCCCCGAGGCGCGGCAGAGCGAGGAGGACTTCGCCGCCGAGTCCGGCCGGGGGCTGTTCCTGGTGGAGTCGTTCAGCGACAGCTGGGGCTGGCACCCGCTCGCGGGCACGCTCCAGGGCAAGGTGGTGTGGGCGCTGTTCCGGCTGGGGCCGGAGTAGTCCTCCGCGACGCACGGGAAAGGGCCCCGGTGGCAGCAGCCCCCGGGGCCCTTCGCGTTCCGCCGTTCACACCAGGTGGTCGAACTCCCCGTCCTTGACGCCCAGGAGAAGGGCCTCTATCTCGGCGGGCGTGTAGACGAGCGCGGGGCCGTCGGGGTGCCGCGAGTTGCGCACCGCGACGTTCCCGCCCGGCAGCTTGGCGAACTCCACGCAGGAGCCCTGGGAGTTGCTGTGCCGGCTCTTCTGCCACACGACACCACGAAGCTCCGTGGCCGCCATGCCGTTGTACGCGTGGTGCGCGTGATGCACTGGAAGCTCCCCGAGATCTTTGGTGTAGGTGTCAACTTCCTCGGATCATAGCTGTGTTCATATGCCGATGCATGAGCAGATGCACGTGCACGCGGGGTGGTGTAGCGACTACACGACTCAGCGTGCTACTCCCCGGTACGCCGGAGCGAACAGCTCCCACCAGCATGTTGACTCACAGGAGCAGGGACGCAGCCACCGCCCCTCCGGTTCACGAGCCGGGCATCCCGTCGAGGTCGGCCAGCCGCCTGCCCGTGCGGTCGTAGAGGGCGAGGTCCGGCGTGCTGCCCGGCTCCCGCAGCGAGGCCGGCATGTGCGCGTACCAGACCCCCCAGCCGGGGCGGCCCGGCAGCTCCAGCAGGGTCGCGAGCGCGGTACGCCCGTCCGCGTCCCGCAGCTCGACCCGGCCCACCGCGCGCGTGCCGTAGTAGAGCCCCGACAGGAAGATCCCCGACGGACCGCCCTCCGACTGGGCCGAGATCCCCGGCGTGGACGTCTCCACGTTGCCGTCCGTGACGCTCCGGAAGTTCTCCTCGCTCTCCGTACCCGACCAGTGCTTGCCCTCGCTCGTCAGCCACACCCGCCAGCCCCGGCCCGCGTCCACCCGCTGCCCCGCCCGCACCTCGCGCACCGGCGTCACCCGCGGCCCGGCCGCCCTGCCCGGTCCGGCCGTGCCCGTCGGCACCGCCCGGACGGACGGCACCGCCGGGGCGCCCCGGACCGGCCGGTCGTGTTCCCCGGGCAGGGACAGCGCCGCCACCGCGGACGCGCCGGACACCGACAGCACCGCGAGGACGGCCAGCGTCACCGTCCGCCGCCGCCGGTGCGCCCGGCCCCGCCGCCGAACGGCCGCCAGCGGCACCGGACTCGGCGTGACGTCGTACGCGGCCCGCGCGAACACGGCCCGCAGGCGGGCGTCCGCGGCGTGGTCGGAGTGGCGCTCGGGATCGCGATCGGGGTCAGGACCTGAGGCGGGAGCGGGGCCGGGGCCGGGGCCGAAGGCGGGGCCGGGGTCCCGGGCCGGGCCGGGGCCGACGGTGCGGCCGGGGTCCCGGGCAGGGCCGGGGTCCCGGGCGGAGCCGGGAGCGGAGCCGGGGGCAGGATCCGGGCCGAAGGCGGGGCCGGGGTTGGGGCCGGGGCCGGGGCCGGGGTCGGGGGCCCGGGACATCAGCGGACTCCGGTGCGGGTGGGGATCATCAGCGGCCTCCGGTGGGGGTGGCGGGCATCATCGGGCTCCGGCGGGCACGGAGGGAAGGGTGAGGCCCGGATGGCTCCGCAGCGCCGCGAGGCCGCGCCGGGCATGCGTCTTGACCGTACCGATCGAGCAGCCGAGCACCGTCGCGATCTCCTGCTCGCTCAGGTCCTCCCAGTAGCGCAGCACCATGACCGCCCGCTGCCGCGGCGGCAGGTCGGCCAGGGCGCCGAGCAGTGCCGTGCGCTGCTCCACCGCCTCCGCGTGCCCGCCGGACGCGTGGCGCGGTAACTCCGGCAGCACCGGCGTCAGCAGGTGCACCACCCGCTTCCGGCGCAGCCGGCTGAGGTTGTTGTTGATCAGCGCCCTGCGTACGTAGAGGTCGATCTCCCCGCGCGGCACCCGCCGCCAGCGCGCGTACACCTTGGCGAGGGTCGTCTGCACCAGGTCCTCGGCCTCGTGGAAGTCGCCCGTCAGGAGCTGTGCCGTGCGCACCAGCCGGGGCCAGGCGGCGACGGCGAACGCGGCGAAGCCGTCGTCCGCGTCGGCGGACTCCTGCGGTGCGGGCTCGTACGACACGGTGACGGACCTCGTGCTCGCTGCGGGTGCGGGGCAGGGCCCGCCCCGTGCCGGGCCCTGCCATGAGACACGCATGACGAGGGGTCAGGCGTTCCGGCCCGGCAGCTCGGCGAGCAGCCGCCCGTTGCGGTCGTAGAGCGCGACGGCGGCACCGCCCCTGCCCTCCGGGCCGGTGTGCGCGTACCAGACGCCCCAGCCGGGCCGTCCGGGCAGTGCGAGCAGGATGGCGGGCGTCTGCCTGCCGTCCGTGCCGGTCAGGACGACCTTCCCGGCCTTCCTGGTGCCGTAGTAGAGACCGGAGTGGAAGACGCCGGCCGCGTCGCCCTCCGACTGGTGGCTGACGCCCGGCCGGGACAGGTCCACGTTGCCGTCGACGACGCTGCGGAAGTTCTCGTCACCGTCGGGGCCGGACCAGTACCTGCCCTCCTCGGTGAGCCACACCGTCCAGCCGCGGCCGGCGTCCACGCGCTCGCCCGGGGCGACGGCCCGGACGGACGGTGCCGTGGCCGCAGCGGACCGGGCGGGCACGGCGACGGTCCCGGCGGCGGTGGACGCGCGGTGGGCGGACGGGCCGGACGCGGTGCGAGCGGCGGCCCGTTCCGGGGCGGCGACGGCGGGTGCGGCGGCGGCCGTGCACACGGCCACGACCACGGCCGCTGCCCAGAGGTACTTCTTCATACGCTTGCTCCTGGTCTCCGACGAGCGGTCCTCACCCCTTCCAACCCGCCCGCGCACCGGGCCGGATGACATGCCGTACGGAAAATCTCAGTGACGGCCGGGAAGCACCGCCGACAATCCGTCCAGGGCCTCCAGGAGCAGCACGGCCGCCTTGCGCAGCAGGAAGTGGTCCGGGCCGCCGGTCTCCCAGGCCGCGACCGTCTCCCGCAGCTCGTCCCAGCGGGGCGGCGTGCGCTCCCGCAGCTCCTTCGCGCCCCGTTCGGTCGCCTGCCGCAGCGCCTCCGCCAGGACGGCCGCCTCCGGTACCGCCGGCGCGCCGCGCTCCGGGAGGTGCGCCTCCAGGAGCATGGCCACCCGCCCGAACTGGGCCAGGGCGTGCTCGGCGTCGTCCGCCGCCGCATGCGACAGCCCCCGGTGCCGCACCGGCTCGTGGGTGGCCCGGGCCACGCCCTCCTGCCAGGCGATACGCGCTTCGCGGGCGGCGAGCAGCGCCTCGCGGACATCCGGGCAGGCGGGCCCGGCCGGGTGGGCGTAGTGACCGACGACGGAGGCCGCGTACCGCCCGCTCGTCCTCAGCCAGTCGGCGAGCCGGCCGTGCAGCCGGGGCGTCTCCCAGGCCGGATAGACGGCGTACGACAGCATCGCGAGCACCCCGCCGAGGAGGGTGAGGAGCACCCGGTCGCGGACGGTCTGGGCGGCGCCCTCGCCGGCCATGCCGAGCAGGAAGACCACGTACGCGGCGACGAAGACCTGTGCCACCGCGTACCCGGTGCGCATCAGCAGGTACATCCCGAACGCGCACAGGACGGCGAGCGCCGCCAGCGCGTAGCTGCCCGGATGCGCGGCCTGCACGACCCCCGTCGCGAGGGCCACCCCGACCAGGGTGCCGCCGAAGCGGGCGACGGAACGCCCGTACGTCTGCGAGAAGTCCGGGCGCATCACCATCACCGAGGCCAGCGGCGCCCAGTAGCCGTGCCCGAGCGGGAGCGCCGTGCCCAGCAGATAGCCGGCGGTCGCCACGGCCGTCACCCGGATCGCGTGCCGCAGGATCGGCGACTCGTGCCGCAGCTCGGCCCGCATCCGGGCCAGCGCGGCCGGCACCAGCCGCACGAGGGTGGGCCGGCTGCGGGCCCCGGCGGCCGTCTCCGTCCGCGGTTCCGCCGTCTCCACGACGTCACCCAGCAGCGCCGCGAGGCGGGTCGCGGCCCGGCGCGGCGCGCCGGTCAGGATCGCGTCCGTGTCCGGCGTGCGGAGCGCGGCGAGCGCGGGCGGCGGCAGCACGACCGCTTCGCCGTGCCGGATCGCGTGCGCACAGGCGTCCAGGACCTCGCCGGCCGCGGCGAGCAGCTCCCGGACCCGGTCCCGCTCCGGTCCCTCGTCCGGCGCTCCCACCGCCGGGTCCGCGAGCGAGGCCAGCACCGGCCGGATCCGTTCCGCGAGCCCCCGCGCCCCGTGCAGCTCCGCCGGCCGGCGGCGGGCCTGGCGCGGGGTGACGGCGGCCGCGCTGCGGGCCGCCATCAGCGGTACGGGGTCGAAGGCGGCGGTCGGGTCGTGCCGGAGCCGCCGCGCGTAGTCCGCCTCCGCCGCGAGGGCGTCGGCGAGGGCGTCGCGCTGCACGCCCCAGCGGCGCACGGGCAGCAGCACGATCAGCGCGGCCTGCACCAGGCCGCCGACCGCGATCATCGCGGCGTGACCGGCTGCGGTCGCCACGGAGGTGGGAAGGGTGACGGTGACCAGCATGATCGCCACGTTCGATGAGGCGATGAGCCCGACGGTCGGGCCGGCGGCCCAGGCGAGCCCGGACAGGAAGGTCCACACCGCGAGGAGGACGAGGAAGAGGAGGAGGCGGGACCCGGTCAGGTAGCCGAGGAAAGTCGACACGGCCAGACTCACCCCGGAGGCGAGCGCCAGCGTCGGACGCGGCCGGTACGAACGCTGAAACGTCGCGATCGCCGCCTGGAACGCCCCGAACGCCGACGCCGCCGCCACCGAAGGCCCGAAGACCGCGAGGGACACGCCCACGACGAGCGCCAGCCCGAGCGCGCCCCGCGCGGCGACAGCCGGTTCCAGCCGCCGCCGCTCGACCCTGAGCCCCGAGCGCGCCGTCTCCTTCAGCGCCCGGAGCCAGCTCATGGGGCGAGCCTAATCGCGCCGGCAGACGAATCGGGCATTCAGGGCGGCAGGGCGACGGGGGCGGCGGGGGCGACGGGGGCGGCGGAAGGCCGACAGCGGGCTACGGGGCGCGGTGACGGGGCGACCGCGGCGCGCGGTGGCGGGGGGCCGCGGCCCGTACCGGCGGGCGACCGCGACGCACTCCGGCAGGTTCCCGGTGGCAGGCGCCCCGCGGCGCGCGGCGGCGGGGCAACTGGGCGCGCGGTGGCGGGCGGGCCGCGGCCGCGTCGCGCGGTGGCGGGGCGACTGGGCGCGCGGTGGCGGCCGGGCCGCGGCGCGCGGTGGCGAGGGGGACCGCGGCGGCGGGGCGACCGCGGCGCGCGGCGGCGGGGCGGCTAGCGGAGCTCGCCCCGTGGGGGCGCGCCCAGCCCCGCGCGGTCCGCCGCCGTCGTCCCGTGGTCCCAGCCCGCCTCGTCCCAGGCGGCGCGGACCCGGGTCGTCCGGGTCTCGGGGAACAGCTCGTCCGTGCGGGTGGTGACCGCCACCTCGCGGGACGCGAGGGCCGGGAGCAGCGTCGGCGTCTCGGCGGCGACCCGGCGGGTCGTCGCGGCGAGGCGGGCGCCGAGCCGGTTGGCGTAGGCGAGCAGGAAGGACTGCCGGAAGGACTTGGTGCGCTTGCGGCCCGCCTTGCGCTGCTCGGCCTCCGCCCGGGTCATGGCCGCCGTGCCCTGGACGAGCAGGGAGGTGTAGAGCAGCTCGACCGGCTCCAGGTCGGCCTCGAAGCCGACGACCGTCGAGAAGCCGTAGGCCTCGTTCCACACCGCCCGGCAGTGGTTCGCCGTGGCGACCGCGTCGAGGAGGATCGCCTTGGCCTGCTCGTAGGGCGCGTCCACCCCGACCCGGACCGCCCCGGGCGTCTCGGGTGAGGGCGCTCCGGCGGCCAGCGACGCCTCGTCGAGGCTGTGCCGGGCCATCAGCTCCTGCGCCTTGGCCGTCAGGGCCTCGGCCTCCTCCGCGTACGTGGTCGCCTCCGCCTTGGCGAGCAGCGCGCGGATCCTGGTCAGCATCTTCGGCTCGCCCGCGACGGCGGGCGGCAGGGCCTCGCCGGGCACGGGCCCGACGGCGTCGAGGCGGGGCAGCCGCACAAGGAGGCGGTAGAGCTCCAGCGTGGTGGTGGCGTACGAGAAGCGGTCGGCCCGGAGTGGCTCCTCGCTTTCGAGCGCGTCGAGTTGGGCCTGCCAGCGGTGCGGGAGCCGCTCGTAGCCGGCCGTCTCCGACCGTACGAGCGAGGCGAGGAGGCGTACGTGCTCGTCGCCGAGTTCGCGGCGGGCCATGCGGAGGAGATCCGCTGGCTGCCAGCCGCGCGTCCACAGCGTGCGGACCAACTCGCGCCCACGAAGCGAGAGTTCGGCGTCTGCCGAGCGGTCGGCGGCCAGCAGGGAGGCGGCGGTGTCGAGGGCGCGGTCGTCGCGTGCGTCTCCGTAGAGCGCCTTGAGGGCCTCCCCTACGGTGCCCCCGCCCGTGCTCTTGCTCTCGCTCCCGCCCGCACTCCTGCTCTCGCCCTTGCTGCCGTTGCCGCTCTTGTTCCTGTTCTTGTTCCTGTTCTTGTTCTTGTGGGCGCTCATGCGGCGTGCCTCGCGTCGGACTCGTCGGCACAGCTGACGACCGGGCCGGCGGCATCCGCGGCGACGGCCGGGGCGTCGGCATCCACCATGGCGGCCGAGTCGGTGACATCCACGACGACGACGGCGGCCGGGGTGTCGGCAGCCGGCTCGACCGCGGCCGCGACGGCCACCGTGGTGGTGACGTCGGTGTGCCCCTCCGGCATCAAGGTGCCTCCTTACGAGATCCTCCCCGCCTCGGCACGATGGTCCCGGGCGCTCACTACACCGCCATCATCCATGCTCAGGGGGAGTCCATGCTGCTCGCCGCCGGCGTCTCCGGCGTCTCCGGCGCGCTCGCCGCGGAGCGGTTCGCCGGGCGCGTCGGCCGCCACGGCTGCCACGGCCCGGACGGCAGGCGTCCCGTGCTGACCGTCGTTCTCGCCGGGCGGCGGGCCCGCTGGGCCTCTCTCGTCGGCGGCTTCACGGCGCTGGCGCTCAGGGTCGGGCTCGTCGCGTCATGGGACTCGGTCTGCCCGCCACCCTCCGCGCCCCCGAGCGATTCGCTTCGTCGCCATTCGTCGTGCAGGGTCGGCACCGGATCGCCGTGGAGGTGCGGCGCGGACCGGGGACGGCCGTGGTGACGGCGCCGCTCGACCGTCCACAGCCTGTGGACAGAGAACTCCTGCGCGAACTGCGCGCCCGATAGGCGGTCACGACCCACCCGGGCGCAGGTCCTGCGGATGGTCGCGGGCGAGTCGCTGCTGGCCACGGCGGTCGGCGCGGTCCTGGGCCCGGCCGTCACCGCCCGGTGCCTCGGCGCCCTGGGCACCGGCCTCGCGGGGCCCTCTCCGCCCCGGTCGCCCTGACCGTCCCCTGGGGCACGCTCGGTGCGGCGGCGGGCATCTGCGCGGCGGTCGCGACGGCGGCGGCGCGGGTCCCCGCGTGCGGCTGACGCGCTGAGGCGCGAGGCTGGTGAGTCGGGACGGGACAGGGACTGGGGTCGGAGCCGGGTTCCTGTCCCGTCCCGCTTCGCCGGGCGGCACCCTCGCCGGGCGGCACCCTCGCTGGGCGGCACCTCGCCGAGGCGGCGCTTCCCGAAGGGGCCCGGTGGCGGTCGCGGGGCCGAACCGACACTTCCCGGAGGGGCCCGGTAGCGGTCGCGGCGCCGAGGCGGCTCGCGGGACCCGGGGCCGCTCGCGGGGTCCGTCGGCGGCCGGCGGGACGGGGTCCGACTGTCAGTGGCGGGGGCTAGCTTCCCCCGTACGGACACCGAATCGGGGGCGAGGGGGACGGCTGTGCATCTGCACCTGCGCGCCGCGGTGGAGACGGACCTGCGGGACGACCACGCCTGGCTGACCGCCTTCATGGGCACGGCCTGGGCGCACCACGAGGTCGAGTGCGCGGCGGGGGTCGCCGACTCCGTCGAGCAGAATTCCCGGACGCTCCACGAGCTGTACGAGGCGAGCGCCGCGAGCGACGCGCGGCTCCCGGTCTTCGGCGGCCGCCGGCCCGTCGGCGCCCCGTCGGATGGGCTCGCCCGTCCACCCCTGATGCTGCTCGCACCTGGCGAGACGGCGCGGGCAGCGGCCTTCCTGGCCTCGGTGTCCTTCGACGGCCTGTGGTCACGCGCGGGCGCGCGGACCCACGCCTCCTTCGGCCCCGGCCGGCCCGAGCCGACCGTGCGCGAGATCTTCCGGTGCCACCACGAGATCCTCCGTGCGTTCTACGCCCGGGCGGCGGCGTCGGGCCACGCGGTGATCAAGGCGGGCTGGTCCTGAGGGCAACGGACAGGGGACGCCGGACGGCGTGGCGTCCGGCCGGAGCTCACGCCGCGTTCCACGCCTCCGTCGTGCAGCCCGTCTCCCAGTGCCACCACCCGTCCTCCGTCCCCCTCTCCAGCAGCGCCTTGATCTCCCCCATCGGGGCATCGGCCGGCACGGTGAGGGCCACGAGCGGGAAGTCGCCGCTGAAGGACTCGCCGCCGAGCCCGAAGGGCGCGAGCCGTTCGTGGACCGCCCGGGCGTTCGGCCCGAGGGGCCCAGAGCGGACGGGCAGGACGCGGACCGTGACGTTCCCGGACGCGGCCGCCCGGCCCGTGGCCCAGTGCATGCCCTCGGCGTCCGTCGTGTAGTGCACGACGTCCCCCTCGGCCACCCCGTCCTGCAGGAACGGCACGTTGGCCACCCGAGCCGTGCCCTCGCCCACCCGGACGGCCCACAGCCCCTCGGTGTCCTGCGGAAGCCAGCCCTCACGGGGGGCGAAACGGAACCAGATCTTGATGCGATCGGCGGGTGTCTCACTCACCCGGCGAGGTTAGCCCCCGCGACCGCGGCCCGCCCCCGGGGAGCCCGGCCCGGCCCCGCGGACCGCCCCCGGGAGCCCGGCCCGGCCCCTCGACCGCGCACCGCCCAGGGGCGCCCGGCCCGGGGGCCCCACGGCCCCGGGCCGCTCGCCGGAGCGGGGCCCGGAACACCCCCGTGATCCCGGGCCGCCCCGCCTTTCCCCCACCTCGCCAGGTCCCCGACGCATCGCACCGTGCCGCACGGCACGGCATCGCACGGCACGGCATCGCGCGGCGCCGCACCACCGCACCTCGCACCGCGCCCCCACCGATCCCTACGGCAGCAGCACCAGCTTCCCCCGCACGTGCCCCGCCTCGCTCAGCTCCTGCGCCCGCGCCGCCTCCTTCAACGGCAGGGTGTCCGCGATGTCGAGCCGCAGCCGGCCGTCCACCGCCAGGGCCGCGAGGCCGGTCAGCCACTCGCGGGCGGTCGCCGCCTCGACGGTGACACCGGAGAAGACGATGCCCCGCTCGGCCGCGTCCGTGGCCGCGATCGTCACGATGCGCGAGGTCTCGCCGCCGAGCAGCTCGATCGACACCGGCAGGGTGTCGTGGCCGGCCGCGTCGAAGACCGCGTCGACGCCCTGCGGGGCCGCCGCGCGCACCCGGTCGCCCAGGCCCTCCCCGTACGTCACGGGGGTCACCCCCAGCTCCCGGAGGAACGCGTGGTTGCGCTCGGACGCCGTGCCGATCACCGTCACGCCGGCCGCGACGGCCAGCTGGGCGGCGACCGCGCCGACCGCGCCCGCCGCGCCGTGCAGGAGCAGCGTCTCGCCGCGCTCGACGGCGAGCAGCTCCAGAACGCGCTTGGCGGTCTCGCCGGCGACCGGAATGCTCGCGGCGCTCTCCCAGGACAGGCCCTCGGGCTTGCGGGCCACGACCTCCGCGAGGGCGTACTCGGCGTACGCGCCGGTCTTGGTCCACCCGAACACCTCGTCGCCGACGCCCAGTTCGGTGACACCCTCGCCGAGCGCCTCGACCGTGCCGGCGAACTCCAGACCGGGGACCGCCGGGAACGTCGTCGGGTAGAACGCCTCCACCCAGCCGTAACGGCGCTTCCAGTCCACCGGGTTGACGCCGACCGCCGCCACCTTCACCCGTACCTCGCCGGGTCCGGGGAGCGGCACGGTCACGCCCGTCTCGTGGCGCAGCACCTCGGGACCGCCGAACTCCTCGTACACGATCGCTTCCATGGTTCCCCCATGTCCTGAACTCGGTTTCGATGGGACAAGCCTCCGCCCCGGACCGCCCCGCCCCCGCCATCCGAACGAACAGGCCCACCTGTCCGAAAGAACGGCCGTAGCCTGCCCGCATGGAACTCATGGCGGACCCCACGGCGCCCCTCTCGACCGAGCCCGCAGAGAAGCCCACGGCCGAAGCACCCCCGGTGGAGGCGCCGGCGGCCGCCACGCCGACGCCCGAAGCGGTCGCCCCGCCGACGCCCGAAGCGACCGTGACCGCGACGTCCACGACCGAAGCGACCGCCACCGAGCCGGCCACCACCGAAGCGACCACAACCGAGCCGGCCACCGCCAGAGCGACCGCCACCGAGCCGGCCACGACCGGAGCGAGCCCGTCGGCCGCCCCGCGGCTCACCGCCCGACTCCCCGCCCTCACCGCTCTCCTGGCCGCCCACGACATCCTCAGCCGGCCCCTCGGCGAGATCCTGCCCCGCCTGTCCGAGCTGCTCGCCCCGCTCGTCCCACACCGCGCCGCCGCCGAGCTCTCCACGCACTGCGCGCACTCGCCGTTCAAACGGACCGGTGACGACGACGTACCGTTCACCGCCGCCGAGCTCACCCCGCTGCTCTCCGTCGTCGACGCCGGCCGTCCGTGGCAGGGGCGGACCGCGGCCGTCGGCGGCGCGGAGCGCGACGTGATCGCGGTACGGAGCGACGCCACGCCCCGGGGCGCGGTCCTCGTGCTCGTACGGGAGGACGGCGCCGCACCCGCCGGGCCGGCCGAACTCGCCCTCGTCCAAGCCCTGTGGGACCTGGTGACCAGCCACTTCGACCGCTTCGCGAGCGAGGCGATGCCGGGCGCCCTGGCCCGTTCACGGGCGGCCGCCGACACACGGGCGCGGGTCACCGCCGAACTGACCACCGCACACGCCGCCGCGCTCTCCGGTCTGCTCGGGGTGCTCCGCAGCCGCGCCCTGGACGACGCCGCGGCCCGCGCGACCGCCACCGACCTGGCCGTGTCGGCGCTGATCGAACTGCGGGCCGAGTCCCAGCGGGACCGTTCGGTGGCGGAGGAGCCCGCGTTCGAGGCCTTCGCCCGGCTCGCGGACGACCTGCGTCCGATGCTGCGCCACAGCCCCGTACGGCTCGAACTCGGCCCGCCGGACGGCCCGGACGCCACCCGCACCCTCCCGGCGGACCTGGCGCACGGCGCCCGCGCGATCGTCCGGGCCCTGCTCCTGGTGGTGCTGGAGCAGGAGGCGGTGTCCCGGGTGCACGTCGGCTGGACGCTGACCGAGCACGAACTGCGCGCGACCGTGCGGGACGACGGCCCCGGCCTCCTCGACTCCTGCCCGATGGGCGCGGGCAGTGTCACCGATCGCCTGGAGGTGCTCGGCGGGCGCCTGGAGCTCGACGCGGTGCCGGGCTGGGGCACCACGCTCGCCGCGACCCTGCCGCTGTCCACCCCGGAGGCCCCGGTCGCCGCGATGGACCCGCTGAGCGGCCTCGGCGAGCGCGAGATCGAGGTCCTGACCCACCTCGCCCTCGGGCACCGCAACCGCCGGATCGCGCAGGAGCTGCACATCAGCGAGTCCACGGTGAAGTTCCACGTCGCCAACATCCTGAACAAGCTCGGAGTCGGCTCCCGCGGAGAGGCGGCCGCCCTCTTCCACCGGGCGGCATGACGGGGCCGACAACCCCCGACCCCCCTCGCCCGGCGACCCGTCGGCCGAGCTCGCCCTGCTGCCCGACCGACCCACCGCCCCGCCGCCCACCTGCCCGCCCGCCCGACTGACCGCTCCACGGCTGCCGGCTGCCCGAAGGACGCGCCTGCCCGCTGCCCGTCGGCGCTCCTCAACGCATCGACCGTGACAAAACGAGGCAAAAGCCCCCTTTGTCAGTGAGGGGTGCCAGACTCGCACCCGTGAACGAAAGGTGGGCGCTCGCGCCCGAGCCGGAGGGGGACGGGGCGCTGCTCGTCCCCCTCGGCGGCGACGGACTGCCCGCCGGGGAGGTGCGACGGGAGGCGGACCTCGTGGCGGCCGTCCGCTCCCGGCCCGACGCCGCCCGCTGGGTGTGGCGGAGCACCTCCGAGGTGTATCCGCGGCTGCTCGCCGCCGGCGTACGGGTGGAGCGCTGCTACGACATCGAGGACGCCGAGCAGCTCCTCCTCGGCCACGAGGGGCGGCTCGGCGAGCCCCGCTCGGCCGCGGCCGCGTGGGCCCGGCTGCGGAACGCGCCGGTGCCGCCCGACCCGCCGCTCAGAGCCGCGGAACCGACCACGCAGGACTCCCTCTTCGAGCCGGCGGCCACCACCACGGCGCTCCCCTTCGACGCGCTTCTCGCCGTGTACGCGGAGCAGCAGCGCCGCCACGACCGGGCCGAGCACCCCGGCCGGATGCGGCTGCTCACGGCGGCCGAGTCGGCGGGGATGCTGATCGCCGCGGAGATGCACCGGGCCGGGCTGCCGTGGCGGGCGGACGTGCACCGGGAGCTGCTGCACGAGCTGCTCGGCGAGCGGTACGCGGGCGGGGGCGAGCCGCGCCGCCTCGCGGAGCTGGCGGACGAGGTGTCCGCCGCCTTCGGGCGCCGGGTCAGACCGGATCTGCCCGCCGACGTGCTGAAGGCCTTCGCGCAGGCCGGCATCCGGGTGCGGTCCACCCGCCGCTGGGAGCTGGAGGAGATCGCCCATCCGGCGGTCGCCCCGCTCGTGGCGTACAAGAAGCTGTACCGGATCTGGACCGCGCACGGCTGGTCCTGGCTCGCCGACTGGGTGCGGGACGGGCGCTTCCGCCCCGAGTACCTGCCGGGCGGGACGGTCAGCGGCCGCTGGACCACCAACGGCGGTGGCGCGCTGCAGATCCCGAAGGTCATACGGCAGGCCGTCGTCGCCGACGAGGGCTGGCGGCTGGTGGTGGCCGACGCCGACCAGATGGAGCCGCGGGTGCTCGCAGCGATCTCGCGCGACCCGGGCCTGATGGAGGTCGCGGGGCACCCCGACGACCTGTACACCCGGCTGTCCGACCGGGCCTTCTCCGGCGACCGCGATCACGCCAAGATCGCGCTGCTGGGCGCGATCTACGGCCAGACCAGCGGCGACGGCCTGAAGAACCTGGCCGCGCTGCGCCGCCGCTTCCCGCGCGCGGTGGCGTACGTGGACGACGCGGCCCGGGCGGGCGAGGAGGGCCGGCTCGTACGGACCTGGCTGGGCCGCACCAGCCCGCGGGCGGCAGGCGCCGACGAGGACGGCGAGGCGGGCATCCCACCGTCCGAACTCCCGCCGGACGCCGGGGGCTCGCCGGGCTCCCCGGAGGGCGGGGCGGACGGGTACGTGCCGGGCTACGCGTCGACGGACGCCCGCGCCCGGGGCCGGTTCACCCGTAACTTCGTCGTCCAGGGCAGTGCCGCCGACTGGGCCCTGCTGATGCTGGCGGCCCTGCGGCGGGCCATCGCGGGGATGCGGGCCGAGCTGGTCTTCTTCCAGCACGACGAGGTGATCGTGCACTGCCCGGCGGAGGAGGCCGAGGCGGTGACGGCGGCGATCCGCGCGGCGGGCGACGAGGCGGGACGGATCGCGTTCGGCGAGACGCCGGTGCGCTTCCCCTTCACGACCGCGACCGTCGAGCGGTACTCGGACGCGAAGTGACGCCCCGCGTGCTCCCGCCCGCGGGCCACGACACGCGGGCACGGCGGACCGACGGCTTGGGGGCCGAGAGCCCGGGCCCCGGACAAAGCCCGACGGCTCCCGGAAGCCCGACGGCTGACGGCATGGGGGCCGGCGGCCCGGAAGCCCGGGGCAGCGCAGCCGCACGGCCGGCGGGCCGGCAGGCCGGGGCAGCGCGGCCGCACGGCCGGCGGGCCGGCAGTCCGACGGCGGACGGCCGTGCGCCGGTGAGGGTCCGGGTCCCCGCCGGGACCCGGACCCTCACACTCGAAGCGGCCCGGCCGCCCCGCGATCAGCGCGCGGGCACTCGGAACGGCCCGGCCGGCCCGACCGGTGCCGCGATCAGCGCGCGCTCTCGCTCAGCTGCCGCCACTTGGGGCTGAGCGCGATCGCCTTCAGCTGCTCGGTGGTCAGCGCCGGCTCGGCGCGGGTGGCGGCCTCGTGCTGGGCGGCGGTGTTGAAGGAGGAGACGACGACCCGGAAGCCGTCCTCGGCCATGGTGTCGGCGCTCCACCAGACGACGCCCTCGCCGCCCTTCTCGCCGGGCCGCTTGTCCAGCTTCACGACGGTGCCGTCGGGCAGCGTCTGGACGTCGCCCGAGCCGAAGAGCTGGTCGCGGACGTCGTTCATGTCGCGCTGCACGTCGATCCCGACGAGGCTCGCGCCCTTGCCCTCGTCGACGACCAGGTAGCCGTAACCCTGGTCACCGCCCTTGTCGACGACCTTGAGGCCCTTCCCCTTGGGCAGCAGCGAGCGCAGGGTCGCCTGGACCGCGGCGGGGCTGGGCTCCGCCGGCGGAGCCGCGTCACCGGCGGCGGGCTTCCCCTTGGGGGGCACGGGCACGGGCACGGGGAGCCTCTCGAGCAGCGGACGCCAGCCGTCGGCCAGCACCAGCGACTTGAGCTGGGCCGCCCCGAAGGGCGGGGTCTCGCGGCTGATCTCGGCGTCCTTCTCGGCCGGCGCGTTGTACTCGCTCACGTCGACGACGAAGCCGTCGGCGGTCAGCAGCACGGCCCGCCAGTTCTTGGTGAGGACCCGCTTGTCCGGGTACTCGTACCCCTGGAAGACCATGAGCCGGCCCCCGCCCGGCACCCGCGCGGTCTTGCAGTCGTCGTACGGGACGGCCGCCTTGTCCGGGCAGGTCACCAGGTCGAGGCTGGTCTCCGCGCTCTTGCCGGCGCGGTAGAGGCCGACGGACACGGCCGCCTTGCCCTTGCCGTCGTCGTAGATGCCGGAGACGGCCTCACCGGTGCCGCCGAGGTTGTCGATCTGCCAGTCCCCGGCGGGGGTGTTCGCCTTGAGGACGGCGGCGAGCTCGGCGACGGGGATCTCGGCCGTGCCCTTCCTTTCCTTGGCGGTATCGGTGCTGGTCCCCGGCTTGGGCCCCGCGACCGAGACCTCGTCGAGGCCGCCGGCGCCGCCGAGGGCCGCGCCGCCGTAGACACCGCCCACACCGATCGCGGCGAGGGCGAGGGCGCCGCCGGTCACGGCCAGGCGGCGGCGGAACAGCCGGCGCCGGCCGCGGGCGAGTCCGCCGGTGACGAGCTCGCGCCGGTCGTCGGCGGCGAAGCCCTCACCGGCGTGGCGCAGGACCGCGCCGAGCTCCTCCTCGAAGTATCCGTCCGTCGGGTCGAGTTCGTCGTGCGGTCCGTGCTCTCCGTGTCGAGGCATGCCGAGATCACCGTCTCCGGTTCGTGAGTGGGAAAAGTATCGGGTCGGCGGGCGGCGGGGCCGCCGGCCGGGGGTCAGCGGGCGGCGAATTCGGCGATGCTTCCGCCGAGCCGCTCCCGCAGCTTCGCCAGTGCGCGCACCGAGCGGGTGCGGACGGCGGCCGAGCTGACGTGCAGGGCGTCCGCGGTCTCCTCGATGCTGCGGTCCTCCCAGTAGCGCAGGACCACCACCGCCCGGTCCTTGGGCGCGAGGCCGGCGAGGGCGTCGAGCAGGGCGATCCGCAGGGCCGGGTCCTCGCCGGTCTCGGGAGCCCGGTCGGGCAGCTCCCCCAGGGGGCGCTCGGTGGCCGAGCGGCGCCTCCGGTGGCTGAGGAAGGTCCGCACGAGCACGGTCTGGGCGTAGCCCGCGGGGTTCCCGATCCGGTTCGCCCGTCCCCAGAGGGCGTACATCCGGCCCAGGGTCTCCTGCGTCAGATCCTCGGCGAGATGGGTGTCGCCGCTGGTCAGCAGGCATGCCGAGCGGAACAGATGCCCCGTACGGGCGGAGGCGAACTCCAGGAACTCGTCCGCGCGGGACGTTCTCATGCCCCTCCCCTCCATCGCTGTCACGAGCTCGCTTGTGCGGTGCGTCGTGGTGCCTGTCGGCGCTCGTTCGCGCCTCCACCTCACTGACGCGATGGGCCGCGGGAAATGTTTCACCCCGTTTTTCGGTCCGGGAGGCGCCTGGGGGGACTTCGGGAGCAGCCCGGAGGAACAAACGGTCGGAAACGGGGTAATCCTGGAGTATGAACACTTTCCTGGTTGATTCGGCACAGGTCACCACGGCGGCCGGTGTCTGGCAGTCCGGCCTCGCCCAGGTCGTGGGCGGCCTCGTCGTGGTCCTCGTCCTGATCGGCGCCTTCATGTTCGGGATCCGGCTCAAGAACAAGGAACTGCCCCCGCCCGACCCGGAGAGTCAGCCCCACCGGCCCGACACCGACGCACTCCCCGGCGAGATGTCCGAGTACCGCCGGCCGGCGGAGATGCCGCAGACCGACGGTGAGCACCGGCTCATGCCGTACCAGCTGAAGGACGGCTCCGAGCCCAACCCGGAACCGCCGACCGAGGAGAAGCGCAAGTGGGGCGGGATCTCCAGCGGCGGCTTCGGCAGCGGCGGCCCCGGCCACGGCGACTGACGCCCCCCGACCGACGGACGCCCACGCCGTGCTCACCGTGAGCGTGGAGGAGCACCGGACGCGACTGCGCGCGGTCGCGTTCCGGCTGCTCGGCTCGTACGACGAGGCCGACGAGGCCCTGAGGGCGGCCGGTCCCCGTCTGACCGGCGCCGAGGCGGACCTGGGCACCGTCGCCCGGGTCTGCCTGGAGCGCCTGCGCTCCCGCGCGTCCCGGCGCCGCCCCGGCCCCGGTGCGAACCGGCCGGCCCCGCCCGGGGACCCACGCGGGCGGGAAGAGGCTGTCCTGGACACGATGCCGCCCTCGGAGCGGCTGGCCTTCGTGCTGCACGACGCCTTCGGCGTGCCCCACGAGGAGATCGCGTCCGTCGTCGACCTGACCCCCGCCGCCGCCCGCCAACTGGTCGCGCGGGCCCGGCGCAGGGTGCAGGGCACGGAGGAGATGCCCGCACCGGACCCGGCGCGACTCCGGGAGGTCGTCACGGCGTTCCTGGCGGCCGCGCGGGCGGACGACACGGAGGCGCTGCTCGCGCTCATGGACCCGGACGTGGTGCTGCGGGCCGACTCCGAGGCCGTACGGACCGGGACCGAGCCCGCACACGGGGCGCCCGCGGTGGCGCGGAGCCTGGCGGGTCTGGCACGCGAGGCCCGCCCGGTGCTGGTGGACGGTGCGGCGGGGCTGGTGCGGCAGGCACCGGACGGCGGACCGGGGGCGGTCCTCGCGTTCACGGTCCTGGACGGCCGGATCACGGCCGTGGACGTCCTCGCGGACCGGCACACCCTGGCCGCGCTGGCCCTCACCGGACCCACGTGACCCCGACCGACGGCGAACGGACGACCGGGACCGCCGGGCCGGGACCGGCCGGGCCGGCACCGGGCAGGCCGCCGGGGCGCGCGTGGGCCGCAGGCGCGCGGGCACGTAGGCACGTAGGCCTGGCGACCCGGCGAACCCCCGGCCCGGCCGACTGGCGGCCCGGCGACCCCAGAGGCCCGGCGACCCCAGCGGCCCCAGCAGCCCCGCGGCCCAGCAGCCCCGGCGGCCCAGCAGCCCCCACAGCCGCAACAGCCCAGCGGCCCGGCGGCCCAACGGCCCGACGGCCTGGCGGCCTGGCGGAGGGACCGGCTAACCGGCGGCCGACCTGATCCCGATCATGTTGCCGTCCGCGTCCTTCACGGTGGCGATCTGCATGCCGCCGCCCACGTCCTGCACGTCCTGCACGGTCTGCGCGCCGGCGGAGAGCAGGCCCTGGAGCGTGCCGCGCAGGTCGTCGACGTCCCAGAAGGGGACGGCCCCGGTCAGCCCCTTGTCGTGTCCGTTGGGGTCGAGACCGTAGTGCCGGCCGTCGACGTCGAAGCCGACGTAGTACGGCTGGTCGATGCTGGGCCCGGTTCCGAGCAGCGCGGTGAGCAGGGCCTTCCCGCGGTCGAGGTCCGAGACGGGAAAGATCACCGTGTTCATGGGCATGAGGTGCTCCTCAGGGTGGCGGCGAACAGGCCGGCGGCGGGGAGAGGACGAACGCTCCCCCCGCCATGACACCCGCCCGCCGCGCCCGGGGCGCGCCGAGACGGCACCGGGCAGACCCGAACGGGTCACACGGTGCCGACGGGCTCCCCCGACGACGCCCCGGCCACCCGCCCGGCCCGCTCGGCGATGTGGGGCGGCGGTTCGATTCCGGCCGGCAGCAGCGGATCGGCCACCGGCTCGCCGAAGCGGGTGACGAGCGGCAGCACGCCGGCCCACACCCCGAGTTCGGCATCCGGCCCGTCCCCGTCGTCCGGGGGACCGCTCGCGACCTTCACCGACGCCTCGGTGAGGTCGAGCGCCACGAGCCCGGTCGCGGCGAGCTCCTTGCGGCTCGGGCGGCGCACGTAGTCCCACTGCCCGGGCGAGGACTGCTCGGTGAGCGCGCGCAGCCCGCGGAGCTTCTCGTCGGGGTCGGTCACGACGCGCGGGACGCCGTAGATCATCGCGCTGCGGTAGTTCACGCCGTGCTCGAAGACGGAGCGGGCGAGCACGAGCCCGTCGACGTGCGTGACGCTGAGGCACACGACCCCGTCGGGAGCCTGTACGAGGCTGCGGCTGGCGACGGAGCCGTGCACGTAGATGCGGTCGCCGTCGACGCCGTACACGGTGGGCACGACCATCGGGGCGCCGTCCACGACGACCCCGAGGTGACAGAGGAAACCGGCGGCGAGCACGGCGTCCAGATCGGCCCGCCGGTGGCTCCCCTTCTCCCGCATCCGCCGCAGCCGTGTGCGCTCGGTGACCTCGAGCTCCTCACCCATTCGGTGCCCTCCCCGTTCTCCTGACCCTGGCCGCCACCCTATTGCCACCCCTCCGGGGTCACTCGTACGTGGTGCGCGGCGGCCGACGGGCACCTCCGGGGCGGCAAGGGGCATAAGGTCCCTTGGCATGGCAGGTGTGCGACGAGACCGGGGAGTGGAAGTGGGGGACGTGGCGATCGAGGCGCGGTCCGAGCGGGAGGAGCCGGAGGGCGACGAGGCCCGGCCGGCCGGCCGCAAGGGCAAGCGCGGCCGCCCCGCCTGGCTGGAGTTGCCGCTCCTGGCCGCGATCGCCCTGGTGATGGCCTTTCTGATCAAAACGTTCCTGCTCCAGGCGTTCCTGATCCCGTCGGGCTCCATGCAGAACACGCTGCAGCAGGACGACCGCGTCCTGGTCGACAAGCTCACCCCGTGGTTCGGGGCGGAGCCCGACCGGGGAGAGGTCGTGGTCTTCCGCGACCCCGGTGACTGGCTGGCGGGCCGCCCGGTGGCGGAGCCCAACGCCGCCCAGAAGTTCCTGAGCTTCATCGGCCTGATGCCGGCGGCCGGCGAACAGCACCTGATCAAGCGGGTCATCGGCGTCGCCGGGGACACCGTCGAGTGCAAGGGCAGCGGCCCCCTGAAGGTGAACGGCAAGCCTCTCGACGAGCCGTACGTCTTCGCGGGCAACACCCCCTGCAGCACGGACGGTCCGGGCCAGTTCAAGGTCACGGTCCCGAGCGGCCACCTGTGGGTGATGGGCGACCACCGCCAGAGCTCCCTGGACTCCCGCTACCACCAGTCCGACCCCCGCGGCGGCATGGTCCCCCTGACCGACGTCGTGGGCCGCGCCGTCGTCGTGGCCTGGCCGGTCTCGCACTGGGACACCCTCCCGGTCCCGGACACCTTCGACCAGCCGAACCTCACCCCGACCAACTGACCCCGGCAGGCGGCGAACGCCGAAACCCGGCGGGAAGAGGCAGCGCCTCGGATCGATGCCTCTGGCAGCATGCGGGGCATGGGGTGGAGCTTCACACTGCACGCGGGCCTCGCGGCCGGGCTGGGTGCGGTGCTTCTTGTGCTTGCCGGACTCACGTGGCTGCCAGGGACCCTGCACCTGACGACCTCGGGACGGCCCATGGCGGCGATCATGGTTCTGCTCACCTTCTCCGGCATCCGGCCCGACCCGCTGGCTCAGGAGAACAGGCAGCAGGGGCGCCACCGGCGGTGGCGCCCCTGCTGAGCCCGGCTCAGGAATCGCGGTCGTCTCGGCTCACCGCGTCACGGACGTCGCCCTTGACCTGCTGCGCCTTCCCCTTGAGTTCCTGCGCCTTGCCCTCGGCCCGCAGCCTGTCGTGGTCCGTGACCTTGCCAACGCCCTGCTTGACGTTGCCGACCGCCTCGTTCGCCAGGCCCTTGGCCTTGTCCTTCGCGCCAGACATGAATCTCCTCCATTTCGGGATGGACAGATCTCTTCACCAGGAACACATGAGGCGCCCCCGGCCGCCTTCTGAGGTAGCCCGTCGGAGGAGCGGAGGCCCCGAAGGGAACGGGCGCGGACACGCCTACCCGCTCGATGACGGCTGGTACTTCGACGTCGCCTCGTTCCCCGCGTACGCCATGCTGTCCGACGGCGAGTTGACGTCGGTGGCGGCCGAAATTGATCTACCCTTCCTGACGTCCTGGAGGCGGCGACCAGGCGGCCGACGTTCGTGCGGTGGCCGGTCGATGTCGGCACGGGCTTCCGGCAAGGCGAGACGCTCGGCATTCGGCCGCCCGCTCGACCCGCAACAGGACGGGGAGGAGTTCAAGGAGCTGCTCGCCGAGGCCGGATTCGATGACCGGCGCCTCCATGACGGGAACCGCCACACTGCCGGCACGATCCTGAACGAGCTGGGCGTCCCGCTGGTGACCAGCGTGGAGATTCTGCGGCACACCCGGGTCGCCCAGACCCGGCGGTACGTGAAGGGGCGTTCCGAACAGGGCCACTCCGGGCTTTCGGCACCCTGCCTCAGTCGCACAGCGGGCAGGGTTCACCCTCGGCAAGCAGACGCACAGCAACGCACAGCCGAGCGGCTCGCTCAGGGCTCCGCCGTCGCATTCGGTGAATGAAAAAGCCCCAGGTCACGGCGAGTGAGTCCTGGGGCTGATCCGAGCCGCCTTCGGGATTCGAACCCGAGACCTACGCATTACGAGTTGTCCGATCTTGTTCTGGGGGTGTCCGTGGACGTCCGCCAGGTGCGCTGCGGTGCAGCTCAGCGACCGCAGCGGATCTCACCACACCGAAGCGGACGCCCATGGAACAAGCCTGGTCTGAGACCACAAGTGAGACCGGATGCTCAACCGTTGGTGTCCGCTCGCCCCTGCCGGTACGCCGGATCTCACGAGCGCGAAACCGTCACACGAGAGTAGGATGATCAACCTCACACAACCCAAATCGGTTACTCGGGAGTCATGTTGGCCATTGAGGACATGGTGCGGCAGCTTGACGATCTGATCTCCAAGTCTGATGCCCTTATGGCGAGTCCGGGCTGGGAGTACAACAACGGCGCCACGAAGGACGAGGCAGGGATCCTGGCCAACCGCCTGGAAGCTGCCGTGACCCGCCTCACCCCCGATGGCTCCGTCTACTCGCATCAACTGAAGCGGGGCCAAGGACTTCTGCCGACGTCTCGCTTGAAGCACGACTACGGGGTGGCAGTCTCACTTCGAGACGATCTCAATGCGGGGTGGGCCGCAACGGTCGTAGAACTGGTCCACGCAGACACGTTCAGCGACTACTTGGAGATGGCGGAAGGGCTCCTGGCCAAGGGCTACAAGGATGCGGCTGCCGTCATCACCGGCTCTTCCCTTGAGGTGCACGTGCGAGCCCTCTGCACGAAGAACGGCGTGACGACAGCGGTGGCCGGCAAGCCGAAAAAGGCGGACACCATGAACGCCGACCTCAAGAAGGCTCTTGTCTACGACGGCCTGCAGCAGAAGCAGGTCACCGCCTGGCTGGACTTGCGCAATAAGGCTGCGCATGGCGATTACGCCGATTACGACAATCCTCAGGTGCGGCTCTTCATCGATGGAGTGCGCGCTTTCATGATGAAGTACCCGGCTTAACCCTTGTGGGGCGAGAGCCATCGGTGGACTCCCGCCCCGCCAGCGTCGACCTAGGCGGGGCGGAGGTGCCTCAAAGGTGGTCCAGCCGGCAAGCCAGTCAGGTCTGTGAAGTTGTGGCCATCTGAGGGGGCTGCCGAGCGCTGCCCCAGCCAGCCAGACACACGGGGGCCGCCGTTAACTGCTCCACCCTCCGTGACAGTCCGCACGTGCTCAAAGCCATGCCTCAGGTAGTAATCCTGGAGCGGCTTGTTCGTGGTCCACGCGTCGAGCCGGAGCCACTGGGCGCCGGAACGATACGCCCGGTCGCCCGCCCAATCGAGCAGCCGCCCACCGAGGTCTTGCCCGCCATGCGTGCGCGCCACGGTCAGCTTGTTCACGAACCGGGACTCCTCCTGGAGTTCCTGCTCCGTCCAGAGCCCTTCCTCCGCTTCCGGGGTCAACGTGATCGTCGCCGCCGTTGCCGACCCGTCGCGGACCATGAACACCACTCCGGCCTCGATCGTGGCGAGAAGCTTGTCGGACGGGTACGGACGCTGCCACTGGTCCGTACCGAGGGCCGTGAGCCACGACGCGGCTTCCTGGCGGAAGGTGAGCAGCACATCCAAATCGTCTGCGGTCGCTCGCTCGATGATCACTGCGGTTCGTCCTCCTGCCGAGCGGACAGCGTGCCGATCTCGTAGTTCATCCGGTTCAGGTCGCCCCGAAAGGTCGTGATCGTGCAGCGGATGACCTTGTCCGCCGAGTAGCCGGTACGCGTCCAGAGCAGCACCGGGACGCCGGCACCAATGTCGAGTAGCCGCGCTTCATCCGGCGTGGGCATCCGAGCCGCGATCTCGTCGAAGTAGCCGATCTGCTCCACGCCGATAGCTGCGAGATAGCGGGTCGTCCCCTCAGCAATGTCGCCGGGCGCCGCGAGCCGCGGAGCGTCCTTCACTAGCCAGTCGGGGTAGTAGGTGGCCTGAGTCGACCACGGCACGTCATCCACGAACCGATGACAGAACCGGAGGACAGTGGTCGACTCCCTCAGGACCCTGAGCCGCTCCGCCACGTACTCGGTCGCCGGGGTCACTTCGACGCGAAACGTCTGGGTGGGGTGGCGGCCAGCGTTGGTGACGTCGGTGCTGTAGGCGTCGCCACTCTGCGGGAAGGTCAGGTTCTCGAAGCGGGACGCGTTGAGCTCGAACACCTCATGCTTCCGGACCTCGTACCCAAGTCCCTGGCTCGACGAGATCAACCCCTCGCTGACCAGCAGGGCGAGGCCGGAGCGCACGGTGTTCCTGGAGGCATCGAAGCGCGTACACAGATCGGCCTCGGAGGGCAGGCGAGAGCCCGGCTTGTAGACGTCGTTGTCGATGTCGCGACGGAGCGCGTCCGCGACCTGCCGGTACTTCGGCTGCTTGTTCATGAGCCCATCATGACGCACTCGCTCAACTTGTTGGTACATGTTGGCCCCGATCACTTGACGCCTCACTGTCCGTGGGTGCAGCATCACTGCATCAGCTTGTACCAACAAGTTGAGCAAGCGGTGCAACACCTGTAAGTGTGCCCGCTTGCGGCGGTATTCCCATGGTTCGGGAGCCCGCCACACGCGCAACAAGGGGCCCGGGACAGAGCGGGCCGAGGGTCCCGGATCCCTGGTCAACCGGAGGGCTTAGACCGAAAGGTCACGTCCCCATACGCCTACACAGGCATGGCGGCTCTACCTGACACGGGAGTCGCAGACCTGAAGGGGACACCGCTGTACCTGCCTCGCCGCAGCTGCCCGCTGTGGCCGGTTGCCTCCTCCGCCCGTCTCGTACGGGCGGGGCTGAGGGGAGCCGGATGGTTCCAAACGGCGTGAGCCCCCAGTGCGGGAACACCGGGGGCTCTGTTCGGGCCGTTCCTGGATGAGAGGAACACACCCAATGAAGTCCATCGCTGCACTTCAGGCCGCTGTTACGGCCACCCCGTTCGACGGTGAGCCGTCGGACACGGAGCTGGACGCGATCGAGCAGGAGCTTCCGCTGATCCTGGCGGAGGTCGACCTGCTCGACGCGCAGATCATGACCATCGACCGTCCGGCCAATGAGCTGGACCACCAGCGCATCCGCCGGGCCCGTAACCGGGTCATGGCGGCCCGCCGGGACCTGACCAACCGCGCCGGCCTGGCGCATGCGGGCGGTGCCGCATGAGCGAGCACACGGAGCTGCGCGGCGACGTAGCCGCGCTGCTGGGAGCGATCGCGGATGCCCTGGACCTGCCGGTCCCGTCGATCTGCGAGGGCGACGACGAGAAGTTCAACCGGCTGCTCATCGACCGCGCGACGAACGTGTGGGTGGCCGTCTCGGTCCTGCTCCAGGACCCCGGCTCCGGAGAGCTGAAGGACACCACGGCGTACATCCGCCGCCACACCGCCGACAAGCCCGTCACCTACACCCCGTTCGAGCGCGCCGAGCAGGACCGTCCCGACACCGGGGCGGTGGCGTGATGGGTCTGCGCGACAAGGTCCGCGACTACGCGATCCGCAACATGACCGACCCGGACGGCACGCCGAACCTGGCGCGCCGCGCTACGCAGGTTTCGGCTGGCCTCGCCGATGTCGCGGCCGACCATTCCACGGTCGCCGCTGCCGGCATCTCTCTCCTGGGTGCGGCGGCCGTCGCGGCCGAGGGTGCGCTGAGCGTCTATGTCTACCCGCCCGGTGACTACGCGACCTTCACCGAGGAGCCGAAGAAGCGGGGGTGGTTCCGGTGAACGCCACCGGTAAGCCGCTGAGCCGGGGGCAGAAGATCGTGCTCGGTCTCGCGTTCGTGCCGATGCTCGCTACCGGCGGCGCCGGCGCGGCAGGCACCTTCACCAACATCAAGGCCGCCTACGGAGCGGGCACGGCGGTCGGGGCGGTCGCGGCCGGCGAGGGCGCCACCGCCGTCCTCGCGGTCGTGCTGCTCGGCCTGACGCTGCTGGGGCAGTCCGCGCCGCTCGTGATCCGGGTCGGCCTGTGGGCTCTTCCCGCCGCCGCGTCCGCCATGTCGGCCATGGCTGCCAAGACCCCGGGGGAAGTGGTCATCTACGCCCTGACCCCTCTCGGCATGACTGCGTCCGCCGAGGGCGCCGCGTTCCTGGCCCGCCGGATCGTGGTCTACCGCGACGGCCGTGACGCCGAGGCGGAGCGCCGTGCGGCCGAGGTCGTCCAGGCTCTCGCATATCACCGGGCCATGGCCGCCAACCACCCGGACGCACAGGTGCGCAAGCGGGCGGAGTTGGAGTCGTGGAAGCTCGCCAAGCGGGTCGGTTCCGGGGATCTTGCGCTCGGTGAGCGGCTGCTCGACGTCCAGCGCACCCAGCTCACCGACGGCGCCGAGGCGGCCCTGTCCGCCATGTACGCCATCACGCTCGCCCCGACCGGACCGGAGCTTCCCACCCGCTCTGGCGGGATCACGGTGGAGCTGGAGGTAGATCGGTCTACCCGGTCGATCGACCCCGCAAATGCGGAGGAATCGACCCAGACCAGCATGGAACGGTCTACCTCTGACCAGCCCGTACCCGCCCCGGCGCCCGCCCCGGCCGGACTCGACTCGTGCGACCTGTTCGACGACGAAGAGTCCACCCCGCCCGCCATGGCGCGGGCGGTCGCCGCCGACCAGTCGACCCCGCGTCGCATCACCCGCCGGGTGCCAGACGTGGCCAAGTCGACCCAGCCCCGCCGCACGAAGGATGAGCTGCTGGCCGAGGCACGGCAGCTCACCGAGTCATGGCCCATCGAGCATCTGACGGCCGACCGGATCCGCAAGGAACTGCGCACCTCTCCGGTGAACGGCCGGTGGCTGCGCGACACCCTCAAGGCTGAGCGGGCCACGGCGTGAGCACGATCCCCACCTACCCATGGCGGCTTGCCCCAGAGGGGTTGGCGACGTTCCGGCAGCTCCGGGCGCGCGGTCTGCGCCCCGGTGGTCAAGACGTCGCCGCGCAGTTGGAGCGGCCCCGCCGTCGGCGCGGGCCGCTCGTCGCCTACCTCTACCGCATCGACCGGGCCCTGCCGGTCCGGCCCATGACCGAGGCCAAGCGCGCGGCCCTGGCCCGCGCGAATGCTGCCCGCCGGGTCTGCCCGGAGTGCCGCCGCGACGCGGGATACCGCATCCCGCCGTCGCTCGGCATGTGCACCCCCTGCGCCCATCCCGACACCTCTACCGCCGCGTGAGCGGCAGCGGGGAGACGACCGTGAACAACCTTCCTGAGCCGGTCCGGGTGGTTCAGCTCCCGGACGGCACCTACACCTACGCCGACCACCTGCCCACGCTCCACGCGACGGCCGCGCCGCAGGTCATTCACCAGCACATCCACCAGGCCCCCCCGGACCGGACGGTGCAGCGCATCGCGCTCGGGTCCGGTGTCGGTGCCGGTGCGGTCGCGGCCGGGGTCTACTTCGGCCCCCTGCTCGTCGGCGCACTCACCGCCATGGCCGCGAACCTGGCCATGCTCGCGTTCCTCGCCGCTGTCCTGTCCTGGGGCGTGGTGAGCGTGGTCCGCAGCGTCGGCGGCGCCGACGGCAGGAGCGCCGCCAAGACGCTGACCAGGACGCGCAAGCGCCGCCGCTGACGGCTGCCCGATCCGCCCGACACCTGCCGGGCGGTGAGGGGAGCCGGACAGTCCGGCCCCGGAAGGGAACCCGTCGTGGCCAGCAAGAAGAACGAGCAGCCGGACCCGAACTACCCCCAGCTCACCGCCGGCGAGAACGCGCGGATCGCGTGGAACGTCGCCCGCATGGCCAAGCGATCGCTCGCGGGCGAGAACGCCGACCGCTCCGACCTGGAACGCAACGTCAATCGCATCCTCGACCGCGCCCACAAGCGGGCCGAGAAGAACGCCAAGAAGTAGCGGTGCCCCGGGGCGGCCGACAGCCGCCAAGCATCACCGACCGCCCCGGGCCCTGCCTCCACTCTTTCGAGCAGCAGGAGAGACCAGCATGACCGACAACGTCGTCCCCCTGTTCAAGAACCCCACCACCGATCAGCCCACCGAGCCGCCCACGCCGCTCACGGTCGTCCCTCAGCCTGACCCCGCGCAGCCCATGCGGGTGTGGAAGCGTGCCGGTCGCAGCGTCGTCCGGGCGGCCCGTCACGACCGCACCCGCGCCGCCGGCCGCGCGATGGTCCGGCACACCTCCTACGTCCTCGGCGGCACCCGGATCGTCACCCGACGGGCGTGGGACGGCCGGACGGGCGCCCGCTACGAACGCATGCTCCGCGCCGCTGAAGCCGCGGGGAACTACGAAGCCGCGGGCGACTGGGAGGAGCGGCTGCACCGCTTCCGCACGGAGCGACACAAGCGGCGCATGGACCTGCTCTCCTCCCCTGAAAAGGTCGTGAAGGGTGCCGCGTTCGGCGTCGGCGGCAGCATAGGAGCGCTCATCGCGATCGGCATCGCTCTCGCCATCGCCAACGGCGAGATCAGCGACGTGGTCACCCCGCTCATGGCCGTCATCAAGCTCATCCGCCTGCTCGTCGTCATCGTCCAGGTGGTGTGGGGTCCCGCCATGGTGATCGGGCCATGGCTCGCCCTCGCCGCCGTGTGGGCGGTCGGCCGGCAGCGTGGTGCCGCGCCGCAGTGGGCGCTGCCCGAAGGCAAGCGGGGAAGCGACGCCGGGGCGCCGATCACCCCGTCCATCGTGGTCACCGCCCTGCGGGACCTGGGCATTCCCGCCCTACGCAACGCCATCAAGGACATGGGCGACGCCGGCGCCGCGATGCTCGGGCCGATCCGGATCGCCGGATGCGGTGTCGAGGTCGACGTCACCCTCCCCTCGGGGGTGTCGACGGCGGAGGTGCAGAACAAGCGCAAGAAGCTCGCGGAGAACCTGAACCGGCACGAGCACGAACTGTTCATCACCATCCCCGAGGCCGCCCGCACCGTCCGGCTGTGGATCGCCGATTCCGGCGCGCTGGACGAGCCGATCGGCCCGTCCCCGCTCGTCACCGACGAGACCATCACCGCGAACTACAAGACCGGCAAGGCACCATGGGGCCAGGACCTGCGCGGCGACGCGGCCGAGCTGAGCACATATCAGCGCATGCTCCTGATCACCGGCAAGTCCAACCAGGGCAAGACCGCCGCCCTGCGCTCGCTCGCCCTGTGGCTCGCGCTCGACAAGACCGTGGAGTTCCGTATCGCCGACCTCAAGGGTGTCGGGGACTGGCGCATGTTCGACGGCATCGCCACGGTCCTCATCGAGGGCCCGACCGATGAGCACGTCATCGAAGCCACCGAGATGGTCGAGTCGGTGGTGGCGGAGATGGAACGCCGGATCCAGGCCCCGCCCGGCACGAAGTTCCCGCCGCTGATCTGCATCGTCGATGAGGCACAGGTCGCGTTCATGTGCCCTGCGGTCGGTGACGACAAGCGGCCCTACGGCGGCATGAAAGCCACCTCCCGGTACTTCATGGCCGTCCGCAAGATTCACAACCAGGGCCGGGCCGTGGACGTGCTGATGTGGGAGGGCACGCAGGACCCCACCGACCAGAACCTCCCCAAACTCGTCCGCGAGGGCGCCCACACCCGCATCTCCCTCGTCCTCGGCACCGAATCACAGTCCCGCATGGCCCTAGGCGACAGTGCCGTCGACGGCGGCGCCGCCCCACACCTGCTCCGCCAGGGCCTCGACAAAGGCACCGTCGTGGTCGCCTCGGACGGCATCAAGATTCCGGCCGGGCAGACGTCCATCACGGTCCGCACCCACTACATCGACGACGATGCCGCCGCCGCCATCGCCAACCGGGCCAAGGCCCTGCGGGGTGGGGTCCCCACCCTGCACGCCATCAACCACGGTCAGGAACGCGACGCGCTAGCCGACATCTTCAGCGTTCTGGGCGACACCGCCCGGGTGCTGACGGCCGACGTCCTCAAGCGGCTCTCCGCGCTCAGCGAAGACGCCTACGGCACATGGACACCCGGCGACCTCAAGCGAGTCCTGGAGGACGCCGGCGCCGAGCCGTACAAGTCCGACGGCCGCATGGTCGTCGGCCGCGAACGCGTCTCCCGCGCCCTCGCCAACCGCACCGACGGCCATTCCGCTTCCGCTCAGATGTGACAGGGAAGTACCTCCGGAACCGTCAGGGAGGCAGGGAGAACTCCCTGACCGCTTCCCTGGACCGCATCCCTGGCTTTGACCTGCGGAAATGATCTCTCAGGGAGGCAGGGACGCATCCCGCCTCCACCTGCGAAAACCCCCTCCACGAGCCATCCAGCAGGGGGTGCCAGCCCCTCCCTGACCGACCACGACCACCGATTCCGGTTGTGGTCGCCGCGAACGCCGAGAGCGGCCCACCAACGTCCGCCAAGACCGGGCCGCTCTCGTCTGCCAGCAACTCCAAGAGAACTGGAGACACCCAGCATGACCCATCCCGTACCGATCCGGCGAGACACCGCGCTCACCCTGGCCACCGGCGGCCTGCCCGTCCTGCCGCTGAGCGCCGACAAGCGCCCCTTCGGCAACTGCCCCGACTGCCAGGGCAACCGCTGCGGCGGGCGGCCCAACATGAAGACCCCCGGACCCTGCCAGTGCCCCCGTCCCTGCCACGCTTGGGCCGCCGCCACCACCGACCCCAACGTGCTCTCCTCCCGGCCGTGGGAGGCCGCCTGGCGCCGCGCGGGGGCTGTCGCCTACCACCCGGGGGCCGCCGGGGTGACCGTGGTCGACCTGGACGACGCCGACGCGATCACGTGGGCCCGCGCCACCCTGCCCGTGACGCGCACGGTCGCGACGACGCGGGGTGAGCACTGGATCTACCAGGGTGCGATGCAGTCCGCCAACGGCGTGCGGCCGGGTGTGGACATCAAGTCGTCCATGTCCTACGCCCGCTGGCTCGGTGCTGGCACCGGCATCGTGGCGCCCCTGCCCCCGGCCGTACGAGCCTTGGTCTCGAAGGAGACGTCTACTGTCCGGCCGGGCCGGGTCACGGTGCCTGCGCCGGCCGGTGGCGGACCGTGCCCCCACCGCTCGCCTGCCTACCTTGAACGCGGCATCGCCATGGCCGAACAGCGCATCACCGACGCCCCCAGCGCGATCCACACCACCGTCTACCGCACGTTCCTCGCGGTCCTGTCCGCGCACGGCCGGTGCGGGTGCCTGACCGACGCGCACATCGCCCGCCTGTTCACCGCCGCGCAGGCCAAGGGCGAGTCCCCGCGGCACTGCACGGACGCCTGGTCCAACGCCCGTACGGCTCTGGGGATGTGACCGTGGCCGAGGACGAGAAGAACCCGGCCCGCGAGGTCATCACCACCTACGCGCAGGCCAACTTCCGGTACTTCCGCACGGTCGACGGCACCGTCTACGCCCAGCGCAACGGGCACCCTGTCGCCCGTCCCATCCGCTCCCAGGGGACCACGGGCAGCCATCGCCAGGAACTCATGGTCGGCCTGTTCCGCGACGGGCTCGGCGTCTTCAACGGCACTGCCTTGAAGGAGGCACTCGACTTGATCGAAGCACTCGCGCTCACTGAGGACGTTCAGCCCGTTCACATCCGCGTCGCTCCCGGTTTCGACGGGGCGACGTGGCTGGACCTCGGACGCGACGACGGCAAGTCCGTCCGCATCCACCCCACCGGCTGGGACATCCGCACCCCCGACCCGCGCGAGGTGTGCTGGCGCCGCACCCAGCTCACCGGCGAACTCCCGCTCCCGGTCAAGGACACGAACGGCAAGGGCATCGACCTGCTCATGCGGCTGTGCAACTTCTCCGACGCCCGCGCCGAGAGCCTGGCCCTCGCCTGGCTCGTCGGCTGCCTGGGACCCGACGTCCCGGTCCCCGCCCCGTTCCTCACCGGCCCCCAGGGCGCGGGCAAGTCCACCGCCGGCAAGATGCTCGTCCGGATCATCGAGGGCATGAGCGGCGACCTGCGCCGGCCGCCGAAGGACGAGGAGAACCTGATCACCGCCGTGGCGGCTGGATGGGTCACCGGCCTGGACAACCTCTCCCACCTC
The DNA here is from genome assembly GCF_043202995.1 of Streptomyces sp. NPDC048018. NCBI lineage: Bacteria > Bacillati > Actinomycetota > Actinomycetes > Kitasatosporales > Streptomycetaceae > Streptomyces > Streptomyces sp. NPDC048018. The sequence goes on from NZ_JBIDBK010000005.1 coordinate 112,843, forward strand.
GGCCCGGACATGTCGGACCTGATGTGCTGCGTCGTCACCGGCGCCGAGTACGTCAAGCGCGCGTTGTTCACGGACGGCGACGTGGTTCGCTCCCGCTACCGCCGGCCGATGCTGCTGACCGGCATCGACGTCGGCGTCATCCGCCCCGACCTCGCCGAACGACTCCTCCCGCTCCGGCTGGAACGCCCCCGGGTGCGGCGGACCGAGGCGGAACTGTGGACGGAGTTCGCCCGGGATCTGCCCGTGATCCTCGGCTCGATCCTCGACCTGGCCGTAACGGTCCGCGCCACCCAGGCCGACATCCCCACCGACCTGCGCATGGCCGACTTCGCCCACCTGTGCGCGCAGCTGGATGCCGCCCAGAGTCTCGGGGCCCTGGACGCCTACCGGGCGAGCCTGGACGACCTCAACGACGACGTCATCGAGGGTGACCTGCTCGCCCAGACCGTCCTCAAGCGGGCCGCCGAGATCGAGCCCGGCACGGCGGCCCGGATGACGTCCGCTGAGTGGCTGCACGGCCTCACCCAGCTCTACACCGGTGAGGGAGAGTTCCGGCCCCTGCCCAAGGGCTGGCCCACCACCGGCAAGGTCCTATCCGACCGCCTCAAGCGCCTCCAGCCCGTCCTCGCCGCCCGCGGCGTCCTCGTCGACTGGGGCCGCAAGAACAGCGCCCGCTACATCGAGATCGCCCGCCCCGCCGAGCCACAGGACGAGCAGCAGCAGGCGTTCTGACCCAAGCCACGCGGGCCCGACCGCACAGGCAAGAAGAGCACCCCCGCCCAGCGCCCGGGTGCTCCTCTTGCTCTCCGGCGGCCTCGCCGCCGCTCAAAAGGCGTGCCGCTTCGCGGCTCCTTCTTCACGCCCGAAGGCGCGCACAACAACAGACACAGGCCCCTCTTTTTCCTAAGTAGGAAGACCCTGCGTCACCTGCGTCACCACGACTCCAAAAACCGCTTCCCACCTGCACGGACAAGGGTGACGCAGAGTCCCAATCTCTGCGTCACCCTTCGTCACCTGCGTCACCCCGTGACGGACGGCTCCGTCACCAGTGACACAGGCCGCCGCTCCCTGCGTCACCGAAAAACCGCAGGTCAGGCCCCAAAAGTGACGCTGATGACGCAGTGACGCAGAAATCCCCACCTCGGACAGATGCCGACTGCCCTGCCAAGGAGGCGTACGCAGTGACCACCACCGTGAAGCCCACCAACCGTGCCCTGTTCACCGTCAAGGACGCGGCCGAGTACCTCTCCTTCGGCCGGTCCACTGTCTACGAGCTAATGGCCGCCGGCGAGCTGCCTTACGTCAAGGTTGGCCGCTCCCGACGCATCCGCCTGTCTGAACTCGACGCGTTTGTAGCTCAGTTGAAGCCGTTGAACCACTGACGCAGGACCCACTGAGGGCCCCGGCAACTCCGGGGCCCTCATCCACGAAAGGCGAAGATGACCCGCAAGCCCAACATGGAATCGTCCATCTACGAGGGCAGCGACGGCCGATGGCACGGCCGCGTGACCATGGGCCTGAAGTCCGACGGTAGCCCAGATCGTCGCCACCGAACGGGCAAGACAGAGGCCGAAGTGACCCGAAAGGTCCGGGCCCTGGAGAAGCTGCGCGACGAGCAGCGGGCGCCGAAGGCGGGGCGCGTGCCGACCGTGGCCCAGTGGATGGAGACCTACCTGACGACAATCGCGAGCCTGAAGCTCAAGCCGCGCTCGCTGGACGACTACTGGTCCAAGACCCGCAACGACATCATCCCGGGCCTCGGTCAGCACCGGCTGAACAAGCTGGAGCCAGAGCACCTGGAGACGATGTACGCCGCGATGCTGGAGGAGGGGCACGCCCCCTCCCACGTGCTCAAGGTGCACCGCATCCTGTCCCGCGCCCTGAAGATCGCACACCGCCGTCGGATCATCGTCGAGAACGTCGCGACGCTGGTCGACCCGCCGACCGTGGACGAGACCGAGGCGAACCCGTTCACGCAGGACGAAGCGCGCGCCTTCCTGGAGGCAGCGGCCAAACGCCCCACATTCATGCGCTGGCTGGTCGGCGTAGGGATGGGCTTCCGCCAAGGCGAGACCCTGGGCATGCGCTGGAAGTACGTCGACCTGGAGGCGGAGCTGTTCCACCCGCGCTGGCAGCTTCAGCGGCTGACGTGGAAGCACGGCTGCACGGACCCGCACACCTGCGGTGAGCGGCTGCACCGGTTCGAGCCATGCCCGTCGCCGTGCACCACCCACAAGGGGTACAAGCGCGGCTGCCCGGAGCCCTGCCCGAAGGGGTGCACGAAGCACGCGAGTGCCTGCCCCGAGAGGAAGGGCGGGGGCCTGGTCTTCACCCGCCCGAAGACGAAGAAGAGCCAGAACCCCGTGCCTATCCCACCGCCGTTCATCCCGCCGCTGAAAGAGCTCCGGGCGCTCCAAGAGGCGGAGCGGGCCGCTGTCGGCGAACTGTGGGAGGACCACGACGTCGTGTTCGCGCGACCGGACGGCCGGCCCCTCGACCCGCGTCAGGACTGGGAGGAGTTCAAGGAACTCCTGGAGGAGGCCGGGATCGACGACCGGCGCCTCTACGACGGGAGCCGCCACACCGCCGGCACGATCCTGAACGAGCTGGGGGTTCCCCTGGTGACCATCATGGAGATCCTGCGGCACACCCAGGTCACCCAGACGCGGCGGTACGTGAAGGGGCGGTCCGAGCAGTCCAAGGACGCCATGCGGCGGATGGGAGACACGTTCCTCCCACAGCTCCGGCCGCAGGCCCCGGGCCCCGCAGAGACCCCGGCAGAAACCGCGACTGAGACCAGAACTGAGACCACAGACACACGGGCCGCGCGCTCTCGGCTCCGCCGTCGCGTCCACTGAACCAGAAAACCCCAGGTCAGAAGGATCTGACCTGGGGTTCAATCTGAGCCGCCTTCGGGATTCGAACCCGAGACCTACGCATTACGAGTGCGTTGCTCTGGCCAACTGAGCTAAGGCGGCATGCCGTGCGTTCCCATGGTGGGTGCAGCAGCGTCGCCAAGTCTACACAGTTTCCGGGGGTGCTCCGACCACCCCCGGCGGAGGGCGGCGCGGGGGCTATGAGCAGCGCTTTCCGTCCTTGGGGGCGGTGCCTTCCAGGAGGTAGGCGTTGATCGCGGTGTCGATGCAGTCGCTGCCGCGGCCGTAGGCGGTGTGGCCGTCGCCCTCGTAGGTCAGGAGGGTGCCGGAGGAGAGCTGGTCGGCGAGGGACTGGGCCCACCTGTACGGGGTGGCGGGGTCGCGGGTGGTGCCGACCACGACGATCGGGGCGGCGCCCTCGGCGGTGATGCGGTGGGGCCGGCCGGTGGCCGGGGTGGGCCAGTAGGTGCAGTTCAGGGCCGCCCAGGCGAGATTGCGGCCGAAGACCGGGGAGGCCTTCTCGAAGGACGCCACCGACGCGTCGACGTCCGCCGGGCCGGCGAAGGCCGGCGGGAGGTCCAGGCAGTTCACGGCGGCGTTGGCGAACATCAGGTTCGCGTACGAGCCGTCCGGCTCCCGCTCGTAGTAGCTGTCGGCCAGGGCGAGCAGCGAGGTGCCGTCGCCGCCCATGGCCTGGGCCAGCGCCTCCCGCAGCTGCGGCCAGGCGGCCTCGTCGTACATGGCGGTGATCACACCGGTCGTCGCGAGGGACTCGCCCAGCTTCCGGCTCTCGCCCGTCGGCAGCGGCTTGGCGTCGGTCTCCCGGAAGAAGCGCTGGAGTTCGGCCAGGGCCGCCGGCACGGAGGCCGTGCCCAGCGGGCAGTCGCTCTGCTTCACGCAGTCCGCGGCGAAGGCCTCGATCGCGGTCTGGAAGCCGCCGGTCTGCTCGCGGTTGAGGTCCTCGGCGGACAGCGACGGATCCATGGCCCCGTCGAGGACCAGCCGTCCGACCCGCTGCGGGAACAGCTCGGCGTACGTCGCACCGAGGAACGTGCCGTACGAGGCGCCCACGTACGAGAGCTTCTCGTCGCCGAGGGCCGCCCGCACGATGTCCATGTCCCGCGCCGCCTCCACGGTCGAGACATGCGGCAGCACCTTGCCCGAGCGCTTCTCGCAGGCCGCCGCGAAGTCCTTGTACGCCCCTTCCAGCGCCTGCTTCTCGGCCGCGCTGTCGGGCGTGACGTCCGCCTGCGTGTACGTGTCCATCTGCGGGCCCGTCAGGCACTCGACCGGCTCGCTGCGGGCCACGCCCCGCGGGTCGACGCCCACGAGGTCGTACCGCGCCCGGACCGGGGCGGGGTAGCCGATGCCCGCGTACCCCTGGAGATAGCCCACGGCGGAGCCGCCGGGGCCGCCCGGGTTGACCAGCAGCGAGCCGAGCCGCTTGCCGGGGCCGGTGGCCTTCGCCCGGGAGACGGCCAGCTCGATCTGGTCGCCCTCCGGCTTCGCGTAGTCGAGCGGGGCCCGCACGGTCGCGCACTGGAAGTTCGCGACGCCGCAGTCCCGCCAGGACAGCTTCTGCGCGTAGTACTTCTGCAGCGCGGCGGCCGGCGCCCCGGACGCGGTGGACGGCGCGGGGGCGGCCGCGCCGCTGCCGCTCGTGCAGCCCGAGAGGATCAGCCCGGCCGCCGCGAGGGCGGTGGTGGAGGTGCGGAAGAGGCGCCTGGAGTCCATCCCCGGAGCGTATCGGGATCAGTACGTACCGTGTCCAATCGCCCGTGGGGGCGATTCGCCGGCCGGCCCCGGCCGCCCCTCGCCCGGGGCCGGCCGCCCCGTGAGGGGCGTCAGTCGCGCAGCGCCATCGTCATCGCCTCGACCGCGAGCAGCGGGGCCACGTTCCGGTCCAGGGCCTCGCGGCAGGCCAGCACGGCCTCGATCCGGCGCAGGGTGCGTTCGGGGGTCGTGTCGCGGGCGATCCGCTCCAGTGCGTCCCGCACGTCCTCGTTGGCCAGCTGGGACGCCGCCCGCAGCTGCAGGGCGAGCACGTCGCGGTAGAAGCCGGTCAGGTCGGTGAGCGCGAGGTCGAGGCTGTCGCGCTGGGTCCGGGTGCGGCGCCGCTTCTGGCGCTCCTCCAGCTCCTTCATCGCCCCGGCCGTACCCCGCGGCATCCGGCCGCCCTGGGAGGCGCCGAGCGCCGCCTTGAGCTCGTCGGTCTCCTTGACGTCGACCTCCTCGGCGACCTGCTTGGCGTCCTCCGTCGCCGCGTCGATCAGCTCCTGGGCCGCTCGCAGCCCGCCGCCGACGTCCCCGACCCGCAGGGGCAGCTTCAGGACCACGGAGCGGCGGGCCCGCGCCCGCTCGTCCGTGGCGAGCCGCCGCGCCCGGTCGATGTGGCCCTGGGTGGCCCGGGACACCGCCATCGCCGTCTCGGGCTCGACGCCGTCCCGGCGGATCAGCAGATCGGCGACGGCCGCCACGGAGGGGGTGCCCAGCATCAGGTGCCGGCAGCGGGAGCGGATCGTCGGCAGCACGTCCTCCAGGGAGGGCGCGCAGAGCAGCCAGACCGTACGGGGCGCGGGCTCCTCCACCGCTTTCAGGAGGACGTTGGCCGCGCCCTCGGTCAGCCGGTCGGCGTCCTCCAGGACGATCACCTGCCAGCGCCGCCCGGCCGGGGACAGCTGGGCCCGGCGGACCAGGTCGCGGGTCTCCTTGACGCCGATGGAGAGCAGGTCCGTCCGCATCACCTCGACGTCGGCGTGGGTGCCGATGAGCGCGGTGTGACAGCCGTCGCAGAAGCCGCATCCCGGGGCCCCGCCGAGCGCCCGGTCCGGGCTCACGCACTGCAGGGCCGCCGCGAACGCCCGGGCCGCCGTGTCCCGCCCGGCGCCCGGGGGGCCGGTGAACAGCCAGGCGTGCGTCATCTTGGACGCCTCGGGAGCGGGCTCCCCGGCGGCCTGGGCGGTCACGAGCGCGTCGGCGTCGCGCGCGGCGGCGGCGAGCTGCTCCTGGACCCGCGGCTGACCCACCAGGTCGTCCCATACGGCCATGTCTGCTGCCCCTCCTCAGGTACGCCTTCCATTGTGGGGCACCGCTCTGACACTCCCGCCGGTCCGGCGGGAGTGTCACGGCCTCGGCCGGGTCGCTCAGCGGCGGCGGCCGCGCCGGTCGTCGTCCCCCTCGTCGAAGGCGCCGAGGAGCTCGTCCGCCAGCGTCGGCAGATCGTCCAGCGGGGTCTCCTCGGCCCAGTCGGAGCGGCGCCTGGGCCGGCCGTCCTCGTCGACCTGGGGCAGCTCACGGGTACGGTCGTTCGCCCCGGGCTGCTCCCCGCGTCCGTCCTGTCCGTCCCGTCCGCGCTGCTCGTCGCGCGCGTCGCGCTCGTCGCGCTCGTCGCGGAAGAAGTCCTGCGGCACCCGGTCGACCGGATCGTTCCCGCCGACGGTCGGGAGTACGGCGGTCTCGTCGACCTCCCGGATCCGCGGGATGACCGTGGTCTCGTCGTCCAGCTTCACGATCGGGGTGGGGACGGTGATCTCGTTCGGGGAGACGGTCGGCGCGGCGTCGCCCTCCGGCGTCCCGCCACGCTTCCCCGCGGGCTTCGCGTCCGGCGTCACGATCGGCGTCGCCACGGTGATCTCGTTCGCCGACTCCGCCGCCTTCGCCGCGGCGGCCTTCTCGGCTGCCGCCCGCTCGGCCGCGGCCTTGTCCGCCGCCGCCTTCGCCTCGGCCTCCGCCACACGGGCGGCCTCCGCCGCGGCCTTGCGCGCGGCCGCCTCGGCAGCCTCCGCCGCGGCCTTGCGCGCGGCTTCCTCGGTCGCCTTGCGGGCGGCCTCCGCCGCCGCCTTGGCCGCGGAGGCCTCGGCGAGCTTGCGGGCCTCCTCGGCGCGGATCAGGGCCTCCTCGGCCTTGCGCTGCTTCTCCAGGCGGCGCTCCTCGGCCTCGGCCCGCAGCCGGGCCTCCTCCTCGGCCTGCTTACGGCGCCGTTCCTCCTCCGCGCGGCGGGCCTTCTCCTCGGCCTCGCGCCGCCTGCGCTCCTCCTCGGCGGCGATCCGGGCCTCCTCGGCCCGCTGCCGTGCCTCCTCGGCCTGGCGCTCGGCCTCCAGCCGCCGCGCCTCTTCCTCCTCGGCCTTCCGCCGCGCCTCCTCCTCGGCGCGCAGCTTGGCGAGCTGCTCCTGGCGCTCGCGCTCCAGGCGCTCCTCCTCGGCCTTGCGGGCGGCCTCTTCCTCGGCGCGCCTGCGGGCCTCCTCCTCGGCCTTGCGGCGGGCCTCCTCCTGGGCCTTCACCTCGGCCTCGGAGAGCGGCAGCATCCGGTCGAGGCGGTGGCGGACGACGGTGGTGACGGCCGCGGGGTCCTGGCCTGCGTCGACGACCAGGTAGCGGCCCGGGTCGCCGGCGGCGAGGGCGAGGAATCCGGCGCGCACGCGCGCGTGGAACTCCGGCGGCTCTGACTCGAGCCGGTCGGGGGCCTCGGTGAAGCGCTCGCGGGCGGTCTCCGGGGAGACGTCGAGGAGCACGGTGAGGTGCGGGACGAGCCCGCCGGTCGCCCAGCGGTTGATGCGGGCGATCTCGGTCGGGGACAGGTCGCGGCCGGCGCCCTGGTAGGCGACGGACGAGTCGATGTAGCGGTCGGAGATGACGACCGCGCCGCGCTCCAGGGCGGGGCGGACGAGGGAGTCGACGTGCTCGGCGCGGTCGGCGGCGTAGAGCAGGGCCTCGGCGCGGTTGGACAGACCGGCGCTGGAGACGTCGAGCAGGATCGAGCGCAGCCGCTTGCCGATCGGCGTGGCGCCGGGCTCACGGGTGACGACGACCTCGTGGCCCTTGGCGCGGATCCATTCGGCGAGCGCCTCGACCTGGGTGGACTTGCCGGCGCCGTCGCCGCCCTCCAGGGCGATGAAGAAGCCGGTCGCCGACCGGGCCTGGGCCGGGTCGGCGCCGCGCAGCGCGTCGCGCAGGTCGCGGCGGAGCGGGACGCCGGCCCGGTCGTCGGTCTTGGCGAGGACGAGCGCGGCGACCGGCAGGAGGAGCGCGCCGACCAGCATCAGGGTGAAGGCGGCGCCGCCGTGGGCGAAGACGAAGCTGCCGGAGGCGAGCCGGTGCGGGCCGATCGCGGCGGCGAGCAGCGGGGCGCCGAGGGCGCCGACGCCGATGCCGACGCGGACGACGGCCTGCAGGTGCTCGGTGAAGCGGGCCCGGCGGGGCTCCTCGGTCTCCTGGTCGACGAGGTTGTGCCCGGTTCGGGCGGCGACGCCGGCGGCGTATCCGGCGAGGACGGCGAGCATCAGCACGGTCGCGGTGTCCGGCACGAGGCCCATCGCGAGCAGGGCGACGCCGGTGACGGCGACCGCGAGGGCGAGCAGCCGGCGCCGGGAGAGCACGGTGAGGACGGATCCGGCGGTGCGGATGCCGACGGCGGTGGCGCCGCTGAGCGCGAGGATCATCAGCGCGTACGTGACGGGCCCGCCGCCCAGGTCGTTCGCGTGCAGCACGGCGACGGCCGCGGCGGCGGCGATGGCCGCGGCCACGGTGGCGCAGGCCAGGACGAGCAGCCCGAGGGCGCCGGTACGGCCCTTCTCGGCGCCCTGGTCACCCGGGGCGGCCGGTCGGCGCAGGCCCTCCAGCGGGGAGCGGGGCCGCGGGGTCTGGCCGCCGGGCAGCTCGACGGCGTAGAGGACGGAGACGGAGGCGGCGAAGAGTCCCGCGGCGACGTAGGAGCCGAGGGCGGCCTGGTGCAGGGTGAACCAGTCGATCCCGGCGCCGAGCAGGTTGCCGAGGAGCGTGGCGAGCAGCAGGACGGCGGCGGCCGCGGGCACCGCGAGGAAGCTGGTGCGCAGGCTGAGCGTGCGGAGCGCGCCGAGGTGGTCGGGCAGCGGCCGGACGGCGGCGCCCTCGATCGGCGGGGCGGGCAGCAGCGCGGGCGCGGCGCCCTCCTTGGCGATCGTCCACACGCGTTCGGCGGCACCGGTGACGAAGACGGTGCCGAGCAGGAACCAGAGCGCCTTGCCGGGGGTCCAGTCGATCCACAGCGGGGCGATGACGAGCAGCGCGACCCGGACGGCGTCGGCGCCGATCATGGTCCAGCGGCGGTCGAGCGGGCCGCCGGGCGCGGTCAGGGCGGTGAGCGGACCGAGCAGGACGGCGCCGAAGAGCACGGCGGCGAGCATCCGCGCCCCGATCACCGCGGCCACGGCGAACGCGGCGCCCCGGTATCCGCCGCCGAGCGCGCCGGTGGCGACGGCGGCCTGGAGGCCGAGCAGGATCAGGACGAGCAGGGCGAGGGCGTCGCCGGTGCCGCCGACGAGCTGGGCGCTCCACAGCCTCCGCAGGGGCTGATGGCGCAAGAGGGCCCGTACGGCACGCTCGCGGGAATCGGCGACGAGTGCGGCGTCGGTGTCTGGCTGCTCTGCTCGCGTCATCCGTCCACCCTATCCGGACGCCCTTGCTCCTCGTGGCCTTCGCCCGAACAAAGAAACGGGGAGGGCGGGGGCCACGGCCCCCGCCCTCCCCGCGGTGTCAGGAGTGTCACTCCGGAAGGTCACTCGGGCTTCGCGGCCGCCGTCTTCTTGGCCGCCGAGGCCGTCGTCTTCTTGGCCGTCGTGGTCTTCTTCGCCGCCGTCTTCTTGGCGGCGGTCTTCTTCGCCGGGGTGGCCTTCTTGGCGGCGGTCTTCTTCGCCGGCGCCTTCTTCGCGGTCTTCTTCGCGGGGCCCTTGGCCCGCTTCTCGGCGAGCAGTTCGTAGCCGCGCTCGGGCGTGATCGTCTCCACGCTGTCGCCGGTGCGCAGGGTGGCGTTGGTCTCGCCGTCCGTCACGTACGGGCCGAAGCGCCCGTCCTTGACGACCACGGGCTTCTCGCTGACGGGGTCGGTGCCGAGCTCCTTGAGCGGGGGCTTGGCGGCGGCCCGGCCGCGCTGCTTGGGCTGGGCGTAGATCGCCAGCGCCTCATCCAGCGTGATCGTGAACAGCTGCTCCTCCTCGGTGAGGGAGCGCGAGTCCGTGCCCTTCTTCAGGTACGGACCGTAGCGGCCGTTCTGCGCGGTGATCTCGACGCCCTCGGCGTCGGTGCCGACGACCCGCGGCAGCGACATCAGCTTGAGCGCTTCCTCCAGGGTCACGGTGTCCAGGGACATCGACTTGAAGAGGGAGGCGGTGCGCGGCTTGACCGCGTTCTTGCCGGTCTTCGGGGTGTCCTCGGGCAGGATCTCCGTCACGTACGGGCCGTAGCGGCCGGCCTTGGCGACGATCTCGTTGCCGCTGACCGGGTCGGTGCCCAGCTCGAAGTCGCCGCTCGGCTTGGCGAGCAGTTCCTCGGCGTGCTCGACGGTGAGCTCGTCGGGCGCGAGGTCCTCGGGGACGTCGGCGCGCTGGTGGCCTTCCTGGTCCTTCTCGCCGCGCTCGACGTACGGGCCGTAGCGGCCGACGCGCAGCACGATGCCGTTGCCGACGGGGAAGGAGGAGATCTCCCGGGCGTCGATGGCGCCGAGGTCGGTGACCAGCTCCTTCAGGCCGCCGAGGTGGTCGCCGTCGCCGTTGCCGGCGTCCGCCGCGCCGCCCTCGCCGGAGCCGCCGCCCTCGCCGAAGTAGAAGCGCTTCAGCCACGGCACGGCCTGGGCCTCGCCGCGCGCGATGCGGTCGAGGTCGTCCTCCATCCGGGCGGTGAAGTCGTAGTCGACCAGCCGGCCGAAGTGCTTCTCCAGCAGGTTGACGACGGCGAAGGAGAGGAACGACGGCACGAGTGCCGTCCCCTTCTTGAAGACGTAGCCGCGGTCGAGGATGGTGCCGATGATCGAGGCGTAGGTCGACGGGCGGCCGATCTCGCGCTCTTCCAGCTCCTTGACCAGGCTGGCCTCGGTGTAGCGGGCCGGCGGCTTGGTCGCGTGGCCGTCCGCGGTGATGTCCTCGGCGGCGAGCGCGTCTCCCTCGGCGACCTGCGGCAGGCGCCGCTCGCGGTCGTCGAGCTCCGCGTTCGGGTCGTCGGCCCCCTCCACGTAGGCCTTCATGAAGCCGTGGAAGGTGATCGTCTTGCCGGAGGCCGAGAACTCGACGTCCCGGCCGTCGGCGGCGGCACCGGCGATCTTGACGGTGACCGAGTTGCCGGTCGCGTCCTTCATCTGGGAGGCGACGGTGCGCTTCCAGATCAGCTCGTAGAGCCTGAACTGGTCTCCGGTCAGGCCGGTCTCCGCCGGGGTGCGGAAACGATCACCCGAAGGGCGAATCGCCTCGTGCGCCTCCTGGGCGTTCTTGACCTTGCCGGCGTAGACGCGCGGCTTCTCCGGCAGGTACTCGGCGCCGTACAGCTGCGTGACCTGCGCGCGGGCCGCCGAGACGGCGGTGTCGGACAGGACGGTGGAGTCCGTACGCATGTAGGTGATGAAGCCGTTCTCGTACAGCTTCTGCGCCACCTGCATCGTCGCCTTCGCACCGAAGCCGAGCTTCCGGCTGGCCTCCTGCTGGAGGGTCGTGGTGCGGAAGGGGGCGTACGGGGAGCGGCGGTACGGCTTCGACTCGACCGAGCGGACGGCGAAGCGGGTGTCGGAGAGGGAGGCGGCGAGCGCGCGGGCCTTCTCCTCGTCGAGGTGGAGCACGTTCGCGGTCTTCAGCTGCCCGTCGGCACCGAAGTCACGACCCTGGGCGACCCGCTTGCCCTCGACCGTCGCGAGCCGCGCGACCAGCGAGGACGGGTCGGAGGGGTCGCCGGCGCGGCCGGTGGAGAAGGTGCCGGTGAGGTCCCAGTACTCGGCGGAGCGGAAGGCGATGCGCTCGCGCTCGCGCTCGACGACGAGGCGGGTGGCGACGGACTGCACACGGCCGGCGGACAGGCCGCGCATGACCTTCTTCCACAGGACCGGCGAGACCTCGTAGCCGTAGAGGCGGTCGAGGATACGGCGGGTCTCCTGGGCGTCGACCATCCGCTTGTTCAGCTCGCGCGGATTGCGGACGGCCTGCTGGATCGCGTCCTTGGTGATCTCGTGGAAGACCATCCGGTGGACCGGGACCTTGGGCTTCAGGACCTCCTGGAGGTGCCACGCGATGGCCTCGCCCTCGCGGTCCTCATCGGTGGCGAGGAAGAGCTCGTCCGACTCGGCGAGCAGGTCCTTCAGCTTCTTGACCTGGGCCTTCTTGTCGGAGTTGACGACATAGATGGGCTGGAAGTCGTGTTCGACGTCCACACCGAGCCGGCGCACCTCGCCCGTGTACTTCTCGGGCACCTCGGCGGCGCCGCTGGGGAGGTCGCGGATGTGCCCGACGCTCGCCTCGACGACGTAGCCGGGGCCGAGGTACCCCTTGATCGTCTTCGCCTTGGCAGGCGACTCGACGATGACGAGTCGGCGGCCGCCCTGTGCGGTCTCGCTGGTCGGGGACAACTTCGCTCTTCTCTCCGGTCGACGCTCTCTGGCACGTACTGCGTACGCACGGCGCTGGCACGCACGGCAGCGGCACACACGATGTGACACTGCCGCCGCTGCGGAGTGTGACGGTACAACCCGCCCCCGTGTCAAACAGGGAAAGCCCGCAACGGCCACTCGAACGGTAACCCGACTCCTGCCCTTCCTGCCGCCCGGACTCCCGGACGGGCGGGCCGTCCATCCGGCCGGGCTCTTCGTCACAGGCGCCCGAAGCACCAGATCCCGAGCAGGAGGAAGGCGGCGCCGAAGACGGTGGTGAGGACCGCGGCGGCGCGCGGCGCGACCCCGAGCGCGACGGGCTCCCCCTGCCGGACACGGACGCCCGTCCAGAGCAGCAGCGCGGCTCCGAACAGCGCGAACGCCGCTCCCGCGAAGATCGCCGGCCCGCTCTCCATACCCCTACCCCGTTCCCTCGCCCGTGGCTCTTCCACCCCGGGAGCCGAGGCTGGCACCTCCCGGCGTCAGGGGGGCGAATTCGCGGTGAACGGCACGGACGGTCCCGAACGGTTTCACGAGGATGGCCGGTACTCCCCCCTCCTCCTCCCCTCCTTCGTCACGTCCCCGAGTCGTCTCTCTCACATCGCGTCGCTCGCATCGGAGCTCTCCCCTCGCGTCGCTCGCATCGGAGCTCTCACCTCGCGTCGCTCGCATCGGATCTCCCCCATCGGATCGCGCGCCGAACGCCGGGCCGACCGCGGCGACCGCGACCGACACGTGAGCGAGCCCGGGCAGGGCACCCGCCGGTACGGGCAGGCCGAGCACGGTCGCGGCCGCCGCGAGCACGCAGGTCCTGAGCGGCAGCCCGTCGAGGGGGCCTGAGCGGCAGCCCGTCGAGGGGGCCTGAGCAGCAGCCCGTCGAGGGCATACGGCAGAGCGCGACCCGCTCCCAGCGGGCCCCGGTGCCGGGGCCGAGCTCAGCACGGCCCGAGGGTGCCGTACCGGCGCTCATCGGCGACGGCCCTCGTGCCGCCGTACACGCGGAAGGCGGAAGCTGCGGGCACGGCGTCGCCGACAAGAGGGAAACGGGTGTCGGCGGCGCGGAGTTCCCGCCCGGGGCAGACGAGGAGGGCAACCTGAAACAGCGGCCCCACCAGCAGAGTTCCGAGGGCCGGCTGCGGCGTCGTCCAGCTGCACCGGACCCGTACGCGAGGGCGCCGCCGACGGGCAGAAGCCGCGCGGAGCCGTGGAAGCGGAACACCCCCTGACACCTTCGGACGACCCGCTCTCGAACGAGAGGTCGGACGAGAACTCAGGGCGAGGGGCAGGCGACGGGCCGGGGTGAGGGAACGGAGCAGCGGGGCGAGGACCGGACCGAGAAAGCGACGCCCTCGGTGGCGAAGGTCCGGGCGCGGAGCAGGACTTCGCCCCCTCGGCGAGCCGCCTCTCGACGAGCCGCCTCTCGACGAGCCGTTCGCCTCACCGGCCGGTACGGCGCCTCGGCCTCCGCCGCTCAGCTGGCGGCGCATGCGTCGGCGAGCGCGCGGGCACCTGCGGGTCCGTCACGTACGGCCGCAGGAACGGCTCGTGGCGTCCGGCGACGGGCTCGGCGTGGTCCGCGACGCGAGCGGTCTCGCCGAGCCCGGTCCGTATCAGGCGGCGCCCCCGGCCCCGTCCCCGGCGGGCAGCAGGAAGCCCTCCTCCACGAGGAGCCGGATGGCCTGCGGGGTGCGGTCCCGCAGCATGACCGGGTCCTCGCCGGTGAGCTGTCCGATGGCGTCGAGGATGCGCCCGGCGCTCAGCGTGCCGTCGCACACGCCGGCGAACCCGGCGGCGACGTGGTCGACGCGGGTGGCGCGCCGCATGCCCCGGTTCTGCCGCAGCAGCACGTGCTCGGGGTCCTCGGCGCCGGGCAGGCCGACCTGCTCCTGCACGACCTCGGGGGCGAGGACGAAGTGGTCGGCGAGCAGGGCCGCGTCGTCGTGGTCGCGCAGATAGTCCTGGCGCTCGAAGTGGGCCCGGACGGTGTCGCCGAGCGGCTGCTCGACGGGGTGCGGCCACTCCTCGACGACGATCGACGGCTCGACCGCGCCGGAGGCGACGGCCGGGTTCCTGCGGAGGGTGATCCAGCCGAAGCCGATCGCCTTGGTCCTGCGGGCCTCGAACTCGTCGAGCCAGCGCCCGTACGCCAGTCGGTACTCGTCCGGGTCGCCGCGGTGCTCACCGCTGTCCCGCAGCCACAGTTCGGTGTACTGCGTGATGTCCTGGACCTCGCGCTGCACGATCCAGGCGTCGCAGCCGCGTGGCACCCAGGAGCGCAGCCGGTCCTGCCACTCCTCGCCGTCGACGTGCTGCCAGTTGGCGAGGAACTGGGCGTAGCCGCCGTCGTTGAGACGCTCTCCGGCCTGCTGCACGAGGGTGCGGCACAGGTCGTCGCCGCCCATCCCGCCGTCCCGGTAGGTGAGTCCGGCGCCCGGGGAGATCACGAAGGGCGGGTTGGAGACGATCAGGTCGTACGTGTCGCCGTCGACCGGCTCGAAGAGCGAGCCCGCCAGCAGCTCGGCGCCGCGGGCCCCGGAGAGGGCGAGCGTGAGCCGGGTGAAGTCGAGCGCGCGCGCGTTGAGATCGGTGGCGGTGACCAGGGTGGCGTGCTGAGCGGCGTGCAGGGCCTGGATGCCGGATCCGGTGCCGAGATCCAGCGCGGTGGCGACGGGCTCGCGGACGGTGATGCCGGCGAGGGTGGTGGAGGCTCCGCCGACGCCGAGGACGACCCCTTCGTCCTTCTTGCCGATGCCGCCGGCGCCGCCGACGGCGCAGCCGAGGTCGGAGACGATGTACCAGTCCTCGCCGTCCGGTCCCCCGTAGGGGCGCACGTCGACCGCCGCGTACACGGTGTCGTCCGCACGGACCAGCCAGCCGTCGGCGAGGGCCTCCTCCAGGGGCAGCGCGGCGGCGGCCCGCTCGTGCTCGACGGTCTGCTGCAGCAGGAAGAGGCGGACGAGGGTCTCCAGCGGAGAGTCCCCTCGGGTGGCCCGGAGGGCGGGCACGGTCTCACTGCGCGCGAGAGCCGCGTAGGCCTGGGCGCCGAGCAGGTCGAGCAGACCGTCGGCGGTGAAGTCGGCGGCGAGCAGGGCCTCGCGCAGTCGGGCGGCGTGCGTGGGCACCGGAAGGCTGGGGGTCGTGCTGGTCGTACTCACGTGCCCCATTGTGACGGCCGCCACCGACAACCGTCGCCACCGACATCGGACGGCCGGAGGACGACATCACGGAGGCGCGCGACGGCGACGCGGTCAGCGGCACACCGGGGGCGCTCAGCGGCGCCAGAGCCCAACAGCTCGGCGCCGAGGCGGCGCGCCGCCTCGGGCGGCAGACGACGCGGTGGGCGGCGACACGGTTGGAGGGGCGACGCGGGGACAGGCGACGCGATGGGCGGCGACGCGATGGGCGGGGGCGGACGGCCGGCCGGCGTGCTCGCCAGGCCGGCCGTCCGCCGCGTTCCCTGCCGTGCGCCTGTGTGGTGCGCCCCTCCGTGCCGAGTGGCGTGCTCCGTCCCGGAGGTCCTACTCGCTCTTGGCGGAGGCGGTGGCCTTGGCGGACGGGGTGGTGGCGGGGGTGGTGGCCGGGGCGCCGGCCTTCGGGGAGGCGCTCGCCGGGGCCGAGGCCTTCGGGGTCTGGCAGCCCGGCTGCTTGGCCATGGCCTGACCGAGCTCGCCGGCCTGGAGCTTGGCGACGGCGTCCTGGTCCATGGTCTGGATCTTCGTCAGGCTGTCGGAGACGACCTTGAGACCGTCGGCGAACTTCTGCTGGTTCGTCGCGTCGAGCGCGTCGACCTGCTTCTTCAGTCCGTCGTACGCCACGGCCGTGGCGTTGAGCTCCTTGATCGCGTCCTGCTGGATCTTCTCGCCGTTGTCGACGGGGGGCGCCCCGGCGGCCTCGACGGCCTTGGCGAGGGCGCGGTCGGCCGCGGCGATGTCCTGGAAGGCCTTCGAGTCGGCCGCCTTGATCGTGGCGGGCTTGCTGTCGGCCGCCGTGGAGATGATCAGCTGGTTCGCGTTCGCCCGCTTCTGGATCTGGGGCTGCGCCTGGTCGCAGAAGGTCTTGGCCCAGTCGTTGACCTTGTCGCCCTCGTCGTCGCTGCAACCGGACAGCACGAGCATCAGTACCGCGCCGCCGGACAGTGCGGCCGCAAGCTTCTTGTTCACCGGATCGGTCCCTTCCAAGGCTCTCGGCCCCGGAACATACACGCCGTGCGGGTGACATCCACCGATCATGCGACCGATTCATCCGATATTGCAGCCTTTTGAACCATGCAGACAGGGGCGGACGTCACGTCAGAACGCGACATCCACCCCTGCTTTGACAGTGACTCATCAAGCGCTGTCCGGCCCGCTCTTACGGAGACACCGCGGCGTCCTTCGAGGAACCGTCCCGGTCCGGCGAGTCCTCCCCCATGACCACCGAACGCCGCTTGGAGACGCGGACGGCCCCGACGATGACGGCGACCGCCACGACCGCGACCAGGGTCCGCAGCCAGACGCTGGCGTCGTCCCCGTAACTGAACTGCACGACCGCCGGCGCGATCAGCAGTGCGACCAGGTTCATCACCTTCAGGAGCGGGTTGATCGCCGGACCGGCGGTGTCCTTGAAGGGGTCGCCGACCGTGTCGCCGATGACGGTCGCCTCGTGGGCGTCGCTGCCCTTGCCGCCGTGGTGTCCGTCCTCGACCAGCTTCTTGGCGTTGTCCCAGGCGCCGCCGGAGTTGGCCAGGAAGACGGCCATCAGCGCACCGGTCGCGATCGCCCCGGCGAGGTACGAGCCGAGCGGGCCGACGCCGAGGCTGAAGCCGACCGCGATCGGCGCCAGCACCGCGAGCAGCCCGGGCGTGGCGAGCTCGCGCAGGGCGTCCTTGGTGCAGATGTCGACGACCCTCCCGTACTCGGGGGTCTCGCTGTAGTCCATGATCCCCGGGTGCTCGCGGAACTGTCGCCGCACCTCGTGGACCACCGCCCCGGCCGACCGCGACACCGCGTTGATGGCGAGCCCGGAGAAGAGGAAGACGACCGCGGCGCCGAGCACCATCCCGAAGAGGTTGTTGGGCCGCGAGATGTCCATGGACAGGTTCATCTCGCTCGCCTTCGCCCCGACGTCGGCGACCGAGGTCGCGATGGCGTCCCGGTAGGAGCCGAAGAGCGCGGCGGCGGCCAGGACGGCCGTCGCGATCGCGATGCCCTTGGTGATCGCCTTGGTGGTGTTGCCGACGGCGTCGAGGTCGGTCAGGACCTGCGCGCCGGCACCCCGGACGTCGCCGGACATCTCCGCGATGCCCTGGGCGTTGTCGGAGACGGGGCCGAAGGTGTCCATGGCGACGATCACACCGACCGTGGTGAGGAGCCCGGTCCCCGCGAGCGCGATCGCGAACAGCGCCAGCACGATGGAGGCACCGCCCAGCAGGAAGGCCCCGTAGACGGCGAGGCCGATCAGCAGCGCGGTGTAGACGGCCGACTCCAGGCCGATCGAGATGCCGGCGAGGACGACGGTGGCGGGGCCGGTCAGCGAGGACTTGCCGATGTCCCGCACCGGGCGCCGGTCGGTCTCGGTGAAGTAGCCGGTGAGCTGCTGGATGAGGGCGGCGAGCACGATGCCGATGGCGACCGCGACCAGGGCGAGGACCCGCGGATCGCCTCCGTGGGTGGGGATACCGGGGTCGGTGACGCCCTCGAGGTCGGCGTAGGAGGACGGTAGGTAGGCGAAGACGGCCACGGCGACGAGCGCGAGCGAGATCAGCGCCGAGACGAAGAAGCCACGGTTGATCGCGGTCATCCCGCTGCGGTCGGCGCGCCGCGGAGTCACCGCGAAGATGCCGATCATCGCGGTGACCACGCCGATCGCCGGCACGATCAGGGGGAAGGCGAGGCCGTCGTCGCCGAAGGCGGCCTTACCGAGGATGAGGGCGGCCACCAGGGTCACCGCGTACGACTCGAAGAGGTCGGCGGCCATGCCCGCGCAGTCACCGACGTTGTCGCCCACGTTGTCCGCGATGGTGGCGGCGTTGCGCGGGTCGTCCTCGGGGATGCCCTGCTCGACCTTGCCGACCAGGTCGGCGCCGACGTCGGCGGCCTTGGTGAAGATGCCTCCGCCGACCCGCATGAACATCGCGATGAGCGCGGCACCGAGACCGAAGCCCTCCAGGACCTTCGGCGCGTCGGCGGCGTAGACGAGCACGACGCAGGACGCGCCGAGCAGACCGAGCCCCACCGTGATCATGCCGACCACTCCGCCGGTACGGAACGCGATCTTCATGGCCCGGTGGGCGACCGCGGTCAGGTCCTTCTCCGGCTCCCCCTCGGCCGGGGTGGCCTCCCGCGCGGCCGCCGCGACCCGGACGTTCGCCCGGACCGCCAGCCGCATTCCGATGTAGCCGGTGACCGCCGAGAAAAGCGCGCCCACCAGGAAGAACAGGGAGCGTCCGGCCCGTTGCGACCAGTCGTCGGCCGGCAGCAGGAAAAGCAGGAAGAACACGACGACGGCGAAGACGGCGACCGTGCGCAACTGCCGCGCGAGATAGGCGTTCGCACCCTCCTGGACGGCGGCCGCGATCTTCTTCATGGTTTCCGTGCCCTCGCCGGCCGCGAGGACCTGCCGTACGAGGAGCTGGGCCACGACCAGCGCCGCGAGCGCGACGGCTGCGACGACGACCACGATCACGCGGTTCTGCTCGGTGAGCACCGCGGCTGCAAGACCCGCCATTCCGTCCTCCTTGACGTCGCGAGGTCAAGACAAGCCGGATTGTAAGGAGGGAAACCTGATCAAAGCAGGGCGCCGCTATGAGAATTCCCGAATACCTCATAAGTACCGCCGAATGCGGTAATGGGACGAAAGCATTCGCCGCCGGACGGCGGCTCCTTCACGGCCTCGGGGAAACGAGTAGAGGCCCTGCCATGCAGGGCCTCTACTCAAACTCTCGGGCGACTGGGCCGTCCGGGTGACGGCCGGCGCGGCCGCTGGCGCTCAGGCACCGGACGCCCGGACGATCGAACATCCGGCGTTCAGGCGAACGCAGCGTCCGGCACTCAGCGGCGTTCCGACGCTCAGGCGAGCACGGCGTCCGGGTTGGCGGGCCAGCTCATCCGGATGGTGCCGCCCTCCTCGCCGGCGCTCACCTCGAAGTCGTCGACAAGGCCACGGATCACCGCGAGCCCCATCTCGTCCTCGCCGTCCGCGTCGTCGTAGTCCTCGGCCGGCGCCGTGTCCCTCGCTCCGGGCACGCCGGCGGCGTCCGCTGCCGCCACGCCCGCTCCGGGGACCTCGTCGCCGACCTCGATGGAGAAGGTCTTCTCCTCCTCGGTCAGCACGACCCGGACCGGGGTCGTGACCCCGTTGCTCCGGTGCAGACCGACCGCGCGGGAACAGGCCTCGCCGACGGCGAGGCGGACCTCGTCGAGGACCGCCTCGTCGACCCCGGCCCGGCGGGCGACCGCGGCGGCCACGAGGCGGGCCGTGCGGACGTGCTCGGGCTGGGCGCTGAAGAGGAGTTCAACGGTGGCCATGCGATCCCCCTGGGATGTTCGGCGACGGTTGCGCTTGACCTCAGTCGGCCGCGTTGATGGCCTCGTCGACCGACGTGTGGATCGGGAACACCTTGGTGAGGCCGGTGATCCGGAAAATCTTGAGAATGCGCTCCTGGTTGCAGACCAGGCGCAGCGATCCCTCGTGCGCGCGCACGCGCTTCAGTCCGCCCACAAGCACGCCGAGGCCGGTCGAGTCGAGGAAGTCCACGCCTTCCATGTCGACAACCAGGTGGTAGCTGCCGTCGTTCACCAACTCGACCAACTGCTCGCGCAGCTTGGGCGCGGTATACACATCAATCTCGCCACCGACCTCGACGACCGTACGGTCGCCGTTCGGGCCGGGCACAGTGCGAGTCGACAGAGACAGGTCCACGGGTCCTCCAGCACCTAGCTATCGAGCGGCCGTCCCTCGGGACCCCCGTGCGGAGCCACGGGACGGATCGCCGGCCGCGATGGCATTCAATCACTTACCTGCAGCCATGCACGACGCCTTGGGAGCATTGTCCGTCATGCCGGTGACACACTCGGTGCCGATGGCCGAGAATCACCGCCCCAGTCGACCCGCCGCAGAGCAGGGCAGCCGCCCCTCTCCCGACCAGGTCCTCGACCGACTCTCCAGAGGCGAGAGCCGGGCCGCGCGCATCACTCATACGGAGCATCTGCCCGCCCGTGCGGGCAGGCATGCCGTCTGGCCGCACCGCATCCGCGCGGAGGTGATCTCCGCCATCCAGCAGGCCGGGATCGAGCACCCCTGGGCCCACCAGGCGGAAGCCGCCGAGCACGCGCTGGACGGCACCTCCGTGGTGATCTCCACAGGAACCGCCTCGGGCAAGTCGCTCGCCTATCTCACCCCCGTCCTCTCCACGCTCCTGGACGGCGCGGAGGCCGCCAACGGGCGCGGCGCCACCGCCCTGTACCTGGCCCCCACCAAGGCGCTCGCCGCCGACCAGCGGCGCGCCGTGCGCGAGCTGTCCGCCCCACTCGGCAACCGGATCCGGCCCGCCGTCTACGACGGCGACACCCCGGTCGAGGAGCGCGAGTGGGTCCGCCAGTACGCGAACTACGTGCTCACCAATCCCGACATGCTCCACCGGGGCATACTCCCGTCCCACCCCCGCTGGTCCTCCTTCCTGCGCTCGCTGCGCTACGTCGTCGTCGACGAGTGCCACACCTACCGTGGCGTCTTCGGCTCGCACGTCGCCCAGGTGCTCCGCCGGCTGCGCCGCGTCTGCGCCCGGTACGGCTCCGAGCCCGTCTTCCTCCTCGCCTCGGCCACGTCGGCCGAGCCCGCCCTGGCCGCCGGGCGCCTGACCGGCCTGCCGGTCACGGAGGTCTCCGACGACGCCTCCCCGCGCGGCGAGCTGGTCTTCGCCCTGTGGGAGCCGCCGCTGACCGAGCTCCACGGCGAGCAGGGCGCCCCGGTCCGCCGCACCGCCACCGCCGAGACCGCCGACCTGCTGACCGACCTGACGGTGCAGGGCGTCCGCTCGGTCGCCTTCGTGCGCTCCCGGCGCGGCGCCGAGCTGATCTCGGTGATCGCGCAGGAACGCCTCGCCGAGGTCGACCGCTCGCTCGCCCGGCGGGTCGCCGCCTACCGGGGCGGCTACCTGCCCGAGGAGCGGCGCGCCCTGGAGCGGGCCCTGCACTCCGGCGAGCTCCTCGGTCTGGCCGCGACGACCGCCCTGGAGCTGGGCGTGGACGTCTCGGGCCTGGACGCCGTGGTGATCGCCGGCTATCCGGGCACCCGCGCCTCCCTGTGGCAGCAGGCGGGCCGCGCCGGGCGCTCGGGCGAGGGCGCGCTCGCGGTCCTGGTCGCCCGCGACGACCCCCTGGACACGTTCCTGGTCCACCACCCGGAGGCGATCTTCCGGCAACCGGTCGAGTCGACCGTCCTCGACCCCGACAATCCCTACGTCCTCGCTCCCCATCTGTGCGCGGCGGCATCGGAGCTGCCGCTGACCGAGGCGGACCTGGCGCTCTTCGGCCCGGCCGTGACCGAACTGCTGCCCCAGCTGGAATCCGCCGGGCTGCTGCGCCGCCGCAGCACCGGCTGGTACTGGACCCGCCGGGAGCGGGCCGCCGACCTCACCGACATCCGGGGCGGCGGCGGCAGCCCCGTCCGGATCGTCGAGGCCGGCACCGGCCGGCTGCTCGGCACGGTCGACGAGGCCGCCTCGCACACCGCCGTCCACGAGGGCGCCGTCCACCTGCACCAGGGCCGCACCTATCTGGTCCGCGAGCTGGACCTGAAGGACTCCGTGGCCCTCGTCGAGCAGGCGAACCCGCCCTACTCGACCACCGCCCGCGACACCACCTCCATCTCCGTCCTGTCCCTCGACACCGAGATCCCCTGGGGAGCCGGCCGCCTCTGCTACGGCTCCGTCGAGGTCACCAACCAGGTCGTCTCCTTCCTCCGCCGCCGTCTGATCACCGGCGAGGTGCTCGGCGAGACCAAGCTCGACCTGCCGCCCCGCACCCTGCGCACCCGGGCCGTGTGGTGGACGGTCACCGAGGACCAGCTGGACGCCGCCCGGATCAACCCGGAGATCCTCGGCGGCGCCCTGCACGCCGCCGAGCACGCCTCGATCGGCATGCTGCCGCTGTTCGCCACCTGCGACCGCTGGGACATCGGCGGCGTCTCCGTCCCGCTCCACCCGGACACGCTGCTGCCGACCGTGTTCGTCTACGACGGGCACCCCGGCGGAGCCGGCTTCGCCGAGCGCGCCTTCCACACCGCCCGCTCGTGGCTGACCGCCACCCGCGAGGCCATCGCCTCCTGCGAGTGCGACTCCGGCTGTCCCTCCTGCATCCAGTCCCCCAAGTGCGGCAACGGCAACGACCCGCTCCACAAGCGCGGCGCCGTCCGGCTGCTCACCGAACTCCTCCGTAAGGCTCCGGACGAGGGGCCCGGGGGCGCGGAGTCCCGGGACCAGACGGCTCCGCACCGGGGGGAGCCGGATCCCCGGGCGGGCCTTCCGGACCCGGCGGCGGCCCCGGAAGGCCCCGAGAGCCCGCAGACGCCCCGGGGTCCGGAGGGCCCGCTCTCGATCTGACCTCGGTCGTCCACGGCCCGAGGGCGACTCGCGCGGTGACGTCCGCGACGTCCTCGCGGACCCGGCAGCGCGTCAGGGCGGCACCCTGGGCCCCGGCCACCCGGGTGGCCGCGGCGCAGGCGTCCGGCTCGCCCCACAGGGCCCTGTCCGCGGCAGCGAGCGCGGCCAGGTCGGCCGCGCCGCCCGCGCGGTGCCGGGCGGTGACCGCCTGGCCGAGCGCGAGGACGGCGCCGAACAACGCACACAGGGCGCACGCAGCGAAGGCGGTCCACACCGTCGCCGCTCCCCGGTCGGTCCTGCCCCGTCTCATGCCGCCTCCCCCACCGTCTCCTCGGCCAGCGCCGCCGCCCCGGCCCTGAGCGTCAGCCCCAGGCCGCCGGGGCCGGGTGCCGTCGCCTCCACCGTCACCCGCCACAGCTCGCCCTCCCGTACGACGCCGACCCGGGCGCCCTCGGGCGCCGCGGCCCTGGCGGCGGCCTCCGCGGCCGCGACGGGCTCGGAGCGGGCCACCGCCCGCGCCCCCGCCCTGGCCGCGTCCACGCACTGGATCTGTGCCGCGGCCGCGGCCAGCGCCCACAACAGGGCTGCCGTGAACAGCACCAGGGCCGGCAGGGCGACCGCCGCCTCCGCGGTCACCGCTCCCCGGTCAGAACGGCGCATCGAGGGCCTTGCCGATCACCGACTCCAGCGCCTTCGAGACCGCGCCGCTGGTGAGGACCTTGTAGAGGACGGCCGCGAAGGCCGCCGCCGCGATGGTGCCCATCGCGTACTCCGTCGTGCTCATTCCCGTGTCCCGCCGGGCCGCCGCCGTCCGGGCCGCCCACCATGCGCGCGTGCGCCTCATGACCTTCATGTCCGAATCTCCTCGTGTCGTTCGTGTCGTTCGTGTCGTTCGTGTCGCTTCATCCGTGTTCACGTGCCGGCGAGCAGCCCGCTCGCCAGGCCGATCACCACCGGCGCCACCCCCACCGCCAGGAAGGCCGGCAGGAAGCACAGGCCGACCGGGGCGGTGATCAGCACCTGGGCCCGCTGGGCGCGCGCCGCGGCCGCGCGGGCCCGGGCGGCCCGGAGGGCTTCCGCGTGCCGCGCCACGGCCTCGGCCGCGGGGGCTCCTGAGGAGGCCGCGCGTTCCAGACAGCGGGCCAGCCCCTCCGCACCCGGTATCGCCCCGAACCTCCGCCACACCTCGGCGGGTTCGCCCCCGAGCCGCAGCTCCGCAGCCGTGCGGATCAGCCGCTCGCCGACCGGCCCGCCGAGCGACCGGCCCACCGCCTCGGCGGACTCGGCCGGCCCGGCGCCCGCCGACGCGCAGGCCGCCAACAGGTCTGCCGCGAGCGGCAGCTGACGTGCCGTCTCCACGCCCTCGCTCCCCGCATCCGCGTCGCGCGGGCGCCGCGCCCACCGGCGACGGAGGCCCCAGGCGGCGCCGACGCCGGCCAGCAGCCCGATGAGCCCGCCGATCAACGCCCAGCCGGCGAGACCGACCGCGCACGGGACTCCCCACCCCCGCAGCCGGGCCGGAAGCCCTGCCCCGCGGGTCCGCACGGGGGCAGCCGGCGCCACCGCGAGCAGACCGGCGACCCGCTGGCGCGACCGCCGGGCCCGGCGCCCGTCCCACAGCGCCCCGGCCGCCGCGGCGAGGGCGCAGAGCACCGCGAGAAGGGTCGTCACGGGCGCTCACCTCCCCGCACGATCCGGCCCGCCCACCACAGCCCCGCCGTCTCCAGGGCCGCGCCGGCGGCCAGGCAGCCCAGGCCGGCGGGCGTGTGGAGCAGCACGTACAGCGGGCGGGCGCCCAGCGCCGCGCCGAGGCCCAGCCCGGCGACCGGCAGCACCGCGAGGACCGCCACCGTCGCCCAGGCCCCCGCCAGTTGGGCCCGGAGCCGCTCCCGCTCGTCCCGATGGGCGCGCAGCGCGGCCTCCAGCCGGTCGAGGCCCGCGGCAAGGCCCGCGCCGCCGTCCACGGCGACCTGCCAGCAGGCGCCGATCCCGGCCAGGCCGTCGGCCCCGTCCTGCCGCGCCGCGCGGCGCAGCGCCTCCGGGACGTCGCCGCCGAACCGCGCCGCCGCGAGCACCGCGGCCTCCTCGTCGCCGAGCGCCCCCGTCGTCCGCGCCGCGAACGCGAGCGCCTGTGCGGGCTGCCAGCCGACTCTCAGCTCGCCGGCGGCTGCCCCGCACAACGCCACCACCCGGTCGGAGCGGGCTTCCCGCTCCCGCCGTTCCCGGGCGTTCCGCAGCCCGCGTCCCACCAGGGGCACCGCCACCGCCCCGGCGAGCAGCGGCAGGGGCGAGGCGCCGAGCACCGCGATCACCGCCGCCACCGGCAGGCACAGCCACTCCCGTCGCCCCCGCGCCCCGCTCCACAAGCGGGCGGCGGATGCCTGCCAGGGCACCTCCGGGCCGCCCGGCAGCGCCATCAGCGCCCGGGCCCTGCGGCGCATCCGTTCCCGTTCGGCCGTCCACCACAGCGCGAGCACCGCGCACAGGGCCGCCGCGCCCTGCGCCGGAAGACCTCCCGGCACCGGAAGCGCCGTCATCGCGCCCCTCCGATCAGGACCCGCAGCCGCTCCCAGCCCCGCTCCCGCTCGAATCCGCCGGCGCTCCAGCAAAGCGCGGGCACCGTCACCACCAGCCCGTCCCGGTCCCGTTCGAGAACGTGCACCTCGGCGATCCGGCGGCGCCCCGCGCGGTCCCGCACCAGGTGGAGGACCGCCGACAGTCCGGCGCCCAACTGGCTGTGCAGGGCCGCACGGTCGAGCCCCGCGGCCGTCCCCAGAGCCTCCAGCCGGGCGGGCACGTCGGCCGCCGTGTTGGCGTGGAGGGTCCCGCAGCCGCCCTCGTGCCCGGTGTTCAGGGCTGCCAGAAGGTCGACCGCCTCGGGACCGCGGACCTCGCCGACCACGAGCCGGTCCGGGCGCATCCGCAGCGCCTGCCGCACGAGGTCCTGCAAGGTCACGTGACCGGCGCCCTCCTGGTTGGGCGGGCGCGCCTCCAGCCGCACCACGTGCGGGTGGTCGGGGCGCAGCTCGGCGGAGTCCTCGGCGAGCACGATCCGCTCCCCCGGGCCCACCAGGCCGAGCAGGGTGGACAGCAGGGTCGTCTTGCCCGATCCGGTGCCGCCGCTGACCAGGAAGGACACGCGGGCCTCGACGAGCGCGCGCAGCAGCGGCTCGCCGCCCGGCGGGACGGTGCCCGCCTCCGTCAGCTCTCCGACGGAGAAGGCCCGGGGCCGCACCACCCGCAGCGACAGACAGGTCGAGCCGACCGCGACCGGCGGCAGGACTGCGTGCATCCGGGTGCCGTCCGGCAGCCGGGCGTCCACCCAGGGCCGGGCGTCGTCGAGCCGTCGGCCGGCCACGGCGGCGAGTCGCTGCGCCAGGCGTCGTACCGCCGCCGCGTCCGGAAAGGTCACGCCGGTCGGTTCGAGTCCCGCGCCGCGGTCCACCCAGACCCGATCGGGCGCGGAGACCAGGACGTCGGTGACCCGGGGGTCGGCGAGCAGTGGCTCCAGCGGTCCCGTGCCGATCAGTTCGCTCCGCAGTTCCTCGGCGGCGCCGAGCACCTCGGCGTCCCCGAGCAGCCGTCCCTGGGCCCGCAGCGCGGCCGCGACCCGTGCGGGAGTCGGTTCGGCGCCGCTCTCCGCGAGTTGCTGTCGCACGGCGTCGAGCAGCAGCGCCCCGCTCATGCCGCACCCTCCGGGACGAGCACGCGCTGCCAGAACGCGGCGCAGAAGCGGGCGAGCCCTCCGCGGGCGTCGGCGCCGGGCGGCGGCCCGCCCTCACCTGCTGCGAAGGGCCCGGCGTCTTCGGGGAGTTCCCCGGCCAGGGGCAGCCGCAGGGCATCGGCGATCCAGTGCTCGTCGAGTCCGGCCTCGTAGGGCCCGCGCACGACCGCGCGCAGATCGCGGATCACCGGGCCGGCCGCTGCGGCCACCCGGTGGGCGGCGGTGACGGCGCGCAGTTCGCCGGGGACGAGCAGCAGTCCGAGGTCGAGCTGGGCGAGGGCCTCGGTGACGGCGTCGTCGATCCGGCGGGGCAGGTCGACCACGACGGCTCCGCCGCGCCGGCGCGCGGCGGCGAGCATCGAGCGCATGGCTTCGGGCGGCACCGGCACGGGGTCGCCCCGGTCCCAGCTGAGCACCCGCACGCCGCGCACGAGAGGCAGCGACTCCTCCAGGGCCCGGCCCGCGACGCGGCCCTTCGAGGCGGCGAAGTCGGGCCAGCGCCGGCCCTCGGCCCGCTCTCCGTCGAGCAGCACGTCGAGTCCGCCGCCGAGCGGGTCGGCGTCGACGAGAAGGGTGCGCTGACCGGCCCGTGCGGCGGCGAGCGCCAGCGCGCAGGCCAGGGTCGAGGCCCCGGCGCCGCCGCGGCCGCCGATGACGCCGACGGTCAGCGCCTGTCGGCCGCCGCCCTCGACGGCGTCGGCGATCAGGTCCACGAGCCGGCCCTCGGCGCCGGGCAGGAGCAGGACGCCCTCCGCGCCGGTCTCCACGGCCAGCCGCCACACGGCCGGGTCGTCGCGCTCGCGCCCGACCAGCAGCACGCCCGGCCTCCGCGTGGCGCCCCGGCAGCGGGCCGCCGCGTCGTCGCCGAGGAGGACGAGCGGCGGGTCGGTCCAGCCCGCCCGGCGCTCGGGCACCGCGTGGTGCACCTCGGGCTCGGCTCCCGCCGCGGCGCACAGCCGCAGCAGGTCGTCGAGGAGCGTCGGGTCCTCGGTGACGATCAGCGGGCGGGCCGGCCTTGTGCCCGCGTTCCTCTCGCCCGAGTCCGAGCCGGCGCCCGGGCGCCTGCCGGACCCGTCTCGCACTCGCGTTCCGGAAGTCTTCGATCCCTTCACGGCACACAACCCCTCATGTGATTCCCGCGGTCCGCGGACTTCGCGGCCGGAATCACCGTGCAGCCGTCTCGGAAATCTTGTGGATCTTGCTCGAAAACTGTGGATAACCCCGCGCTTGTGAATAACTTCGCCACCCGAACCGGTACTGCCCGGAGAGCAGCCCAGCGACTACTCTGAGTGACGGATCAAGGGGTCCCGCCGCCGTCCGGGCATCACCGGCGCGCGGGCCGGGAGGAGGGGCGGAGATGGTGGAAACATGGACCAAAACGGGTCCGGACATGCGACGACCCCCGCCGGGGGGGAGAGCGGGGGTCGTCTCTCCGGCCGACTCGGGGGGGGGAGGAGCCGGTCCGGGTTAGCACGGTCGCGAACGATCCGTGACTTCCATGGTGTACCCGAGAGCCTTCTCAGGCAAACCCACGCGCCCCAGCGTACGCCGAATGGCGGGCACCTATGCTCGGGCTCGTGGAAAACCACTCGATGCCGCGCGCAGCCGCCTTCTTTGACCTGGACAAGACGGTCATTGCGAAGTCCTCGACGCTGACCTTCAGCAAGTCCTTCTACCGGGGCGGACTCATCAGTCGCCGTGCCGCGTTGCGGACGGCCTACATCCAGTTCGTGTTCCTGGTCGGCGGAGCCGATCACGACCAGATGGAGCGGATGCGCGAATATCTTTCCGCGCTCTGCAAAGGCTGGAACGTGGCACAGGTCAAAGAGCTCGTCGCGGAGACCCTGCACGACCTGATCGACCCGATCATCTACGACGAGGCGGCCTCCCTGATCGAGGGCCACCACGCCGCGGGCCGGGACGTCGTGATCGTCTCGACCTCCGGGGCCGAGGTGGTCGAGCCGATCGGCGAGATGCTCGGCGCGGACCGGGTGGTCGCCACCCGCATGGTGGTCGGCGAGGACGGCTGCTTCACGGGCGAGGTGGAGTACTACGCGTACGGGCCCACCAAGGCCGCGGCGGTCCGGGAGCTCGCCGAGTCCGAGGGGTACGACCTCTCCCGCTGCTACGCCTACAGCGACTCCGCGACCGATCTGCCGATGCTGGAGGCCGTCGGCCACCCGTACGCCGTGAACCCCGACCGGGCCCTGCGCCGCGAGGCGGCCGGCCGGGACTGGCCGATCCTCTCCTTCGACCGGCCGGTCCGGCTCAAGCAGCGCCTGCCGGATTTCCGGATGCCGCCCCGGCCCGCCCTGGTCGCCGCGGCGGCCGTGGGAGCGGCCGCGGCCACGGCGGGGCTCGTCTGGTACGCCAGCCGCCGCCGACAGGCGGCGCTGACACGGACCGCGCGGACGGCGTGAGTGCGCTCTTGCCGATCGCTTTGCCTGGATTTGGGGTGAAGGCAAAGAAGCGGAGCCAGGACTTTCGCTTCCATCGGGACAGGAGTAGAAAGGAATCAGGCCCGCGAGACCTGGGACATCCGAGAGGATCACCTGTTGAGCAGTACGGCCCCACGGACCTGATGCACAGAAACCCGGCACCCACGCGACGTCGACCCTTCGATTAAGGGCCAGCCGCACCAGGCGCAGGGCAAAGTAACCCCGCCTGATGGGCACATATCGAGGACGCTTGGTAACTGGGTAGACGTGCCAGCGGCGGTACCGAAGTCTGGTACCGCCGCAACCCGTTTCGGGGCTCGCTCAGGCGGCGCCGCGCTGCAGCGCCTCGCACACCGCAGTCGACTCCCGGACCCCCAGCTCCACCGACCGCCCGCAGTGCGCGATCCAGGCGCCCATGCCCTCCGGGGTCCCGGACAGATAGCCCTCGAAGGCGCCCAGGTAGGCCGCTCGGCCCAGCTCAGCGTGCCCGACCTCGGCCGGGCAGATCGCCTTCGGGTCGAGCCCGCTGCCGATCAGCACGATCCGCTCCGCGGCGCGCGCGATCAGACCGTTGTGCGAGATGAAGGGGCGCAGGGCGAGCAGCTCGCCGTGCACCACGGCGGCCGTGACCAGGGCCGGGGCGTCGCTGCCCGCGATGATCAGGTCCGCAAGTCCGTCGAGCCGGCCGGAGACCTCCGCCGGGTCCGGAAGCGGCGCCTCGATCAGCGGCTCGTCCACCGGCTCGCCCGCGTGGCGCGGACGCCCCGTCGCGTCGCGCGGCTCACCCTCGGCCACCAGATGCAGCCGGGCGAGCACCCGCAGCGGCGACTGGCGCCAGATGGAGAGCAGCTGACCGCACTCGGCGCTCAGCCGCAGGGCCGCGCCGACGGTGCGGGCCTCCGGGTCCGCGCTGAAGTCCGTACGCCGGCGCACCTCCTCCAGGGCCCAGTCGGCACCCGAGAGCGCGGCCGAGGCGCGCGCCCCGCGGAGCGCCGCCTCGGAGGTGATCTCGTTGCTGCGGCGGCGCATCACACGGTGGCCGTAGACCCGGTCGACGGCCTTGCGTACGGAGTCCACCGAGTCGGCGACGCCCGGCAGGGAGCCGAGGGCGGCCAGGGGGTCAGAGGCGTGCGTACTCATAAGTAGGGAGGCTACGCGCCCAGGGCCCGCACCCCACCTTGGAGTGGTCTTCTTCACGCACCTTGACCACAGGGAGCAAGCATGCCGCTACGCTAGGTGAACATGAAGATCGCTTTCGTGGGGAAGGGCGGCAGCGGCAAGACGACGCTGTCCTCGCTCTTCATCCGACACCTCGCCGCCGCCGAAGCCCCGGTCGTCGCTGTCGACGCCGACATCAACCAGCACCTCGGAGCGGCACTCGGCCTCTCCGACGAGGAGGCGGCCACGCTGCCCGCGATGGGTGCGCACCTGCCGCTGATCAAGGAGTACCTGCGGGGCTCCAACCCGCGGATCTCCACCGCGGACACGATGATCAAGACGACGCCGCCCGGGGAGGGCTCGCGGCTGCTCCGGGTCCGTGAGGACAACCCGGTCTACGAGGCCTGTGCCCGGCCCGTGCCGCTCGACGACGGCGAGGTCCGGCTGATGGCCACGGGCCCGTTCACGGAATCGGACCTGGGCGTGGCCTGCTACCACTCGAAGGTCGGCGCGGTGGAGCTCTGCCTGAACCATCTGGTGGACGGCCCGGACGAGTACGTGGTGGTCGACATGACGGCCGGCTCCGACTCTTTCGCCTCCGGCCTGTTCACCCGCTTCGACATGACGTTCCTGGTGGCGGAGCCGACTCGCAAGGGCGTGTCCGTCTACCGCCAGTACAAGGAGTACGCCCGGGACTTCGGGGTCGCCCTGAAGGTCGTCGGCAACAAGGTGCAGGGCCCGGACGACGTCGGCTTCCTGCGCGACGAGGTCGGGGACGACCTGCTGGTGACGGTCGGCCACTCCGACTGGGTCCGCGCCATGGAGAAGGGCCGCCCGCCCCGCTTCGAGCTCCTGGAGGCCACCAACCGCATGGCCCTCCAGGCCCTCCAGAACGCGGCGGACGACTCGTACGCCCTCCGCGACTGGGAGCGGTACACCCGGCAGATGGTCCACTTCCACCTGAAGAACGCGGAGAGCTGGGGGAACGCGAAGACGGGGGCCGACCTGGCGGCGCAGGTCGACCCCGGGTTCGTGCTGGACGAGCGGCTCGCCGTTCCCCAGCCGAGCTGACGGCCGTAAGCCGCCGGCTCGCCGTGCCCGCCGAGCCGGCCGATCAGTGGCGGGCGGCCGTCCCGGCTGCCGCGGGGGCACCGGCCGGGACGGCCGGCTGCGGGGCCAGGAAGGCCTTCCAGCCGGCCGACGGGGCCTCACCGACCTTCAGGGTGCGGAGCTTGGCGATGACCGCCGGGTCCTGGGCGTCGAGCCAGTCGGCGAGCTGGCGGAAGGAGACGCACTTGACGTCCTTCTGCACGCAGACCGTGGCGATCGCCTCCTCGATGGCGCGCATGTACGTGCCGCCGTTCCAGGACTCGAAGTGATTGCCGATGATCAGCGGTGCGCGGTTGCCCCGGTAGGAGCGCTCGAAGGCCTGGACGAGGCCGTCCCGCATCTGATTGCCCCAGTACTGGTGCATCGACGGGTCGCCCTTGGTCGTGCCGGACTGGTTGACCAGGAAGTTGTAGTCCATCGAGAGCGTCTGGAAGGCGCGGCCCGGGACCGGGACGAGCTGCATCGACAGGTCCCACAGGCCCGCGTCCTTCTTGGGCCAGATCTGGTCGTTGACGCCGCTGGTGTCGTAGCGGAAGCCCATCTGCGAGGCCGCGCGGACAAAGTTCGTGCGGCCCTCCAGACACGGCGTGCGGGCACCGACCAGCTCCTTGTCGTAGTCGAACGGGAGCGGCTTCTCGCCCTTCAGGCCGGCGTTGGTCTTCCAGTTCTTGACGAAGGACTTGGCCTGGCTGATCTCGCTCTTCCACTCGTCGACGGACCAGGTGCCCACTCCTCCGTCCTTCCCGCAGAAGTGCCCGTTGAAGTGGGTGCCGATCTCGTTGCCCTCCTCCCACGCGCCGCGCAGTTCGCGCACGGTGGCCCGGATGCCCTGGACGTCGTTGAAGCCGATGTCGGAGCGGCCCGGGGAGTGCTGCGGCGGGTCGTAGAGGTCGCGCTTGTCCTCCGGCAGGAGGTAGACGCCGCTGAGGAAGTAGGTCATCGTCGCGCCGTAGCGCTTGCCGACCGTGCGGAAGTGGGAGAAGAGCTTCTGGCTGTCCTCCCCGGCGCCGTCCCAGGAGAACACGACGAACTGCGGCGGCTGCTGACCCGGCGCCAGCTTCTGCCAGACCGGCTGGCGGGGCTGGGCACCGGTGAACGCGGTGGAGCCGTCACCGATCAGACGCACCGCGTTCTGCGGCGCGGCCGCCGGCGGCTTCTTGGCGCCGGCGGCCGCGCCCTTCGCGGCGACCGGGTCCGGGCCGCCGGAGCCCGAGCAGCCGGCGAGGCCGGATGTCAGGGCGACGGCGAGGGCGCCGACGGCGAGCGCCCTCCTGTGGACAGTGGTCCTTCTCCCGGCGGCTGACATCGCCCACCTCTCCTCTGCTTCTCGGATTTCCCTACAAGCTGCGTCAACGTCGCACCAGGACGGCCGAGGAGCGTCAACGACAAGCGGCATGGCTACGTTCTGTCACCGGATCCGGTGAATTCTTGCCCCATTTGCCCCGAAATTAATGCCAGGGTCTTTACCCTCCATTACCATCCATTTACCGAGCGTTGCTCGGCACGCCCGATGTACCCGCCGCTGCACCCCGCACGAGCCGCGACCGCGCTGCCCCGGAGGAGACGGGAACATGACCCTCTGCACACCCGACCGCACGACCACCCGGCCCCGCCTCCAGCGGCCCCACAGCCCGCCGGACGGCCCCCGCCGCCGCTTCCGCATCGCCGGAGCGGATTTCTCCGCGTCCGTCACCGTCTTCCTGATCGCGCTGCCGCTCTCGCTCGGCATCGCCCTCGCCACCGGCGCGCCGCTCCAGGCCGGACTGGTGGCGGCCGCCGTCGGCGGCATCGTCGCCGGGCGCCTCGGCGGCTCCCCGCTCCAGGTCAGCGGCCCCGCCGCCGGACTGACCGTGGTGACCGCCGAGCTGATCCAGCGCTACGGCTGGCGCACCACCTGCGCCATCACGGTCCTCGCAGGACTCGCCCAGATCGGCCTGGCGGCCCTGCGGGTGGCCCGCTCCGCCCTCGCCGTCTCCCCCGCCATCGTGCACGGCATGCTCGCGGGCATCGGCGTCACCATCGCACTCGCCCAGCTGCACATCGTGCTGGGAGGCAACCCCCAGAGCTCCCCCGTCGACAACGCGCTCGGCCTGCCCGCCCAGCTGGCGCACACCTCCGCCGCCGCGCTCGTCGTGAGCGGCCTCACCATCGGCCTGCTGCTGTTCTGGCCCCGGCTGCCGGGGCGCACGGGCCGCCTGCTGCGCAAGGTGCCCGCCGCGCTCGTCGCCGTGGCCGCCGCCACGGCCGTCGCGGCGCTCGCCGGGCTCGCCCTGCCGCGGGTCGACCTGCCCTCGTGGAGCAGCCACGCACTGCCCGGGCTCCCGGAGGGGCCCTTCCTCGGGATCGCGGCCGGGGTCCTCACCATCACGCTGGTCACCAGCGTGCAGTCGCTGCTGTCCGCCGTGGCCGTCGACAAGCTGGCGGCGAAGCGCGCCGCCGACACCGGCACACCCGCCACGCCCCGCTCGCGGCTCGACCGTGAACTCGCCGGGCAGGGCGCGGCGAACGTGGTCTCCGGGGCCCTCGGCGGCCTCCCGGTGGCCGGGGTCGCGGTGCGCAGCGTCGCGAACGTCTCCGCGGGGGCCGTGAGCCGCAACTCCACGATGCTGCACGGCGTGTGGATCGTGCTCGCGGCCCTGCTCCTCGTGCCGGTGCTCGACCTCATCCCGCTGTCCGCGCTCGCCGCCCTCGTCATGGTCGTCGGCATCCAGATGGTCAGCATCACCCACATCCGCACGGTCACCCGCCACCGTGAAGTCCTGGTGTACGCGGTGACGCTGGCGGGTGTGGTGTTCCTCGGCATCCTGGAAGGCGTGGCCCTCGGCATCGCCGTGGCGGTCGCCGTCGCGCTGAACCGGCTGGCCCGCACGCGGATCACCCTGGAGGACGGGGACGGCCGGCAGCTGGTGCGCATCCGCGGCCAGTTGACCTTCCTCGCGGTGCCGCGGCTGAGCCGGACGCTGCACCAGATCCCGGCGGGCGCCGACGTGGTGGTGGAGCTGGACGGTTCCTTCATGGACCACGCGGCGTACGAGACGCTGCACGACTGGCAGGCCGCCCATCTGTCCCGCGGCGGCACGGTGGAGACGACCGGACCCTCCGGCGGGCGGCTCGCCGACACCGGCCACGGCGTCGCGGCGGCGGACGGGTCCGGCGACGCGGCCGGGCCCACCGGCAGGCACTCCTGCTGCGGCCCGTGGACGCCGTGGCGCAATCACCAGTGCGGGGGGCAGGAGACCCCGGACGGTCCGGACGGAGCCGAGGGCGCCGACGAGCCGGGCCCCACCCGGCACCGGCTGGCCAGCGGCATCGGCGCCTTCCAGCGGGACACGGCTCCGCTGGTCAGGGACGAGCTGGCCCGGCTCGCGCGGGAGGGGCAGCGGCCCTCGCACCTCTTCCTGACCTGCGCCGACTCCCGGCTGGTCACCAGCATGATCACGTCGAGCGGCCCGGGCGACCTGTTCACCGTGCGCAATGTGGGCAATCTGGTGCCGCTGCCCGGTGAGGAGAGCGGGGACGATTCGGTGGCGGCCGCGATCGAGTACGCCGTGGAGGTGCTGCGGGTCGAGTCGATCACGATCTGCGGGCACTCCGGCTGCGGCGCGATGCAGGCCCTCCTGAACAGCGGCCCCGACGCCCCGTCGACCCCGCTGTGGCGCTGGCTGCGACACGGCCGGCCGAGCCTGAGCCGGATGGCCAGCCGCCGGCACGCCTGGGCCCGGATCTCCGGGCGGCTGCCCGCGGACGCGGTCGAGCAGCTGTGCCTGACCAACGTGGTGCAGCAGCTGGAGCACCTGCGGGCGTACGAGTCCGTGGCGCGGCGGCTCGACGAGGGCACGCTGACCCTGCACGGGATGTACTTCCACGTGGGCGAGGCGCAGGCCTATCTGCTGGCCGGCACGGACGAGGTGCACAGCTACGACGACGTGTTCAACCACGTGCCACCCTCCTCGGGGCGGCCGGGGCCGGGGGCGGAGGCCCGGGAGGTCGCCCGCGCGTCCTGAACCTTCCGTTCCGTTCGTCCGTGCCAGTGTGTGTGGCCGTCGTCCCCTTCCGCTCGGGGGGCGGCGGCCATCCCCGCATCACCTCACAGGTCTAAACCAATTGCCCGGAGGCCCTTGTCACCCGGGCATCCGCCTGATGAGCTATGACACGGGACACACAGGCACATAGGACGCCCTGGGAAAGGGAGATGTCGTGAGCAACGAATCCTTGGCCAATCTGCTCAAGGAAGAACGCCGCTTCGCGCCGCCGGCCGAGCTGGCCGCGAACGCCAACGTGACGGCGGAGGCGTACGAGCAGGCCAAGGCGGACAGGCTGGGTTTCTGGGCCGAGCAGGCCAAGCGGCTCACCTGGGCCACCGAGCCGACCGAGACCCTCGACTGGTCGAACCCGCCCTTCGCCAAGTGGTTCGCCGACGGCGAGCTGAACGTCGCGTACAACTGCGTCGACCGGCACGTCGAGGCCGGAAACGGCGACCGGGTCGCCATCCACTTCGAGGGCGAGCCCGGCGACAGCCGCTCCCTCACCTACGCCGAGCTCAAGGACGAGGTCTCCCGGGCCGCGAACGCCCTGACCGAGCTGGGTGTCCGCAAGGGCGACCGGGTCGCCGTCTACCTGCCGATGATCCCTGAGGCGGCCGTCACGATGCTGGCCTGCGCCCGTATCGGCGCCGCCCACTCCGTGGTCTTCGGCGGCTTCTCGGCCGATGCCGTCGCCTCCCGGATCCAGGACGCCGACGCCAAGCTGGTCGTCACCGCCGACGGCGGCTACCGCCGCGGCAAGCCGTCCGCGCTCAAGCCGGCCATCGACGAGGCCGTTTCCCGCTGCCCGCAGGTCGAGCACGTCCTCGTGGTCCGCCGCACCGGCCAGGACACCGCCTTCACCGAGGGCCGCGACGTCTGGTGGGACGACATCGTCGCCCGCCAGTCCGCCGAGCACACCCCGGAGGCCTTCGAGGCGGAGCACCCGCTCTTCATCCTCTACACCTCCGGCACCACCGGTAAGCCGAAGGGCATCCTGCACACCTCCGGCGGCTACCTCACCCAGGCCGCGTACACCCACCACGCCGTCTTCGACCTCAAGCCGGAGACCGACGTCTACTGGTGCACCGCCGACATCGGCTGGGTGACCGGCCACTCGTACATCGTCTACGGACCGCTGGCGAACGGCGCGACCCAGGTCATGTACGAGGGCACCCCGGACACCCCGCACCAGGGCCGGTTCTGGGAGATCGTGCAGAAGTACGGCGTCACCATCCTCTACACGGCGCCGACCGCGATCCGCACGTTCATGAAGTGGGGCGACGACATCCCCGCCAAGTTCGACCTGTCATCGCTGCGTGTCCTCGGCTCGGTCGGGGAGCCGATCAACCCCGAGGCCTGGATCTGGTACCGCAAGCACATCGGTGCCGACACGTGCCCGATCGTGGACACCTGGTGGCAGACCGAGACCGGCGCGATGATGATCTCGCCGCTTCCCGGTGTCACCGAGACCAAGCCCGGCTCCGCCCAGACCCCCCTGCCCGGCATCTCCGCCACCGTCGTCGACGACGAGGCGAACGAGGTGCCGAACGGCGGCGGCGGCTATCTCGTCCTCACCGAGCCGTGGCCGTCGATGCTCCGCACCATCTGGGGCGACGACCAGCGCTTCATCGACACCTACTGGTCCCGCTTCGAGGGCAGGTACTTCGCGGGCGACGGCGCCAAGAAGGACGACGACGGCGACATCTGGCTGCTCGGCCGGGTCGACGACGTCATGCTCGTCTCGGGCCACAACATCTCCACCACCGAGGTCGAGTCCGCGCTGGTGTCCCACCCGTCCGTCGCCGAGGCGGCCGTCGTCGGCGCCGCCGACGAGACCACCGGCCAGGCGATCGTCGCCTTCGTCATCCTGCGCGGCACCGCCAGCGAGGACGAGGGGCTCGTCACCGAGCTGCGCAACCACGTCGGCGCGACCCTCGGCCCGATCGCCAAGCCCAAGCGGATCCTGCCGGTGGCCGAGCTGCCCAAGACCCGCTCCGGCAAGATCATGCGGCGTCTGCTGCGTGACGTCGCCGAGAACCGCGAGCTGGGCGACGTCACCACGCTCACGGACTCCTCGGTCATGGACCTCATCCAGACGAAGCTGCCGGCCGCCTCCAGCGAGGACTGAGCCCCGGACAGTACCCAGGCGCCCGCCCCCGGACCCCGGGGGCGGGCGCCTTCTCGTGGGCCCCGTGGTTGTCCACAGGCCGTTGTCCACAGGGGGTGCCGGTGTCCGCCTATGCCCCTAAAGTGAAGATCACCGGACGTCGCCGAGCATCTTTAGGTAAAGTAAGAATCGCGTCAGTGACGCGACAGGAAGGCCTAGGTGCGCCGGGAAGTCTGGTCGGCATGTGCTCTGTGCTGCCCACCGACCGGAGGTCCTCGTGCCCGCGACCGCACCCACCCCCACCGACCGCAGGTTCCTCGGTCGGCTCTCGCTGCCCGAGCGCCGGTACATCGCCGACGCGCTGCGCACCGAGACCGTCGGTGGCGTGCTGCTCCTGATCGCCGCCGTCGTCGCGCTCGTCTGGGCCAACACGCCCTTCAAGGACAGCTACAGCGCCGTGCAGGACTTCCACATCGGCCCGGCCGCCCTCGGGCTCGACCTGTCGATCCAGCACTGGGCCGCCGACGGGCTGCTCGCCATCTTCTTCTTCGTCGCCGGCATCGAGCTCAAGCGCGAGCTCGTCGCGGGCGAACTGCGCGACCCCAAGGCCGCCGCCCTGCCCGTCATCGCCGCGATATGCGGCATGGCCGTGCCCGCCCTCGTCTACACGCTGGTGAACGTCTTCGGCAACGGCGCCCTGGACGGCTGGGCCGTGCCGACCGCCACCGACATCGCCTTCGCGCTCGCCGTGCTCGCCGTCATCGGCACCTCGCTTCCCTCCGCGCTGCGCGCCTTCCTGCTCACCCTCGCCGTCGTCGACGACCTCTTCGCGATCCTGATCATCGCGATCTTCTTCACCAGCGACATCGACTTCGCCGCCCTCGGCGGCGCCTTCGCCGGGCTCGCCGTCTTCTGGCTGCTGCTGCGCAAGGGCGTCCGCGGCTGGTACGTGTACGTGCCACTCGCCCTGGT
Source organism: Streptomyces sp. NPDC048018 (assembly GCF_043202995.1). Classification (NCBI taxonomy): domain Bacteria; kingdom Bacillati; phylum Actinomycetota; class Actinomycetes; order Kitasatosporales; family Streptomycetaceae; genus Streptomyces; species Streptomyces sp. NPDC048018. The sequence goes on from NZ_JBIDBK010000005.1 coordinate 151,211, forward strand.
CATCTGGGGCCTGATGTACAACAGCGGCGTCCACGCCACCATCGCCGGCGTCGCCATGGGCCTGATGCTGCGCTGCACCACGCGGGAAGGCGAGGAGCACTCCCCCGGCGAGCGCATCGAGCACCTGGTCCGGCCCATCTCCGCGGGGCTGGCCGTGCCGCTGTTCGCCCTGTTCTCGGCCGGTGTCGCCGTGTCCGGCGGGGCCATCGCCGACGTGTTCACCCAGCCCGTCACCCTCGGCGTGGTGCTCGGACTGGTGGTCGGCAAGGCGGTCGGCATCTTCGGCGGCACCTGGCTCACCGCCCGGTTCACCCGGGCCTCGCTCAACTCCGACCTGGCCTGGGCGGACGTCTTCGCCGTCGCCTCGCTCGCCGGCATCGGCTTCACGGTGTCGCTGCTCATCGGCGAGCTCGCCTTCGTCGGCGATGCGGCCCTGACCGACGAGGTGAAGGCCTCCGTCCTGGTCGGATCCTTCATCGCCGCCGTCCTCGCCTCGACGCTGCTGAAGCTGCGGGTCCGCAGATACCAGGCGCTGGTGGTCGAGGAGGAGCGGGACGACGACGAGGACGGCATCCCGGACATCTACGAGGAGGGCAACCCGGAGTACCACCTGAGGATGGCCGCGATCTACGAACGGAAGGCCGCCGAACATCGTGAGCGCGCCCAACTGGCGGGGGCATCGCGCGATGAGGCCGACCGTCCGGCATGATCTGAGGTCGGACCGTACAGGAGAAGAGGGAGCAGGGATGAGCGACCCGTTCGACGGAACCGAGCGCAGCCTCGGCCAGCTGGTCGCCTCGGCGACCGCCGAGATGTCCGCGCTGGTGCACGACGAGATCGCCCTGGCGAAGGCGGAGATCCGCCAGGACGTGAAGCGCGGCGCGATCGGCAGCGCCGCCGGCATCGCCGCCGGCGTGGTGCTGCTGTTCTCGCTGCCGATGCTGAGCTTCGCACTGGCCTACGCCATCAACACGTGGACCGGCGGCCACAACGGCAACGGCGGCTGGAACCTGATCTGGTGCTTCCTGCTGTCCTTCACGGCGAACGTGCTGATCGCCGGGCTGTTCGGGCTGCTCGCCTACGCGAAGTTCCGCAAGCTGAAGAAGCCGGAGAAGTCGATCGCCTCCGCCAAGCAGACCGCGGCGATCATGCAGAACGTCAAGCCGCACCCGCGCCCGGTGCCCGACGCGACTCCGGTCGCCCTGGACAAGGCCGCTTCTGTGGGACGCTCGTCTGCATGACCGTCCCTGAGACCAGCGGCGCCAACGGCGCGAGCCCGATCCGCATCGACGGACCGTGGACCCACCGCGACGTGGCGGCCAACGGCGCCCGCTTCCACATCGCCGAGATGGGCGACGGGCCGCTGGTGCTGCTGCTGCACGGCTTCCCGCAGTTCTGGTGGACCTGGCGGCACCAGCTGCCCGCCCTCGCCGAGGCCGGCTTCCGGGCCGTGGCCATGGACCTGCGCGGCGTGGGCGGCAGCGACCGCACGCCGCGCGGTTACGACCCGGCCAACCTGGCGCTCGACATCACCGGCGTGATCCGCTCGCTCGGCGAGCCGGACGCGGCCCTGGTCGGGCACGATCTGGGCGGCTACCTGGCGTGGACGGCGGCCGTGATGCGGCCCAAGCTGGTGCGCCGGCTCGTCGTCTCCTCCATGCCCCACCCGCGCCGCTGGCGTTCGGCGATGCTCTCGGACTTCGGCCAGTCGCGGGCCGGTTCGCACGTGTGGGGCTTCCAGCGTCCCTGGCTGCCGGAGCGTCAGCTCGTCGCGGACGAGGCGGAGCTGGTGGGCCGGCTGATCCAGGACTGGTCGGGGCCGCACCCCCGGTCGGGCGCCGACGACGAGGCACTCGCCGTCTACCGGCGGGCGATGTGCATCCCGTCGACCGCGCACTGCTCGATCGAGCCGTACCGCTGGATGGTGCGGTCGCTGGCCCGCCCGGACGGCATCCAGTTCAACCGGCGCATGAAGCGGCCGGTGCGGGTGCCCACGCTGCATCTGCACGGCTCGCTCGACCCGGTGATGCGCACCCGCAGCGCCGCGGGGTCCGGGCAGTACGTGGAGGCTCCGTACCGCTGGCGGCTCTTCGACGGGCTGGGGCACTTCCCCCACGAGGAGGACCCCGTCGCGTTCACCACGGAGCTCGTCAACTGGCTGAAGGACCCCGAGCCGGACCGCTGACGCCCGGGCGCCGCACGGATGCCGAACGGCCGCCGTACGGGCGCCGCACGGATGCCGAACAGCCGCCGCACGGGCGTGCGTCGAACTGCCATGTGCCTCGCGCATACGCCAATTGGCGGCCCCCCGGGCGGTTACCGACCTTGGGGCCCGGGCAGACGTCCGGGTATGGGCTGGACGCACGACTACGGTGACACGGCACGCGACCGCCGCTCTCTCGGCGGCCCCGGCTCCCCGGAACGGGGAAGCACGCACGACCAGGGCCACGCGCATCCCGCGCGGGACGTGGGGATCTCACGGATCCTCCGCCGCCGGGCCCGCTGGGTGTCCGCCCGGCTGCGTCATACCCGTACGTAGCCGGGGGGAGGCCACTCCGCGACGTCGGCGGGGGCCCGGACGGGCCCCGCACCGGGCGGGCCGTGTCCGGCTTCCTCAGAGCGCGCAGCCCTGGCTGTCGACCTGCTGGTCGGCGGCGCGGCCCCGGGAGATGTCGTCCCGGATCTCGTCGACCGTCAGCGCGTAGCCGGTGTTGGCGTCGTCCAGGGAGCGGGCGAAGATCACGCCGGACACCTTGCCGTCGGCGGTGAGCAGCGGTCCGCCGGAGTTGCCCTGACGGACCGTCGTGTACAGCGAGTACACGTCCCTGCGCACCTCGCCGCGGTGGTAGATGTCGGGGCCGTTGGCGGCGATCCGGCCGCGGACGCGCGCCGAGCGGACGTCGTACGCGCCGTTCTCCGGGAAGCCGGCGACGATGGCGTCGTCGCCGCTGCGGGCGTCCTCGTCGGTGAACTGGAGCGGCTCCACGTTGAGATCGGGCACGTCGAGGACGGCGATGTCGCGCTTCCAGTCGTAGAGCACGACCTTGGCGTCGTGGAGCCTGCCCTCGCCGCCGATCTGCACGGTCGGCTCGTCGACGCCGCCGACGACGTGCGCGTTCGTCATGACCCGGCGGTCGGCGAAGACGAAGCCGGTGCCTTCCAGGACCTTGCCGCAGCTCGGGGCGGTGCCCACGACCTTCACGATGGAGCGCTGGGCGCGATCGGCCACCGGGCTGCCCGAGAGCGCCGGGTCCGGGGGCCGGACGGCGGTGATGGGCTCGTTGGCGAACGGGCTGAAGACCTGCGGGAAGCCGTTCTGGGCGAGCGCGTTGGTGAAGTCGTCGAACCAGCCGGGCGCCTGATCCGGCATCACCTGGGAGATGCCGAGCAGCACCTTGGAGCTGCGGACCTCCTTGCCGACGGTGGGCATCGCCGTGCGGGCCAGCGCAGAACCGATCAGCCACGCCACCAGGAGCATGGCGACCACGTTGACCAGGGCGCCGCCGGTGGCGTCGAGCGCACGGGCGGGTGACCAGGTGATGTGGCGGCGCAGCCGGTTGCCGAGGTGGGTGGTGAAGGCCTGGCCGACGGAGGCGCAGATGATCACCACCATCACGAAGACGACCGTCGCCGTGGTGGTGACCTGGCTGTGGTCGGTCAGCTGGTTCCAGATGACCGGCAGCAGCAGGACGGCGACGAGACCGCCGCCGAGGAACCCGACCACCGACAGGATGCCGACGACGAAACCTTGGCGGTAACCGATGATCGCGAACCACACGGCGGCGAGCAGCAACAGGATGTCCAGCACGTTCACCGTCAATAGCCTCGCAGATTCGTCTCGGTCGCCCGGGGTCAGCCTGTCATGACCGCCAGTCGAGCGGGACCTGCTTGGTCCGGTCCCAGGGACGCTCCCAGCCTGCGAAGTGCAGGATCCGGTCGATCACTCCGGCCGTGAAACCCCAGACCAGAGCCGATTCGACCATGAATGCGGGGCCCTGGTGTCCGCTGGGATGGACCGAGGTCGCGCGGTTCCGGGGATCCGTGAGATCCGCCACGGGGACGGTGAAGACCCGGGCGGTCTCGGCGGGATCCACGACGTCGACGGCACTGGGCTCGCGCCACCAGCCGAGGACCGGGGTGACGACGAAGCCGCTCACCGGGATGTAGAGCCGGGGCAGCACGCCGAAGAGCTGGACGCCGGCCGGGTCGAGACCGGTCTCCTCCCGGGCCTCGCGCAGCGCTGCGCGCAGCAGGCCGCCCTCGGCCGGGTCGCCGTCCTCGGGGTCCAGGGCGCCGCCGGGGAAGGAGGGCTGTCCGGCGTGCGAGCGGAGGCTGCCGGAGCGCTCCATGAGCAGCAGTTCGGGGCCGCGCGGGCCCTCGCCGAAGAGGACGAGCACGGCGGACTGCCGGCCCGCCCCGTCCGCGGGCGGCAGGAAGCGGCTCATCTGCTCGGGCGCGACCGTGCGGGCCGCCCGCTCCACCGGAGCCAGCCACTCGGGCAGGCCCTCGCGGTCGAGCAGCCCGCCCGTCCCGTGGATCTCTTCACCAGTGCGCGTCATAGGCACCCCCGTGGTTCACAACGCGATCGACATGCGGGTTCGTTCCCCCTGGCCCCGTGGGTCCGGGCCCCGTGGGTCCGGGCCGGGTGAGGCCTGACCCCGTGTCGCGCGGCCCGTCGAACCGCGGTCTCGGGGCCCGTGGCCCGGCGGTCCCTGGCCGCGCGGACCGTGGCCCGGGACGCGTGGCCCCGGGGGCCCGGGGGCGGGCTCACGCCTCGGCTCCCAGCGGGGGCGCCGGGCGGCCGGGGTAGTCCGGGGGCGGGTTGAGCCGCTGGCCGGGGAAGCCGCCCTTCTCGTACTTCAGGAGCTTCCTGGCCTTCTCCGGGTCCGTCTCGCCCTCTCCGTACGCGGGGCAGAGGTGGGTGATCGGACAGGCGCCGCAGGCGGGCTTGCGGGCGTGGCAGATCCGGCGGCCGTGGAAGATCACCCGGTGCGAGAGCATGGTCCAGTCGCTCTTGGGGAAGATCGCGGCGACCTCGGCCTCGATCTTCACCGGGTCGTCGGACTCGGTCCACTTCCACCGCCGGGCGAGCCGCATGAAATGGGTGTCGACGGTGATGCCGGGCACGCCGAAGGCGTTGCCCAGGACGACGAAGGCCGTCTTGCGGCCCACGCCGGGCAGCTTGACCAGGTCCTCCAGACGACCGGGCACCTCCCCTCCGAAGTCGTCCCGGAGGGCGGTCGCGAGACCCATGATCGACTTGGTCTTGGCCCGGAAGAACCCGGTCGGCCGAATGAGCTCCTCGACTTCCTCGGGTACGGCGGCGGCCAGGTCCTCGGGCGTCGGGTACTTCGCGAACAGTGCGGGGGTGGTCTGGTTGACCCGCAGGTCGGTGGTCTGGGCGGAGAGGACCGTGGCGACCAGGAGCTCGAAGGGATTGCGGAAGTCGAGCTCCGGATGGGCGTACGGGTAGACCTCGGCCAGCTCGCGGTTGATCTTCCGGGCCCGCCGGACCATGCCGAGGTGCGTCTCGGACCTGGCGGCCTTGGCCCCGCCGGCCTTGGCACCGCCGACCTTGGCACCGCCCCTGCCGGACCCCGCCGCCTTGCCCCCGCCGGACACCTTGGCCCCGCCGGCCGCCTTCTCCGGTGTCGCCGCCTTCCGCGTCTTCGCCGTCTCCCCGGCCTTCGTCGCCCTGGCCCCCCGGGCCGCGGTCGCCGAGGCGTCCGAGGGTGTCAGCTTCGCCCCGGAACGCTTCGACGCTGCGCGTTTCGTCGCTTTCGTCTGTTTCGACACGCCGTGTTCGCCCACGGCGGAATTACCCTCGTCCCGCACTCTTCCAGCCCCCTTGGCCTGTGCTCTCACCGGCGAGTTGGACACCCGGCCAGCCTAGGGGCCGACACCGACATCCGCCCCGCACGCACCGGATCGCGACCCAATCGGGCCCCTGACGTATGGAAAGGCCGCCCGGTGAGTCAAACTTGTTGTGATTGATCGCACTGAGGTCGACATAGGAGAGAACTCGTGGACGACGTTCTGCGACGCGCCCCGCTGTTCGCGGCGCTCGACGACGAGCAGGCCGCTGAGCTGCGCGCCTCGATGAGTGAGGCGACGCTTGCCCGAGGGGACGCGCTCTTCCACGAGGGCGACCCGGGTGACCGGCTGTACGTGGTCACCGAGGGCAAGGTGAAGCTGCACCGCACGTCACCCGACGGCCGCGAGAACATGCTGGCGGTCCTCGGCCCCGGCGAGCTCATCGGCGAGCTGTCGCTGTTCGACCCGGGCCCGCGCACCGCCACGGCGACCGCGCTGACCGAGGTCAAGCTGCTCGGCCTCGGCCACGGCGACCTCCAGCCCTGGCTGAACGCGCGCCCCGAGGTGGCCACCGCGCTGCTGCGCGCCGTCGCCCGCCGCCTGCGCAAGACCAACGACCAGATGTCCGACCTGGTCTTCTCCGACGTGCCGGGCCGTGTCGCCCGCGCGCTCCTCGACCTGTCGCGCCGCTTCGGCGTGCAGTCGGAGGAGGGCATCCACGTCGTCCACGACCTCACCCAGGAGGAGCTCGCCCAGCTCGTCGGCGCCTCCCGCGAGACGGTCAACAAGGCGCTCGCCGACTTCGCCCAGCGCGGCTGGCTGCGCCTGGAGGCCCGTGCCGTGATCCTGCTGGACGTGGAGCGCCTCGCGAAGCGCTCGCGATAACCGGCACGCGCCGGCGCGCACGAACGCCGAGAAGGGGCCGCCCGGTCGACCGGGCGGCCCCTTCCGCATGCCGTACCGCCGCGATCAGCGCTTGGTGCCGTCCACGATCAGCGGGTTCGAGCCACCGCCGCCGCAGGGCACCGCGTAGACCGGGTTCTTCGCCGAGGCCTCCTTGTAGGCGTCGATGCACTGGTTCATGAGGACCTTGTCGGTCAGGGACTCGTTGAGGATCTTGTTGGCGCGGGCGATGCCCTCGGCCTCGATGCGGCGCCGGTCGGACTCCGCCTTGGCGGTACGGGCGGCCTCGAGGGCCCGCTCGGTCGCCTGCTGCTGCTGGATCTTGCGGTCGATCTGGTCCTGCAGGGCCTGCGAGGGCTTCACGTTGCGCAGGTTGACGGTGGTGACGTCGATGCCGCGCGGCGCGAGGCGCTCCTTGATGAGACCGGCGATCTCGGCGTTGATCTTCTCGCGGTCGGAGGCGTAGCCCTGCTCGCTCGTGTACCGGGCGAAGACGTTGCGGACGATCTCCCGGCTGTCCGGGTAGACGAGCCGCTGCTGGATGGCGTCCTCGCTGCCGGCCAGCTTGTACAGCTCGACGGCCTTGGACGGGTGCACCGCCCACTTCACCGTGACCTCGGCGTACATCACGCCGCCCTGCGAGGAGCGGACCTCCACCACGTCCTTGTCGGAGAGGTTGAGGTCCACGGGCCGCGTCGAGAAGGTCGTGACGGTCGTGAACGGCGAGGTCATGTGCATGCCGGAGGTCATCGGCGTGCCGACCTTGCCGAAGGCGACCGGGACGCCGACCTCGTACGCGCTGATCACGTACGTCACGCTCACGACCAGCGAGAACACGCCGGCGATCACGGCGCCGAGCGCGCCCAGCTTGAGGCCGCGGCTGTCGTTCGCGCGGCCGACGAAGTAGAGCACCGCTGCCGTGATGACCAGCAGGATGGCTATGACGAACACGGGCTTCCCCCCAAGAACTACGGCCAGATGTAAGCGGAGCGTAAGACACCCGGCGGAGCCTCCCGGTTGCGGGGTCGCCGGGGTCAGATCAAGCCGTGTTCCTTCAGGTAGTCCAGCTGCGCCCGCACGGAGAGCTCCGCCGCCGGCCACAGCGAACGGTCCACGTCCGCGTACACCTCGGCGACGACCTCCGGAGCCGTCGTGTGCCCGTTCTCGACCGCCGTCTCCACCTGGGCCAGCCGGTTCGCCCGGTGTGCCAGATAGAACTCCACGGCGCCCTGCGCGTCCTCCAGGACCGGCCCGTGCCCCGGGAGCACCGTGTGGACCCCGTCGTCGAGGGTGAGGGAGCGCAGCCGCCGCAGCGAGTCCAGGTAGTCGCCGAGCCGCCCGTCGGGGTGCGCCACGATCGTCGTGCCGCGCCCCAGGACGGTGTCCCCGGTCAGCACCGCACGGTCGGCCGGGAGGTGGAAGGAGAGCGAGTCCGAGGTGTGCCCCGGAGTGGGGACGACCCGCATCTCCAGCCCGCCGGTGGTGATCACGTCCCCCGCGGCCAGTCCCTCGTCGCCGAGCCGCAGCGCCGGATCCAGCGCCCGCACCGCGGTCCGGGTCAGCTCGGCGAACCGCACCGCGCCCTCGGCGTGGTCCGGATGCCCGTGCGTGAGCAAGGTGAGGCCGACCCGCTTGCCGAGCCTCTCGGCGGTCTCGACGACCCGGCGCAGATGCCCCTCGTCGAGCGGTCCGGGGTCGACGACGACGGCGAGGTCGGAGTCCGGCTCGGCGACGATCCAGGTGTTGGTGCCGTCCAGGGTCATCGCGGAGGGGTTGGGCGCGAGCACGTTGTACGCGCGCGGGGTGCCGGGGCCGGAGACCACGGTCCCGCGCGGCTGGCCGGGAAGGGCCGCGGCGTCGCTCATGACGCACCTCCGCCGGCTCCCGCGGACGGTTCCGTGGGGATGTGCTTGGTGAACTCGTCGTGCCCCGGCCAGCTGAGGACCAGCCGGTCGCCGTCGAGCCGGGCCTGGGCGAGGACAGGGGTCATGTCCTGGTCCGCCGACGCGGCCAGGGCCGCCTCGGCGCTCCCGTATCCCTGGATGGCGCGCAGGGTGGAGATGGTCGGCGGCATCATCGTGAACTCGCCCCGGTCGTAGCCGGCCGCCGCGTCCAGCGGGCGGATCCACACCGTGCGGTCGGCCTCGGTGGAGGCGTTCCGGGTGCGCTGGCCGGCCGGCAGGGCCGCGACGAAGAACCAGGTGTCGTAGCGCCGCTGCTCGAACTCGGGCGTGATCCAGCGGGCCCACTCGCCGAGCAGGTCCGAGCGCAGCACGAGCCCGCGCCGGTCGAGGAAGTCGGCGAAGGACAGCTCGCGGGCGACCAGGGCCTCGCGGTCCTTCTCCCAGTCCTCGCCGGTCGTGTCGCCGACGACGGTGTCCTCGGTCTCCCCGGCGAGCAGGACGCCGGCCTCCTCGTACGTCTCCCGCACCGCCGCGCACACCACGGCCTGCGCCTCCGCGGGGTCCGTCAGCCCGAGCCGGGCCGCCCACTCCTCGCGGGAGGGGCCCGCCCAGCGCACGGGGTGCTCGTCACGCGGATCGACGCCGCCCCCGGGGTAGGCGTACGCGCCGCCCGCGAAGGCCATGGAGGCACGGCGGCGCAGCATGTGGACGAGCGGGCCGGCCGGACCGTCCTTGAGGAGCAGCACGGTGGCGGCCCGCCGGGGTGTCGCGGGAACGAGCTCACCGGCCGCGAGGGCGCGGATGCGGTCGGGCCATTCCGGTGGGTACCACTGACCATTCGACATGGCCGGATGCTATGCGCAAGCATCGAGATGCACGAGAGCCGATTCCCTCCGGGCGGGAGGAAACCGGCTCGACGGGCGGTCTGCGCGGGCATCCGGGACGCATGGCGCGCGAGCGGGCCGGGCGCGGGCCGCGGCCCGCGCGGGCCGGCGCTCAGTCCTGGACGAGCTCCACCTGGATCTCGAGCTCGACCGGGGCGTCCAGCGGGAGGACCGTGACGCCGACGGCGCTGCGGGCGTGCACGCCCTTGTCGCCGAGCACGGCGCCGAGCAGCTCGCTGGCGCCGTTGACGACGCCCGGCTGTCCGGTGAAGTCGGGGGCGGAGGCGACGAAGCCCACCACCTTCACGACCCGCTTGATCCGGTCCAGGTCACCGGCGACCGACTTGACGGCGGCCAGGGCGTTGAGCGCGCAGGTGGCGGCGAGCTCCTTGGCCTCCTCGGGCGTCACCTCGCCGCCGACCTTGCCGGTGATGGGCAGCTTGCCGGCCACCATCGGGAGCTGGCCCGAGGTGTACACGTACACCCCGGACTGCACGGCCGGCTGGTAGGTGGCGATCGGCGGCACGACCTCGGGCAGGGTCAGGCCCAGCTCGGCGATCTTCGCCTCGACGGATCCGGCCCCGCTCACGAGGACCTCTCCCGCTTCAGGTAGGCCACGAGCTGCTCGGGGTTGTTCGGCCCGGGCACGACCTGGACGAGCTCCCAGCCGTCCTCGCCCCAGGTGTCAAGAATCTGCTTCGTCGCGTGCACCAGCAGCGGCACAGTCGCGTACTCCCACTTGGTCATGAGCCGACTGTAGCCGCTGCCGCGGAGCGCCCCGCTCCCGTAGGGGCTCTTTCAGGGGCGCGTCCGGGGCGGCCCTCTGATTGGGCCGGGCCGCCAGTGGTTAGGCTCGAAGGCGTGAGCAGGCTCCAGGTCGTCAGCGGCAAGGGCGGTACCGGTAAGACGACGGTGGCCGCCGCACTCGCGCTCGCCCTCGCCACCGAGGGCAAGCGCACCCTCCTGGTCGAGGTCGAGGGCAGGCAGGGCATCGCCCAGCTCTTCGAGACGGAGGCGTTGCCGTACGAGGAGCGGAAGATCGCGGTCGCTCCGGGCGGCGGCGAGGTCTTCGCCCTGGCCATCGACGCCGAGCGCGCGCTCCTCGACTACCTCCAGATGTTCTACAAGCTGGGCAGCGCGGGCCGGGCCCTGAAGAAGCTCGGCGCGATCGACTTCGCGACGACGATAGCCCCGGGCGTCCGCGACGTGCTGCTGACCGGCAAGGCGTGCGAGGCGGTCCGCCGCCGCGAGAAGCAGGGCGGCTTCACCTACGACTACGTGGTGATGGACGCGCCGCCGACCGGCCGCATCACCCGCTTCCTCAACGTCAACGACGAGGTGGCGGGGCTGGCGAGGATCGGCCCGATACACAACCAGGCCCAGGCGATCATGCGCTTCCTGAAGTCCCCGGACACCGCGGTGCACCTGGTGACGCTCCTGGAGGAGATGCCGGTCCAGGAGACCGCCGACGGGATCGCCGAGCTGCGCGCGGCCGAACTGCCCGTGGGCCGCGCCATCGTGAACATGGTCCGGCCGCACGTCCTCGACGAGGCGGCGGTGGCGGCCGCTTCGGGCGCCCACCGGGACGCCGTCGCCGCGACCTTGGCGGCGGCCGGCGTCAAGGGCGGGACGAGGCTGGTCGGGCCGCTGCTCGAGCAGGCCGCGGAGCACGCCCAGCGGGTGGAGCTGGAGCGGGCCCAGCGCGAGGCGCTGAACGGCATCGGGGTGCCGACGTTCGAACTGCCCTTCCTGGGGGACGGGGCGGACATCGCCGGGCTGTACCGGCTGGCGAAGGAGCTGCGGAGACAAGGGGTGGGCACGTGACGGAGAAGACGGCGGCCGGCGGTCTGGACACCGCGCCCGTCCTGGAGCTCGATCCGCTGATCGACGACCCGGGCACCCGCATCATCGTGTGCTGCGGCGCCGGCGGGGTCGGCAAGACGACGACCGCGGCGGCCCTCGGGGTGCGGGCGGCGGAGCGGGGCCGGCGGGTGGTGGTGCTCACCATCGACCCGGCGCGCCGGCTCGCCCAGTCCATGGGGATCGACTCGCTGGACAACGTGCCGCGCAGGGTGGACGGCGTCAAGGGCCCGGACGGCGGCGAGCTGCACGCGATGATGCTCGACATGAAGCGGACCTTCGACGAGATCGTCGAGGCGCACGCGGACGCCGACCGCGCCCGGGCGATCCTGGAGAACCCCTTCTACCAGTCCCTGTCGGCCGGCTTCGCCGGCACGCAGGAGTACATGGCGATGGAGAAGCTGGGCCAGCTGCGGGCGAGGGACGAGTGGGACCTGATCGTGGTCGACACGCCGCCGTCCCGTTCGGCGCTGGACTTCCTGGACGCGCCGAAGCGGCTCGGGTCGTTCCTGGACGGGAAGTTCATCAAGCTCCTGATGGCGCCCGCGAAGGTGGGCGGCCGGGCCGGGATGAAGTTCCTGAACGTCGGCATGTCGATGATGACGGGGACGCTGGGGAAGCTGCTCGGGGGGCAGTTCCTGAAGGACGTGCAGACCTTCGTGGCGGCGATGGACACGATGTTCGGCGGCTTCCGGACCCGCGCGGACGCCACGTACAAGCTGCTGCAGGCGCCGGGCACGGCCTTCCTCGTGGTCGCCACTCCGGAGCGGGACGCGCTGCGCGAGGCGGCGTACTTCGTGGAGCGGCTGGCCGCGGAGGAGATGCCGCTGGCCGGTCTCGTCCTCAATCGGGTCCATGGCAGCGGCGCCGCCCGGCTGTCGGCCGAGCGGGCACGGGCCGCCGCAGAAAATCTTGACGAGGGCCGCATTGTGGATCAGGGCGCCGGGAAGGTTCCTGGGCGTGGCTCCCGGGCCACTTCTCCCGAGTCGTCACACCCCCCTGCGGACCCCTCCGCAGACCTCGCCACCGCCGCCGCACGTTCCCGGTCCGAGGCTGCCCCCACAGCCGACGCGGACACGGGCGCCGCACGTTCCCTGCCCGAGGCTGCCCCCACAGCCGACGCGGACACGGACGTCCGGCAACTGACCGCAGGCCTGCTCCGTCTCCATGCGGAGCGGATGCAGGTGCTCGCACGCGAACAGCGCACGCGCGACCGCTTCACCGCGCTCCACCCGGAGGTGGCGGTCGCCGAAGTGGCCGCCCTGCCCGGCGATGTGCACGACCTCGACGGGCTGCGGGCGATCGGTGACCGTCTGACGGTCGGCCGTATGCCCTGACGGGCGCGCCGACCGCTATGGCGTGGTGGGACGGGCTCCCGCCCCCTAGCCCACCGCCGCGTACGTCTCGTACGTCGCGTCGTCGTCCATCGCCACGGGCAGCAGGCCCGCTCCGCGCTCGTACTCGGTGCGCGCGGTCTCCAGGAGCCGGCGCCACGAGGTCACGGTCGGCCGACGGCGCAGCAGTGCGCGTCGCTCGCGCTCCGTCATGCCGCCCCACACGCCGAACTCCACGCGGTTGTCGAGGGCGTCGGCGAGGCACTCGGTCCGCACCGGACACCCGGTGCACACCGCCTTCGCCCTGTTCTGCGCCGCGCCCTGCACGAAAAGTTCATCCGGATCGGTAGTGCGGCAGGCCGCCTGCGCACTCCAGTCAGCTACCCAGCCCATACCGGCGCCGTCCTCTCCCGAATCGAGGCTCCCCCACGGCGGTAGCGGCATATTCACCGCTGCCAGTTGGGACGTTACGGAAGGTGGGGACAGCGCAACACCCCCTTCGGGCCCAATCTTGAATGGCCCGAACGGACTATGCGTGCGCGTGAGATCACCCAGGGGAGTGACCCCAGGACATCATGCCCATAACGGACATGAGTCGAATTCAGGCATGAAGCCACCGCGCTTCGGGTACGCGGGAATTCACGCCGACGTCATGCACGGGTCTTGCTGCGAGACCACGCGGCTGTGACAGTTGGGAGCAGCTTAGGCCAAGGCATATCCGTGTGTCCGGCGAATGGGAACGTCGACACGTCACGCTGCCGTGCGTGCAGTTCAGGCGGGGGAAAGGGCCCGGCCCCCACGGCCGGGCGGCACCCGGATGTCACGGTCTGGTACGCGAACGCTCCGAGAAGCCCCCGCTCCTACGGAACGCTCATGTCCACGGATTAGGCTGCCCCCATGCCAAAGAAGCGCTCGGGCGGAGGTCTGACCGGGACCCAGCAGGCCGCCAAGTTCCTCGGTGTCAGTGTGCTCTCCGGAGCCGTGCTGGCGGGCATCGCCCTGCCCGCGGCCGGAGCGCTGGGACTTGCGGCGAAGGGCACGGTCGAGGGATTCGACGAGATCCCCTCGAACCTGAAGACGCCCCCGCTGAGTCAGCGCACCACGATCCTCGACTCCGAGGGCGGCCACATCGCCACGGTGTACTCGCGCGACCGCAAGGTCGTGCCGATCGAGAAGATCTCGCCGTACATGCAGAAGGCGATCGTCGCCATCGAGGACTCGCGCTTCTACGAGCACGGCGCGATCGACCTCAAGGGCGTGCTGCGCGCCATCAACCGCAACGCGCAGTCGGGCGGCGTCGCGCAGGGCGCGTCCACGCTCACCCAGCAGTACGTGAAGAACGTCTTCGTCGAGGAGGCCGGTGACGACCCCGAGAAGGTCGCCCAGGCCACCCAGCAGACCCTGGGCCGCAAGGTGCGCGAGCTGAAGTTCGCCATCCAGGTCGAGGAGGAGCTGGGGAAGAAGAAGATCCTGGAGAACTACCTCAACATCACGTTCTTCGGGCAGCAGGCGTACGGCATCGAGGCCGCCTCGCAGCGCTACTTCTCCAAGCACGCCGCCGACCTCACCCTCCCCGAGGCCGCCATGATGGCCGGCCTCGTGCAGTCGCCGAGCCGCTTCGACCCGGTGAACGACCTCCAGGAGGCCACCAAGCGCCGCAACATCGTGCTGCAGCGCATGGCCGACGTGAAGGACGTCAGCCAGGCCGAGGCCGACCAGGCGAAGGCCACCCCGATCAAGCTGAAGGTGAAGTCGCCGAAGAACGGCTGCATCACCGCCGTGGACGGCGCCGGCTTCTTCTGTGACTACGTCCGCAAGACGATCCTCAACGACCCGGTCTTCGGCAAGACCGCCGAGGAGCGCCAGAAGCTGTGGAACCTGGGCGGTCTGACCATCCGGACCACCCTCGACCCGCGCGCCCAGGCCGCCGCCAACGAGGCCGCCGTCGCCAAGGTCGACAAGGACGACCCGGTCGCCGCCTCGGTGGTCCAGGTCCAGCCCGGCAGCGGCAAGATCCTGTCGATGGGCCAGTCCCGCCCGTACGGCCTCGACCAGAAGCTGCACCAGACGACGCTCAACCTCGCCGTCGGCAAGAGGATGGGCGGCACGACCTACGGCTTCCAGGTCGGTTCGACCTTCAAGCCGATCACGGCCGCGGCCGCGCTGGAGAAGGGCCTCAGCCCGGCGCAGTCCTTCACGACGCCGTGGAAGATCTCGCTGCCGATGAGCTCGTACAACACCTGCGCGGGCGGCCCCTCCGGCGGCGGCAACTGGGACCTGCAGAACGAGATGGAGTCCGAGGCCGGCAGCTGGGACATGACCAGCGCCCTCGGCAAGTCCATCAACACGTACTTCGCGCAGCTGGAGCAGATGACCGGCCTGTGCGAGACGGTGACGATGGCGCAGAAGATGGGGTACGAGCGGGAGCTCGGCAAGAAGCTGAAGGAGCTTCCCTCCATCACCCTCGGCGGCCAGGAGGCGACCCCGCTCGACATGGCCTCGGTCTACGCGACCTTCGCCAACCGCGGCACGTACTGCACCCCGGTCGTCATCGAGTCGATCACGACGGCCACCGGCGAGAAGCTGAAGGTCCCGCAGACCGAGTGCTCGCGGGCGATGTCCGAGCGGACCGCGGACAGCGTCAACCAGATGCTCAAGGGCGTCGTCGAGGACGGTACGGGCACCAAGGCCGGTCTGAGCGACCGCGACAACGCGGGCAAGACGGGTACGACCAACGACCGCAAGGACGCCTGGTTCGTCGGCTACACGCCGAACCTGGCCACGGCGGTCTGGGTCGGTGACGACGTCGGCGAGAAGAAGTCGATGTACGACATCACCATCGGCGGCCAGTACTACGACAAGGTCTGCGGTGGCTGCCTCCCCGGCCCGATCTGGCGGATCGCGATGACCGGTGCGCTCAACGCCGGGGAGACCCCGTCCTTCGTCCCGATCAACGTGCCGCGCGGCGCGCAGCCCGCGGACAAGGACAAGGACAAGAACAAGCGCCCCGGCGACGACAACAAGCCGGGCGGCCGCGACCCGGGCACCACGCTGCCGGGCGGCATCACCATCCCGCCGGACCTGATCGGCGGAACCAACGGCCGCGGAGGCCGCGGCGGCGGTGGCGGTGGCGGGCACTGATCCCGGCCGCACGGCCCCGGCCCCATGACGAAGGCGCCCCACCCGGCAGGACCGGATGGGGCGCCTTCGGCGTGTGGGCGGGCGGCCCGCACGAAGCAACTGCGGCCGGGCGAGAACGGGCGGGCTTGAGTGGGCGGGCCTGAGTGGGCAGGCCCAAGTGGACGGGCCCAAGTGGACCGGCCCCCCAGCGGACGGGCCCGAGCAGGCGGGCCCGAGTGGACCGGCCGGAGCGGGCGGGCCCGAGCGGACCGCCTGAGCGGGCGGGCCCGAGTGGACCGGCCTGAGCGAGCGGGCCCGAGCGGGCCGGCCAGAGCAAGCGGGCCTGAGTGGACGGGCCCGAGCGGGCGGGCCCGAGCGGACCGGCCCGAGCCGGCAGGCCCGAGCGGGCAGGCCGTCCCTCCTGGGCCGCCACGGGCCGCCTGGGCGGGTCAGCCCGCGAGCAGTCGCTTCACGACGGCGGCGACCCGGCCGCCCTCCGCCTGCCCGGCGACCTTCGGGTTCACGATCTTCATGACGGCGCCCATCGCGCGCGGGCCCTCGGCGCCGGCGCCCTTGGCCTCCTCGACGGCGGCGGCCACGATGCCCTCCAGCTCCTCGTCGGAGAGCTGCTTCGGCAGGTACGCGTCGAGGACCTCGCCCTCGGCCACCTCGCGCGCGGCGGACTCGGCACGACCGCCCTGGGTGAAGGCGTCCGCGGCCTCGCGGCGCTTCTTCGCCTCCTTGGCGATCACCTTCTGCACCTCGTCGTCGGAGAGTTCGCGCTTGGTCTTGCCCGCGACCTCCTCCTTCTGGATCGCGGCGATGGTCATCCGCAGGGTCGAGGAGCGCAGTTCGTCGCGGGCCTTGATCGCGGCGTTGAGGTCGTCCTGAAGCTTGGCCTTGAGCGTGGTCATGGGGTCAAGTGTGTCAGGTGCCCGGCCCGCACCGCCCGCGCATTTCCGCCGACCAGGTCTGCGACGATAGGGAGATGCGCGCACGGTACGGGATCCCCCTGAAGATCACGGCAGGTCTCACGGCGACGGCCGCGGCCGGACTCGTCTACGCGGCGGGCTTCGAGGCCCGCTCGTTCCGACTGCGCCGGGTGACCGTCCCGGTGCTCCCCCCAGGCATGCGTGACCTGCGGGTCCTCCAGGTCTCCGACATCCACATGGTGTGCGGGCAGCGCAAGAAGCGCGCCTGGCTCCAGTCCCTCGCGGGCCTGCGTCCCGACTTCGTCGTCAACACCGGCGACAACCTCTCCGACACACAGGCCGTCCCCGAGGTGCTCGACGCGCTCGGGCCGCTGATGGAGTTCCCCGGCGTCTACGTCTTCGGCTCCAACGACTACTACGGGCCCCGGCTGCGCAACCCCGCCCTCTATCTCAAGGAGAAGATGCAGGGCCGGCACGGTCTCAACGGCAACCCGCCGGCGGTCGGCGTCGTGCACAACCCGTGGGAGGACCTGCGGGACGCCTTCGACACGGCGGGCTGGGTGAACCTCACCAACACCCGCGGCCGGCTGAAGCTGCCCGACCTGGACCTCGCCTTCACCGGCATCGACGACCCCCACATCAAGCGGGACCGGTACGAGCGGGTCGCCGGCGGCCCCGATCCGGACGCCGACTTCAGCGTGGGCGTGGTGCACGCGCCGTACCTGCGGTCGCTCGACGCGTTCACCGCGGACGGCTACGAGCTGGTGCTGGCCGGCCACACCCACGGGGGCCAGCTGTGCGTCCCCTTCTACGGGGCCCTGGTCACCAACTGCGACCTGGACACCGACCGGGTCAAGGGCCTGTCCACCCACACGGCCGGCGGCCACACCTCGTACCTGCACGTCTCGGCGGGCTGCGGCACCAACCGCTACACCCCGGTCCGCTTCGCCTGCCCGCCCGAGGCGACGCTGCTCACCCTGACCGCCCGGCGCTGATCTCCCCGCCCCCGTCCCGGGCGGCGCATACGGTGACCCCATGCCGTATCCCGCCGTGACCTCCGCCTTCCGCGGCCTGCTCGCCCTGGCCGCGGTGACGGGCATCGTGATCGAGTGCGTCGAGGGCAGCCCCCTCGTCGTCTTCAGCTTCTTCACGATCTGGTCGAACGCCGCCGTCGCCGTCGTCCTCGGCCTGGGCGCCGTACGCGCCGCCGCCCGCCGCCCGCCGCTGCCCGCGCTGTGGACCGGCGGGGTGCTGCTCTGCATCACGGTGGTGGGGCTGGTCTTCCACCTGGTCCTGGACAACGAGGCCAGCCAGTTCAACGAGGCCGCCGCGATCGCCCGCCTCAGGGGCGCCAGGGCCGCCGCCAACCAGCTCCTGCACACCGTCACCCCGATCGGCGTGGTCCTGGACTGGCTCCTGCTCACCCGCCCCGGCGCGCTGCGGTGGCGCCACGCGGCCCAGTGGCTCGCCGCGCCCGGCGCGTACCTCGTCTTCGCCCTGGCCCGCGGCGCCCTGGTCTCCCCCGACACGCCGACCCGCTACACGTACCCCTTCCTCGACGTCACCGCCCACGGCTACCCCGGCGTCCTCACCAACGCCCTCGTCCTGGGCCTGGCCTTCTACGCCCTCGGTCTCGCCCTGGTCACCGTGGACCGCTTCCGACCTGCGGTGGGGGGCCGTGAAAACCGGATTTCGTCTCTGGGCGCGGGTGGGCTAAAGTAATCGATGTCGCCGCGACGGGAAGACCACAGCAGCGACATCGGGGTGTAGCGCAGCTTGGCAGCGCGCTTCGTTCGGGACGAAGAGGTCGTGGGTTCAAATCCCGCCACCCCGACAGCCGAAACAGCAGGTGAGGCCGGTACTGGATTCAGTACCGGCCTCACCTGTTTCTGTCTGCGTGTCTATCTGCGTGACTACCGCTTCCCGCGTGTCTACGGTCGCTGCGGATCAGCGCCGAAGATCCCGCCCCTGACGACGGCACCGATCCACGTCACCCGACCCCTGTCGGCGCGGTGCTGACCGGCCACACGGACACGGTGCACTCCGTCGCCTTCAGCCCCGACGGCCGCACTCTCGCCAGCGGCAGCCCGGACGACACCATCCGGCTCAGGAACGTGGCCGACCCACGGCACTGATCGGCACCAGCCACACGGGCGCCGTGTGGCCGGTGGCTTTCAGTCCGGACGGGGCCATGCTCGCCGCAGGCAGCGCCGGCAGCAAGGCGAGCCTGTGGAACGTCAGCGATCCCGCGTACCCGTCGCAGGTCGGCGAACCTCTCGCCGGGAGCAGCGGCGAGAGGTACGCCGTGGGCTTCAGCCCTGATGGCCGGACCCTCGCCACCGGGAGTGGCGACAACAGGGAACGATCACGTGATCGAGCCCGCGCACCTCTTCGAGACCTGGCTCCCGAGCAAGTACCGCGACAGGGGGCCGGAGCCCTTCACGGCAGTCATCGGGGAGCTGGAGTACAGCGGCGGGGAGTACCGATTCACGACGGACCCCGACGGCCGGCTCACGGACTGGTGGCGGTACGAGGACGGCATCTTCCCGTACAAGCGGATCATCGCCGCAGTCGGGTCTTCGCGCGACGAGATGACCCTGGAGGGCATCACCCGAAAGCAGATGCGCCGGGCTGCTGGGGCCCGAAGGCCCGGCTCGCCGACATGGACATGAACCATTCGCGAGAGAGGCCGACGCGGCGCTGCCCGGCCGGCGGTCTCTCTGCCCTGGGTTGCACCGAATCACACCCAATCGGGCCCCGGAATGATCAGTTCTTACTCTCAAATCTCCCTCAGAGCTTCCGCCGCTTGATCGCAGAGTCGAGGCGAGGCGGTAGCTTTCCCGTAACGGGTCGCCCTGACCAAGCGGCTCCAAAGAAGGGGGAATTGAAGTGATGATCCGGAAGTTCTTGGTGGTTTCCGCTACCGCGATAGCAGTTGCGGGGGGAATGAACTCCGTCGCGTACGCCGAATCCGCTGATCCCGCGCCGATCGAGGAAGGCGTTCTGCAGCCCGGCCCGCCGCCCGAGGCGGACGAGACCGGCTTCGTGCCGGCACCCACGGACGAGGCGGAGCTCCCTCCGGTGTCCAAGCCGAAGGAGGGGACGCAGGCCGAGTACTGCCAGCCCAAGAACGTGTACAAGCCGACCGCCAACCTGGGCAAGTACCACCAGGGCGTCGGGGCGACACAGGCCAACTACAACGCCACGAGCAGGACGGCCCGCTCCTGGTTCAAGGCCAAGGCAGGAGGCGAGGTCGGAATCTCCGTCAGCGGTGAGATGAAGGCCTCCGCGGGCGTGTTGGTCGCCGAGCTCGAGGCCAAGTACGGCGTCGACCTCTCCGTCAAGATCAACGTAGAGGTCGGCAACGAGGTTCAGGTGGACACGCCGCCGAGGAAGACCACGTACGGCAAGTACGGGGTGTGGCGCTTGAAGAACACCGGCACGAGCTACACGATCTACAGCAACTGCAACACCTCGGCGAAGAGCACCGTGACCAGCTTCACGCCTTGGCACTTGGGGTGGTACCTGTGGGAGCGGTAAGGCACGGTTTCAGTCCGTCCAGGGGGCTGAAATTCGCCACGTTGGGGCTCGGAGTGACGCTCGCATTCCTCTCCGTCGGTTGCACGCCCGACGAGGCGAGGGAAAGTCAGAAATCGGCTACGCCGACCGTTGCTGCCCCGTCCCCCGTGCCCGGCGAAGCCACCCCTTCGGGTTCTGTGGAGACGGCGCCCCGGCTCCCGGACGGAAATACCCTGGCCGCTGTGGCCAATGCCCAAGGGAGCAGAGAACTTGCTCTCAAAGGCGGGGTACGTAAGGGCCCCCTGGGCATCATTGTCTCGTGCCGGGGCGAAGGCACGGTGAATGTCACCTATGCGCCGTCGGGGCTGTCCTTCCCGCTCAAGTGCGTGGGAGGCCAGGTCAGTACCACCTACAACCAGATCGACCTCAAGCACGAGCAGGCATCCGCCTCCGTGAACGTGCAGGCCCCCACTTCCGTGCGCTGGGCCATGAGCGTCGGCCAGTAGGCAGTAGGGCCCCCAGGCCCCCATCGGGCCGGGGGCCCTCCGCTTTCCGAGTGCGTGTGGGCGCCGTCGTGGCTACGTCCAGCCCGCTGCCCTGGCCATGGCGATGGCCGCCGTCTCACCGGACTCGGCCTTGGTGTTCAGTTGCTCGTTCCGCCCCAGCGCAGTTCCGCCGGCAGCCTGCGCGGCGGCAAGGGATGCCTGAAGCGCACCCCGATACGCGGCCTCGGCGAGCTCGCCCTCGCCCCATGCCTTTGGGCAACTCGGCGGCCCGGTCTGGATCACAGGACGGATCTGCTTCCGGTAGACCTCCTCCGCCACGGCCATCCCCGCCGCCCGACGAGGCGGGAGATCACCTCCAGCGGGGCACCGCGGTCGGAGAGCAGGGACACGAAGCTGTGTGAAGGGCTGTCCGATGGATGTCTCCGGCGACGGAGCACGATCGTGGGCGACGGCCCGGGATTCCGACGTGCCCCTCCCGTGCCGATCAGACGGGAGACGACGGGGGAGACCGGGCGATCACAGTGTCTGGAGACGCAGCGGCCTCCAACCAAAGATCCTGCTCAGAAGCCGTTTCACCTGGCGGTGGGTAGGGGATTTCAACCCCCGGTGACCCCGCCCCGACGGTTTCCCAGGCCGTCGTTCACGGCGCGAGCCGCTGGCTCTACGATCTCGCGATGAGCTACGACATCTACTTCCTGAGCCGAGATGAGGGGCAATCCTGGGACGACGTCCTGGAAGCCGCCGAGGCCAGGGCCGGGGAGAGCGATCCGATCCCCGCCGAGCTACTGGAAGCGTGGCAGCGCATAGTGCCGCAGGCCCGCGGGCTGCTCGGCGATGTGGACATCACGGAGTACGAGGATGAGTCACGCGAGCTCACCCACGCCGATACGGGCATCGATCTGTCCGTATTCGGCGACGAGGTCAGCATCACGGTGCCCTACTGGCACACCGGTGATCGTGCTGCAACAGTGCTCGGCAAGCTTTTCGCTCTCTCCGTACTCGTGGAGAAGGAGACAGGTCTGACAGCCTATGACCCCCAGGTTGAGGCGCCCCTGGCAAAGACCTCTCCCCAGCAGGCCGTGAGCATCATGTCGGGCGTCACGACCGACCTACGGAACCGCTACGGAGGTTGAGAGCGCTGGCGTCACTGTCCCAGCGGTGAGTGCCGAACTGCGTGACAACGCCGACGAAAAACGGCGGACGAGCGCGAACGTCTGCGGACCATCAGTGCAGATGAGAGACACACCGGCCCCATGGAGAAATTCCGCCACCCCGACAGCCGAAAACAAGTTCAGGGGTCTGATCCGAGGCATCGGATCAGACCCCTGACTGGCGTTTGCACCTGCCTTGGGAGCCATCAGAGAGCCGCGGGACCCCGCTGCCGGTCGGCTCCCGAACTCTCCGTTGTCTCCGCAAGGGACTGACGTGGGACGCGCTCCGTGCCTAGGCTCAGGACGGCCGGCGTGGGAGCGCGCGGCTGATGGCCTGGGGGCAGGGGAACAGCGTGGATCATCTCTTCACCGTCGACGGGAGCACGGCCACACCCGTCGCACCGACCGCGCTGGCAGCGGAGGGCCTCCTTGAGCGACAGCACCTCCAGGAGTGGGTGATCGCCAACCCCCGGGTCCTCGGAGAGTCGGTACTCGTGATCACCTCCGAGTTCGACCGGTGGGCCGATACGGACGGGGTACCGGCACGGAACCGGCTGGACGTCCTGGGCCTGGACGCCACCGGCCGGCTCGTCGTGGTCGAGTTGAAGCGGGGAACGGCCGACCGCGACGTCCACCTCCAGGCGATCACCTACGCCGCCCTCGTGTCCAGGTTCGACCTCGACACGCTGGCCCAGGCACACCGCGACTTCCGGAAGGGCAGGGGGGAGGTCCTCGAACTCGACGAGTGCCGGCAACACCTCCTGGAGCACGTGGACGGGGACTGGAGCCCGGAGCTCCTTCAGCGCCCCAGGCAGGTGATCATCGCCGCCGACTTCCCCAAGCAGGTCACCCACACCGTGGTCTGGCTGTCCGAGATGAACCTCGACATCGACCTCATCCAGGTGGGCCTGTGGAAGGTGAAGGACCAGCTCGTCGCCGGCTTCACCAAGGTCTATCCCACCCCGGAGGTGGAAGAGTTCACTCTCGCGCCGGCCCGGATCGAGACCAAGGTAGCGGCCCAGAAGCTGGAGGAACGCTCACGGGCCCAGAACGCCGTGCACGTCATCGTCGGCGCCGGACTACTCCCGGACGGCACCCTGCTCACGCTGACGCCGAGGCACGGCGTGACCGAAGGCATCCGCGAGGACGTCGTCACCTGGGTGGCCGAAGACAGCAACCGGGCAAGTGTGACGTGGAACAACAACACCGCCAAGCCGCTGACATGGAAGGCCGATGGCAAGCCGTACACCCCGACCGGGCTGGCCAACCACATCTTCACCAGCGTGACCGGCCGCAAGGCCGACGGCATCCAGGGCACCACCTGGTGGGACGTCGACACTGCCCATGTTCCGGACAACGTCGACCCCGACGAGTGGGGAGCTCTGGCCGGGACGAGCCTCGCGGGCCTGGCCAAGCAGCTCAGCGGCACCGGCAGGGACTGGACAAGCCTGCACGAGCTCCTGGCGGCAGTCCCCGCGGGTCGGTGGACGACGTACGGAGACGTGGCGACGGTGATCGGCAGTCACGCCGTCCCGGTCGGCACTCACCTGGCCACCTGCCCCAGGTGCCCCAACGCCTGGCGGGTCCTCAACACGGCTGGCCGCGTCAGCCCCGGCTTCCGCTGGACCGACCGGACCCGCAAAGACTCTCCCGCCGACGTCCTGTCTGCCGAGGGCATCCACTTCGACGGAGGCGTCGCCCCCCAGGAGGCGCGACTCTCGTTGGACGAACTTCGGGGCACGGCGGGCGACTGAGTGTGTCGTGCGCCCGGTGACCACCAGGCGCCATGCCGTGGGTTTGTCGCGCAGTCGGGCGGCGCCCACGCCGACGAAGGGCGCAGTCTCGGGGAGGTGCACGAGATCCAGGACAACGGATCCGGCCGCGGCTTACGCAGACCAGCCGGCCCGTGGGCCGGACGCAGCCTGCGGCATCTCGGCGTCCGGGTCTCGTGGCGGCTCGGCGGTCACGGACCGAGTCGGGGCCGTGCGGCCTGGCGGCCTCTCGCTGACGAAACGCCGTATTCGGCGTGCGGGAATACCTGTGTTCGCGGTCTGAGGTTTTAGCGGCCATCGCCAAGAGGGTTTTTCCCGGCGACACGTTGGGGGAAATTCTCGACGCGCACGGACTGCCGGGGCCGTGCTACTGTCGATCTCAGTTGCAGTTTTGGTACCCAAAAACTTCGAGCGCTCCCACCGGCCGCGTGCCGCGTGGAAGCGCTTTGCATTTCCGGTATTTTTCCGGGCAGGGCATCATCGCGGCGACACGGCATCCGTACGGTACGGATGCCGATGTACTGCCCAAAGGAGATAGACATGGCTGCCGGCACCGTGAAGTGGTTCAACGCGGAAAAGGGCTTCGGTTTCATCGAGCAGGACGGTGGCGGCGCTGACGTGTTCGCCCACTTCTCGAACATCGCCGCCCAGGGCTTCCGCGAGCTGCAGGAGGGCCAGAAGGTCACCTTCGACATCGCGCAGGGCCAGAAGGGCCCGACGGCCGAGAACATCGTCACCGTCTGACGCTGACGCGTAAAACGTAGCTGGGGCCCGCATCCTTCGGGGTGCGGGCCCCAGCTGCACGTGTTTCCGCAGTGATTCCTCCTGCCGGCACACCACCTCGCGGTACGCGGCCCTCTTCGAGCCGTACCCGTCGATGCCCGGGACCCGCTTCCGCGCACATCAATCTTCCGACTGCGCCGCCACGGATTTCCGTGCGCCGAGTTCGCTTTCGTTCATCGCATTTCATTCGGTCCGTACTGTGATTCCGGGGCTGCTCTTACGCTGCGGAATTCCTCGATTCGCGCCGTATCAAGGAAGGTTCGGAATGAACCGCACACGTACGAGGAGCCGTTCCTCCCGCGGCCTGAGAAGCCGCGTGATCCGGAGAATCGCCCATCTGTGCAGGAGGCATGTCGTGACGCTGGTCCGGATCAAGCCCAGTCCGTCGAACACCACCTCGGGGCCCCAGACGGTCGACGACGTCATGGAGGTGGCCGGTCCGCAGGTCGGCGACGACATGACGGTCGAGGTGGCCCTGGCCGTGATGGCCGGAGCCCGCACCGGGCATCTCCTCCTGTGCGACGAGGACGGCCTGTGCACCGGGCTGGTCACCCGGGCCCAGCTCACCGCCGTCCGTGACAGCGCCGCCTACGACGACCGGATCCGGTTGGGCGCCGTACCCGGCGACCGCGGGCTGTTCACCTCGCCCCTGACCACGACGGCCGAGGCCGACCACGCGATGCGCCGCCGCAGGCTCGACGTGCTGCCCGTCATCGACGCCCAGGGCAGCGCCCTGGGCGTCCTCGCCCTGGCCCGCTGAGCCGCCTCACCGCGGCAGACCCCTCCCTCCCTCCTTCTTTCTGCGAGGCATCATGCGCTGTGTCATCGCCCGCTTCCCCTTCGACCTCACCAAGAGCGGTGTCCTGCAGTCCATGCAGGGCGTCAAACCCGAGCCGGCCGTCGGCGAGTCCGTGATCATCGGCCGCCGCACCTACCCCGTCAAGCAGGTCGGGGAGGTCATCACCCGACAGGACCGCCGCGACTTCAGCGCCGGTGAAGTCCTCCGCGCCATGACCAGGCTCGGCTTCACCTGCCGCGCCCTCCCCCAGGACACCGCGCCCGCCCGGGGGCTCGACCCCCTCCAGCGTGCTTCCGCGATGCTCGGCACCCCGGCCGCCTGACCGGGAGCGGCGGGCGTCGGCCGCGGCATGACGAGGGAGGGGCCTGACCGGCGCGTGTGCCGGTCAGGCCCCTCCCTCGTGGCGCGTGGGGTCCCCGGAGTCACTCGGGGGCCGAGCGCCGGGCTCTCCTGCCGGGTGGGGCCGCCTCAGGGGACGGCCCGTCTCCCGCCCGAGGTGCTCGGGGCGCCGGTCGTCGCAGGCTGCGGGACGGGCACCCGTCGCGGGGAATCACCCTGAGCCGCCCGAAGCGCGCGGGCCGGCCGGGCGCGGCTCCGGTCGGGCGGCGCGGCGTCAGTGGTCGGAGTAGCTGAAGTCGCCCATGGTCCAGGCGCTGACGTCCGCGATCGAGACGCGGTACATGCCGCCCGTCTCCGGGATCCCCAGCGTGCCCTGAAGGATCCGCGCCATGTGGAAGTGCAGATACGCGGGCGGCCCGTCGCTCCGGGTGGGTGCGGTGAAGACGGCGGAGAACTCCCCCAGGCTGGCGGAGTCCGCCAGGACCTCCGAGACCCGCTGCCTCCACACCGCTTCGGGGGCCAGCCGGCCGGTGATGACAGCGCCGCCGGTGACCACCGTCAGGGACATCTGATTGCTCTGCCCGGACTCCACCAGCGTGGCGACGTCAACGAGCAGCTCGTCAAGCTTCGACATGAGAGCTGATCCTATTCGCGGGTCACCCCGGGCCCCAACCGGTCGCGCCCGCCGAGAAGGGCCGTGACCGCCCGGCCACCCGGGGCAGGCCGCCTGGGCAGCGGACCGCCGCGGACCGCGTGAGGGGGGAAGCGCGCCGCCGTGGAACGGGAGGGACGCTGGCTACGGGGCCGCCTCGGTGGGGGCGGGGGCCGGATTTTATGCTGGTGTCATGCCGAGAACTTCACCTCACGTGGCCTTCGACGCTCTCCTGTCGGGCAACAAGCGTTTCGTCGCCGGGGAGCCTGAGCACCCCAATCAGGATGCCGCCCGTCGTGCGGAGCTCACTCCCGGGCAGGATCCCTTCGCCGTCGTCCTGGGATGCTCCGACTCACGCCTGGCCGCCGAGATCATCTTCGACCAGGGGCTCGGGGACCTCTTCGTCGTCCGTACCGCCGGGCACGTCCTGGGCTCGGAGGTGCTGGGGAGCGTGGAGTACGCGACCAGCGTGCTCGGCGCCCGCCTCGTCGTCGTCCTCGGCCACGACTCCTGCGGCGCCGTCGCGGCCGCCCGCGCGGCGGTGGAGGACGGGCTGGCCGTCGGCGGCTTCGTCCGGGACGTCGTCGAGCGGGTCACCCCGAGCATCCTGGCGGCCCGCGCGGCGGGACTGACCGCCGAGAGCGACGTGGACGAGCACATCCGCCACACCGTCGACCTGCTGCTCGAGCGCTCCCGCCTGCTCTCGGAGCAGGTCGCGGCCGGGGAGGTGGCCGTCGTGGGCCTGGGCTACCAGCTCGCCGAGGGCACCGCCCGGCTCGTCACGTCACGCGGCGCCATCACCGGGGAGGGCGAAGCCGGCTCATGACGCGGTACTTCGACTGCGCCGAGCCGACGGCCCGCGACACCGGCCTCCGGGAAGCCGTCGCGGCGGTGCGCGGGGGCCGGCTCGTCGTCCTTCCCACGGACACCGTGTACGGCGTGGGCGCGGACGCCTTCGACCCGCGGGCCGTCGCGGCCCTGCTCGCCGCCAAGGGGCGAGGGCGGCACAAGCCCTCTCCGGTGCTCGTCGACTCGGCCGACGCCCTGGGGGAGTTGGTGGACGAACTCCCCCCTGGGGCACGTGAGTCGATCGAGGCGTTCTGGCCGGGCGGGCTGACCCTGGTCGTGCGCCACCGGTCGTCCCTGGGCTGGGATCTGGGCGAGACGAAAGGCACCGTGGCCGTTCGCATGCCCGACCACCCGCTCGCGCTGAGCCTGATCGCCGCGACCGGTCCCCTGGCGGTCTCCAGCGCCAACCTCACCGACCGTCCCTCCCCGCAGGACTGCGCGTCGGCCCGGGACATGCTCGGCGACGCCGTCTCCGTCTACCTCGACGGCGGACGGACGGCGGGAGCGGTGTCGTCGTCGATCGTCGACCTGAGCGGTTCGGTCCCGGCCCTCGTCCGGGAAGGGACGGTCACCGCGGCGCAGCTCCGCACCGTGCTCCCCGATCTGGTCGTGCCGTAAAGCCTCCCCGCACGCTCCGGCGGACGGTCCCTCGTCACGGCCCCAGGTCAGCGCCCCGGGGCCGTCTCGTCCTGGAAGGCGCCGTCCGACGGGGCCCCGGGGCGGGGGAGTTCGGCGAGGAGGATCTCGGCGGCCTGGGTGACGTTGTCGGCGCGGACGGCTCGGGCCATGGCCGTGCGGGCGGCTTCCGGCGTCGTGTTCGGCGGGACGACCATGAGGGAGAAGTGGTCGTTGTCGCCGCGGGTGACCAGGACGGTGTCGTCGCCGATGGGGAAGGAGTCGAGGTGGACGACCCGGCCCTCGACGACCAGGCGGCCGGGGATGTCGTTCCACGCGGAGGCGTCCAGGCCGACCCGGGTGATGGGGCCGAGGTGCTCGGTCAGGGCGGTGACCAGCGGAGGGATCTCCTGCTCGACGTCACGCGAGCGCGGCCACCAGGCGCCGTCGAGGAGGCTCTGCCGGGCCCCCGTCGTCTCCAGTCGGAGCAGCGCCGTACCGGGGCCGACGGACCGGTGGACCTCGTCCGGCAGGAGGCGTGGAGGTGTGGGACCACCGGGGGAAACGCCTGCTTCGGTCATGATCGTCCGCCTGTCCACGTCGCTTGTGCCGCCGTCCCTCACCGGCGGCGGGTGCCGGGCCGGCGGGCGGTACGGCGGCGCCGTGCTTTCACCGTACTCCGGAAGGACCGCGCGTATGCGCCACGTCCCGGTGGCGAGCCGTCCGGCACCGGCCTCGCCGGACGGGCCCACCGGGGCGTACGGGCCCCTGGCACGCGACCTGTCCCCCGCCCTCCGGCGAGCCCGCGGGACCACCGGAGACCCCGCGCCCGGACGCGCCCGCGGGACCCCCGACGTCCCCGCCCCGCCCTCGGCCTCGTCGCGTGGCACCGGCCCGGGTCGCCGCCCGCCCGGGGGCATGGCCGACCGGAGGAACCGGCCCGGCCCGACACCCGCGTCCGGGCCGGGCGCGGAGTACGTTGGAGGCACCGGGAGCACCTCGTACACCCGCCGCACGCGGACGTCGCTCCCGGCGATCACCAGGCCGGGGCGCTCACGGGCGTCCCGGGGACAGGTCCCGGTCTCATGACCAGCACGCCCCCGGTCTGTCACGACACGCGCCGGGACGGGCGGGGCCGCCGTCCGATCGTCAGTTCTCGTACTTGATCGTCAGTTCCGGGCACTCCGTCGCGTCCGGGTGGTCCGGCGGAGCCCAGGCCGCGAGGAGGTCCGTGGGGGCGGTACCGGGCGGGGCGGCCGGGTCCGGGGTCTCCAGGTAGCTGATCATGTTCACCGGGTATCCCGTGTGGGCGAACATGTAGCGGTCCATCGGGGTCGGCCGCTGGCTGATGCGGAGGCCGCGCTCGGCCGGTGGGCCTATGTGGTGCCAGTCGGGGTGCAGGTGGATCGAGCCGAGGACCTCCAGGCCGTCCCGGTCGGCGCTCCGGTGGATGCGGAGCAGGTCGCGGGAGGAACACCAGAAGCCGCGGCGGCGGTTGGCGTAGGCGGCGCCGAAGCACGGGACGATCGACGCGGCGAACTCCGCCTCGGCCGTGTCGTCGACGGCCCGGACGTTCTCGGCGTGCTCGATGCGCAGCACCACCGCCGCGTCGCCGTCGAGGGTGCCGACGAGGACGGCGAAACAGCCCGGTGGGGCCTCGGGGGTGCAGTCGCGGTACTCCTGGCGGGCGGCCGCGAGGAAGGGGCCCAGCAGTGCGCGGTCGATCACCACCGCCGGCGGTACGGGGATCATGGGTTCTCCTCATTCCTTACGGCCGGAAGGCCCCTACGGGGAACGGTTCGGGGGTGCGGGAGGCGACGTCCAGGAGGTCGGTCTCGGCGGCCTCCAGGGTGAGGTCCGCGCCGGTCAGGAGCTCCTGCAGCTGCTCGGGGGTGCGGGCGCTGGCGAGGGCGGAGACGACGGTGGGCCGGCCCGCGAGCCAGGCCAGCGCGACGGCCGCGGGCGTGGTGCCGCGGGCCGCGGCGAGCTCGTCGAGCGCGAAGAGCACGGCCCGGCCCGCGGCCGTGCGTCCCGGTGCGGACGCGGCCGCCGCGCGGACGCCCGTCACCGTGCGTCCGGGGCGGTACTTGCCCGTCAGGAAGCCCTGTTCCAGGGCGAAGTAGGGGATGGTGGGAAGGCCGGCGGCGAGGCACGCGGGGAGCAGCTCCCGCTCGAACTCGGTGCGTCTGACCAGGTTGTACGGGGTCTGCAGGGCGCTGTAGCGGGGCAGGTCCGCGCGGTCCGCGGCCGTGAGGGCCGCGGTGAGGCGGGGGGCGGTGATGTTGGAGACGGCGATGTGGCGGACGAGGCCTTCGTGGCGGAGGGCGTCGAGGGCGCCGAGGGTCTCCTCGAACGGGACCGACGGGTCGTCGATGTGGGCGTAGTAGAGGTCGATGTGGTCGGTGCGCAGCCGGCGCAGGGACTCCTCGGCGGCGCGGCGGACGGTCGCCGCGCCGAGCCCGGGGTTCCGTTCCGAGCGGCCCACCTTGGTGGCGACGAGCATGCGGTCCCGGTTGCCGCGGGAGGCCAGCCAGGTGCCGATGACGCGCTCGGACTCGCCGCCGGCGTTGCCGGGTGCCCACTGGCTGTACGAGTCGGCCGTGTCCAGGAAGTTGCCCCCGGCGTCGGCGTAGGCGTCCAGGACCCGGTGGGAGGTGCTCGTGTCGGCGGTCCAGCCGAAGACGCTGCCGCCGAGGCAGAGCGGATGGACGTCGAGTGCGGTTCCCTGAAGGCGTCGTCGCGTCATGCGGCGACCGTAGGGGCGGGTGGAGGGAGCCGACCGGCAGGAAGCGGCGGCATTTTCGGGGCGCGGTGCGGGCGGGGGCGGTCCGTCCCCCGGGCGGGGGCGGACCGCCCGCCCGTCAGACGAGGTGCAGCCAGCCGTCGGGGTCGGCCAGTTCACCGTGGTGCAGGTCGACCAGGGCCTGGCGGATCTTCAGGGTGACCGGGCCGGGACGGCCGTCGCCGATGGTCCAGTCGCCGCCCTTGGGGTCGCGCACGTGGCCGACGGGGGTGACCACGGCGGCGGTGCCGCACGCGAAGACCTCGGTGATGGTGCCGTTCAGGCACTCCTCGCGCCACCGGTCGACCGTGAGGCGCTCCGTGGAGGCGCTGTGGCCCAGGCGCTCGGCGAGGGTGAGCAGGGTGTTGCGGGTGACGCCGGGCAGCAGGGTTCCGGTGAGTTCCGGCGTGACGATCTGCGCGTCGGCGCCGCTGCCGCGCACGAGGAACATGTTCATGCCCCCCATCTCCTCGACGTAGCGGCGCTCGATGGCGTCCAGCCACACGGCCTGCTGGCAGCCGGCCGCCTCGGCCTGCTGCTGGGCGAGGAAGGACGGCGCGTAGTTGCCGGCGATCTTGACGTCTCCGGTGCCGCCGGGGAAGGCGCGGACGTAGTCGTGGCTGATGAACACCGAGACGGACTCGACGTTCTCGCCGAAGAAGCCGCCGGCGACGAAGGCCATGAGCAGGAAGCGGTAGGTGCGGGACGGGCGCAGCATGAGCGTGGTGTCCGTGGCGAACATGAACGGGCGCAGGTAGATGCTGTGCGTGGGGTCGTCGGAGAGGTGCACCTCGTCGACGGCGATGAGGCGCTCGACGGCCTCGACGAAGGTGTCCTCGGGGAGTTCGGGCATGGCGAGCCGGCGGGCGGAGCGCTGGAAGCGGCGGGCGTGGTCACGCGGGCGGAAGACGCCCATCCGGCCGTCGGTGCGGCGGTGGGCCTTGAGCCCCTCGAAGGTGACCTGGCCGTAGTGCAGGCCGATCATGCCGGGGTGGATGACGAGGTCGGACAGCGGCATGAGCTCGGGGCTCGTCCAGCCGCCCTCCTCGGACCACTCCATGCTGATCATGTGGGCGGTGAAGGACTCGCCGTGGCCGGGGTTCTGGACGACCTTGCTGAGCGGGGGTTCGACGACGGAGGTCATGGTGGGTGCTCCTCGGTGGGTTGGGGTGGTGGTCGGGTGGCGGGCGGTCAGACGAGCGGGGCGAAGAAGTAGGTGTCGCGGCGGACGAAGCGCCCGTCGGAGCCGAGGCCGAAGTAGTCGGCGAAGCGCAGGTCCACCGGGGCGCCGCTGTGCAGGACGCCGTGGAACTCGCCGAACACGGCGATGTCGTCGCCCTGTTCGACGATCCGGTCGAGGACGTGGCCGCCTTCGCGGATGGTGCGCAGCTCGGTGTAGAAGCGCAGGAGTCCGGCGGGGCCGATGAAGGGTTCGTAGCCGGGCCGGGTGTAGACGGCGCCGGGCGCGAAGAGTTCGGACATGGCGAGGGCGTCGCCGCTGTCGACGCGTTCGTAGAAGCGGATCACCTGTCGGACGCCGTGGCTGCCGGCGTCCGGCCGGCCGGCGCCGGTGTGCGGGGTGGCGGCGGTGGTCATGGGGCGTGCCTTCCTTGTGGGAGCGGGCGGGGCAGGGCGTTCAGGCGGCGGGCAGCGCGGTCGTGGCCGGGGTTCGCCCGGCCACGTGGGCGCGCAGCCGCGGGGCGATGACGGACAGCGGGCCGGGGCGGACGATCCCGCCGTGGTCGCAGTCGACGGCGTGCAGGTCGAGCAGCCCGGTGAGGTACGGCTGCCAGGCCTCGGGCCGGGGGGACTGCGCGTGTTTGTCGGCGGTGGCGTGGAAGTAGAGGACGTCGCCGTCGAAGACGCCGGGGGTGAAGCCGGGCAGCAGGCTGAGGTTGGCGGCGAAGGCGCCGGGGAGGGCCGCGGCGATGTCCGCCGGCAGTCCGCCGAGGGGTCCGTCGGCGTCCCGTACGGTCGCCTCGTACTCGGCGTACGAGGGTCCGCGGGCGCCCCACGGTGCCGTGTCGTGGCCGAGGTTGAGCAGCAG
Source organism: Streptomyces sp. NPDC048018 (assembly GCF_043202995.1). NCBI lineage: Bacteria > Bacillati > Actinomycetota > Actinomycetes > Kitasatosporales > Streptomycetaceae > Streptomyces > Streptomyces sp. NPDC048018. Next base: position 183,776 of record NZ_JBIDBK010000005.1, read on the forward strand.
CGCGGCCAGGGTCTCGGGGTCCTCGGCCCGCCAGCCGCGGTCCCAGGTGGGGTCCGGCGGATAGCCGTCGAGCATGGCGAGCAGCGCCACCTCCTGTCCCCAGGCCTGGAGTTGGACCGCCATCTCGTGGGCGACGCCCGCGCCGAAGGACCAGCCGAGCAGGTGGTACGGCCCCTCGGGCTGTACGGCGCGGATCTCGGCGAGGTAGTCGGCGGCCATGGCGCGTACGGAGTCGGGTGCCGCGTCCGGTTCGGTCAGCGCCCGGGCCTGGAGGCCGTAGACGGGCTGGTCGGGGCCGAGCGCGGTGAGCAGTCCGGAGTAGACGGAGCCGACGCCCGCGGACGGGTGGACGCAGAACAGCGGCGGCAGGCTTCCGGTGGACCGCAGCGGCAGCAGGACGCCGGGGGTCTCGGCGGCCTCCGGGGCGTCGAGGCGGGCGGCGAGGCCGGCCACGGTCGGCGCCTCGAAGAGGGTCCTGAGGCCGAAGCGCACACCGAAGGCGGCCCTGATCCGGCTGATCAGGCGGGTGGCGAGGAGCGAGTGGCCGCCGAGGTCGAAGAAGCCGTCGTCGACACCGACCTGCTCGACGCGCAGCACGTCCGCGAAGATCCCGCACAGGATCCGCTCCCGCTCGGTGCGCGGCGGGCGGAAGGGTCGGGCGTCCGGATCGTGGGGACCGGCCTCGGGGGCCGGCAGCCGCCGTAGGTCGATCTTGCCGTTGGGGGTGAGCGGGAAGGCGTCCAGGACGACCACGTGGGCCGGGACCATGTAGTCGGGGAGCGAGCCGGCGGCGAACGCGCGGAGCGCCGCCGGTTCCGGGCGGGTGTCCCCGGCGGGGATGGCGTGGGCGATCAGGGCCTCCGCGCCGCCCGGCGCCGTGCCCACCCGGACGACCGCAGCGCCGACGTCGGGGTGGCGGGCGAGGACGGACTCGATCTCGCCGGTCTCGATGCGCAGGCCGCGCAGCTTGACCTGCTGGTCGGTGCGGCCGGCGAAGACGAGACGCCCGTCGGGCAGCCGGCGCACGGCGTCGCCGGTGCGGTACATGCGGGTGCCGGGCGGCCCGTAGGGGTCGGCGACGAAGCGGCCGGCGGTCAGGTCCGGGCGGCGCAGGTAGCCGCGGGCCACGCCGTCGCCCGCGAGGTAGAGCTCGCCCCGCACCCCGTCGGGGACGGGCCGCAGCCAGTCGTCGAGGACGTGGCAGCGGGTGTTGGCGGTCGGGCCGCCGATGTCGGGCAGTCCGTCGGAGCCGGGGCCGCCCTGCGGGGCCACGACGCCGGCCGTGGCGGCGACGGTGCACTCGGTGGGTCCGTACATGTTGGTGAACACGAAGGACGCGTCCGGGCGGGGCCGGTTGCGCAGCACGTCGCCGCCGCAGTAGACGATGCGCAGCGCGGGGGCCCGGTCGGTGAGGTCGTCGAGGACGAGGTCGACGCGCGGGGTGGGCAGCAGACAGAAGGTGACTCCCGCGTCGGCGACCCAGTCGACGAGCGCCTCGGCGTCGTCCAGGACCTCCTGTTCGGCGACGCACAGGGCGGCGCCGGCGAACAGGGCGGGCCAGATCTCGATCACGGAGGCGTCGAAGCCCTGGGTGGCGACCTGGCTGACCCGGTCGGCGGGGGTGATCCCGTACTCCTGGGTCAGCCACACGCACAGGTCGGCGAGGTTGCGGTGCTCGACGACGACGCCCTTGGGGCGGCCGGTGGAGCCGGAGGTGTAGATGACGTACGCGGCGTCGCCGTCCGTGACCGCCGCCCCGGGGGCGGTGGCGGGCCGGGCGGCCAGGGCCGTGGCCTCGGCGTCGAGGTCGACGAGGACGGCTCCGGTGTCCGGGAGGAGGGCCCGCTCGGCGCCGCCGGTGACGATGGCGGCGGCCCGGGAGTCCTCTATGAGGAAGGCGAGGCGCTCGGCGGGGTAGCTCGCGTCGAGCGGGACGTACGCGGCGCCCGCGCGGTGGATGCCGAGCAGCGCGGCGATCATGCCGGTGCCTCGGCCGAGGCACACCCCGACCAGGTCGCCCGGGCGCACGCCCACGTCCACCAGGTGGTGCGCGAGCTGGTTGGCGCGCCCGTCGAGCTCCCCGTACGTGAGGCGCTCGGTGCCGTAGGTCAGGGCGGTGGCGTCCGGGGCGCGGCGGGCGTGGCCGGCGATCACGTCGGGGACGCGGGTGCCGGGCGGCACGGCGAGGGCGGGGCCGGCCGACCGCCCGGGCAGGGCGGCCAGCTCCTCCCCGGAGAGGATGTCGAGCCCGCCGACGGGGACGTCGGGGCTGCCGAGGGCCGCGTCCAGGAGGCGTACGAGCCGCCCGACGAGCATGTCGACGGTCGCGATGTCGAAGAGGTCGGCCGCGAAGTCCACGTTGAGGCTGAGGCCGGCCGGTTCGCCGGCGGCGTCGTAGGTGTCGCCGATGGCGATGGTCAGGTCGAAGGACTTGGCCGTCCCCGTGCCGGCGCCCATCGCGTCCGCGGTCAGGCCCGGCAGTCGCAGTGCCTCGCCGGACTTCTCCTGCTGCACGAGCAGCATGATCTGGAACAGCGGGTGCCGGGTCAGCGAGCGCGGCGGCGCCAGCTCCTCCACCACGCGGTCGAAGGGCACGTCCGCGTGGGCGAAGGCGTCCAGGTCCACCTCCCTGACCCGGGCGAGCAGTTCGCGGAAGGTCGGGTCGCCGGAGAGGTCCGTGCGCAGGGCGAGGGTGTTCACGAAGAAGCCGACGAGGTCGTCGAGCGCGTCGTCGGTCCGGCCGGCGATGGCGGTGCCGATCGCGACGTCCGTCCCCGCGCCGACCCGGTGCATCAGCGCGGCGAGCGCGGCGTGCACCACCATGAACACGGTGGCCTGCTCCGTGCGGGCCAGGGCGAGCAGCCGCCGGTGCAGCTCGGGGCCGGTCGTCAGGGCGGTGGCGCCGCCGCGGTGCGAGGGCTCCGCGGGGCGGCCCCGGTCGGCGGGCAGCGTCGACTCCTCGGGCAGCCCGGCCAGGGTCTTCGTCCAGTGCCGGAGCTGCCGGGCGATCAGGCTGTCCGGGTCGTCGGGGTCGCCGAGCAGGTCGTGCTGCCAGAGCGTGTAGTCGGAGTACTGCACGGGCAACGGCTCCCAGCCGGGTGCCCGGCCCGCCAGCCGGGCCTCGTAGGCGGCGGCCAGGTCGCGCACCAGCGGGCCGAGCGACCAGCCGTCGGTGGCGATGTGGTGCATCACGAGGAGCAGCGTGTGGTCCTCGGGTGCGGTCACGAACAGGTGCGCACGGATGGGGAGTTCGGCGGTCAGGTCGAAGCCGACCCGGCCGGCGGCGGCGAGCGCGCCGGCCAGGTCGTCCGCGGCGCAGGCCGAGACGTGCCAGGGCACGTCGCGCTCCCCGGTGCCGAGGATGCGCTGGTACGGCTCGTCGGCCACGCTCAGGCAGAGCGTGCGCAGCACCTCGTGCCGGCCGACCACGTCGGCGAGCGCGGCGCGCAGGGCCTCCTGGTCGAGGGTGCCGCGCAGCCGGAGCGCGAACGGCAGGTTGTACGCGGCGGTCGAGCCGTGGGCCTGTTCGAAGAACCACAGTCGGCGCTGGGCGAAGGACAGGGGTATCACGAGGAGCCTTCCCTCCTGCGGGCCCGGAGCATGGGGCGGGCCTTGGGGGCGGTGGTCAGCTGGTCGGCGAGGCCCGCGACGGTCGGTGACTCGAAGACGGCCTTGATGGTGAGCTCGGCGCCGATGACGGACCGGACCCGGCTGATCAGGCGGGTGACGAGCAGCGAGTGACCGCCGAGGTCGAAGAAGTTGTCGTCGATGGTGACGGTGTCGCGGCCGAGGATCTCGGCGAACAGTCCGCACAGCTTCTCCTCGCGCTCGCTGCGCGGGGCCCGGCCGCCCTCCCGGGACTCGTAGACCGGGGCGGGCAGGGCGCGCCGGTCGAGCTTGCCGGTCGGGGTGAGCGGGAAGGCGTCGAGGGCCACGTAGCCGGCGGGGACCATGTACTCCGGCAGCCGGTCGGCGAGGTGGGCGCGCAGGACGCCGGAGTCGGGCGTGCCGGCCGGGTCGGCGGGGACGACGTAGGCGACGAGGCGCTTGTCGCCGGGGGTGTCCTCGCGGACGACCACGGCGGCCTGGCCGACGGTGGGGTGGGTGGCGAGGACGTTCTGGATCTCGCCGGGCTCCACGCGGAAGCCGCGGATCTTGACCTGGTCGTCGGCGCGGCCGTGGAACTCCAGGATGCCGTCGGCGCGCCAGCGCACCAGGTCGCCGGTGCGGTACATGCGCTCGCCGGCCGGCCCGAACGGGCAGGCGACGAATCTGCCCGCGGTGAGCGCCGGCTGGCCGGCGTACCCGTGCGCGAGGCCGACCCCGGCCATGTACAGCTCGCCGATCACGCCGGGGGCGGCGAGGTTGAGCTGCTCGTCGAGGACGTAGAGGCGCTTGTTGGAGAGGGCCCGGCCGACCGGGATGGAGGCGGATCCGGCGTCGGCCTCGGTGATGTGGTGGGCGACGGTGAAGATCATCGACTCGGCCGGCGAGTAGCCGTTGACCAGCCGCAGCTGCGGGAACTCCCGTACCAGGCGCATCACATGGGGGATGGACGCGGCCTCGCCGCCGGTCATCACGTGACGCAGGCCGGCGAAGACGCCCGGGTACTCGTCGAGGAGGAAGTTCAGCAGGCTCGCCGAGACGTGCAGGGAGGTGACGGAGTGCTCGTGGATCAGCCGGGAGATGAGCGCCGGCTCGGGCCGCTGGCCGGGCTGCAGGACGCAGGTCGCGCCGGTGAGCAGCGCGCCGAACAGTTCCAGGGCGAAGGCGTCCCAGGACACCGGGGCGCACTGCAGCCAGACGTCGTCCGCGCCGAAGGGCAGGCTGCGCTGGTTGGTGAGGGTGCCGACGACCGCGCGGTGCGGGGAGACGACGCCCTTCGGGGTGCCCGTGGAGCCGGAGGTGAACATGACGCAGGCCGCGTCCGCCGGGGTGGCGATCCGCTCGACCGGTCCGGCGTCCAGGGCGGCGATGGCGGCGGCGTCCCGGTCGATCACGACCTCGGAGTAGCCGTCGAGGCGGCCGGACAGGGCGCTCTCGGTGATGACGACCCGGCTGCCGGTCTGCCCGAGGACCACGGAGATGCGCTCCACGGGGAACTCCGGGTCCAGCATCGTGTACGTACCGCCGGCCTTGAGCAGACCGAGGACGGCCACCACCAGGTCCACCGAGCGCGGCAGGTACACGCCGGCCACGTCGCCGCGCCGCACACCGGACGCCGTCAGGTGCCGGGCCATGCGGTTGGAGCGCTCCTCCAGCTCGCCGTACGTCACCCGCCGGTCCTCGAAGACCAGGGCGACGGCGTCGGGCGTGGCCGCGGCCCGCCGGGAGAACATCTCGTGCACGCAGGACTCGGCCGGGAACTCGGCGTCGTCGCCCGCCCAGTCGTCGAGGAGCGCGGTGCGCTCGTCGCCCGAGAGGACGTCCCAGCGGCCCACCGGCAGGTCCGGGTCGTCGAGCTGGGCCTCCATGAGGCGTTCCAGCCGGGCCACCAGGGCCTCGATGGACGCGGCGTCGAACAGGTCGGTGGCGTACTCGACGACGGTGAGGATGCCGGCCGGCTCCCGGTTCTCGTCGAAGGTCTCGGTGAAGCCGAAGGTGAGGTCGAACTTCGCGCTCCCGGTGAGGACCGGGTCGACCTCCACCTCGACGCCGGGCAGGGACAGCTTGGCCTCGGCGTTGTTCTGCACGACGAGCATGATCTGGAAGAGCGGGTGGCGGGCCAGCGAGCGCGGCGGGTTCAGCTCCTCCACCAGACGCTCGAAGGGCACGTCGGCGTGCGCGTACGCCTCCAGGTCCGTGGCCCGCACCCGGGCCACCAGCTCCCGGAAGGTCGGGTCCCCCGACACGTCCGACCGCAGCACCAGGGTGTTCACGAAGAAGCCGACCAGATCGTCCAGCGCCTCGTCCGTGCGGCCCGCCACCGGCGTGCCCATCGGCACGTCCGTGCCGGCGCCGAGCCGCGTGAGCAGGCCCGACACGGCGGCCTGGATCACCATGAAGACGGTCGCCTGGGACTCCCTGGCGAAGGAGAGGACGCGCCGGTGCAGCTCTCTGCCGAGCATCACCTCCGCTATCTCCCCCCGGTGCGAGGGGTCGGAGGGCCGGGGCCGGTCGACGGGGAGGGGGGTCTCCTCGGGGAGACCGTCGAGGGCCTCGCGCCAGTAGTCGAGCTGCCGGGCGATCAGGCTGTCCGGGTCGTCGGGGTCGCCGAGCAGGTCCTGCTGCCAGAGGGTGTAGTCGACGTACTGCACGGGCAACGGCTCCCAGACCGGGGTGTCGCCGGCGCTGCGGGCGGCGTAGGCGTAGGTCAGGTCGCGCAGGACCGGGCCCATGGACCAGCCGTCGCTGGCGATGTGGTGCATGACGAGCAGCAGGACGTGCTCGGTGGGGCTGACGACGAAGATGTCGGCGCGCACCGGCAGGGTCGTGCCGAGGTCGAAGGTGTAGCGGGAGGCCGTGTCGAGCGCGACGACGAGCCCGTCGGCCTCGACCCGGGTCACCTCGACGCTCACCCGCGCGTCGGCCGACGGCAGGACCCGCTGGTGCGGCTCGCCCTCCAGCTCGACGAAGACGGTGCGCAGGGCCTCGTGCCGGGCCACGACGTCGACGATCGAGGTGCGCAGCGCCTCGACGTCCAGCGGGCCGCGCAGCCGGATCGCGAAGGCGACGTTGTACGTGCTGTTCGGCCCTTCCATCTTGTTGAGGAACCACAGCCTGCGCTGGGCGTAGGAGAGAGGGATGTCCTCGGGTCGGTCCATGACGCTGGAGCCCTTTCTCGCCTGGCGGGCATCGACGGTGCGCGCCGAGAAGTCGGAAACGGTGGGTGCCTCGAAGAGATCCGGTACGGCGAGTTCGACGCCGAGCGTGGACCGGAGGCGGGTGATGAGCTTGGCGGCGAGGAGCGAATGGCCGCCCAGATCGAAGAAGTTGTCGTCGATCGTGACGCTGTCGCGGCCGAGGAGTTCGGCGAAGAGCGCGCACAGCGCCTCCTCGCGCTCGTCGCGCGGGGCCCGCCCGCCGGCCCGGGACACGTAGGCCGGGGCGGGCAGGGCGCGCCGGTCGAGCTTGCCGGTCGGGGTGAGCGGGAAGGCGTCGAGGACGACGTGGGCGGCCGGCACCAGGTACTCCGGCAGCCGGTCCGCGACGTGGGCGCGCAGCGCGGCCGCCTCCGGCGGCGCCTGGGGGTCGGCGGGGACGACGTAGGCGACGAGGCGCTTGTCGCCGGGGGTGTCCTCGCGGACCACGACGGCGGCCTGGGCGACGGCCGGGTGGGTGGCGAGGACGTTCTGGATCTCGCCGGGCTCCACGCGGAAGCCGCGGATCTTTACCTGGTCGTCGGCGCGGCCGTGGAACTCCAGGATGCCGTCGGCGCGCCAGCGCACCAGGTCGCCGGTGCGGTACATGCGCTCGCCGGCCGGCCCGAACGGGCAGGCGACGAATCTGCCCGCGGTCAGGCCGGGCTGGCCGGCGTACCCGTGGGCCAGGCCCACTCCGGCCATGTACAGCTCGCCGATCACCCCGGGGGCGACCGGGTCGAGTTGCTCGTCGAGCACGTACAGGCGCTTGTTGTTGAGCGCCCGGCCCACGGGGACGGCGGCGGATGCGGCGTCGGCCTCGGTGATGTGGTGGGCGACGGTGAAGATCATCGACTCGGCCGGCGAGTAGCCGTTCACGAGCCGCAGCCGCGGGAACTCCCTTACCAGCCGCGTCACATGGGCGACCGAGGCGGCCTCGCCACCGGTCATGACCTGCCGCAGGCCGGTGAAGACCCCCGGGTACTCGTCGAGGAGGAAGTTCAGCAGGCTCGCCGAGACGTGCACGGTGGTCACGCCGTGCTCCGCCACCAGGCGGGAGATGACGGCCGGTTCGGGCCGCTGGCCCGGCTGCAGGACGCAGGTGGCACCGGACAGCAGCGCGCCGAACAGCTCCAGGGCGAAGGCGTCCCAGGACACCGGGGCGCACTGCAGCCACACCTGGCCGGGGTCGAAGTCCACGTAGCGCTGCCCGGTCAGGGTGCCGACGATCGCCCGGTGCGGGGAGACGACGCCCTTCGGGGTGCCCGTGGAGCCGGAGGTGAACATGACGCAGGCCGCGTCCGCCGGGTCGGCGATCCGCTCCGGCGCGGAGGCGTCCAGGGCGGCGATCGTGTCCGCCTCCCGTTCCAGGACCAGCTCGTCGCATCCGGCGAGCCGCCCCGACAGGGCGCTGTCGGTGATCACGAGCCGGCCGCCGGTCTGCCCGAGCACCGCGGAGACGCGCTCCACGGGGAACTCCGGGTCGAGCACCGTGTACGCGCCGCCGGCCTTCAGGACACCGAGGACGGCCACCACCAGGTCCACCGAGCGCGGCAGGTACACGCCCACCACGTCGCCGCGCGTGACCCCCGAGGCGACGAGATGGCGGGCCAGCCGGTTCGACCGCGCCTCCAGCTCCCCGTACGGGATCCGGGCCCCCTCGAAGACGAGCGCCACCGCGTCCGGGGTGGCCGCCGCCTGCCGGGCGAAGACCTCGTGCACGCACGACTCGGCCGGGAACCGCTCCTCGCCGCCGGCCCACTCGGCCAGCAGCGTGTCCCGCTCCCCCGCCGACAGCACGTCCCAGCCGCTCACCGGAAGGTCGGGGGCGGCGAGGGCCTGGGTGAGGACACGGGTGAGGCGCTCCATGAGGCGCTCCACCGTGGGCCGGTCGAAGAGGTCGGCGGCGTACTTGAGCAGCACGCTGACGCCGGCCGGCTCGCCGTCCGGGCCGAAGCTCTCGGCGAGTTCGACCGTCAGGTCGAACTTCGCGACGTCCAGCTCGACCACCTCGGTGGCGGCCGACGTGATGCCGGGCAGCTGGAGCGCGGGCGGCTCGTGGCTCTGGAGCAGCAGCATGATCTGGAAGAGCGGGTGGCGGGCCAGCGAGCGCGGCGGGTTCAGCTCCTCCACCAGACGCTCGAAGGGCACGTCGGCGTGCGCGTACGCCTCCAGGTCCGTGGCCCGCACCCGGGCCACCAGCTCCCGGAAGGTCGGGTCGCCCGACACGTCCGACCGCAGCACCAGGGTGTTCACGAAGAAGCCGACCAGGTCGTCCAGCGCCTCGTCCGTGCGGCCCGCCACCGGCGTGCCGAGCGGGATGTCCGGGCCGGCGCCGAGCCGCGTGAGCAGGCCGGACAGGGCCGCCTGGACGACCATGAAGACGGTCGCCCGGGACTCCCGTCCGAAGGCCGTGATCCGCCGGTGCAGCTCCGCGCCGAGGGAGGCGCGCAGCACCCCGCCGCGGTAGGAGGCTGCGCCCGGCCGGGGGCGGTCGAAGACCAGGGGCAGCTCGTCGGGGAGGCCGTCGAGGGCGGTCCGCCAGTGGTCGAGCTGGCGGCGGACGGTGCTCTCGGGGTCGTCGGCGGCGCCGAGCAGATCCTCCTGCCAGAGCGTGTAGTCGGAGTACTGCACCGGCAGCGGCTCCCAGATCGGCGCGCGGTCGGCGAGCCGGCTCTCGTAGGCGGCGGCCACGTCGCGCAGCAGGGGGCGCAGGGACCAGCCGTCGGTGGCGATGTGGTGCATGGCGAGCAGGAGCAGGTGGTCCTCGTCGGCGACGCGGAACAGGTGGACGCGCAGCGGCAGTTCGCGGCCCAGGTCGAAGCCCAGGGCGGCGGCCTCACGGACGGCCTGCGGCAGCTCGTCCTCGGTCACGGACGTGATCGCCCAGGGCACGGTGCTCTCCGAGGCGTCCAGCGTCTGCTGGCGGGGCTCGCCGTCGACCTCGGGGAAAACCGTGCGCAGCACCTCGTGCCGGGTCACGACGTCGTGGACCGCCGCACGCAGTGCCCGGGTGTCGAGGGCGCCGCGCAGCCGGACCGTCAGGGGAACGTTGTAGGTCGGGCCGGGGCCCTCGACCTGCTGGAGGAACCACAGCCGTGCCTGTGCGTAGGAAAGCGGAGTCATCGGTCTTCCCATCGGTCTTTCAGGGACGGTGGCGGTGCTCAGGCCGCGCCGGTCAGCGAGCCGGCCGGGCGGATGTCGGTCCAGTGGCGCTCGATCCAGTCGAGGCTGTCGGCGCGGGTGGCGGGCCCGTGCACCCGGCGCCAGCCCTCGGGGACGTCGTTGCGGGCGGGCCAGAGCGAGTGCTGGTTCTCGTGGTTGACCACGACGAGGAACTCGATGTCGTCACGGTCGAAGGGGTTGGTCATGACGGACTCCTCCTGGGTTTCGGGATGTCGGGGGTGCGGGTCGGGGACCCGGGCACGGGCCGGGGTCCCGCGGGGCCGGGGCGTGGCGCCGGCCGCGGCGGGCGCGTTCAGACGAGGAGCGCGTGCGGCTGCCGGGCCAGCGCGTGCTCGGCCTCCAGGGCGAGCCCGAGCAGCCGGCCCTCCTCGGCCGGGCCGAACAGCGAGATGCCGACGGGCAGCCCGCCGTGCGCGGCCGGCACGGTGACGTTGGGTCTGCGGGCGAGCGCCGGCAGGGTGGAGCTGCCCGGGGAGTACGGGTCGCCGAGCTGGTGGTCGACGAGCCACGCGGGCTCGTTGGTGGGGGCGACGACGGCCTCGACCCCGTACCGCCGCAGCGTGCCGTCGAGCAGCTCCACGGCCCGCTCCACCGCCCGGGCCCGGCCGCCCTCCGCCCTGGCGCGGTCGGCGTCGGTGAGTCCGAGGACCGTCTCGAAGAGGTCCTGGCCGAACAGGGAGAGCTCCACCGGATCGGCCCGGTTGTCCTCGACGATCTCGGCCAGGGTGTTCGGCACGCCGTCCCGGCCGGCCAGGTACTTCTCCAGGCTGGGCGTGAACTCGGCGTACATGGCGCGCAGTCCGTCGATCAGGATCTCCCGGTCGATGTCGATCTCGACGTCGACCAGGGTGAACCCGGCTGCCCGCAGGGCCCCGGCGGCCGCGTCCAGGACGGCGCCCACCTGGGCCGGCATCCGGGGCACCCGCCACAGGCCGAGCCGCCGTCCCGCGCCGCCGAGCGGCCCGGGGGCCGCGCCGCGGGCCGGGGCACCGGAGGTGAGGACGCCGAGGGCCAGGGCGGCGTCGGCGACGCGCCCGGCGAGCAGACCCACCGAGTCCTCGGTGTCCGAGACCGGGACGACCCCGTCGAGCGGCAGGGTGCCGGGCGCCGGCTTGAGGCCGACCACCCCGCAGATCCCGGCCGGGCTGACGATCGAGCCGTCCGTCTCGGCGCCGAGCGCGAGCGGTGCCATGCCGGTGGCGACGGCGACCGCGGAGCCGGAGGAGGAACCGGAGGCGGTGCGCTGCGGCGAGTACGGGTTGACCGTCTGCCCGCCGACCGCCGACCAGCCCTCGCAGCCCTGCGTCGTACGGAAGCTCGACCACTCGGTGAGGTTGGTCTTGCCGAGGACCACCGCGCCGGCCCGGCGCAGCCGTTCCACGACCGCCGCGTCCCGGCGGGGCGGGGCGACGGCGAGCAGACGGGAGCCGGCCGTGCTGGCGAGTCCGGCGGTGTCGATGCTGTCCTTGACCAGGACCGGGATGCCGTCGAGCGGGCCGAGCGGGGCGCCGGCCGCGTAGCGCCGGTCGGCGGCGGCGGCCTGCTCCAGGGCGGTGGCGTCGACCGCGAGGACGGCGCTCAGGACGGGATTCACCGCGGCGATGCGGTCCAGGCACAGGCGGGTGAGGGCGCTACTGGTGAGGGTGCCGCCGCGGAGCCGTTCGTGCAGGTCGGCGAGGGCGGGGAAGCCGCTGACGCGTGACTCGCCGCGCGGGTTGTCAGCCAAGGCGGGCGCTCCTCAGGGTCGGAGTCAGCGCGATGATCGCCGTGGACGCGAGACACAGGGCGGCGAAGACGCGCAGGGTGGGGCCGAAGCCGAGCCAGTCGAGCGACATGCCGTAGACGGCGTTCGCCAGCGGGGCCGCTCCGAAGATGACGAGGGACAGCACGGCCATCACGCGACCGCGCACCTCCGCCCCGGTCCACTGCTGCGTCAGGGAGACGAGGATGACTCCCGAGAGCCCCGTGACCAGGCCGAGGACCAGGTAGAGGGCCAGCCCCGCCGTCAGGTCGCCGACGCTGCCGAGAGCGGCCAGGCAGACGGCCGCGAGAGCGGTCTCCGCCATCAGCGCGATCCCGACCCGCTTCGCCTTCGGCAGCAGCATGGTCACGAAGGAGCTGGCGACGGCACCGACGGTGTAGGCCGTGAGCAGATAGCCGGCCCCGGCCGCGCCCGTACCGGCCCGGTCGGACAGCACCACCAGGCCGAGGTTGACCGGCGGGGCGCAGCTGAGCTCGCTCAGCGCGAGCACGACCAGGATCAGGCCGAGGTGCCGCTCACCCCGCAGATAGCGCAGGCCGAAGGTGAGTTCGCGCAGGAACGGCTTGCGCTCCGGTGGCGGCGGCACGTCGTGGACGAGCTTCACCCGGGCGCTGGCCAGCGCGGACACGGCGTAGCCCACGGCGTTGGCGAGGGCGATCAGCGGCAGTCCGCCGAGCGCGATCAGGGAGGCGCCGATCGGTCCGCCGGCCGCCTGTCCGCCGCGCAGCCCCAGGACGAACAGGGCGTTGCCGCGCATCAGATGGGCCTCGTCGAGGAGCAGCGGCTTGATGGCTCCGGAGGCGGGGATGAAGAAGGCGCTCAGCAGGGCCACCAGGGCGGCGGTGACGAAGAGCAGCGGCACCGAGGGGCTGGTGAGGAAGAGCAGTCCGGCCGCCCCGACCATCACCGCGCAGCGCGCCAGGTCCGTGAGGACCATGAGGCGGCGCGGCCCGGTGCGGTCGGCGAGGACGCCGCCGCCGAGCAGGGCGATCAGCCGCGGCAGCGCGGCCAGGGCGAGCAGGCTGCCCGCGGCGGCGGCGCTGACCTCTCGGGACAGGGTCCAGGTGAGGGCCACGTACCAGGCGGCGTCGCCGAGCGCGGAGAGCCCCATCGCACCGGTGAAGGTGAGGTAGTTGAGTCCCAGGTAGTGGCCCGCGGGGCGGCCGGCGGGGGCGGTGGGGGTGCCGGTGTCGGTGTCACTCATGGGCGACGGCCTCCCGGGGGTCCCCGGCGAGCGCCGGGAGGAGCGGCTGGGGCGCCCACAGGTCCTCGGGGCCGAGTGCCCGGGGCGTGTACTTGCCCAGGGCGCTGATCAGCATCCGCAGTTCCAGGGCGAGGCAGTCGACCAGGTTGACCAGGCCGCTGTCGGGGTTCTCGTCGACGGCGACCAGCGCGCCGCGGCCGAGGCCGACGGCGGTCGCGCCGAGCGCCAGGCACTTGGCTGCCCGGCTCCCCTCCCAGATCCGGCCCGAGGCCAGCAGGCTGCCGCCGGCGCCGCCGATGCGGGCCAGGCACTCGCCGAGCGGGAGGCCGACCTGGTCGAGGAAGGCGCGCGGCGCCCAGCCGGAGCCGCCCTCGGCGCCGTCGACGGTGACCGCGTCGGCGCCGGCGGCCCAGGCGACGGCCGCGGCACGACCGATGTCCCGGCCGGGGTGGAGCTTCACCCACACCCTGGCGCGCGGGTAGTTGTTGCGCATGAGGTGGATCTGCTGCCGCAGGATCTCCTCGGTGAAGGTGCCCGGGCTGCTGCAGCGCAGGACGCGCTCGGCCTCGGCGCCGTAGACCGGCTCGATGGCGTACTGCTCGTCGACCCGCCGCGCCTCGGCGCGGTCGAGCACGGTGAGACCGCCGAGGCCCGGCTTGGCGCCCTGGCCGGTCTTCAGCTCGAAGGCCAGGCGTCCGCTGTCGAGGAGCGGCTGGGCGCCCGGGTCGCTGTAGACGAGGTTCCACACCTCGGCGTCGGCGTCCTCGGTGCTCTGCTGGACGACGAGGCCGCCCAGACCGTCGGGGAGTTCGCCGGTGTAGGCGCGGATGCGGTCCAGGACGGTGCGTCCGCTGTCCTCCCCGGCGCGCCCGTAGCCGGCGATGGGCATGATGTTCTCGCCCACCCCCATGGGGATGCCGAGCCGGCCGGCCTGCCGGCTGAGGGCCAGGACGTGGTCGGTGCCGGCGGCTCTGGTGGAGCCGAAGGCGGACAGGTAGACGGGCAGCGGCGAGGTGAACCCGCCTATCAGCGTCGTGAGTTCGACGTCCGAGTGGAGCGGCTCGCGGCCCAGGTCGATGAGCTTCTCCAGACGCAGCGGCATGAACACCGGCGGCGTGATCCGGAGCGCGTCGAGGGCGTCCCGGCCGGTGCCGTCCGCGGTGTCCTGGCCGAAGGCGGTGCTGCCGTAGGCGGCGACGTCGGGGAAGGCCGCGGCGGTCCCGAGGCGGGCCCTCTCGCGTATCCGCTCCTCGGGGAGGGCGGGGGTGCGGAATCCGGTCACGGGGACACCCGGCCGGGGAGCTTGGGGAAGGCGTTGGCCTGCCAGGCGGCGTCGAGGCCGGTGACGTAGCGGGTGAGCCGCTCGACGCCGATGCCGAAGCCGGCCGAGCCGGGGATGCCCTCGCGGACCATGGCCAGGTACCAGCCGTACTTCGCGGGGTTCTCGCCGGTCTCGCGCATCCGGGTGACGATCCGGCCGTAGTCGTACTCGCGCTCGCTGCCGCTGCACAGCTCGCCGTAGCCCTCGGGGGCGATCAGGTCGAAGTTCCGCAGCACACCGGGCTGTTCGGCGCTCTCGCGGTCGTAGAAGCCGCGGGATCCCTTCGGGTAGTCGGTCAGGAAGAAGGGCCGGTCGGCGGCCTCGGAGACGATGACCTCGCCCTGCCAGTCGATCTCGGCGTCCGGGCTCTGCGGGTGGCCCCCGGCCCGCAGCTCCGCCACGGCGTCGGCGTGGGTACGCCGCCCGAACGGCGCGCCGAGCAGCGTGTCGAAGACGGCGGTGTCCCGGCCGAGCAGCGCGAAGTCCTCGGCGCAGTCGGCGACCGCGCGGCCGATCATGTGCCGGACGAGCTCCTCGACGACCTGCGTGATCTCGTCGCGCGAGGCACCCGCGATCTCGACGTCGATCTGGTGGAACTCGGCCAGGTGGCGGCTGGTGTTCGCGGTCTCCAGCGGCTCCAGGCGCACGTTCGGGGCGATGCAGAAGATCTTGTCGAAGGCGAGCAGCGAGGCCTGCTTGTACAGGATCGCGCTGGTCATGAGCTTGTACTTGTGCCCGTAGAAGTCCAGGTCGACCTGCTTGGAGCCGCGGATGCCGGGGTCGGTCACCGGGCCGATGATCGGCGGCATCATCTCCGCGCAGCCGGCGCCGGTCAGGTACTCGCGGGCGCCGGCGAGCAGCCGCTGCTGGATCCGCAGCGCGGCCCGGGTCACCGGGGAGCTGAGGTGCTCCCGGGGGTCGGCGGGCGGCAGCAGCTCGCCACGGTTCGCCGTCTCGGGTGAGGTCAGGGTCATGATGTCGCGTCCTGTCGGTCGTGGTCGTGAGGGTCGTGACGGGTACGGGCGGTCGTGACGGGTGTGGCCGGGCGTGACGGGTGTGGGCGGGCGCCACCGGCAGGGGTGGGCACCGCGGATACGGGCGGGTGCCACCGGCGGGGCGGGCCGCGCCTCGGGGCGGGCGGGTGCCACCGGCGGGGGCGGGCCGCGCCTCGGGGCGGGCGGGTGCCACCGGCGGGGGCGGGCCGCGCCTCGGGGGCGGGCGGGTGCCACCTGCGGGGGCGGGCCGCGCCTCGGGGGCGGGGTCTAGGGGAGGAGGGCCGGTTGCCTGCCGGCCAGGGCCCGGCGTCGGGCGCCCTCCGCCAGGGCCAGTTCGTCGTAGGTGCGCTGGACGTGCGAGAGCGAGCTGAGCAGCGCGTCCGAGGTCATCCCGGCGGCCGGGGTGATCTCCGCGACGCCCCCGATCGGCATCGCGCCGATCGCGGTCCAGCGCAGCCGGCCGTCGGTGTCGACGCGGGCGCGGGACCGGCCGGGGTTGTCCGGGTGCAGGCAGAACGGGACGTCGAGCAGGCCGCGTCCGAAGGCCCGGACCAGGGCCCGGCCGATGTCGGGGTCCAGGTCGAGGACGGTCCGGACGAGCATGCGGGCCTCTTCGTAGATCCCGGTCTCCGGGGCCGCCGGCGGCCGGCCGCCCGGCAGGACGCGGGCCCGTTCGTCCGCGGCCGCCGCCGAGGCCAGTTCGAGGGCCGTGACGTTCTCCTCGACGGTGGGGATGCGGTGCGCCTCCGCCGCCGTCTTGACGATGAGACGGGCGGCGCCGGCCCGGGTCGCGAGGCGGGCCGCCCGCTCCAGGAGCAGCAGCGCGCCGTCCTCGGTCCGCGGGTAGACGCCCATGTAGGCGTACAGCACGATGTGCCAGTCGACGTCGGGGAGCAGTTCGCCGGCGAGCCGGCCGAGGGCGCGCAGCGCCTCCTCGTCCTGGGCGGTGCTGGTCTGCTGGGCGTAGCTCAGCGAGACGCTGCGCAGCCCGTGGGCCCGGAAGAACACCGCTTCGAGGACGCTGAGCGCCACGAGCAGTCCGGGCGGGCAGAGCTGGCCCATCATGCAGCCGCCGAAGGTCTCCAGGTGGGGCTCCTGGCCGACCTCGCGGAGGCGGGCGAAGACCTCGCAGCACCGGGACCAGCTGGCCACCGACTGTGTGAGCGGGGCGCGGCTGTAGGGCAGGCAGTACGAGACGGGGCCGCCCTCGGTGGCGGTGAGTCCGGAGCCGACGAGCGCGCGGAAGATGGCCTCCGGCTGGGCGGATCCGTGCCGCACCTGCACCGGGAAGCCGGGGTCGAGGACGCCGTCGAGGACCTCGCCCGTGACGTGGGTGCCGTGGTTGACGATCGGATAGCCGTTGAGGGCTCCGCCGGCGGCGAGGGCGCGGCGGGCGGCCTCGATGTCGTTGACGCGCGTGTAGCTGTCCAGGGTGATGGTGCCGACGGTGGTCGCCGTCGCGTGCTTGGTGGCGAGCAGCCCGCGGCGCATCTCGGCCGGGTCGCTCATCCCCATGCGCGGCTGGACGACGAGGTCGCCCATGTCCTGGGCCTCCTTGACGAAGGCCCCGAAACCGACGCTCATCCCGTCACTCTCGCCATCACCCGGGCGGGGAGCTCGCGGACGAAGCCCTGGAACTGGGCGATGCCGGTGCCGTCCTCGAAGACGGCGTCGAATCCGGCGGCGCGCAGCTCCTCCAGCGGACCCCGGTCGCCGCCGCCCGTGATGCCGAGCTTGCCGCCGATGACGACCGGGGTCTCCCGCAGGTCCGGGCAGTCGCGGAGCCGGCCGATGACACGCAGGCCGTCGTGGTGGCCGTGGCCGTTCACGCTGCTGACGACGACGAGGTCGGGGCGCAGCCTGCGGCACTCGTCGACCATGAGGTCGTCCGGCACGCAGGCGCCGAGGTTGGTGACCCGGTGGCCGAGCTCTTCCAGGAGGAGCTGGAGGTAGATCAGGTTCCAGGTGTGCGAGTCGGACGCGACGCTGGTGACCACGACGTGCAGGGCATTCCTGGCGGGGGGTGCCCCGGCCTGTGATAGCTGCATATCAACCTTCAGAAGGGAAGTCCGAGGAAACGAGAGGCGCGAGCGCCTGCGAGCGCGGCCGCGGACCGGCGCCGGATCACGGCGCACGGGGTACGGGTACGGATGCGGGTGCGGGTACGGATGGGATGCGGGGTACGGGTACGGGTACGGGTACGGCGGTCGATGCGGTGCGGGTACGGCCCCGACGCGGAGCGGGTACGGCTCCGATGCGGTGCGGCTTCGACGCGTGCACGGCTGCTGATGCGGTGCGGCTTCGGATGCGGGTGCGGCGGCCGATGCGGTGCGGCTTCGGATGCGACGGTGGTGCGGGTGCGGCGGACGGGTGGTGCCGTCAGCCGAGCCGGCGCTCCAGGAAGGCCACGCCGCGGTCCACCGAGACCAGCCGCCAGGCCTGTCGGGCCAGGTCGTTGAGGGCGCGGGACCACTCGCCGTCGCTGGAGCCGGACGCGAGCGAGTCGAGCAGGACGGTGCTGTACTCGTAGGCCCGGCGGGCGTCCGGGGACGGCATGCCGGCCGGTTCGGGATGCGCGCCGGCGGTGCGCGAGGGGGTGCTGCCCCGGGCGGCGCGTTCGAACTCCGCGCGCCGGGCCGGATCGAGCCGGAGGGCCTCGGCGAGCAGCCGTACGGTGTCCCGCCGGGGGCGTTCCGCCCTCCCGTGCTCCAGGTCGCGGATGGCACGGACGCTGAGGGTGGCGAAGTCGGCGAGCTGCTGTTGGGTCAGCCCCTCGGTCGCCCGGTAGGACTGGAGGAGCGTCGCGAAGAGTCCGGGCCGCTCCATGACCGACGTGCTCATGTCACCTCCAGAGGCGGCGCGGTACCGGCCTCACTCCCAGCCCGTGGTGTCCTTGCCCGTGGACGGCGTGGCGGTCGGCGCCGGCGTGGCGTCGGCGGTGATCCGGGTGTCCGTCGCCGTACCGGCGGCGGCGAGGGCGGCGGTGCCCAGGGCGGGCAGGGCGACCAGGGTGATGACCGCGGCGAACTTGGGGAAGAGGACACGGCTGCGAGACACGAGGTACTCCTATGGCTGGAATGGTCTGCTGACGGCGGATCCACGGCCGGTCCGTCCCGCGGTGACGGTCCCGGCCTCCGATCCGCCCCGGCCGGTCGTTCCCGGCCGGTGCGCTTCGGTGAGAAGAGATTCACCCGGGGCGGGGGCCCCTGTCAGCAATCCGCGATGTCCTGATCCGGCAATCGCATAGACCGTCCATCGTGACCTGCGGAATCCCGGAGCCGCTCGAAGTACTCCGCGACGATGGCGCCCGAACTACTGGTGATCCAGGCGCCGTCGAGGGCCGGAGAGGACCGGACGGCGCGCTGCGCGACGGCGAGCGCCACGTTTTCCGCGATCACGAGGGATTCGGCCGGTACGAAACAGCCGACGGTGACGGAGCCGGGTCCGTCGGGATGGATGCTGAAGTGCTCCACGCGTTCCTCGATGCACACGTGCTCGGAAAGAATTCGCACAAGCACATCACGTTCGGGAAGGGCCTCGGGTGATCGAATACGAACGTGGACGAGAATCATCCGTCGAGCGTCCGTCGGCGACGCACCCGCCATCAAGTGGCAAACCGGGACCATTGAGGCCATGGCCGGAATATGCCATGCCACCGCAAGGGCGGACCAGTTGCACGGTCCGCCCGGTTTCAGCGATCCTCCTCCTGACGCACACACTGTGCACACACTGCGCAGAAACGCTTCACCACCCGCCGCGCACCCACCAGCGACAGTCTTGACCGACACAAACGGGGAACCTCTTGCTGCATGTCCTGGGGTTAGACGAAACCTGCACACGGGTCTATCGGGCGATACTCGCCCATCCACAGGCCGGTCTGCTCGATCTTCGGGGCTCGCTGAACCTGACCGAGCAAGAACTTCGCGACGCCCTTGACAAACTCAGCGAACTGGCTTTGGTGAGAACGCCCTTCGACAGTCCGCAGACATTCCGCGCGGTGAATCCCGAGATGGCGATTCAGGCCCTCATGGCCCGCCAGGAAGAACGCGTCGCCGCCGAACAGCATCGGACGGAACAAATCCGTTTGGCCGCCGCACAATTGGCTGCGGATTTCACCACGTCCAGGGCCCACCAGAACATCGACGGAATCGAGCGGCTCGACGGACTCGACGAGATCAGGGACCGCATCCGGCTCCTCGTCCGCGACGTCCGCGAGGAGGTGCTCGCCCTCGCCCCCGGCGGCGGTCAGCAGGCGGCCAACATGGAGGCGGCCCGCCCCCAGGACCAGGCACTCCTCGAACGCGGCGTGCGCATGCGGACCCTGTACCTCGACAGTGTCCGCAACAGCCCCGCCACCGTCTCGTACGCGAAATGGCTCACGGAGTACGGCGGCGAGGTGCGCACCGCCCCGTCCCTCCCGGTCCGGCTGACCATCCTGGACCGCAAGATCGCCATCGTCCCCGTGGACGACGAGAACAGCTCCGCCGGCGCCCTGGTCCTGACCGGAACCGGCACCCTGACCGCCCTCAGCGCGCTCTTCGACACCATCTGGGCCCGCGCCACGCCGCTCGGCACGACCACGCGCGAACGCGACCCGAACGGCCTGAACTCCCAGGAGCAGGCCGCCCTCCACCTCCTCGGCCAGGGGCTCACCGACGAGGCCGTGGCCAAACGCCTGGGCGTCTCGCCCCGTACGGCGCGCCGCATCGCCGCCGACCTGATGGAGCTCCTGGGCGCCCGCAGCCGCTTCCAGGCGGGCTGCCGGGCGGTCGGCAAGGGCTGGCTGCCCGCCGACCTCTGCTGACCGTCCGGACGGACGACGACGGGACCGCGGCGGGGAGCGGCGGAACGGCGCTGGCTGGTCGGGGCGCGCGCGAAGGCCGTTAGCGGCCGGCGGTGCACGACCGGTGGTGAAGGGCAGGGCCGGCCGGGGGCCGGGAGGCAGACCGGTGGAAGGGTGGGAGCCGGACCGGCGGCGGGGGCAACGCCGGGGGCGGGCAGGAGGCAGACCGGCGGCAGGCGCGGCGGCAGGGGGAACCGCCGCAGGAAGCTGCCGGTCGGGTGCCTCAAGCGTCTCTAGGGTTTCGCCACGGGATTCCGACCGGGGATCCCCGCCTGGATTCCGACCGGGACCCGGGCCCGGATGGTGACCGGGGATCCGAGCCTGGATGCCGACCGGGGATCCGAGCCTGGATGCCGACCGGGGATCCGAGCCTGGCATCCGAGCCGGAAATTCCGAGCGCGAACCCGTACGCGAACCCGACCTGGTGACCCGACCGGGAATCCCGACCGGGAATCCCGACCGGGGATCCCGGCCGGGGGCGGTTGCCCGGGGCCGGCCGCCCAGGCCGGTCGCCCGGCTTCTCACCTCGGTGATCGCACCCCCGGGCTTCGTGCCCGGGGAGGGGGCACGCCCGGGGGTTCCCCCGCGCCGCTCACCCGCCCGACCGTTCCCAGCGTTCCCATGGTTTCCAGCGTTCCCAGCCCGTTCAAAGGATGTGACGCCATGAAGAAGTCCACCCTGCGTTCCGCCGCGGCAGCGGCGGCCCTGGCCACCGGCCTGGTCGCGGCCGCCGTCACGAGCGCCACCGCCGCGCCGGCCGAGCGCCCGGCCCACTCCCGGGTCGTCACGCACGAGCAGCTCGCCGACAGCATCGCCCAGGCCGTCGCCCTGGAGCAGCAGGCCGGGAGCACCACCGGCGGAGGCAGCACGGTGGGCTTCGTCTCGGCCCGGTCGACCGACGCCGCGGCCTGCTGACCCCGGTGGTGGACGCGGTGAAGACCACGGACCGGAGCACGGATCGGCCCACGGACCGGAGCACGGGCCGGACCACGGATCGGAGCACGGGCGCCGCCGCCGGGGACACCGTCCTCCGGGACGCCGCCCCGGCCGCGGTGCGCTGGTGCCCCAGCGGGGCGCCCGACCGGCCCGAGTCCGTCGTCCTCGGCGTACGCAGCGGCGCCGACGGGCGGGTCGGCTATCTCGCCGAGCCGTTGCCCGCGGCGGCGGCCACGGGCGCGATCCCGGACGGCATTCCGGCCACGCGCGTGCTCCGGTTCGCCTCGCACTGTGTGAGCGAGTGCGCCAACCGGGCCGGCAGCCGGTGCGGTCTGATCGACCGGATGGCGGCGCTGCCCGTGCCCGAGGCCGCGTCCACCACCGTTCCCCGCTGTCATTTGCGCACCGACTGTAAATGGTGGCACCAGGCCGGAGTGGAGGCCTGCCGCCGCTGCCCCGCGGTGGTGACGACCACCCAGGCCGAGGACGCCCTGGGTGCGCTGGTCGCGGATCCCGCCACGACGCGGGAGCAGTTGGCGGAGTGGATCGCGGCCGAGGCGGGCTGAAACCCGTACGAGACCGGCTCAGACCCGTAGAAGGAGAGCCCCATGGTTCGCATGCTGGACACGATGCTCGCCGAGTCGGGCGTCCGAGGGCCCGGCGCACCGCGCGTGCCGCGCGTCGCGGGCACCGAGGAGCTGCTCGCCGACTCGCTGGACGCCGTCGACGACCAGATCATCGCCCTGATCGCCCGCCGGAACGCCTTCTCCTCGGCGCTCCGTGACGTCCGCGAGGCGGCCCGGCGCCCCTCGGCCGACCTGACGCACGAGAACCGGGTCATCCGCCGGTACGGCAGGGAACTCGGCCCGCACGGCGGAACCCTCGGCCACCTGCTCGTCAGGATGGCGGGAACGCGGACCGCCTGAGAGACCACGGCAGCGGTACGGCGCCGGTCCCCCGGGCCCGGCGCCTTGCCGCCGCCACCGTCACGGCCCGTTCCGGGGAGGAGCGCCCACCTCCCCCGCGCCGGGCGCTCGTCCCGCCGCGACTCCGCCCCTCCGGCCCGTCCCCACCGGTCTTCCCGCCCGGCTCTCCGCCCGTGACCCGGACTCGCCGCAGGAACCCTTCAAAACCCGCTCTACGATGAGGCGTCCAGAGGGAAGGGTGGATCACAGGTGCTGGTCGCGGACCGATATCGGCTCCAAGTGTGTGTCGGGCGTGGCGGCATGGGCGAGGTATGGCGGGCGACCGACGAGGTGCTCGGGCGCGACGTGGCCGTGAAGCTGATGCTGGGTCACGAGCACGACCCGTCGGCGGCGGACCGCTTCCGCCTGGAGGCCCAGACCGCGGCCCGGCTGAGCCACCCGCACGTGGTCGGCGTCTTCGACTTCGGGACCTGGGACGGAAAGCTCTACCTGGTCATGGAGTTGGTGCACGGCGACAGCCTGGCCGCCGCCCCCGGCCGGCCGGTGGTGCTCCCCGCCGAGAAGGTCGCGACCGTGGCCGCGCACGCGGCGGCGGGCCTCGCGGCAGCACACCGACAGGGCGTGGTCCACCGGGACATCAAGCCGGGCAACCTCCTGATGGACTCCGACGGCACCGTGAAGCTGGCCGACTTCGGCATCGCCCGTTTCGTCGACGACCCCTCGGGGGCGCTCACCACGACCGGTCAGATCGTGGGTACGGGGCTCTACCTGGCCCCCGAGCGCGCCCTCGGCAACCCCGCCTCGCCCGCCTCCGACGTGTACTCGCTGGGCTGCGTGCTCTACCAACTGCTCACCGGTCGGCCGCCGTTCCGGGCCGACACCGCGACCGCGCTGCTCTACCAGCACATCGACACCCCGCCGGCGCCGCCGCGACAGGTCGGCACGCCGATGCCGGCCGCTTTCGAGGACTTCCTGCTGACGCTGCTCGCGAAGCAGCCGGAGCAGCGGCCCACCGCACAGGCCATCGCCGACTGGTTCGGCTCCGGCGCCTGGCGCGACCAGCCGATGCCGCTCCCGCAGGCCCTGCCGCACGGCGCCGGGCCCCACCGTCCGAGCGCACCCCTGGCGGCACCGCCCGCGCACCGTGCCCCGGTCCACCACCGGCCCGCACCGCAGTCGCGGCGTCAGCCGGCGGTACGGCCCGCGCCGCAGACGGCGCCCACGCCCGCGCCGGCCCGGTCCCGGCGGGCCCAGCCGCCCACCGAGAACCCGCTCACGGCGATTTCGCGGCGCCGCCCGCGCAGGACCGCCGCCGTGGCGGGGGCCGTCGCCTTCGTGGTCTTCCTGCTGATAGGGATGGTCTGGCTCAGCTAGCGGCCACGGAGCCCCGACCAGGGGGAGGCCGGGCGAAGGGCGCCGGGCGCCCGCCGGTGGAGGCGGACCGAGTGGCACCCGCCGGTGGGTGACCGGGACAACCGGAGTGACCGGCGGACGCTCGCTAGAAGATGCGGGGCGCCATCACGTGCACCTCGGGCTCCTCCGGACCGAGCAGCAGACAGCGCGGCACGCCGGGCCCCGGGGTCGCGCGGATGCTCACGGGGATCGGCGGCACGGTCGGCAGCTCGACGTGCACGGTGACCGGGCGGTCGTGGTGGGTCGTCGCGTGCCCCGTCTCCTTGCCGTCCACCAGGACCTCGACGACCGGCCGGTGACCGGTCTGGACGGTGGCACTCACCGAGTGGCCCCGGTAGTCGATGTGGAAATGGTGCCGAGCTCTCATGACGTCGCCTCCGCGCGCAGGCCAGCTGACTCCAGGGTAGGACGGTCAGACCAGCGTGGCGACGTACGCGAGCCCGCCCATCAGGACCAGCGCCCCGCAGATCCCCAGGTTCACGGCCCTGTACTGGAGGAAGACGGCCGCGAACTCGCGGATGGTCGCGCTCGGCCAGAAATAGGCGGCGGTCGGCGAGCCGACCACCTGCCCGTTCACGCCCGCCTTCCGGGCCAGCAGCGCGGCCCGGAAGGCGTGGAAGTTGTTGGTCACGATCACGCACTCGGAGCCGGGGCGCTCGGCCTCCATCAGGGCGTGGCTGAAGAGCATGTTCTCCTCGGTCGTGCGCGAGCGGTCCTCGCGCACGATGCGGTCCGCCGGGAAGCCCCGCTCCACCAGGTAGTCGGCCATCGCGTGCGACTCGGGGAGCTGCTCGTCCGGGCCCTGCCCGCCCGAGACGATCAGGATCGGCGTCCGGTCCACCTCGCGGCGCGCGGCCAGCGCCGCGTACACCTCGCGGCCGCGGTCGAGCCGGCTCGCGAGCAGCGGCGGTACCTGGCGGCCGCCGAGCAGGCCGGAGCCGAGGACGACGACGTAGTCGGCGTCACGGCGGATCTGCATCCGGCCGTAGAGGAAGGCGTAGCCGACGAAGCAGAGGAAGAGGAAGGAGACGTAGCCGAGGACCATCAGCAGGGTGCCCACGACGATGCCGAGAGCCGTGGAGTGGGTGAGGACGGCGGCGGCCATCAGGCCCATCACGCCGAAGATGCCCAGTCCGGCGAGCAACGACAGCAGGGTGCCAAGGCTCCTGCCCTCCTTGCGGACCATCTTGACGCCGTTGACGCACAGCAGCACGGCGAGCGCCACCGGGCCGAATGCCAGCACGATCAGCAGGATGACCGCCACACTCACGCCGACGCCGGCCGGTGCGTCCTCGAGACCGGCGAGCAGACCGAGGCCGAGGAACGTCACGGCGAGACCGAGGTACACGGCGTTGCTGAAGCGACGCCGGTCGCGCAGCACACCGGCTCCGAAGAGCAGGAGGAACACGGCGGCCACGGCGTAGGCGAACATGCCGCCATCGTAGACACCGCGCAGGTCAGCCGGACGTCCCCCGGAGCCGCCGCCTTCGCCCCCGTTCGGTCAGGACTCCGTGACCAGCGCGTACAGGCCGCGGCGCGCACCCTCCTCGTAGGCCCGGCGCAGTTCGGCGTCCGAGAGGCGGTCGCGCAGGGCCGTCTCGCTGCGGGCGCGCCCGGGCGCGCAGAACTCGGCCGGGCGGTAGCCGTCGTCGAAGGCGTCGGCCCGCAAGAGGTCGACGGCGCCCAGCAGATGGGCGGCCGTCCTGGGGCGCCCGCGCAGGATCCGCATCTGGGCCAGGAGCTCGGCGGCGCAGGCCGCTCCGCTGACGGCGCCGAGCCGCAGATGCCCGCGCAACGCGCGCGCGGCGAGGTCCGCGGCGCGGGTCGTCTCCCCTTCCCAGTAGAGGAGTTCGGCGCGGGCGTAGTGCGCCCAGGCGTCCGCCCAGACGTCCCGCCCGGCCCAACTGCGCACCGCCGCCCGGTCCAGAGCCTCCTGGGCGGCCTCCGGGTCGGTGCGGACCAGGGCCAGCACCAGCGCCGTCCAGCACAGCTGCCGGGTCGGGCCGAGGTCCGGGTACTCCCCCAACACGCCCAGGGCGTCGCGGAACTCGGCCGCGGCCGCCTCCGGCCGCCCCTGGTACAGCGCGGTCGCTCCGCGCAGGTGCGCCAGCATGCCGAGGCACCGGTCGTCGCCCTCGCGCACGGCGGCCGCCCAGGCCTGGACGAGCAGCGGGTCGGCGTCCTGGGGCCGGCCGGACTCCAGCTCCAGATAGGCGGCGAGCCACAGGGCGCGGGCCGGGGCGGGGCCGGGGCGGAGGGCGAGCGCGTGCCGCAGCCGGGCGCGGCCCTCGGTGACGTGGCCGCAGGCCACCCACAGGAACCACAGCAAGACCGCGATCTCGACGGCCGCGTCCGCCTCGGCGGCCGGGGAGAGCGGCGCGGTGGTCGGGTCCATGGCGGCGGCCAGATCGGGCAGTTCGAGCAGCGCCAGGGCGCGGGCGTCGATCTGGCGGCCGCCGTGCCACCAGTCGGCGGCGCGCCGGGCCACCTTCACGTACCAGCGGCGGTGGTGGAGCACGACGGCCCAGCGGTCACCGCGCGCGGCGAGCCGGCGGGCGCCGACGACGCGCATCGGGTGCGGCATCCAGTGGCGGGCCTCGCCGGACCCCCCGTCGTCGGCGGGCAGCAGGGCGAGCGGGGCGAGCCGCTCCAGCACGTCGAGGACGACGTCGGCGGGCAGCGCACCGGAGGCGCAGACCTCCAGGACGGCCTCCCGCCCGAAGGAGCCCTCGAAGACGGAGAGACGCTCCCACAGGAGCCGTTCGAGGGGGTCACACCGGGCGTAGCCGTGCTCGGCGGCGGCGAGTTGCAGCGGCGAGGTCTCGACCCGGGGCAGCCCAGCCACGGGCAGCCCAGCCACGGGCAGCTCACCATGCGGCAACCCACCCGCGGGCAGCGCACCCAGGGGCAGCTCACCATGGGGCAACCCGCCCGCGGGCAGCGCACCCAGGGGCAGCTCACCATGGGGCAGCCCGCCCGCGGACGAATCCCCGGCAGGCGGACGGGCAGGGGGACCGGCAGGCGGACCGGCGGGGGTACCGGCAAAGGGACCGGCGGGGGTACCGGCAGGCGGATCCCCAACGGACTGATCTCCGGCGGCCGGAGGGAGGCGGAGGGGCCGGGGCCCGTCGCCGGGGCGCTCGGCCGGACGCGCGCCGTCCCCGGGCGGGGCGAGGCGGAGCGGCGAAGGCCCGTCGCCGGGCCGCACGGCCGAGGGCAGGCTGCGCCCGGGCACGGAGGGCGGCCCGTCACCCGGCCCCACCCCCGGCCACGGCTGCTCCAACCCGAACCCGGCGGCACGGAGCGGCCGAGACCCGTCACCCGACCGCACTCCCGGACGGGGCTGCTCCGGCCCCGGCGCGGCGTCATGGAGCCGCGCGGGTCCGTCCCCCGTGGGCCCGGGCGGGGCCGGGGCGGGGCGGAGGGACTCCGGGCCGACCACGACCGTCGTCTCGCCCTCCAGATACAGCGGGCGCAGGGCCGTGACGAGGACGGTGAGGCGCGGGGCCGCGGCCGGGACCTCGCGGAGCAGTCCGGCCACGAGGGTCCGGCCGCCGCGGCCCAGGCGTTCCCAGCCGTCGAGGACGAGGAGCGGCGGCGCGGCCGGGTCCTCCAGTCCCTCGCGGAGCCGGCCGGCGAGGTCCGGGAGGTGCCGGGGGCCGAGCGCGCTGGCCGGTTCCCAGCGCGCCCCCACGTCCTCGTACCGCAACGCCTCCCGGATCAGCCGGGTCTTGGCCGCGCCGGGCGGCCCGGTGAGGGTGACGAGCCGCACCCCGTCGCGTATGCGGCCGCGCAGCACGGCGAGTTGCCGCTCCCGGCCGTCCAGCGGTCCCGTGTCCGCCATCTGCCCCTGTCCACCCCGTTTGACAGCTGTGACTGCCGTGACTACCTGTGGCATGAGTCCGGCCTCGTGGTGGGACGTCGCGCCTGCCGCTTGCACACCCGTGTCCCGGGAGAAATCCTGGCGGCCCGGGCCGATCCGGCCGGCGGTTTGTCGTGAATCGGCCAAGGAGGGACATGCGTACCGGGGAATCCGTCCTGGGGGAGGCGGATCTGGCGCTGATCCACGCGTTGCAGATCACCCCGCGCGCCAGCTGGACCCAGCTCTCGGCGGTCCTGGGCGCGAGCCCCGACACCCTGGCCCGGCGCTGGGAGCACCTGACGTCCGGCGGCTACGCGTGGGCGAGTCTGCTGCCCCGCACGCCCGGCCCCGGGGGGCCGCTCCACGCGTGGGTGGAGGTCGACTGCGCGGGCGGCCGCTCCGAGGAGACCGCGGCCGAACTCGCCGGTGACGGCTGCACCCTGGGCGTGCACCAGGTGACCGGGGACGCCGATCTGCTGCTCCTGGTCCTCTGCCCGGACCTCCACGCGCTCGACGCCTACCTGTCCCGGCGGGTGCAGCGGCTGCCCGGGGTGATCCGCTCCCGGACCCAGGTCGTCACGGGGGTGCACAGCGCGCGCAATCTGTGGCGGCTCGACCAGCTCACCCCGGGCCAGGTGCAGCAGTTGACGGAGGCGGCGGGCCCTGCGTCCGGCGGCCCCGGCGCGCGGCGGGCCCGGCCGCGGCCGCTCGGCGGACTCGACGAGGCCCTGGTCCGGGAACTGGCCGGGGACGCCCGGCGCAGCGCGGCGGAACTGGCCCGCACCTGCGGGGTGAGCGAGTCGACCGTACGGCGCCGGCTCGACGCCCTCGTCAACGGCGGGGCGCTGGTGCACCACTGCGTACCGGCGCCGCGCTTCTCGGGGCGACCGGTGTGGGCGCTGATCAAGGCGGACGTGCCGCCCCTCGACGTGACGCCGACGGCGACGGCCCTGTCCCGGCTGCGGCAGACCCGGCTGGTCACCTCGGTGACGGGCGGCCACAACCTGACCGTCGGGGCCTGGCTGCGCTCGGTCGGCGAGCTGCACGACATCACGACGGGGATGGAGCGGGCCGCGCCGTCGATCCGCATCATCGGGACGGTGCTGTCGCTGCGGATCCACAAGGCGGGCGCCCAGGTCCTCGGCCCGGACGGTCGCCGGACGCACCACGTGCGCCCGGCCGTCGGAGCGGCGGAGGAGTGCCGGACGCACGCGGTGCCTCCGACGGCCGGAGCGGACGGGCCCGGGACGCACCACGGGCCGCCTCCCGCGGAAGCGAAGCGCCCCTGACCGCCGCGGCGCCCCGCGCGGCGGGGCGCGCGCGACGCACCGCGCACCGCGCGCCCCGCGGCCTCCGGATCCGGGCCGGCCGGATCCGGCGGGCGGACGCCCCGTCATCCGGCAGGGGCCCCGTCCGGGGACGACGCGGGGGACGCGGCGCGATCCCCGGGTCGCCGGTCAGTCCTTCGAGGCCCGGATCGAGTACATCAGCGGGATGCGGGGCCGGTCGGCCGGGAGGCGGTAGTAGCCGTCCTCGTGCCGCGTGAGCGTCTCGAAGCGCGGGAACAGCGTCACGTCGTGCTCGTGCAGGAACTCGATCCGCAGCCCCGCCTTCGCGATGGCCGTGACGACCTCGCCGACCGGATGCACCCACTCGACGCTGCGGTTGTGGACGGTGTCGGCGTCGAGGTCCGCGTAGGTGCCGGCGGAGGTGTCGACCCACGGCTCGCGCACGAAGTAGTCGTTGATCAGCCGGGTCGCCGTCTCGTCGTCGAAGGAGTCGGTGATCGGGTGGAACTCGGCCACGTAGAGGAAGCCCCCGGGGGCCACCAGCGAGGCGGCGGTCTCCGCCCAGCGTTCGAGGTCGGGGAGCCAGTTCAGCGCCCCGCCGCCGGTGTAGACGACGTCGTACGAGGAGTCCGGCACCGCCTCGGCCGCGTCGTAGGCGTCGGCGGCGACGAACGCGGCCCGGTCCGGCGTGAGCCCGAGGTCGGCCGCGAGGGAGCGGGCGACGTCCACGGCGGGCTCGGAGAAGTCCAGGCCGACCACGCGCTGCGCGCCGTGCCGGGCCCAGGAGAGGGTGTCCAGGCCGATGTGGCACTGGAGGTGCAGCAGCGAGCGTCCCGAGACGTCGCCGACCTCGGCGAGCTCGAAGTCGCGCAGGGGGTCCTTGCCGGCGCGGAAGGCGTCGAGGTCGTAGAACTCGCTGGCGACGTGGAGGGGGACGCGTTCGTCCCAGCGGGCCCGGTTGGCCGCGTGCCAGTCGTCGGGGGTGGGTGCGTACATGGCCGGGAGGTTATCCACAGGCTGCGGCCGGGTCGAACGATTTGTCGGCCGGGCGGAGCATGATGGCTCCATGACTGAGCGCAAGGACGACACCACGGCCGCCGGCACGGACACCGGCGGCCCCTCCGAGGACCTCGCGGCCGCCCCCGCCTGGGAGCGGCGCTTCCGCGCACCGCGGGTCTCGCTGCCCGAGTGGGCCGAGGAGGCCCCGGACCGCTCGCTGTTCGTGTCGAACGCGACGGGGACGTACGAGCTGTACGCGTGGGACCGCGCGACCGGCGCACAGCGCCAGGTCACCGACCGGCCGAACGGCACGACGGACGGCACGCTCAGCCCGGACGGGCGGTCGGTCTGGTGGTTCGCGGACACCGACGGCGACGAGTTCGGCGTGTGGATGCGCCAGCCCTTCGCGGGCGGCCCGGACGAGCCCGCGGTGCCCGGGCTCGCCGCCTCCTACCCGGCCGGCCTCGCCCTCGGGCGGGACGGCACGGTCGTGGTCGGCCGCTCCACGGACGAGGACGGCTCGACCGTGCACCTGCTGCGGCCGGGCGCCGGGGCCCCGGTGGAGATCTACCGGCACCGGGAGTCGGCCGGCGTCGGCGACCTGTCCTACGACTCGCGCCTGGTCGCCGTCGAGCACACCGAGCACGGGGACGCGATGCACTCGG
The DNA here is from genome assembly GCF_043202995.1 of Streptomyces sp. NPDC048018. Classification (NCBI taxonomy): domain Bacteria; kingdom Bacillati; phylum Actinomycetota; class Actinomycetes; order Kitasatosporales; family Streptomycetaceae; genus Streptomyces; species Streptomyces sp. NPDC048018. The sequence goes on from NZ_JBIDBK010000005.1 coordinate 213,977, forward strand.
CGATCCGGGTGCTGCGCGCCGAGGACGCCTCGGTGCTCGCCGAGCTCGACGACACCAAGGGCGGGACGGAGGAGCTGGGCCTGAGCGTGCTCGGCTTCGCCCCGGTGGCCGGCGACACCCGGCTGCTCGTCGGGCACCAGCGGCGCGGCCGCTGGGAGCCGATGCTGTGGGACGTGGCGACGGGCGCGGAGACCGACCTGCGGCTCGACCTGCCGGGCGACGTGTCGGCCGAGTGGTACCCGGACGGCTCGGGCCTCCTGGTGGTGCACGGCTTCGAGGCCCGCAGCGAGCTCTGGCGGTACGAGATCGCCACCGGCGCCCTCGTCCGTGTGGAGACCCCGGCCGGCACGGTGTCGAGCGCGACGGCCCGCCCGGACGGCTCCGTGGAGTACCTGTGGTCCTCCGCCGCCCTGCCACCGGTCGTGCGCTCCACGGACGGCTCCGTCGTCCTCGACCCGCCGGGGCCCGCGGCGCCGCCCTCGGTGCCGGTGGAGGACGTGTGGGTGGAGGGCCCGGGCGGCCGGGTGCACGCCCTGGTGCAGCGCCCGGCGGAGGGCGACGGGCCGTTCCCGACGGTCTTCGAGGTGCACGGCGGCCCGACCTGGCACGACAGCGACTCCTTCGCCTCCGGACCGGCTGCCTGGGTCGACCACGGCTACGCGGTGGTGCGGGTCAACTACCGCGGATCCACGGGCTACGGCCGGGAGTGGACGGACGCCCTCAAGCACCGGGTCGGCCTGATCGAGCTGGAGGACATCGCCGCGGTCCGCGCCTGGGCGGTGGCGAGCGGCCTCGCCGACCCGGATCGGCTGGTCCTGGCCGGCGGCTCGTGGGGCGGCTATCTCACGCTGCTCGGCCTCGGCACCCAGCCGGACGCCTGGGCGGTGGGGCTGGCGGCCGTACCCGTCGCCGACTACGTGACGGCGTACGAGGACGAGATGGAGGCCCTCAAGGCCCTGGACCGCACCCTGCTCGGCGGGTCCCCCGAGGAGGTCCCGGAGCGGTTCGCCGCGTCCTCGCCGCTGACGTACGTGGACGCGGTGAAGGCCCCGGTGCACATCACGGCCGGGGTCAACGACCCGCGCTGCCCCATCCGTCAGATCGACAACTACGTGGACCGGCTGGCCGCCCGGGGCGCCGTGCACGAGGTGTACCGGTACGACGCGGGGCACGGCTCGCTGGTGGTGGAGGAGCGGATCAAGCAGGTCGCGCTGGGCCTGGCCTTCGCCGCCCGGCACCTGGGGACAGCGGGGACCCGGCCGACGGAGGCGTGAGCGCGCTTGCGTACCGTGGGGGTGTGTACCGGTTCCTGAGAACGCCCCGCTGGTGGGGGATCAACGTCTTCGTCCTGCTGGCGATCCCGTTCTGCGTGTTCATGGGGACCTGGCAGATGGGCAAGTTCGAGGAACGCGTCGCATCCCACGAGGAGGCCGAGCGGCGTCCCGACCCGGAGGCCCGGCCCGCCGAGGCGCTGGACTCGCTGCTGCCGGTGGACAAGGAGACCTCGGGTCGGATCGCGCGGGCCAGCGGCCGCTTCGGGCAGCAGTTCCTGGTGCCCGGCCGCGAGCTCGACGGCCGCGACGGCGCGTACGTGCTGACGCTCCTGAAGACGGACGGCGGCCGGGCGCTTCCGGTGGTCCGGGGCTGGCTGCCGCAGGGCGCGAAGCCGCCTTCCCCGCCGTCCGGCGAGGTCACGGTGACGGGCGCGCTGCAGGCCTCCGAGAACGCGGGCAGCAAGGGCGTGCGCGCGGCCGGCGGGCTGCCCGAGGGACAGCTCGGCATGATCAGCGCCGCCTCTCTGGTGAACGTGGTGCAGGACGACGTCTACGACGCCTGGATCACGCTGACCCACTCCCCCGCCGGGCTCACCCCGGTGCCGGCGGCGGCCGCCGCCGGCACGAGCCTGGACATGAAGGCCTTCCAGAACCTGGGCTACACGGCCGAGTGGTTCGTCTTCGCCGGCTTCGTGGTCTTCATGTGGTTCCGGCTGCTGCGCCGCGAGCTCGACGCCTCCCGCGACGCCGCCCTCGGGCTGTAGGACCCACCGGGCCGTGCCGGCCGCGCCCGGTCCCCGCCGCGCCCCGCACTGCCGGGGCCCGACGCCCGCCGTGCCCTGCCGTGCCCGGCCCCAGGGACCCGCCGTGGGGTCCGGCCCACGAGGGGCGCGCGGACCCTGCCGGCGGCTGCGGACCTCGGAACGAAGGAACCTGCCGGGCGGCCCGCCCGCTCAGGAGGCGTCCAGGAGCCCGGTCCGGTAGATCGTGCCCGCGCACGCGTTGGGAATGGTCGCGGCCGCCGCGGGGCCGCCCGGGTCCGCGGTGTGCGTGACGTCGACGCTGCCGTCCGCCGGGGTCCCGTCGGTCACCAACTGCGTGGTGACGGCGTTCTCGCCGGGGCCCGTGCCGGTCGAGCCGGTGGCCCCGCCGCTCGACGCGGAGCCGCCGCCCGTCGTCGGGGTCGGCGTGGGGGTCGGGCTCGGCGGGGTGGTCGGGCAGGTCTCGCTGGGGACCCAGGCGAAGCGCACCTCGTAGGCGTTGTCCGGGGTCAGGATCAGCGCGGCCGACTCCTGCGAGGGGTCGGGCAGCCCGCTCGCCGCGTCCCCGGGGGTGTGCGCGACGACCGCGATCTTCGACGGGTCGGCCGCCCCGCGGGCCGCGAAGCCGACCCGGCCGGCGCCGCCGACCACACAGTCGCGGCCGGAGACGTTGGCGATGCGGAAGGTCCCGTAGACCTTGCCGCTCGCGTCCGGGGCGCCCGTCTGCACCGAGCTGACGCCCAACTGGTCGGCCGCGCAGACCGGACGCGTGTCCGGGGCGCCGTCGGACGGGGTGCCGGCGACACCGGTGCCGCCCGGGCCCTGCGCCGAGGCGGTGGGCTTCCCCGCGGCGCCCCCGGCGGAACCGCCCGGGCGGGGCGCCGCGGTGCCGGCGGGCGGGTCGGCGCTCTTCCGGCCGCCCTCGATGCCGGTCTCGGTGCCGGTGCCGCCCTGGGCCTGCTCGCCGTGCCCGGCGTTGACCGCCTTGTCGGCGGAGATCCCGCCGGAGGAGGCGACGTGCACCAGGGCCGGGACGGCCGTGCCGACGAGCACGGCCGCGGCGGCCATGCCGACGACTGCCTGCCGCTTGCGGGCCCGGCGGGCGGGAACGGCGCGACGCAGGTGCTCGAGCGCGCCGTCGGAGGGTTCGAGACCGGACACCGCGCCCTGGAGCAGCCGCCGCAGCGCCAGCTCGTCGGGCGTGCCGTTCCCCGGCGCTTCGTTCACCATCCCGCGTCCACTCAGATCGTCCCGGTCACCGTGCTGGTCGTGCTGGTCCTGCCGGTCGCCGCCCCCGGTCCACGGCCCGCTCACGACGCGGCCTCCATGGCGACCCGCAGCGCGGCGATGCCGCGGGAGCCGTAGGCCTTGACCGACCCGAGGGAGATCCCGAGCGTCTCCGCGACCTGCGCCTCCGTCATGTCCGCGAAGTATCGCAGCACGAGCACCTCCCGCTGGCGCCGCTGCAGACCGCGCATGGCCTTGATCAGCGCGTCCCGCTCCAGCTGGTCGTAGGCGCCCTCCTCCGCGCTGGCCATGTCGGGCATCGGCTTGGAGAGCAGCTTCAGGCCGAGGATCCGCCGGCGCAGCGCGGAGCGGGAGAGGTTGACGACGGTCTGGCGCAGATAGGCCAGGGTCTTCTCGGGGTCGCGCACCCGGCTGCGGGCCGAGTGGACCCGTATGAAGGCCTCCTGCACGACGTCCTCGCAGGAGGCGGTGTCGTCGAGGAGGAGCGCGGCGAGCCCGAGCAGCGAGCGGTAGTGCGCGCGGTAGGTCTCGGTGAGGTGGTCGACGGTGGTACCGGCAGCCATCGTGTCGTCAGCGCCCTCGCGGGGCGCCGGAATGCCGCTCACCGCGGTCGGACGGGTTCTCATGGGCACGGGCGCGATCACCGGCATGCCGCCGACCGGGCGCGGCCGCCTGAGCGGGCGCACCGCGGTGCTGTGCAGCGGGATGACCGCCGCGATGTCGAGTACCTCTGCCACGCCTGTTGGACACGCTTCCCCCCGCCAGGGTTGTACGCGCACGGCACCGGTTTTGACGGCGCGTCGTATGCCCTCATTGCGTACCCGTTCTCCCCCGATGCCCTTTTGCGCGGCGTGCTGCACGTCACATGGCCCTGGGTGCACGCGAAGACGCCTCCGCCCGACCACCGGTTGCAGAGGGGACGGAACAGCATCGTCGTCCAGGACATATGACCTGATCAAGAGCCACCTGAAGCCGATTTGCTCACAGGGCTTTCACAGATCCTACAAACGTCACCGGTGAGGCGATGCCGATTTCCGGACACCCGGGAAGGCCCCGGCCGCGAGATCCGGCCATACCCCGTCAGATCCGGCCCCGGCCCCTCGGCTCGGGCCGCCCCGTCGGGTCCGGCCCCGCCCCGTCAGCCGCGCTCCCCGGCGATCCGCTCCGCGATCTGAAGGGCGTTCAGCGCGGCGCCCTTGCGCAGGTTGTCGCCGCACACGAAGAACTCCAGGGAACGCTCGTCGTCCATCGACCGCCGCACCCGGCCCACCCAGGTCGGGTCGGTGCCCACCACGTCGGCGGGGGTCGGGAAGTCGCCCGTGGCGGGGTCGTCGTAGAGCACCACACCGGGCGAGGTCGCCAGGATCTCGTGGGCGCGCGCGACGGTCACCGGGCGCTCGAAGCGGGCGTGCACGGAGGCCGAGTGACCGGTCACGACGGGCACCCGGACACAGGTGGCGGCCACGCTCAGGGCCGGCAGGTCGAGGATCTTGCGGGTCTCCTCGCGGACGGCCAGCTCCTCGGAGGACCAGCCGTCGGCGGCGGGCGCCCCGGACCAGGGCAGCACGTTGAGGGCGAGCGGCCCCGGGAAGGGGCCGGTGTGGTCGCGGACGGCCCGCCGGACGTCGCCGGGGTGCGTACCGAGCTCGCCGCCGGTGACCAGGGCCAGCTGCTCGCGCAGCGCGCCCGTACCCGCCCGTCCGGCGCCGCTGGCGGCCTGCTGGGCGGTGACGACCAGTTCCGTGAGGCCGAACTCGGCGTGCAGCGCGCCCACGGCGACGATCAGCGCCAGGGTGGTGCAGCCGGGGCTCGCGACGATGCCGCGCGGCCTCGTGCGGGCGGCGTGCGCGTTGATCTCGGGGACCACGAGCGGCACGCCGGGGTCGGCCCGGAAGGCCGTGGAGGTGTCGACGACCACCGCGCCCCCGGCGGCGGCGATCGGCGCCCAGCGCGCCGCGACGTCGCCGGGCACGAGGAACAGGGCGAGGTCGACGCCCGTCAGGCTCTCCTCGCTCAGCGCGAGGACCTCGCTCTCCTCCTCCCGAACGGCGGCCTTGCGGCCGGCCGAGCGGGAGGAGGCGAGGAGTCGGATCTCGCCCCAGACGTCCGCGTGGTGCGTCAGCATCTGGAGCAGCACCGCGCCGACGGCCCCGGTCGCTCCCACGACCGCGAGCGTCGGCCTGCCGCTCATCGGAGGTGTCCCCCGGTCAGCGGCCGGTGCCGCCGTACACGACGGCCTCGTCCGAGTCGCTGTCCAGACCGAAGGCGGTGTGGACGGCGCGCACGGCCTCGTTGACGTCGTCGGCGCGGGTGACGACCGAGATGCGGATCTCCGAGGTGGAGATCAGCTCGATGTTGACGCCCGCGTCGGAGAGCGCCTTGAAGAAGTCCGCGGTGACCCCGGGGTTCGTCTTCATGCCGGCGCCGACGAGGGAGATCTTGCCGATCTGGTCGTCGTAGCGGAGCGAGTCGAAGCCGATCACGGGCTTCGTCTTCTCCAGGGCGTCGATGGCCTTGCGGCCCTCGGCCTTGGGGAGGGTGAAGGAGATGTCCGTGAGCCCGGTGGAGGCGGCGGACACGTTCTGCACGATCATGTCGATGTTGATCTCGGCGTCCGCGACGGCCCGGAAGATGGCCGCGGCCTCGCCCGGCTTGTCCGGCACGCCGACGACCGTGATCTTGGCCTCGGAGGTGTCGTGCGCGACACCGGAGATGATGGCCTGCTCCACCTTCAGATCCCCTGTCGGTTCGTTGCTGACCCACGTGCCCTGCAGCCCCGAGAAGGACGAGCGGACGTGGATCGGGATGTTGTAGCGGCGTGCGTACTCGACGCACCGGTGCAGCAGCACCTTGGACCCGGAGGCGGCGAGCTCCAGCATGTCCTCGAAGGAGATCCAGTCGATCTTCTTCGCCTTCTTCACCACGCGCGGGTCGGCCGTGAACACGCCGTCGACGTCCGTGTAGATCTCGCAGACCTCGGCGTCGAGCGCGGCGGCCAGCGCGACGGCGGTCGTGTCGGAGCCGCCGCGGCCCAGGGTGGTGATGTCCTTCTTGTCCGCGGAGACGCCCTGGAAGCCGGCGACGATGGCGATGTTGCCCTCGTCCAGCGCCGTACGGATACGGCCCGGCGTGACATCGATGATGCGCGCTTTGTTGTGGACCGAGTCGGTGATGACACCGGCCTGGCTTCCCGTGAACGACTGGGCCTCGTGGCCCAGGTTTTTGATCGCCATGGCCAACAGGGCCATGGAGATCCGCTCTCCGGCGGTCAGCAGCATGTCGAACTCACGCCCGGCCGGCATCGGGGATACCTGCTCGGCGAGATCGATCAACTCGTCCGTCGTGTCGCCCATCGCGGAGACCACGACGACCACCTGGTGGCCGTTCTTCTTGGCTTCCACGATCCGCTTGGCGACGCGCTTGATGCCTTCGGCATCGGCAACGGAGGAGCCTCCGTACTTCTGCACGACAAGGCCCACGTGCGCTCCTCGCTCAGTCCTAGCCACAGCTGGCACTGCGGTCGGCTCAGTCTAACGAGGGACACGGAAACGCCCTCCGCATATCGCATGCTGAGATTTGCGGCTCAGAGAGTGATCACCTCGATGCCCGGCCGGTCGGCAACACCCCCGTCACATCGCTTCAACAAACGTTTCGCCATACGAGACGGCACCCTCGTGACCTGGACAGACGCCCGAGCGGCTGCCAATCTCCGGGCATGCGTCCACGTCACAGCCTCGCCCTGGCAGCGGCCTCCGCCCTCGTCGCCCTCGCCGCGTCCGGCTGCGCGCCGCAGCCCGAGAGCACCGGCGGGCCGTCCGCCGCCGCCCCGGGCGCCGGGAAGCCCGCGACCTGCGCCCCCGGCACGCTCGCCACCCAGGCCAAGGGCAAGCTCACCGTCGGCACCGACACCCCCGCCTACGCCCCCTGGTTCCAGGACGACGACCCGGCCAACGGCAAGGGCTACGAGTCGGCCGTCGCCTACGCCGTCGCCCGGAAGCTCGGCTTCGCCGCGGGCGACGTCGTCTGGCAGAAGGTCGCCTTCAACAACGCCTTCGCGCCCGGCGCGAAGACCTTCGACTTCGACATCAACCAGGTGTCGATCAACGAGGACCGCCGCAGGGCCGTGGACCTCTCCACCGGCTACTACGACGTGCGCCAGGCCGTCATCGCCCTCAAGACCTCCAAGGCCGCCAAGGCGACGAGCCTCGCCGACCTCAAGGGCGCCAAGCTCGGCGCCCAGGTCGGCACGACCAGTCTCGACGTGATCAACCAGCGGATCAGGCCCGACCGGCAGGCCGCCGTGTTCCAGAAGAACGACCTCGCCAAGGCCGCCCTCAAGAACGGCCAGGTCGACGCGATCGTCGTGGACCTGCCGACCGCCTTCTACATCACCGGCGCCGAGGTGCCCGAGGCCGAGGTCGTCGGCCAGTTCGAGACCACGGGCGGCGCCACGGAGCAGTTCGGCCTGGTCCTCGACAAGGGCTCCGCGCTCACCTCCTGCGTCTCCCGGGCCGTCGACGCCCTCCGCAAGGACGGCACCCTCGCGGCCATCGAGAAGCAGTGGCTGTCCGAGGCGGCGGGCGCGCCGGTGCTCAGGTGACCGCCACGAAGGAGGACCCGCTCGGAGAGCCGGTCGGAGAGCGGGCCGGGGAGGTGCCCGGGGAGGCGTACACCCCGTCCGCGCGGCGGATCGCGCGGGAGCGCTACAAGCGCTCCCGCACCCGCCGCGCCACGGCCGTCGCCGCCCTCAGCACGGCCGTCACCCTCGCGGTGCTCTACGTCGTCGTCACCGGCTCCCCCGGCTGGCCGCGCACGAAGGAGACCTTCTTCAGCGCCGAGTACGCGCGCCAGGCGCTCCCCCAGGTCCTCGACGGCCTGTGGCTCAACCTCCGCCTGCTCCTGATCTGCGGCGCCGTCACCCTCGTCCTCGGCCTGCTGCTCGCCGTCGCCCGCACCCTCCGCGGCCCGGCGCTGTTCCCGCTGCGCGCCCTGGCCACCGCGTACGTCGACTTCTTCCGCGGCCTGCCGCTCATCATCTGCCTGCTCGCGGTGATCTTCGGCGTGCCCGCACTGCGCCTCCAGGGCGTCCCCACCGACCCGGTCGTCCTCGGCGGCACGGCGCTGGTGCTGACCTACTCGGCGTACATGGCCGAGGTCTTCCGGGCCGGCATCGAGAGCGTCCACCCCAGCCAGCGCGCCGCCGCCCGCTCGCTGGGCCTGTCGAGCGCCCAGACCATGCGCTTCGTCGTGCTCCCGCAGGCCGTACGCCGGGTCGTGCCTCCGCTCCTCAACGACCTGGTCTCCCTCCAGAAGGACACCGGCCTGGTCTCCATCGCGGGCGCCGTCGACGCCGTGTACGCGGCACAGATCCTGGCCAGCAAGACCTTCAACTACACCCCGTACGTCGTCGCGGGCCTGGTCTTCGTCGTCCTGACCATCCCCATGACCCGCTTCACCGACTGGGTCACGGCCCGGATGAACCGGCGCCAGTCGCAGGGAGGCACCGTATGACCGGGACCCCGGTCCTCCGCCTGGAGTCCGTCCGCAAGACCTACGGCCCCACCGTCGTCCTGCGCGACGTCGACCTCGCGGTCCCGCAGCACACGGTCACCGTCCTCATCGGCGCCTCCGGCTCCGGCAAGTCGACCCTGCTGCGCTGCTCCAACCTGCTGGAGGAGATCGACGACGGCGCGATCTTCCTGGACGGCGAGGAGATCACCGACCCGCGCGTCGACCCCGACGCCGTCCGGCGCCGGATCGGCGTGGTCTTCCAGGCGTACAACCTCTTCCCGCACATGAGCGTGCTCGACAACATCACCCTCGCCCCGCGCCGCGTCCACCGCGCCGAGCGCCGGGAGGCCGAGGAGCGGGCCCGCGAACTGCTGGGACGCCTCGGGCTCGGCGACAAGGCGGGCGAGTACCCGGACCGGCTCAGCGGCGGCCAGCAGCAGCGGGTGGCGATCGCCCGGGCGCTCGCGAGCCGGCCGCGCCTGCTGCTCCTCGACGAGGTCACGGCGGCGCTCGACCCGGAGCTGGTCGGCGAGGTCCTGAGCGTGGTGCGGGACCTCAAGGAGGAGGGCATGACGATGGTCATCGCCACCCACGAGATGGGCTTCGCCCGGGAGGTCGCCGACCAGGTCTGCTTCCTGGAGAACGGCGTCGTCCTGGAGCGCGGCACGTCGGACGAGGTCTTCGGCGCCCCCGAGCACGAGCGCACCCGCCGCTTCCTGAGCCGCATCGTGCAGGCGGGCCGGCTGTAGGGCGCGACCGGAGCGGGCCCCTGGTGTGCCGGAGCGATCCGGGGGCGCCGGAGCGGTCCCGGGGCCGGGCTCCGGCTCTCCGCGGTGGCCTGGAGCGCGTGCTCCCGGCCGCAGCCCTCAGGGGCGGGCCGGAGCGGTCCCGGGGCCCGGAGCGGCCACCCGGCCCGTCGTCAGCCCTTCGGCCGGCCGAGGCCGCCCAGCTCCGCCGCCATCACGCGGCCCGCCTCCTCCGCGAGGTCGTCCTCCGTGAGGTCCTCGTCCGTGTCGAGCCCGTCGAGCGCGGCGAGCGGCTGGTCGAGACGCACATGGGCGACCAGCGACTGCAGGGCCCGCAGGGTGGCGGAGGCGGTGGGGCCCCAGTTCGAGAAGTACGAGAACTGCCACCACCACAGCGCCTCGCTGGTCCGGCCGGCCCGGTAGTGGGCGAGGCCGTGCCGCAGGTCGAGGACGATGTCGGCGAGGTTGTCGGAGATCCGGGCCGGTACGGGCGCCCTGCGCGGCTCGTACGGGTCGAAGACCTCGGAGAAGACGTCCACCGGCTCCAGCATGACCGCGAAGCGCTCGCGCAGGTCGTCCACGTCCATGTCGGGACCCGCGTCGGGCTCGTAGCGCTCGTCCGGGACGATGTCCTCGTGCGCGCCGAGCCGCCCGCCCGCGAGCAGCAGCTGGGAGATCTCCAGGAGCAGGAACGGCACCGCGCTGTCGGGCTCGTCGCCCTTGGCGACCTCGGTCGTCGCGACGATGAAGCTCTCGATCGAGTCCGCGATCTGGACGGCGAAGTCGTCCGGATCCTGCGTGATGGAGTGCAGCGTGGCGTCAGACATCGAGGAGCCTCCCTGAGAGTGCGTCGTCGTGCGCACGGACCCGGTCGTCATACATCTAGCAGCCGCCGCCCCTCGAAGGCACGCCCCAGGGTGACCTCGTCGGCGTATTCCAGGTCGCCGCCGACCGGCAGACCGCTGGCGAGGCGGGTCACCTTCAGGCCCATGGGCTTGATCATCCGCGCCAGGTACGTCGCGGTGGCCTCGCCCTCCAGGTTCGGGTCGGTGGCCAGGATCAGCTCCGTGACGGTGCCGTCCGCGAGGCGCGCGAGCAGCTCGCGGATCCGCAGGTCGTCCGGCCCGACGCCCTCGATCGGGCTGATCGCCCCGCCGAGCACGTGATAGCGCCCGCGGAACTCACGGGTCCGCTCGATGGCGACGACGTCCTTGGGCTCCTCGACCACGCAGATGACGGTCAGGTCCCGGCGCGGGTCACGGCAGATGTTGCACTGCTCCTGCTGGGCCACGTTGCCGCAGACCGCGCAGAACCGGACCTTCTCCTTGACCTCCAGGAGCGCCTGGGCGAGCCGCCGCACGTCGGTGGGCTCGGCCTGGAGGATGTGGAAGGCGATCCGCTGCGCGCTCTTGGGACCGACGCCGGGCAGCCTGCCCAGTTCGTCGATGAGGTCCTGAACCACGCCTTCGTACAACGGAACGCCCTTCTCGGGAGTGCTTGATTCTTACGGTAGTGGCTGGAATCCAGCCGCAGAAGGTGTACGGGAAAGCCGGACGGGTCAGAAACCCAGGCCCGGCATGCCGCCCAGGCCCTGCGCCAGCGGGCCCAGCTTGGCCTGCTGGAGCGCCTGCGCGTTCTCGTTGGCGGCCTGCACGGCCGCCACGATCAGGTCGGCGAGGGTCTCGGTGTCCTCCGGGTCGACCGCCTTCGGGTCGATCACCAGGCCGCGCAGCTCGCCGGAACCGGTGACGGTCGCCTTCACCAGGCCGCCGCCCGCCTGCCCGTCGACCTCGGTCCGCGCCAGCTCCTCCTGGGCACGGGCGAGGTCCTGCTGCATCTTCTGCGCCTGCTGGAGGAGCTGCTGCATGTTGGGCTGGCCACCACCGGGGATCACGGTCACTCACTCCTGCTGGTCTGTGTACGCGGCTGCGGATGTCGGTAAGCCGAGCCTACGTGGTCCCCGACCGGGGTGCCGCCACAACACTTTCGAGTGAGAAACTGCGGGCTCCTCTACCTGATCAACACCCTCTTGCAGGCGGAAATCCCGGGATTCCGGGCCCACAGCCCACCATTCGGCGGTAGGAAGGGCAGGCACCACGTGCACCGCACGTCACAGAAGGACACGAGCGCTGAGCTGAACAGAGGAGTTCCCCGGTGAGCCAGCAGCCGGACATGCAGCCACAACCGGGGAGTCCCGAAGGACCGGGCAGGCCCGAGGGCCCGGCCGCACACCGCGACCTGACCGGAACGCCCTTCCCGCTGGGCGACTGGGGCGAGCCCGCCGAACGCCTCGACGAGCTCTACCGCTGGGCCGAGTCCCACGCGCTGCGCACCGCCGAGTGGTATCTCTCCGACCGTGTCCGCAAGCGCCGCGCCGCCCGCGCGCTGCGCGTGGGTACGGCCCTGGGGGTGATCGCCGGCGCCGCGCTGCCGCTGCTCGACCTGACCGGCGCCGCCGAGGGGACGGCCGGCTGGGGCTACATGTCGCTGCTGCTCGGCGCGGCCTGTCTGGCCTGCGACCGCTACTTCGGCCTGACCTCGGGCTGGATAAGGGACGTGGCCACCGCCCAGGCCGTGCAGCGGCGGCTGCAGGCGCTCCAGTTCGACTGGGCCTCGGAGAGCGTGCGCGAGGTGCTCGGCCCCACCGAGGGCACGGCCAGCGAGGCCGCCGAGCGCTGTCTGGGCGTGCTGCGCCGCTTCTCGGAGGACGTGACGGAGCTGGTGCGGGCCGAGACGGCGGACTGGATGGTCGAGTTCCGCTCGGGCCCGGCGCCCCTGGCCCTGCAGTCGGTCGGCACGACCCCGGTCCGCCCGGAGAGCGGCCACCCCTCCGGCCGTTTCCCGCTGCCGCCCGGCACCCGCCCGAACATGCCGCGCCAGCGGCCGCCGGAGCCGCGCTGAGGCCCGTGCGGCCGGGCGCCCGTCAGGGGGTGGCCCCCGTACGGGTACGGCGGCCCCTGGCCGGATCCGTACCCGTACGGGCGGGGTCGTCGCGTCAGCTGAGGACGATCATGGAGCCCTGTCCGAGGCTCCGGGTCGCCGCCGCGTGGAGCCCGAGCCAGACGTGCCGCTCGCGCGCGAAGGGGCTGTCGTCCTGGTACGCGGCGGGGGCCGCCGGCTCGTCCAGGGCGGTGGGCCGCTCCGGGGGCCGCGGCGCGGCCGGCGGGTTGGCCGGGTCGATGCCGATCGCCGGTGCGACGAACTCCAGCTCGCGCAGCAGCCCCTGCGAGGAGCCGAGCGGGCCGCCGCCCTCCAGGAGCTCGTCGTTGGACAGGGGCACGGGGAAGTCGACCGGCACGTAGGCGCCGGCGTGGTCGTAGTGCCACACCAGGTGCGACTGCTGCGCGGTCGCCTCGAACATCTCCAGGAGCTGCTCGTAGTCCCCGCCGAGCTCACCGACCGGCTCGACGGGCAGCCCGCACATCTGGAGCAGGTAGGCGCGGCGCAGGAAGTGCAGGGCCTCGTAGTCGAACCCGGCGACCGGGGCGACGTCCCCGGAGAGCCCCGGCATGTACGCGTAGACCGGCACGGTGGGCAGGCCGGCCGCGGTCAGGGCGTGGTCGTAGACGGCGATCTCTTCGGCGAAGGGGTTGTCGGGGCTGTGGCACAGCACGTCGACGAGGGGGACCAGCCACAGGTCACAGGCCAAGGGAGGCTCGCTCTCCGTCAGTTGCGGGGTCGGGTGCAGGGACGGCCAGGGTAGTCGGGCCTGCACGCCACGCACACCCGCTGGTTGCCTGCCCCTGGAAGGGCGTTCTCAACCCGTCCGGCCGGAACGCCGGTCCAGTCGGTCCGCCCACTCCAGTGAGCGCGCGTTGTAGTCCCGTACGACCGCGACGGCGCCCTCCGCGTCGCCGCGGGTGATCGCGTCCACCAGCTCGACGTGCCCGCTCCACAGCCAGCCCACCAGGTCGCGGTCGGAGCGCAGGTACGGCACGGAGAAGACCCAGGCCTGGACGCGCAGCCGGTGCAGGAAGTCGGCGATGTGGTCGTTCGAGGAGACCAGCCGGCCCAGCTCGCGCCAGTAACGGATGTCGTAGCCGATGAGGACGTCCAGGTCGCCGGCCCGGGCGGCCCGCGCGGCCGCCTCGCCCCGGCGCCGTACCGACACCAGCGCGACCCCGTAGGAGAGGTCGGGTTCGCCGGGCCGGGGGCGCCGGGCGTCCCGGCGGAAGATGCCGTCGACGACGAGCATCCGGGCCTCGACCATGCCCCGGTAGTCGTCGACCGAGAACTCGTGCACCCGGAAGCCGCGGTGCTGGTCGGAGTCGAGCAGCCCCTGCGCGCACAGGTCGACGAGGGCCTCGCGCACCGGCGTCGCGGACACGCCGTACTGCTCGGCGATCTGCTTGACGGTGAACTCCTCACCGGGCTGGAGACGCCCCGCGAGGACCTCGTCACGCAGCGCGTCCGCGATCTGCTGCCGCAGGGTGTTGCGGGTGACAGCTCCGCTCGCGGGCATGGTGGTCGGCCCCCTCCGTCCGGCTCCCGGACACCCTAGTCCAGACCGCGGAGAGGGCCGATCAGGTCACACGGCGTGAGGCCGGGGACCTCAGACCGTGTGCTCGTCGGCGACCGAGAGCGCCGTGTCGAGGGCCGCGAGCCCCTCCTTGAGCTCCGCCTCGGAGACGTTGCAGGCGGGGACGACGTGCGTCCGGTTCATGTTGACGAAGGGCCACAGGCCGTTCTTCTTCGCCGCGGCGCCGAAGGCGGCCATCGGCGCGTTGGCCTCGCCGGCCGCGTTGTACGGGACCAGCGGCTCGCGGGTCTCCTTGTTCCTGACCAGGTCGAGCGCCCAGAAGACACCGAGACCGCGCACCTCGCCGACCGACGGGTGGCGTTCGGCGAGCTCGCGCAGGGCGGGGCCGATGACGTTCTCGCCGAGGTGGGCGGCGTGCTCGACGACCTTCTCGTCCTCCATCACCCGGATGGTGGCGACGGCGGCGGCGCAGGCCAGCGGGTGCCCGGAGTAGGTGAGGCCGCCGGGGTAGGGGCGGGTCTCGAAGGTGGCGGCGATCTCCTCGCTGATCGCGACGCCGCCGAGCGGGACGTAGCCGGAGTTGACGCCCTTGGCGAAGGTCATCAGGTCGGGCACCACGTCGAAGTGGTCCGCGGCGAACCACTTGCCGGTGCGGCCGAAGCCGGCCATGACCTCGTCGAGGACGAAGACGATGCCGTACCTGTCGCAGATCTCGCGGACGCCGGCGAGGTAGCCGGGCGGCGGGGTCATGATGCCGGCGGTGCCGGGGACGGTCTCCAGGATGATCGCGGCGACGGTCTGCGGGCCCTCGAAGGCGATGGTGTCCTCGAGGTGCGCGAGGGCGCGCTCGCACTCCTGCTGCTCGTTCTCGGCGTAGAACGGGGAGCGGTAGAGGAACGGCGCCCAGAAGCGCACGACGCCCGCGGAACCGGTGTCGGAGGCCCAGCGGCGCGGGTCGCCGGTCAGGTTGATCGCCGTGGAGGTCGCGCCGTGGTACGAGCGGAAGGCCGAGAGCACCTTGTGGCGGCCCGTGTGCAGCCGGGCCATGCGGACGGCGTTCTCGACGGCCTCGGCGCCGCCGTTGGTGAAGAAGATCTTGTTCAGGTCGCCCGGCGTGCGCTCGGCGATGAGGCGTGCGGCCTCGGAGCGGACGTCCACGGCGAAGGCGGGCGCGAAGGTGGCGAGCTTCCCGGCCTGCTCCTGGATCGCGGCGACGACCTTGGGGTGCTGGTAGCCGATGTTGGTGTAGACGAGGCCGCTGGTGAAGTCGAGGTAGCGGTTGCCGTCGTAGTCCCAGAAGTACGAACCCTCGGCGCCGGCGACGGCGAGCGGGTCGATCAGGCCCTGGGCGGACCAGGAGTGGAACACGTGCGCGCGGTCGGCGGCCTTGACGGCGGCTCCGGCCTGGGGGTCGGGTACGACATGAGGGGTCATGCCTCCGAGGGTAGGGAACCGCAGGTGAAGCGGGCCATGGCCATCTTGTCCAACGAGACCGGGAGGGACGAGACAGGTTGCCGGGAGCGCGTTGCGCGACGGATTCCGTAGGGGCTCGACCGGGTTTCATTGACAGCAAGCTGTCATAGTGACAGTCTGCTGTCATGACCGAGATCGAGGCACCCACGACCGTCCACCTCGCCGTCTACGACACCCTCGCCGACTGGGAGACGGGCCACGCGACCGCCTGGCTGGCCCGGGCCGGCTACACCGTCCGGACCGTCGGCCCGGACGACCGCCCCGCGGGAGAGCCCGTCACGACCCTCGCGGGCATCCGCGTCGTCCCCGACCTCGCCCTCGCCGACCTGGATCCGGCGGACAGCGCGCTGCTGATCCTGCCGGGGGCCGAGACGTACGACGAGGGCGACGCGCTCGCCCCCTTCACCGCCAAGGCCCGCGCCTTCCTCGACGCCGGCGTCCCGGTCGCCGCGATCTGCGGCGCCACGGCCGGACTCGCCAGGGAGGGCCTGCTCGACGCCCGCCCGCACACCAGCGCCGCCCCCTTCTACCTGGCCGCCACCGGCTACGCGGGCGGCGAGCACTACGTGGAGGCGGACGCGGTCACCGACGGCGACCTGATCACGGCGGGCCCCACCGAACCGGTGGCCTTCGCGCGCGAGATCTTCGCCCGGCTCGGCGCGTACGAGGGCAGGCGGGACGCCTGGTACCGCCTCTTCCACGACTCGGACCCCGCGGCCTTCGCCGAGCTCCACGCGGACGATGATGCGTAGATGACCCGCGCACCACAGGACGCGCTCAGCCGCACCGCCCTGGGCGTCTTCCGCCTCAACGGCCAGTTCCTCGCCGTGTCCGAGAAGCTGGCCGAACCGGCCGGCCTGACCGCCGCCTGGTGGCAGGTCCTCGGCGCCGTCCTCCCCGCACCGCTCCCCGTCTCCGGCATCGCCCGCGCCATGGGCATCACCCGCCAGAGCGTCCAGCGCGTCGCCGACCTGCTCGTCCGCGAGGGCCTCGCGGCCTACGAGCCGAACCCGGCCCACCGCCGCGCCAAGCTCCTGGCACCGACCGAGGCGGGCCGCGCCGCCGTCCGCCGCATCGACCCCGGGCACGCGGAACTGGCCGCCCGGCTCATGCGCGAGCTGGGCGGCCAGGAGGCCTTCGACGAGACGGTACGGGTCCTCGAGCGGCTCAGCCGGGCACTGGAGGCGCTGGGTGCCGCCGACGCGGACGGTCCGGCGGCGGACTGATCCGCCGGCGGTCCGGCGGCGGATCAGTCCGCGGCCGGGCCGGGCGCCCGTCAGCAGTACAGGTTCGCCCCGGTGGGGACGCCCAGGATCTGGGTGAACTCCTGGTACTTGGTGACCCGGCTCTGCACCTGGCCGGGGTTGCCGCCGTTGCACTCCAGGGAGCCGTTGATGGAGCGGATCGTCTCGCCGAAGCCGCGGCTGTTGACCATGGCGTCGTGCGCGGTCATGGTGCCGGGGCCGTTCTGGGTGTTCCAGTACCAGAGGCCGGTCTTCCAGGCGACGGCCGCGTCGCGCTCGACGCGGTAGGGGTCGGCCAGCAGGTTGATGCCGAGGGCGTCACCGGCGGCCTTGTAGTTGAAGTTCCAGGAGAGCTGGATGGGACCGCGGCCGTAGTACGCGGCCTGGCCGGCGGGGCAGCCGTAGGGCTGCGTCGCGTCGCAGTAGTGCGGGTAGTTGGCGGTGTTCTGCTCGACGACGTGGACGAGGCCGCCCGTCTCGTGGCTGACGTTGGCGAGGAAGGCCGCGGCCTCCTGCCGCTTCACGGTGTCGCTGCCGGTGTTCGCGAAACCGGGGTACGCGCCGAGCGCGGCGGTGAGCCCGGCGTAGGTGTAGAAGGGGTTCCGGCCCGGGAACATCTGGTTGAACTGGGCTTCGGTGACCACGAACCCGGTGGTGGGCGGCGGGGTCGTGCCGCCACCGCCACCGCCGTCGCAGGCGCCCTGGTCGGCCCAGACGCCCCACTCGCCGGTCGTGCCGGGAGTCTCGTTCTGGGTCCACCACTTGGCCTGCCAGTTGTGCCCGTTGTACGAGGCGGTCATGCCGCCGGTGTAGACGCCGGAGGCGTTCCAGGCGGCCGCGCAGGCGGTGGCCGCGCCCGCGGTGGCGGGCAGGATCACGGCGAGGCCGGCGACCGTGCAGATCGCGGCGAGGACAGTCAGCAGACGTCGCAGCATGCGCTCGTCCTTCCGGTGGGGGGGAAGAACACAGAAGCGCGATTGGTCTGTACCTGTCAATAGGTCTGGACCAGCCGGAAGCGGACCGGACCCCTCCGTTCAGCGCGCGAGCATCCGCTCCAACAGGCTCACCAACAGGGCCCGTTCGGCCACCGACAGCGGCTCCATCAGGTCGTCCTGCGCGTCCGCGAGGACCTTGTCGAGACGCTTGAGGTGCCTGCGACCCTGCGCGGTGAGGGTGACGACGTTGCGCCGGCGGTCGGCAGGGTCGGGGGTGCGGGCGACGTGACCCCGCTCCTCCAGCTCGTTGATGACGGCCACGAGGTCGCTGCGGTAGATGCCGGTGCGGCGGCTGACGCCCGCCTGGCTGGTCGGACCGTGCTCGTCGAGCGAGGCGAGCACGGCGTAGTGCCACTTGCGGGCGTCCTCGGCGGCCAGGCGTTCGCCCACCACGCGGTCGGCCCGCGCCGCGGTCATGGCGAGGAGGCGGCTGGGGAGACCGCGGAGGCGGTCGGGAGTCTGCGCCTCGTCCGTCTCGGCGCCCTGGGGGGTCTCGGTCATGGCGTGCAGATTACCTCTTGCGTTAGTGGTCCGAACGATCTAATGTCGTTCGTGCGACAAACGTTAGCCACTTGAACGTTAGAGGAGTGAACGAGCATGTCCGCGCACACCACCCCCGCTGCCGCCTCCACCGCGCCGCTCGCCGACGCCCGCTCCCTGGGTCTCGCGCACTACGCCGCCCGAGGCGTCCTGGAGCTCGTCCTGGCGCAGCACGGCACCACGTTCCAGCAGCAGATCGCGCTGCGCGCCGCCGTGACCGCCGAGAGCCCCCGGACACCGGAGGAGCTGGTCGCCCAGATCCGGGGCTCCCTGAAGGCCGACCCGGCCGACATCCGCGCCACGCTCGACGAGCTCAGGGCCGGGAAGCTGCTCGTCGAGGACGGCGCGCACCTGCTCCCCTCGGACGCGGGGCGCGAGCTGCTCGCGACGCTCGCCGCGGCGACCGCCCCGGTCTCGGCCCGGGTCTGGGGCGGCATATCACCCGACGACCTCGCGGCCGCCGGCCGTGTGCTGGCGCTGGTCACGGAGCGGGCCGATGCGGAGTTCGCGGCCCTGACGGCGTGACGGGCGGAGCCGTCGCCCGGCCGGGCGGCCGGAGGACCGGCCGAGTCGGGACACCGGCCCGAGCCGCCCTTGAACGGGTTCGAATTCGACCGCGTTCATGACGATCACACTGTTACGCTCCTCCTCTCGGCCTGCGACGGGGGACGAACGGGCCGGAAGAGCAACACACGGGGACCCGGGCATCCGGGAGAAATCGGGGAGGAAACCAGGTGGTTCGTCATGCCCTCACGCGGGGGGCTTCCATCGCCGCGCTCTCGCTCGCGGTCACCGCGGGCGCGTTGATCCCGCTCGCGGCACCGGCCGCGGCGGAGACACCTCAGGAGCTGGTGATCCCGCCGGCCGTCAAGAAGACCACCGGCACCACCGCACCCGTGGAGCGGCTCGCGCTCGCCCAGGGAGAGCTGTCGGTCGTCGACCGGAGCGACGACGACGCCGGGAACAGCAAGGAGTGGCGCCGCGACCTGTCCATAGGCGACACCCTCGGCTACGGCGCCCGGACCGCCGAATCGGTGTCCGTCCTGCCCTGCCCGGAGGACGACGCCCCGTGCGGCGATTACTGGGCCACCGGAGACGGCCGCTTCGTGACCCGCCAGGGTGGCTACCTCTACTTCACCAGCGAGAAGCGCAACGACTTCATCGGCACCTGGGTGGGCGCCGGCGCCCGCATCCGGGACGTCGACGGCTCTTACCTGGTCGTCGACAGCGGCGGCACCACCCCGAAGCAGCGGATCGTCGCCCTCGCCCCGGGCGTCGAGGCCGGCCGGGTCCTGGAGGAGCGCACGCCCGTCGCGGCCGCCCTGTGGGGCTCGTGGCTGTGGAGCGCCGACGGCGCGAAGGGCGCGGTCACCGCGAAGGACCTGAAGACCGGCGCCACCGTCGAGACGCTGAACACCGGCGCCGACTGCGTGCCCCAGGACCTCCAGGCCGTCGGACGCTGGGTCTACTGGTCCTGCGGCGCGAACGGCCCCGCCGGGGTCTACGACCGCACGGCCCGGAAGTCCGGCGCCGTCCCCTCGGGCGACGCGCTGCTCGGCGACGGCTACGTCGTCACCCACGACAAGGCCGCCGGCAAGCTCGTCCTGACCGGCACCGACACCGGCGAGCCGGCCGTCAGCCGGGTCGTCGGCGACCTGCCCGACACGGGCGTCTCCCAGCGCCGCGTGCGCTGGACCGTCGACCGGTTCGGCGGACACCTCGCCTACGCCGACGCCAAGGAGCAGATCCACGTCGTGCCCAGCGGGGTGGCGCGGCAGCCGATGACCCTGCTCGACCGCCAGGACACCCCGTCCCCGGTGGTCGACGGATTCGCGGAGGACCGCCCGACCCTCCTCACCTCGCTGACCCCGTCCCGGCCCCTGGGGTCCTGGACCCTGACGGCCCGGCACCGCACCACCGGCAAGGTCAGCGAGCTGGCCTCCGGCACGGACGGCCGCTGGCTGCGCCCGGCGTGGAACGGCCGGGACAAGGCCGGCACGCTGATGCCGAACGGCGAGTACACCTGGACGCTGACCGCCCGGCCCGACGGCCCCGCCGGCGCGGCGACCACGGTCGCCGGCGGCGCCCTGCTGCGGCGCGGCGCGTCGCCCGCGCACACCTCGTTCACGAGCCTGCCGACCCAGCGTGTCCTGGACACCCGCAACGGCACCGGGGTCGCCAAGGGCAAGCTCGGGGCCAAGGGCACCGTCACCCTCGACGTCTCGGGCGTGCCGGGCATCGGGACGGCCTGGAACCGGTCCGTGGCGCTGCACGTCACCGCGACCAACGCGAGCGCCGGCACCTTCGTCTCCGCCTACGGGGCCGACGACGACCGCTCCGCCGGCTCGAACCTCAACGTGCCCGCCGGGAAGACGGTCTCCAACCTGATCATCGCCCCGGTCGACGAGGGCAAGGTCACCTTCTACAACCACGCGGGCACGGTCGACCTCATCGCCGACGTCGCCGGCGTGAACAAGATCGGCGAGGACGGTTCGCTGTACCGGCCGATGGCCCCGTGGCGGGCCCTCGACACCCGCAGCGGCCTCGGCGGCCCCAAGGCGAAGGTCAGGGGCGGCACCCGGGCACACGTCACCTTCGGCGGCACCGCCGTGGGCGGCGCCGACGTCACGGCGGTCGTCCTCAACGTGACGGCCACCAACGTCACCGGCGGCACCTTCGTCACGGCCGTCCCCCAGGGCGGCCCGGTGGTCGGCTCGCACCTCAACCCGCAGCCGGGCGAGACCCGTTCCAACCTGGTGGTCGTCCCCGTCAAGGACGGCGGCGTCGACCTGTACAACCACTCCGGCACGGTCGACCTGATCGCCGACGTGGCCGGCTACTACACCAAGGCCCGCACGGGCTCGCTGTACAGCGAACTGCCCTACGGCGCCCGCCTGATGGACACCCGCTACGGCACCGGCGTCGCCAGGGCCAAGGTGGGCGCCGGCAGGACGGTCACCCTGACGGTCGCCGGCAAGGCCGGGATACCCGCGACGGGCGCCACGGCCGTGGTGCTCAACGTGACCGCCACCGGCGCCACGGCGGGCACCTACGTCACGGCCTACCCGTACGGCACGACCCGCAGCAGCGCGTCGAACCTGAACGTGCCGGCCGGTGCGACGGTCTCCAACCTGGTGGTCGTCCCCGTCAGGGACGGCAAGGTCACCTTCTACAACCACGGCGGCACGGTCGACCTGATCGCCGACGTGCAGGGCTTCTACGCGGAGTAGACCCTCCGGACCGGAGCCCGGGGTCATCCCCCGGGCTTCCGGTCCGCCCGGCTCCGGTGCCCGATCTCGGGCGCCGGGGCCGGCGGACCAGGGGCGCCGTCGGCGCCATCCCCGGGCCGGCTCAGATCATCAGGACGATCCGCCCGGGCCGGTGGCCCGACTCCGCGCGGCGGTGGGCCTCGGCGGCTTCCTCCAGGGGCATGACGTCGGCCACACGGGTGATGAGCTGCCGGGCCGCCACCTGTTCCAGGATCTCCTTGAGCAGGACCGCGTCCGGCCTGGCGCGGTCGAACTCGACCCGGATCTCCCGCTCGGACGCCGGGACGCGGTCCGGGGCGATGGAGACGAAGACGCCGCGGTCCTTCAGGACGGCCAGCGCCACGGTGCCGAGCAGGGCCCCGTCGAAGATGCCGTCGACACCCTCCGGGGCGTGCTCCCGGACCTGGCGGAGCACGTCGAGCGGCTCGCCGCGCGGGATGCACTCCTTGGCACCGAGGACCTTGAGCTCGCTCTCGTCGCCCTCGTAGGAGACGGCGATCACCCGCAGCCCGGCCGTCGAGGCGAGCTGGACCACGAAGCGGCCGACCACCCCGCTGGCACCGGTGACGAGGAGCGTGGCCCCGGGCGGCAGGTTCAGCTGCTCCATGCCGTTGCGGGCGGTGAGCGCGGCCAGGGGGACGGAGGCGGCCGCGGTGAAGTCCACGTCGTCGGGCAGCGGGGCGAACCACTCGGGATCGGCCCAGATGACCTCCGCGTAGGTCCCGTGCCCGGTCAGCTCCTCGTACCAGGGGATGAAGCCCGCCACCCGGGTGCCGGCCGGCAGGGTGCCGCCGGGGCCGGGCGCCGGGTCGAGGAGCCTGCCCGCGAAGTCCGTGCCGAGGACGAAGGGAGGACGCAGCTCACCCATGTGCTCGACATACAGACCGGCACGGATCCGGAGGTCCGCGATGGTGATGCCGGCCGCCTTGAGCCGTACACGTACCTTTCCCGGCATCTGGCCGGCCTCGGGTTCGGGGCGCCGGGACATGCTCAGCACCTCGGGTCCGCCAAAGGCGGTGACTTCGACGACACGCATGGGGATCCTCCTCCTGCGGAAGCCCCCTCGTGGCCATTACACCCACGCCCGCCGACCCCGGCAACAGGGACGCGGCAGCCGCGTGAGGGGCTCCGGACGCACTTCCCGCAGGCCCGCGGGCTCACCGTCGCCCCCGGCGGGCGGACCGTACGGGCCGCGGCCGTCCCCCACGCCCCGTTCCGCGGCCGCCCCGAGGTCGCCGGGACGGGCACCGTCGCACGGGCCACGCCCGAGGGACCCGGGTAAGCGGAGAAGGTGGAGGCGGTCCGCCGGACGGCATGTCTGGCATCCTCTTTCGACGTGGATCCCTTGAACGCGGAAGACCCGGCCGCCATAGGACCGTTCCGGTTGCTCGGGCGGCTCGGTACGGGCGGCATGGGCCGGGTGTACCTGGCCCGTTCGGCGGGCGGACGCGCCGTCGCGGTGAAGGTCGTGCACCCGGAGCTGGCCGCCCAGGACGAGTTCCGGCGCCGCTTCGCCCGCGAGGTCTCCGCCCTGGAACGCGTCGGCGGCACCGGCACCGCACCCGTGCTCGGCGCCGACACCGAGGCCGACCTCCCCTGGGTCGCCGTCGGTTACGTGCCCGGCCCGTCGCTGCGCACCGTCGTGAACGAGGAGCACGGGCCGCTGCCGCCCGCCAGCGTCCGCACCCTCGCCTCCGGCCTCGCCCACGCGCTCACCCACATCCATGCCGCGGGACTGGTCCACCGCGACCTGAAGCCGGGCAACGTCCTGCTCACCGTCGACGGGCCGCAGATCATCGACTTCGGCATCGCCCGCGCCCTGGACACCGTCACCGACGGCGGCCTGACCAGCACCGGCGCGGTCGTCGGATCCCCCGGCTTCATGTCCCCCGAGCAGGTGCGCGGCGAGCGGGTCACGCCCGCCTCGGACATCTTCTGCCTGGGATCCGTCCTCGTCTACGCGGCGACCGGACGCTCCCCGTTCGGCTCGTCGGACAGCGGCGTCCACGCCACCATGTTCCGCATCGCCAACGAGGAGCCCGACCTCACCGGGCTCGCGCCGGAACTCACCGGCCTCATCCGGGCCTGCCTCACCAAGGACCCCGCGGAGCGCCCCTCGGCCACGGAGCTCGTCGACACCCTCCAGGTCACGGACCCGTGGCTGCCCGCCGAGGTCCTCGTCCGGCTCGGCCGGCACGCCGCCAGGGTCCTGGAGGCCGAGGGCAGCGCCGCCGCCGAGGCGGGCGACCCCACCCCCTCGACCCCGCTGCCGCCCGGCGGCGCCGCCGCGCCCCGGCGCCGCCGCCGCGCCCCGCTGATCGGCGCCGTGACCGCGCTCGCCGTCGCGGCCGCCGGGACGCTCGCCTACACCTACTGGCCCGGCGCGGGCACCGCCTCCGGGGCCGACGGGCACAGGAACAAGGCCCGTGGCGGCACCGGCACGTCCTCCGGCCCCGCCGGGATCGTCCCGGCCGGCTTCCTCGGCGCCTGGGAAGGCGTCCTGCAGGGCTCCGACAGCCACCCCCGCGAGACCCTCCGGCTCGAGATCACCCAGGGCGCCGCCGGCAGCAAGGCGGCCGTCTACGTCCACGTCACCGACGAGCGCCTGTGCATGGGCCGCTCCCGGCTCGTCTCGGCGGACGAGGACAAGGTCGTCCTCGGCGAGTCCGACGTCACCACCAGCGTGCCCGCCCAGCGCTGCACGCCCTCCGCCCGGCAGACCCTCACCCTGCGCTCCCCCGAGGTCCTGGTGTGGACCTCGGGCGCCGCGAAGGCCACCTTCCGCAAGGGCCGGACCGGCTCCGAGGCGCTCCCGGCGAAGTTCCCCGGCAGCTGGCGGATGCGGAACGACCCGGAGGTCTTCGGGAAGGACGTCGACCGCTACACCGACGAGGTGACGCTCACCCAGGGCCCGGTGGGCTCCGCCGTCCTCCGTTACGAGCAGGGCTATCCGCGCACCGACGCGGAGGGGAACCCCACCTCCGACTCGGTCCACTGCATCTTCACGGCCCTCCTCGCCCGCACGGGCACCCCGCTGGTCGTCGGCCCGCAGACCGCCGAACCGGGCTCGGACGCCGAGTGCGCCCCCACCGCCGGCATCGCGAGCTACCTCGACATCGTCCGCTACAAGGGCGAGGACCGGCTCCTGGTCTATCCGATGACGGACGGGGAGCCGGGCGAGTTCCACAGGATCCGGTGACCGCTGCCGGGCGCGGGGATCACGGACGTGGTCAGGGCTCCTGAGCCGTGCGCCCAGGGCCTGGAGCGGCGACGGCCGCCGCCGCCCTCGCGTAGCCCTGGACCAGTTCGCGGGTGTCGTCGGCGCGCCAGGCGAGGGCGAAGCGGCTGGGGCTGACCCCGCGGACGGGCCGGGTGACGACGCCGTCGCGGGTGACGAGCGGCGCGTTGCCGGTGGCGACGAGGCAGATGCCGAGGCCGCCGACCAGCGCCTCGTACGTCTCGTCGGCGCTGGCGATCTCGGCCCCGACGACCGGCGGCCGCCCGCCGCGGGCGTCCACCGCCAGCCAGTAGTCGCGGAGTTCGGGCCCGGTGTCCGGGAGGGCGAGGAAGGGTTCGTCGAGCAGTTCGGCGAAGTCGAGGCTCTCGCGGGCCGCCAGCGGATGCGAGGCGGGCAGGGCGACCAGCCGGGGCTCGGTGGCGACCACGACCCAGCGGAAGCGTTCCGCCCCGGTCAGCGGCAGCCACACGAACGCGACGTCGCTGCCGCCGTCCGCGAGCCCGGCCGTGGGATCCTCCCAGCCGACCTGCCGCAGCCGCGTCCGCGCCGCCGGATGGGCCCCGGTGAAGCGGGAGCGGATCGCGGGGAGCAGCCCGCCCCGCCCGGGGCTGGTGCTCATCCCGACGACCAGGGTGGCGCCGGCCGCCGCCCGGGCCGCCCGGACGGCCCCGTCGGCCTCCGCCCAGGCGGCGAGCACCGCCCTGGCGTGCGGCAGCAGGGCGGCGCCGACGGCGGTGAGCCTGACCCCCTGCCGGTCCCGGTCGAAGAGCGGGGCTCCGAGATGCCGTTCCAGGGCGCGGATCTGCTTGCTGAGCGTGGGCTGCGAGACGTAGAGACGCTCGGCGGCGCGGGTGAAGTGGAGTTCCTCCGCGACCGCCAGGAAGTACCGCAGATCCCGGCCGTGCACATCCGTGGTGGTCATGCCCATGGGCTATCACGACAGATCTTGGACGGACAACTCCCTTCGGATGCAGTCTGGTTGCACGGATCGGACAACGAACGAGGGGAATCCGGGAACATGAGCAAGGTCTGGCTGATCACCGGGGCGAACAGCGGCTTCGGGCGTGCCTTCACCGAGGCCGCGGTCGGCGCCGGCGATGTCGTGGTCGCCGCCGCACGCCGCGCCGGCACCCTGGACGAGCTGGTCGCCGCCCACCCCGACCAGGTGGAGGCGGTCACCCTGGACGTCACCGACCACGCGGCCGTCGACCGGGTGGTCGCCGGGGTCGCCGAGCGCCACGGCCGCATCGACGTCCTGGTCAACAACGCCGGCCGCACGCACGTCGGCTCGGTCGAGGAGACCGCCGACGCCGAACTGCGCTCGCTCTTCGACGTGCACGTCTTCGGCCCCGCCGCGCTGACCCGCGCCGTCCTGCCCCATATGCGGGCCCGCCGCTCGGGCGCGATCGTCCAGCTCAGCAGCGTCGGCGGCCAGATGTCGATGGCCGGCTTCGGCGCGTACAGCGCGACGAAGTTCGCACTGGAGGGGATGTCGGAGGCGCTGGCCGCCGAGGTGAACCCGCTCGGCATCCACGTCCTCATCGTCGAGCCCGGCGCCTTCCGCACCGGCCTCTTCGGCAACCACAGCGTCAGCGAGGGCGCCATCGCCGACTACGCCGACACCGTCGGCACCACCCGCGGCTTCGTCGAGACCGGCGGCGGCACCCAGGAGGGCGACCCGGCCAAGGCCGCCGCCGCCGTCCTGGCCGCGCTGAACGCCGAGGAGAAGCCGCTCCGCCTCGCCCTCGGCGACGACTCCATCGACACGATCCACCGGCACCTCGACCAGGTCCGCGCCGACCTGGCCGCCTGGGAGAAGGTCGGCCGGGACACCCGGCTGGACGCCTGAGTCACCGGATGTGCGAAGGGCCCGTCCCCCGGCCGAAGCCGGGGGACGGGCCCTTGCGCGTGTGCCGAGCGGCCGGTGCGGTCGGTGCGCCCCGCGTGGCCGGTGCGGCCTACAGGAACGAGTTGATCTCGATCGTCTCGGTGCGGCCGGGGCCCACGCCGATCGCGGAGATCGGGGCGCCGGACATCTCCTCCAGGGCCTTCACGTAGGCCTGGGCGTTCTTCGGCAGGTCACCGAAGGTCTTGGCCTTGGTGATGTCCTCGGACCAGCCCGGGAGCATCTCGTAGATCGGCTTCGCGTGGTGGAAGTCGGTCTGCGAGTACGGCAGCTCCTCGACGCGCTTGCCGTCGATCTCGTACGCGACGCAGACCGGGATCTGCTCCCAGCCGGTCAGCACGTCGAGCTTGGTCAGGAAGAAGTCGGTGAGGCCGTTCACGCGGGTGGCGTAGCGGGCGATGACCGCGTCGAACCAGCCGCAGCGGCGGTCACGGCCGGTGGTGACACCGCGCTCGCCGCCGATGCGGCGGAGCGCCTCGCCGTCCTCGTCGAACAGCTCGGTCGGGAACGGGCCGGCGCCGACACGCGTCGTGTAGGCCTTGAGGATGCCGATGACCCGGCTGATCTTCGTCGGGCCCACGCCCGCGCCGGTGCAGGCGCCGCCGGCGGTCGGGTTCGAGGAGGTGACGAAGGGGTACGTGCCGTGGTCGACGTCGAGCAGGGTGCCCTGGCCGCCCTCGAAGAGCACGACCTTGTCGTCGTCGAGCGCCTTGTTGAGGATCAGCGTGGTGTCCGCGACGAACGGCTTGATCTGCTCCGCGTACTGGAGCATCTCCTCGACGATCTGCGCGGCCTCGATGGCGCGGCGGTTGTAGAGCTTGGCGAGCAGCTGGTTCTTGCCCTCCAGCGCCGCCTCGACCTTCTGGGTGAGGATCGACTCGTCGTACAGGTCCTGGACCCGGATGCCGACGCGGTTGATCTTGTCGGCGTAGGTCGGGCCGATGCCGCGGCCCGTGGTGCCGATCTTGCGCTTGCCGAGGAACCGTTCCGTCACCTTGTCGAGGGTGACGTTGTACGGCGTGATCAGATGGGCGTTGCCGCTGATCAGGAGCTTGGACGTGTCGACGCCGCGCTCGTTCAGCCCGCTCAGCTCGGAGAGCAGGACCGCCGGGTCGACGACGACACCGTTTCCGATGACCGGGGTGCACCCCGGCGACAGGATTCCGGAAGGGAGGAGATGCAGTGCGTACTTCTGGTCGCCCACGACGACCGTGTGGCCGGCATTGTTGCCGCCCTGGTAACGCACCACGTAGTCCACGGAGCCACCGAGCAGGTCAGTGGCCTTTCCCTTGCCCTCGTCACCCCACTGAGCACCGAGCAGCACAAGTGCGGGCACAGGCGTACACCCCTTCCGGGCGGGGCAAGACCAAGGTCAGGGGGCGTACGCCGCCTCACCGGTGTGCCCCGGAATAGACGAAGCCCCTGGCGCAATAGCGCAAGGGGCTCTTGCACAAAGATGCTACCCGAGGAAGGACCGAGGTGTCGGATCACGACCAGCTGCTGGTCATCGTCGACCCGGTCGCCCGCCGAATGGACGGCGAGTCCGTGCGGATCGCGAAGGATGTGCTGTCAGCGGGCGCTGCAGCGAAGATCTGCCTGCCGGACGGCCCGGAGGAATTCTCCCGGGCCCTGTCCCGGCGCGGCTCCCGCCGCCCCGTCGTCCTCGGTGACGACCGCACGCTGCTGCGCACCGTGACCCTGCTGCACCGCGAGGCGGCGGCCGGACGGGCGGCCGCGGGCGGGGTGCTGGCAGTGGTGCCCATCGGTGCCCCCGACCGGCTGCGGACGGCCCACGCGCTCGGTGTGCCGCCGGGCACCGTCGCGGCGGCCCGGGCGGTCCTCGACGGCGTGGTGCGCAGCCTCGACCTCCTCGTCGACGACAGCGACGGCGTCGTCCTCGACCGCCTCGACGTCCCGGCGGCCCGCACCCTCGCCCCGCCGACGCCCACCGTCTGGGACACCTGCCGTTCGCTGGTGCGCACCCTGGTCCGGCCGGCCCCGACGGCCCTGGCGGAGCCCACCCACCGGCTGCGGGTCGAGGCGGACGGGGTGCTGCTCTGCGACGTCGACACCCCGGTGGAGGGCCTCACGGTCCGGGCCCTGGGCGGCGCGGCCGCCCTCACCCTGGCCCCGGCGGGCGCCCCGCCGGTGCACGTCACCGCCCACACCCTGACCGTCACCGGCCCCGACTTCCGCTACCGCGCCGACACGACGGTCTCGGGTCCCGTCCGGCGCCGCACCTGGACGGTGCAGGCGGGGGCCTGGGGGCTGACCATTCCCGCGCCCACCTCGGCGGACACCGCGTAGGCTCGGCCGCCGAGGTCCGGACGGGGGGAGAGCGCTGTGGGCATGGGGGGCGGTTCCGCCGCACTGTACGAGGCGGGGACCCGGGAGGCGCTGACGCGCCACCGGGAGCGGGCCCGCGGCTGGGCGGTCTGCGGGCCGCTGACGGGCCTGGTGGGCGCATGGCTGGCCGTCGGTCCGTTCCGCACCGGCCCGAGCACCCTCGTGGGGATCGGGCTGCTGGTACTCGGCGCGGCCGGCGCCGCGCTCGGCTTCGGCGCCCTGTCCGGCGCCCGCCGCATGGAGGACGCCCTGGCCGCGGGCCCGTGGACGCCGCTGCCCGCCGTCCGCGTGCCCCGCGCCCTGGTGGTCCGCGACCCGGCCTCGGGCGAGATCTGGCCGCTGACCGTACGCACGGTGCCCTGGCGCCGCCGGCTCGCGCGCCCCGACGCCCGCGGCGA
Source organism: Streptomyces sp. NPDC048018 (assembly GCF_043202995.1). NCBI lineage: Bacteria > Bacillati > Actinomycetota > Actinomycetes > Kitasatosporales > Streptomycetaceae > Streptomyces > Streptomyces sp. NPDC048018. The sequence goes on from NZ_JBIDBK010000005.1 coordinate 243,406, forward strand.
GCTGTGGTGGTGCGGCGACCCGGCCACCGGCGGGGTCCTGAGCCGCCCCGGCAGCGGCGAACTCCTGCGCGCGGTACCGGTCCGCGGCGGCGCGCGCGAGGTGGCGGCCGAGCGCGCCACGGCGGCCTGGCCGCCCGCCCGGGCGGGCGCGGGCGGAACGGGTGCTCCCGGCACACCGGCCGAAGGGGACGCACCGCACACCGGGGGCGCCCCGGCCGGCACGGACGGACCGGCCCACACGAACGGACCCGCCGGCACGAACGGATCGGCCCACACGAACGGACCCGCCGGCGCGGACGGACCGACCCACACGAACGGACCCGCCGGCACGAACGGACCGGCCCACACGAACGGACCGACCCACACGAACGGACCCGGAACCGGTACCGCGGGCGATGTGCCCTTCCCCGCCGCGTCCGGGTCCGTCCCGGTCCGCCGCCGCGGCGGGTGGCGGTGGGTGGTCGTGGTGGGCGCGCTCGTCCTCGGGTTCGCCCGGCTCTGCGAGGTCTCCGTGGCGGACGACCCTCAGGTCGAGCTCACCGTGGAGGCGTGGCAGCCCGACGGCTCCTGCACGGTCACGTGGACGGACCCCTTCGACGGGGTCCTGCGGTCGGGTCCGTACCGGTGCGCGCAGCATCCGGAGCGCCCGTTCGAACGGCATCGGGAGACCGGTCACGTGGTGTCGTACAGGCCGTGGCAGGGCGAGCTGTACAACGCGCAGCGGGAGGGCACCCGCGCGTTCGTCGAGACCCGGGCGCTGAAGGTGCTCGGCGCGGTCACGCTGCTCGTCGGGCTGGCCGGCGGAGCGGCCGACCTGCTGCTGCGGCGCCGCCGGAGCACCCGCGAGGCCACCGCTCGCGCCCAGGCGCGGACCGCGCCGGGATCCGCCGCCGGGCAGCGCCGGGACGGCGTCCGGCAGGGTTAGGCCGGGCCCCGCGCCGCCTTGCGGGCCCGCCAGCGGTCCATGATCCCGGTCATCTCGCCGTGCAGGAAGGCGAAGAACTCGGCCGTCTCGGCGGTGCGCCGGCCGCCCGGGGTGTCGGGGCCGAGGATCTCGGTGCCCTCGTCGAGGACCTTCTCCCAGCGGATCAGGACCTGGTCGCGGCGGGTGAAGGTCTCGTACCAGAGCTCGTTGTGGAGCACGTAGCGCTCGCGGCGGGTGCCGGGGTCGCGCTCGCGGCTGACCATGCCGACCTGGGTGAGGTAGCGGATCGCGCCGGAGACGGCGGCGGGGCTGATCTGCAGCTGCCCGGCGAGCTCGGCGGAGGTCAGGGAGCCCGTCTCGGACGCGAGTAGCGCCGCGAAGACCCGGCTCGCCATGCGCTGCATGCCCGCCGCGGTCAACTCGGCGGCGAAGCGCTCCACGAAGCGGGAGACCGCCTCGTCCCTGCCACCGCCGCTGTCCTCACCGGTCGTCGTCATCTCGCTCATCCCCTGACTTTATACGGTTCTTTAACTTCCTTATCTTCACAACTTTGTGAAAGTAGCGTACGTTCTGAAGCATGACGAAGGCAATCAGCATCGCCGGGCTCCACAAGGCGTTCGGCCGCACCCAGGCGCTGGACGGCCTCGACCTCGCCGTCGAGTCGGGCGAGGTCCACGGCTTCCTCGGTCCCAACGGCTCCGGGAAGTCCACCACCATCCGGGTCCTCCTCGGACTCCTGCGCGCCGACTCCGGCGCCGCCCGCCTGCTCGGCCGCGACCCCTGGGCCGACGCCGTGGAACTGCACCGGCGGATCGCCTACGTCCCGGGCGACGTCACCCTGTGGCGCAACCTCTCCGGCGGCGAGGTCATCGACCTCTACGGACGGCTGCGCGGCGGACTCGACAGCGCCCGGCGGGCCCGGCTGATCGAGCGCTTCGAGCTCGACCCCACCAAGAAGGGCCGGACCTACTCCAAGGGAAACCGGCAGAAGGTCGCCCTCGTCGCCGCCTTCGCCTCCGACGTCGACCTGCTCGTCCTCGACGAACCCACCAGCGGCCTCGACCCGCTGATGGAGGAGGTCTTCCAGAGCTGCGTCGAGGAGGCCCGCGACCGCGGCACCACCGTGCTGCTGTCGAGCCACATCCTCAGCGAGGTCGAGAGCCTCTGCGACCGGGTCAGCATCATCCGCAAGGGCCGCACGGTCGAGTCCGGTTCGCTCGCCGAACTGCGTCACCTCACCCGCACGAGCGTGACCGCCGAACTCGCCGGTCCGCCCAACGGACTGGCCCACCTCCCCGGCGTGCACCACCTCGACGTCCAGGGCCACCGCGTACGCCTCCAGGTCGACACCGAGCGGCTCGACGCCGTCCTGCGCTCGCTCACCGAGTCCGGCGTCCGCAGCCTCACCAGCACCCCGCCCACCCTGGAGGAGCTCTTCCTCCGGCATTACGCGGACGGCACGGACGAGGAGGCGAACGCCCGATGAGTACGCTCAGCCTGGCCGGGACCGGATCACTCACCCGGCTCGCCCTGCGCCGCGACCGGCTGATGCTGCCGGTCTGGGCCCTGGTCACCGGCGGCATGGTCGCCAGTGGCGCCGGCTCTCTGGAGGGCCTGTACGGCACGGCCGCCCAACGCGCCGAGCTCGCCGCCTCCATGACCGCCAACAGCTCGATGCGCTCGCTCTACGGGCCGGTCTTCGACGACTCCCTCGGCGGTCTCGTCGCCTGGCGGTTCGGCACCTTCGCCGCCGTCCTCGCCGCCGTCATGAGCCTGATCATCGTCGTCCGGCACACCCGCGAGGAGGAGGAGTCGGGCCGTCAGGAGATGCTGTCCGCGGGCGTGGTGGGCCGCCGGGCCCCGCTGACCGCCGCCCTCCTCGCCGCCCTCGCCGCCAACGCCCTCGTCGCCCTGATCGTGACCGCGGGACTCGCCGGACAGGGCGCGGCCGGGGCCCTCGCCCTCGGCCTCGCGATCGGCGGCACCGGCATGGTCTTCGCGACCGCGGCCGCGATCGTCGCCCAGCTGACCGAGAGCGCCCGGCTCGCGAAGGGCCTGACGGCCGGCGTCCTCGGCCTGGCCTTCGCCCTCCGGGCCGCCGGTGACGCGGGGACCGCGGAGGGCGGTTCGGCGCTCACCTGGCTGTCCCCCGTCGGATGGGCCGAGAACGTCCGCGCCTTCGCCGGCGAGCGCTGGTGGGTGCTGCTGCTGCTCGCCGCGGCGACCGCGGCGCAGACGGCCGCCGCGTACGTCCTCACCGCGCGGCGGGACGTCGGCATGAGCTTCCTGCCCACCCGTCCCGGGCCCGCGGCCGGCCGGCTCGCGACCGCGGGCGCCCTCGCCTGGCGGCTCCAGCGCGGGACCCTGCTCGGCTGGGCGCTCGGCTTCCTGCTCGGCGGGCTGGTCCTCGGCGGCATGGTCGAGGGCGCGGCCGACATCGTCGGCGACAACGAGCAGGCCAGGCAGATCTTCGAGCGGATGGGCGGCCGGAGCGCCCTCAGCGACGCCTTCCTCGCCACCATGGGCGGTCTCTTCGGCATGCTCGCGGCGCTGTTCGCGGTCGGCTCGGTGCTCCGGCTGCACGGCGAGGAGACCTCGCAGCGCGCCGAGCCCCTGCTCGCCGCCCCCGTCGGGCGGCTCCGCTGGGCCGCCGGGCACCTGCTCGCCGCCTTCGCCGGATCCGCGCTGATCATGCTCCTCGCGGGAGTCGGCCTGACCCTCTCGTACGGCAGGGACCCGCTCCCGATCCTGGGCGCCGCACTCGTCCAGCTTCCCGCGATCTGGACCCTGGCGGGGCTGGCGGTCCTGCTGTGGGGGGCGTTCCCGAAGGCGGCCGCGGGCGCCTGGGGGGTGGCGGGGGCGTGCCTGGGACTCGGCTGGATCGGGCCCGCGCTCGGCCTGCCGCAGGCGGTGCTGAACCTCTCGCCCTTCGGGCACCTGCCGAAGCTCCCCGGCCAGGAGATGGCCTGGACCCCGGTCCTCGTCCTCACGGCCCTCGCCGCCGCGCTGGTCGCGGCCGGGCTGGCCGGGCTGCGCCGCCGGGACATCCTGAGCTGAGCCCCCCGGCATGCCCCGGGAACCGGCCCCCGCCGACGCGTGCGGCGGGGGCCGGCGCCGTTCAGACCTCCACCAGCAGCTCCTTGAGGCCCCGGATCACGTAGCCCGGCCTCCACTCCGGCTCGGCGGCGAGCCGGAGCCCCGGCGCCCGGCGGAGCAGTTCGCCGAAGACCGCGGTGAGTTCGAGGCGGGCGAGCGGGGCGCCGAGGCAGTAGTGGATGCCGGCGCCGAAGCTGACGTGGGGGTTGTCGGCGCGGGTGAGGTCGAGCGTGCCGGCGGTGGGGCCGAAGCGGGCCGGGTCGCGGTTGGCGGAGCCGAGGAGCAGGGCGACCTCGGCTCCGCGCGGGATGACCACCCCGCCGATCTCGATGTCGTCGAGGACCCAGCGCTCGAACATCTGGAGCGGGGTGTCGAAGCGCAGAAGTTCGTCCACAGCTGTGGACAACTTCTCGGGACCGGGGTCCGGCCGGACCCCGTGCCGGAACAGCGTCCACCAGCCGTTGACCGTGGTGTTCACCGTGGCCTCGTGACCGGCGTTGAGCAGCAGCACACAGGTGGAGATCATCTCCTGCTCGGTCAGCTCCGTCACGGCGAGCAGAGCCGAGACGAGGTCGTCTCCCGGATCCCTCCGCCGGCGGGCCATCAACTCCCGCAGGTAGTCCGAGAATTCGACGGAGGCGCGGACGGCCCGGCGGGCCGTCTCCTCCGAGGGGCTCAGCTCGAACATCCCGCAGATGTCCGCCGACCACGGCCGCAGCCGCCCGCGCTCCTCCGCGTCCCGCGGGATGCCGAGCATCTCGGCGATCACCGCCACGGGCAGCGGCTCGGCGACCGCGGCGAGGAGATCGCCACCGCCCTCCGCGACCAGCCCGCCGACCAGCTCCGCGGCGAGCCGCCGGACCGTCGGCGCCAGGTTCTCCACGGTCCGCGGCGTGAACGCCCGGGACACGAGCCGCCGGATCCGGGTGTGGTCGGCGCCCTCCAGATCGAGCAGCCCGTGGTCGTTGAGGGTGTGGAACGGCTCGTGGGCGGGGTCCGGGGCCTCGCGCCCGAACTCCTCGTGGCTGAAGCGGTGCGTGTACGTGCGGCCCAGGCGCCGGTCCCGGAGCAGCGCCGACACGTCCGCGTGGTGCGGGACCAGCCACTGGCGGGTGGGCCCGTACCAGTGGACGCGTCCGGCGGCGCGCAGGCGCTCGTAGGCGGGGTAGGGGTCGGCGACGAACTCGGGCGACCAGGGGTCGAAGGCGGCAACGGGGTCAGCGGCGTCCATGACCGGACGCTACCGGCCGACCTCCACCAGGCGCGCCTCGTACGCGAAGACGGCCGCCTGTGTCCGGTCCCGCAGGCCCAGCTTCACCAGGATGCGGCTGACGTGCGTCTTGATCGTGGACTCCGCGACGACGAGGTGGTCGGCGATCTCGACGTTGGACAGGCCCTGCGCGATGAGCACGAGGACCTCCGTCTCGCGTTCGGTCAGCTCCCCGATCTGCGCGGTCGCCGGCGGCCTCGGCGAGAGCTCGGCCGACTTGGCGAACTCGGTGATGAGGCGCTTGGTGACGGTCGGCGCGAGCAGCGCCTCCCCGGCCGCGACCACCCGGACGCCCTCTGCGAGCTGCCGGGCCGAGGCGTCCTTGAGCAGGAAGCCGGAGGCCCCGGCGCGCAGCGCCTGGTACACGTACTCGTCGAGGTCGAAGGTGGTCAGCACGAGCACCTTGGCGTCGGCGTTCGCCGCGACGATCTCCCGGGTGGCGTCGATGCCGTTGAGCTCCGGCATGCGGATGTCCATGAGGACCACGTCCGGCCGGAGCGCGGCGACCTGGGCGACGGCCTCGCGGCCGTTGACCGCCTCGCCGACGACCTCGATGTCGGGCATGGCGCCCAGCAGCACCGAGAAGCCCTCCCGGACCATCATCTGGTCGTCGACGATCAGCACGCGGATCACGGCTGGGGCTCCTCACGGTGCGTACTGACGGGGACGAAGACGGCGACCTCGTAACCGCCGTCGGGTGTGGCCTCGGCGGTCATCTCGCCGCCGAGCATGGCGACCCGCTCGCGCATCCCGGTGATGCCGTGTCCGGCGCCGGTCGCGTGCGGCGGGCGAAGTCCCCCTTCGGACGTGCCGGCCGGCTGACGGGCGGGCTTGACGAGGCCGCGGGCAGGACCGTTGACGACCCTGACCCCCAGCCCGCCGAGCACATGGCTGACCTCGACGCGGGCGGCCGCGCCGGGTGCGTGCCGCAGCACGTTCGACAGGGCCTCCTGGACGATCCGGTACGCGGACAGCTCCACGCCCTGCGGCAGCTCGCGCACCGCGCCCGTCACCGTGGTCTCGACCTCCAGGCCGGCTTCGCGCACGTTGGCCACCAGGGCGTCCAGGTCGGCGAGGGTCGGCTGCGGCGCGTCGGGGGCCTCGTAGTCCTCGGCCCGTACGACACCGAGGATGCGGCGCAGCTCGGTGAGGGCGGCGACGGCGTTCTCCCGGATGGTGACGAAGGCCTGCTCCAGCTCCGGCGGCGGGTTCTCGACGCGGTACGGGGCGGCCTCGGCCTGGATCGCGACCACCGACATGTGGTGGGCGACGACGTCGTGCAGCTCGCGGGCGATGGTGGTGCGCTCCTCCAGCTGGGTGCGCTTGGAGCGCTCGACGGCGGTCACGCTCTGCTGGGCGGTGACCTCGCGGGCCGCCTGTCGGCGCACCTGGGAGGTCGTGACGAGCAGGAGGCAGACGCCGGCGGTGAAGAGCAGCGGCAGGGCGTCGTTGCCGTAGCCGACGCCGCCGACGAAGACCGAGACGAGGAGGGCGTAGCCGGCGGTGACCAGCCACATCCAGCCGGCGGTGCGCGGCCTGGTGCGCAGCGCGACGACGACGAGGACGAGGAGCTGCGCGGCGAACGAGTTCGGCGCCCACGGCCAGCCGTCCCCGTAGCTGCCCAGGTAGGCGATGAAGGGGGTGGAGACGAGGGAGACCCAGAACGCGAGGACCGGACGGAAGAGGGTGAGCAGCACGGCCACGGCCGGCACGACCGCGTACACGAACGCGACCGGGCCGATGGCGTCCCCGGCGCGCTCGATTCCGAGGAGGAAGACGATCAGCGCGCCGAGGCCGACGGTGAGGTGCGGCAGCACGCCGAGCTCGTCGCGTATCCGCTCGGGCAGGAACCTGAGCCGCCCGCGCGACAGGTCCAGCCGTGGCAGCGGCCGGTAGGCGAGGGCGTCGTCGATCAGGTCGGCGCGCAGACCGCCGAGCGCCTTCAGGGTCAGGCGGAGCTCGGGGCTGCGGCTCGGTTCGGAGGTCCGGGGCGTCGAAGTCACCCGTCCACGGTACGGGCGGCCGGGGAGCGCGGTCGTCCCGCTGGATGCGGATCCTGCGGGGTCCGCCTTGAGGACTACGCGGGGTCCGGCGGGGCGGGCGGGCCGTCCCCGGTCACCACGCGAGCTGGGCGATCTCCTCCGCCACCACGGCGCACGCGTCCGCCGCCGGGTCGATCAGCGGGAAGTGGCCGACGTCCTCCAGGAGCGTGAAGCCGACCGGCTCGCCCGCCTTGGCGGCCGCGTCGGCGTAGGCGTCGGCGACGGCGGGCGGGACGACCACGTCGGTGCGGCCCTGGACGACGGCGGTGGCGATGCCCGTCGGGAGCAGCAGCGCCGGGTCCGCGTGGGCCGCCCGGGCCGCGAAGTCCGTTTCTCCGCCGAGGAGTTCGGTCGCCGCGCCGCCGCACACCGCCAGCTCCACCGCCCGCTCGAAGTGGGCGATCGGTGCGAGGGCCACGACCCCGCGCAGGGCGGGCGCGGCGGAGAGGCGCCAGGGCGAGCCGGCCGGCAGGACGTGCCGGGCGGCGGCCCACAGGGCCAGGTGTCCGCCCGCGGAGTGGCCGGTCAGGACGGTCCGGCGCGGGTCCGCCTGCGGCAGGTGCTCCGCCGCCAGGTCGTGCACGGCGTCCAGCGCCGCCGCCACGTCGTCGAAGGTCTCCGGCCAGCGGCCGGCCACCGGGGCCGCGCCGCCCTGCCGCGGGATGGCGCTGCCGCGCCGGTACTCGACGTTCGCCACGGCGAAACCGCGCCGGGCCAGGAAGTCCACGAAGGGAGTGAGGTGCTGCCGGTCGTACGGGGCCCGCCAGGCGCCGCCGTGCAGCGCGACGACCAGGGGCGCGCTGCGCCGGCCGTCGCGCGGGGCGTAGAAGTCGACCACCTGGTCGGGGTGCGCGCCGTACGCCGCGGAGGCGTCCGGGGCGACGGCCGGGTGCGAGAAGGCCGATGCCTCTTCGGCGGCGTCGCGCGCGGCGGGGTCCGGCATGCTGCTTCCAACCTCTCGTCAGACAGGGCCGATTGGCCTGACCTGCGGGGACCGTATCAGGAGTACGGCCCCCGGAGATCAGGCGATCAGGCGATCATCCGACGTATGCCAGAGGCATGGGCGGCAGCGTGCCGGCGCCCGGGGACGACGCCCGGACGCCGGCCGGGATCAGGCCGCGGCGGCCGGGACGTCCCGCAGGACCTCCGCGAGCACCCGCGCCGCCCGCTCGGCGTCCGCGAAGCCCACGTACAGCGGTGTGAAGCCGAACCGCAGGATGTCCGGGCGGCGCAGGTCGCCCACCACGCCACGGCGGATCAGCTCCGCCATGACCGCGGGCGCCTCGGCGCAGCGCAGCGCGACCTGGCTGCCGCGTTCCGCGTGCGCCCCGGGCGTCACGGAGACGACCCGGCCCTCGGGGGCGTAGGCCCGGACGCACTCCAGGAAGAAGTCCGTCAGTGCGAGGGACTTGGCCCGCACGTCCTCGATCCGCACCCCGTCCCACACGTCGAGCGCCGCCTCCAGGGCGGACATCGACAGGATGTCGGGGGTGCCGACCCGGCCGCGCAGCGCGCCCTCGGCGGCCCGGTAGCCCGGGGTCATCCCGAAGGGGTCGGCGTGCGAGTTCCAGCCGGGCAGCGGCGAGTCGAAGCGCCCCTGGTGCCGCTCGGCGACGTACAGGAACGCGGGCGCGCCGGGGCCGCCGTTGAGGTACTTGTACGTGCAGCCGACCGCGAGGTCGACGCCGTGCGCGTCCAGGCCGACCGGCAGCGCGCCGGCGCTGTGGCACAGGTCCCAGACGGCGAGCGCGCCGGCCGCGTGCAGCGCGGCGGTGACGGCGGGCAGGTCCTGGAGCCGGCCGGTGCGGTAGTCGACGTGGTTGACCAGGGCGAGGGCGGTGCGGTCGCCGGCCGCGCCGGGGATGTCGGCGGGGTCGAGCGGCACGATCCGGTGCCCGGTCAGCCGGGCCGCGGACTGCGCGATGTACCCGTCCGTGGGAAAGGTGGTCGCGTCGACGAGGATCTCGTCGCGGCCCTCGCCGGCGAGCCGGGTCCCGGCGACGACGGCCTTGAAGACGTTCACGCTGGTCGAGTCGCCGACCACGATCTGCCCCTCGGCCGCCCCGACGAGCGGGGCGATCCGGTCGCCGACGCGCTCGGGCGCGGTCCACCAGCCGGACTCGTCCCAGGAGCGGATGCGCAGCTCGCCCCACTCGCGGGCGATGACGTCGGCCATCCGCGCGGGGACGTGCGCGGGCAGCGCGCCCAGCGAGTTGCCGTCGAGGTAGACGGTGGCGTCGAGGGCGAACTTCTCGCGGTGCTTGCCGAGCTCGTCGGCGGTGTCGAGCGCCTGGGCGCGCTCACCGAAGGTCTCAGACATGGCTGCGCGCCGTCCACAGCTCGGGGAAGACGTTCTTCTGCGCCCGCTTCTCCAGCCAGGCCACGCCCGCCGAGCCGCCGGTGCCGGTCTTGGCGCCCATGGCGCGCCGGGTGGCGACCAGGTGGTCGTTGCGCCAGCGCCAGACCAGTTCGGCGACGTCGCTGAGCGCCTCGCCGAGGCGGACGAGTTCGGCGTTCTGGTCGGGGTCGGCGTAGATCCCGGCCCAGATGCGCTCGACCTCGGCGGAGGGCTCGTAGCGCAGTGCCCGGTCGCGGTCGAGGACCTCGGCGGGGACGGGCAGGCCGCGCCGGGCGAGCAGCCGCAGCGTCTCGTCGTAGAGGCTCGGCTCCTGGAGGGCCTTCTCCAGCTCGGCGTGGACGCGGGGCGCGCCGCGGTGCGGCACCAGCATGGACGCCGACTTCTCGCCGAGCAGGAACTCCATGCGCCGGTACATCGCCGACTGGAAGCCGGAGCCCTCGCCGAGGGCGCCGCGGTAGGAGTTGAACTGCGCGGGGGTGAGGTGGGCGAGCGGCCGCCAGGAGTGGTTGAGGGCCTCCAGCTCGCGGACGGAGCGCTTGAGGGCGTCCATGGCCACGGGCAGGTCGTCGCCGCGCAGGGCGCGGCCGGCGGTCTCCCACTCGTGGACGATCACCGTGAACCACAGTTCCATGACCTGGGTGGTGACGAGGAAGACCATCTCACCGGGGTCGTCCGAGCGAAGGTGCTGGAGGTGGGTGAGCACGTCCGCCTGGACGTAGTCCTCGTACGGCGTGGTGCCCGCGAAGTCGAGGTTCGGCGCGTCTTCGGCGACCGGAGCGGCTCCGGAGGCATCGGGAGAACCTTGGAAGGCTGACATTTCTGTCTCCTGGTACGAACTTCCAGGTAGCGGTCCGCTCCTCTCGGCCCTTCCGGCACGGGAGCCCCGGTCCCCTCGGGAGGCGGCTTCGTCGCGCTGCCTCCCAACCGCATCATGACACGATCGGACCCGTGATGTAGATCCCCTCTTCGTCATACGGATAAGCGTTCGAACGACAGCCGTTCAGGCCCTTGATCTGCTGCATCATGACCGGGGCGAGCCTGCCGGGCCCCGTACAGCCCAGGTGCTGCCGCAGGCCGATCTCGTGCCCGACCTCGTGGTTGATGATCAGATGCCGGTACTCCCCGGCGGGCCCGGCGAAGGTCGGCGAGCCGAGCAGCCATCGCTTGAGGTTGACCACGACCCCGGAGGCGGTCTCGCAGTTCAGCTCGCCGTGGGTGTCCATGCCGCCGGCGGCACAGAGCTTGTCCGCGGTGTCCGGGGTGGCGATGCGGATGACGAAGTCGGCCTCTCCGGTGACGAGCTGGAAGCGGCCGCGACCGTGCGCGGCCCAGCCGCGCGGATGCGCCAGGATCCGCTCGATCTCCTCGGCCGCCTCGCGGGCGGAGATGTCGACGCCGTCCTCGACCTGCACGCGGTAGCGGCGCAGGGAGCCCCCGGTGCCGACGGCCCGGCCGGTGGCCAGGGCGGTGGTGAAACGGCCGGCGCCTGCCTGCGGCACCGTGGTCCGCTTCGCCGTGGGCCTCGGCTCCGGCTTCGGCTTCGGCTTCGGCGTGGGTCTGGGGGTGGGGGTGGGTCTCCGCTCCGGAGGCGCCGGGGACCCGGTGGCTGCCGTCGGTAACGGCCGGACGGCGGCGGTGTCCCGGCCGTCGTCCTCCCCCCGGAGGTGCGCCAGCGCGGCTCCGCAGCCGAGCGAGACCAGGACCAGGGCGAGCACGGGCAGGACCGGCCGCCTTCCCGAGGACCGTTTCCCTCTGCTCCGTCGGCGACCGGACGTCGCGGCACGCTTCCCCAAGACAGTTCCCCCCTGCATGCGGTCCGGAGGATCGTACCGACCCCTTCGAACGCGCTCGAACACCGCAGGCGGCCCTGTCCGGATCGTCCCCGCCCCGGGGGCCGGGGACGATCCGCAGCGTCAGCTCAGGTCAGCCGAGCGTGTTCGCGGCCGTCTCCGACGAGTCCCGCAGGAACGCCGTGCAGCGCTCGTACTCGTCCTTCTCACCGATCTCGCCGGCCGCCCGCGCCAGCGCGTGCAGCGCGCGCAGGAAGCCGCGGTTCGGCTCGTGCTCCCACGGGACCGGCCCGTGGCCCTTCCAGCCGTTGCGGCGCAGGGCGTCGAGGCCCCGGTGGTAGCCGGTACGGGCGTAGGCGTACGACTCGATCACGCGGCCGCCCTCGTACGCGTCGTCCGCGAGCTGCGCCCAGACGAGCGAGGAGGTCGGGTACTTCGCCGCGACGTCGGCCGGCGCGGCGCCGGACGCCAGGAGCTCACGCGGCTCCGGGTCGTCGGGCAGGTGGGTGGGGGCGGGTCCCCCCAGCAGGTTCTCGTGGAGTGCCATGGGGCCAGTCTGCCTCAGCTCTCCCGTGGCGGTGCGGCCGCGCCCTTTCCCCGCTCGCCCGGGTCCAGGGGCGGGGCCGTCACCCCGCAGTGCACCCTGCACTCGGGGTGGCACTCCGCCGTCACCGGGGTGCGCAGCGTCGCCCAGGCCAGGACCGACCCGGCCACCAGGACGCCCGCGAGGATCGGCATCGCCCGCTCGAACGTGGCGGCGAACTCGTCGGCCGAGCGGTACGCCTCCGGGCTCATGCCCGCGAGCAGCGGCAGCGCGGCCACCGCGACCAGGCCGGCCGCCCGGGCCGCGGCGTTGTTGATACCGCTGGCCAGGCCCGCCCGGGACACGTCCACGGAGGCCAGCACGGTCGCCGTGAGCGGGGCCACCAGCGCGGTCATGCCGAGCCCGAGGACGAGCATCGCGGGCAGCACGTCCGTCAGGTAGTCGGCGTCCTCCCCCACCCGCAGCATCAGCAGCATCCCCGCCGCGCACAGCAGCGGCCCCACGGTGAGCGGCAGCCGCGGCCCGGTCCGCTCGCCGAGTTCGCCGGACTTCGCGGAGAGCAGCAGCATCAGGACGGTCGTCGGCAGCAGCGCCGTGCCGGCGGCGAGCGCCGAATAGCCCGACACCACCTGGAGCTGCAGCGCGGCCAGGAAGAAGAAGCCGCTGAAGCCCGCGTACACGCACAGCGTCACCAGGTTCACCGCGGTGAAGGTCCGGGAGCGGAAGATCGACGGCGGCACCATCGCGTCCTCGCCGCGCCGCCGCTCCGCCAGGACGAACCACGCGCCGACCACCAGCCCGGCCGCGCCCGCCCACCACACCTCGTCGATCAGCGCGTACGTCACCAGGGCGAGCGCGGCGGCGCCCAGGACCGCGCCGAGCACGTCGAAACGCCCGTGCGCCCCCTCGTCGCGCGACTCGGGGACATGCCGGAGCGCCACCGGGACGCAGACCAGCGCGAGCGGCACGTTCAGCAGGAACACCCAGCGCCAGCCGGGACCGTCCACCAGCCAGCCGCCGACGAACGGCCCGATCGCCGCCCCCACCCCGCCGAAGCCGGACCACAGGCCGACGGCGCGGGCCCGGTCGTCCTCGTGGAAGCTCGCCTGGATCAGCGCCAGCGAGCCCGGTGTGAGCAGCGCCCCGCCGACGCCCTGGAAGGCGCGGGCGGCGATCAGCACGCCGGCGTTCGGGGCGAGCCCGCAGAGCAGCGAGGCGGCCGCGAACCACACCACCCCGGTCACGAACACCCGCCGCCGCCCGTAGCGGTCGCCGAGCGACCCGCCGAGCAGGATCAGGCCGGCCAGGGTGAGCATGTAGGCGTTGACGGTCCACTGCAGGGCCGCCAGGTCGGCGCCCAGGTCCTCGCCGATGTGCGGCAGGGCGATGTTCACGACGGTGGAGTCGAGCAGCGCCATTCCCGAGGCGAGAACGGTGGTGAACACGATCCACCGCCCCGTCCCCGAGGCCAGCCTGATGTCCATGCCTGCATCGTCCCGCGAACGCGGAAGCCCCGCCCACCGGAACGGCGGACGGGGCCTCTGCGTCTTCAGGTGCCCGCGGGCGGTCAGCGCGTGAAGTTGAAGTACTTCCACGGGCCGTAGGCGGTCGCGTTCACGTTGTCGCCGGCGAGCCCGTCGATGTACGCCGAGCGCATCCGGAAGCGGTAGCCGGCCAGCTCGTCACCGTCGAAGCTCACGTAGGACCTGCCGTACTGGTCGAGCAGGAAGTACTCCGCCCCGAGGTCCCGCCAGGCACCCGCGTACCAGAACTGGACGTCCAGCTGGGTGCTGCGGTTCGGGAAGGCGTTGTGCCAGGTGGTGAACAGCGGGTCGGCGGTCTGGTGGTACGTCTGGTAGTTGACGCCACCGATGTTGGTCCACTTGTAGTGCCGCGACAGCGAGGTCGTGACACCGGCCTTGGTGTAGACGCCGGACTTGGCCTGCACCCAGGCGTTGCGGGCGTCGCCCGTGAAGACGGCGGTGACCGTGGTGTCGCGGTTCATCCACATCGACGCGGACAGCTTGCCGGCCGAATTTACCGTGCCGCGCTTGAGCAGCCGCTTCGGCTCGGGACCCCACGGGTCGGCCCAGATCTCGACGACGCGGTTCCTGTACGTCGGGCCGAGGGTGGCGGTGTAGGTGACCGTGGTGCCGTAGTTGACCAGCGTTCCGTTGCGGTCCAGCGTCAGCGCGGTCCGGTTGTGCGAGACCTGGACCGCCCTCGTCCCGATGGCGGAGGCGTGGTCGGCGTCACCCGCGTACGTCACCCGGTAGCTGACGCTGCCGGCGGCGGTGGGCGTGTCCTGGAAGGAGAAGGCACCGTTCGCGGCGGTCGTCTTCGTGCCGAGGGACTTGCCCTGCGGGTTCTCGACGTCGAAGCGCTGCACGGCCACGGGCGTGCCGGCCGGCAGTGCCTGGGTGGACGTGAGGGTGCCGGTGACGGTGAGCGCCCTGAGCAGCGGCGCGGACGACGCGGCGTTGAGGGTGACGGTGGTCCGGGCCAGCTCGACCCTGACCGACGCGGTCCCGGTGCCGGGCGCGTGCTCGGCGTCACCCGCGTACGCCACCTTGTACGTGGCGTTGCCGGCGACGGGCGGGGTGTCCTCGAAGGAGAACGCTCCGTTCGCGCCGAGCGTCTTCGTGCCGAGGTCCTCGCCCTGCGGGCTCGCGGGGTCGAAGCGGGTCACGGTGACCGGCGTGCCGGCGGGCAGCGCCACGGGAGACGAGACGGTGCCGCTGACGGTGAGCGGCTTGCGCACCGGCGCGGTGGCCGGGGCGCTGACGGTGACCGTCGCCGCGGCCTTGGTCGGCTCGTCGAAGACGTTCAGCCGGGCCGAGCCGCCGTAGCTCTCGGACACCGCGAACAGCTTGCTGTTGTCGGGCGCCCAGGCGAGGGCGCCGGCGGCGAGGTTCGGACCCGTCTCGAAGTCGCGGACCGCCGTCGAGCCGCCCTGCTTGAAGACGCGGACGTCCTTGTCGTAGGACGACATGGTGCCGGCGGCGATGGTGCCGTCGGGCGCGACGGCCACGGCGTTCGGGTAGGTCGTGGTGTGGTAGCGCGTCACCTCGGACAGGTCCGTGGTGGAGAGCGCCGCGTGGTAGTAAGGGGAACCGCTCGCCGTGACGACCTGCTTGCCGTCGGGCGTGATGTCGAGCTCACCCAGATTGCTGCCGGTGTCGACCCGGCGGGCCTTCTCCGTGGCACTGCCCGTCGACACGTCGAAGAGCGTGACCGGGGCCGGGCTCAGGCCCGGGACGCCCGCGGCCAGCAGGCTGGGCGCCGCCGGGTCCGCCCCGAGCAGGGGCGCCGAGTAGAAGGCTCCCTGGGCCACCTGGGCGAGCGCCACCACCGGCGTCTCGCCGGACAGGTCCAGCGAACCCAGGTTGCCGGCGGCGGCCTTGCCGTAGCCGAACCAGATCTTGCCGCCGGCGATCGCCAGGTCCTCGGGATTCTCGGCGTCGCCGAGGTCGTAGCCGACCGCCTCGGTCGGCGTCTCGGTGCTGATGGAGGCGATCTCGCCCTTGCCGGCCACGGCCGCGTAGACCCGCGACGAGTCGGCGGAGATCTCCAGGCCCCGGACGCCCGGCAGGTCGGACAGGGTCGCCAGGACCCGGCCCGCGTAGTCGGTGACGACGATCTTGCCGCCGGCCGGGTCGCTGATGAAGACCTTCTGGTGGACGCCGTCGACGACCATGTCGCCCACGGACGCCAGAGGCAGGTTCACACTGCCGTCGGCGGACGCCGTGCCCGCCGTGCCCGCGACCAGTGCCGCGGAGCTGAAAAGGACCGCGAGCGCCGTCGCGGCCGAGAGAGTGCGCTTGCGCACGATGATGTGACCCCCCACATGATCCCTCGCGCTTCACAGATCGAAGCACGGTGGACGCAGCCTAGATCACCCCTCTGACGGTCCGCCTCCCGGTATCCGTTGAGTGGTCAACTTCGCAGCCGCGCCGCGACCCGGACCAGCGCGTCGACGCCCCGCTCGGCCTTGGCCCGGGGGCAGCCGACGTTGAGACGGACGAAGCCGGGGGTGCCGTAGGTCCCGCCGGGCATGATCGCGACCCGCTCGGCCGACACCAGCTCCTCCTGGAGGGCGCTCTCGTCGATGCCCAGCGGCCGCAGGTCGATCCAGGCCAGATAGCCGGCCTGCGGCGGGGACCAGTCGATGTCCGGCAGGCCGGCCGTGAGCCGCTCCCGGACGAGGTCCATCGTGCCGGCGACATAGCCGCGCAGCGCGTCCAGCCACGGCGCACCGTGCCGGTAGGCGGCGATGTGGGCGGTCAGCGAGAGCACCGCCGGGGAGGCCAGGCCCTCCCCGGTCTCCATGCGGCGGACGAACGCGACCCGCTCGTCGGGGTCGCCGAGGAAGCCGTAGGAGCCGGAGAGCGCGGGAAAGTTGAAGGCCTTGGTGCCGGAGGTGATCAGGGCCCAGCGGCGCCCGCGCCCGGGCTCGGCGATCGCCGCCCACGGCACGTGACGGTGCCCCTCGCCGGTCAGATCGGCGTGGATCTCGTCGCTGACGACGGCCGCGCCGTGCCGCTCGGCGAGCCGGGCGAACTCCTTCAGCTCCTCCGCGCGCCACACCCGTCCGGTCGGATTGTGCGGGGAGCAGAGCAGCAGCATCCGGCTGTCCGGCCGGGCCAGCTCGCGCTCCAGGGCGTCGAGGTCGCCGACCGGGACACCGCGCAGCTCGCGGCCGAGGCCGGTGACGGCCTTGCGGAAGCCGTCGTAGGTCGGTGTGTGCACGACCACGCCGTCGCCGGGCCCGGTCCACATCTGGAGCAGCTGGGAGAGCTGGGAGAGGACGGACGGGGCGTAGACCATCGACTCGGGGTCGACCGCCGTGCCGTAACGGCGCGCGTACCAGTCCCGTACGGCCTCACGGAACTCGCCGAGCCGCCAGTCGGTGTAGCCGAACACCCCGTGGTCGACCCGTTCGCGCAGCGCGTCGAGGACGGCCGGCGGGGAGGCGAAGTCCATGTCGGAGATGGTGAACGGCAGCAGGTCGGAGACACCGAAGCGGTCGGCTATGCCGTCCCACTGCACCGACCAGGTGCCCTGCCGGTCTATCTGACGGTCGAAGTCGAACATCGCAGCCCTTTCGGAGACGACGACGGGCCCGGCACCACTCTCGTGGTGCCGGGCCCGTCACACAACAGTGCTCTGCCTCGGAGGCTTACTTCAGCTTCTGGCCGGCCGAGCGCAGCGCGGCGCAGGCCTCGCCGACGCGCTGGGCCATGCCCGCCTCGGCGAGCTTGCCCCAGGTGCGCGGGTCGTAGGTGGACTTCTTGCCGACCTCGCCGTCGACCTTCAGGACACCGTCGTAGTTGCGGAACATGTGGTCCACGACCGGACGGGTGAAGGCGTACTGGGTGTCGGTGTCGAGGTTCATCTTGACCACGCCGTTGTCGAGCGCGGTGGCGATCTCCTCGGCGGTGGAGCCGGAGCCGCCGTGGAAGACGAAGTCGAACGGGGAGGCCTTGCCGAACTTCTCGGAGACGCCCGCCTGGAGGTCCTTGAGCAGCTCGGGGCGGAGCACGACGTTGCCCGGCTTGTAGACGCCGTGGACGTTGCCGAAGGACGCGGCCAGCAGGTAGCGGCCCTTCTCGCCCAGGCCCAGGGCCTCGGCGGTGCGGATGGCGTCGTCGACGGAGGTGTACAGCTCGTCGTTGATCTCGTGGCTGACACCGTCCTCCTCGCCACCGGTCGGGGTGATCTCGACCTCGAGGATGATCTTGGCGGCGGCGGCCTTCGCGAGCAGCTCCTGGCCGATGGCCAGGTTGTCGGCGAGGGTCTCCGCGGAGCCGTCCCACATGTGCGACTGGAAGAGCGGGTTCTCACCACGGGCCACGCGCTCGGCGGAGATGTCGAGCAGCGGGCGGACGTAGCCGTCCAGCTTGTCCTTCGGGCAGTGATCGGTGTGCAGCGCGACCGTGATGTCGTACTTCGCGGCGACGATGTGCGCGAACTCGGCCAGAGCGACGGCGCCCGTGACCATGTCCTTCTTGTGCTGGCCGCCCAGGAACTCGGCGCCACCGGTCGAGATCTGGATGATGCCGTCGCTCTCGGCCTCCGCGAAGCCGCGCAGGGCGGCGTGGAGGGTCTGGGACGAGGTGACGTTGATGGCCGGGTAGGCGAACTTGCCTGCCTTCGCCCGGTCGAGCATCTCGTTGTAGACCTCGGGGGTTGCGATGGGCATTCGTCCGCTCCTTGTGATGTGCGGGTGTGTGCGTTGCTGTCCCTGACCTGGGGGGCGACGTCATCGTCGACCCCATCCTTCCAGACTCTGGTGCGGGCTCCCACAGGCCCGGCACGCCGAGGGGCGGGGTGTTTCACGTGAAACACCCCGCCCCTCGACAAAACCGCAGGTCAGGGTCGTTTTACGACAGCCCCGGGACCGAGGTCACGACTTCGGAGCGGTGGCTCCGGTTACGCCAGCCCGAGCTCGTCGAGCGCGTACGCGTAGAGGTAGGGCACCCCGGCGGTCGTGCTGATCTTCTCGCCGGCGCCGGTGGCCCGGTCGACGATCGTCGCGACGGCCACGACCTCGGCTCCCGCCGCGCGCGCCGCCTCGACGGCGGTCAGCGGCGAGCCGCCGGTCGTCGAGGTGTCCTCCACGATCAGGACCCGACGGCCCTTGATGTCCGGGCCCTCGACCTGGCGCTGCATGCCGTGCGCCTTGGCGGCCTTGCGGACCACGAAGGCGTCCAGGCGCTCGCCGCGCCCGGCGGAGGCGTGCATCATCGAGGTGGCGACCGGGTCGGCGCCCAGGGTCAGACCGCCGACCGCGTCGAAGTCCAGGTCCTTGGTCAGTTGGAGCATGACCTGGCCGACGAGCGGCGAGGCGGCGCCGTCGAGCGTGATCCGGCGCAGATCGACGTAGTAGTCGGCCTCAAGACCCGAGGAGAGGGTCACCTTGCCGTGCACCACGGCCTTGTCCTTGATCTGCTGGAGCAGCTCAGCGCGTACGTCAGTCATGCTCACGAGCTTAAAGCCGCCCGGTCACAGGCCGCGCCAGCGCCAGGTGGTCGCGATCTCCAGGGGGTCGATCGGGGTGACCAGGCGCGGATGGGTGTTGAGGCCGTTCGGGGGGCCGGACTGCGGCTCGACGCAGACCGCGTCCGCCGGCTCGTCGTAGATCACGACCCACTCGGCCCGGCTGGTGATCCTCAGCTCCAGCCGCTCCGGCCAGGTGAGGGTCACGTCGACGCCGTCCGGCATGCCGAAGCAGTCGTCCCAGGGGCGCGGCCTCGGATCGATCCGGCGCCCGGTGGGCAGGTGGTCGTCGCCCCGCTCCTCCTGCCAGCCGGGGTGGAACGCGATCTCCACCTCGCGGGCGTCGCCGCCGAGGGTGCGGTGGAACCAGGGGTGCCAGCCCGCCTGCGCCGGGAAGGAGTCCCCGGCCGTCTCGACGCCGAGCTGGAGCGTGAGGGAGTCCTCCGTCAGCTCGACGGTCTGGGTGACCGTGCCCGTGTACGGCCAGGGGGCGGCCAGCTCCGTGGTGAACGCCGCCGTCGTCTCCGTCGCGTACGCCGTCTTCCACGGCACGTCGCGGACGGTGCCGTGCAGGGCGTGCGGCGCCGCGTGCTCGCTGACGGGAAGCCGGTGCACGGTGCCGCCGTCGCGGAAACGCCCGTTCCCGGTGCGGCCCGCCCACGGCGCCATCACGAAGCAGCCGTAGCGGGCTCCCTGGAGGAGCAGTTCGGTGCCTCCGATACGGAGGCTGTCGATCCGGCAGCCGTGCTCCGGGTCGATGGTCAACTCGGCGTCGCCGGCCGTCAGTCGCGTCAGATTGGTCACGGGTCCGACCCTAGGGCCATCCGGCCTGCTCCTGTCGACAGGTCCTCAGGCCTGTCGGCGGGCCCGTCGCGGCCCCCGGCCCGAGCCGGCGGCCGGCCCGTCGCGGGTCGGCTCGTTGCGGGTCGGCTCGTTGCGGATCGGCACGTTGCGGATCGGCACGGGGGGCGGTGCTGGTTCCACCGCGCCCGGGGCCAGCGCTCGGTCCGGCCACGGGGCCGGAGGCTCGGTCCGGCCAACGGGGGGCCGGGGCTCGTCCGTCCGTGCTCTCAGCGGCGGCGGCGCAGCGCCCGCCCCACGACCACGGCCGAGGCCAGGGCGAGGGCGGCGGCGGGGGCGATCCAGCGCAGGGTCGCGCCCGCGCTGGAGTTCTCGGCGGCCGGGACCGGGGCATAGCGGCCGCGCGGCGGGGCGTGGTCGACCTCCTCCGCGCTACGGCCGATCATGGTGCGGCGGGCGTGCGCGGCCTCGGCGGGACCGCCGGTGCCCGTCCGGCCGGCGAGGTCCTCGTCCGCGAGCGGGTCCAGAGGCGGAGGCGGGGCCGGGGCATCGAAGACCGAGGCCCCGCCCGGCTCCTCGACACCGTCGTCGACGCCGTCCAGGTCCACCGCGTCGAGGTCGGCCTCCGCCTCCTCGGCCGCGATCTCCGCCTCCACGTCCGCGACGGCGGCCAGTGCCTCCGCGAAGCGGTCGAACAGCCGGGCCCCGGCCGCCGCCCGGGCGTCGGCGTCCGCGTCAGCGAGGCGGCCCTCCGCCGTCACCCGTCCGGCGAAGCCGATCGTGGTGCCCTCGGCCACGGGGGTGAGCGCGAGGGTGACGGACAGGGTCGCGGTGCCCTTGCCGCGGACCTCGGTGCCCTCGCCCTCGACGGCGAAGTGCCCGGCATGCTCGGCGATCCGCAGCGCCCCCCGGTAGGTGATGGTGTTGCCGCCGACGCGGACCTTGAGCCGGCCCGAGAGCGGGCCCGCCTCTCCTTCGGAATCCTGCTGGAAGCCGGGGACGCAGCGCGCCACCCGGGCGGGGTCCGTCAGCGTCGCGCGCAGGACCTCGGCGGGGACCGGGACGAACACCTCATGCTCCATGGAAGCCGAGCCTACTCAGGCGGGGGACGCCCGTCGCCTGTTGGTGCCGGCGGCGCGGGTGCCCTGCTGGTTCGTCGGGCCCCGCCCGTGGGGCGCCCAGGTCGGGGCGCCCGGCAGATTCGCTGCCTCAGACCCGTGGGCCCTCGGGGGCCGGGACCTCCGCGACCCGGCCCCCTTCCCGCCGTCTTCGTCAGTAGCGGGGGTGCACCAGGGTCGACGGGGGGAGGTCGGTCGTCGACGGGGTGCGGGTGCGTCGGACGCGGGTCTCCGCGGCCGGCAGGGAGGCGGGGGTGAGGGAGCGCAGTCTCGGGGCGTCGGCGGGAAGGGCCAGGGCGGGCGGGCGCGGGCCGGGGGTCGCCAGGAGGAAGGCCCAGTCGGCCGTGCCCCAGGAGCGGGCCGCGCGGTCGGGGCCCGCGGTGAGTCCGGCGGTGCGGCCGCCGGCACCGTAGGGGCGAGGGGCGAAACCCGCCGCGCGGAGGGTGGCGGCGACCGTCCAGTACGTGCGGGGGCGGGCGGCCGCCGAGCCGGCGTGGACGACGAGCCGGCCCTCCGCGGCGAGGACGCCGGCCGCGAGTCCGTAGAACTCCTCCGAGTAGAGCTTGGCGCTGGAGGTGATCCCGGGGTCCGGGAGGTCGGAGATCACCACGTCGTACCGTTCCTGCACGGGACGGGAGTCGCGCAGCCAGCTGAAGGCGTCGCCGTAGGCGACGGTGACGCGCGGGTCGCGGAAGGCATGGGCGTTGAGCCCGGCCAGATCGGGGGCGGTCTCGGCGAGCCGGACCACCCCGGGGTCGAGCTCGACGACGGTGACGGCGCGGACGCCGGGATAGCGCAGCACCTCGCGGGCGGCGAGGCCGTCGCCGCCGCCGAGGATCAGCACGCGCGCGTGCGGCCCGTTCATCGCGGGGTGCACCAGGGCCTCGTGGTACCGGTACTCGTCCCGGCCGCCGACCCGCAGCCGGCCGTCCAGGAAGAGGTCGGGAGGGGCGCCGCGCTCGCCCGCGACGACGACCTCCTGGAAGTCGGTGTGCACGGCGACCCGGATGCTGTCGCCGTACACCGCCCGGCGCGCGGCCTGCTCGAAGTCGCCGACGAGGGCGGTCGCGGTCGCGAGGACCGCCAGCACGCAGAGATTGGTGCCGACGAGCAGCGTCCGCGAACGGGACGTCAGGTCGTGCCGGAACAGCCACAGGACGAGCCCGCCGCCCGCCACGGCGTTGACCGCGCCGGTGACCAGCGCGCCGGTGAGCTGGCCGAGCCAGGGCAGCAGGAGGAACGGGAAGGCGAGCCCGCCGACGAGCGCGCCGACGTAGTCCGCGGCGAAGAGGTCGGCGACCGTGCCGGCCGGGTCGTGGGCCTCCCGCCGGTGCGCGACCCCGCGGGCGGACTCCGCCCGCTGGATGAGGGACATGAGGAGCGGGATCTCCGCACCGATGAGCACTCCGATGGCGAGGGCGAACGCCACGAGGAGGTACTGGGACGCGCCGAACCAGGCGAAGGCCGCGTAGAGCACCATCGCCGAGCAGCCGCCGATCAGCGCCAGTCCGGCCTCGACCAGGCCGAAGCCGACCGCCGCACGGCAGCGCAGCCGCTTGGCGAGCAGCGAGCCGACGCCCATGGCGAAGACCATGACGGACAGCACGACGGACGCCTGGGTGACCGAGTCGCCGATCAAGTAGGAGGCGAGCGCCACCAGTTCGAGCTCGTACACCAGACCGCACGCGGCGCAGACGAACACCACCGCGAGCACCGGATACCGCACCGCACCCGGCCGCTCGGACAGCCTCGGCGCCCGCCGGGGCGGCCGCGCCGCCCGCTCGGACGGCAGGGGCAGGGTCACGGGCGGGTCGATCATGTCCGTAACGCTACGTCACAGGTGTGGCGCGGCCTGTCACCCACACGAGTGCATCCGAGGCAGGTGTACGGCGCGTCACAGCGCGGCGGGCATACGGGCGCCGATCCGCGTTCTCGTCACCACCAACTGCCCTTCCTGCGGGTAGGCGTGCCAGGTGCGCCAGCGCACCTGGCCCTCGTGGCGCTGCGCCAGCATCGCCGTGAAGGCGTGCGGCGAGCCGGGGAAGGTCCCCGCGAGGCCGTGGGGGTGGTCGGCGACGAGGGCGAGCAACTCCTGTGCGCGCCCGGCGAACGAACCATGGGTGAGGGTCTCGACGCGGGCCGCGAACTCGTACTCCCACTCGCCGACCCGCTTGGACACGCCCAGCGGCAGCGGGGTGCTGCTGCCGGGCATGCAGGCCACGGTCTCCGAGCAGGTGCGGTGCTCCTCTTCGAGGAGGACCTGGTGGGAGGCGCCGAGGAGACGCAACTGCAGTTTCGCCCCGGCGAGTTCGAGATCGAGCACGGCGAGCGCGGGCAGCGGGTCGCGCCCCAGCGCCCAGGCCAGGTCGGCCGCGCGCGTATCGGTGTAGGAGGTCTTCAGGGTGGTGAGCATGGATCGGCTCCGCAAACACGGTTTGACGGGTGGGCCGGGGGCGTCCCGGTGAAGGGTTTCGACCGGGAGTGGGGATCGCCGGCTCGGGTCCACACACGGTCCGAGGGCTGGATGTTCTCGACAGCGAGGGAATCATGAACCGCGCTGAGCTCACAGCGTTTTTACCCAACTTGACGTGGTTTCCATCCCCCCGGGGGCCCCACGGTTCAACTGTTCAGTCGGAATCGATCGCGTGATTCCCACAAATGCCCAACGGAAAGGCGTACGACGGCGGTTGCCCGCACCCCGTCAGCTCCCGCCGCCGCAGCCGCCACCGCCGCACGACGAGCCGCACGAGCTGCCGCAGGAGGAGCTGGAGCCGCCGCACGAGGAGGATCCGCTCGCGCTGCCGGAGCCGCTGGACCAGCCGCCGCGCCGGCGCCGCCGCCGGTTGCGGGAGCCCCCGCCCGCGGCCGCGGAGAAGCCGACGACCACCAGGATGATGAGCCCGAAGATCACGAAGAATTCCATGTCGTCCCCCGTCATGACGATGCTGAAGGAGCCTCTGCGGGCTCTCTGCGAGGGGGATTCCCGGCGGGAACGGGCCCGAAGCGCACTTGAGCAAGTCCAGAGCTTCGGCCCAGGATGGCGGTCATGACACGACCGCTGCTCAATCGCCGGCTCGCGGAGTTCGGGACGACGATCTTCGCCGAGATGTCCGCGCTCGCCGCCCGGACCGGTTCGATCAACCTGGGCCAGGGCTTCCCGGACACCGACGGCCCCGAGGAGATCCGCGAGGCCGCCGTACGGGCGCTGCGCGAGGGCCGCGGCAACCAGTACCCGCCGGGCCCCGGCGTCCCCGAGCTGCGCACCGCGATCGCCGAGCACCAGCTGCGGCGCTACGGCCTCGCCCACGACCCCGACACCGAGGTCCTGGTCACCGCCGGCGCCACCGAGGCGATCGCCGCCGCGCTGCTCGCGCTGGTCGAGCCCGGTGACGAGGTCATCGCCCTGGAGCCGTACTACGACTCGTACGCCGCCTGCATCGCGATGGCCGGCGGCACCCGGGTCCCCGTCACCCTCCGCCCGCACGCGGGCGCCTTCACCCTCGACCTGGACGAGCTGAGGGCGGCGGTCACCGGGCGGACCCGGCTCATCCTGCTCAACACCCCGCACAACCCCACCGGCACCGTCCTCAGCCGCGCCGAGCTGACCGCGATCGCCGAGCTCGCCCAGGAGCGCGACCTGCTCGTCGTCACCGACGAGGTCTACGAGCACCTGGTCTTCGACGACGCCGAGCACGTACCGATCGCGAGCCTGCCGGGCATGCGCGAGCGCACCGTGACCATCGGCTCGGCCGGCAAGACGTACTCCTTCACCGGCTGGAAGGTCGGCTGGGTCACCGCCACGCCCGAGCTGACGAGCGCCGTCCGCTCCGCCAAGCAGTTCCTCACCTATGTGGCCTCCGGCCCCTTCCAGTACGCGATCGCCGAGGCCCTGCGCCTCCCCGACGCGTACACCAACGGCCTGCGCGCCGAACTCCGGGCGAAGCGGGACCTGCTGAGCGAAGGTCTGGCCGCGGCCGGCTTCGGCGTGCACCGTCCGGCCGGCACCTACTTCGTCACCACCGACATCCGTCCCCTCGGCGAGACCGACGGCTTCGCCTTCTGCCGGGCCCTGCCCGAGCGCGCGGGTGTGGTGGCGATCCCCAACGCGGTCTTCTACGACCACCGCGAGGAGGGCGCCCCCTTCGTGCGCTTCGCCTTCTGCAAGCGCGTCGACGTGCTCCAGGAGGCGGTGGACCGGCTGAAGCGGCTCGGCCGGCCCTGATCCGGAGGACGGGTTCTACGACGGCTCGCCGTCCGGCTGCCCGGGGTCCGGGGTCACCAGGCCCGAGGTGGCGAGCAGATAGCCGAGTTGGGCGCGGCTGTGGGAGCCGAGGCCCTCGGAGATCCGGCGGACGTGGTCGCCGACGGTACGGCGGCTGACGCCGAGCCTCCGGGCGATCGTCTCGTCGGTCTGACCGTCGACGATCGCCCGGACGATGGTCAGCTGGACCTCCGAGAGCACGATGTCGGGGCGGGCGGTCGTGGCCGGGTCGAAGGGCGTGGCCTGGGCCCAGACCTGCTCGAAGGCCCGCACCAGGATGCGGACGACCGCGGGGTGGCGGATCTCCAGGGCGGCCCGGCCGCGGTCCTCGCCGACCGGGACGAAGGCCACGTCGCGGTCGCAGACGATGAGCCGTTCGAACACCTCCGCGACGGTGCGGACCTCGGCGCCGAGGCCGGCGACCTGCTCGACGTAGGCGAGCGTGGGGGGATGGGCGCGCACCGCGTGCTGGTAGAGGGTGCGCTGGCGCACCCCGCGGGCGAGCAGGGCGCCGTCCCGCTCCAGGGCCGCCGCCAGGGTCTCGGGGGAGCGGCGGCCGCCGGGCTGGGCGGTGATCAGCTCCGTGCGGCAGCGGCTCAGGGCTTCTTCGAGGGCGTTGCCGATGTTGCGGCTGCCGTGGTGCTCGGTGAACAGTTCCCCGCGCTGGCGGCGGTGCTCCGCGTAGACGGACTCAAAGGAATTCAGCGCGGTCTCGACCGCGTACTCCTTTTCCCGGGTTTCCCGGATCTGCCGCTGAAGCGGGGCGAGAACGGCCGCGGCGGCAGCGGTCGGCGGTACGGCGCGGAACGTCCCGGGATTATCCGGAATCTCTGCGACAAGACCGAGCTCCCGCAGACACGGAAGGGCTGATTCCGCTATCAGGGACGGCTCGGCGAGGGCCCTCCGGTACTGGTCGAGCGCCGCCTCACAGGCCGTTTGCCCCTGTGACGTGTCACAGAAGGCCACATCTCGGCAGGTATGTCCGGGGTTCACACTTGGGAAATGTACACCTGTGCAGAGGGTACTTCTTTGCCCGGGGAGGAGGAGCGAAGCAGCATGGGCGGGGAAGGTTCTGCGCGGCCACCCCGCTATTTATGAACTCCTTGTGAACCCAGAGAAAGACACTCGAGATGAGAAAGCCGATAACCCTCGCGCTGCTTGCTCCGACCCTCGCCGCCGCCTGCCTGAGCGTGCTCGCCGTGGGCGGCCCCACCAGCACCTCCGCGGCGGAGGACGGGCTCTCCGTCCGGGCGGACTCCGGCTGGGACCGGATCGCTCCGGTGGTCGTCGAGGACTCGGGCTGGGACCAGCCGAAGCCGTGACCACTCTGAGCGCGCTTGCGGGGGACGCGCTGCGAGCCCGACGACTCGTCCTGACGTCCGAGGACCGACGGCGCATCGCCGACGGTCACACGGCTCTCGAACGGCGGCTCGCCGAAGGCGAGTCCGTCTACGGGGTCACCCGGGGCTTCGGCCCCCTGGTCGCCTACGCCGCCGACCACGACGGCGCCGCCCAGGGCCTCGGACTCGTCCACCATCTGTGCACCGGTCAAGGCCGCCCGCTCGGCCGCGAGGCCACCGTCCTCGCGGTCTGGCTGCGGCTCCAGGGCATGCGGCACGGCTGGTCGGCCGTGTCCGCCGCCCACTGGGAGGCGGTGGCCGACCTGCTCGGCCGCGGCTTCGTCCCGGTCGTGCCCGGCGAGGGCAGCCTCAGCGCCAGCGGCGACCTCGTCCCGCTGGCCCACGCCGCCCTCGCCCTGGGCGGCGAGGGCGAGGCCTGGCTCGACACCGACGCCGGCCCGATCGCCGCACCGGCCGCCCAGGTCATCGACAAACTCGGCGGCACGCCGGTCGCCTGGTCGGCCCGGTCCGCCCTCGCCTTCGTCAACGGCACCAGCGTCTCCCTCGCGGTGGCCGTCCTCAACCAGCTCGAACTCGCGGCACAGGCCCGGGCCCTCGCGGCCCTCACCGGGCACATCGCCGGCCTGCTCGGCTGCGATCCGCAGGCCTACGCCGAACCGCTCCAGCGGGTCCGCCCGCACCCCGGCCAGCGCCGGGCGGCCGAGTGGATCCGCGCCGAACTGCCCGCGGACGCCCGGCGCGGGGCGGACCGGCCCCTCCAGGAGCCGTACTCGCTGCGCTGTGCGCCGCAGGTCATCGGGGCCGTACTCGACCAGCTCGACGCCCAGGGCGCGGTGCTGGCCACCGAGGCGGCGGGCTGCACCGACAACCCGGTGGTGGTCGACGGACAGGTCTGGCACGGCGGCAACTTCCACGCGCTGCCCGTCGCGCTCGCCTCCGACCAGCTGACCCTCTGCGCGCACCAACTCGCCTTCCTGGCCGAACGGCAGCTCGCCCTGCTGGTGGACCCGGCGCACAACGGCGGCCTGCCCCCCATGCTCACGCCCACCCCGGGCGCACGCAGCGGGCTCGCCGGCGTCCAGATCGCCGCCACCTCGATGGTCGCCAAGGCACGACAGCTCGGCCTGCCCGCCACCCTCACCCCGCTGCCGACCAACCTCGGCAACCAGGACCACGTCCCCATGGCCCTCAACGGCGCCCTGGCGGGCGAGGAGGTCGTGCGGCTCGGCTGGCTCGTGCTCGGCTCGCTCGGCGTCGCCGTCACCCAGTGGGAACGCCTCGCCGGGCGGGCGCCCGCGCCGGGCGCGGTCTGGGACGGACTGCGCGCGCTCATGCCGGCGCTCACCGAGGACCGGCCGCTCGCCGGGACCGTGGCGGCCGCCGGAGCGAGCCTGCGGGCGCACTTCCGCGAGCCGGAGGAGGCGTACGGGTCCCGCGGACCGGTGGCGGCCGACGGGGGGAGCGGCCGGTGAGACTCGCCGATCCGGTACCCGATGCGCTCCCGGCCGTGCCGGCGGAGCCGGGCCCGCTCACCCTGCGGCAGTGGCGGTACTTCGTCGCCGTCGCGACCGAGCGCAGCTTCAGCGTCGCCGCGCAGCGCTGCCGGGTCTCCCAGCCCACCCTCTCCCAGCAGATCAAGTCGCTGGAGACGCACCTGGACACCCCGCTGTTCGTCCGCGGGCCGCGGGGCGTCCGGCTCACGGCGGCGGCCGAACGGCTGCTGCCACCGGTCGCCCGGCTGCTCGAACAGGCCAGTTCGGTCGACCGGCTGGCCCGCACCCTGACGGATCCCGCCCCGGTCGAACTGCGCCTCGGCTACACCCCTTCGGTGCACTCGTCCGCGCTGCGCGCGGCCGTCGCCGCCTTCCGGGAGGCACACCCGGAGACCCGGCTGCCGGCGAGCTCGGCGAGCACCGCGCAGCAGCTGCGCCATCTCGACGAGGGCCGGGTGGACGCGGCGTTCGTCCGCACGCCGCTGCCCGGGCCGGAGGACGGACGCCATCGCAACGTGCTGCCCCTGGAGGAGGAGCCGGTGCTGCTGGTGGTCCGCGAGGACCATCCGCTCGCCGAGGCGACCCGGGTGGCACCCGCCCAACTGCGCGGCGAGCCGCTGGTGTTCGTCGCCCGGGAACACAGCCCCGGCCTGTGGGACTCGGTCATCGGCCGGCTCTACCCGGAGCCGCCCGAGCCCTGGCGGCTGGAGCCCGACGACACCCACCTGGTCGCCGCGGTCGCCGAGCACGGCGGCATCTCCTTCGTCACCGCCTCCACGGCACGCCTGTTGCGCGCCGAGGGCGTCCGCTACAAGCACTTCACCACCCCGGAGCCGACCGCGCCCCTCGCCCTGGTCTGGTCGCGCGACGACACCCGTCCGGAACTCCTGGCGCTGGTCGACTTCCTCCGCCGCCGCTTCCGCGCCGGCTGACCCAGGACGGCACGGAGCCGGCGCTCAGGAGCTCCGTCCGGCGCCCACCGGGCGGACCAGCCGGGGCCGTTCGGCGGGCGGGAGGACCCGGTCGACCGCCCGCGCCACGCGGGCGGTCGCCGTGGCGTCGCCGTCGACCAGGATCTCGTACCACTCGCCGCGCACCGGGTCGGTCACCGGCGTCCAGGAGAGCCGGCAGCCCGGGGCGGCGGCGCGGAGCCGGTTGGAGACGGCGTCGGCGTTGACCCGCCGCCCGTTGACCTTGACCAGCCGGGTGCGGCGGCCCACCAGGCGGTAGGCGCGGGAGTCGACCGGCACCACCAGGTCGTCCAGGACGAACGCGTCCGGCAGCGGCGCGTCCGGCTCCGTACGGGCGAGGCGGGGGCCCGAGACGGTCAGCCGGGTCTCCTCCCCGGGGGTCCACGGGCCGGCCGGGCGGACGTCCGGCGCGAGCCGCCAGGCGTCCCCGCCGTCGGGGCCGTCCCGCCGCACCCCGATCAGGCCGGTCTCGGTGGAACCGTGGAGTTCGGTCAGCCGCAGGTGCGCGTGGGCCGCGCACACCGCGGCGGCCCGCTCGGGCAGGGCCGCCGTGCTGTGCACGACGGTGACCCGCTCGTACGCTTCGAGCGCCCGGCCCGCGTGCTCCAGCGCCCACCAGGTCGCCGGGACGGCCGCGACCAGCGGTCGGACGGGCCCGGTGGGCAGTCCGTCGAGCAGGTGCAGCCGGACCGCCGGCACCCCGAGCAGCCGGGGCACCAGCACCCCCATCAACTGCCCGAAGAGGTGCTCCTCGGGGGCGTGCGTGACGATCACGTCCGGCGGATCGTCCGCGAACAGGCCGGCCAGCAGCTCCGCTTCGGCCGCGAGCTGCGCCCGGCCGCGCCACCAGGTCACCGGCTCCCCGGTGGAACCCGACGTGCGGTACGGCGTGAAGCCGGGCTCCATCAGAACGCCGCGCCCAGCACCGACTGGTCCTCGAGCTTGCGGCGCACGAGGGCGCTGATCGCGGCCACGCTGACGAAGGTGGTGCGCAGGTCGTCGTCGACGAGGTCGACCGATATCCCGAACTCCCGCTCCACGGCGCCGACGCAGTCGAGCACGCCCAGGCTGTCGTAGCGGTCGAAACGGGGCGCCAGCTCCACGGCGTCGTCCGCGGGCGACAGCTCCGTGGCGACGACGGACACGACGGCGGACCGCACCCGGTCGGCGATCTCCTCGGGGGTGGGCACGGCGTCAGACATCGGCGGTCTCCTTGCTCTCGGAGTCCCGGGGACCCGTGTCCCCGGGACCTGCGTGGTGCAGCAGCGGATCGATGGGTTCGAAGTGGACGAAGACCCGGTCCCGGGGCACGTCCGGGGCGAGGCCGCGGGCGATCTCTACCGCCGCCTCGTCCAGGAACTCCCGGGTCCGGTCCCGGGACACGACACAGCGGACCAGGGCGACGTGCCGGGGCTCGGGCCCCGCGGCGGCCAGCGGGAACGGGCCGCTGAACACCGCGTCGGGCTCCAGGGTGTGGAACTCGGTCAGGACGTGGGTGAGGTCCACGCCCCGGCCGCGCATCCACATGCTGATGTGCTTGGCGAAGCGGCGGCGCACCACCGGATCGGTGACCGTGGTGCGCACGGTGAGGGTGGGCACGGAGGGCTCCTCGGCGGGTCGGGGGTCAGAGGTTGAGCGCGGGCAGCGGACGGTCCGCCCGCCGGCCGCGTTCCAGGAGCGCGCCCAGCGCGTCGGCGAGCGGGCCGCCGGAGCCACGGCCCAGCGGGGACCACGCGTGCCCCTCGCCGGGGCGCCGGACCTTCGCCAGGAACCGGTCCAGGTCGGCGTCGGCCTCCTCGGCCACGGCGCCGCCCGCCGCGTCCCCGGCCGCGCCGAGTGTCTGCGCCGTCAGCCGGGCCTGGTAGGTGGACACCAGGTCGGGCAGGTGCCGGGGGACGGCGGAGAAGCCGCCGAGCGGCGAGCGGAAGGGGTCGAGCAGCTTGGCCTCGGCCCGGGCCTCGTCCCGGTCCCCCAGCAGGAAACGCGCGCGCACCGCCTGCGCGGTGGCCGCGCAGGTGACCGAGCCCCCGGGGGCGAAGCGGTAGCCGCCGGAGTCCCGGCAGGCGTCGAGGAAGCGGCGCAGCGCGTCGAGGTCCAGGCCCTCCGGGGACCGGCCGGCGGTCGCGAGGATCTCCAGGGCCGAGACGGTGGCCACCATGTCGGAGCCGCGGCCGTGCCAGAAGCCGAAGCCGCCGTCGGAGTTCTGCAGCAGCCGCAGCCAGTCGGCGAGCCGGTCCGCGTCGAGCGGTTGCTCGTCCGCGGTGCGCAGCGCGCTCGCGGCCCACAGGGTGCAGCGCACCTCGGCACCGCGCCCCGGCATGTACATCACGCCGCCCTCGTACGGCAGATGGGCGGCCCGCAGCCACCCGGCGAGCGCCGCGCGCCGGCCGGGCTCCCCCGCGACCGGGTCCGCGCCCGGCTCCGGGACCGCGACCGGGTCCGTCGCCGGACCGGTGCCGGTCCCGTCGGGCGCGGCGAGGATCAGGGCCGCCGCGGTGGCCAGGCTGTCGCCCGCGGACGCCGCGTCCCGGTAGGTGAAGCCGCCCTCGGGCAGACCGCACGCCACCAGGGCCGCGCGGACGCCCTCGGGCTCCGGCACCTCGCGGCCGAGCGCGGTCAGCGCGCCGACCGCGCTGAAGCAGGCCCAGACGTCCGCGTGACCGTAGCCCTCCCAGCGGACGAAGCCGCCGTCGGGCAGCTGCCGGGCGTGGATCCAGGCGACGCACTCCTCCTCGCGCGCGGGCCGGGCGCCGAGCGCCGTCAGGGCGCGCACCGCGCGGAAGGTGGCCCACAGGCAGGCCGCGGTGGCGGACTCGTCGAAGACGAAACCGCCCTCGGGGGTCTGGCGCTCCCGCAGCCAGCCGACCAGGGCCGGGACGTCCCAGGGCGGCGCGGTGTCACCGAAGGCGGCCCGGTGGGCCATCGCCCCGTAGTAGCAGGCCCGGGCGTCGGACTCGCTCGCGCCCGGGTTCCAGCCGAGGCCGCCGTCGGCCCGCTGGCTGCCCGCCAGCCAGGCCCGCAGGGCCTCGGGCCGGGGCACGGGCCGGCCCAGGATCTCGGCGTAGGTGCGGGCCGCGTAGTAGGTGGCCCAGATGTCGGCGGCCTGGCCCGGGGTCATGGCGAAACCGCCGTCCGGATCCTGTGTGCCGGCCAGCCACGCGGCGATCCGGCCGGGTTCCGGCACCTCGGCGCCGAGGTCGTTCAGCGCCTGGGTGCAGTAGTAGGTGGCCCAGATGTCCGAGGGCAGGCCCTTCTGCCAGGCGAAGCCGCCGTCGGAGTTCTGGCGTGCGAGCAGGGTGGCGACGGTGGTGTCCCGGCCCGGCAGGGTGAGGCCGAGCCAGGTCGCGGTGCGCACCGCGGCGTAGGTGCACCACAGGTCGGCGCCGCCCTGCCGGGCGCCGCCGTCCTCGGTCCACAGCGTGCGGTCGAGGGTGTCGGTCATGGTCAGTCCACCCACTGGACGTTGGTGCGCTTCCAGTTCTTCTGGCTGCCGCCCGCCTTGGTGGTCTGCGGGAGCTGGCCGACCAGGGCGACCGCCGTCCACCGCACGCCCTCGGCCGCGAACCGCTCCGAGACCGCGCGGCACAGCTCGTCCGGATCCGTGCCGACGGCGCTGTCGAAGTCCACGTCGCGTTCGAGCAGCAGGCGTCCGGCGCCGGGGTCGGAGCTCTTGAGCTGCATGAGGTAGCCGGTGACGCCGGGCGTCGTGTAGACGATCCGCTCCACGGCCTCCGCGGTCAGCCGGGTGCCGCCGAGCGCCACGCCGTCGGTGTCGCGGCCGTGCACCGTGAGCACGGGCAGGGTGACGCCGCAGCCGCAGTCGCTGCCGTCGCCGACCGTGACCAGGTCGCCGGTGCCGTACCGCAGCAGCGGCCGGGCGTGGTTGTTGAGCGGGGTGACGACCAGCTCGCCGTGCGCGCCGGGGGCGGCCGGCACCGGCTGCCCGCCGGGCGCGGCCACCTCCGCGACGTGGCTGTGCTCCAGGACGTGCAGCCGGTCGTGCTCGCAGGCCGCGGCGATGGTGCCGGTCTCGGTGCTGCCGTACGAGGCGTCGAGGACCCGCGCGCCCCACTGCTCGGCGAGCCGGGCCCGCAGCGGCGGGGTGCTGACCTCGCCGAGCAGCATCAGGCTGCGGACGCCCGCGGCGACCTCGTCGAGCCGGCCACGGCTCTTGAGGACACGGGTCCACTGCAGCAGTACGCCGGGGGCGGCGAAGACGTGCTCGGGCCGGTAGCGGGTGAACAGCACCTCCAGCCGGTCCCAGTCGCACATGCCCTGGCTGAACGGGTAGCAGCGCAGCATCGTGCAGCCCAGGTACTCGGACACGCCGGCGACCAGGTCGCAGACCGGTGCCACGTCGGAGGGCAGCAGCGAGGCCACCCGGTCGCCGGGCCGCAGCACCCGCGACCACAAGGACGCCACGGACACGGTGTTGAGCACGGTGTCCTCGACGAGCCGCGGGGTCGGCGTCGGCACCGACGTCGTCCCGGAGGTCTCGTAGTACTTGTGGTACGGCCCGGCGCCCTCGCGCAGGAACCGGTCCGGATCCGCCTTGAGCGCCGCCTTGGGCGTCAACGGCGCCTCGGCGAAGGCCCGTTCGGCGACCGCGGGCAGGCCGCGGTAGTAGGGCACGTCGGCGAGCCGGTCCCACAGCCGGTCGAGCTTCACCCGCTGCCGCTCGGCGACGAGCTCGCTCCCGAATCCGGCCTCGGTGATCCGAAGCCGTTCCTCGTGCCCTTCCTCGAAGGCCTTCACGGCCACGGAATCGGCGAATATCAACGCTTCCACTCCCCCTGCGAGACTGACGAGGCTTGCGTCAGCGGCCCTTCTCGGCACCGCCGTTGACCTGGATGATCTGGCCCGTGACATGGCCGGCGGCCGGCGAGGCCAGCCAGCGGACGGTCTCCGCGACATCCGCGGGCGCCCCGGCACGCCTGTTCATCGCCTGCTCGACGAGCATCCTGCGCCGTGCGTCGGCGACGCCGTCCGGGCCGAAGAACTCGGTCTCCGCGATGTAGCCGGGGGCGACCGTGTTGACGGTGACGCCGCGCGGACCGAGGTCGGCGGCGAGGTCGTACATGTACGGGTGGAGCGCCGCCTTGGCTCCGGCGTACGAGCCGGCGCCCGAGCCGCGGTAGGCGGCGATCGAGCTGAGGAGCACCACCCGGCCGCCGGGTGCGGCCAGCAGGTCGCGCAGGGCCTCCGTGAGGAGGACGGCGGTCAGCACGTTCGACCGGAAATTGCCGGTCCAGTGCCAGGCCGCGCCGGCCAGTCCGTCCGCGGCGCCTTCCGGCGCACCGACCAGCACGTTGCCGCCGGCGTTATTGACGACGACGTCCACCCGGCCGTAGGCGGCCCGCAGGTCGTCGCGGACCCGCTCGGCCTCGGCCGGCTCCGTCAGGTCGGCGGTCAGGGCCCGCACCGAGCCGCCCGCCGCCGCGTGCTCCGCGGTGAGCTCCTTGGCGGTCCGCTCCAGCGGTTCGGCGCGGCGTCCGAGGGCGACGACCTCGGCGCCCTCGGCGGCGAAGGCCGCGCACACGGCCCGTCCGATGCCGGTGCCGCCGCCGCTGACGACCACGATCCTGCGCTGCGTCTCAGGCGTTGCCATTCCAGGTCTCCTCCGTGTCGGAGCCGCTGCGGTGGCGCAGCAGCGGCGTCTTGTTCGAGCGCGGGTTCACCCACAGCCGCTCCACCGCACGCACCTCGAAGGCCTGGGGGACGGCCGCCACCTCGAACCCCAACCTGTACACGTCGGTGAGGACCCGGTGGCGAACCTCGGCCACCGCTCCGTCCGTGTCGGTGCCGGGCGCGAGGGTCACCAGCAGCTCCATGCGCTCCTCGGCGGCGCCGTGGTCGACCATCACGACCTGGACGCCGGTCACCGCGGGCACGGCGTGGGCCGCCCCGGCGACCTCCTGCGGCGTGACGAGGATGCTGAGGAACTTCAGCTGGGGGTCGTCGCGGCCGTGCACCCTGAGCGCCGGGCCCGGCCGGCCGCAGGGGCAGTCGACCCAGGTGCCCCGGTCGCCGATGCGGTAGCGCAGCACGGGGTTGAGGCAGTCGGGGTGGGTGTTGGTCACGAGGATCATGCCCTCGTCGAGCTCGATGTGCTGGTACGGCAGGACGTGGAAGGTGTCGAGGTCGCAGCCCAGGCCGTTGTGCCCGATCACCCAGGTCTCGGTGGAGCCGTAGATGCCGTGCAGCTCGGTGTCGGGCAGCTGCTCGCGCACCAGGGCGGCGGCGGAGGCGCTGAACGCCTCGCCGTTCCACAGCACCTTGCGGAAGGCCGGGGGCTTGCGGCCGGCCGCCGCGCACAGCCTGACCAGCTGCGCGATCTGGCTCTGGGTGCCGTTGAAGGCGGTGACGCCGAGCGACTCGACGGTGTCCAGCCAGGCCGGGACGCGCTCGTCGTCGACCGCGCCGAGGGGGACGCTGACGGCGCCGG
Organism: Streptomyces sp. NPDC048018; assembly: GCF_043202995.1. Taxonomy (NCBI): domain Bacteria; kingdom Bacillati; phylum Actinomycetota; class Actinomycetes; order Kitasatosporales; family Streptomycetaceae; genus Streptomyces; species Streptomyces sp. NPDC048018. The sequence continues at coordinate 278,881 of NZ_JBIDBK010000005.1, forward strand.
TGAACTCGGCCAGCCCGTTGAAGAAGTTGTGCGCGGAGGACAGCAGGCCCGGGGTGTCGTAGTTGAGCAGCACGTCGTCCGCGGTGAGCGGGTTCCAGTGCGCGGCGACGTCGCGGACGAACATGTGGCTCGGGATCAGGCTGAGCTTGGGGCTCGCGGTGGTGCCGCCGCTCGCGTAGACGAGGGAGCCGAAGCGGGCGTCACGGGCCCGGGCCACGGTGCCGGGGAGCGCGGCCCGGAAGTCGTCCTTGGTGAGGACGGGCACCTCGGTGAGGGCGGGCTCGGCCACGCCGTCCAGGTGGGCGTAGGCCTCGGCGAGCGGACCGGACGCATAGCGGTCCACCAGGGCGCGCACCTGCTCCCCGGTGAGGGTGGTGTGGTCGGGCTGGGTCATGGCGGAGGTGCTCCTCAGGCGTGGTGGGCGGGGGCGCCGGGCTCGGCGGCGGGGGCGGCCGGCCCAGCGTGGTGGGCGGGGGCGCCCGGCTCGGCGGCAGGGGCCGGCTCGGCGGGCTCTGCGGGCCCGCCGGACGGAGCGCGGCCGGCCGGCTCGCCGGCGAGCCGCTCGGCGACCCGGTCCGCGACGGCGGTGCGGATCCGCGGGTCCCAGGCGGCGAAGGTGCCGAGCCGTTCCTCGTGCCGGGCGCGCAGCTCGGCGCGGCCGGCCGCGTCCAGCGGCAGATCGAGGAACAGGCCCCACAGCGGCTGGAGTTCCGCGCCGCGCAGCACCTTCGTCTCGTGCGAGTCGCAGCCGAGGTCGAGGGTCGTGACGCCGGTCGCGGCCGCGTGCTCGATGGCGTGGTAGTACGTCAGGTTGAAGTAGAGGGAGGCGCTGCGGGCCAGCTCGTCGTCGAGCCCGTGGACCCGGCCGTACATCGTGCCGTTCTCCACGAAGAACAGCGTGAAGCCGACGACCCGGCCGTCCTTGCGGGCGAGGACGACCTGGGTGAGGTCGTCGAGCTGGTCCGCCTGGGAGGCGAAGCGCGCGGCCTCCTCCTCGGCGCTGGTCGGGTACCCGTAGCGCTGGAGCACCTGGGCGGCCAGCGGCCCGAGTTCCCCGTGGCAGGCGGAGAGCGGCAGCACCTCGCGGACGCAGCCGGCCTCCTCGAAGTTGCGCATCTCGTTGCGGATCCGGGCCCGGGTCTTGCGGCCCACCCGGGCCCGCAGCCCGTCGAGTCCGTCCGCGTCGACGCCGATCCGGGCCCGTGAGTCGATGAGCATCAGCCGGTCCTCGGGACCGAGTTCGGGCAGCAGCAGCGCCGCCGTCTCGTCGGTGAGGTAGAGCAGCGCGGCGAGGCCGCCGTCCCGGCGCAGCTCCCGCACCCGGCCGAGCAGCGCCCGGGCGGCGCCTCGGGCCTCCTCCTCGGACGCCCCGGGGTCGAGCAGCAGCTCGGTGGTGTACCCGGCGCGGGTGCCGCCGAGGACGTAGGGGCGGCCGGTCGCGCCGGTGGTCTGGGGCACCGGGAGCAGCTGCGCCGGGTCGTAGAACTTCGGCACGTCGCCGGGGAACTCGTAGAGCGGGAGCGCGCCGACGGTCCGGCCGTCCCGCCGGGCCAGCAGGTAGCGCGGCACGCAGTCGCGGTACTGCTCCAGGTAGGCGAGCCAGCGGTGGCCGGAGTACAGCGAGGAACCGGCGGCGAGACGGTCCCACTCGGCGCGGTCCAGGTCCGCGACGGTGCTCCGCTCGACGATCTCGTACGCCCCGGCGGCGGCCGTGGCGGCCTCGCCCGCGGTGGCGGTCGGCCCCGTCATGCGCCGTGCTCCCCGGCCGCGGCGGGCGTGGCGGCGGCGTTCAGCCGGGCCTCCATGCCGTCGAGGACGGCGTAGGTGTCCCGCAGCAGGGTGGCCGGGTCCGGCGAGGTGAGGAAGAGCATGCCCGCGCAGTTGGTGATGCCGCGGGGCGCGTCGTACGCGGGGATCGGGGTGCCGTCCGGCACGGTCAGGCTGCGCACCGGCTCGACGTGGCTGCCGGGCGACACCAGCAGGTCGAGGTCGGCGGTGCGCGCGTCCCACACCGGCGTCGTGGTCCACGGCCGGCCGGCCGCGTCGGTGCCGATGAGCGACATCTCGGCCGCCGCGCCCCGGCCGCCCTCCACGAGCATGCGCTCGGGCAGTCCGGCCGGCTCGCCGAGCAGTTCGCGGGTCAGCATCGTGACCAGGTCGGCGCCGAAGACCTCCTCGACGACGGCCGTGATGGCCGAGCCGCCGAACCGGGCCGCGGACTCGACGACCATCAGACGGCCGTCCCGGCACAGCTTGATCTCGGTGTGGGTGCCGCAGGTGTCCAGGCCGAGCGCGTCGACGGCGGCGCGGGCGACCTCCTCGACCCGGCGCTGCAGCGGCTCGGCGAGGACGCAGGGCGCGTGGCTGCTCAGCTCGGTGAAGGGGGTGATGGTCGGGATCCGGCCGGTGATCGCCACCGGGTGGAAGACACCGCGCGCCACGACGCCCTCGACGCTGAGGTAGTCGCCGTAGCCCTCCTCCTCGTACCAGCCCTCGGTGGTGGCGTCGATGATCTCCTCGACGAGCAGGTGGCCCGGGGCGTCCGTCTCGTACGACTCCCCGAAGCCGCGGTCGGCGAGGCCGCGCAGCGCGCCGGTCACGGACGCCCAGGCGCCGGCCACGTCCTCCCGGGTGCGCAGCACCGCCTGGCCGATGGAGCCGGCGCCCCACGCGGGCTTCAGCAGCATCGGCGCGGTGAGCGCCTCGAAGGCCTCGGCCAGCTCCGTCTCGGTGGCGACCCGCCGGAAGGCGGGCACCGGCACCCCGGCCTCGGCCCAGCGCTCCCGCATCAGGCGCTTGTCGCGGGAGTAGACGGCGCCCGCGCCGGGGCCCGGCAGGCCGAGCCGCTCGGCGGCGTGGGCCAGGGCCAGCAGGATGTACTCGGAGAAGCCGATCACGGCGTCGGCACCGACCTCCTTGGCGCTCGCGACGACGAGTTCGACGAGCTCCTCGCCGACGATCCGCCGGTCACCCGCCTCGATGACGTCGGCGCACCAGCGGCGCCAGGGCTCCGAGCGGTCGGCGGAGAGCGCGGACAGCGCCAGCATGTGCACCTCGCCGCAGGCGGCGAGCCGGGGCAGGGCGTGGTCGAGCGGGACACCGCCCCGGGCGTGGACGAACAGGATCTTCTTCACGGCTCTGTCGGTGCCTTTCGCGAGGAGAGGTGCAAGGTGACGAGGTGGGGCGGGAGGCGTGGGGAACTGCCGGGGCTCAGTCCTCGTCGAGGTGGCGCCGGGCGGCGAACCACGACCAGGTGAGGGCGAGCAGGACGACGAGGACGACGCCGCGGACGAACTCCCGGTAGCCGAAGGCCGCGCCGCCCACGCCGAGCAGCGCGGTGCCGAGGGGAATGCTGGAGAAGACCGTCAGCCGGCGCAGGCTGAACACCCGGACCCGGATCTCCGCCGGGGTGCGCTTCAGCCAGACCGCGCCGCCGACCGCGACGAGCACGGAGAACAGCAGCCCGGTCAGGGCCGTGCCCGCGACGACCGCGCCGGGCGAGCGGGTCAGCGAGACGCCGAACACGACGGCGCAGATGGCGGCCAGCGCGCCGCTCGCCACGCCGAGCGCCCGGCGCCCGGAGAGCCCCCGGCCGGCCCGCAGCAGCAGCACGGTGCCGACGAGCATGCCCAGGCCGTAGCCGGCGGCCGCCTGCCCGTACACGGTGGCGTTCTCGCGGGGCGAGGAGACGTAGGCGGTGAGGAAGGCGGGCAGCACGGCGTAGAAGGGGAAGACGACCAGGTTGCCGAGCACCCCGAGCCGCACCAGGAAGACCAGGTCGCGGTGGGCCCGGATGAGGGCGACGGCGGACGCGGCGTCCTTCAGCCAGGTGCGCAGCGGGGAGCCCGGCGGGTCCGCGGCCTCGGCCCGGATCCGGGCGGTCACCGCGTCCAGCGGGCGCCGCCCCCAGCGCAGCACCAGCAGCATCGCGAGGAGTACGGCGAGCCCGGTGAGCGGGACGGAGCGCAGCGCCCCGGCGGAGATCGCGGCGCCGGCGGCGGCGGGCGCCACGACCCGGTCGACCTGCGAGTGGATCTGGGTGAGCAGCGCGGTGCGGGTCTCCGGCCAGTTCGCCGGGGCGAGGTCGGCGGTCACCGTCTCGGTGGCGGCCAGGTACAGGGTCTCGGTGGTGCTGATCGCGGTGTAGCAGACGGCGGCCACGACCAGCGCCGCCGTGCCGGGCCGGGACGGGCCGAAGAGGACGACGAGCGCCCCGACGGGCAGTGCGAGGACCAGCAGCAGGACGGTGAGGGCGCGCAGCCGGTCGGCCCGGTCGAGCACCCCGGACAGGACGGTGGTGACGCTGAGGGACACCACGCTCGACCCCCCGATGACGAGGCCGAGCGAAGCGCCCCCGCCGGGCGCGCCGTTGATCCACCAGCTCAGCGAGAAGAGGCAGCCGCCCGTCGCGATGACGACGAGGAGGCTGGGCACCCAGGCCACGAGGAAGGCCCGGACGCCGCCCGTGCCCGGGGCGCCCCGCACGGCGCCGGCCGGGGCGCCGGGCGCGGTGCCCGTGGGCTGCGGTGCGCTCATCGGGCGTCCTCCCCGGGCCACTTGGAGGGGCGGCCCAGGTAGTGGGCGGTGGTGCCGGCGGCCTCGGTGACGAAGGCGGCGAGCGCGATCAGCGCGGGCTCGGTATCGGGCGGCCCGATCAGCTGCATGCCGAGCGGGGCCTCGTGCCCGGGGTCGTACGCGAGCGGGAAGTTGAGGGCCGGGAGTCCGGCGAAGGCCGCCATGGTGGCGTAGTTGACGCCGTCGTAGCCGTCGTCCTCGCCGTCGGCGCCGTGACCGGGGGTCTCGGGGTCCGCCGTGCGGATGGTGGTCTCCGGCGCCTCCTCGGTGTGGAGGTTGCGCGGCAGCAGCGTCCCGGCGGGCATCAGCCAGCCGTCGACCCGGTCCTCGGCGAACAGGCGCCGGGCGAGGGCGCGGTGCCGTTCGTGGACCGCGATGAGTTCGGCGTGCCGGCCGGGGCCGACGGCCGCGCCCATCTCCAGGGCCCGGCGGGTGGACGGCGCCGGCTCGTCGGCGGCGCCGGAACCGCCGGCCCGCCATCGGACGTACGCGTCGAAGGCGTCCTTGGCGCACAGCTCGTACGCCAGCGCGCGCCGCCGGAACAGCTCGCCGAGCCGGACCGGGACCAGCTGCGCCCCGGCCGCCTCGACGGCGGCGCGCACCCGGTCGTAGTCCGCCCGGACCTCGGGCAGCATCCGGTCGGCCAGCACCTCCTCGGGCACGCCGATCCGCCAGGCGCCGGCCGGACGCCGGGCGTCGGCGGCGAGCCGGGCGCCGAGCGCGCCGGAGCGGCAGAGCACGTCGAGGTCGTCGACGGTGCGGGTGAGCCAGCCGGGCGCGTCGAGCCGGTCGGACAGCCGGTACAGGCCGTCGAGGAGCCGGGGGTCGTGGGTGAGGCGCAGGCCGACGACGCCACAGGCGGCGGCCGGCAGCCGGACCGAGGCCACCGAGTCGGTGCCCATCGCGAGGTCGCTGATGCCGGCGGCGACGGCGACCGCGCAGCCGGTGCTCGACCCGGCGGGGTCGAGGTGCGGGAAGTACGGGTTCACACAGCCGTGTTCGAGACCGAGGCTCAGCTCGGTGGTGACCAGCTTGGCGTTGACGACCGCACCGGTGACGCCGTCGAGCGCGGCGGCCGAGCGCTCCGGATAGCCGCGGTGCCGGCGCAGGCCGAGCCGGGTCGGCAGCCGGGCCACGTCCACGGTGTCCTTGACGCCGAGCCGCACGGGCGGATCCGCCGGTTCCACGGGGCAGAGCAGCGTGGTGGCCCGGTAGCGCTCGTCGGCGGCGAAGCTCCAGGTGTTGGCCTGCTCCGCCCAGTCGGCGGGGTCCACCCCGCCCCGCGAGAACGCGTCCAGCCGCGCCCTCAGCGGCAGCCGGACGAGTTCCGGCGGCTCCTGCGTCCCTGCATTGTGCACCGCGAAATCCCCCCGGACATCGGACGAGCCGAACAGCATTGCCGCGGACTATCCATCCACACCGCTCAGACACCCGTCAAATACCCTGGACCAATAACTCCATAGGCCCCTTCAATAATGAACTCCAGCTTGCGTGATCCGCGCCCTCCTTGCATTGCGGATCGGCGTCGTGCCACGATCCCGCCACCGATAGCCGCACTCCAGGGGGAGGGTTCATGAGTATCGTCGAAGAGCTCGAATCGGAAGTACGGAGCTATTGCCGGACCTGGCCGACAGAATTCACCAAGGCCCACGGATCCGTTCTCACCGACACTTCCGGACGAGAATTCATCGATTTCTTCTCGGGCGCCGGGACCCTGAACTACGGACATAACAACGACCTGCTCAAGCAGCCGTTGATCGACTATCTGACCGGCAACGGGGTGACCCACGGCCTGGACATGACGACCTCCGCGAAGACGGAATTCCTGGAGGTCTTCAGGAGCCGGATCCTCACCCCGCGCGGGCTGCCCCACAAGGTCCAGTTCCCCGGCCCGACCGGCACCAACGCCGTCGAGGCGGCGCTGAAGATCGTCCGCAAGGTCTCCGGCCGGCCGAACGTCGTGGCCTTCACCAACGCCTTCCACGGCATGAGCCTGGGCTCCCTGGCGCTCACCGGGAACGCGGACAAGCGGGCGGGCGCGGGCGTGCCGCTCGACCACGTGCTGCGGGTGCCGTACGACGGGTTCGACCCGGACGTGGACGGGCTCGCCCTGCTCGACCGGATGCTCTCCGACGGCGGCAGCGGCCTGGACCGGCCCGGCGCGGTGGTCGTGGAGACCGTACAGGGCGAGGGCGGTGTCAACGTCGCCCGGGCGGAATGGCTCCAGGAGCTGTCCGACCTGTGCCGCCGCCACGAACTGCTGCTCGTCGTCGACGACGTCCAGATGGGCTGTGGACGCACCGGCGCGTTCTTCAGCTTCGAGGAGGCGGGCATCGTCCCGGACGTCGTCTGCCTCTCCAAGTCGATCAGCGGCTACGGGCTGCCGATGGCGCTCGTCCTGCTCCGGCCGGAACTCGACGTCTGGAGCCCGGGCGAGCACAACGGCACCTTCCGGGGCAACAACCTGGCCTTCGTCACCGGCGCCGCCGCACTGCGCGCCTACTGGAGCGACAGCACCCTGGAGAAGTCCACCGGCGACCTCGCCGAGCAGGTCGGCGAGCGCCTGACCCGGCTCGCCGGCTCCGTCGGCGCCGAGGTCTCCGTACGCGGCCGAGGCCTCGTCCAGGGCCTGCGCTTCGCCCACGCACCGACGGCCGCGGCGGTCAGCCGGCGGGCCTTCGAACTGGGCCTCCTCGTCGAGACCTCCGGCCCCCGGGACGAGGTGCTGAAGCTCCTCCCGCCGCTCACCGTCGACGCGGCCCACCTCGACGGGGGCCTCGGCCTGCTGGAGCGCGCCGTCCGGGAGCTGGCCTAGTGGAGACGGCGAAGCGCGAGGCGGCCGCCGAGGCGGAGCCCGCCCGGGACACCGGAGTCACCGAACCCGCACCCGACGACGGGCGGGGCCGGCTGGTGGACCTGGACACGCAGATCATCGAACTGGTCCGGCGGCGCGCCGCCGAGCAGCGGCGGTTCGTCGCCGCGCGGCGGGCCGTCGGGCGGCCGGCCACGGAACTGGCCTGGGAGAACTCGGTGGTCCTGCGCTACGGAGAGGAGCTGCGCCGCCCCGGGGTGGGGCTGGCGCTGCTCCTGCTGGAGATGGGCCGGGGCTGACCCGGAGGGGTTGTCCCCCGGGCGGACCAGGGGGCGCGCGGCGTGCCCGTCCCCCGGGCGGGCCGATCGTCCGGTAAACCGATTTGTCGAGTACCGATCGGTTTGTCCGCGCGCCCGGAGGTGCCCCCTGTCCGCCGAGACCCTCGACCGCCCGGCGTCGGCCGTCGCTCCCGCCCGGCGGGTGCCCCGCTGGCGGGCCTCGCTGCACCGTGCCGCACCCGCGCTCGGGCTGTTCGCCGCCGCCCGGCTCACCGGGATGCTGGTGCTCGCGCTGTGGGCCTGGCACGTCGGGCGGTCGCCGCGGGCGCTGCTCGCCAGGTCCTGGGACTCGCTCTGGTACACCGGGATCGCCGCGAACGGCTACGGCCGCACCCTGTTCTGGCCCGGCGGGGTGGTCCAGTCCGACCTGGCCTTCTTCCCGCTCTATCCCGGACTCGTCCGGGCCGTCACGGCCGTGCTGCCCGTCACCGGCGGCACGGCCGGACTGCTGCTGTCCTGGCTCGCCGCGGGGGCCGCGGCCTGGGGGATCTACCTGGTCGCGGAGCGGCTGTGCGGCCGGCCCACCGCCGTCGTCACGGTGCTGCTGTGGGGCCTGCTCCCCCATTCGGTCGTGCTGTCCATGGCGTACACCGAACCGCTCATGACCGCCTTCGCGGCCTGGGCGCTGTACGCGCTGCTGACCCGCCGCTGGCTGTGGGCGGGCGGCCTGGCCGCGCTGGCCGGGCTCTCCCGGCCCAACGGGATCGCCATCGCCGCCGCCGTCCTCGCCGCCGCGGCCCTGGCGCTGTGGCGCGCCCGGGGCAGGGTCGCCTGGCCGGTGTGGGCCGGCGCCGCGGTCGCGCCGGCCGGCTGGCTCTCGTACCTGCTGTGGGTCGGCGCCCGGCGCGGCGACCTGCTCGGCGGCTACTTCGCCGTCCAGGACGGCTGGACCTCCCGCTTCGACTTCGGGCGGGGCGCGCTGATCTTCGTGCGGGACATGCTGAGGGGGCCGACCCAGTTCGGCTTCGCGATGGCCCTGGTCATCACGGCGGCCGGGGTGCTGCTCTTCGCCCTGCTCGTGGTCGTCGAGCGTCCGCCGCTGCCGGTGGTCGTCTACACGGGGGTGCTCGTGCTGATCACGGTCGGCGGCTCCGGCTTCTTCGAGTCGAAGCCGCGGTTCCTGCTGCCGGCCTTCCCGCTGCTGCTGCCGCTGGCCGGCGCCATGACGAGAGCCCGGCCGGGCGCCGCGATCGTGGTGATCACGGGCCTGGCCGGGCTCTCGTTCTGCTACGCGCCGTACGCGCTGACACTCGCGCGCATGGCCCTGTGACTACTCGGAGTCGGCCTCGCCGGAGTCCTTGTCCTCCGGAGACTCCAGGCCGAACTGCTCGACGAGCCACTTGTCGAACTCGATCGACGCGCGGACCCAGCTGACGGTGGAGGACACGAAGTGCTCCAGCGACACCCCGGTGCCGATCAGCATCTGCGCCTCACCGATGAGGCGGAGGGTGGCGGAGCCGTCCTCCTCCTCGTGCAGGTGGGTGTAGACCTTGGGCCACAGGGTGCGGCGGTTCCAGTCGTCGATCGCGTCGAGGATCCGGACGCGGTCGTCGGCGGCGTGCGGGCGGTCGTAGAACGTGCGGACCGAGAAGACCTGCTGCTCGCCCTCGCCACGGAACATGAAGTACGTGCGGAATTCCTCCCACGGCGCCGCGAGGTCACCCTCGTCGTCGACGACGTACTTCAGCTCCATCTGGTCGAGAAGCTGCTTCACCAGGTCCTGGTCGGGAACGACGGGGCCCGCCGGTCCTCCGGCCTGCGGCTGGGGCTGTGCCCCGAAATTAGGAATCGAGGACGGGTCGATGCTCACCGGGTTTTCCCTTCGTACGGATGCCCGCCATCCTCCCCCATGCCAGGCGGTACGTGGCAAGTCCTCACGGCACGATCAGCTCGTGGCTGACACGATCTCGCCCCATGGGGGGAACCGGAGGGAGCGCTCGCGGCTCCCGGTCCGGCCCGCCACGGGGCTCGATCACGCCGGTCGGTCACTCGGCCCGGCCCACGATCAGGCCGTTCTCGAACCGGTCCACCCGCACCGTGTCGCCGTCGCGCACCTCACCCGCCAGGATCTCCCTGGCCAGGCGGTCGCCGATGGCCGTCTGGATCAGGCGGCGCAGCGGGCGGGCGCCGTAGGCCGGATCGTTGCCCTCCTGCGCGAGCCAGGCCAGCGCCTCGGGCGTGACGTCCAGGGTGAGCCGGCGGTCGGCGAGACGCCGGGCCAGACGGTCGATCTGGAGCCGCGCGATCCGGGCCAGCTCGTCCTGCACCAGGGCGGAGAACACCACGATCTCGTCCAGCCGGTTGAGGAACTCCGGCTTGAAGCTCGCCCGGACGACCTCCAGGACCTGCTCCCGCTTCTCCTCCTCGCCGGTCAGCGGGTCCACGAGGTACTGGCTGCCCAGGTTCGAGGTGAGGATCAGGATCGTGTTGCGGAAGTCCACCGTGCGGCCCTGGCCGTCGGTGAGCCGGCCGTCGTCGAGGACCTGGAGCAGGATGTCGAAGACCTCGGGGTGCGCCTTCTCCACCTCGTCCAGGAGCACGACCGAGTATGGGCGCCGCCGTACGGCCTCGGTGAGCTGGCCGCCCTCCTCGTAGCCGACGTAGCCGGGAGGCGCGCCGACCAGGCGGGCGACGGAGTGCTTCTCCCCGTACTCCGACATGTCGATGCGGACCATCGCCCGCTCGTCGTCGAAGAGGAAGTCCGCGAGCGCCTTCGCCAGCTCGGTCTTGCCGACGCCGGTCGGGCCGAGGAAGAGGAAGGAGCCGGTGGGCCGGTCGGGGTCGGAGATGCCGGCGCGGGTGCGGCGCACCGCGTCGGAGACCGCGCGGACGGCCTCGCCCTGGCCGATGAGCCGCCGTCCGAGCTCGTCCTCCATGCGCAGCAGCTTCTGCGTCTCGCCCTCCAGGAGACGGCCCGCGGGAATGCCGGTCCAGGCGCCGACGACGTCGGCGATGTCGTCCGGGCCGACCTCCTCCTTGACCATCGTGTCCTTCGCGGCCTCCTGCTGGGCCTCCGCCTCGCTCGCGGCCGCCAGCTCGCGCTCCAGGGCCGGGATCTCCCCGTAGAGCAGCTTGGAGGCGGTGTCGAAGTCGCCGTCGCGCTGGGCGCGCTCGGCGCGCCCGCGCAGCTCGTCGAGCTGCTCCTTGAGCTCGCCGACCCGGTTGAGGGACTGCTTCTCCTTCTCCCAGCGGGCGGTGAGGCCGCGCAGCTCCTCCTCGCGGTCCGCGAGGTCGCGGCGCAGCTTCTCCAGGCGCTGCAGGCTCGCCTCGTCGGTCTCCTTGGAGAGGGCGAGCTCCTCCATCCGGAGCCGGTCGACGGAGCGCTGGAGCTCGTCGATCTCGACGGGCGACGAGTCGATCTCCATGCGCAGCCGGGAGGCTGCCTCGTCGACCAGGTCGATGGCCTTGTCCGGCAGGAACCGGGAGGTGATGTAGCGGTCGGAGAGGGCCGCCGCGGCGACGAGCGCGGAGTCGGCGATCTGCACCTTGTGGTGGGCCTCGTAGCGGCCCTTGAGCCCGCGCAGGATGGCGACGGTGTCCTCGACGGACGGCTCGGCGACCAGGACCTGCTGGAAGCGGCGCTCCAGGGCGGGGTCCTTCTCGATCCGCTCGCGGTACTCGTCGAGCGTGGTGGCGCCGACCATGCGCAGCTCGCCGCGGGCCAGCATCGGCTTGAGCATGTTGCCCGCGTCCATGGCGGAGTCGCCGCCGGCACCCGCGCCGACGACGGTGTGCAGCTCGTCGATGAAGGTGATGACCTGGCCCTCGCTCTCCTTGATCTCGGAGAGGACGGTCTTCAGGCGCTCCTCGAACTCGCCCCGGTACTTGGCGCCGGCGACCATCGCGCCGAGGTCCAGCGAGACCAGGCGCTTGTCCCGCAGCGACTCGGGGACGTCCCCCTTCACGATGCGCTGGGCGAGGCCCTCGACGACCGCGGTCTTGCCGACGCCGGGCTCGCCGATGAGGACGGGGTTGTTCTTCGTGCGGCGGGAGAGGACCTGGACGACGCGCCGGATCTCGTGGTCGCGGCCGATGACCGGGTCGAGCTTGCCCTCGCGGGCGGCGGCGGTGAAGTCGGTGCCGAACTTCTCCAGGGCCTTGTACGAGCCCTCGGGGTCGGCGCTGGTCACCCGGCGGGAGCCGCGGGCCTTCTCGAAGGCCGCCTGGAGCCGGCCGGCGCCGGCGCCCTGCCGGTCGAGGAGCTCGCCGGCCCGGCCGCCCTTGGCGGCGATGCCGATGAGCAGGTGCTCGGTGGACAGGAACTCGTCGCCGAGCTTCTTGGCGCGCTCGGCGGCGTCGGCGATGACGGCGAGCAGTTCGCGGTTGGGCTGCGGGGGCGCGACCGTGGACCCGGTGACGCTGGGCAGGGCGGCGACGAGCCGCTCCGCGCCGGAGCGCACGACGGCCTGGTCGGCCTCGACGGCGGCGAGCAGGTCGGTGATGTTCTCGTTGTCCTGACCCGCGAGCAGGGCGAGCAGGAGATGCGCGGGGGTCAGATCGGCGTGCCCCTGGGACACGGCGCGGCTGCTGGCCGCGTTCAGCGCGTCCCGGCTCCTGTTGGTCAGTTCGGCGTCCACGTGCGGGGTCTCCTCCAGGTTCTTCGACTGCTGCGGGGACTCGTCCCCTCCTATGACTCATCCAACGTACACAAAGTTGAGTCTATTCCGCTCAAGGTACCGGAGGAAGCGGTCACCGGAGTAGTTTCCGGGGCATGGCCATCGACCCGAGCAAGCCCAGCGACACGTACCTCGCCTTCTGGCGCGAGTACCACATGTGCACCCTGACCACGCCCCGCCCGGACGGCACGCCGCACGTGGTGGCGGTCGGCGTCACCTACGACCCCGACGGCGGCGAGAAGGGCATCGCCCGGGTCATCACGAACAAGCACAGCCGCAAGGTCGCCAACGTCCTGGCGGCGGGCCCGGAGGGCGCGCGGGTGGCGGTCTGCCAGGTGGACAAGGGGCGCTGGGCCACGCTGGAGGGCGTGGCGCGGATCCGCACCGAGGCGGAGGCCGTCGCGGACGCGGTGGACCGCTACGCGGCGCGCTACAACCGGGTCCCGACGCCGAACCCGGACCGGGTCGTGATCGAGATCGCCCTCACGCGCGCGATGGGCCGGGCGTAGCCGGCGCGCGGGCCGGCCGGCGGCGGGCCCGGACGCGGACGCAGACGCACAGCGGCGCCATCGCGTTTCAGGTCCGCGATGGCGCCGCTGTGTGGGGGAAGCACCTGAACGATCTACAACGACGGGGGAATCGTTCAGGCACTGCGGGGGGTGGCGGTGATGGTCTCGGTGTCGACCAGGTGGGGTTCGACCAGCTGGTGGTCGCGCTGGTCGAGATTGACGAAGATCATGCCGTACCGGATGGCACAGCGGACGGGCTGCGGGGCACCGCGTGGGCGGCGAAGACACCGGTAGGCGCGAATGTCCTCGTCGTCTTCGCGGACGACGACGATCGGCTCTCCGAAGAGGGTGACCATCAACGACTCGCCACGGCGCGGCACCGCGGTGACGAGGTCGATGAAGTGCCACCCGGACCGGTAGGCGCTCGCCATCTCACGTCGGAAACGAGGATCTTCGGGAACCGTCATGCCCTCACGGACTCCCATCCAGGATCGGCGGCCGACGCGACACCCCACCCGGGGTCCGCGGCGGCCAGGACGACACCCCAGCCCGGGTCGGCGGCATCGGCAGCGGGGGTGAGACCCCAGCCCGGGTCGGCGTTCACGACCCTCGTCTGCGAACCCCACCCCGGGTCCTCGGTTGCCGTGACCGCTCCCACAGCGGCAGCAGCCATCAGTGCGACACCGGCTACGGTGCGTATGAGCTTCTTGGACATGACCGAGCAACCTCACTTGAAGGTGTGTAACAACCTGCTCCCCCGCAAGTCACGACGATGGCTCACTCATCCCGTTTCCACCACTCGCTCAATGCATCATGTTCCTGTAATGCAAAAGCCTGGGGGTGTACGTATGCGAATAGAACCTGAGAAAGAGGGACATTCTCACACGCACGCAGACCTGTGCGAAGCGGGCACTCGCCTCTATGCCGAAGCGCTGCGATCAGGCCGGATCGCCCGCTCGGACATCGGTTCGGCCCCCTGCCTGATGGACCTCGACCTGCTGCGTCCCGACCCCGACGACGCCGAATGGCTGCGCCCCGTGGCCCCTTCGGCCGCGCTGGCCCGGCTGCTCCTCCCGATAGAGAAGGAGATCCAGGAACGCAGACGTCTGACCGTCTCCCTCTCCGACGCTTTCGAGCCGTTCATGGCCCTCGGCGCACGCGACCCTTCGATGACCCACGCCATCACCGTCCTCGAAGGCCTCGACCGCATCAACGCCAGTCTGGACCGGGCCGTCGAGGAGTGCACCTCGGAACTGCTCACCGTACAACCGGGGAAGGGCCGCAGCGCCCACACGTTCGGCGAAGCCCTGCGCCGGGTGCGGCCGTTGCTCGGCAAGGGCATCAAGATGCGCACGCTCTACCAGCACACGGCGCGCCACCAGCCCATCACCCTGGCCTACTTGGAGCGCATCGGGTCCGAGGTCGAGGTCCGCACGCTGGAAGAGATCATCGACCGGCTCATCATCGTCGACCGCAAGGTCGCCTTCGTGCCGGCCAGCCGCGACCGCACCATCGCGCTCGAACTGCGCCACCAGGGCCTCGTCGAGTACCTCGGCGGCGTCTTCGACCAGTTCTGGCTCCAGGCCACGCCGCTGGACGCCCCCGTGACCTACGAGCCGATGCTCAGCGGCATCAGCGGCGTGCAGCGCTCCATCGCCAAGCTCCTCGTCGAGGGGCTCGTCGACGAGGCCATCGCCCGCCGCCTCGGCATGAACGTGCGCACCTGCCGTGCCCACATCGCCAAGCTCGCCGCCGCCCTCGGCAGCGGCAGCCGCGCCCAGCTCGGCTATCTCATCGCCCGCTCCGGCATCCTCGAACGGGACGCATGACCGACGTGTACCTCCGGATCCACCTCGACACCCGCGCCGGCGCCCTCCGGGTCGACGGCCACGGCCTGCCCACCGTGGAGCTCGAACGGGCCGCCGGGAGCGCCGCCGACCGCCACACCCCCATCGGCACCCGCGACGCCGCGCTGCTCGCCCTCACCGTCGACGGGCGCCCGGCCGCACTCCGCCCCGCCAAGGGCCGTCTCTCGCGCCGCTCGTACCGCGTCGACGCGACCGTGGACGGGCGCCGCTACCGGCTCGTGCCCTGCTCGTACGGCGAGAGCGGGCTCACCCGCGACGGGCGCCGTCTCGGCACCCTGGAGTCCACCGGGGACGGCCGCGTCGACGCCGGCTGGGAGCAGGACGCGGACGCGCTCGACCAGGCCCTCGGGACCGCCCTCGCCGCCGCCTTCGGCACCGGGGCGCAGCCCTGGTGGCACACGGCCGTCGAGATCGTCTCCGAACTCCTGCCGTAGCGCCCGCCGGTGAACGCGACGAGCCCCCTCCGAAGAGGGGGCTCGTCCGCAAGGAGCCTCGTGCGAGGAGGGGGCTATTCGCCGCGCTTGTGCCCCGGCCGCCACACCACCAGGGCGCTCGCCTGCTGCACGTCCGTGTACGGGACCAGGTCGCGCCGGTAGGAGGCGTGGACCTGGGCCTCGCGCTGACGCATCGCCGCCGCAGCGCCCTCGACCGCCGTCGACAGCTCGGCCACCCGGGCCTGGAGGGCCGCCACCTGGTTCTCCAGTTCGATGATGCGCTTGATGCCGGCCAGGTTGATGCCCTCGTCCTGCGACAGCTGCTGCACCTGACGGAGCAGCTCGATGTCACGGGCCGAGTAGCGGCGGCCCCGCCCGGCCGTGCGGTCCGGGGAGACCAGGCCGAGACGGTCGTACTGACGCAGTGTCTGGGGGTGCAGCCCGGAGAGCTGGGCCGCCACCGAGATGACGTACACCGGTGTCTCGTCGGTCAGCTGGTAGGGATTGCGACGCCGGCCTTCCATCTCCTCAAGCTCCCTTCGCGGCCTGGAACAGCTCTGCCCTGGGGTCCTCGCCCGTCGTGGCCTCGCGGTAGGTCTCCAGGGCCTCGCGGGCCTTGTCGTCCAGCTCCTTCGGCACCGCGACCTCCACCGTGATCAGCAGGTCGCCGCGGGTGCCGTCCTTGCGGACCGCGCCCTTGCCGCGGGCCCGCATGGTGCGTCCGTTGGGAGTGCCCGCGGGCAGCTTCAGCGTCACCGCGGGGCCGCCCAGGGTCGGCACCTTGATCTCGCCGCCGAGCGCCGCCTCGTCGAACGTGACGGGCACCGTGACGGTGAGGTTGTCGTCCTTGCGGCCGAACACCGGGTGGGCGTCGACGTGCACGACGACGTACAGGTCGCCGTGCGGCCCGCCGCGCTCGCCCGGGGCGCCCTTGCCGCGCAGCCGGATCTTCTGGTTGTCGCTCACGCCCGCCGGGATGCGGACCTGCATGGTGCGGGAGGACTTGGCCCGCCCGCTGCCCTTGCAGACCTCGCAGGGGGTCTCGGCGATGAGGCCGCGCCCCTTGCAGTCCACGCACGGGTCGGTCAGCGAGAAGCCGCCACCGCTGCCGCGCGAGACCTGCCCGGTGCCGACACAGGTCGGGCACACCCGCGGGGTGCCGTTCTTGTCGCCGGTGCCCGAACACGCCTTGCAGGGCTGCTGGCTGGACATCCGCAGCGGCACCGTGGCGCCCTCGATGGCCTCGGTGAAGCTGAGCGTCACCTCGGACTCGATGTCCTGGCCGCGACGCGGCTGCGTACGGGTGCCCGCGCCGCCCGCGCCCCGGTTGAACAGGCCGCCGAAGACGTCACCGATGCCGCCGCCGAAGCCGCCGGCGCCCCCGGCCCCGCCCTGGGCGCCCCCGAAGAGGTCGCCCAGGTCGAAGTTGAAGGAGCCGCCGCCCGGGCCGCCGGCCCGGAAGCCGCCGTTGCCGAACAGGGCGCGGGCGTCGTCGTACTCCTTGCGCTTCTTCGGGTCGCCGAGGATGTCGTTGGCCTCGGAGATCTCCTTGAAGCGCTCCTCCGCCTTGGTGTCGCCCTTGTTGGCGTCCGGGTGGTTCTCGCGGGCGAGCTTCCGGTACGCCTTCTTGATCTCGGCGTCGGAGGCGTCCTTGGGGACGCCGAGAACCTTGTAGTAGTCCTTCTCGACGAAGTCCTTCGTGCTCATCGACGTCCCTCCTCTCGGACGATCGTCGCGCTAGCCCTCGTCGGGGCCACCGCTCTCCTCGTCGGCCTTCTTCTCTTCCTTGGCGGCCGGAGCCGCGCCCGGCTGGGGCTCGGCGACGGCCACGCGCGCGGGGCGGATGGTCCGCTCGCCGATCCGGTACCCAGGCTGCAGGATCGCCACGCAGGTCGTCTCGGTGACGTCCGGCGCGTACGAGTGCATCAGGGCCTCGTGGATCGTCGGGTCGAAGGGCTCGCCCTCCTTGCCGAACTGCTGCAGACCCATCTTGGCGGCGACGGTCTCCAGCGACTCGGCGACCGACTTGAACCCGCCCACGAGCTCGCCGTGCTCACGGGCCCGGCCGATGTCGTCGAGCACGGGCAGGAGTTCGGTCAGGAGGCTCGCGACGGCGATCTCCTTGACCGTCACCCGGTCCCGCTCCACCCGGCGGCGGTAGTTCTGGTACTCGGCCTGGAGCCGCTGGAGGTCCGCGGTGCGCTCGGAGAGCGCGGTGCGGGTCTGGTCCAGCTGGGCCAGCAGAGCTACGTCCGTAGCGTCCCCGGCCGGGGCCGCCCCCTCCGCCTGGTCGGCGGACTCGGCGGCCTCGGTCTCCTCGGGCGTGCCGTCGGCGGGGACGTCGGGCTTCTCCTCGAAGCCCGGGGTCTCCTCCGACATCAGGCAGCGCCACCCTTCGGCTTGTCCTCGTCGACGATCTCGGCGTCGACGACGTCGTCGTCCTGGGCCTGGGCCTGGCCGGCGTCGGCGCCACCCGCGGCCTGGGCGGCCTGGGCGTCGGCGTACATGGCCTGGCCGAGCTTCTGGGAGACGGCCGCGAGCTTCTCGGTGGCGGTGCGGATCTCCGCGGTGTCCTCGCCCTTGAGCTTGTCCTTCAGCTCGGCGACGGCGGTCTCGACCTCGGTCCTGACCTCACCGGGGACCTTGTCCTCGTTGTCCTTGAGGAACTTCTCCGTCTGGTAGACGAGCTGCTCGCCCTGGTTGCGGCTCTCGGCGGCCTCGCGGCGGCGGTGGTCCTCCTCCGCGTACTGCTCGGCCTCCTGACGCATCCGGTCGACCTCGTCCTTGGCGAGCGAAGAACCGCCGGTGACGGTCATCTTCTGCTCCTTGCCCGTGCCGAGGTCCTTCGCGGTCACGTGCATGATGCCGTTCGCGTCGATGTCGAAGGAGACCTCGATCTGCGGGACGCCACGCGGGGCCGGCGGCAGGCCGGTCAGCTCGAACATGCCGAGCTTCTTGTTGTACGCCGCGATCTCGCGCTCGCCCTGGTAGACCTGGATCTGCACCGACGGCTGGTTGTCCTCGGCCGTCGTGAAGATCTCGGACCGCTTGGTCGGGATCGTGGTGTTGCGCTCGATCAGCTTGGTCATGATGCCGCCCTTGGTCTCGATGCCGAGGGACAGCGGGGTCACGTCGAGGAGCAGGACGTCCTTGACCTCACCCTTGAGGACACCGGCCTGGAGCGTGGCGCCGATGGCGACGACCTCGTCCGGGTTCACACCCTTGTTGGCCTCCTTGCCGCCGGTCAGCTCCTTGACGAGCTCGGCGACGGCGGGCATACGGGTGGAACCGCCGACCAGGACGACGTGGTCGATCTCGCTGAGGGAGATGCCGGCGTCCTTGATGACGTTGTGGAACGGGGTCTTGCAGCGCTCGAGCAGGTCGGCGGTGAGCTGCTGGAACTGGGCGCGCGTGAGCTTCTCGTCCAGGTGCAGCGGACCCTCGGCGGAGGCCGTGATGTAGGGAAGGTTGATCGTGGTCTCCGTGGAGGAGGACAGCTCGATCTTGGCCTTCTCGGCGGCCTCGCGCAGACGCTGCAGGGCCATCTTGTCCTTGGACAGGTCGACGCCGTGGCCGTTCGCGAACTGCTTCACCAGGTAGTCGACGACGCGCTGGTCCCAGTCGTCACCACCGAGGTGGTTGTCACCGTTGGTGGCCTTCACCTCGACGACGCCGTCGCCGATCTCCAGGAGGGACACGTCGAAGGTGCCGCCACCGAGGTCGAAGACGAGGATGATCTGCTCGTCCTTGTCGAGGCCGTACGCGAGCGCGGCCGCGGTGGGCTCGTTGACGATACGGAGGACGTTCAGACCGGCGATCTCGCCGGCCTCCTTCGTCGCCTGACGCTCGGAGTCGTTGAAGTAGGCCGGGACGGTGATGACCGCGTCGGTCACCTTCTCGCCCAGGTAGGCCTCGGCGTCACGCTTCAGCTTCTGAAGGATGAACGCGGACATCTGCTGCGGGTTGAAGGTCTTCCCGTCGAGCTCGATCTTCCAGTCCGTGCCCATGTGACGCTTCACGGACCGGATGGTCCGGTCGACGTTGGTGACCGCCTGGCGCTTGGCGACCTCGCCGACGAGCACCTCACCGTTCTTCGCGAAGGCGACGACGGACGGCGTGGTCCTGGCGCCCTCGGCGTTGGTGATGACGGTGGGCTCGCCGCCTTCCAGAACGCTGACGACGGAGTTAGTCGTGCCCAGGTCGATGCCGACCGCACGTGCCATTTCGATTCCTCCAGCTGACCGACTTGAGTGGAACTGACTCAAGGATGCACGACCCCTGGGCGAGAGTCAACAGACATGAGTCGGGTCGACTCAACTCTTCGCCATCCCTGGCACTCAACGAACGCGTCTCCGGGGCGCGTCGTTCCCCGCCCCGGCACCCCGCGCGTGAGAGAGTCCGGGCATATCCCATGATTCTCGCCGGAAGGTGGAGGCGCATGACGGCGAAGCGCGCGTTCGACATCGCGGGCGGACTCGTCCTCCTCACCCTGCTGTCCCCGCTGATCGCCGCCGTCGCCCTCTCCGTCACCCTCGGAACGGGCGGCACGCGCGCGGGGAGCACGGCCGGACCGCTGCGCCGCCGCCCGGTCGCGGGTCTGGGCGACCGGACCTTCACGATGCTGACCTTCCGCACGAAGAGCCCGCTGGCGAACCTGCCGCTGCTGTTCCATGTCGTCCGCGGCGAGATGTCGCTGGTCGGACCGTGCCCGCTGGCGCCCGGACACCGGGAGAGCAGGGGGGACGGGCGGCGCCGGCTGTCCGTACGGCCGGGGATGACGGGGCCGTGGCAGGTCAGCGGGCGTTCGGAGCTGCCCTGGGAGGAGCGCGAGCTGCTCGATCTCCACTATGTGGACCACCACTGGCTCGGCATGGACCTGGTGATCCTGGCGCGTACCCTGCCAGCAGTCCGTAAACGACTCCACGCGCCCCGCGCAGCCCGTACGGCAAGGGTTGCCTGAGCGACACAGATCACCGTGGGCTCCGCTACAGTGCGCGGCCGCTACCCGGTAATCTCGTCACGGACTGAATAAGTTACCGCTTAGTAGTGCCACACTCGACAGTGCCCGGAGCACTGGCGGGTGCCGGTGCTCCGCCTCGCAGGCCCGCCCGAGGAGCCCCTCATGCAACTCGCCGCGATCGTCGTGTCGATCGTCATCACGGTGGTAGCCGTCGCGCTGTTCGGCCGCGCCATCGCGCAGATCTACCGCTTCGTGCGGCTCGGTCAGCCGGTGCCCGCGGGAACGCGCACCGGCGACCCGACGCAGCGCACCGTCACCCTGGTCAAGGAATTCCTCGGCCACACCCGGATGAACCGCTGGGGCGTCGTCGGCGTGGCGCACTGGTTCGTGGCGGTGGGCTTCTTCTCCCTCCTGCTCACGATCGTCAACGCCTTCGGTCAGCTCTTCCAGGCGGACTGGCTCATCCCGATCATCGGCGACTGGCTGCCGTACGAGATCTTCACCGAGTTCCTCGGCCTGATGACCGTCCTCGGCATCGTCACGCTGATCGTGATCCGCCAGCTCAGCAAGCCCACCAAGGCCGGCCGCAAGTCCCGCTTCGCGGGCTCCAAGACGGGCCAGGCCTACTTCGTCGAGGCCGTCATCCTCATCGTCGGCGTCTGCATCATGACGCTGCGCGCGCTCGAGGGCGTCCAGCACCACGTGACCGGCTGGGAGCCGGGCTTCTTCGCCTCCTACCCGCTGATCGCCCTGCTCGACGGCGCCGACCTGGGCACGATCCAGAACCTCACGTACTTCTTCGCGGCGCTGAAGATCGTCACGTCCTTCACCTGGATGATCACGGTCTCGCTGAACACCAACATGGGTGTCGCCTGGCACCGCTTCCTGGGCTTCCCGAACATCTGGTTCAAGCGCAACGCCGACGGCTCCACCGCCCTCGGCCCGCTGCAGCCGATGACCTCCGGCGGCAAGCCGATCGACTTCGAGGACCCGGGCGAGGACGACGTCTACGGCGTCTCCCAGGTCGAGCAGTTCTCCTGGAAGGGCATCCTCGACTTCTCCACGTGCACCGAGTGCGGCCGCTGCCAGTCGCAGTGCCCCGCCTGGAACACGGGCAAGCCGCTCTCCCCGAAGCTCCTCATCATGTCGCTGCGCGACCACGCGCACGCCAAGGCGCCGTACCTGCTCGCGGGCGGCGGCAAGGACATGGAGGGCAACGAGAAGGCCACCGAGGAGCAGCTCAAGGACGTCCCCGCGGCGGCGATCGCCGAGGCCGAGCGCCCGCTGATCGGCACCGCCGAGGAGAACGGCGTCATCGACCCGGACGTCCTGTGGTCCTGCACCACCTGCGGCGCCTGCGTCGAGCAGTGCCCGGTCGACATCGAGCACATCGACCACATCGTCGACATGCGCCGCTACCAGGTCATGATCGAGTCCGCCTTCCCGTCGGAGGCCGGCACGATGCTGAAGAACCTGGAGAAGAAGGGCAACCCCTGGGGTCTGGCCAAGAAGCAGCGCGTCGAGTGGACCAAGGAGGTCGACTTCGAGGTCCCGATCGTCGGCAAGGACATCGAGGACCTCAGCGAGGTCGACTACCTCTACTGGGTCGGCTGCGCCGGCGCCCTGGAGGACCGCGCCAAGAAGACCACCAAGGCCTTCGCCGAGCTGCTGCACATCGCGGGCGTCAAGTTCGCGATCATGGGCGGCGACGAGAAGTGCACCGGTGACTCCCCGCGCCGTCTGGGCAACGAGCCGCTGTTCCAGCAGCTCGGCCAGGAGAACGTCGCGATGCTGAACATGGCGTTCGGCGAGGACGACGAGGACGAGGCGACGAAGAAGCCGAAGTCGGCGAAGAAGATCGTCTCGACCTGCCCGCACTGCTTCAACACGATCGCCAACGAGTACCCGCAGCTCGGCGGCGACTACGAGGTCATCCACCACACCCAGCTGCTCCAGCACCTCATCGACGAGGGCAAGCTGATCCCGGTGACCCCGGTCGAGGGCCTCATCACCTACCACGACCCGTGCTACCTGGGCCGTCACAACAAGGTCTACACGCCGCCGCGCGAGATCATGTCCGCCGTCCCCGGCCTGCGCCAGCAGGAGATGCACCGCCACAAGGAGCGCGGCTTCTGCTGCGGCGCCGGTGGTGCGCGGATGTGGATGGAGGAGCGGATCGGCAAGCGCATCAACACCGAGCGCGTGGACGAGGCGCTGTCCCTCAACCCGGACATCGTCTCCACCGCCTGCCCGTTCTGCCTCGTCATGCTGACGGACTCCGTCAACGGCAAGAAGAACGACGGCAAGGCCAAGGAGAGCCTCCAGGTCGTCGACGTGGCGCAGCTGCTGCTCGACTCGGTGAAGACCCCGGTCGAGCCGGAGCCGAAGCCGACGGAGGAGACGGAACCCGCGGTCTGACGGGTTTCGAACACGACATGCCGAAGGGCGGCCCCCGCGGAGACGCGGAGGCCGCCCTTCGGCGTCGGCGGCGCAGGGTCGGAGGCTCGGGTACGGCCGTACCGGGGCGGACGCTCCGGCCGTTCCGGGTCGGTCGGCGCCGCGCGCGAGCCGTAGCGGGTCGAAGGCTCCGCTCCGGCCGCACCCGGGGCGGGGACGCCCCGGCCGTTCCGGGTCGGTCGGCGCCGCGCGCCCGTCCCGCCGGCGTAGGGCGAAGCCGAGGCCGGTGGGACGGAGGAGGGCCATGCGACGCCCGTGCCGCCGAGAGCCCTCGCGGGGGTCACCGGAGGCGGCCGGGGCGTTCCCCGCCCGGCGCGGGCTCCGCGGGGCCCTGGGGGACCGCGGAGCGGGCCACGACGCCGGCGCCCGCCGCCGCGCGGTGCACTTCCGTACGAGCCTGCCGGCGAGCTCGTGGGCCCCGCCGTCGCCGCCCTGCCGAAGGGTGCCGACGCCGACGAGGCGCCGGCCGGCCCCGTATGAGCGTCACATCCGATTCGTCACGGCTTCCGCAAGACTCCGGCACGGCGTGGCCACCCCCGAGACCCCCGAAACCGCCCGAGACCCCCGAGACCCCCTAGGGGATGTCACAGCTCTGCCGCACTCTCCCGGCATGGCGCGAGGTCACAGCGGGAGCGGGTACGTTTCATGACGTGGCTGGATTCAGGAACGGACGCGGCCGGGCCGGTGGCCCCCCGCAACAACGACCGCAGCAGGCGCCCTACGGGTACAACGCGCCCCCGCCGCCGTACCCGCAGCAGCACCAGCAGCAACCGCGGCAGCAATGGGCTCAGCAGCAGGGGTACGGGGACGGGGAGCCGGAGTACTTCGGCGACCCGCACGCGCCGCAGCAGCACCCGCGGCAGCACTACGCCGCCAACAACCCGGGCCACACCCAGGTCTTCAGCGTCAACGACGACCCGTACGGCGAGCCGGCCGCGTACCAGGCCGGCGCCGCCCCGGTCCCCACGGGCCCCCGGCTACCCTGGAAGGGCCTCCTGAGCGGCATCGTGCTGCGTCCGGCAGACACGTTTCTGCGGATGCGGGACCACGCCGTGTGGGGCCCGGCGCTGGTCGTCACCTTCCTCTACGGACTCCTGGCGATCTTCGGCTTCGACAAGGCGCGCGAAGAGGCGATCAACGCCACCCTGTCGACGGCGGTCCCGTACGTCCTGATGACGGCCGTCGGCTTCGTCGTCGGCGGGCTGATCCTCGGCGCGGTCACGCACACGCTGGCCCGCCAGCTGGGCGGCGACGGCTCCTGGCAGCCGACGGTCGGCCTGTCCATGCTGATCATGTCGATCACGGACGCGCCGCGCCTGGTCTTCGCGCTCTTCCTGGGCGGCGAGAACGGCCTGGTGCAGGTCATCGGCTGGCTGACCTGGCTGGCGGCGGGCGCGCTCTTCACGGTGATGGTGAGCCGCTCCCACGACCTCCCATGGCCGAAGGCGCTCGGCGCGTCGGCGATCCAGCTGGTGGCCCTGCTGAGCCTGATCAAGCTGGGCACGCTCTAGGAACCCGTAGGTACACGCAGGGCCCCCACGGCGATGCCGTGGGGGCCCTGCTGCGTGCGCGGTCGTCCGGACGCCGGCGGCCGGTCAGGCACCCACCGGACGAGGCGTCCCGTCCGGGCGAGGCGGCCTCTCCGGGGCGGGCGTCCCGTCCGGGCGAGGCGGTCTCTCCGCGGCTGAGGCGCCCTCGGGGGTCAGGCGTCGAGGACCTGGCCCTCTCGCCGGACGACGGGCGGCTCGACGGACCACGGGAAGTTGATCCACTCGTCGGTCTTCTTCCAGACGTACTCGCACTTCACGAGCGAGTGCGACTTCTCGTAGATGACCGCGGACCGGACCTCGGCGACGTGGTCGACGCAGAAGTCGTGGACGAGCTTGAGGGTCTTGCCGGTGTCGGCGACGTCGTCGGTGATGAGCACCTTCTTGTCGCTGAAGTCGATGGCGTCCGGCACGGGGGCCAGCATGACCGGCATCTCCAGGGTCGTGCCGACGCCGGTGTAGAACTCCACGTTCACGAGGTGGATGTTCTTGCAGTCCAGGGCGTAGGCCAGGCCGCCTGCGACGAAGACGCCGCCGCGGGCGATGGAGAGCACGACGTCGGGCTCGTAGCCGTCGTCGGCGATGGTCTGCGCGAGCTCGCGGACCGCGCGCCCGAAGCCCTCGTACGTCAGGTTCTCGCGTACGTCACTCATGCCGGCTACCGCCTCACACCTGGGTCCGATGGAAGTTCATGAACGACCGCGAGGCCGTCGGCCCCCGCTGGCCCTGGTACCGGGAGCCGTACCGCTCGCTGCCGTACGGGAACTCGGCGGGCGAGCTGAGCCGGAACATGCACAGCTGTCCGATCTTCATGCCCGGCCAGAGCTTGATCGGCAGGGTGGCGAGGTTCGACAGCTCCAGGGTCACGTGCCCGGAGAAGCCCGGGTCGATGAAGCCGGCGGTGGAGTGCGTGACGAGGCCGAGCCGCCCGAGGGAGCTCTTCCCCTCCAGGCGGGAGGCGATGTCGTCCGGCAGGGTGATGACCTCGTAGGTCGACGCGAGCACGAACTCGCCCGGGTGCAGGATGAACGCCTCGTCACCCTCCGGCTCGACCTCACGGGTGAGGTCGATCTGCTCGACCGCAGGGTCGATGTGGGGGTACCGGTGGTTCTCGAACACCCGGAAGAAGCGGTCAAGCCTCACGTCGATGCTCGAGGGCTGCACCATGGATTCGTCGTACGGGTCGATGCGGACCCGCCCGGCGTCGATCTCGGCCCGGATGTCCTTGTCTGAGAGAAGCACGGTCCCACGATACGCAGAGGGCGCTGAGCTCCCCCAATCGGGAGAACCCGCGCCCCTTGTCGCTGTCCGCAGACGCTCAGCGCTTCTCGAGCTCCACCGGCACGGCATGCCGCAGCCGGGCGCACCGTGGACACCGGATGAGCCGCCCGGGCCCGATCCGCCCTGCCCCGAGTTGCTGCAACGGGAACGAAGCGGTGCTGAAAACGTGCCCCTCGGCACAACGGACGACGGTGCGCTCCATCGAACCCATCAAGTCCCTTCCCCGACAAGTGGTGGACGAGTCAGCCACATTAGGGGATCGGGGACGACACCCCGTGGAGGGCACTCCGGTCGAACGCGCTTCGCCCCGGATGCGGGATGGGGTACAGTGTGCAACGATGCCGCAGCGATCTTCCGCGGCTTTGCGGATGTAGTTTAATGGTAGAACATGAGCTTCCCAAGCTTATAGCGCGGGTTCGATTCCCGTCATCCGCTCTCCTACGAAGCCCCAGGTCAGAGACCTGGGGCTTCGTTGTTGTCTAGAGCTCTCAGCCCTCGCCGCTCCCTCCGCGTGCCCCACCTCCCGCGAGTGCTGACGGGAGGCCCTTTGGCGCGCCACACGCACCTCACGAAGGGGCCGCCGGACCGAATCCGCCTGCCGGCGGCTGCGTGATCAGCGTACGCGCGAGGGAGCGGGCCGGTCAGTTCCTCCATCGCGTCCCCCTCGGCGAAGCGCCGCACGACAACGTCTGTGTGCGGGCCAGACGGCCTCGGTCGACCACAAGATCTCGGGGTCACGGCAGCCAGTCCGGGCCGAATGTCGCCCTGTGGCCTGTCGACTGGTCCCTTCCGGCAGTTCAGGGCACCGATCGAGGTCTCGCCGCACCCCCGCCGGCGAGACCTCGATTCGTTGCCGCTGGTAGCTCGTATGTCAGTCGGTGATGGTGACCTTGCCGTCGGCCGAGAACCTCTCCGCGGCCGCCTCCGGCTTGTTCGCCGTCAGGCCCTTGAGGAGCTGGGCGAGGTCGACGCCGGTGGTGGAGCCGAGGAGTTCCATGCCCTGGGCGACGTTGTCGGCGACCGTGCGGGTGAGCTTGCTCGCGCCGTCGGTGGAGATGACGGTCATCCTGTCGATGGCGGACAGCGGTTCGGCGGCCTTGGCG
Organism: Streptomyces sp. NPDC048018; assembly: GCF_043202995.1. Lineage (NCBI taxonomy): Bacteria > Bacillati > Actinomycetota > Actinomycetes > Kitasatosporales > Streptomycetaceae > Streptomyces > Streptomyces sp. NPDC048018. Next base: position 305,381 of record NZ_JBIDBK010000005.1, read on the forward strand.
ACGACCTGCGGGAGCACCTCGACCAGCATCTGGATCTTCGCGGCGTCGCCGTAGCTCTCGAATGCCTCGGCCTTCTTCTGCATGGCCTCGGCCTCGGCCGATCCCCTGGCCGCGATGGCGGAGGCTTCGGCGGCGCCCTCCAGGCGGACGGCGTCGGCGATGGCGGCGCGGCGGGCGCGTTCCGCCTCACCGCGCTTGGCGCCCTCGATGGCCTCGGCCTCGGCGAGGGCGGAGCGGCGCTGCTTCTCGCCCTCACCCGTCAGTCGGGCCCGCTCGGCCTCTGCCTGGGCGGCGGCGATGGCCGCCAGGCGCTCGGCCTCGGCCTGCTTGACCCGGGCCACACGCTTGGCCTCGGCCTCCTGCTCGGCCTCGTAGCGGCGGGCGTCGGCGGGCTTGCGGACCTGGGTGTCGAGCTGGCGGTCGGTCAGGGCGGCCTGCCGTTCGGCGACCTTCTCCTGCTCGGTGAGGATCTGCTGCTGGCGGTCGGCGTCGGCCAGCGGGCCGGCGGCGTTGGCCTGGGCGGTGGCCGCGTCGGTCTCGGCCTTGATCTCGGCCTGGCGCAGGTACAGGGTGCGCTGCGCGACCGCGATCTCCTCTTCGGCCTTCAGCCGGGCCTGCTCGGCCGCCTGGCGGGAGTTGGCCTCGGCGATGTCCGCTTCCTGCCTGGCCCGGGCCGCCTCGGGGCGGCCGAGGTCCTCCAGGTAGGAGCCTTCGGTGGTGATGTCCTGGATCTGGAAGGCGTCCAGCACCAGGCCCTGCCCGGACAGGCTGGCCTCGGCCTCCTCGGCGACCTGCCCGGCGAAGGCGGCGCGGTCGCGGATGATGTCCTCGACCGACATCCGGCCCACGATCGCGCGCAGGGCTCCCGAGAGCACTTCCTGCGTGAAGCCGACGATGCCGTTCTGCTGCTGGAGGAAGCGCTGGGCCGCGGCGCGGATGGCGTCCTCGTTGCCGCCGACCTTGACGATCGCGACGCCTTCGAGGTTGGCCTTGATGCCGCGCAGCGTGACCGCGCCCCGGACGGCGATCGGGATGTGCCGGCTGGAGAGGTCGAGGGAGTAGCGCTGCTGGACGAAGGGGACGACGAAGACGCCGCCGCCGACGACGACCTTCTGACCGGTGTTGTCGGTGGATATCCGCCCGGTGTCGGGGTCGGTGGACTTCTTGCCCCGGCGCCCGGTGATGATGAACGCCTCGCTGGGACCGGCCACCTTGTAGCGGGTGACGACGACCAGGGCGAGCAGGACGAGAAGTACGACGACTCCCACGACCGCGATGACGACTGAACTCATGGTTGATCCCCCCTGCCCGCTCTCGGTCGAGGGGACAGATCGGTGGTGGATGAGAGAGCGAAACGGCCGGTCAGCGCTCGACGGCGCGGACGCTGACCGAGGAGGACGACGGCGTCGCCGTCACCCAGACCTCCGCGCCCCGGGCCAGTGGCCCCTCGGCGGTCGCGGCGTACTTGGCAGGCTGGCCACCGAGGCGTAGCAGCACCTCGCCGTAGCCGCCCGCGGGAATGTCGGTGACGACGGTCCCGGCCGAGCCGAGGAGTTCGGCGGGGCGCGGGGCGGTCCCGCTGCCGGCCCGGGCGAGGGCGCGGCTGAAGCGGTACGTCAGCCAGCCCGCGCCCGCACCGGCCACGGCTCCCGCGGCGGCTGCCGCTGCCGGCCCGAGGCCGGTGGCCCCGAGCACGATCGCCCCCGTGAAACCGAGCATCGAAACGAAGCCCGCGACCACCGGCAGCGACAGCCATCCGTCGAACAGTCCGTCCAGGGCGCCGTCGAAGACCCCCTCCAGCACCCCGTCGAACACCAGCGAACAGGCCAGCAGGGCGATTCCCCCGATGCCGAGACCTAGAAACAAGCCCATGAGCACCTCCCCGGTTGGCACGCGTTTGCGCCGGACAACGGCATCGTGCCAGCGCGACCGGCCGCCGCACATTGCCTGCTCTCGGCAATCTTTACGCCGCTTTAACGCAGCAGGGACGGCAGGATGCGGCCGGCGCTCGCCAAGACGGTCAGTGGCGGACCGGCCCGGAACCCAGCATGACCAAGCCGGTGACGAGGCAGGAGAGACCGATGACCACCGGAGCGAATCCGGCACCCGGCAGGGACCAGAAGGCGGCGCCGGCCAGAGCCATGGGTGCACCGAGGGCCACCATGGCGATGCCGATGCGGACTCGCCGGGCACCTCGCCGACATCATCGGCGGAGCCCAACTGGGCGGCACCATGCTCCTGCTGGGCGGTTCGGCCGTGCTGTCGGGAATCGTCGACAACATTCCCTACGTCGCCACGATGGCGCCCATCACCAGCGAGCTCGTCACCGACATGGGCGGTGACCCCGACCACGTCATGTGGTGGGCCCTCGCCCTCGGCGCCGACCTCGGCGGCAACGCCACCGCCATCGGTGCCTCCGCCAGCGTCGTCGTCCTCGGCATCGCCGAACGCAACCGCCACCCCATCGGCTTCTGGCAGTTCACCAGGTACGGGCTCGTCGTCACCGCCGTCACCATCGCCATCTCGGCCGTCTACCTGTGGCTGCGCTACTTCGCCCTCGCGTGAGGTCCGGTCATGACGTCGCGTCGGGCCAGCCCAGCAGCCGGGCGCCGATCACCGCGGTCTGGAGCGTGTAGCGGTTCACCGGATCCGCCGGGTCGGCACCGGTGAGGGTGTGGATGCGCTCCAGGCGGTACGTCAGGGCCCGTACGCTCAAAGACAGGCGGCGGGCGGTCTCCGTCGCCACGCAGCCGCAGTCGAAGTACGCGGTGAGGGTGTCCAGCAGCGGCCGGGGACCGCCGCGCGCCCCGCGGAGCGGGCCCAAGACGCTCTCCACAAGGTCGGCCATGGCTTGCCGATCACGGGTCAGGACGGGGTAGACCAGCAGGTCGGAGGCGTGCAGCACCGGTCCCTCCAGCCGCATGCGCTCGGCGAGATCGAGGGCGTTCAGTGCCTCCTCGTACGAGTGGACGACACCGCCAGGGCCCGGATGGGAGCGGCCGACGGCCACCCGTCCTCCGTCGGTGGCCGCGTGCGCCTGCTTCGCGAAGTACGCGAGGACGTCGGGCTGATCCCCCGGAGCCACACAGATCAGCCGGCCGTCCTTGGTGGCCAGCAGGATCTGCCGGTTCCCGAAGCGGCCCAGGACCGCCTCCTCGATACGGCGGGCCACCGGGTAGCCGTCGCCGTACGGTTCGGGGCCGGCGGCCACTGCCACCGCGTGCGCCTGGGAGAGCCGCAGTCCGAACCGCTCGGCCCGCTCGGCCAGCCGACCGAGCCCGCCGCGCCCGTACAGCAGGTCATCGATGAACTCGCGGCGTGCGGCCTCCTCCTGGCGGACCGCCTGGCGCTGGGCCCGCTCGTACCCCTCGACGAACGCATCCACCGCCTGCTCGACGACGGCCAGCAGCGGCCGGGACGCCGGTGCCGGCTCCACCCTCTGGGCGGCGGCCAAGTGGTCTCGTATCAGCTCCCGCAGCGGCAGTCCCGCTTCGGCCGCCCGCTCGCCGTCGGCCCGACGGGCCTCCAGCTCGGCACGGGTGAGACGGCGTCCCGTGGCACACGCGTCGCGCAGAATCCCGGCGTACCCCGCCAGTTGACTTCCCGGTGTCTCCCGGTCCGCCACGTCTTCCCCCGATCCCGATGCCCATGGCCCTTCACGCGTCCTTGACGCGACGACCAGGGTTTCACGGGCGCAGGGGTGGCCAGAGCCGCGGCATCGGTCAGGGGCCGGGGCTTCGGTCACCGCCGCCGGGCGGCGGTCCACACCGCGGCGGCGGTGGCCAGGTAACAGAACTCGGCACCCTGCCCGCCAGGTCGCCGCTCGTGGTGTCCAGACGCAGTAGCGGCGCCTCCCCTCCTGCGGAGGAAAGTGCCACGACGTGCCGGTAGGGGCCGTACACAGCGGTCTGAACGAAGGCCCAGGTCTGCGACCTGAACTTTCTTTCGTCAGTTTTCCGGGAGAGCGGGATTTCGCGGATCGTCGACGTCCACCGCGATGGCGAACCCCGCGGTCGAGCGGAAAGCAGCGATGCCGCCGGACAGCCGCATGCGATCAAACGGATTGGATGCGGCGAAGAACATGGCCCAGATCAGTGCGCGGTCGGGAGTCAGGCGGGCGATGAACCCCTCCGAACCGTACGAACTCTCGCCGCCCCACAGGAGTCCCCGCTCCCCCAGGTCCACAGCGGCAAGCCCGTCGACCGAGGACACCCGGGAAGGGTCGTCCAGCAGCCCCTCGTCGAGCGCGAACGGGGAGAGCACGGAGAAGCCGCTCGGCGCGGCGGGGTCGAGGGCGAGGTCGTAGGAGCGCCCGTCGGCGTAGTGGAGTGCGTCCTGGACGGGAAGCTCATACTTTTCCCACAGGCGTTCGATCACGGTCACTTCTCCTTCTCACCCTTTCCGTTGCGCACGCACCGTGGCCTTTCCTTGAGTCCGGCGGGGGGGTACCGGGTCGCCCGGTTCCTTTCCGTTCCGATGGACTGGCTGGGCTTTCTCAGGAGCCCGGGCCCCTCCGGTCGTCGAGCGTGGACGTGGACGGCCGGCGGGTGCCGTCGACGCCGCCGGGCGTGGTGCGCGGGCGTTTCGCGGGGTGTCAGGTCGGTTCCGTTTCGCCGTCGGACGTCTGGGCGGTCGCGAAGATCCGGTCCAGGTGGTGGTGGAGCACCGCGATCGCCGACTCCGGACTCCGCTGGCCCACGAGGATGCTGGTGCCCATGGCCGCCGCCATCGCCAGCAGGCTGATCGCCTCCGTGCGCGCGTCGGCGGCCGGGTCGGCCAGGCCCGAGCGCTGCGCCTGCTCCAGGAGTCCGGTCAGAGCGTTCTCCGCGGCGTCGGGGTTGTCGATGAAGGGCTGGGCGGCCAGCGCCTCGTCGGTCACCGACAGGATCGCGTACGAGCTGTACAGAAGGTGGAAGACGCGGCTCTCCTCGTCGGTCGGCAGCGAGGCCAGCAGCAGCGCCTCCGCCGTGGCGCGCGGGCCGGGGGCCGGGCCGGCGGCGGCCAGGCGGGCGTTCACCCTCCCGGTGAAACGGTCGGTCAGGTGCCGGAGGCCGTAGAAGAGCAGCTTCTCCTTGGTCTCGAAGTAGTACTGCACGAGCCGGAGCGATACGCCCGCCTCCGCGGCCACGTCCCGCATGCCGACCGCATGCAGACCGCGCCGCCCCGCGACCTGGATGAGCGCCTCGGCGATCTGGGCGCGCCGTTCCTCGTGATCCACGCGCTTCGGCATGTTCCCGTGTCTCCGCCTGTCGGTAGGGGGTTCGCGGCCCACGCCCCGAACGCCTTCATGATACCGCCGTACCATATTGATGATACGGTCGTACCACGAAGGACGGATCTTCACAGGAGGTGCCGCCGTGCCCGAGAACAGCGCCCGCGTACGCCGCGATGTCGGCCGCTACGTCAACGACACCCTGCGCGACCGGTACTTCGCCGCCGCCGAGGTGCTCTACGCGATGGGGGCACCGGTCCGCTCCGAGACGGACGTCGAGACGAGCTTCGGCACCACGCACGTCTACCGGTACGGCCCCCAGGACCCCGCCGGCGAGGCCCGCACCCCGATCGTCCTGATCCACGGCGCCGGATACTCCTCCGCGATGTGGTACCCCAACACCCCCGGCCTCAGCCTCGACCGCCCCGTCTACGCGCTCGACACCCCGGGCGACGCGAACCGCAGCGTCCACCGCGAGCCCATGTGGCAGCCCGAGCGCGCCGCCCAGTGGATGGACGAGGCCCTCGACGCCCTCGGCCTCGACCGGGTCCACCTGGTCGGCTCCTCCTACGGCGGCTGGCTGGTGCTCAACCAGGCCCACCGCCGACCCGGACGGCTCGCCTCCGTCACCGCCCTCGACCCCGGCGGGCTGGAGAAGGTCGGCCTGCGCTTCTTCGCCTGGGTCTTCGTGAGCCTGTTCGCCACCTTCGCCCCAAGGCGCTGCGGTCCCGGCTCGCCAGGTGGCTGGACCAGCCGGTCATCGCCGTCCCCGAGATGCGCAAGTGGATCCAGCTCGGCGCCCGCGCCTACCGGATCCGCCGCCCCGCACCCCTGCCGCTGACCGAGGACGCGCTGCGGTCCATCCACACGCCGCTCTACGTGATCATGGGCAAGCACAGCCTGCTCGTACACCCCAAGCGGCAGCTGGAGCGCGTGCCGCGCCTCGTCCCCGGAGCCCGCGCCGAGATCGTCACCGCGACGGGACACGGCCCGCAGATCGACCATCCGGACGTGGTCAACGCCCGGATGCTGTCCTTCATGGAGGACGTCGACTCCCTCGACCCCGCCGGGGCCGGCGCGTAGGGCCGCGGCAAGGGGAACGGCGCCGGCGGCGCCGGTTCCGCGCCACCACGTCCCGACAGGGGGCGCCCGGCAGGCGCACCCCGTCGCCGGGCAGGCGCATCTCGCGGGCGAGGAGGGCGATGACCTTCCACCGGTGTGCCGGGCCGCCGGAGGGGGCGGGGTGGTGCGGGCTTCGATGTGCGCGCCTCACACCGCCAGGTGCGGGGCCGGGACGGAGTGGGCGGTCAGCCCCGTGCGGCGGTGGGCGCAGGTGCCGCAATCGACGGACCGGGGCAGGACCGCCAGGCCGCCGGGAGCGACGGCCGTCACGCCGTCGCCGGCCTCGGCGACGCAGGCGACGCGGGCGGCGCACTCGGCGCCGCGGGCGGACGGCGGGTCGAGGGGGCCGTGGCCGGCCGGGGTCGGAATCCACGTCGCAGGAGGTCGCGGTGAACGGAGCGACCGACGCCTCCCGGCCGGACCACACCGTGGGGCCCGGGGCCTCGCGCCGCCCGACCGCGCAGGGGTACGACGTGCCGACAGGGGTGTCGGTAACACGCGCTAGGATGCCGACAGCCGCGTCGTCAAGTTTGCGCAAAGAGACGGCGCGCGTCGTCGTGCCCCCATCCCCTTTCACCGCTCGGAGAGCTCCGTGTTCCTTGCCCTACGCGATCTGCGCTTCGCCCGCGGTCGCTTCGCCCTGATGGGCGCGGTGGTCGCGCTCATCGCCGTGCTCGGCGTGCTCCTGTCCGGGCTCGCCGCCGGTCTGGCGGACGCCGGGATATCCGGTCTGCGGGCGCTGCCCGTGACCCACCTGGCCTTCGACGAGAAGGCGACCAGCGAGCAGTTCTCCCGCTCGACCGTGGACCAGGACGACTGGCGTGCCTGGTCCACGGCCCCGGGGGTGAAGCGGGCGGAGCCGTTCGGGAACACCCTGACGAATGCCCAGGTGACCCAGGGCGCCGGGAAGGGCGAGCAGGTCAACCTCGCCGTCTTCGGCATGGCACCCGACTCCTCCCTGGCACCCCGCCCCAGCCGGGGTGAGGGCCTGGAAGAGGGCAGCGGGGGCATCGTGATCACCCGGGAGATCGCCGACCTGGGCGTGGAGGTCGGGGACGTCCTGACCGCCGACAGGAGCGAGGTGCGGCTGACGGTCGTCGGCCTCGTCGACGAGACCGTCTCCTACGGCCACATCGGCGTCGCCTACGCCGACCTCGACACCTGGCGTCACCTGCACTACGGCCTGCCGGGCGACCTGCCCGAGGCCGCGCGCCGGCAGGCCACGGCCGTCGCCCTGACCCTGGAGCCGGGTGCCGACGCCGCCGCCGTGGAGAAGGCGACCGCCACCCGCGCCGACACCAAGGAGACCGCCTTCGGCGCGTCCCCCGGCTACACGGCGGAGTCGAGCACCATGGCCCTGATCAAGGGCTTCCTCCATGCCATCTCCGCCCTGGTCGTCGGCGCGTTCTTCACCGTCTGGACCGTGCAGCGCAAGGCCGAGATCGCCCTGCTGAAGGCGCTCGGCGCCCCGACCGGATACGTCCTGCGCGACGCCCTGGCCCAGGTCGTGGCCGTGCTGGTCGCCGCCACGGCCCTCGGCACCGCCGTCGGCCTGGCCCTCGGGAGCGCGCTGACCGGCAAGGCCCCCTTCTCCCTCTCCGCCCCGGCCGTCGCCACCTCCTCCGGCCTCCTCATCGCCCTCGGAACCGCGGGCGCCGCCGTCGCCGTCCGCCGCATCACCTCCGTCGACCCCCTGACCGCCCTGGGAGCCTCCCGATGACCACACCCGTCACCGACCACCGGGCCGCCCCGGACGCCGAGGGCTCCGGCGGACTGCGGCTGGAGGACGTCACCCTCACGCTGGGCGACGGCGGCACCGCCGTCACCGCCCTCGACCACGTCGGCCTGTGCGTCGCCCCCGGCGAGTTCGTCGCCGTCGTCGGCCCCTCCGGTTCCGGCAAGTCGAGCCTCCTCGCCGTCGCCGGCGGCCTCCAGCGGCCCGCCTCGGGCACCGTGCACGTCGCCGGCACCGAGCTGACCGCCCTGTCGGACAGGGAACGCACCGCCGCCCGGCGCCGCCACATCGGCTTCGTCTTCCAGCAGTCGAACCTGCTGGCCTCCCTCACCGTCCGGGAACAGCTCCTGCTCCCCCTGCACTTCGACGGCCGCCTCGACTCCGCGGCCCGGGCCCGGGCCGACGAGCTCATCGAGGCGGTCGGGCTGACCCACCGCGCCGGTGCCCGCCCGCACCAGCTCTCCGGCGGCGAGCGCCAGCGCGCGGGACTGGCCCGCGCCCTGATGTCCTCCCCCGCCGTCCTGCTGGTGGACGAACCCACCTCCGCGCTGGACCGGCTCCGCTCGGCCGAGGCGGTACGACTGATCGCCGAGCAGACCCATGAGCGCGGCACGGCCACGGTCATGGTCACCCACGACACGGCGATAATGGGCGCAGCCGACCGGGTCCACGAGATGGTCGACGGCCGCCTGTCCTGACCGGCGGCCTCGGGCCGGAACCTCGCTCCCGGCCCCGTCCGCCCCCAGGAGCCGCCCCGCATGCCGAAGATCAACGCCTCCACCGTCGCCGAACACCGCGCCCAGCAGCGCGAGGCACTGATCAGGGCAGCGATCGACATCCTGGTGAACGAGGGCGCCGCCGCCGTCACCCCGGCGGCGGTCGGCGCCCGCGCGGGACTGGCCCGCTCCAGCGTCTACCAGTACTTCGACTCCTCGGCAGCCCTGCTGGCCACCATCACGGAAGAAGCGTTCCGGCGCTCCAACGAGGCACTCGCCCGAGCCCTGGCCACCGCGAACGGTCCGCTGGAACGTGTCGAGGCGTTCTTCGCGGAGAGCCTCCGCCTCGGTGCCGAGGGCGCACACCGGCCCGCCGTCGCCCTCATGAACGCCGGCCTGCCGCCGGCCTGCCGGCAGCGGCTGACGGAACTCCATCTGGAGCAGGTCGAACCCTTCCGCGCCGCCGTACGGGAGCTCGGCGTTCCCGAGCCCGCGCTGACGGCCGACCTGATCGCCGGAATGCTGCACACCGCTCTCGCCGCGGTCGAGAACGGCACCCCCCTCGACACGGTCACCCGGCGCACGCTCGCCCTCGTGCGCCGCTGCCTCACGCCGGTCGGCGGCGCGGTGCGCACACCGGAGGCAGGGGCCTGAGGCCCCCGTACCGCCGTATCCCCTCGCCCCACCGCGGCCGGGCCCGCCGAAGCGGCCCGGCACACCGCGGCCGTTTTTTCCGAAACACCGCCTTCGAAGTACAGGAATACCTGCGACGGCGGTCTGAGATTTTAGCGGGCATCACGGAGAGAGTTTTTACCCGTGACACGCAGGGGTAAATACTCGGCGCACACGGACCGGGGCGACGTGCTACTGTCGAACCAGTTGCAGTTTTGGTACCCGAAGACTTCAAGCGTTTCCCGTCGGTGCACATCGCACGGGAGCGCTTTGTATTTCCGGTCATTTTTCCGGCGGGGCATCATCGCGGCGACACGGCGTCCGCAAAGTGCGGATGCCGATGCACTGCCCCAAGGAGACAGACATGACTGCCGGCACCGTGAAGTGGTTCAACGCGGAAAAGGGCTTCGGCTTCATCGAGCAGGACGGTGGCGGCCCTGACGTGTTCGCCCACTTCTCGAACATCGCCACCCAGGGCTTCCGCGAGCTGCAGGAGGGCCAGAAGGTCACCTTCGACATCGCGCAGGGCCAGAAGGGCCCGACGGCCGAGAACATCGTTCCCGCCTGACGCTGACGCGTAATACGTAGCTGGGGCCCGCATCCCTCGGGGTGCGGGCCCCAGCTGCATGCATTCTGCAGGGTCCGTACGCGCACCCGCACATCTCGCACTCATTTCCCCGCCCGCTTGCGCCGAGAACGAATCACACCCCGGCCCGAGCCGCGCGATTTTCGCATTCTATTCGGCCCGTGCCTTTAATTCCCGACGCCGTTCATTGCTGCCGGAGTTTCTCGATACGCGCCGTATCAAGGAAGGTTCTGAATGAACCCCACACGCACGAACGGCCGTTCCTCCCGCACTCGCCGCCAGGGCGGCCACACGTACGACTCCTCCGCCGGGACAGGCCGAGGCGGTCGCTCCGCCTCGTTCGGGTCGAGCCGCTCGGGAGGCCCGAGCCGTTCGGGTGGTCCGAGCCGTTCCGCGGGGCAGGGCCGGGGTCCCGCCGCGGTGCAGGGCGAGTTCGCGCTGCCGAAGACGATCACTCCGGCGCTGCCCGCCGTCGAGGAGTTCGCCGCGCTGGACCTGGACCGCCGGCTCCTGGCCGCGCTCACCGCGCAGGGCGTGACCGTGCCGTTCCCCATCCAGGGCGCGACCCTGCCGAACTCCCTGGCCGGACGCGACGTCCTGGGGCGCGGCCGCACCGGCTCCGGCAAGACCCTCGCCTTCGGCCTGCCGGTCCTGGCCCGCACCGCCGGGCAGCTCGCCGAGCCCCGCCAGCCGCTGGCCCTGGTCCTCGTGCCCACCCGGGAACTCGCCCAGCAGGTCACCGACGCCCTCACCCCCTACGCCCGCGCCGTGAAGCTGCGCCTGGCCACCGTCGTCGGCGGCATGCCGATCGGCCGCCAGGCCAACGCCCTGCGCAACGGCGCCGAAGTCGTCGTCGCCACCCCCGGCCGCCTCAAGGACCTCATCGACCGCGGCGACTGCCGCCTCAACCAGGTCGCCGTCACCGTCCTCGACGAGGCCGACCAGATGGCCGACATGGGCTTCATGCCCCAGGTCACCGCGCTGCTCAACCAGGTCCGCCCCGAAGGCCAGCGCATGCTGTTCTCCGCGACCCTGGACCGCAACGTCGACCTCCTGGTCCGCCGCTACCTCACCGACCCCGTCGTCCACTCGGTGGACCCCTCCCAGGGCGCGGTCACCACGATGGAGCACCACGTCCTGCACGTCCACGGCGCCGACAAGCAGCGGCTGACCACCGAGATCGCCGCGCGCGAAGGCCGGGTGATCATGTTCCTCGACACCAAGCACGCCGTGGACCGCCTCACCCAGGACCTCCTCAACTCCGGCGTCCGCGCCGCGGCCCTGCACGGCGGCAAGACCCAGCCCCAGCGCACCCGCACCCTGGCCCAGTTCAAGACCGGACACGTCACCGTCCTCGTCGCCACGAACGTCGCCGCCCGCGGCATCCACGTCGACCACCTCGACCTGGTCGTCAACGTGGACCCGCCCACCGACCACAAGGACTACCTCCACCGCGGCGGCCGCACCGCACGAGCCGGCGAGTCCGGCAGCGTCGTCACCCTCGTCACGCCCCAGCAGCGCCGCGCCATGACCCGCCTCATGACCGCCGCCGGCATCGTCCCGCACACCACCCAGGTCCGCTCCGGCGAAGCGGAACTGACCCGCATCACCGGCGCGCAGGCCCCCTCCGGCATCCCCGTGAGGATCACCGCGCCGCCCACCGAGCAGCGCAAGCGCAGCACGAGCACCCGCGGCCGCCGCGGCCCCGCCTCGTCGGCGAGGCGCGCCGGAGCGCGACGCTCCGCCGCCACCGCGGCCTGAGCGTTCCCGCGAGCCGGAAGCCGACCCATCCCCTCAGGAGGCACGTTGTGACGCCGGTCCAGATGCAGCCCCGCCCGACGCACCCCGACCCCTCGCACCCGACGGCCGACGCCGGGGACACTTCCGGCCCGCAGGTCTACGACGACATGACCGTGGAGGTGGCCCTGGCCGTGATGGCCGGGGCCCGCACCGGGCACCTGCTCGTCCGGGACCACGACGACCAGCACACCGGGACGGTCACCCGGGCCCAGCTCACCACCGTCCGCGACAGCCCCGCCTACACGGACCGGCTGCGGCTGCGCGACCTCTCCGACGACGGGACGCCGTTCACCGCGGCCGTCGCGGCCTGACCGAGATCCACGAGCACGTGAGTTGACACCGGGACAACCCAGAGGGCCCGGTCGGCATCCGCCGACCGGGCCCTCCGGCGTCTGCGGTCGTCACCCCGGCCGGGTCCGCCCCGGGATCGCCGTATCTCCGCCGACTCCGATTACCTGTCCACCGAGAGCACGAAAATCTATGTCGGCCGGAGTAGACATTAGGCGGCGGCGTGGTTATGGTTTTTCTCGTAACCCAGAGAGACAGCAGGGCCTGGCAGAGACGGACTGCCGGCAAGCAGTACCCGCAGTACAGGTAGTCAGCAGGACGGTACGGCGGTCGAGTTTCGAAGCCATGGTTTCGCATGACGGCGACGAAGCTGGCGGCCGGACCGGGAGGCCCGCGGATCAGGGGCCTCCGAGCACGGCACCACGACCCTTCCGGCGTGGTCACCGTGAGTGCAGTACAGCAGTACCAGCAGTGAAGCCGGGGAGCAGTACTCCCGGCAGCACGTTGATCGATGAGGGAAGAACGGAGGAACGCAGCGCCATCAGGATCGCCCGGGTGACATCGAGTCCCGGGTACCGCAGGACATCGATAGTGAGGTGGTCTCCGGTCAAGCAACTGCGATCCCCGCACACCCGGCAGCAGTAGGCCGGGCACGCGGACACAGAACGCCGGCGCGTCTTCAGGGCCGGCAGGTGGTGTAGTAGTTCCTTCGGGGCCCTGGTGCCGTTCGGCACCAGGGCCCCTCCATGCGTTTCGCGGAGAGGTGCAAATGACAGCAGATGACTCGTACGACCGTCTCGACGACGACGACTACCCCGCCTACACCATGGGCCGGGCCGCCGACATGATCGGCACCACCCAGGGCTTCCTGCGCGCCATCGGCGAAGCCCGCCTGATCACCCCGCTGCGCTCCGAGGGCGGCCACCGCCGCTACTCCCGCTACCAGCTGCGCATCGCCGCCCGTGCGCGCGAACTCGTCGACCAGGGCACCCCGATCGAGGCCGCCTGCCGCATCATCATCCTCGAAGACCAGCTCGAAGAGGCCCAGCGCATCAACGCCGAGTACCGCCGCGCCGCCGAGGCCGGCACGCCCCCGGAGCCTGCGTGAGGTGAGGCCGCCGGCGCCGGCACCGATCGGCGGACACGAACCGAGGACGCGCCGGAGGGCCGCTCACGAGCAGCCTCCCGTGCGTCCGGGCCACGTCGGCCGTACGAGTGGTCCGGGAGGCGCCGTACGCCCGGCCGCCCGCGCGCGGCAGTGAGGGGTTTCTCAAGCACGCCGGCCCCTCGGACGGCGCCACCCCCACCCGGAGCCGGCGCCCTCAGGGGCGCGCCGAAGGGGGCCGGAACGCCGTCCCGGGCGGGTGCGGGCCCGGGGAGGAGCCGTCGAGCGGGCTCCGGACGATTTCCCGGGCTCACGACGCGGATGCGATTCCTGTCACCCGCACCCCGGCAAAGCGCAGGTCAGCGAGGTGAGTACGGGATTTTTCGCCGAGATCCCGCCGGGCACCGCGCATGGCGGAGAGAAACGACAGCAGCGATCCGACGCGCGGGGGCGCATACTGGCGATGATGACAAAATCCAGTGCACCGAAGCGCTATCTGCCCACCAGCCCCTTCAAGGCTCCGGTCGCGTTGCCTCCCAAGCAGTTCGCCGTGGGCGACCAGGTCACGCACGACGTGCATGGCCTCGGCCGGGTCGTCGGCGTCGAGAACGGGATCGCGGCGGTCGTGAATTTCGGCTCGACGCAGGAGCGGATCCTGAGTCCGTATCCCAAGATGAGCAAGCTCTAGGCCGTGTCTTCCGGATCGTGCCGGACACCACGAGCCCGGCACGATCCGTAGGCCACCGCCCCGTATCACCGTGCCCGGTTCACGGGCGCCACCGGGTCCGTTCCCGGACCCACCCCTCAGAGGAGCCCTCCCATCGACCTGACCTCGCCGTTCTCCGCGCCTGAAGGGGCGACCCCCTTCGCCGCCTCCGGGTCTCCGTCACCCACCACGAATCCCTTCCAGGCACCGGACTTCGGGGACGACGACGCCTTCCTGCCCGAGGACGCGCCGGCGCCCTCCTACCCGGACGCGGCCGGACGCCGGTCCGCCTAGCTTCCGCCCCCTCCCGGGTATCGCTCGCGCGGTGACGTAGGAGCGGGCATCGCCGCAGCCCCTGGTGATCACACGACGCCGGGCGCCTGGACGGCCTCCGCCGTCGACGCCCGGACGCTTTCCCGGGCCGACGCCGGGCTCCCCCATGCCCTCGACCACCGCGGGTTCACCCCAGGTGGTGCGTGTCGTTCAGCGAGTGGAGCATCGCCTCGCCGGGGGCGGTGTAGGTGAGGGTCGACAGCGAGGCCGCCGCGAGTTCCATGTGGAACAGCGTGTGCGGCGGAGCCTGGAGGGCCAGGCGGATCAGCGTGCGCAGCGGACCGACGTGGGACACGACCAGGACGGTGGCGCCGGCGTGACGGGCCAGGAGTTCGTCCCGTACGGCGGTGACCCGGCGGGTGACCTGCCGCATCGTCTCGCCCCCGCCCGAAGGCGGGCTCTCGGGCGAGGCCAGCCACGCGTCGAGGTCGTCCGGGTGGCGCTCGCGGACCTGGGCGAAGGTCAGCCCCTCCCAGGCGCCGAAGTCCGCCTCCCGCAGATCCCGGTCGACCCGGACGCTCAGACCCAGGCGCGCCGCCGCCCAGTGAGCGGTCTCCTGGCAGCGGCGCATCGGCGAGGTGACGATCGCCCCGATGCCGCCGCGGCGGGCCAGCGCGTCCGCCGCCGCCCGGGCCTGGCCGCGGCCCGCGGGTGAGAGGCCCGGATCGGAACCCCCGCTGCCGGAGAGCCGCCGCTGCGGGGTCAGCGGCGTCTCGCCGTGCCGCAGCAGTACGAGCGTCGTCACTTCGCGAAGTGGTCCCGTACGGCGTCCGTCTGCTTCTCCATGACGTCGATGATGGCCTCGACCACCTTCAGGTCGGCGTCCTCGGCGATCTCCAGGACCCGCGACCAGTCGAAGAAGCTGCGGGACGGGTCGTTGGTGACGGGGAACACCCGGATGGTGGCCTCGTATTTGGCGACTCCGCTGGTGGGGGCGACGGCCCGGTAGGACTGGGTCCTGTTGATCTCGTCCCGGGCCGCGATCTCCTGCTGGACGAGGCGCCCGTTGAGGGTGAGCCGGAAGTCGTAGCGGGCCGGGACCGTGTCGACCGAGCCGCCCTCCACCCAGCTGACGTCCCGGTGGATGTCCAGGTCGCCCGGGGACACGATGTCCAGGATCTGCATGGCGTCGCGGACGGTCGCCCACACGGTGTCCGGGTCGGCCTCCAGGACGGTGGAGTGGTACATGGTGTGCTTGCGCTGGATCTGGATCGGCACGGGCTGTTCCCTACTTCCGGTCGGTGCCGCCGGACTTGGCGACGAGGTGGTTTCCGAGGACGAGGTAGTCGATCTCGGTGCCCATGAAGCAGTTCAGGGCGTCGGTCGGGGTGCAGACGACGGGTTCGCCGGCGACGTTGAACGAGGTGTTGATCAGGCAGGGCGTGCCGGTGAGTCCGGTGAACCTCCGCAGCAGGGCCGTGAGCCGCGGGGTGCCCTCGTCCGTCAGGGTCTGGATCCGGGAGGTGCCGTCCACGTGCACGGCGCCGGGGATCCGGTCCCTGTACGCGTCGCGGACCGGGAACACGAACGTCATGTACGGGGAGCTGGTCTTGCGCCCCATCTCGAAGATCTCCGGCGCCTGCTCCTCCAGGACGAGGGGAGCGAACGGGCGGAAGGGTTCGCGGTGCTTGACCCGGGTGTTGATGATGTCCTTGATGTCGCCGAAGCCGGGGTTGGCGAGGATGCTGCGATGCCCCAGCGCGCGGGGCCCGTGTTCGAGGCGGCCTTCGAACCAGCCGATGACGACCTTCTCCGTCAGCAGCTCCGCCACCCGCTCGACGACCTCGTCGTCGTCCAGGCGTACGGCGGTGACCCGGCCGGCGAAGGCCGCGAGGGCCTCCTCGATCGCGGCTTCGCCGTAGGACGGCCCGAGGTACGGGGAGACCGGCGCGGAGGCGGCGAGCACGTCCGCGGGGGTGGTGCCGGGGTGGTTCAGCCAGGCGTGGGCCGCGGCTCCGATGGTGATGCCGGTGTCGGAGGCGCCGAAGCTGACCTGCATGTCCACGAAGCGGGAGCCCTCGAACATCGGGGTGTTGTTCAGGCAGTTCAGGGCGACGCCGCCCTCGAACAGCAGGCGGTCGAGGTCCGTCCGCTTCTCCAGGTGGCGGACCTGGTGGGCGGTGGCGACGTTCAGCATCTGCTGCGCGGCGGCGGCGACGCGGGAGGTGTACTCCAGGGTGTCCTCGAAGGGGCCGAAGTACTCCTCGAACAGGGCGTCGTGGCTGTGCAGGTCGTCGGTCCGCAGGGGTTCGGTGAAGGTGTAGCGGCCGTCGTCGTGCAGCCTCAGCAGGTCCTCGACGAACGGGTTCGGGGTCGGCGGCTCGGCGTATCCGGCCAGGCCCATCACCTTGTACTCGTCGTTGTTGGGGACGAAGCCGAGGAAGCGGGTGACGGCGGAGAACAGGGTGCCGATCGAGTGCTGGGCCCCGGTGGCCGTGTCGTCGAAGACGGTGATGCGGCCGTCACGGATCTCGCCGGCGAGGGTCGAGAAGCGCTCGGCGCGCCCGTCGCTGACGAGGAACGCCGAGTCCTTCATCCCGGCCAGGAAGTAGCCGGTCGTGGCGTGCGCCAGGTGGTGCGGGACGAAGCGGACCTTGGCCGGGTCGGGACGGTGTCCGGTGCGGGCCTCGAAGTCCGCGAGCATCGCCTCGTGGCTGACGACCCGGTCGAAGAGGTCGGTCATGTCGCCCAGCAGGCGGGCCTTCGCATCCGGCGCCTGCGACGAGGTGCGGATGCCGTCCAGGAGCTCGTCCAGCACCTGGGGGGTCCAGTTCCAGGGGAAGGCGAACAGGTCGACGTCGTCGAACGTGACCCCGGCCTCCGCCAGGCACCAGTCGATCGCGTTCACGGGGAAGTCGGTGGTCTTCTTCTCCCGGTTGAGGCGTTCCTCCTCCACCGCGGCGACCAGCCGGCCGTCGATCAGGAGCGCGGCGGCGGCGTCGTGGCCCAGGAGGTAGTGCTTGTTGACGCCGGTCGCGCCGAGGCGTTCGGAGAAGAACTCCGACACCCGGCTGAAGCCATTACATCCGAGAACAATCACGGCACTCTTTCCTGTCAGGGGGCTACGTGGCGATCAGCAGGTCGCGGAGCGTCTCCCCGGCCGCGGGTGCCTGGCACAGACCCGCCCCGGTGAATCCGGCCGCGTACAGGAAGCGGCGGCCGGGGTCTGCGCCGATGAGGGCGGTGTTCCCGGGGCTCGCGTCGAAGTCGCCGCTCCAGGCGCGGTGCAGGCCGCTGCCGGCCAGGGCCGGGAAGAGGCGGCCGAGATGGCCGGCGATGCGGCCGAGCCAGGACTCCCGCGACTCGTCGGCCTGCGGCGCGCCCATGGCGAGCAGGACGCGGTCCTTCCAGGCGCGGATCCGCAGGCCGGAGGCGGCGTGCAGGGTCATGGGCAGGTCGCCGGGCGGCGCGGACGGCGCGTCGGTGAAGAGCATCTCCATCGTGCGGGGTGTCAGCGGCAGGTCGACCGATGCCAGCGACGCCACCTCGCCGGACCACGGCCCGGCCGCGCACACGATGCCGTCCGCCGTGATGCTGCCCCGCGGGGTGTGGACGGTGTTGTCGTCGTCGATGCGGGTGACGGGGGTGTGGGTGAACAGCCGGGCGCCGTGGTCGCGCGCGGCGGCGGCGTAGCCGCGGACGATGTCGAGGCCGTCCACGTGGTACGCCTCGGGGGACCAGGCGGCGGCCAGGACGGCGCGTTCGTCGACGAGCGGGTTGAGTGCGGCCGCCTCGCGGGGTCCGATCAGGCCGACGCCGACGCCGGCGGCGCGCTGGTCCGGAAGCCCGTCCTCGAAGTCGGCGATCTGCCGCTCGTCGGTGAACAGCGCCATGAACCCGAGCCGGCGCAGTCCGAGCGGGGTTCCGGTGCGCCGGGCGAAGTCGTGGTACGCGGTCAGGCTGCGTACGGCCCGCTGCCCGGTCTCGGGCAGGCCGGGGAAGTAGGTGCGGACCATGCCCGCCGTGTGCGCGGACGCCCCGCCGCCGAGGCCTCCGCGTTCCAGCAGCACGGTGTTCACGCCGGCTTCGGCGAGGTGGTAGGCGGCGGAGGTGCCGATCACTCCCCCGCCGATGACGACGGCGTCGGCGCGGGCGGGCAGGGCGCTCACTGTCTTCGTTCTCCTGGGGGTGGGGTGCGGCGGGGGTGGGGAGGGTGCCGGTGGCGCCGTTCCCGGCGGACTTCGGGCCGGTACGGCTACGCGTCCGCCGTGACGGCCTGCTGGCGCAGGTGGTCCCCGGTCTCCCACGGGTACAGCTGGAGGTTCCAGCCGCCGAGGCAGTTGATGTAGAGGGCCATCTGGCTGGTGACGGCGTAGAAGTCGTCGCGGTCGAGGCGGCCGACGACGTCGAGGACGCGCTGGGTGAACGCCCACAGCTTCTCCAGGCCGCAGTAGCCCAGGAACTCGGCGGGGACGCCGACCAGCAGGCGGGTCATGTGGACGAGGGAGTCCATGGGCATGCCCTGGACGGCGGCGCGGACGAGGCCGCCGTAGGCGGCGTAACCCAGCGGCCGGGTCTCGCCGTTGACGAACAGCAGGGTGGGGAGGACGGTCCCGAAGTTGCCCGCCCGGGAGGGGATGACGCCCTGGTGGAGGTCGTCGAGCTCGGCCGGGGGCGCGAGCCAGATCCGCTCGGTCTCGGCGGCGATGTCGGCGATCAGCCGGGCGGCGTCCGCGTCGGCGGCGCGCAGCGCCGGGATGCGGTGGCCGCCCGGCTCTCCGGCGCGGCGGACCTCGACGAGGATCTGCTTCTTCGTGGAGTAGACGGCGTCCCAGATCGCGGCCCCGGCCTCCAGCAGGCCGGGCATGTCCGCCTCCCGGATCCGGCCGACCGGGGTGGCGGGCATCGGCTCGGTCAGGGTGCCGTACTTGATCCCCAGGTGCTGCAGACCGGAGCAGAACACGGTGCCGTCGGGGGCCTCGCGGCGGTCGGGGACGCGGGTGTCGTGGGGAGTGTGCAGCAGGGCGGGTATCGGCGCCACGTGGTAGAGGTGCTCGCCCGCGATGAGCGCGTGCCCCTGGAGGCTCCGGTAGGGCAGCGCGTCCCACAGGGCGTCGGCGAGTGCCGGATTGCGGTCGTCCAGGTCGGCGGTGACCGTGATGCCGAGGTCGGGCCAGGAGATCTCGATCTGACGGCCAGGCAGCTTCTCGGACAAGGCTTTCCCCGTTCGTTGGTTCGGCTTGTCCCAGGAGTAGACCCGCAACTGGCTTGGTGCAGGCAGGCGTTGAAAACATGAAACCTTGATCGGACCGGGTTCCGCAGTTCGTGCCTTTCTACGGAACCGCAGTTCAGGCCGGTGGGCGGGAGGGGGCGTCGCGGCGCGTGGGCGGCCTCCCGCCCGCCGTCCCGTCACGCGGGCGCCGGGGCGCCTAGGATCGTGACATGGCCCTGATGACGAGTGACGTCGACCGGTTCGAGGCGGCCAGGCCCCGGCTCGCAGCCATCGCCTACCGGCTGCTCGGCTCGTCGAGCGAGGCGGAGGACGCCGTGCAGGAGACCTTCCTGCGCTGGCAGGCCGCCGACCCCTCGCGGATCGAGGTCCCCGAGGCCTGGCTGACGAAGGTCCTCACCAACCTGTGCCTCAACCAGCTCACGTCGGCCCGCGCGCGGCGCGAGACCTACGTGGGCCGGTGGCTCCCCGAGCCCCTGCTCGCCGGGGACCCCATGCTCGGCCCGGCCGACACGGCCGAGCAGCGCGAGTCGGTGTCGTACGCGGTCCTCGTCCTCCTGGAGCGCCTCTCCCCCAAGGAACGGGCGGTGTACGTGCTGCGCGAGGCCTTCGACTACCCGCACCGGGAGATCGCCGAGATCCTGGACATCACCGAGGCGGCCGGGCAGCAGATCTACCACCGGGCCAAGAAGCACGTCGCGGACGGCAAGGTGCGCACCGAGGTCGACGAGGCCGCCGCGCGCCGGATCGTCGAGGAGTTCCTGGCGGCGGCGACCAGCGGACGGACCGAGCCCCTCGTACGGCTGCTCACCGAGGACGCCGTCGCGGTCGGCGACGGCGGTGGCAAGGTCCCGGCCCGCGCCAAGGCGTTCGAGGGCGCGAAGGCGGTCGCCACCTTCCTGCGCGGCCTGTTCAAGCCCGCCGAGGCCAAGCGGGCCCTCGTCGGCGGGGTGCCCGAGATCTACGCCACGACCGCCAACGGCGGGCCCGCCGTCCTCGCGGTCGTGGAAGGCCGGGTCGTCGCCATCACCTGCCTGGAGGTCACCGCGGAGGGCATCGTGGCGGTCCGCAGCCAGGCCAACCCCGACAAGCTGGTCCGCGCCACCGAGCTGTGGGCCGCCGCGGACCACGAGGAGGGCCCCCTCCACACCCTCTGAGGTGGTGTGACGCAGGTCATATCCGAACCCTGTCAGGAAACGCGGGGCCGCCCGGTTCAAGGGGCGACATCACGCCGGACAACGGCGGACCCCGCTCAGACAGGAGCACGGACATGCAGCACCGCATCGTCGTCCTCGGAGCCGGCTACACCGGAGCAGTCGCCGCCGGCCGCCTCGCCAAGCGGCTGCACCGCGAGGACGTGACCCTCACCCTCGTCAACCCCGAGCCCGACTTCGTGGAGCGCGTCCGGCTGCACCAGCTCGCCGCCGGCCAGGACCTCCGGCCCCGCCCGTTCGACGAGATGTTCGCCGGCACGGGCGTGGAGCTGCGGCTCGCCGAGGTCACCGCCGTGGACGTGGAGCGCCGGACGGTCGCCGTCACCGGCGCCGACGGCCCGACCGAGCTGGCGTACGACACCCTGGTCTACGCCCTCGGCAGCGGCTGGAACGACGGCGGCGTCCCCGGCACCGCCGTGCACGCCCACGAGCTGTCCAGCCGGCCGGGCGCCCGCCGGCTCCGCGACCGCCTCGCCGCGCTGCCCGCCGGCCGGCCCGTGGTCGTCGTCGGCGGAGGCCTGACCGGCGTGGAGGCCGCGACCGAGATCGCCGAGGCCCGCCCGGACCTCGCGGTCTCCCTGGCCACCCACGGCGCGCTGGGCGACTGGCTCTCGGCGAAGGGCCGCGCCCACCTGCGGAAGGTGACCGACCGGCTCGGCATCGAGATCCACGAGCACGCGGCGGTCACCGCCGTGGCGGCGGACGGCGTGACGATCGCCGACGGCCGGACCGTCCCCGCCGACGTCACCGTCTGGACCACCGGCTTCGCCGTGCACCCGATCGCCCGGGGCACCACCCTGGAGCTCGCCGAAGGCGGCCGGATCGTGGTCGACGGGACGATGCGCTCGGTCTCCCACCCGGACGTGTACGCCGTGGGTGACGCGGCGCTGGCGGTCGGCCCGCAGGGCAAGCCGCTGCGCATGTCCTGCGCCTCCGGCGTCCCCATGGCCTGGCAGGCGGCCGACGCCATCGCCGCCCGGCTGACCGGCACCAAGGTCCCCCGGGTCTCCATCCGCTACTTCCAGCAGTGCATCTCCCTCGGCCGCAAGGAGGGGCTGATCCAGTTCGTGACGGCCGACGACCGTTCGGTCGACCGTGCCCTGACGGGCCGTCCGGCGGCGCTCTACAAGGAACTGATCTGCAAGGGCGCGGCCTGGAGCGTGGCCAACCCGACCGGGGGCATGCCGTCCCGGCGCCGCCGGGTCGTCCACCGGAACACCCCGACCCCCGCCCACGCCCACGCCCCCGCCGAGGCAACCGCCTGACCGCCCGCACCGTCCTCAGAACCGAAGCCCCGTCCGGCAGACCGGGCTTCGGGACGGAGGGCGACGCACGGCGCCCGGTCCTGGTGGCGGCTCGGGCGCTTTCGGACGGCTAAATCACCTTCCCCCCAAAGGCGTTACTATGCGCGCGTGCGACCAGCTTCACACCATCTTTACTGGGGGATCCGAAGATGAACGTTTCGCGTACGCCCACCGTTTCGCTCGTCATCCCGGTCTACAACTCGATGCCGTACCTGGAACTGACCCTCCAGTCGATCGAGCAGCAGACCATCGGCCTGGACGCCATCGAGGTCGTCGCCGTCGACGACGGCTCCACCGACGGCAGCGGCAAGGTGCTCGACGCCTGGGCCGAGCGGCACCCGGGGGTCATGAAGGTCGTCCACCAGGAGGCGTCCGGCGGGCCGAGCCGGCCGCGGAACGTGGGACTCGACCTGGCCACGGGCACGTACGTGTTCTTCGTCGACGGGGACGACTGCCTCGGGCCGGAGGCACTCGAACGGCTGGTCGCGACGGCCGAGAAGAACGGCTCGGACACCGTGCTCGCCAAGCTGGTCGGCGTGGGACGCCGGGTGCCCAAGCAGGTCTTCGCGAAGAACGTCGCCAAGGCGGACCTGTCGAAGGGCGACGTCTACTACACCCTGATGCCCTTCAAGCTGTTCCGGCGCGCGCTCATCGAGAAGCACGGCCTGCGCTTCCCGGAGCACATGCGGGTCAGCGAGGACCAGCACTTCGTGGCCCGCGCCTACCTGCACAGCAAGGTCATCTCGATCGTCGGCGACTACGACTGCTACTACGTCGTGAAGCGGGGCGACAACGGCAACATCACCGCCGACTGGCTCGACTTCCCCGTCGCCCTGGAACAGGCCGACGAGATGGTCTCGCTCGTCACCGGACTCACCGAACCCGGCCCGCTGCGCGACCACCTCATCGGGCGGCACGTCACCGTCGAGCTGATCCGCCGCTTCGACCAGCTCCTCGCCGACTGTGACGCCGAGGAGTTCGCGCGCATGGTGGAGGTGGCCCGCCCCTTCGCGCGGAAGTGGATCCGCCCGGAGGTCCTCGCCGGGAAGTCCGTCCACGAGAAGCTCGTCGCGCACTGCGTGCGCGAGGGCCTGGTGGACGAACTCGCCGCCGTCGTGCGGTGGAACCGCGACGGACGGCCCGGCAAGGCCTTGGTCCGCGACGGACGCCTGTACGCGGCACCGCCGTTCCCGGACGCGGACTCCCCGCTGCACGCCGAGCTCTGCGACATCACGGCCTCCGCACTCGCCGTCAGTCCGCGCCGCCGGGTCGAGCACCTGTCCTGGCGCGGCAGCGTCCTCGAACTCTCCGGCTACGCCTACCTCGACCAGGTCGACACGGACGACCTCGTGACCGAGCTCGTCCTCCGGCACGCCGGCACCGGACGCGAGATCGCCCTCCCCGCCGAGCAGCTCCCCTCCCCGCACCTGACCGTCAGCCGGGGCAAGGAGACCTACGACTACGGCAAGGCCTGCTTCCGCGCCTCCGTCGACCTGGCCACCGCCGACGGCGGCGCCGTACTCCCCAAGGGGGACTGGCACCTCTCGCTGCGCTGCACCGCGCACGGCCTGACCGCCCGCGGCAGCCTCGGCGGCGCCCTCGGCGGCAAGGTCAGCAAGCGCGCCGACGAGCACGCCGTCTCGCTGCCCGGCGCCGGCAAGAAGCTGCACACCGTACGGATCGGGCCGCGCGACGACCGACTGGTGCTCCAGGTCAAGCCGGCCCCGTCGGTGGTGTCCGCGTACGCCCTCAGCTACGGATGGAAGGCGGCCCGCGCGGTCAAGGCCCGGATCAACTGGCGCTAGCGCCCGCGCTTCCCCGGCCTCCGGCGGGGTCCGGTCCGGCCGGCGGGGCGCGGACCCGGAGACGGCGATCGGCCCCGTCCGCCTCCTCGGGCGGACGGGGCCGATCGCGTCGGTGCGTCCCGGAGTTCAGGCGGCCGGTGCGGCCGCGCCGACGGCTTGCGCCGTCTCGGTCCTCGGTGCGAGGAGCCGTTCCGCGAGCAGCCCGAAGGCGAGTCCGAAGACCGCCCACAGGGCCGCCTGGATGCCCAGGGTCGCGAGCCGGAAGTCCCACAGCACGGCGGCCGGGAAGGTGCCCGCCACCGCGTCCTCGTTCCCGGGCAGGAACGCGCAGGCGATCCCGACCGCGGCGACGAAGCCGAGGCCCGCGACGACGGTCGCGTTCCAGTTGCCGAGGCGCGGCGCGAGCCGGCGGCCCGCGACGACCGCGGCGATGCCGAGCAGCACGCTCAGCAGGATCATCAGGAAGAAGAGCGTGGTGCGCTTCCCGATGGTGTCCGGATTGCCGACGGCCGGAGGGGTCGCCGGGTACTTCAGGAACGGCACCAGATAGACCGTGGTGAAGGCCGCCGCCGCGACGAGCGCCGCGGTGGCCTTCGCGGTGAACCGGCCGACCCGGCCCAGGACGAAGCAGAACGCCAGGGAGGCGATGCCGCCGAGGGCGACGCCGTAGACGAGGACGCCGGTGGCGAGACCCGCGGTGGACTGCAGGTCGCGGCTGACGATCTCCTCCTCGGAGTCGGCCTGGGTGGCCGCCCCGTTCGCGCCGTGGTCGTGCGCCGGCGCGGCGTGCTCCGCCTTGGCGGCGGCCTCCTCGACGGCGATCGAGGCGTTGACGGACGGCTCACCGGCGACGTAGGCGACGGCGAAGGCGAACAGTCCGGCGATCAGACCCGCGAGCAGGCCGCGGAGCAGGAGTCTCCCGACGAGTGAGCCCGTGGGAGCGGTGGGGACGTGCGCGGGGGACGACATGCGTGCGGTGGCCCCTCAGTGGCAGGGGAAACCGAGCAGGTGGCGCCCGTCGTGGACCCACTCGTGCACGTCGCTGCCGGCGAACAGGGACGTCGCACCCTGCTCCGCACCGACGAAGTAGAGCGCGACGAGCATCAGGACACCGACGAACAGCGCCCAGGGCAGCACGGCGCGGACCGGCAGCGTGAGCGGGACCGTGACGGCGGGGGTGGACGGAACGGCGGGCGACGCAATGGCCTCGGCCATGGTGGAACCTCCTCGGGAACTCGCGTCCCATACGGTGGTGCGCGACGACGGTCGTCGGGTCTGACTCACCGCCCACCGGCTGGGGGCGGCTCACAGTGGCGCGACCGTGCCGGACTCTCACCGGGCTTCCGTCTCGCCGTCGTCGTTCATATGGAAATGTCGACTGACGGTACCGCGCCGATCACAACACGCCAAGAGCGCCTGAACCGCTGAGGGATGAATCACCCATGACCACGCCCCCGCCCGGGACCGTGCACCTCTCCCTGATCGCGCCCGCCATGAACCGGTCCCTGCGCGAGGCGAGGTTCGACGACGACGAGCCGCTGGAGCCGCTGCGGAACCGGAGCGTCAGCCCGCTCCGCACCGGGCCCCGGGTGCGGCTGCTCCGTTCGCCGTCCGCGCGCTGCGCGGAGACGGCCGGGCTCCTCGGGCACCCGGAGGTGCCGGCCGAACCGGCGCTCGCGGGCTGCTCGATGGGCCGGTGGCGGGGCCGCGGCCTCGACGAACTCGGCGCCTCCGAGCCGGAGTCGGTGGCCGCGTGGCTGTCCGACCCGGCCGCCGCCCCGCACGGCGGCGAGTCCCTGCGGGAGCTGCGCGCCCGGGTCGCGGGCTGGATGGACGCCCTGGAGCCGGGCACCGTCGTCGCCGTCGCCGAGCCGGACGTCATCCGCGCGGGCGTCGCCCACGCGCTGGGGGCTGCGGAAGCGGTCTTCTGGCGCCTCGACGTGCGCCCGCTGGAACGGGTCGAGCTGTCGGGGCGCTCGGGGCGCTGGAACGTGCGCCTGGGAGCGCCGGCCGGCTGACGCCGCCTGCCACCCGGGTCAGGCGGCAGGCGGCAGGCGGCGAGTGTCAGGCGGCGAGTGTCAGGCGCCAGGCAGCAGGCGGCGGGCGTCAGGCGGGACGCGTCGGGCCGGGGTCACGCCTCCAGCACGGCGCGCAGGGTCTTCGCGAACTCCTCCGGGGCGCCCTGCTGGCCGAACTCGCCGCCCAGGAAGCCGCCGTGGTTGCTCGGGAAGACGGCGAGCGGGGTGCCGAGGCCCTCGGCGACGGCAGCCGCCGCGCGCGCCGCGAACTCTCCCTCGGACTCCTCGCCGGCGGCGACCACGATCCGGGTCGGCGCGGCCCGCAGCGCCGGGAAGTCCGGGGCGAAGGAGGTGCAGCCGCGCATGTTCTGCCCGAGCAGCGGATCGTCCCGCTTGCCGTCGTCCTCGGCCGGCAGGCCCAGGGTGTCCGGGGCGGCGAACGGACGCGCCGCCCAGTCCGCCGGGAACGGGCCCTTGTGGGAGACGACCGCGAGGAACCGGACCATGCCCGCGCCCCAGCCGTCGCGCAGGTAGGTCGCGTGGACGTCCGCGCAGACCGCGAGCGCCCGCTCCCGGTCGGGGACGACCTGGGCGGTCGGCGGCTCGTGCGCGACGAGGGTGTGCACCAGGTCCCCGCGCGCGGCGACCAGCGCGAGGGAGTTGACGGCGCCGCCGCTGCTCGCGAAGACGTCCACGGGACCGGCGCCGAGGTCCTCGATCAGCCGGGCCAGGTCGTCCGCGTGCTCCTCGGGCAGCGTCTCGGCGGCGCCGTCCGTGCGGACGCTCCGGCCGACCCCGCGCGGGTCGTAGGTGACGACGGTCCGGTCGGTGAAGTGGGAGGCGAGGGTGGTGAAGCCGGTCGCGTCCATCGGGGAGCCGATGAGCAGCAGGGGGCGCGGGTCGCTCCCGGTGCCGGGGCGCACGTCGTAGCGAAGGGTCGCGCCGACGGTCTCCAGGGTGCGGGTGTCGGTCTCGGCCATGGTTCTCTCCTCCGTGGTGGATCGGTCAGGGGGTAGACCCTGGCCGCCGCCGGAACTCATCGGCGGCACGTGAAGTCCGCCGCCGGACCACCCAGGCCGGGTGCACCTGTCCGGTGGCGAGACGAAACGTCTTGCCGGGCGAGGACCGGAGGCGTACGGTGAACAGGTGACGAGACGATACGTCTCGTCGCGGATCTCGCTCCATGGATCCCGTCCCCGTCGCCGCGCCCCGGGAGGTCGCCCTTGTTCCGTGTCCATCTCCTCGACGTCACCAAGCGCTACGACGACCGGTACGTTCGGGACCGGCTCGTCCTCGACCGGGTCTCGCTGACCGTCCGGGCCGGCGAACGCGTCGGCGTCGTCGGGGACAACGGCTCCGGCAAGTCCACCCTCCTGCGGCTCCTCGCCGGCATCGAGCGCCCCGACCACGGCACCGTCACCGTCGAGTCCCCCGGCGGCGTCGGGCACCTCGCCCAGACCCTGGACCTGCCCGGCACCGCCACCGTCGGAGACGCGATCGACCGGGCGCTCGCCGGCGTCCGGACACTGGAACGGCGCATCCGCGAGGCCGAGGCCGCGCTCGACGCGACCGGCGACCTCGACGGGTACGCCGAACTGCTCGCGGCCTACGAGGCCCGCGGCGGCGAGGGCGCCGACCGGCGCGTGGAGACCGTGCTCCGGCGGCTCGGCGAGCGCACGCCGCTCGACCGGGACCGGCCGCTCGGCACCCTGTCCGGCGGCCGGCGGTCCCGGCTCTCGCTCGCCGCGACCCTCGCCGCCGAGCCCGAGCTGCTGTTGCTCGACGAGCCCACCAACGACCTCGACGACGAGGCCGTCGCCTGGCTGGAGCAGCGGCTGCGCACCCACCGGGGCACGGTCGTCGCCGTCACGCACGACCGGACCTTCCTGGACCGGATCACCACCGCCGTGCTGGAGGTGGACCACGAGACCCGGACCGTACGGCGGCACGGCGACGGCTACGCCGGCTACCTGGCCGCTCGGGCGGCCGAACGCGCCCGCCGGGAGCGGGAGTACGAGGAGTGGCGGGCGGAGCGGGCCCGGTACGCGGGGCTCGCCGACAGCACCATCGACCGCTTCTCCCTCATCCCGCGCAAGGCTCCCGCCGCGTTCAGCGGCGCCGGCGCCTTCCGGGCGCGGTCACGGGCGCACGGCGCGATGAGCAGGATCCGGGCCGCCCGCACCCGGCTCCGGGAGCTCGCCGAGCACCCGGCGCCCCGGCCGCCGGACCCGCTGCGGTTCGCCGCGCGGATCGAGGGCGAGCCGACCCCGGTCGAGCTCGCGGACGTGCGCGTCGACGGGCGTCTCCGGCTGGACGCCCTGCGCCTGGAGCCCGGCGAGCGCCTCCTGGTCACCGGCCCGAACGGGGCCGGGAAGACGACCCTGTTGCGGGTCCTGGCGGGCGAACTCGCCCCGGACGGCGGCACGGTGAAGGTGCCCGCACGGGCCGGTCTGCTCCGCCAGGACACCGCGCCGCCCACCGACCCCCGTACCGTGGCGGCGGCCTTCGGGGAGGGCCGCGAGGAGGAGCTGCTCGCCCTCGGCCTCTTCACGGCCCGCGACCTGACCGTCCCGGTGCGGCACCTGTCGGCCGGTCAGCGGCGCCGGCTGGAGCTCGCCCGGCTGGTGACCCGGCCCGCGGACCTGCTCCTCCTGGACGAGCCGACCAACCACCTGGCCCCGGCCCTGGTGGAGGAGCTGGAGGCGGCCCTGGCCGGCTACCCGGGCACGCTGGTCGTCGTCAGCCACGACCGGCGCCTGCGGGAGGGTTTCCGGGGGCGGCGGATGGAGCTGGAGCCGTGGGTCGGCGCACCGTGTCCGGGGTGAAGGGGGTCTGCTCCGACGTGGGCACCGGGACGACGGTGACGGGGTCGCCGGGCCGGTAGGCCGGCGGCGGCGTGTAGGGCGGCGGCTCCGGGCGGTCCGGCGCGGGGGGCGGGTTCGGGCCGGCGTAGGGGTTCTGCGGTTCCGCCGCCGCCTTCTTCCGGACGCCGCCGGACGTCCCGGGCCGGTACGGCTTCGCCGAGCGCCCGCCGGTGCCCGGGGTGATCCGGACCCTCGACGGAGTGGCGCTCGCGGCCGGGTCCGCCGACGGCTCCGCGGCCGGGTCCGCCGACGGGGACGCCGAGGGCGTCGCGGCGGGCGCCGTCGTGGGACGCGCGGGCTTCGGGGGCTTCGGAGGCGCACCCCCGTCGCCGCCTCCCGAGCAGGCGCCCAGGGCAAGCCCCAGGCCCAGCACCGCCGCCGCCGTCACCGCTGCGCGGGCACGCACGCCCACCACCCCGCCCCAGGTCACCGTCCCGATCCGCACACAGCGCGCGCGGACCGGGAGCACAGCTCAGGCCTCGTCGTCGCCCGCGGCGCCTTCGAGGTCGCCCTCCGTCTCCAGGAAGACCCGGCGCAGCGCCGCCAGCGTCTCCGGGTCCGGCTTCTCCCACATGCCGCGGGACTCGGCCTCCAGGAGGCGCTCGGTGATGCCGTGCAGGGCCCAGGGGTTGGCCTGCTTCAGGAAGGCCTGGTTCTCCGGGTCGAGCACGTAGGCCTCGGTGAGCTTGTCGTACATCCAGTCGGCGACGACGCCCGTCGTGGCGTCGTAGCCGAAGAGGTAGTCGACGGTCGCCGCCAGCTCGAAGGCGCCCTTGTAGCCGTGGCGGCGCATCGCCTCGATCCAGCGCGGGTTGACCACCCGGGCGCGGAAGACGCGCGAGGTCTCCTCGACGAGGGTGCGGGTGCGGACGGTCTCCGGGCGGGTGGAGTCGCCGATGTACGCCTCCGGGGCCGTCCCGCGCAGCGCCCGGACGGTGGCCACCATGCCGCCGTGGTACTGGAAGTAGTCGTCCGAGTCGGCGATGTCGTGCTCGCGGGTGTCGGTGTTCTTCGCCGCCACCGCGATCCGCTTGTACGCCGTCTCCATCTCCGCGCGCGCCGGGCGCCCTTCGAGCCCGCGGCCGTACGCGTAACCGCCCCACACCGTGTACACCTCGGCCAGGTCGGCGTCGGTGCGCCAGTCGCGCGAGTCGATCAGCTGGAGCAGGCCCGCGCCGTAGGTGCCCGGCCGGGAGCCGAAGATGCGGGTGGTGGCGCGGCGCTCGTCGCCGTGCTCGGCCAGGTCGGCCTGCGCGTGGGCGCGGACGTGGTTGACCTCGGCCGGCTCGTCCAGGCCGGCGACCAGCCGTACGGCGTCGTCGAGCAGCCCGATGACGTGCGGGAAGGCGTCCCGGAAGAAGCCGGAGATGCGCAGCGTCACATCGATGCGCGGACGGCCGAGTTCGGCCGCCGGGATCGGCTCCAGGCCGTTCACCCGGCGCGAGGCCTCGTCCCACAGCGGGCGGACGCCGAGCAGCGCGAGGGCCTCGGCGACGTCGTCGCCCGCCGTGCGCATCGCGCTCGTGCCCCACAGCGAGAGTCCGACCGAGGTGGGCCACTCGCCGTTGTCGTCACGGTAGCGGGCGAGCAGCGAGTCGGCGAGCGCCTGGCCGGTCTCCCACGCGAGGCGGGACGGCACGGCCTTGGGGTCGACGGAGTAGAAGTTGCGGCCGGTCGGCAGCACGTTGACCAGGCCGCGCAGCGGCGAGCCGGACGGCCCGGCCGGCACGAAGCCGCCGTTCAGCGCGTGGACGGCGTGGTCGAGCTCGTCGGTGGTCCCGGCGAGCCGGGGCACGACCTGCTCGCAGGCGAAGCGCAGCACGTCCGCGACCTGCGGACCGTACGGCTCGGCGAGGGCCGGGACCGCGTCCACGGCCCAGTCGGCGGCCTCCATCGCCTCGACCAGCTCGCGCGCCTTCGCCTCCGCCTCGTCGGCGGTCGTCCGGGTCGCGGCCGACTCGTCGAGGCCGAGGGCCTCGCGCAGGCCGGGCAGTGCCTGGGTGCCGCCCCAGATCTGGCGGGCGCGCAGGATCGACAGGACCAGGTTGACCCGCTCGGGGCCGGTCGGGGCGCCGCCGAGGACGTGCAGACCGTCGCGGATCTGGGCGTCCTTGACCTCGCACAGCCAGCCGTCGACGTGCAGCAGGAAGTCGTCGAAGCCGT
The DNA here is from genome assembly GCF_043202995.1 of Streptomyces sp. NPDC048018. NCBI lineage: Bacteria > Bacillati > Actinomycetota > Actinomycetes > Kitasatosporales > Streptomycetaceae > Streptomyces > Streptomyces sp. NPDC048018. The sequence goes on from NZ_JBIDBK010000005.1 coordinate 336,194, forward strand.
CGTCGTCCGGGCGGTCGTCCATGCCCAGGTCGTGGTCCAGCTTCGCGGCCTGGATCAGCGTCCAGATCTGGGCGCGGATCGCGGGCAGCTTCGCCGGGTCCATGCTGCTGATCTGCGCGTACTCGTCGAGCAGCTGCTCCAGGCGCGCGATGTCGCCGTACGAGTCGGCGCGGGCCATCGGCGGCACCAGGTGGTCGACGAGGGTCGCGTGCACACGGCGCTTGGCCTGGGTGCCCTCACCCGGGTCGTTGACGAGGAACGGGTAGACCAGCGGCAGGTCGCCGAGCGCCGCGTCCGGCCCGCACGCGGCGGACAGGCCCGCGTTCTTGCCGGGCAGCCACTCCAGGTTGCCGTGCTTGCCCAGGTGCACCATCGCGTCGGCGCCGAAGCCGCCGTCCTCGACGCGGGCGGCGATCCAGCGGTAGGCCGCCAGGTAGTGGTGGGACGGCGGCAGATCGGGGTCGTGGTAGATCGCGATCGGGTTCTCGCCGAAGCCGCGCGGCGGCTGGATGAGGACCAGCAGGTTCCCGCGGCGCAGCGCGCCGAGCACGATGTCGCCCTCGGGATTGCGCGAGCGGTCGAGGAACATCTCGCCGGGCGGCGGGCCCCAGTGCTCCTCCACCCGCTCGCGCAGCTCGGCCGGCAGCTCGGCGTACCAGCGCCGGTAGTCGGCGGCCGGGATGCGGACGGGGTTGCGGGCCAGCTGCTCCTCGGTGAGCCAGTCCTGGTCGTGGCCGCCGGCCTCGATGAGGGCGTAGATCAGCTCGTCGCCGTCGCCGGAGACGAGGCCCGGGATGTCCTCGACCGGGCCGAAGTCGTATCCCTCGGCGCGCAGCCGGCGCAGCAGCGCCACGGCGGAGGCGGGGGTGTCGAGACCCACCGCGTTGCCGATCCGGGAGTGCTTCGTCGGGTACGCGGAGAGGACCAGCGCCAGCTTCTTCTCGGCGTTCGGGATGTGCCGCAGGCGGGCGTGCCGGACGGCGATGCCGGCCACGCGGGCAGCGCGCTCGGCGTCGGCGACGTAGGCCGGGAGGCCGTCCTCGTCGATCTCCTTGAAGGAGAACGGCACGGTGATCAGGCGCCCGTCGAACTCGGGGACGGCGACCTGGGTGGCCGCGTCCAGCGGGGACAGGCCCTCGTCGTTCTCCTCCCACGCGGCGCGCGAGCCGGTGAGGCAGAGCGCCTGGAGGATCGGCACGTCGAGCGCGGCGAGCGCGCCGGCGTCCCAGGCCTCCTCGTCACCGCCGGCCTGCGCCTCGGCGGGCTTGGTGCCGCCGGCCGCGAGGACGGTGGTGACGATGGCGTCGGCGCCGCGCAGCTCGTCGAGGAGCTCCGCCTCGGGGACGCGCAGGGAGGCCACGTACAGCGCCTTGGCGCGGCCGCCGGCCTGCTCGATCGCGTCGCACAGGGCGCCGACGAAGGCGGTGTTGCCGCTCATGTGGTGGGCGCGGTAGTAGAGCACGGCGACCGTGGGGCCGGTCTCGTTCCCCGCGGTCCGCTCCAGCGGGCCCCAGGTGGGGGCGGGCGCCGGGGACTCGAAGCCGTGGCCGGTCAGCAGGACCGTGTCGGACAGGAAGCGGGCCAGCTGCTCCAGGTTGGCCGGGCCGCCGTGCGCCAGGTAGGCGTGGGCCTCGGTGGCGACGCCGACGGGGACGGTGGAGACCTCCATCAGCTGCGCGTCGGGCGCCTGTTCGCCGCTGAGCACGACCACCGGCTTCCCGGCGGCCAGGACCGTGTCGAGCCCCTCCTCCCAGGAGCGCAGGCCGCCGAGGAGGCGGACGACGACGAGCTCGGCGCCGTCGAGGAGGGCGGGGAGGTCGGCGTGGGGCAGCCGTGCCGGGTTGGCGAAGCGGTAGGCGACGGGGCCCTCGGCGGCGTTCGCCGCACGGGCGCTGAGCAGGTCGGTGTCGGAGTGCGACAGCAGCAGGAGCATGGCGAGCTCAGGCCCTTCCTCGGGGTTGTCCGCGCCCCGGGTGGTCGTATGGACGGCGGGAGTTCCTGACTCACCGGGCGCCCGGGGGTCCGGGGCCGGCTCACAGTGGCGGGACCGCGCCGGATTCTCACCGGGCTTCCTCCCCGGGGTCCTGGGACCCCATGCCGGTCTGCATCCTAGATCGTGCGGGTCGACGGATGGGGCGGTGCGGGCGAGTAGGCCTGATCACACCCCCGTGGAAGCCCTCGGTCGGCCGGGGGGCCGTGGGTATGCTCGCCGCCATGCCGCCCACCCCTCACCGCTCGCCCGAACCGGGCGAACCACTCATACGGGACCGTGGTGACGCATGCCCGGGGGCGCTGCGTCTGCACGCCGCCGACGACGGCTTCCTCGCCCGACTACGCCTGCCCGGCGGCATGCTGACGTCGCGTCAGACGGAGCTGCTCGCCTCGGCGGCCGAGACCCTGGGCGACGGCGGCATCAGCGTCACCTCGCGCGGCAACGCCGAGCTGCGCGGCCTCCGGGACGGCTGCGGCGCCGAGCTCGCCGCCCTCCTCGACGAGGCCGGTCTGCTCCCCTCCCCCACCCACGAGCGGGTGCGCAACATCGTCGCCTCGCCGGCCGCCGGCCTCGACGGACTCGGCCACGGGGACGTGCAGTTGTGGGTCCGCGAGCTCGACGCGCTGCTGTGCGACGCGCCACGGGCCGCGTCCCTTTCGGGCCGGTTCCTCTTCGTGCTCGACGACGGCCGCGGCGACGTCGCCGGACTCGGCGGCGATGTGACCTTGGTCGCAGGGCCGTCGGGCGCGGAGCTCCGCGTCGGCCCCGAGGTCCGCCGCGTCCCCGCCGCCGACGCGCCCCGCGCCGCCCTGGCCGCCGCGCTCGCCTTCCTCGACGCCGCCGCCACGGCCGGCACCGGCGCCTGGCGGGTGAGGGAACTGCCCGCGGGCCACGCGCCGGACCTGACCGGAGCACTGGAGGAGGCGGGGATCCGGGCGGAGGCCGTACCGGACTCCCCGCTCCCGCCGGGCGAACCGCCCGTGCCGGGAGCGCTCGGCGCGGACGCGGTGTACGTCCTCGCCCCCCTCGGCCGGCTGACCGCCACCCAGCTGCGGGCACTGCTGCCCGCGGACGGGATCCGGCTGACGCCCTGGCGCGGAGCGGTCGTCCGCACCACCCCCGCCCGGCTCCCGGAACTCGCCGCGCACGGCCTCGTCACGAGCCCCGACGCGCCCGGCGCCCGGGTCACCGCGTGCACCGGGCGGCCCGGCTGCGCCAAGGCCCTCGACGACGTGCGCGCCGACGCCCGCCGGGCGCCCGCGGGGCTCCTGCCGGTGCACTTCTCCGGCTGCGAACGCCGCTGCGGCCACCCGCACGGCACCTGGGTCGACGTCCTCGCCACCGGCGACGGCGGATACCTGGTGGCCGGCGTCCCCACACCCCGTACCTCCCTGCCCGAAGCGGTCGCCACGGCCCGCACCACGACGAGATGAGCGAGAGCCCCAGGATGTTCGAGTACGAGAAGGACGGGGCGGAGATCTACCGCCGCTCCTTTGCCACGATCCGCGCCGAGGCCGATCTCGCGGGCCTGCCCGCCGACGTCGCCACCGTGGCGGTGCGGATGATCCACGCCTGCGGCATGACCGACCTCGTCCAGGACGTCGCGTACTCCCCCGGTGTCGTGGCCTCGGCCCGCGCCGCGCTCCGCGCGGGCGCCCCCATCCTGTGCGACGCGCAGATGGTCGCCAGCGGGGTCACCCGCAAGCGGCTGCCCGCCGACAACGACGTGGTCTGCACCCTGTCCGACCCGGCGGTGCCCGGGCTCGCCGCCGAGCTCGGCACCACGCGCTCGGCCGCCGCCATGGAGCTGTGGCGGGACCGCCTGGAGGGCTCCGTCGTCGCCATCGGCAACGCGCCGACCGCCCTCTTCCACCTCCTGGAGATGATCGCGAAGGGCGCCGGCAGGCCCGCCGCCGTGCTCGGCATCCCGGTCGGCTTCATCGGCGCCGCCGAGTCCAAGGACGCCCTCGCCGCGAACACCCTCGGCCTGGAGTACCTCGTCGTCCGCGGCCGGCGGGGCGGCAGCGCCATGACCGCGGCGGCCCTCAACGCCCTCGCGCACGAAGCGGAGATCCAGAAGTGACCGGCAAGCTGTACGGCGTGGGCCTCGGCCCCGGCGACCCGAACCTGATGACCGTGGCCGCCGTGAAGGCCATCGCCGAGGCGGACGTGGTCGCGTACCACTCGGCCCGCCACGGGCGGTCCATCGCCCGCTCCATCGCGGCCGGGCACCTGCGCGAGGACCACATCGAGGAGCGGCTGATGTACCCGCTCACGGTGGAGACCACCGACCACCCCGGCGGCTACCGGGGCGCGCTCGACGACTTCTACGAGGAGGCCTCGGCCCGCCTCGCCGCCCACCTGGACGCCGGCCGCACGGTCGCCGTCCTCGCCGAGGGCGACCCGCTCTTCTACGGCTCCTACCAGCACATGCACAAGCGGCTCGCGCACCGCTACGACACCACCGTCATCCCCGGCGTCACGTCCGTGAGCGCCGCCGCCGCCCGGCTGGGCGAGCCGCTGTGCGAGGCGGAGGAGGTGCTGACGATCATCCCCGGCACCCTGCCGGAGGACGAGCTGACCGCCCGCCTCGCGGGCACCGACTCGGCCGTCGTGATGAAGCTCGGCCGCACCTTCCCGACCGTACGGCGGGCGCTGGAGCGGGCGGGGCGCCTGGAGGACGCGCGCTACGTGGAGCGCGCGTTCATGGCGGGCGAGCGCACCGACGCCCTGGCCGACGTCGACCCGGCCTCCGTCCCGTACTTCTCGGTGGCGGTCCTCCCGTCCCGCATCGACGCCGTGGCCCCCGAGACCCGGGAGACCGCCGGCGAGGTCGTGGTCGTCGGCACCGGCCCGGCCGGCGCGCCGTGGCTGACGCCCGAGTCCCGCGGCGCGCTCGTCAACGCCGACGACCTCGTCGGCTACACCACCTACCTCGACCGCGTCCCGGTCCTGCGGGCGAGCCAGCGCCGCCACGGCTCGGACAACAAGGTCGAGTCGGAGCGCGCCGAGTTCGCCCTCGACCTGGCCCGCCGCGGCCGCCGCGTCGCCGTCGTGTCGGGCGGCGACCCGGGCGTCTTCGCCATGGCGACGGCGGTCCTGGAGGTCGCCTCGGAGGAGCGATACGCCGACATCCCGGTCCGCGTCCTCCCGGGCGTGACCGCCGCCAACGCGGCCGCCGCCGCCGCGGGCGCCCCCCTCGGCCACGACTACGCCACCCTCTCCCTCTCCGACCGCCTCAAGCCCTGGGACGTCATCGCCCGCCGCGTCCGCGCGGCCGCCGAGGCCGACCTGGTCCTGGCCGTCTACAACCCGGGCTCCCGGTCCCGCACCCACCAGGTGGCCGCGGCCCGCGACCTCCTCCTGGAGCTGCGGTCCCCCGACACCCCGGTCGTGGTCGCCCGCGACGTGGGCGGCCCGGAACAGTCGGTCCGCATCCTCACCCTGAAGACCCTCGACCCGGCCGAGGTCGACATGCGCACGCTCCTGCTGATCGGCTCGTCGCAGACGCGGGTGACGGAACGGGCCGACGGACAGCGGATCACGTGGACACCCCGGCGGTACCCGGAGGAGTAGGACCACGGCGACGAGCCGGCGCCCTCCGCCCCGCTCGTCGAGCGCACCGGTGACCTGGTCCCGCCCGACCCGGTCACCGGCCGAGGCAGGAGCCCCGCCGCCCGGGTCCGGCGCGCTCAGCCCCCGGCCCGCTCCCGCGCCCCCACCCACACGGCGGCCTCCTCCGCGGTCGCCGCCGTCAGGACGCCGGCCGGGGCGGGCGGGCGGCGGACCACGACGACCGGTATGCCGGCCTCGCGGGCCGCGGTGAGTTTGGGGGCGGTGGCGGCGGCGCCGCTGTCCTTGGTCACGAGGACGTCGATGCGGTGGGCGGCGAGCAGGGCACGTTCGCCGTCGAGGGTGAACGGACCGCGGTCCAGGAGCACTTCGGTGCGGGCGGGCATCGGGGCCTCGGGGGCGTCGACGGAGCGGACCAGGAACCACTCGGGGCGGGCGGCGAAGGTGGCGAGGCCCATGCGGCCGGTGGTCAAAAAGACGCGGTCACCGAAGGCGTCGAGGGCGGCCGCGGCCTCCTCCAGCGAGGCGACCGCGTGCCACCGGTCGCCGTCCACCGGGACCCAGCCGGGGCGGCGCAGGGCGAGCAGGGGAACATGGGCGGTGGCGGCCGCCGCGGCCGCGTGGAAACTGATCCGCTCGGCGAAGGGATGGGTGGCGTCGATGACCGCGTCCACGGCGTGCTCCCGCAGCCACGCGGCGAGCCCCTCCGGCCCGCCGAAGCCGCCGATCCGGACCTCCCCGGCCGGCAGCCGGGGCGCCGCGACCCGCCCGGCGAGGGAACTCGTGACACGGACCCGCGGGTGGAGCAGCCCGGCCAGGGCGCGCGCTTCGGCCGTCCCGCCGAGGATGAGTACGTGCATGGGAATCCTGGGAGTCCGTTCATGAGTTCCGGCGGGCGTGCGGCCCAACTCAAGCACACCGGTCTGCGCCCCGGCTGGACGACCGGTGCCTGCGCGACGGCGGCGACCACCGCCGCCTACACGGCGCTGCTCACCGGGGACTTCCCGGACCCGGTGACGATCACCCTGCCCAAGGGCCAGACGCCCGCCTTCGCGCTCGCCGTCGAGTCGACCGGACCGGACTCCGCGACGGCCGGCGTGGTGAAGGACGCCGGCGACGACCCGGACGTCACGCACGGCGCGCTGATCCGCTCCACGGTCCGGCTGCTCCCGGCCGGCTCCGGGGTCGTCTTCAGGGCCGGTGAGGGCGTCGGCACCGTGACCCTGCCCGGGCTGCCCCTCGACGTCGGCGAACCGGCGATCAACCCGGTCCCCCGCCAGATGATGCGCGAGCACGTGGCCCGGGTCGCGGCCGCGCACGGCGGCACCGGCGACGTCGAGATCACCCTCTCCGTCGACCACGGCGCCGAGATCGCCCGCTCCACCTGGAACCCGCGCATCGGCATCCTCGGCGGACTGTCCATCCTCGGCACCACCGGCGTCGTCGTCCCCTACTCCTGCTCGGCCTGGATCGACTCCATCCGCCGCGGCGTCGACGTGGCCCGCGCCGGCGGCCTCACCCACGTCGCCGGCTGCACCGGTTCCACCTCCGAGCGGACCGTCACCCAGCTCTACGACCTGCCGGAGATCGCGCTGCTCGACATGGGCGACTTCGCGGGCGCCGTGCTCAAGTACGTCCGCCGCCACCCGGTGGACCGGCTCACCGTCTGCGGCGGCTTCGCCAAACTGTCCAAGCTGGCCGCCGGCCACCTGGACCTGCACTCCGCGCGCTCCCGGGTCGACAAGGGCTTCCTCGCCGACCTGGCCCGGACGGGCGGCGCCGGCGAGGACCTGGCCGCGGAGATCGCCGACGCCAACACCGGGCTCGCCGCGCTCCGCCTCTGCGAGGCCGCCGGGGTCCCGCTGGGCGACCTGGTCGCCGTCCGCGCCCGCGACGAGGCCCTCGCGGTCCTGCGCGGCGCACCCGTCGCCGTCGACGTGATCTGCATCGACCGCGCGGGCGTGGTCGTGGGACGCTCGCCGGTGGCGGGGCCGGGAGCGTAGTCCGGCTCGCGGGAGCCGTCCTCCGTGTGGCCGTCGCCGCCGGTGGCGCCGCCCCGGAAATCCCGCGACAGCCGGCGGGACACTGCGGAGAATCGCCGGATGGCCGACTTCTCGCACAAGCCCACCCTCACCGGCGAACGCGTCACGCTGCGTCCGGTCACCGAGGACGACGTCCCGGCGCTGCTGCCCATGTTCGACGACCCCGAGATCTCCCGGCTGACCGGGAACCACACCCGCTTCGACGAGCCCGCGCTGCGCCGCTGGTACGGCTCGCGGGGCGCCCGGGACGACCGGCTCGACCTGGCCGTGGTGGAGCGGGCCTCGGGACTGGTCGTCGGCGAGGCGGTCCTCAACGAGTGGGACCCGGGCAACGAGAGCTGCGCCTTCCGGATCTGCTTCACCCCGGCCGGCATCGGCCGCGGCCTCGGCACCCAGGCCACCCGCCTCCTCGTCGGCCACGCCTTCGGGACCCTCGGTCTCCACCGCGTCTGGCTGGAGGTGTACGCCTTCAATCCGCGCGCCCGCCGCGCCTACGAGAAGGCCGGGTTCCGCGCGGAGGGCGTGCTCCGCGACGCCCTGCTGTGGGAGGGCGAGCGGGTGGACGCGACGCTGATGTCCGCGCTGGCGCCGGAGTGGGCGGCGGCCGGTCAGGCCGGATAGCCGGTCTCCCGCAGGTCCTCCGCCAGGTCGGCGAGCGTCAGCTCCGGGTCGAGGGCCGCGACGACCTCCCGGGTGAGGGGGCGCAGGGCGAGGACGTGCCGGACGGCCTCGACGTCGACCTCCCTCTCGTAGTAGTCGGCGGCCCACTCCGCGTACGCCTCCGCCGAGCGGTCGACGAGCAGGGCGAAGAGCCGGTCGGCACCGTCCGGCTCGCCGTCTCCCCAGGTGGGGAAGTCGATGGTGCCGGTGCGCCAGGCGGAGTCGGCGGCTTCGCGCCAGAGGCAGCAGGTGACCGCCGGGATCCCCTCCTCGCAGAACGCCGGCTCCGTCACGTACGCACGGAAGACCGCCGGCACGTCGTCCAGGACGCCCGGCCACACCTCGGGATCGTCCCGGTCGGCCCAGGGGCTCATCGGGGCCTCGTGGGCGAAGCCCCGGGCGTACGCCCCTGCGGGCGAGAAGACGAACGAGAACTCGTCGCCCTGCCCGTCGCGCATCGAGGCCATCTCCTCGTGCTCGTTCCAGCGGGCGTCGAAGGAGTGGTACCGCCCATCCCACTCCGGGCTCAGCACGGCCTCCAGCATCGCGAGCCCCCGGCAGTGGTCGCGCAGTTCCCCGATGCCCGGCAGCGCCCGGGCCACGTCGTGAACGGTCATCCGCTCATTGCAGCGCACGGGGCTGACATTCGGCGTGCGGGTGCCGGGGGCCGCCCCTAGGCTGGCCCCGGCAGCATCCCCGACCGAGAGGGAGTTCCATGGCGAAGCGCGGCAACAAGAAGCGGGCCCGCAAGAAGAAGAAGGCGAACCACGGCAAGCGGCCGAACGCCTGAGGCGTCCGGCCGCGGGGGCCGCCGTCAGCAGGTGTGGCGGTCCCGGGCCGGGTCGTAGAGGTGGCTGTCGCGGAACTCCGACGCCGCCAGGGTGCGGCCCACGATGATGACCGCGGTCTTCGTGATGCCCGCCGCCCTCACCTGCTCCGCGATGTCCTCCAGCGTGCCGCGCAGCACGATCTCGTCGGGACGGCCGGCCATCGCCACCACCGCGGCCGGGCAGTCCACGCCGTAGTTCGGGACCAGCTCGGAGACGATCCGGTCGACGTAGCGGGCACCGAGGTGGAGGACGAGCAGGGCGCCGCTGCGGCCGAGGGTGGCCAGGTCCTCGCCCTCGGGCATGGGCGTGGCCTGCTGGGCGATACGGGTGAGGATCACGGTCTGGCCGACGGTCGGGACCGTCAGCTCCCGCTTCAGCGCCGCCGCGGCCGCCGCGAAGGCGGGAACGCCCGGCACGACCTCGTACGGGATGCCGGCCGCGTCCAGGCGGCGCATCTGCTCAGCCATGGCGCTGAAGACGGACGGGTCGCCCGAGTGCAGCCGCGCCACGTCCTCGCCGGCCTCGTGGGCGGCGGCGATCTCGGCGACGATCCCGTCCAGGTCCATCTTCGCGGTGTCGACGAGCTTCGCGTCCGGCGGGCACTCGGCGAGCAGCTCGGTCGGGACCAGGGAGCCGGCGTAGAGGCAGACCCCGCACTTCGCCAGGGTCCGCGCGCCGCGCACGGTGATCAGGTCGGCCGCGCCGGGGCCCGCGCCGATGAAGTAGACGGTCATCTCTGTGTTCAACCCTTCGTTACGGACCACTGGGTGACCGGCATGGCCTGGCGCCAGCCGGTGAAGCCGCCCACGGGCACGGCGGCGGCGACCGCGAGCCGGATCAGCTCGCCGCCGTGCCGCCGGTAGCGGTCGGCGAGCAGCGCCTCGGACTCCAGGGTCACGGTGTTGGCGACGAGCCGGCCGCCGGCCGGGAGCGCGTCCCAGCAGGCGTCGAGCAGGCCGGGGGCGGTCAGGCCGCCGCCGATGAAGATCGCGTCGGGGGTGGGGAGCGCGGCGAGGCCGCCGGGCGCGGCGGCCGTGACGACCTTCAGGGCGGGTACGCCGAGGGCGGCGGCGTTGCGCTCGATGCGCGCGGCGCGCTCGGGCTGCTTCTCGACGGCGACCGCCCGGCAGCCGCGGTGGGCCCGCATCCACTCGATGCCGATGGACCCGGAGCCGCCGCCGATGTCCCAGAGCAGTTCGCCGGGTGCGGGGGCGAGCGCGGCGAGGGTGGCGGCCCGCACGTACCGCTTGGTGAGCTGGCCGTCGTGCTCGTACGCCTCGTCGGGCAGGCCGGGTGTGGTGCCGAGCCGCAGCGTGTCGGGGTCGCGGACGCAGTCGAGGGCGAGGACGTGGAGAGCGTCGGTGCGCTCGTACGGCCAGTCGGCGGCGGTGCCGTCGAGGAGCCGCTCGCCGGGTCCGCCGAGCTGCTCCAGGACCCGGATCCGGGTGCCGCTCCAGCCGCGCTCGCGCAGCAGCCGGGCGACCCGGGCGGGGCTGTCGGGGCCCTCGCCGAGCAGCAGGAGCCGGCGTCCGTCGTGGAGGGCGGCGGCGAGCGCGTCGAGCGGCCGGGCGACCAGGGAGACCGTCTCGGTGGTCTCCAGGGGCCAGCCGAGCCGGGCGCAGGCGTACGAGACGGAGGACGGGTGCGGCCGGATGTCGAGGCGGTCGGGGCCGACGAGCTCGGCGAGCGTGCGCCCGATCCCGTAGAAGAGGGGGTCGCCGCTGGCGAGGACGGCGACCCGGCGCCCCTCGTGGGCGGCGAGCAGGCCGGGGACGGCGGGGCGCAGCGGGCTCGGCCAGGGGACCCGGGTGCCGGGGCAGTCGCCTTCGGGGAGCAGGTCGAGCTGGCGGGGGCCGCCGATCAGCACCTCGGCGGCGCGCAGGGGGCGGCGGGAGGCCTCGGGGAGCCCGTCCCAGCCGTCCGCGCCGATTCCGACGACCGATATCGCAGCGTTCACGTCGGGGACTTTACGGGAGGCCCTTCGGGAGGGCGGGAACCGGCCGCCCGGCGCCTACTTCGGGGCGTTCTGCCCCACGAAGAAGAGCAGCCAGACGAACCCGGCGAAGGCGTGGGTCGCGAAGACGTAGACGAAGACGCGGAGCATCACGCCCCGCTCCTTCCAGCCCTCGTCGTCGCGCTCGGCGTCCTTCGTGCCCTCGGTCATGGCGTCCAGGGTACGGGCGGGCCGCCGCCGGGTGGGCGGGCCCCGGGCGGGCGGGCCTCGGGGCGGGCCGCCGCCGGGCGGGCGGGCCCCGGGCGGGCGAGCGGCCCCCGGCGGCCCGCGCCGCCACGGCCCGCGCCGCCACGGCCCTCGGACCGCCACGGCCCTCGGGCGGCGACGGCCGTGGCCGGGCGGCCGGATACGGCCCCCTCCGGGAGGGGGCCGGGAATAGGGGCGGAGGTGGCACCGTTGAGGCGGACAGTTTAAGATTCAACCAAAGACTACGAGAGGCGAGAGGTGAGCGCGATGCAGTTCGGGATCTTCACCGTCGGCGACGTGACGACCGACCCCACCACCGGCCGGACCCCCACCGAGCACGAGCGGATCAAGAACACCGTCGCCATCGCGCTCAAGGCGGAAGAGGTCGGCCTGGACGTCTTCGCGACCGGCGAGCACCACAACCCGCCGTTCGTCCCGTCCTCCCCGACGACGCTCCTCGGCCACATCGCGGCCCGCACGGAGAACCTGATCCTCTCCACCTCCACGACCCTGATCACCACCAACGACCCGGTGAAGATCGCCGAGGACTACGCGACCCTGCAGCACCTCGCCGACGGGCGCGTCGACCTGATGATGGGCCGCGGCAACACCGGCCCGGTCTACCCGTGGTTCGGCCAGGACATCCGCCAGGGCATACCGCTCGCCATCGAGAACTACGCGCTCCTCCACAAGCTGTGGAGGGAGGACGTCGTCGACTGGGAGGGCAGGTTCCGCACCGCGCTCCAGGGCTTCACGTCCACCCCGCGCCCGCTGGACGGCGTCCCGCCGTTCGTCTGGCACGGCTCCATCCGCTCGCCCGAGATCGCCGAGCAGGCGGCGTACTACGGCGACGGCTTCTTCGCGAACCACATCTTCTGGCCCAAGCAGCACACCGAGAAGATGGTCCGGCTCTACCGGCAGCGGTACGCCCACTACGGTCACGGCACCCCCGAGCAGGCGATCGTCGGCCTCGGCGGCCAGGTCTTCCTGCGCAAGAACTCGCAGGACGCCGTGCGGGAGTTCCGCCCGTACTTCGACAACGCGCCGGTCTACGGCCACGGTCCGTCCCTGGAGGAGTTCAGCCGCGAGACCCCGCTGACCGTCGGCTCGCCGCAGGAGGTCATCGAACGCACCCTGTCGTTCCGGGACTACGTCGGCGACTACCAGCGGCAGCTCTTCCTGGTCGACCACGCCGGACTGCCGCTGAAGACGGTCCTCGAACAGCTCGACATCCTCGGCGAGGAGGTCGTGCCGGTGCTGCGCAAGGAGTTCGCGAACCTGCGCCCGGCCGACGTCCCGGCGACCGCCCCGCTCCACCCGGCCGTTCCGGCGGCCGCGGCGACGAAGAAGGAGGCATGACCCCGTGCGCACCCTGAAGCTGATCGCGGTCTCGGCCGGCCTCAGCAGCCCCTCGTCCACCCGGCTGCTCGCCGACCGGCTCCTCCAGGCCGCCCGCTACCGGCTCGCCGAGCAGGAGTACGCCGTCGACGTCGAGGTCGTCGAACTGCGCGACCTGGCCGTCGACATCGCGAAGAACCTCGTCACCGGCTTCCCGTCGGAGAAGCTCCGGGAGACGATCGACAAGGTCACCGCGGCGGACGGGGTCATCGCCGTGACCCCCGTCTTCACCGCCTCGTACAGCGGCCTGTTCAAGTCCTTCTTCGACCTCCTCGACCCGGCGGCGCTGACCGGGACCCCGGTCCTCGTCGGCGCGACCGGCGGAACCGCCCGCCACTCCCTCGTCCTCGACCACGCCCTCCGGCCGCTCTTCGCGTACCTGCGGGCCGTGGTCGCCCCGACCGCCGTCTACGCGGCATCGGAGGACTGGGGCTCGGGCGGCGACGACTACACCGAAGGCCTGCCGACCCGGATCACCCGCGCCGGCAGCGAGTTCGCGGATCTGGTCGGGGCCCGGCCGGCCCGCGAGGAGGCCGAGGCGGACGAGGACCTCGTCCCGTTCGAGAAGCAGCTGGCCGACCTGCGCCTGGACTGATCGTTTGCGATCCGGGGTTCGGGTGAGGCTTCCCGACGACGACAACGACGACGAACGGAGGTCGGCGATGGCCGGCGGCAGAATCGTGGTGGGCGTGGACGGATCGGCGTCCTCCCTGAAGGCGCTCAGGTGGGCGGCCCGGCAGGCCTCCCTCACCGGGGACTCCCTCCACGCGGTGATCAGCTGGGAGTACCCGGCGTCCTGGGCGACGCTGATGCCGGGCGTGCCGCCGGAGTCCGACCCCGAGGAGCTCGCGAGGCAGATCCTCGACGGATCCCTGGCGAAGGTGCTCCCGGCCGGGACCGCCGCCACGACCACCCGCACGGTCGTGAGCGGCAACCCCTCCCAGGCCCTCGTCGACCAGGCCGCGGGCGCGTCGCTCCTGGTCGTGGGCGACCGCGGCCACAGCGGCTTCAAGGCGGCGGTGCTCGGCTCCGTCTCGACGAACGTGACGCAGCACGCGCCGTGTCCGGTCGTGGTGGTGCGCGGCGAGACGACGGAGGACGAGGCGACGGGCTGAGGCCTGTCCTTCGGGTCAGGCCGGACGGGCCGGGCCGGACGCCGTGAGCCCGGCCCCGTGACCCCGGACCGCGCCGGGGCCGGCGGGCACCCCACGCCCGGGCACCTCGTCCCCGACGCCCGGACGCGAATGCCCGCGCCCGTACCGGTAGCCGGAGTACGGGTCGACGCGGGCGGGCGGCAGCACGCCCGGTCGTCGTAGCGGCGCAGCGACCTGGCCGAGAGCCCCGTGGCGCGGGCGAAGTCGCCGATCGTCAGCAGCAGCATGGCCCCAGCCTTTCAGCCTCCCTGGACCGGGCTTCCCGCCCGGCACGACCGAGGCTGGGCCTTCCCCGCGGGGGAAGGTCAACGGGCGCCCCGGCGGGCCGGAGCGGATGATGCCGACATGGACATCAAACTGGAGCTGATCGGGGTGCCCGTCACCGATGTGGACCGGGCCAAGGCCTTCTACGAGCGGGTCGGCTTCCACCCCGACCACGACGTGACGGTCAGCGAGGCGATCCGCTTCGTCCAGATGACCCCGCCCGGCTCCGCCTGTTCGATCGCCTTCGGGCAGGGGATCACCGAGATGACCCCGGGCTCCCTGGACAACATGCAGGTCGTCGTGGCCGACATCGAGGAGGCGCACGCCGCCCTGGTGGCCCGCGGCATCGAGGTCAGCCCGATCGACGACCGGCCCTGGGGGTCGTTCGTCTACTTCGCCGACCCCGACGGCAACCGCTGGGCCGTGCAGCAGACCACACCGCGCAGCTGAGCACCCGCGGTGGCAGAGCCGCCTCGTCGCCGCCCCGGACCACCACCAGCAGCGCCGGCCACCCGGCGTCCAGGGGGAGACCCCGGTCATGCCCTCGGTCGCGACGGCGAGGTCGGTCACGCGCGTGTCCTGCCGCCGGGCGTGGCCGGGGCCGCTCTCGGCGGGCTCCGGCGGCCGGGAGCGGGCCGCCGGGGGCACCGTCTCCGGGGAGGAGGGCGCCTCCCCCGCGCGGCGGAGGCGGACCGGCCTCCGCGCCGACGCCGCCGGCCCGGCCCCGCCGTCAGTCTGGGGCCATGCTGAAGACGAACGCTCTTCCCACCGTGCCGCGTTGGGCCGTGCTCGCCGCCCACGCCGTCCCGCTCGCCGTGCTGCCGTCGGGGCTGTGGCGGCTCGCGCTCGTCGCCGGGCTACCGGTCACCCTGGACGCCGGCGACGCCATGACGGGACCCGGCGCGTGCCTGTACGTCGTGTCCCTGAGCGTCGTGTCGGAGCTGCTGGCGTTCCTGACACTGGGGCTCGTGCGGGCCTGGGGCGAGGTGTTCCCGCGGTGGCTGCCGTTCCTCGGCGGGCGCCGCGTGAACCCCACCGCCGCGACCGCGACCGCCCTCGCCGGGGTGGCCGGGCTGTGCGCGGTCGCGGGGTGGGGCGCGTACGCGGCGTACGCCGGTCTCGGCCCGGGGATCCCGGCCTCACCGGCCCAGGACGCCCTGCTCGTGGCCTGCTACGCGCCGCTCCTCGCCTGGCCGCCGCTCCTCGCGGCGGTGGCGGTGGCGTACCACCGGCGCCGGACCGGCCGCGGTCAGTAAGGAGCCGGGCGACCGTACGCGTCCTCGTGCGTGAAGAAGAGGTAGAACGCGGCGCCCCCGTTGACCGCGGCGACGATCAGGCCGAGGAGCGTGGAGGAGTAGACGCTCGCGCCGGTGAGGCTGTAGAGGAAGCCGATCGCGATGCCGGCGAGGGCGCCCCAGGCCGCGGCACGCACCTCGCGCCGCAGGTGCCGCCCGAAACGGTGCAGGGTCCACACGGCGACGGCGACGACGACGCCGCTGATGAGGCCGACCCAGAAGTCGCCCCAGGTCGTCGGACCGCCCTGGCGGGCGTTGGTCCCTGCGTAGAGGGCGTAGGCGATGCCCAGGGTGACGGGTATCCCCCAGCCGTGCGTGCTGAAGTGCCTGCGGGCGGGTACCGCTGCGTGTGCGGCCATGGCGGAGGCTCCTTTCCCGCGCCTGCTGGTGCACCCTCCAGAGCACACCCGCGCGGCAGCGCCCGCAAGTGGATCAGCCGGTGGACGCCCGGTGCCTGCGGCGCCCGGGCCGTGGGACACCCGCCGGACGAACGGCCACGGCGCCGATCCCGCAGAGCACGCCCGGCAGGGCGGGCACACGGCGCCGCCGAGGGGCGGGAGCGGGGCCGCGGACCGGTCGCCGCCCGCGGTGCCCGCACGGGCGGCCGGGGGTCCCCTCACCCTTACGGCCCAGCAGAAGATTCGGAACCGAACAGGCGCTCCCACGATGAGGCCATGAGCCAGAACACCGCACCTCCGCGCACATCGAAGCAACCGTCGGACAGCGGCGGCTGGGCCGCCGGCGGCACCCTCTTCGCCGGTGTCCTGATGCTGGTCGTCGGCATCATGGACGTCTTCCAGGGCATCGCCGGCATCGCCGAGGACAACGTCTACGCCCGGGTCGGCAGCTACGTGTACCGGTTCAACCTGACCACCTGGGGCGTGATCCACCTCTGCCTCGGCGTCGTCGTCGCCGTGGCCGGCATCGGGATCCTCAAGGGCGCCGAGTGGGGCCGGATCGCGGGCATCGCGCTCGCCTCGCTCAACATCGTCGCCCAGTTCCTGTTCCTGCCGTACCAGCCGTGGTGGGCGCTGTTCTCGATGGCCGTGTCCGTCTTCGTCGTCTGGGCGCTCGCGTCGGACGACTCGTACGGGCGCGGGACCCTGTGACGCGCCCCCGCGGCCGCCGCGCCGCCTCCGTGGCCGCCGCGGTCCTCGCCGTCGCCGCCCTCGGCCCGGCCCTCGCCGGATGCGACGAGGCGAAGGACACGGCCGGGAGCATCGTCGCCTCCGCCACCGCCGCCGCGGCCTCGGCCGCGCAGCAGAAGATGGACGAGGTCAAGAACGGGGTGAAGGCCACCGGCGACGTCAAGGCCGGCCCCACGTCCGTCGACGGCGACCGGACGGTCGCCGAGATCACCGCGACGAACCCCCTGGACAAGAACGCCGACTACACGATCCAGGTCAACTTCCGCGACACGGAGGGCAATCTCCTCGACGTGGTGGTCATGACCATCGACGCGGTCGAACCCGGCAGGTCCAAGTCCGGTACGGCACGCAGCAACCGCTCGCTGACCGGCGCCACCAAGGCGGAGATCTCCCAGGCGCTGCGCCACTGACGGCCACCGCGGTGCCCGGTCCCGGCCCGGCCCTCCCCGACCTGCGGGCCGGGCACCGATCGGCCAGGCTGGAAGGCATGGACAACGACGAGATCCTCGAGAACATCGGCGCCCTCGTCGAGGAGGAGCGCGCGCTGCGGCAGCGCACGGGCGGCCTCCCGGACGAGGAACGCACCCGGCTCGCCGAGGTGGAGGTGCAGCTCGACCAGTGCTGGGACCTGCTGCGGCAGCGCCGCGCGAAGAGCGAGTTCGGCGAGGACCCCGACACGGCGGCCCTGCGCCCCGCCGCCGAGGTGGAGAACTACCGCAGCTGACCCCGGGGCGGCCGGGATCGCGCCCCCACCGCCTACGTTGGTCGCATGGCGAAACCCGCACGGCTGTCCCCGCCCGCCTGGCTCACCGCCGGCCTCCGGCCGCAGCCCACGCCCGTACCGTGGCCCGCCGTGGCCCGCGCCTCCGTCGCGCTGGCAGCGCCGCTCGCCGTCGGATTCGCGACCGACCGGCCGGCGTACGGGGCGCTCGTGTCGATGGGGGCACTGTCCGGGGTCATCGGGGACACCGCCGACGCCTACCGGATGCGGATCCTCAACATCGCCGTCCCGCAGCTCTTCGGCGCCCTCGGCGTCACCCTCGGCACGCTCGTGTTCGGTGAGGGCTGGGTCGCGGTCGCCGTGCTCACGCTCGTCGCGCTCGTCTCGGGGATGATCTCGTCGATCGGCGCCGTCGCCTCCGTCTCCGGGCTTCTCCTGCTCCTCAACGCCGTCGTCGGCGCCGGCCTGCCCATGCCCCAGCCCTGGTGGAAGGCCCCGGTCCTGCTCGGCCTCGGCGGGGTCGTCGTCCTCGTCCTGACCCTGCTCGGCTGGCCGTTGCGCGGCGGGCAGCCCGAGCGGGCGGCCGTCGCCGGGACCTACCGGGCGATCGCCGAGCTCTTCGAGGCCGCCGGCACCGACGCGTACGACGAGCGCAGACAGGCCGTCACCGCCTCCCTCAACCAGTCCTACGACCTCGTCCTGGCCCGCCGTGCCCGCCACCACGGCCGGGCGCCCACCCTGGTGCGCCTGCTGTCCCAGCTCAACGCGCTGATCCCGCTCCTGGAGGCCGCCCCCGCCGCCCACTTCGCCGCCCGCCGCTTCCACCGCCCGCTGCCGCCGCAGATCCCCGCCGCGGTCCGCGCGCTCGCCGACACCGTCGAGACGGGCCGCACCGGCGAGCCCGCGCCGGACCTCCCCGAGGCCCGCCGGCCCTCCGAGAAGGCCGTCGACGAGGCCCTGCGCCACGCGGCCGGCCTCGTCAACGGCACCGAGTCCCGCCCGTACAACGTCGACGACCGCCTCGGCCGCCCCGCCGCCCTGCGGGTACGCGTCCGGCGCGCCACCCGCGGCGCGCTGGTGTCCGGTGCCTCCTGGCGCTACGGCCTCCGGCTCGCCCTCTGCATCGGCCTCGCCCAGGCGCTCGTCTCGCTCATCGCCGTCCCGCGCTCCTACTGGGTCGCGCTCACCGTCACCTTCGTCCTGAAGCCGGACTTCGGCTCGGTGTTCTCCCGGGCCGTGCTCCGCGCCCTGGGCACCGCCGGCGGGCTGCTGCTCGCCGCGCCCGTGCTCGCCGCGGTGCCGCGCGGCTGGTGGGACGTGCCGGTGATGATGGTGCTCGCGGCGCTCATCCCGGCCTTCTCGGCGAAGGGGTACGCCTTCCAGACCGCGGCCATCACCCCGGTCATCCTGCTCCTGTCCGACCTGCTCAACCACCAGCGCTTCCACCTGGTCCTGCCGCGCCTGTACGACTCCCTCATCGGCTGCGCCATCGCCCTGGTCGCCGGCTACCTGCTGTGGCCGGAGTCCTGGCACACCCGGGTCGCCGACCGGCTGGCCGACGCCGTCGCCGACACCGCCGGCTACCTCGTGCTGGCCTTCGCGCCCGGCGCGGTCGGCGCCGACCCGGCGGTCCGGCACCGGGCCCGGCGCAAGCTGTACCGCGACATGTCGAGCGTGCGGTCGGAGTTCCAGCGCGCCCTGACGGAACCGCCGCCCGCCGGCGACCTGGCCGCCGCCTGGTGGCCGCTCGCCATCGCCGTGGAACGCATCGTGGACGCGACCACCGCCGCCCGGATCCGCGTCGACCACGGCGCACCCGCCCCCGAACCCGCCGAGGTCGCCGCGGTGGAGCGCCAGTTGCGCGAGATGGCCGAGGGACTGCGGTCGAGCGACGTGCTCGTGGAGGTACGCGTGGACCTCGGCGGCGACGAGGACGGGGTGCTCTCCGCGCTGCGCCAGGAGGTGCGGGCCGCCCGGGCGATCGCCTCGCCGTGAGCGCCGGCCCCCGTGGCCGTGAGCGCCCTTCGCCGTTCGCCGTGCTCGACGCCCACAGACCCGTAAACCACGCCAATGGGGCGTACGGAAGCCTTTACCGGCGGTAGCGGAACCCAACCCTCCCGCCGCCGTTACCGGAACCCACGGGGACGACTACGATGCGCACGAATTCACCGTGACCGGCGTCTCCTCCCTGCCACAAGCGCCCTGGTGGCACGGTCACTTCCCCGGCCCCGCACACCCCCTCCGCCCCCTCCCCCCGCCCCGATCCTCCTCGCTCGACCCCTCCCCCCTCCCCACCCCCCGAGGACATCGCCATGCGCACGACTCCCGGCAGAGCATCCGGCAGAGCCCCCCGCAGAGGTCTCCAGCCCAACGCCCTCGGCACGTTCGACACCATCGTGATGGCCGTGGCGGGCAGCGCCCCCGCCTACTCGCTCGCCGCCACCACCGCCGTGCTCTTCGGCGCGGTCGGCCTCGCCGGGCCCGCCTCGCTGCTCTACTGCGCGATACCCATGCTCGGCATCGTCCTCGCCTACGCCCGCCTCGGCCGGATCGACGTCAACGCCGGCGCCGGGTACTCGTGGGTGGGCCGCACCCTCCACCCCTTCCTCGGCTTCCTCTCCGGCTGGGCGCTGGTCTTCTCCGCCACCGTCTTCATGGTCGCCGGATCGCTCCCCGCCGGGACCCTCACGCTCTCCCTGCTCGCCCCCGGGCACGCCGACGACACCGCACTGTCCTGCGCCGTGGGCGCCGGCTGGTTCCTGATGATGCTGCTCGTCGTCCTGGGCGGCGCGCGGCTCACCGTACGGGCCCAACTCGTCATGTCCGGCGTCGAGATGCTCGTCATGGTCGCCTTCGTCGTGGGGGCGCTGCTCCATCGCGGGAGCGCCACCGCCTTCGACTGGTCCTGGTTCGGCCTCGGCCACTTCGGCGGCACCTCCGGCTTCGCGGCGGGTGCGCTGATCGCCGCCTTCTACTACTGGGGCTGGGACGTCACCAGCAACCTCAGCGAGGAGACCCGCGACAGCCGCCGCACGGCAGGTCTCGCCGCCCTCGTCGGCATCGGCGTCGTGTTCCTGCTCTTCGAGGCGTTCACGGTGGCCGTCAACGTGCTGCTCGGCGCCGACCGGATCCGGAACGCCGACGCGAACGTCCTCGCCGTCCTCGGACAGGAGATCTGGCCCGGCGTCGGCGGGAAGCTGCTGATCCTGGCGGTGCTCCTGTCCACCGTCGCCACCCTGGAGACCACCCTCATCCAGGTCACCCGCTCGCTCTTCGCGATGGGCCGCGACCGGACCCTGCCGGCCGCGCTCGGCACCGTCCACCGCCGCTGGAACACCCCGTGGGTCGCCGTCCTCACCGTCGGCGCCGCCGCGCTCGTCATGTTCGCCGCCTCGGCCGCCGCCGGCTCGGTCGGCGAGGTCCTCGGCGACGCGGTGCGCGCGATCGGTCTGCAGATCGCGTTCTACTACGGCCTCGCCGGCATCGCCGCGGTCGTCGCCTACAAGAAGCTGCTGCTCGCCTCCGTACGGGACTTCCTGCTGGGCGGGGCGTGGCCCCTGCTGGGCTCGGCGTTCATGCTCTGGGTCTTCGTCGAGTCGCTCGGCGAACTGTCGACGGCCTCGCTGGTGATCGGCCTCGGCGGGCTCGCCGTCGGTGTCGTGCCGATGCTCGTGTACTGGAAGAAGGGCAGCGACTACTACCGCCCGGCCCGCCTCGACGCCGGCCGCGCCCTCGCCGCCGCCGAGCCCTACGCCTCGCCGGACTCGCCGCGCGCCCGGCGGGCGGACGAGTCGCTCGCCACCGACTTCTGACGGCGCCACCGCCGCGGGCGGCCGCTCCGGCCGGCACCCGGCCACCCCGCCGCCGGCTCGTCGGCTCATCGGCTCATCGGCTCATCGGCTCGTCGGCTCGTCGGCTCCGCAGATTTCGCACCCGCCCGCCGGTTCCGCAGGCTCCGCACCGCCCCGCCGGTACCGCAGGCTTCGCAGGTACCGCAGATTCCGCTTACGAGGGAGGCATCCGGATGGCCGCTCTGCGCCGCCCGTCCCGATCGGGGCGCTCCACACGCGTCGCGCGCTTCACCCCGGACTTCGACCCGGACTACGGCGACCGCGCGCTCACCGAGGCACGGCACGACATGGTCATCGGCCGCTGGCAGGGCGTACGCGACCTGCTGGCGGAGACCGGTGACGACTGGTCGCGCCGCACCCACCGGCTACGGCTCCTGTCGCACGCCGCGGCGGGCAGCTCGACCGTCGAGGCCTGGCGGGCGGCCGAGCCGGGCAACCCGGACGCGGCGGTGCTGCGGGCGGCGACCGAGGTGGTGCGGGTCTTCGACACGGCCATCGCCGCGGGCCGGGGCGGCGCCGTCGACCGCGGACGCATCGACGCCTCCGTGGACGCCTGCCTCGCCGCGGCGGACGCGGCGCCGCAGGACCCGATGCCGTGGATCTCGCTGCTGTCCGTCGCCCGGCTGTACGAGGGCGGGGTGCCGCGCCGCCAACTGCACCACTGGTTCGCCGAGTTGCGGCGCCGGGACCCGTACAACACCGAGGGCCACACCCAGGTGCTGCGCTACTGGTCGGCCCGCTGGCACGGCACGCACGGCGCCATGTACGACTTCGCGCGGGACGCCGCCGGCGTGGCGCCGCCCGGCTCGCCCCTGCCGATCCTGGTGCAGATCGCGCGGGTCGAGGAGTACCGCTACATCGCGGACGGGGCGCTGGGCCGCGGCCCGGTGCGCGGCTTCGACCAGCACTGGAAGCACGAGCTGGCGGTGACGGAGCTGCGCCGTACCCACGCGCGCTGGATCGGCGGGCGGGAACCGGGCAGCCCGGTGGCGCCCGAGGAGGTCGCGGACCTCAACTATCTCGCCCACGCCGCGTGTTACGCGGGCCAGGTGGAGGTGGCGAGGGAACTGCTCGGGCTCCTGGGGGCGCGGGCGGCGTGGGTTCCGTGGGTGTACACGGGGGAGCCGGAGGAGCAGTTCGTGAGGTTCCGGGAGGGGCTCGGGGTGGACTGACGCCCACCCCGGGCCCACGACGGCCGGCCCCGGCCGAAGCGACGCCCGGGCCTCGGAGGCCACGGCCGGCCCCGGGATCGACTCCGGGGCCGGAAACCGGGTCCCGTCCGGCTCAGACGCCGATGTCGCGGCCGTCGGTGCGCCAGACGGAGACGACGGCGGGGCGCACGATCCGGCCCGGGCCGTCGGGCCAGACGGAGGCGGGCTTCTCGACGGAGGCGCCGTCGATCTCGCCCGGGTGCTGGACGGCGACCAGGACGCGGCGGTCCTGGACGATCGGTCCGCAGGTCTCGGCGCCGCGCGGAACGGTCAGGAACTGCTTGAGCTCACCGCGCCGCTCGCCGTGCGTGGCGACACCGAACAGACCGTCGTGGGAGCCGAGCTGGTTGCCGTCGGTGGAGATCCACAGGTTGCCGTGCGGGTCGAAGGCGACGTTGTCCGGGCAGGAGATCGGGGAGACCTTGTCCTTCGGGAAGCCGGAGAAGTAGGTCGCCGGGTCGTTCGGGTCGCCCGCCACGAGGAACAGGCGCCAGGCGAAGCCGTCGGCGGCCGGGTCGTCCCAGTGCTCGGCCAGCTCCAGGATCTGGCCGTGCTTGTTGAGGTTGCGCGGGTTGGCCTCGTCGGCCGCCGGGTTGGTGCCCTTGCCGCGGTTGGTGTTGTTGGTGAGCGCGACGTAGACGCGCCCCGTGCGCGGGGACGGCTCGATGTCCTCGGGGCGGTCCATCTTCGTGGCGCCGACCTTGTCACCGGCGAGGCGCGTGAAGACGTACACCTCCTCGGCGGTCATGCCGGGGACGTGCGAGACGCTGCCCTCGGGGCCGGCCGTGGCGAGCGGGATCCACACGCCGGAGCCGTCGAACTCGCCGTCGGAGGGCAGCTTGCCGGTGCCGTCGATCTCGGCCGCCGGGCTGTCGCCGGTCAGCTTGGCGACATAGAGGGTGCCCTCGTCGAGCAGGGTGAGGTTGTGCGCGTGCGCGGCCCGCGACGAACCCTTCTTCATCCGCTTGCTCGACACGAACTTGTAGAAGTAGTCGAAGCGCTCGTCGTCGCCCATGTAGACGACGGGACGGCCGTCGTCGGTGAGACGGGGCTGCGCGGCCTCGTGCTTGAAGCGGCCGAGGGCGGTGCGCTTGCGCGGGGTCGACTCCGGGTCGTACGGGTCGAGCTCGACGACCCAGCCGAAGCGGTGCGCCTCGTGGGGCTCCTGCTTGAGGTCGAAGCGCTTGTCGAAGCGCTCCCACTTGCGCTCGGTGGCGCCGGTGCCGATGCCGTAGCGCTTGTCGGTGGCGCTGGAGGCGTTGGCGAAGTACTGGTTGAAGTTCTCCTCGCCGTGGAGGGTGGTGCCCCACGGGGTGGTGCCGCCGGAGCAGTTGTTGAGCGTGCCGAGGACGGTCCGGCCCTCGGGGTCGGCGGAGGTCCTCACCAGGTCGCTGCCGGCCGCCGGGCCGGTGAGCTCGAACTCGCTGGTCGCGGTGAGACGCCGGTTGAGGTGGTGGCGGGTGACCGCGGTCAGCCTGCCGGTGCGGTGCTCCTCCTGGACCACGACGACACCGAGACCGTGCGCGGCCCAGGCGATCTCGACCTGCTCGCGGGTCGGGTTCTCGGGGTCGTAGCCCCGGAACATCAGGACCTCGTCGGTGTACTCGTGGTTGGCCACGAGCACCTGGCGGTGCGGCTCGCCGCGCAGCGGGAGGAGGGAGAGGAAGTCGTTGTTGTAGCCGAACTGCCCGGCCTGGGCGGCGGCCGTCTGCTTCTCCGGGTCGAAGGCCGGGGCACCGCGGAGGATGGGCTCGCCCCAGCGGATGACGACGTTCTGGGCGTAGCCCTCGGGGACGGTGACCTGGTCGGCGGTGTTGGGCGCGACCGGGTCGAAGCGGAGCCCACGGGCGCCGGTGGCCCTCCCGCCCTGGTGGTGGTGGCCCCCGTGCGCCTCGGCCGCGGGCGCGTTGCCGAGGACGACGGCTCCGCCGGCGGCGGAGGCGACGGTCACGACGGCGGCGGCGCGCATGACGGAGCGGCGCGACAGCACTCCGGCTATGACGTCGCCGGCGTACTCGTTGGCGCTGGTGTTGGGCACCTCCTGGAAGCAGGCGTCACCGCACCGGAACCGGCAGGTCAGGGCGGAACGGCCGCCTCCGTGAGAGTGGTTGCTCAGCATCGGCAGCAGTTTGCGCACTTCGTCCTCCATGGCTCGGCTCTGGTCGGCCGTGACGTTATGTGTGCACTTCTGCACAGCGGAGGCGTTGGAGTGAACGCGCGATGAATGCGCG
This sequence comes from Streptomyces sp. NPDC048018, assembly GCF_043202995.1. Classification (NCBI taxonomy): domain Bacteria; kingdom Bacillati; phylum Actinomycetota; class Actinomycetes; order Kitasatosporales; family Streptomycetaceae; genus Streptomyces; species Streptomyces sp. NPDC048018. The sequence goes on from NZ_JBIDBK010000005.1 coordinate 360,765, forward strand.
GCAACCGGGGGCGCCCGGGTCGTAGGGAGCGGCGAGGGCGGCCGCTAACCTTACGTGTCCGCCCTGGCCAGGGATGAAGGACGCATACCGCACCCAACTCATGCGAAGGGGTTCTCCCATGGGTATTCGGAGCTTGCTGAGCAAGGTATTCGGCCGCAACCGCGCGAACGACGCCGAGCCCGACGTCCCGGCAACCTCCGTCCCGGCCCAGGGGATGGCGCCTGAGACGGAGACGACGGCGGCGACCGAGCGGGCGCCGGAGCCCGAGCGGGCGCCGGAGCCGGCCGAGACGCCGACCGAGGCGACGAGCGAGACGTCCGCGGAGAAGTCCGCGGAGACGGCGGCCTCGGCGGCCGGGCCGGCCGCCGCTCCGGCCCCGGAGGCCGCTCCGGCCGACGCCGCCCCGGCGGACAGCGCCGCGGAGCGCGCGGCCGAGCGCGCCGCGGCGGATCTGGTGGCGGCGAGCTTCGACAACCCGCAGATCCCGGCCGCGCGCCGGGCGTCCTCGGGGACGGAGACGGCGGCCGTCGCGGCCGAGGCCGAGGCGGAGCCGTCGAGCGCGGCCCCGGCAGAGGCCGAGGTCGGGCGCGAGAACGATGACGCGGCCCCGGCCGAGGGCAAGAGCGGAAGCGCGGGCGCGGCCCCGGCCGCGAGCGCGGGCGACGACGAGGCGGAGCCGGTGGCGGCCGAGGTCGAGGCGGCAGCCGAGCCCACCGCGCCGGCGACCGGCGAGCGCACCTCTGCCGCCGAGGAGACGCCGGGGGCCGCCGACGCCGACGCCGACGCGAGCCTGGCGGCTGCGGACGAAGCCGAGCCGGTCCCGGCCGAGCCCGTCGCCGTCGAGCCCGTCGCCGCCGAGGCCGCCGTAGCGGTCGAGGCGCCTGCCACGCCGGAGCAGCCCGCTCCGGTGGAGGACGCGGCCGGTACCGAGGTCGTGGCCGACGGCGAGCCCGCGATCGAGGACGAGCCCACCGCCACGGACCCGGAGCCGCAGGCGGCCGACGTCACGGCCGAGGCTCAGGCACCGGCGGCCGAGGACGGCGCCGCCGAGCCGCAGGCCGAGACTTCCGCCGAGACGGTCGCGGAGGTTCCGGCGGAGCCCGCGGCCCCGGCCGACGAGCCCGAGGCGCAGCCCTCGGCCGACGGCGGGACGAAGGCGGAAGCGGAAGCGGAAGCCGAGACGAAGCCCGAGGACGCCCCCGAGGCCGGGACGAAGCCCGAGGACGCCCCCCAGGCCGAGACCGGGGAAGCCCCCGAGGCCGAGACCGAGCCGGAGCCGGAGCCGGAGACCGAGGCGGCCACCGCCGTCCCCGCCCCCTCCGCGGCGCCCTCCCCGGCCCTCTCCCCCGCCCGTCTCAAGGCCGACGCCCCGCATCTCGTGGACGCCTACAAGGCGGCCGGCGCGGTGCTCAGGAAGCAGGGCCTGACCGGTGCGCGGGCGGCGGTGTACCTGGTCGTGGACCGCTCCGGCTCGATGCGGCCGTACTTCAAGGACGGCTCCGTGCAGCGCCTCGCCGAGCAGACCGTGGCGCTGGCCGCGCACCTGTCCGAGAACGCGGCCGTGACCACCGTCTTCTTCTCGACGGAGATCGACGGCACCGCGGAGCTCCGCCCCGCCGACACCACCCCCGACCGCGTCGAGGCGATCAACGCGACCCTCGGCCGGATGGGCCGGACCAACTACGACCGGGCGATCGCGGAGGTCCTCGCGCTGCACGAGAAGAGCGCGGACCCGGCCCTTCCCGCCCTGGTGGTCTTCCAGACGGACGGCGCGCCGGAGTCGAAGACGGCCGCGACCCAGGCGCTGACGGACGCGGCGGCGGAGGGCAGGGCTGCGGTGCACTGGCGCTTCACCGTGTGGGGCGAGGAGGACAACAAGGCCTTCGACTACCTCCGTAAGCTCGCGACCCCTCGTACGGGCGTCCACTTCGCGGGCCCGGCCCCGGTGGAGACCCCGCACGCCGCGTTCTACAAGGGGCTCCTCGCGGACTGGTCGCTCTAGGGACGGGCAGGGGCCCTGCGGTGGGCCGGTGAGGCACCCACGCGCCCACCGGCTCCCGCGCCCCGCCCCACCACCCGCCCGACCACCTGCTCGGCCCCCGGGGGCCCGGCGCCGCACGCGTCACGCGTGCCGCCGGGCCCCCGGCGTGCGACGGGCCCCGGCCGCCCCGGCAGGGGCAGCGGTTCCCGGCCGTTAAAATTCGCACCATGGCGGCCACTGGATACGAGAAGCAGGGATCGAAGGCGTTCTACGTCTCGACCCCCATCTACTACGTCAACGACGCTCCTCACCTGGGCCACGCCTACACGACCGTCGCAGGCGACGTGCTCACCCGCTGGCACCGCCAGCGCGGTGAGAAGGTGTGGTACCTCACCGGCACGGACGAGCACGGTCAGAAGATCATGCGCACCGCGGAGGCGAACGGCGTCACGCCCCAGGAGTGGTGCGACAAGCTCGTCGAGGAGGCCTGGAAGCCCCTCTGGGAGCACCTGGACATCGCGAACGACGACTTCATCCGCACCACCCAGAAGCGTCACACCGACCGCGTCCAGGAGTTCGTGCAGGACCTGTACGACAAGGGCGAGATCTACAAGGGCGGCTACGAGGGCCCGTACTGCGTGGGCTGCGAGGAGTACAAGCTCCCGGGCGATCTCCTCGAGGCCGAGGACGGCACGAAGCTGTGCCCGATCCACAAGAAGCCGGTGGAGATCCTCAAGGAGGAGAACTACTTCTTCAAGCTGAGCGAGTACGGCCCGAAGCTGCTGGAGTTCTACGAGGCGAACCCGGGCTTCATCCAGCCCGAGTCGGCCCGCAACGAGGTCGTGAACTTCGTCAAGCAGGGTCTGCAGGACCTGTCGATCTCCCGCTCGACCTTCGACTGGGGCATCCCGATCCCGTGGGACGACAAGCACGTGATCTACGTGTGGGTCGACGCCCTCCTGAACTACGCGACGGCGGTCGGCTACAACGAGAACCCGGCGAAGTTCGAGGAGACCTTCCCGGCGAACGTGCACCTGGTCGGCAAGGACATCCTCCGCTTCCACGCGGTGATCTGGCCGGCGATGCTCATGGCGCAGGGCCTGCCGGTCCCGGGCCGGGTGGCGGCCAACGGCTGGCTGATGGTCGGCGGCGAGAAGATGTCGAAGTCGAACCTGACGGGCATCAAGCCGCAGGACCTGACCTCGCACTTCGGCGTGGACGCGTACCGCTGGTACTTCCTGCGGGCGATCGCGTTCGGCAGCGACGGCTCGTTCTCGTGGGAGGACTTCACCGCCCGCTACACCTCCGAGCTGGCCAACGACTACGGCAACCTCGCCTCGCGCGTGGCGGCGATGGTCGGCAAGTACTTCGGCGGCGCGCTCCCCGCGTCGGCGGCGGACGGTGACGCGGAGAAGGCGATCCACGAGGGTCTGGCGAAGGCCGTGGCGACGGCCGACGCGAAGATCGGCGAGGAGCTGGACTTCCAGGGCGGCATCCTGGCGATCTTCGACTTCGTGAAGCAGGTCAACGGCTACATCACGGAGCAGGAGCCGTGGAAGGTCGCGAAGGACGAGTCCGAGGAGGGCCGCGCCCGCCTCGCGACGATCCTGTACACGGCCGCGGAGTCCCTCCGCGCCGTCGCCGTCCTCCTCAACCCGATCATGCCGGAGACCTCCCAGAAGCTCTGGGACTCCCTCGGCGCCGAGCCCGTCCTGGGCGCCCTGGCCGCCCAGCCGGTCCAGGACGCCGGCACGTGGGGCAGGCTCCCGGCGGGCGCGACGGTGACGAAGGGCGCGGTCCTCTTCCCGCGCCTGGAGGACCCGAAGAAGGACTGACGCCCCCCGGCACACCCACCACGGCGGCCGCCGTCCCCTTCCGGGGACGGCGGCCGCCGCGCTGCGTCCCGGGCCCGCAACGAGCAACGGACATCGCCCGAATGGTCATTGCTCGCGGAAATAAGCACATGACAACATGACCGGGTGATCGACAACGGGGACGACGAGGCGAGGCCTCAAAGAGTTTCGCGACTCGCCGAGTTGGCGGCCGCTCCGGCGCCGGCGCGGCCGACGGCGGACCCGCCCGGGGCGACGACCGACCCGGCCGCCGTCGACGAACTCGCGACGGCGCGCCGCGAGTTTGCGCGTTTGCTGGGCGAGTTCCGGCGTACGGCCGTCCTGGTGCCGTTCGACGCGTCCGGGAGCCTGTGGACGGCCGACTTCAACGGGGTGCGGTGGATCTGCGCGTTCTCCGACGAGGAGGCGCTGGCCCGGTTCGCGGAGGCCCGGGGCGAGGCGGGCCGGGAGTGGACGTACCGGACGGTGCTGGGTGCGCGGCTTCTCGACGTGATGGTGCCGATGCTGCCCGGCCCGGGCGGGGTGGCACTGGATGCGGGCAGTACGGACGGAGTGGTGTTCCCGCCGGTGGCGGGGATCGTTCCGGACGAGGTGGCGGTGGATCTCGGGGGAACGGGGGAGCGGTGAGCGGGAACGATCCTGATCTGGCGGTGCCGCCGGCGGCGCTGGCGGAGATAGCGAAGGGCATCGATCTGGCGCATTCCGAGCTGAAGGACCTCGGGATGACCGGCCAGGCGTCCGTGGGCCGTGGCTTCTCGGATCTGGCCCTGTCCGGGCTGGAGCTGGGCCATGGCGGTCTGACGTCGGAGTTCGAGACGTTCTGCGGCCGGTGGGAGTGGGGCGTGCGGGCGCTGGCGATGCGCGGGAACGGTTTCGCGCAGGGGGTCGGCCTGTCGGCGGGGTCGTTCGCCGAGCAGGAGCAGTACATCAAGGACACCTTCAAGATCGGTGTGAACTCCCTGAACGGCAATCCGCATCTGTCCGAGGACGAGGTCAAGCAGATGAGCTGGGAGACCGTCCGCGACCAGCACGCCTGGGACGGCGCGGACTGGAGCCCGGAGTCGTTCTCGAAGGCGCACGACGAGGTCAAGCAGACCTGGAAGAACACCGGCTACGACGTGATGGACGCGGAGCTGGACCAGATGGAGCGCTCCGGGCTGATCGACCCGGCGGACCGTGACCTCGTGGACGCCAAGCTGAAGGAGAAACTCGCCCCCGACCAGGCGACGGTCGACCAGGCCGAGGAGCCGCGGTGGGGGGAGAGCCGCTGATGGTCGACTGGAAGGGGTGGGGCGACAAGATCGTCGACGGGGTCGACCACGGGCTCGACCGGGGCAAGGAGCTGGTCGGCGAAGGCGTCGACTACGTCACCGACAAGACCGGCCAGGTACTGGACAAGGCCGGGGCGCACGACTGGGCGGACGCGGTCGAGGACTGGGGCGACGAGACCGCCTCCTCCCTGGGCGCGGAGGTCGGCGAACAGCAGCTCGGGCAGACCGAGCAGGCCGACGAGCTCGTCCACGGCAAGCCGGACAGGATCGCGGCCACCGTGAAGAACCTGCGGGACTTCCGACGCGCCTTCGACCTGGTCGGCGGCGGGATGAAGAAGCTGGACTCCGCGCACTGGAAGGGCGCGGCGGCCGACACGTTCCGGGAGAAGTTCCAGACCCTGCCGACGGACTGGCTGCACGCGGCGGACGCGATGGAGCACGCGGCCAAGGCGCTGGAGACCTACGCGCACGCGGTGACCAGCGCGCAGGGCAAGGCGCGCGAGGCGATCGCCCTGTACAAGGAGGGCGACAAGGACACCAAGGAGGCCGCGGAGGCCTACGAGAAGAAGTCCGCGGCCTACGAGGCCGCCCGCGAGAGCGACAAGCCGCTGCCCCATCCCGGCGACTTCTCCGACCCCGGCGCGTCCAAGCGGAAGCGCGCACAGGAGATCCTGAACGACGCCCGCAAGGCCCGCAACGAGGCCGGCGAGACCGCCAAGGGCGCGGTCCGCGCCGCCCTCGCACACGCGCCGAAGGAGCCGACCGGCCTGGAGAAGGCCAAGCTGGAACTGACGGACTGGGGGGTCGGGCAGGGCTTCGAGCTGGCCCACTTCGGCGGCGGCGTCGTCAAGGGCACCGCGGGCCTGCTCAACTTCGTCCGCTCGCTCGACCCGATGGACCCGTACAACCTGACCCACCCGGCGGAGTACTACAAGGGCGTCAACACCACCCTCGCCGGCCTCGTCTCCACCGCCGCCAACCCCGACCGCGCCCTGAAGAACGCCTGGGACGCCGCCAAGGGCGACCCCTCCGAGTTCCTCGGCCGCCTCGTCCCGGAACTCATCGGCACCAAGGGCGCGGGCGGCCTGAAGTCCCTGACACGGCTGAAGCACCTGGACGACGTCCCGCACAGGAAGCCGGGCGGCACCCCGGGCCGTGACGCCCACACCGAGGACCCGCACGGTGCCGGCCGCAAGCCGGACGAGAAGTGCGACTGCGGCGACCCCGTGGACATGGCCACGGGGCGGGTCTTCCTGCCGCAGACGGACATCGCCCTGCCGGGCGCACTGCCGCTCGTCTTCGGCCGGCACTACGAGTCCTCCTACCGGGCGGGCCGGTGGTTCGGTCCTGCGTGGGCGAGCACGATCGACCAGCGACTGGAGATCGACGCGGAGGGGGTGGTCCTGCTCTGCGAGGACGGCAGTCTCCTCGCCTACCCGCACCCGGCCCCCGGTGTACCGGTACTGCCGACGCACGGCACCCGGCGCTGGACCCTGGACCGGGACGCGTCGGACGCCACGTACACGGTGACGGACCCGGAGACCGGCGTCGTACGCCACTTCGCCACCGTCGGCGACGGGGACGAGGCCGTCCTCGTCCAGATCGACGACCGCAACGGCAACTGGATCACCGTCGGCCACGACACGGACGGTGCCCCGACCGAGCTCGTCCACCACGGCGGCTACCGCCTCCGCCTCACCACCGACGGATCCCGGATCACGGCCCTGCACCTGGGCGACCAGGAGATCCGGCGCTACGGCTACACCGACGGCCATCTGACCTCCGTCGCCGACTCCGCGGGCCGCCCGCTGCTCTTCGGCTACGACGAGCGGGGCCGGATGACGTCCTGGACCGACAGCAACGGGCACCGCTACGACTACGTCTACGACGAGCGCGACCGCTGTGTCTCCCAGTCCGGCCGCGACGGCGTCATGGCCGGCCGCTTCACCTGGGGCGACGGGGAGTCGACGTACACCGACGCGCTCGGCCGGACGACCCGCTTCGAGCTGAACGACCAGGCCAGGATCACCGCCGAGACGGCACCGGACGGCGCGACCACCCGGTCCACGTACGACGCCCGGGGCCGTCTGCTCTCCCGCACGGACCCCCTGGGCCACACGACGCTCCTCGCCTACGACGACGAGGGCCGGCTCACGACCGTCACCCGCCCCGACGGGCGGACCACGACGGCCGAGTACGACGCGCTCGGCCTGCCCGTCAAGGTCCGGCGCCCGGACGGCACGACGGTCCGCCAGACGTACGACGAGCGCGGCAACCGGACGTCGGCGACCAGCCCTTCGGGCGGGCGGACGGAGTTCACGTACGACGCACGGGGCCGGCTCACGACGGTCACGGACCCCCTGGGTGCCGTCACGCGCGTCCGCAGCGACGACGCGGGCCTCCCGGTCGCCGTGACGGACCCGCTCGGCGCGACGACCACGTACGCCTACGACGCCTTCGGCCGAACGGTCCTCGTCACGAACGCGATGGGAGCGGTGACGCGGCTGGAGTGGACACCGGAAGGCCGTCTCGCCCGCCGGACCGCGCCGGACGGCTCCGTGGAGACCTGGACCCACGACGGCGAGGGCAACTGCCTCACCCACACCGACGCCCTCGGCGGCACGACGGTCTTCACCTACGGGGACTTCGACGTCCTCGCGACCCGCACCGACCCCGACGGGACGCGCTACTCCTTCACCCACGACGCGGCGCTGCAGCTGACGGGCGTCACCAACCCCCAGGGCCTGACCTGGACGTACGCCTACGACGGGGCCGGCCGGACGACATCCGAGACGGACTTCGACGGCAGGACCCTGACCTACACGCACGACACGGCGGGCCGCCTGACATCCCGCACGAACGGCGCCGGCGAAACGGTCCGCTTCGAGCGGGACGCACTGGGCCGGCTGCTCCGCAAGGACGCGGGCGGGGCCGTCACGACGTACGAGTACGACATCTTCGACGAACTGGCGGTGGCGACGAACCCGGACGCGCGCCTTGAACGCCTCCGGGACCGCTTCGGCCGTCTGGTGTCGGAGACGGTCAACGGCCGGACTCTGTCTTATACGTACGACGAGGCGGGCCGGCGGGTGGGGAGGACGACGCCGGGCGGTTCGGTCAGTACGTGGTCGTACGACGCGGCGGGCCGCAGGACGAGCCTCACCGCCTCCGGGCGCGAACTCGCCTTCTCCTTCGACGCGCTGGGCCGCGAGGTGGAGCGCACGGTCGCGGACTTCGCTTCGCTGACGTCGACGTACGACGTGATGAGCCGCCTGACGGTGCAGGAGGTCACGTCGGCCCGGGGCGGCGCCCGCCTCCAGCACCGCGCGTACGACTACCGCCCGGACGGCGGCCTGGTCGCCGTCACGGACGAGTTCTCGGGGACGCGCCGCTTCGACCTGGACGGGGCGGGGCGAGTCACGGCGGTGCGTGCGGACCGGTGGACGGAGCGGTACGCGTACGACGAGGCCGGCAACCAGACGGCGGCCGACTGGCCGTCCGCGCACCCGGCCCAGTCGGCGACGGGCCCGCGCGCGTACGAGGGCACGCGGATCACCCGCGCGGGCGCCGTCCGCTACGAGCACGACGACCAGGGCCGGATCGTCCTGCGCCAGAAGACCCGCCTCTCCCGGAAGCCGGACACCTGGCGGTACGCCTGGGACGCGGAAGACCGCCTGACGTCGGTGACCACGCCGGACGGCACGGTCTGGCACTACGCGTACGACGCTCTGGGCCGCCGCATATCCAAGCGATCCGCCTCGGAGACGGTCCACTTCACCTGGGACGGCACGACCCTCTGCGAGCAGTCGACCGAGAACGTCGTCCTGACCTGGGACCACGCGGGTCTGCGGCCCCTCTCCCAGACGGAACGCCGCACGGACACGGACGACGAGCGCTTCTTCGCCATCGTCACGGACCTGATCGGCACACCGACGGAACTCGTCGACGAGTCGGGCACCCTCGCCTGGCGCACCCGCACCACCCTCTGGGGCACGACGACGTGGAACCGAGACGCCACGGCCTACACGCCACTGCGCTTCCCGGGCCAGTACTTCGACCCGGAGTCGGGGCTGCACTACAACTACTTCCGGTATTACGACCCGGAGTCGGCTCGGTACTTGAGCCAGGATCCGTTGGGTCTGGCTCCGGCACCAAATTCGGTTGCGTACGTCTCCAATCCGAATACATGGGCGGATCCACTAGGACTGAAGGCGTGCCCTGACGAGGACGGAAAGGGAAAGAAATCTCGCGAGATTCACGAGTACTTCGACACCTACGCCGACGCTCGCCAGCACGCAAGGGAGCGTGCTGGCCTGGGGGACGACCAGATACCCTTTGTGCAAGAAATAGGCCCTCACGCCGGCCGGGTGACGGGCATGCAGAGCCCGGATGGAATGCGTGGATGGAGAATCGACTTCGATCCCGATAATCCGGAAAAGGGGTTTCACGTCAACTGGTGGTCTCGGGTCGGACGCAAGAGGAGTGACCAGTGGCAGTATGGGGCAGATACGATACGGGGTGGCACCGAAGGGGACTTTCTTGAAATCCTCGAACATTATCCGCATACGTGAGGGGAAAGTTTATGCACGTGCGATCTGCTCACGTCGCCACATGGCTTGACGATCACGAGCACGTCATACTCGAAAAAGGCCACTCACAAGAGTTCAATGCAGCCCTCAGCAGACTCCCCTGGACTGTAAGCAGCGTGAGATGGGCGGTCCTACCACATAAGGAGCTAGAGCTCCCCGACAACTTTGATGACCGGGAGTTCTGGGAAGAGTTTCGATCGAGCCCGGCAGGAAACCACGAATTCGTGTTCATCATGTACGCAGGGCGCGAGCCAGGGATTGTATGCAGAACTCGCGACGCCATTCCCGATCTGGACTACCTTTATTCCGGCGCTCCTGGCTCACGATACTTCTGCGGCGCGGACTTGAGCGACGAAGGCCCCGTTCTCGAGTTTGACGACTTTGCAGAATACGATGGAAATGGTCTCATCAAAGTTCACATGAGACCCGATTCCGGCACCTTGCGGTTGTAAGGCGTAGTCGTCAGACCGGGGCCGACGCACGACGGGGCCCGACGCTGGATGTTCAGCTCGCGCAGACGAGCCTCCTCCAGTTCCGTCGGGCCACCCGTCATCAGGTCCTGGGCGTTGCCGTTGAGCGGGAGTGCGATGGTCTCGCGGAGAGAGCCAACTACAGGGCCGAACCGAGGTCGTCGCGCATCTCCCTCAGCGGGAGCAGAACGTCCGCTTCTCCTCCCAGGAAAGAGTGATTGTCCGTGATCAGGATGACGTTCACCGTCCGCCCCGACCAGGGCGAACCCAGTGGCTTCGACCTCGGGGACGTCACCTGTGAGGGGGAGGGCGGAGCAGTCGCATCGGCCGGCCATGTCCCCGATCAGGGGATGATGATCTACCTGTCGGTTCCCCTCCTGCTCGACTCGCTTCGGCCCCTTTTCACCGGCGGGGGAAAGACGGCGTCGTTCGTGGGTACCGACACGTCATTCCGGCTCGACTTCCGGCGCGACCGCAAGGGAGTCGTCACGGTTTCGGCAAGGGGGACCGTCCTGGGTAAGTGCGGTCTGGGAGAGCTCGCGGACGCGGTGCTCCGTCCCACTTTGGAACTCGCGGAGAAGGACCTTTCGAGCCTTCCCGCAGGGGACGGTGCGCGTAGTGACTACTTCTCCTCCTTGGAGCGGTTCCGCGCGTCGCTCGCATGAACCTTCCGCCCGATGTCGAACGCGGCGACGTCCGGTTCCCTGACCACGACTCAGCTCTCGCCAAAGTCCTGCGCCGCTACGAGATCGAGGACCCTTCGTACATCGAGAGGGTCGGACAAGGGGGTAAGAACCCGAACCTCCACGGCCCCAAGGGCGAGCCGTGGGAGCTGATACGCGCCATCGACTCCAAGGGGAATGAGCTGGAGTTCTATCACCACGCAAATGGGCACTACTTCAAGAACAAGGATCCAGAACTTGAAGAGTGGCCACTGCCTCACTATCACGACCCCAAGGGCGAGCACGTCTACCATGGCGACACGCCATCAGCATACGGACTCAGGGGGGTACCGAGGAATGTCGAGTGAGGGCTATTTCATCTGCGGACAAGCGCGCTGGGATTCGGAGGGAATCGGCTCAACAGTCTCGTCCCTGGAGGGCCCACTGGGTGATATCGGTGCGGTGTGGGTGTTCTGCGAGCCAGACATGGAAAGCGACACCTGGGCCACTGTCCTGCCCAAGCTTCACCAAAAAAGGTTCTTCGCATGGTCGGCAAAGCTTCGCCCAGTGAACTGGGAGCCTCCGGGCGAGAGCGTCGACGGGCATTCGATTCTGTGGCGTTCGGGAAAGCGTGCGGCCACCCATCAGTTCCAGGGGCTTCCCTGCTTCGAGTCCCGGTACCAGTCCCTCCCGAACACCGAGCCGACCGTCCGTGACTTCATCAGCAACCTGGCGATCCGTAGCTCAGAATTCGCATGCGCCGTCGGAGGCTCTGACGCATCGAACAGTGCCTGGCTCCGATCGGCTCTACTGATGGAAACCCACTGGTCACTCTCCAGAGATTTCAGGAACTCGAAAGACCTGGAGTCCCGCCGCCGGAGAATCATCTCTCTCTACCTGAGATTCTCCGTCGAGGCGGGCTTCTTCCCTGCCATTCCACTCAACAAGCATCCCTACGCAGGCTTCGTCCTTTTCTGCCCCAGCGTGGTCTATACAGACGTTCTCCGGAGCATGGCAAGAGACGTGACAGCCTTCGAAGGCACCGAGGCGACAACCCGGATCAACAGCTTTCTCGGACGGGGCGGAGATCTCGCCTACCTCTGACCCGGGACTCAGGGGAGGGCTCGGCGGTTGTCAGTCGCAGAGCTCGGGCAACGCACCCTTGCCCGTCGTCGAGCCCTTCGGCGGCCCTCCGCCGCCGACGCGATCGCGCTTGCCTTGATACCGGCAGCGTCCGCGGCGCCGCCGCCCGCGAGGAGGACCCGGCGGCGGGTCATCGTCCGCCGGAGCCTGCCCAGCGTTCTCTCTCATGGGCGAGAACGCTGGGCAGGCAGACTGTCAGGGAGACGGGTGGCAGCTGCGAGTCGCCTTCTACGCGTCAGCGCCCCGAGGCGTACGACACGAAGCCCGCCCTCGCGGTCGGCGCGGGCGCGAGCCTGGGGCTGTCGGTGAGCTTGGAGTCGCGGACGTGGACCGTGTCGGGGGTGGTGGCGACCTCGATGCAGGAGCCGCCCTCGCTGCTGCTGCCGTAGCTGCTCTTGAACCACACGAGTGCAGAAATCGCAGGCGGCCAGGGATCGTACTTTGGAATGGAAATCAATCGGAACAGCGGACACCACAAACCTCCGGCCGAGAGCCTGGAGATCGGTAAGGAAGCATGTGAACGCGCAGGAATCACCTTCTTCTGACCACCCTTCAGCCGATGGTCGCGGCGGGGGCGACGCCTACGACATCACCAGCCGCTCCCTGCCGGAACTGGAACGGCACGTCAGAGAGACTGCCGACAGCACTGCATCACCAGGCCACTGGGAGCAGGTGCGTGACCTAGCCGTTGGCAGAATGCAGAGAAACTCGGACGCCGCAGAGACAAGAATTCGGTGGAGGCATCTGGCATTGTCAGCCCTCCCGAAGAAACACTCGGGAAACACGGACCCGAAGGTAGAACTCGCCGAGGAAGTCAGTATCCGTGCGTACATGATCCGATTCTTCGGCGCAAGCGAAACAGATGCGACTCGCCAGCCGTCCGACCTTTGCGCCGCGATCTTCCCGCAAATCGGAATGACCCCTGCAGAAGTCACTCAAAGCGCCGAGGCGTGGCAGACAAAGCCGCGCGAGGAAATCCTGCAACTCCGGCGTATCAAGAACGTGCTGTCTCCACTCCTGCAAATCAAGGACGTTCTGAGCAGAGACGAGAAGGTAGCACCTGACATCCATGAGTGGCTGGCGCTCATACCACAACTTCCCTAGAGCGTGTCTGAAGTGGCGCCGGCTGCCTTAATGCATCACGATGCACCGAGGGGCCCTTTACCGTCGTACGGTTACGGGCCCTTCCATTAGCTAACGGTCAGGCATAGCGCGCCGCGTCCGGGTCGACAGATTCTGGCACCGGGCGGTCGTCCGCGGGCTTCTTCTCGGCGGCTTGACGGTCGATGATGTGCGCTGCCTTTACGGAAAAATACGAAGCGTGGATCGTCGTACGTTATTCCCGGTGGGCACGTGGGTTCTGTGTACGTCAGCGGCCCGAGGCGTACGACACGAAGCCCGCCCACGCGGTCGGCGCGAGCGCGAGCCGGGGGCTGTCGGTGAGCTTGGAGTCGCGGACGTGGACCGTGTCGGGGTTGGTGGCGACCTCGACGCAGGAGTCGCCCTCGCTGCCGCTGCCGTAGCTGCTCTTGAACCCATGGAAGGTGGTCGGCGACAAGCGTCTCACGTATGAGCCGGGGTACATCTACGCCGAGGATCAACGAGGAAGGCGGCGACCATCACTTCTTCTGCACAGGATCATGACGACGCCACACCGGAGTGGCAGAGGAAGTTGGAGGCCAGCGGCCTCACAGTGCTGGATCGTGAGGTCCCCATGGGCTTCCCCGCCGTCATGTCTGCGATCTACGCGGTCAACGGAGTGGCAGTCGAACCCACGGTATCCATCGCCGATTCACTGCCGGACGCCTCCGCGCAACTGGACCGCCAGTGGGCAGATCAGGCCGCCGCCAACCGCCTCCTCACAGAGGGAGGTGAATTCTACATTCTCACTTCCGTCGCGCGTGGGGAAATCACCTGGATTCACGTGAGAGACTCCATCGGAGCCGCCCTCCCGTCCCGAATTCGCGCCGGCACCGGCAACGCTGAATTCTTGACGGTGTCGGAGGACGGCCGAGTGATGTGCGCGGTGTCGACGGAGGAATCAGAGACGTGGATCGTCACCCATCGATTCTCTCCTGGGTGAGCGAGGTACGCTCGCGCCTCTGCGGCAGCGGGACGAACGCCGCGTGGGCGCAGACTGGTGTGCGCGGCGACCGAGGAGGAGGACGCTTCGGGTCGTCGTCGCGCATCTCCCGCAGAGGGAGCGGAGCTCGCACCGGAAGGTCGTTCGGGTTCGTAGAGTGTACGGGACCATGACCAACCGGCTCGTCATCCCCAACTCACAGATCCTCACGTCACTTTACGGAGAACTGCCCGCCCTCGACGGGCTCCGTCTGCGGTCCCTCCAGATGAACTGGCGTGGTCCGACGGTGACCTTGCGCGTCGACCTCCCGGTGTTCCCCTCGCGCCTTCCGGACGAGTGGGCGGGGTCGGGAGTCGACACCGTTCAGTGCCACCTCCAGTTCCTCGCCGTCACGGACCTGACCCTGGCGGTGTGGGATCCGCCGGCTTCAGCCGTCTCCTTCGACGTGGGATCCGTGCAAGGAGGGGACCGGGTGCGGGTGACAGCGGTCGCCCCGGGCGTGGACCTCGCCTTCACCAGCAGTCGTTCCGCCCTCGTCGGGCACGTGAGTGCCTTCCGGGCGGGGCCCGACGGGTCGGACGCCGGCAGGCATCTGTTCGCGCAGGCGCTGGACAGGCGCCGCTACGAGTCACTCCCCGGACCTGACGAGAAGAACTTCTATGAACGCCTCTGACTGGACCTTGCAGGTCGACCCGGAGGGTCGGCTGCGCGGGCTCTACGGAGCTGGCGGCCTTCCGCTGGAGGCCTGCGAGTTGTTCTACCTCCAGATCGACGAACGCGAGCGCTCGGCGACCCTGGGATTCGAGACCGGCCGCCTTCCCCCGAACCCACCCCCGGAATGGGGCCAACGGCCCTACAACACCGTGGAGTTCTTTGTCGCCTTCACGAACACCTCGGAAATCTTCCTTTCCGGATGGAATCCCAGCGCCAGGGCCGGCGTCGCGCTCGCCCCGCACGGCACGGGGTCCGTGCGGGTGTCCCTCGAACACGCCGACTCCCGGCTCCGCTTCACGGCCACAGGGGCGGCGGTGACTCGGGTGCGTCCCTACCTCGCCGGCGGCGAGTGACGGCGGCTCACGGGTTCCACGCCACCATCGCCCGTTGAAGGGGCGGGCCCGAGCCGGCGCCTTACGCGCCACCGGACCGGATGGGTCCCGGCCCGGTCGGAACGGGCGACGGGCCGCTGCTCGTCTGGGCACCGGCCGACCCGTGGGGCGCCGAGGGCGGTCCGTACCCGTACCCCGGAAGACGGTCTGGGCGGAGCTGGATCTCGTCGGTTCACCGGAGCCCGGAGAAGCGGACTCCGGTGGCTCGGGTGGTCCCACCTAACAAGAACCGGAGGAGAAAAGAACCCCCCACCCCTCCCTTTCCCTCCCAGCCCTGCCCGTCACTCTTGCCGGTGAAATATGCCAACTGGAGTAGTGGAGGGCCCGGTTGCCTGATCTACGCTCGGCACGACCGACACCACCCCGGACATGCGTCGGCCCCCGCCGGGACGGCAATCCCAGTGCGAGGGCCTGACCATCCAGGAAGCTTAGGACCTTCCCGATGGATAACCAGAACACTAGCGTGCGCCCGCCCCATCCGTCCCGTAACGGCGGGAAGAACCACTCTCACCGGGGTACGACCGGCGGCGTGATTCACGAGAACACGCGCCACACCGAGCGCTTCACCGTCGTCGGCAACCACCTCCTCCAGCACGGAGAGCTGTCCGGGCTGGCGATCGGCATCGGCAGCCACATCCAATCGCTGCCCGAGGGCGCGCCCATCGACATCAAGACCATCGCCAGGAACCTGCGCGAGGGCACCACCCGGACCGCACGTGCCATGCGCGAGTTGGAGGCCCACGGCTACCTGCGACGCGAGCGCGTACGCCTGGCGAACGGGCGGATCGTCACACGGTCGGTGTTCTGCAACCAGCCGGGCCGCGGCAGGACCAGCGCCGGCACCCGGACCGCACGACCGGCGCCGAAGCCGAAGTCGCAGCCCAAGCCCCGGCCCGAGCCGCGTCGCCGCGCCCTGCCCGCCGTGCCGGAGCCCGCACGGACCCCCCGGCCCGAGCCGCGTCGCCGCGCCCTGCCCGCCGTGCCGCAGCCCGCATATCCCGCCTCCGACCTGCTGCTGACCGCCGTGGAACTCCTCGCCGGGCTCCGGCTGCGAGACCCCCGACTGCTTCTCACCGCCGCCGAGACCGAGCACCTTTCCCCAGGAGTCGCCGCCTGGCTGGAGCGGGACGTCGCCCCGGACGCCGTACGGCATGCTCTGACCGCCGACCTCCCGGCACCCCTGTACCGCCCCGCCGCCATCCTCGCTCACCGTCTGTCCGAACGGCTCCCGGCTCCGCCGCCCTTCCGTGCCCCCGAACGGCAACACCACCCGCTGCAGAACTGCGACGTCTGCGACCGGGCGTACCGAGGACCGGAACCGGGCCGGTGCGGGAGCTGCCACCTACCCTGAACGTGACGATCCTCGCCCTGGCACAGACGAAGGGCGACCGCCATGACCATCGCCCCGAACGACGCACGGCAGGGCGCCTTCTCCCTCCACCGGGCCACTGACGAGGAGCGTGGTCGCCGCGCCGGCCACGGCGACGTAGGGAGCCTCGATCTCTGGGCGCCGTTCCGGGCGGGCCGACGGGAAGCGTGAGGGGCCCGGAACCGCACCCACGGTTCCGGGCCCCTCACGTCAGGAGGACGTACCGCTTACCGCGCCGCGTCCGGGTGGACCGACTCCGTGACCGGGCGGTCCTCCGTGGTCTTCTTCTCGACCGGCTTGCGGAGCTGGATGTTCAGCTCCTTCAGACGGGCCTCGTCCAGCTCCGTCGGGGCGCCCATGAGGAGGTCCTGGGCGTTGCCGTTGAGCGGGAAGGCGATCGTCTCGCGGATGTTCGGCTCGTCGGCCAGGAGCATCACGATGCGGTCCACGCCCGGGGCGATGCCGCCGTGCGGCGGGGCGCCGTACTCGAAGGCGCGGAGCATGCCCGCGAACTCGTGCTCCACGGTCTCCTTCGAGTAGCCCGCGATCTCGAAGGCCTTGAACATGATCTCGGGCTCGTGGTTCCGGATCGCGCCGGAGGAGAGCTCGATGCCGTTGCAGACGATGTCGTACTGCCAGCCGAGGACGTCCAGCGGGTCCTGCGTCTCCAGGGCCTCGAGGCCGCCCTGCGGCATGGAGAACGGGTTGTGCGAGAAGTCGATCTTGCCGGTCTCCTCGTCCCGCTCGTACATCGGGAAGTCCACGATCCACGCGAAGCGGAAGACGTTCTCCTCGAACTGGCCGGCGCGCTTGGCGGCCTCGACCCGGACCGGGCCCATGATCTTGGAGACCTCGTCGAACTCGCCGGCGCCGAAGAACACCGCGTGGCCGGGCTTGAGGCCCAGGCGCTCGGTGAGGACCTTGACGTTCTCCTCGGTGAGGAACTTGGCGATCGGGCCGGTCAGCGCGTTCTCCTCGCCGACGCGGACCCAGGCGAGGCCCTTCGCGCCGAGGGAGACGGCGAAGTCGCCGAGGCCGTCGAAGAACTTGCGCGGCTGGTCACCGGTGTCCGGGACGGCGAGCGCACGGACGTGCTTGCCGGCGAAGGCCTTGAACTCGGAGTTCTCGAAGACGTCGGTGATGTCGACGAGTTCGAGGTCGGTGCGCAGGTCCGGCTTGTCGTTGCCGTACTTGAGCATCGACTCGCGGAACGGGATCCGCGGGAACGGGGAGGTGACGTGGCGGCCGCCGCCGAACTCCTCGAAGAGCTCGGTCATCAGCTTCTCGATCGGCTGGAAGACGTCCTCCTGCTCGACGAAGCTCATCTCGACGTCGAGCTGGTAGAACTCGCCCGGCGAGCGGTCGGCGCGGGCGTCCTCGTCGCGGAAGCACGGCGCGATCTGGAAGTAGCGGTCGAAGCCGGAGATCATCAGCAGCTGCTTGAACTGCTGCGGCGCCTGCGGCAGGGCGTAGAACTTGCCCGGGTTCAGACGGGACGGGACGACGAAGTCGCGGGCGCCCTCGGGGGAGGTCGCGGCGAGGATCGGGGTCGCCATCTCGTTGAAGCCGAGGGCCACCATCTTGGAGCGGATGGCGGCGATGACGGCCGAGCGCAGCATGATGTTGCGGTGCATGCGCTCGCGGCGCAGGTCGAGGAAGCGGTACTCCAGGCGCCGCTCCTCGTTCACGCCGTCGTCGGTGTTGATGGTGAACGGGATCTGCTTGGCCGCGCCGAGGACCTCGACGGTGGCGGCCTCGATCTCGATCTCGCCGGTGGCGAGCTCGGGGTTCACGTTGTCGGCGCCGCGCGAGACGACCTTGCCGTCGACGCGGACGACCGTCTCCTTGGTCAGCTTGTCGAGGACCTCGGCCGCCGGCGTGCCGGGGCGGGCGACCAGCTGGGTGATGCCGTAGTGGTCGCGGAGATCGATGAAGAGGATGCCGCCCAGGTCGCGCCGATTGTGCAGCCAGCCGCTCAGCCGGACGTCGGTGCCGACGTCAGAGGCGCGGAGCTCGCCGCAGGTGTGGGACCTGTACCGATGCATCGTCGTTCATCCAGTTCTTCGGGATCCTTGGTGGGTGCCGGACACACACACGTCCAGCCGTCCCAGGGTACCGGGACACCCAAGATCGCGATTCGAATACTCTCAGTGGCGATCTGCTGTCCGATCTTCATAAAGTGGGGCAATGCGCACCGAGGACGTCCTGGCTGCGATCGCGACCGGTCTGTGGCGCTGGGACAACGCTTCCGGGGTGGTGACCCTCGACGCCGAGGCGGCCCGGCTGCTCGGGCTGCCCGCCGAGCCCGTGCAGCTCACCGAGGCCGCCGCGCGTTCCCGCTTTCATCCGGTCGACTGGAACGAGATCGACGGGGTCGTCGCCCTCGCCGTCGCCGAGGACACCCTCGCCGAGGCCCGGCTGCGGATCATGGACGGGCACGGGCGGGTGATCCGCACCGTACGGAGCAGGTCGAAGCCGCTGATCGAGGGCAACGACTACCAGCTGGTCGGCACGCTGCAGGAGGTCGCCGAGCCGCAGCCCGGCACCGCCGCCCGCACCCCGGTCACGGGCGACTGGCGCCGCTCCCGCGAGGCCTTCCTGCTCGACGCGGGCCGCGCGCTCGCCGAGGCCCGGTCGACGGCGGAGGTGCTGCGGGTCGCGGCATCGCTGTCGATGCCGGGCTTCTCGCCGGACGGGCTCGCCGTCTTCGGCATGTCGGGCGAGCGGCTCACCGTCATCGGGCACCACGGGCACGGCGACGGCGACGAGGGGCCGTTCACCTCGATGACCCTGGACACCGACTATCCGGCGGCCGAGGTCGTCCGGACCGGGCGGGCGATCTATCTGCCGACCGAGGAGGAGTACGCGCGCCGCTTCCCGATGACCTGGCCGCTGGCCCGGCGCTTCGGCCGGCACTCCTGGGCCTTCGTCCCGCTCGTCGTCGCCGGGCGCACGATGGGGGCCTGGATGGCCGCGTTCAAGCATCCGGTGGCCTTCACGCCGGACGAGCGGAGCGTCCTGACGACGGTCGCCCGGATGCTGGCGCAGGCACTGGCCAGGGCCGGGGTGGCCGAGTCGGAGCGGGAGCTGTCGCTCGGCCTGCAGCGGACGATGATGCCGGTGCTGGGGCCCGGGATCCCGGGCATCGCGGTCGCCGCGCGGTACGTGCCCACGGGCGGCGGCCTCCAGGTCGGCGGCGACTGGTACGACGTCATCCGGCTGCCCGGCGGGGCCGGCCCGGGCCGGATCGCCCTGGTCATCGGCGACGTGCAGGGGCACGACGTGCGGGCGGCGGGGCTCATGGGCCAGCTGCGGATCGCGCTCCGCGCCTACGCCTCCGAGGGACACCGCCCGGACGCCGTGCTGTCCCGGGCCTCGCGCTTCCTCTACGGCATCAACGACGGCACGGACGACGAGGGCGCTTACGGCGGGGGCCGGTTCGCGACCTGTCTCTACCTGGAGGTCGACCTGGACTCGGGCGTAGTCGAGATCGCCCGGGCCGGGCACCCGGACCCCGCGGTACGGATGACCGACGGAACGGTGCTGCTCAGGCCCACGGCGGGCGGCCTGCCCCTCGGGATCGACCCCGACACCGACTACCCCACCACCCGGCTCACCCTGGAGCCCGGCGAGACCCTGATGATCTGCACCGACGGGCTCCTGGAGACCGGCGGCCACGACCTGGACAGCGGCTGGGAGCGGGTCAGGAAGCTGCTGGAGTCGGATACGGGCGAGGACCTGGAGGAGCTGGCCGACCGGCTCGTCGAGGCCGTCCACGGGCCCGGCTCCCACTACACCACCGGTCCGCTGGCCGACCGCCGCGAGGACGACATCGCGGTCCTCCTCCTCTCCCGCCAGGGCACGGCCGTGCAGGAGGCCCCGCGGCGCACGATGATGACCGTCGCCCAGGCCGAGCCGGAGCGGATCGCCACCGCGCGTGAGCAGGTGCGGCAGCTGCTGCACGACTGGTCGGACGCGGAGCAGGTCGACTCGGCGGTGCTGATGGTCTCCGAGATGGTCACCAACGTCCTCGTCCACACCGACGGCGACGCGCTGCTCGTGGCCGAGGTCGTCTGCCTGGGCAACGCCCGCCGGCTCCGCGTCGAGGTCGCCGACGCCAGCGACGAACTGCCGCACCGGCGCCACCCGGGCGAGATGGCCTCCAGCGGGCGCGGGCTGATCCTGATGGAGATGCTGGCCGACACATGGGGCGTGGACCCGCGGGGCGAGGGCAAGGCGATCTGGTTCGAGCTGCACGAGTCGGCCGCGGGCTGACGGGTCCGCGGGAAGTCGCCCGGGTCCGGGCCGTACGCGCCGAAGGCCCCCGAGGCGCCGGGCCGAGGCGCGAGCACCCCGCCCGGGCCTGGACCTCCGGGGCCGCCGAGCAGGGGGCTCCGGGCCGCCGGGCCGCCGGGCCACCGGGCAAGGGTTTCCGGGCCCCTGCCCCCGGCCGCCGGGCAAGGGGTTTCCGGGCCCCGGCCCCAGGCCGCCCGGCGGGGGTTTCCCGGCCCCGGGCCCCAGGCCGCCGGACAGGGGTTTCCCGGCCCCGGCCCCAGGCCGCCCGGCAGGGGTCTCCGGGCCACCAGGCCTCCGCCTCCGCGCTCGAGGTCCCCCGGCCGCCGCGCGGGCGCCCCGACACGGCCCGGCACGAACCGGCGGGGCCCCACGGGACCGGTCCGGACCGGACGGCCTGACGAGCGGCCTTCCCGCCCTCGCAGGACACTGGTGGAGTACGGCCGCCGGGGGGACCACGGAGCGCGACATGGACACCCACAAGGTCGGAAGCGACACCACGGTCCTGGCGGACAGCCTCGAAGTGCCGGGAATCGGGCACATCCCCGTCAGTGCGTACGTCCTCACGGCGCGCGAACCGGTCGTCGTCGACACCGGTCTCTCGCTCTCCGACCGGGACTTCGTCGCGGCCCTCGGCTCGGTGATCGACCCCGCCGACGTGCGGTGGATCTGGCTCACCCACCCCGACCGCGACCACACCGGCGGCCTCTTCCGCCTCCTCGACGCCGCCCCGGACGCCAGGCTCGTGACCACGTTCGTCGCGGCCGGGATCATGTCCACCGAGCGCCCGCTGCCCATGGACCGGGTCTACCTCCTCAACCCGGGCCAGACCCTCGACGTCGGCGACCGGGTCCTCGACGCCTTCCGGCCCCCGCTGTTCGACAACCCCGCCACCGTCGGCTTCTACGACGAGAAGACCCGCACCTGCTTCAGCTCCGACTGCTTCGGCGCCCCCATGCCGACCGCCGAGCTCGCCGAGAGCGGCCACGCGAACGACCTCAAACCGGAGGAGCTCCGGGCCTTTCAGCTGCTGTGGGCCACGGTGGACAGCCCGTGGGTGCAGATCGTGGACCCGCTGAAGTACGGGACGTGGGTGGACCTGATCCGGGAGATGAACCCGGAGATCGTGCTGAGCACCCATCTCCCGCCGGCCGTACGGATGACCGGCCGCATGATCGAGACGATCACCATGGCCCCGGACGTCGAACCCTTCGCCGGCCCCGACCAGGCGGCCCTGGAGCAGATGCTGCGCGCCTTCGAGCCGGGCGGCCTGACGCCCGCGTAGCCCCGGCGCCGCGGTCCTCCGACCGCCCGGGCGGCTCCGGCTACCCTGTCGGCCCCCGCCTACTCCGCCGCGTCCTCCCCCGCCCCGTACCGGCTGCGCAGCTCGCCCAGGATCCCGAAGAAGGCGGCGGTCAGGGGCACGGCGAGCAGCATGCCGAGGATGCCGGCGACCGATGCCCCGGCGGTGATCGCCAGCATCACCACCGCCGGGTGCATCTGCACCGTCCGGCTCTGCACCATCGGCTGCAGCACGTTGCCCTCGATGACCTGGACGGCGAGGACGACCCCGAGCACCCACAGGGCGATGACGAAGCCCCGGTCGGCGAGGGCGACGAGGACGGCGACGGCGCCGGAGAGGAAGGCGCCGAGGTACGGGATGTAGGCGGTGACGAACACCAGCGCGGCGAGGCCCACCGCGCCCGGGACCCGGAGGACGAGCAGGCCGATCCCGATCAGGACGGCGTCGACGAGCGCCACCAGGGTGGTGCCGCGCATGAAGCCCTCGACGGCCTCGAAGGCGCGCCGCCCCATGGCCTCCGCCGTGTCGCGGGTCGAGCGCGGGGCGAGCGACCGCAGGACGTCGGCGGCGCGGTCGGAGTCGCGCAGGAAGAAGAAGATGAGGAGCAGGGCGAGGATCGCGGTGGCGAGTATCTGGCCGACGACGCTGAGCCCCGAGATCACCCCGGAGGCGGCCGTCCCGCCGAACTTCTCCAGGAGCTTCTGGGCGTTCTCGGCGAGGTCGTCGAGGGAGGTGCCGGCCGCGCCGAAGTGCTCGGCGATGTCGGCGGCGGCCTGCCGCAGCGAGGCGACGATCTGGTCGCCGGTCTCGACGATCGCGGCGACCACGATGTACGTGGCGCCGCCGACGACCGCGAGCACGGCGAGGACGGTGAGGCCTGCGGCGAGCGACTTCTGCACCTTCATGCGCAGCAGGCGCCGGTGGAGGGGGCCGAGCAGGGCGGTGCCGAGCAGGGCGAGCAGGACGGGGGTGACGGCCGTCTTGAAGGCGACGCACAACCAGATGAAGACCGCCGCGACGCCGGCGACCAGCAGCGCGACCACGCACCAGGCGGCGGTGCGGCGGGCGCCCTCCGGCAGCAGCGGGCGGTCGGCGGCGGGGCGTTCGGTGGGCACGCCTCCACCGGACCACGCCGCTCGGCGTGTCGTCGCGCGCTCGGTGCCGTACGGGTGACGCCTCGTCAGCGCGGGTCCGGGAAAGACGCCGAGGACCGCGTCCGTGATCCGCGGCACATCCCGTCGGCCCGCCGCCCACGGCGCGCCCCGTCCGGTACGCCGGCGGCCTTGCGGCCCTCGCCTCGGTCCCGGTGGTGCTGGGCATCACGCACGTGCCGTCGGCGCACGTCACGCCGGGCCCTGATGTCCGGCCTCGGCGTCGTGGACCCGGGCCGGCCGCTGACCGCCCGTCCGGCGGCGGTCAGCAGCCTCTCGTGACGCCGGTCGCCCGGCCCGGCTACTCGCCCATCCCGTGCACCGCGGGGATCGTGCCGAGCCGGCCGGCCTGGAAGTCCTCGAAGGCCTGGCGGAGTTCGGCCTGGGTGTTCATGACGAACGGGCCGTAGTGCGCCATCGGCTCGCGGATCGGCCGGCCGCCCAGGAGCACGACCTCCAGGTCGGGGGTGTTCCCGTCCTGCTTCTCGTCGGCGCGGACGGTGAGCGAGCCGCCCTTGCCGAAGACGGCGGTCTGTCCGGTGTGGACGGGCCGGCGCTCCTGGCCGACGGTGCCGCGCCCGGCCAGGACGTAGGCGAGGCCGTTGAAGTCCTCGCGCCACGGCAGCTCGATCTCCGCGCCGGGGCGCAGGGTGGCGTGGATCATCGTGATCGGGGTGTGGGTGACGCCGGGCCCCTGGTGCCCGTCGAGCTCGCCGGCGATGACGCGCAGCAGCGCGCCGCCGTCGGGCGAGGTGAGCAGCTGCACCTGGCCGCCGCGGATGTCCTGGTAGCGGGGCGCCATCATCTTGTCGGAGGCGGGCAGGTTCACCCACAGCTGGAGGCCGTGGAAGAGGCCGCCGCTGACGACGAGGTGCTCCGGCGGGGCCTCGATGTGGAGCAGGCCGGAGCCCGCGGTCATCCACTGGGTGTCGCCGTTGGTGATGGTGCCGCCACCGCCGTTGGAGTCCTGGTGGTCGAAGATCCCGTCGATGATGTACGTGACGGTCTCGAAGCCGCGGTGCGGGTGCCAGGGCGTGCCCTTGGGCTCGCCGGGGGCGTACTCCACCTCGCCCATCTGGTCCATCATGATGAACGGGTCGAGGTACTGGTAGTTGATGCCGGCGAAGGCCCGGCGTACCGGGAATCCCTCGCCCTCGAAGCCCTGGGGCGCCGTGGTCACGGCGAGCACGGGGCGGGCGACGGCGTCGGCGGCAGCGGCCACGCGCGGCAGGGTGAGCGGGTTCTCGACAGTCACAGCAGGCATCGGGGGGACCTCCTTGTGCCACCACTTTAGTTGAATCCTGAACTTCCTGCCACCCGGAACGCGGAACGCCCGGGAGGAATTCCTCCCGGGCGCTCTCCCTGTCCTTCCAGACTGCGTCAGCCGTACATCCGCCGCATCGCGTAGTCCACCATCTGCTCGACGGCCTTCGCATCGAAGACCATCCGGTGGTCGCCCTCCATGTCGAGGACGAAGCCGTAGCCGGTCGGCAGCAGGTCGATCACCTCGGCGCCGGTGATCACGAAGTACTTGGACTCCTTGCCCGCGTACCGCCGCAGCTCCTTGAGCGAGGTGAACATGGGGATCACCGGCTGCTGGGTGTTGTGCAGGGCCAGGAAGCCCGGGTTGTCGCCGCGCGGACAGTAGACCTTCGAGGTCGCGAAGATCTGCTGGAAGTCCTCGGCGGCGAGCGTGCCGGTCGTGAAGGCGCGCACGGCGTCGGCGAGCGAGGGCGGCGACGGCTCGGGGTAGAGCGGGGGCTGCTGGGCGTAGCCGCCCTGCATCCCGCCGGCCTGCATGCCCGGCTGCATGCCGGGGTGCATGCCGCCCGGCATCCCCTGCTGCGGAGGCGGGCCGTACTGCTGCTGGGCACCCGGATTCTGCTCGTAGCCGTACATGCGGGCCAGCCTATCGAGGCCCGGGAAGGGGGTGCGGCCCGCGTCACAGATGTCCGGATAGGGGTTGCCTTTATTACCGGCGGGTAGCATCATCGTGGATGAGCGTGAGCTACTCACGGGTAGTAGTACGTCTACGAGGACATCCGCCTCCCCGATCCTTACGGAGCCGTCGCCATGGGGCACTACAAGTCGAATCTCCGCGACATCGAGTTCAACCTCTTCGAGGTGCTCGGCCGCGACAAGGTGTACGGCACCGGTCCGTTCGAGGAGATGGACGTCGAGACCGCCAAGAGCATCCTCGACGAGATCCGCCGCCTCGCCGAGAACGAGCTGGCCGAGTCCTTCACCGACGCCGACCGCAACCCGCCGGTCTTCGACCCGGAGACCAACACCGCCCCCGTGCCGGCCTCCTTCAAGAAGTCGTACGACGCCTTCATGGAGTCCGAGTACTGGCGCCTGGGCATCCCGGAGGAGATCGGCGGCACCGTCTCCCCGCGCTCGCTCATCTGGGCCTACGCGGAGCTGCTGCTCGGCTCGAACCCGGCCATCTGGATGTACTCCTCCGGCCCGGCGTTCGCCGGCATCCTCTTCAACGAGGGCAACGAGGCGCAGAAGAAGGTCGCGCAGATCGCCGTCGAGAAGCGCTGGGGCTCCACCATGGTGCTCACCGAGCCCGACGCGGGCTCGGACGTCGGCGCCGGCCGCACCAAGGCGGTCCAGCAGGAGGACGGCTCCTGGCACATCGAGGGCGTGAAGCGCTTCATCACCTCCGGTGAGCACGACATGGAGGAGAACATCCTCCACTACGTCCTCGCCCGCCCCGAGGGCGCAGGCCCCGGCACCAAGGGCCTCTCCCTCTTCCTCGTCCCGAAGTACGAGTTCGACTGGGAGACCGGCGAGCTCGGCGCCCGCAACGGCGTCTACGCCACCAACGTCGAGCACAAGATGGGCCTCAAGGCCTCCAACACGTGCGAGATGACCTTCGGCGACAAGCACCCCGCCAAGGGCTGGCTGATCGGCGACAAGCACGACGGCATCCGCCAGATGTTCCTCATCATCGAGTTCGCCCGCATGATGGTCGGCACGAAGGCGATCTCCACCCTCTCCACGGGCTACCTCAACGCCCTGGAGTACGCCAAGGAGCGCGTGCAGGGCACCGACCTGGCGAACTTCATGGACAAGCACGCCCCCAAGGTCACCATCACGCACCACCCCGACGTCCGCCGCTCGCTGATGACGCAGAAGGCGTACGCCGAGGGCATGCGCTCCCTCGTCCTCTACACGGCCTCCGTCCAGGACGCCATCCAGCTCAAGGAGGCGGCGGGCGAGGACGCCAAGGCCCTGCACGGCCTGAACGACCTGCTGCTCCCGATCGTCAAGGGCTACGGCTCCGAGAAGGGCTACGAGCAGCTCGCCCAGTCGCTGCAGACCTTCGGCGGCTCCGGCTTCCTGCAGGAGTACCCGATCGAGCAGTACATCCGGGACTCCAAGATCGACACCCTCTACGAGGGCACCACGGCCATCCAGGGCCAGGACTTCTTCTTCCGCAAGATCGTCCGCGACCAGGGCGCGTCCCTGAACGCGCTGGCCGAGGAGATCAAGAAGTTCCTCGCGGTCGGCACCGGCGGCGAGGAGCTGGCCGGCGCCCGCGACGCGCTCGCCAAGGCGGCCGTCGACCTGGAGGGCATCGTCGGTGCGATGCTGACCGACCTCACCGCCACCGGCGAGGACCTGAAGAACATCTACAAGGTCGGCCTCAACACCACCCGCCTGCTCATGGCGTCCGGTGACGTGGTCGTCGGCTACCTGCTCCTCAAGGGCGCGGCCGTGGCCGCCGAGAAGCTGGCCGCCGGCGCCTCCGGCAAGGACGTCGCCTTCTACCAGGGCAAGATCGCGGCCGCGAAGTTCTTCGCCGCCAACGTCCTGCCCGGCGTCTCCACCGAGCGCCTCCTCGCCGAGGGCGTGGACAACTCGCTGATGGACCTGGACGAGGCCGCGTTCTAGTACCGCACAGGTACGCGCCACGTCCGCATCAGGAACGGCTCGCTCCCGGGGAGGGGGGCGGGCCGTTCCGTCTTTTCCACAGGGCCCGAGCGACTTGTCCACAGGTGTTCGACGCTCGCACGTCCGCATGTCGAGATCTGCGTAAGGTGAAGGACATGAGTAGCGCACCAGCCCGCCCGTCGCACGCCACCGCCACCGAGAAGAGCGCCTCGCGCGCCCCTTCCCCTTTCGACCGCGGCCACACCGATGACCTCATGACCTTCCTGGCGGCCTCGCCGTCGCCGTACCACGTGGTGGCCAACGCGGCCGGGCGCCTGGAGAAGGCCGGCTTCCGCAAGGTCGAGGAGACGGACGCCTGGGACGGGACCTCGGGCGGGAAGTACGTGATCCGCGGCGGAGCGATCATCGCCTGGTACGTGCCCGAGGGCGCCACCCCGCACACCCCGTTCCGGATCGTCGGCGCGCACACCGACTCCCCGAACCTGCGCGTCAAGCCGCAGCCGGACTTCGGCCGCGAGGGCTGGCGCCAGGTCGCCGTCGAGATCTACGGCGGACCGCTGCTCAACAGCTGGCTCGACCGGGACCTCGGCCTCGCCGGCAGGCTCACCCTGCGCGACGGCTCCCAGCACCTGGTGAACGTCGACCGGCCGCTGCTGCGCGTCCCGCAGCTCGCCGTCCACCTGGACCGCCAGGTCAACGAGGGCATGAAGCTGGAGCGCCAGCGCCACATGCAGCCGATCTGGGGCCTGGGCGACGTCCACGAGGGCGACCTGATCGCCTTCCTCGCCGCGGAAGCCGGGCTCGACGCCGAGGACGTCGCCGGCTGGGACCTCATGGTGCACGCCGTCGAGGCCCCCGCCTACCTCGGCCGCGACCGCGAACTCCTGGCCGGCCCGCGCATGGACAACCTGATCTCGGTGCACGCCTGCGTCGCCGCCCTCGCCGCCGCGGCCGCACTCGGCGACGACCTGCCCTACATCCCGGTCCTCGCCGCCTTCGACCACGAGGAGAACGGCTCCGAGGCCGACACCGGCGCCCAGGGCCCCCTGCTCGGCACCGTCCTGGAGCGCTCGGTCTACGCCCGCGGCGGCGGCTACGAGGACAAGGCCCGCGCCCTCGCCGGCTCGGTCTGCCTCTCCTCCGACGTCGGCCACGCCGTGCACCCCAACTACAGCGAGCGGCACGACCCGACGCACCACCCCCGCCCCAACGGCGGCCCCATCCTCAAGGTGAACGTCAACCAGCGCTACGCCACCGACGGCACCGGCCGGGCCGTGTTCGCCGCCGCCTGCGAGAAGGCCGGCGTCCCGTGGCAGTCGTTCGTCTCCAACAACGACATGCCCTGCGGCACCACGATCGGCCCCATCACCGCCGCCCGGCACGGCATCACGACCGTCGACATCGGCGTCGCCTGCCTGTCCATGCACAGCGCCCGCGAGCTGTGCGGCTCGGACGACCCGCACCACCTCGCGAACGCGCTGCTCGCCTTCCTGGAGGGCTAGCCGGGTGAGCGCCGCCACCCCGGCGGGACGCCCCGCGCTCACACCGGACCTGACGGGCGCGGAACTCCGGCGCTGGTACTGGACCCTCGCGGAACTGACCGTGCTCGCCCGCACGATGGGCCTGTCCCCCGGCGGCGGCAAGGCGGCCGTCACCGAGCGGCTCGCGGCCGCCCTCGACGGCCGCCCGCTGCCCCCGGCCCCGCCCCGGCGGCGGGCCGCCGGGGCGGCAGGACAGCTCACCGCCCCGGTCGACGCGACGACCGTGATACCGGAGGGCCAGCGCTGCAGCCAGGTGCTGCGCGCCTGGTTCCGCGCCGAACTGGGGCCGTCGTTCCACTTCGACGCGCACATGCGCGCCTACGTCGCGGAGAGCGCCGGCCGCACCCTGGCCGACGCCGCCCGGCACTGGCGGGAGACCCGGCACGCGGCGGCCCGCCCGCAGGAGATCGGCGCCCAGTTCGAGCTCAACCGCTTCCTGCGCGACTGGCACGCCGCCCACCCGGCCGGCGGCCGCACGGAAGCCCTCGCTGCCTGGCAGGCCCACCGGTCCAGGCCGCGGGACCGACGGGAAGCGGGCTGATCGCCCCGGTCCGCACCCCCGGACGCCCCACGCCCCGCACCGGGGCGCGTCCACCCGCACCCGCCGTCTCCTCGCTTGCCGACGCACCCCCAGCAACCCCGTCCGGGGCGCCGGGGACCGCCGGCCGCGTGAACCGGCGCCCGCTGAGGCAGGACGGACCGGGCCCCCGGCAGAAGCCGGGGGCCCGGTCCGTGCCTCAGGCCTTCGCCTCGTCCATGCCCGCGAGGATCAGCGGGAGACGGGCCGTCCCGCCGTCGGTGATCCGGACCGGGACGCCCCAGTCCTGCTGGTGGACGTGGCAGGCCGGGTACTCGTTGGCCGGGTCGTCGTCGCAGGAGGCGGCCATCGCCGAGACGTGCAGGACGCCCTCGGTCAGCTCCGGGTTCAGCTCCAGGTCGCGGAAGAGGTCCGTGCCCTTGCCCTCACCGGCCAGCAGCAGCTCCGGCGGGGTCGAGGAGACCAGCAGCCGGGTCGAGGGGCCGTAGCGCTCGTCGAGCTTCTGGCCCTTCGGGGCCTGGAAGACCACGTCGAGGCGGAGCCGGCCCGCCGCGACGTCGGTGGCCTCGCGCCGCGTGCGGTGGGCGACCGACTCGACCTGCACGGCCTCCTCCGGGAGACGCAGCCTCGTCAGACGGTGCCGGGCCGACTCGACGACCACCACGTCCTCGCCGACGACGACCGCGTCGCTGGGCTCCCGCAGATCGGTGGCCAGCGTCGTCACCTCGCCGCTCGCCGGGTCGAAGCGGCGCAGGGCGTGGTTGTACGTGTCGGAGACCGCCACCGAGCCGTCGGGCAGCGCGGTGACGCCCAGCGGGTGCTGGAACAGGGCCTGCCCGGCGGCGCCGTCG
The DNA here is from genome assembly GCF_043202995.1 of Streptomyces sp. NPDC048018. Taxonomy (NCBI): domain Bacteria; kingdom Bacillati; phylum Actinomycetota; class Actinomycetes; order Kitasatosporales; family Streptomycetaceae; genus Streptomyces; species Streptomyces sp. NPDC048018. Next base: position 390,872 of record NZ_JBIDBK010000005.1, read on the forward strand.
CGGTGGCCGAAGTCGAAGAGACCGGTGCCGACGGCGGTGCGGACGGCATAGCCGTCGCCGTCCGCCTCGACGAAGCGCAGCGCGCTGGTCTCGGAGTCGGCGATCCACAGCCGGTCGGCGGTCGCGGCGAGACCGGAGGGCTGCGCGAACCAGGCCTCGGCGGCCGGGCCGTCCACCAGCCCCTCGTTGGTGGTGCCGGCCGCGACCTCGACGGTCCCCGTCTCCGGGTCGTACGTCCAGATCTGGTGGACGCCGGCCATCGCGATCCACACCCTGCCGTGCCACCAGGCCACGTCCCACGGCGAGGACAGGTCGACCTCCAGCGCGGGGCCCGAGGTGGGGGAGCCCTGCCACCACTGGCGGCCGGTGCCGGCGATCCGCTCGATCGCGCCGGTGGCCGGGTCGAGCCGCTTCAGGGCGTGGTGCACGGTGTCGGCGACGACGACCGTGCCGTCCGGCAGCAGCGCCAGGCCCTGCGGCTCGCGGAACTCGCCGTCGGCGCCGATCCGCCGTACGACGGTCTCGCCGTCCGCGGCCAGCTCGACGAGCTGGTGCCGGGTGGTGTCGGAGACGAGGAGGTTCCCGGACGGCAGCAGGACCGCCTTGCCGGGGAAGCGCAGGTCGGTCGCGACCGGCTCCGGCGGCACGTAGGGGCCGTCGCCGCGCCGCAGCGTGCCCTTGGCCTCGTGCTCGGCCTCCAGCTCCTCGACCAGGGTGCGCAGCGCGTTGGCGTGGCCCTCGCCCGCGTGCTGGGCCACGACGTAGCCCTCGGGGTCGATGACGACGAGCGTGGGCCAGGCCCGTACGGCGTACTGCTTCCAGGTCGCCAGCTCGGGGTCGTCGAGCACGGGGTGGTGCACCTCGTAGCGTTCGACGGCGTCGACGACGGCCTGGTGCTCGGCCTCGTGCACGAACTTGGGCGAGTGCACCCCGACGATCACCAGGGTGTCGCGGTGCTTCTCCTCCAGCTCCCGCAGTTCGTCGAGGACGTGCAGGCAGTTGATGCAGCAGAAGGTCCAGAAGTCGAGCAGAACGATCTTTCCCCTCAGGTCCGTGAGGGTGAGATCGTCTCCGCCCGTGTTGAGCCAGCCGCCCTTGCCGACGAGCTCGGGGGCACGGACACGGGCGCGGCGGGGCGCGGGCGCGGGAGTGGGCGCCGGGGCAGCATCGTTCATGTTTCAAGCTTGCCATCCGCCCGTGAAGCGCGGATCACGGCCGGATGGCACGGTCCGCCGGGGTGGCGCCCGCCCGGGACACCCGCCCGAGGTGAGTTCCGGCTCCGACGGGGAAGGCATTCCGTCATGAAATATCTGGTACGGGACAAACTCTTCGCCATCGGCGACGACTACTGGATCGAGGACGAGCAGGGCCGGCACGCCTTCCTCGTCGACGGCAAGGCGCTGCGGCTGCGCGACACCCTGGAGCTGAAGGACCCCGACGGACAGGTCCTGATCACGCTGCGGCAGAAGATGTTCAGCCTGCGGGACGCGATGACGATCGAACGGGACGAGCGCCCGCTCGCCACGATCCGCCGCAAGCGGCTGTCGCTGCTGCGCAACCACTTCCGGGTCACCCTGGCCGACGACACCGAACTGGACGTCAGCGGGCGGATCCTGGACCGGGAGTTCGCCGTCGAGTACGACGGCGAACTCCTCGCCCACATCTCCCGCCAGTGGTTCCACGTCCGCGACACCTACGCCGTGAACGTGGTCCGCGAGGACGCCGACTCCGCCCTGCTCATCGCCGTCGCGGTGTGCGTGATCCGGATGGCCGAGCGGGAGCGGGAGGACTAGCGCCCGTCTTCCGGACCGGGCCGGACCGGGAGCCCTCCCCCGGGGCGGTCCGCTCGCGGCTACAGCGCCTTGGTCAGGGCCTGGTCCAGGTCCGCCCACAGGTCCTCGACGTGCTCGATGCCGACCGACAGGCGGACCGTGCCGGGGGCGATGCCCGCCGCCGCGAGGGCCTGCTCGTCGAGCTGGCGGTGGGAGGTCGAGGCCGGGTGCATGACCAGGGTCTTCACGTCGCCGAGGGAGACGCTCAGCGAGGCCACGCGGACCGCCTCGACGAAGCTGCGGCCGGCGTCACGGCCGCCCGCGAGGTCGAGGGAGACGACTCCTCCGCCGCCCTTCGGCAGCAGGCGGGCCGCCAGTTCCCGGTCCGGGTGGCCCGCGACCGCCGGGTGGCGGACGGCGGCCACCGCCGGGTGGCGGGCGAGCCGGCCGGCCAGCTCGGCAGCGCTCGCGCTCTGGCGCTCGATGCGCAGCGGCAGGGTCTGCAGCCCGCGCAGGGTCAGCCAGGCGGCGAACGGGTCGGTGACCGCGCCCTGCTCGACGGCGTGGTGGCGGATGCGCCGGTACATGTCGACGTCCTTGAAGACGGCGATGCCGCCGAGGACGTCGGCGTGCCCGGCGAGGTACTTGGTCGCGGAGTGGACGACGATGTCGGCGCCGTGCTCGATCGGACGGCACAGCAGGGGCGAGGCGAAGGTGTTGTCGACGACGGTCGGGATCCCGGCCTCGCGGGCGGCGGCGGCCAGCGCGGGCAGGTCGGAGACCCGGGTGGTGGGGTTGGCGACGGTCTCCAGGTAGAGCAGCCGGGTGTGGGGGCGCAGTGCGGCGCGCACCTCGTCGGCGTCGGTGCCGGAGACGTAGGTGACCTCGACGCCCCAGCGCGCGGCGAGGTCGGTGAGGACGGCGTAGGTGCCGCCGTACAGGCAGCGTTGGGCGACGATGTGCCCGCCGGTGGACAGGAGTCCGAGCAGGACGCCGTTGACGGCGCCCATCCCGGAGGCGTACGACAGGGCGTCGGCGCCGCCCTCCAGGCGGGCGACGGCGGTCTCCAGGGCGCGGACGGTGGGGTTGCCCATGCGGCTGTAGAGGAAGGCGTCGGGCGATTCGAAGGCCTCGGCGAGCGCGTCGGCGCTCTCGAAGGCGAAGACGTGGCCCTGGTGGAGGGGCACGCCCAGCGGCCGGCTGCCGCGGATCACCGGCTGCGGGGAGTGGACGGCGAGGGTCTCGGGACGGGATGTTGCGGGGAGTTCGGCGCTCATGGCGTCCAGTCTGGGGAGGGCGGGCTTGCGGCCACAGGACCAATCCCGGCAGATTGGTCCGCCGATGGATCCAATGGCACTCTCCGTGGATGAGCTCGTCGCCTGGCTCGGGCGCTGGTCGGCCGGGCGGGGACCGCTGTATCTCCTGCTCGCCGCCCGCGTACGGCAGTTGATCGACGAGGGCCTGCTGCCGCCGGGCGCCCCGCTGCCGCCCGACCGGCGGCTCGCGACCGCGCTGTCGGTCGGCCGGACGACGGTGGTCGCCGCGTACGACACCCTGCGCCAGGAGGGGCGCCTGGTGCGCCGGCAGGGCAGCGGTACGCGCGTGGCGCCGGCGGCGCTCGCTCCGCCGGGGCCGCGGGTGACGGAGACGTCCAACCCCATGTTCCTGCATCTGCTCGAACCGTCCGACGACGTGATCCTGTTGAGCTGCGCCGCCCCGCCGGCGCCGCCGCGTGAGCTCGCCGAGGCGTATGCGGGGCTCGTGCTGCCGGCGAACGACCTGGGCTATCACCCGGCCGGTCTGGCGGCCCTGCGGGCGGCGGTCGCGCGGCGCTACGAGGCGCGGGGCGTGCCGACGGACCCGGCGCAGATCCTGGTCACGACCGGCGCCCAGCAGGGGATCGCGCTGCTCACCCGGCTGCTGGTGGCGCCCGGCGACGCGGTCCTCGTGGAGGCGCCCGGCTATCCGGGGGCGCTCGACCTGTTCCGGGAGGCGGCGGCCGTCCTGTCTCCGGTGGCGGTGGGGCCGGACGGGCTGGACGTCCCGGCGGCGGTGGCGGTGATGGAGCGTCACCGTCCGGTCCTCGCCTATGTGGTGCCGCATCTGCACAATCCCACCGGCACCGTGCTGCCGCCGCTGTCGGGGCGGCGGCTGGTCGAGGCGGCGCAGGCGTGCGGGGTGCCGCTCGTGGAGGACGAGGTGCTGGCGGAGCTGCGCTTCGACGGGACCGCCGGCGAGGCCGGACCGCCGCCCCTCTCCTCGTACGGTGCGGAGGTCATCGGCGTCGGCTCGCTCAGCAAGGCGGTGTGGGGCGGCCTGCGGACCGGCTGGGTGCGCGGCCCGGTCCCGCTGGTCGCGCGGCTCGCGCGGCTGAAGGCGCTGCACGACCTCGGCAGTGACGTGCCGGCCCAGCTGGTGGCCGCCCGGCTGCTCGGTGCCTTCCCCTCGCTGCTGCGGGCCCGGGTGGCGGAACTGCGGGCCGGCCACGACCTGCTGCGGGCCGAGCTCGCCCGCCGGCTCCCCTCGTGGGACTGCCCCGCGGCCGCGGGCGGGCAGACCCTGTGGGTCTCGCTCCCGTACGGCGACGGGGTGTCGTTCGCGCAGATCGCGCTGCGCCACGGGGTGGCCGTGCTGCCCGGCTCCACCATGGACGCGCTCGGCGGCAGCGCGCGCATGCTGCGGCTGCACTTCCTGCTGCCGGCCGGCCTCCTCGTGGAGGCGGTCCGGCGGCTGGCGGCGGCGTGGGCGGAGTACGCGCCGGCGGACCGGCCGGGGGTCTCCGCCACGGCGGCGGCCGTCCCCGCCCCCGGCGGCCCCGCCTCTGCCCGCGTCCCCGCCGTCCGTGGCACGCCCGGCGCCCCCGGCCCTGCCGTACCCGCCACCCTGAACGCCATCACCGTCTGAGCCTCCGGTCCCCCGCCGCCCTCGAAGGAGTCACCTCCGTGCACACCACCGTCACACCGTTCGCCCTCGTCCCCTGGAAGGAGGGGCGACGGCCCGACGTGCGCTCCGGCTGGCGGGGCGTCTCCGCGGAGTTCGGCGAGATCGTGCTGACCTGCCCGCTGCCCCGGACCGCCCCGGAGACGGTCGTCTCGGAGGCACGCGGCGGCCGGATACCCACCGCCACCTTCGAGGCACGCGGCATCCACACGGACACCCTGCGGCTGCCCACCCTGAACCGGGCCACCCTGCGGGTCGGCGACCGCGTCGCGTACATGACCCGGAACCGCTGGGGCACCACCCTGGAGCAGCGCGCCCTGCGACTGCGGTTCGCGGGCGACCACTACCGCCTGGCCGCGCTCGACGCCCGCGGCCATGTCCTGACCCGGGCCGACGACGCCGAGGACCCCGGGGTCACGGTCACCGTGCGCGAGTCCGGGCGCGGGAAGGGCCGGCGTCTTTCGGTGCACGCCGGCGGGCGCGTCGAGGGCGCCGACCTGGCCCTCGCGCTGATCTTCGCGGGCGTGGACCGCGCGGCCCTGACCCGGGTCGGGGCCGTGCGGTCCGGGGTGCGCCGGGTGACGGAGCTCTGGGCGGAGGCGAACGCCTAGCGGGGGACCCGCCGATGAGGCCGGGCTCTCGGTGCCCGGAGCCCCGCGTGATCCGCCGGCCCCGGCCCGGCGGCGGGCGGCAGCGGCTACGGACGGCCCAGGACCCGGTCCTTCAGCGCGGGGAACTGCTCACGGGTGGCGGCGACCTTGGCCGGGTCGAGGACGACCCGCAGGGTCTCCTCGTCCGGTCCGGCCTCCCCGAGGACCTCGCCCCAGGGGTCGACGACGATCGAGTGCCCGGCCTGCTCGACGCCCGCGTGGGTGCCGGCGGTGCCGCAGGCGAGGACGTACGCCTGGTTCTCCACGGCCCTGGCCCGGGCGAGCAGGGTCCAGTGCGAGCGGCGGCGGGCGGGCCAGCCGGCGGGGATCACGAAGGCCTGGGCGCCGGCGTCCACGAGACCGCGGAAGAGCTCGGGGAAGCGCAGGTCGTAGCAGGTGGCGACGCCGACGGTGAGCTGGGGCAGGTCGACCGTGACGAGGTCCTCGCCGGCCGCCATCAGGACGGCCTCGCCCTTGTCGAAGCCGAAGCGGTGGATCTTGCGGTAGCTGGCGGCGAGCTCGCCGTCGGGGGAGAAGACCAGTGAGGTGTTGTAGAGGGCGCCGGAGACGGCCTCGACGACCGAGCCCGCGTGCAGCCACACCTCCGCGTCGCGCGCGGCGTCGGACATGGCCTGGTAGGTGGCGCCCTTCAGCGGCTCGGCCTCGGCGGCGAACGCCTCGTAGGCGAAGGCTCCCATGGGCCACAGTTCGGGCAGGACGACGAGCTCGGCGGCGCCCCGCTCCTCCCGTACCAGCCGGGCCACGCGGGCCCGCCGGTCCTCGACCGGTTCGTCCGGGTCTACCGCGATCTGGATCAGCGAGGCGCGCACACTACCACCGTCCTGGCATTCGAGCCGTCAACACCGGCCTACGATCGTCACACGAAAGCACTGCCGGGGTGCCTTCGGGCAGCGTAACTTAGCGTCCGAGCCTCCCACGGAGTCATGTTTTCGGCCGCCAGAACTGCATACAGAACTCCCAACCGTCGCCCGCCCGCCAGCCAGCCCAGCCCGCGCACCGCAGAACCGCCGAGGGGTCCCGTGACCGTCCATCCCAGCCTCCAGAACTACGTCGACGCCTGGACCCACTCGCTCGAAGCGATAGCGGAGCTGGTGCAGCCCCTCGTCGAGGGCGAGTGGAATCGCGCCACGCCGTGCCCGGGCTGGTCGGTGCGCGACATCGTCTCCCATGTCATCGGCATGGAGACCGAGATGCTCGGCGACCCCCGCCCGATCCACAGCCTGCCCCGCGACCTCTACCACGTGCGCACGGACTTCGCCCGGTACATGGAGATGCAGGTCGACGTGCGGCGGCACCACACGGCGCCGGAGATGACCTCGGAGCTGGAGTACGTCCTGATCCGCCGGGCCCGGCAGCTGCGCAACGAGAACCGGCAGCCCGACGCCCTGATCCGGGCCCCGCTCGGCGCCGAGCAGACCCTGGAACTGGCCTACCGGATGCGCGCCTTCGACTGCTGGGTGCACGAGCAGGACCTGCGCGCCTCCCTCGGTGTCCCCGGCAACCTGGACTCCCCCGGCGCCTACGTGACCCGCGACGTGCTCCTGGAGGCGCTGCCGCACGTGGTGGCCAAGGAAGCCGGCGCCCCCGCGAATTCGGCGTTCGTCTTCGACGTGAGCGGCCCGGTGGAGTTCCTGCGGACGGTGCGGGTGGACGCGCAGGGCAACGGCTCGGTCGACGGCGCCCCGTCGCTCGGTCCCGCGGTGACGCTGGCGACGGACTGGGAGACGTACGTCCGCCTGGCCTGCGGCCGGGTCCGGCCGGCCGACGTGGCCGACCGGGTCAAGACGGAGGGCGACGAGGACCTGGCGCGGGCGATCCTGGCGAACTTCGCGGTGACGCCGAACTGACCCTTCAGGCCGGTACGTGCACGGCCTCCACCCGGCTGGCGACCAGCCGCTCCCGCTCGCGGCGGGCGGTGCGCGCCTTGAGGCGGAGGATCTGCACCACGCCCAGGGCCTCCAGGACGAAGACGGAGGAGAACGCGATCCGGTAGTCGTCGCCGGTCGCGTCGAGGAGCACGCCGACGGCGAAGAGCGTCGTCATCGAGGCGACGAAGCCGCCCATGTTGACGATGCCCGAGGCGGTGCCCTGGCGCTCCGGCGGATTGGCGGGGCGGGCGAAGTCGAAGCCGATCATCGAGGCCGGACCGCAGGCGCCGAGCACCGCGCAGAGGGTGACGAGCAGCCACATCGGCGCCTGGCCGCCGGGGTAGACGAGGGTGGTGCCCCACAGCAGGGCGGTGGCGGCGACGGTGCCGAGCGCGAGCGGGGCGCGGGCGGTGTGGTGCCGGGCGATGATCTGGCCGTACGCGAGACCCACGGCCATGTTGGAGAGCACCACGAGGGTCAGCAGTGCGCCGGCGGTCCCGCGGTCCAGGCCCTGGTCCTCGACGAGGAAGGGCAGTCCCCACAGCAGCAGGAAGACCATGGCGGGGAACTGGGTGGTGAAGTGCACCCACATGCCGAGCCGGGTGCCGGGCTCCCGCCACGACGCGGCGATCTGGCGGCGGACGAAGGCGGCGCCGGCGTGGTGGACGGGTTCGGGCTCGTACCCCTCGGGGTGGTCCCTGAGGAAGAGCACGAGGATCACGAGGACGAGGACGCCCGCGAGCGAGCTGCCGACGAAGGTGGTGGTCCAGCCGAGGTCGTGCAGGGCGCGGGAGAGGAAGATCGTGGAGACGAGGTTGCCGGCCATCCCGAAGAGGGCGGCGACCTGCCCGATCAGTGGCCCGCGGCGGGCCGGGAACCAGCGGCTGCCGAGCCGCAGCACGCTGATGAAGGTCATCGCGTCGCCGCAGCCGAGCAGGGCACGGGAGGCGAGGGCCATGCCGTACGAGGGGGAGAGCGCGAAGCCCAGCTGTCCGAGGGTGAACAGCAGGACCCCGATGGTCAGCACCTTCTTGGTGCCGAGCCGGTCGACCATGAGGCCGACGGGTATCTGCATGCCGGCGTACACGAGCAGCTGGAGTATGGAGAACGTCGACAGGGCCGAGGCGTTGACGTCGAAGCGCTCGGCGGCGTCGAGCCCGGCGACGCCGAGCGAGGTCCGGAAGATGACGGCGACGAAGTAGACGGCGACGCCGACGCCCCACACCAGCGCGGCCCGGCGGCCGCCCGGCGGGTCGCCGGGCAGGGTGACGGCGGAGCCGAATCCGTCCCGGCTCATCGCTCCTCCCCCCGGACCAGCACCTTGACCCAGCTGAGGTGCTGCCGCACGCAGTGCGCGGCGCCCTCGACGTCCCCGGCCTTGATGCGGTCGAGGATCTCGGCGTGCTCGGTGATGTTCTTGGCGACGCGGTCGGGCTGCGACTGCATGACCGCCACGCCCATGCGCAGCTGCCGGTCCCGTAGCTGGTCGTAGAGCCGCGCCAGTATCTGGTTTCCTGCGTGCTGCACGATCTCGGCGTGGAAGCAGCGGTCGGTGACGGCCACCTCGGCCAGGTCTCCGGCCTCGGCCCGCCGCTTCTGCTCCTCCAGGAGTTCCTCCAGCCGCGCGACCAGGGCCGGCGCGGCGGGCACGGCCCGGCGCACGGCGAACTCCTCGACGAGCAGCCGGGTCTCGACGACGTCCGCGATCTCCTGCGCGGAGACCGCGAGCACGAGCGCGCCCTTCTTGGGGTAGAGCTTGAGCAGCCCTTCCATCTCCAGCTTGAGCAGCGCCTCCCGCACGGGCGTCCGCGAGACTCCGACGGCCTCGGCGAGCTCTCCCTCGGTGAGGAGGGTGCCCCCTTCGTAGCGACGTTCGAGGACGGCCTGCTTGACGTGCATGTAGACGCGATCGGCGGCGGGGGGCTGCTTGGCGGCAGGCTGCTGGGCGGGGGCGGCTGGCATGCACACAGCTTAGATACAACAGGGGTGCAACAGACAGGCCCGTCCGCGATGCGGACGGGCCTGTCTGTCCGTCAGTCGCTCGCCGCCGCGGCGGACCTGGCTCCTCACCCGAAAACGCCCGGCCAGGACATGTCGTCCCGACCGGGCGTTTCACGTGAAACAACGCATCCGGACCGTCAGGCCCAGGTGATGAGCCGCTTCGGCTGCTCCAGGATCGCGGCCACGTCGGCCAGGAACTTGGAGCCGAGTTCGCCGTCGACCAGGCGGTGGTCGAAGGAGAGCGCCAGGGTGGTGACGTGACGCGGCTTCACCTTGCCCTTGTGGACCCAGGGCTGGAGCTTGATCGCGCCGACCGCGAGGATCGCGGACTCGCCCGGGTTCAGGATCGGCGTGCCGGTGTCGACGCCGAAGACGCCGACGTTGGTGATCGTGAAGGTGCCGCCCTGCATGGCCGCCGGGGTGGTCTTGCCCTCGCGGGCGGTGGCGACCAGCTCGCTCAGGGACCGCGACAGCTCCGGAAGGGTCTGGGCGTGCGCGTCCTTGATGTTCGGCACGATCAGACCGCGCGGGGTGGCCGCGGCGATGCCCAGGTTCACGTAGTGCTTGAGCACGATCTCCTGGGCGGCCTCGTCCCAGGACGCGTTGATGTCCGGGTTGCGCTTGGCCGCGACCAGGACCGCCTTGGCGATGAGCAGCAGCGGGTTGACCCGCAGGCCCGCCATGTCCTTGTCGGACTTGAGCTCCTCGACCAGCTTCATCGTGCGCGTGATGTCGAAGGTGATGAACTCGGTGACGTGCGGCGCGGTGAAGGCCGAGCCGACCATCGCCGCCGCCGTGGCCTTCCGCACGCCCTTGATCGGGATACGGGTCTCCCGGGCGTCCGAGGAGGCCGCGGGCGCCGGCACGGCCGCCGCGGCGGGAGCGGGGGCCTCGGCGACCGGGACCGGCTCCACGACCGGAACCGGGGCCGCGACCGGGGCGGCCGCGCGGTGCACGTCGTCCCGGGTGATGACGCCGTCCGGGCCGGTGGGGGTGACCGTCGCCAGATCGACGCCGAGGTCCTTGGCCAGCTTGCGCACCGGCGGCTTGGCCAGCGGGCGGCCGGTCGCGGGACCGTGGCCGTTCAGCTGCCCGGGCACCACCGGGGCGGGCGCGGCGACCTGGGCGGGCGCGGCGACCTGGGCGGGCTCCGCCGCGGACGCCTTGCGGGCGCGCCGCTTGGTGGAGCTCGCGGAGACGCCGTAGCCGACCAGAACCGGCTGGCGGCCCTCCGGCTCGGCCTCGGCGACCGGCTCCGGAGCGGCGGCCGGCTCCGGCGCCGCGACGGCGGCCGGGGCCGCGGGTGCGGCGCCGCCGCCCACGTTCACCGAGATGATGACCTGGCCGACGTCGACCGTGGTGCCCTCGGGGAACAGCAGCTCGTGGACCGTGCCGTCGAACGGGATGGGCAGCTCGACGGCCGCCTTCGCCGTCTCCACCTCGCACACGACCTGCCCGTCGGTGACGGTGTCACCGGGCTGGACGTACCACTTGAGGATCTCGGCCTCGGTCAGGCCCTCCCCCACGTCGGGCATCTTGAATTCGCGGATCGTCACGGTGCTCTCCTCAGTACGCCAGCGAGCGGTCGACGGCGTCGAGCACGCGGTCCAGACCCGGCAGGTACTCCTCCTCCAGGCGCGCCGGCGGGTACGGCGCGTGGTAGCCGCCGACCCGCAGGACGGGGGCCTCCAGGTGGTAGAAGCAGCGCTCGGTGATCCTGGCGGCGATCTCCGCGCCGGAGCCGAAGAACACCGGGGCCTCGTGCACCACGACCAGACGGCGGGTCTTCTCGACCGAGGCCTGGATGGTGTCGAAGTCCAGCGGGGAGATCGAGCGCAGGTCCACGACCTCGATCGACTTGCCCTCCTCGGCGGCGGCCGCGGCCACCTCCAGGCAGGTCTTCACCATCGGGCCGTAGGCGACGAGGGTGAGGTCCGTGCCCTCCCGGGCGACCCGGGCCTTGTGCAGCTCGCCCGGGATGGCCTCGGTGTCGACCTCGCCCTTGTCCCAGTAGCGGCGCTTGGGCTCGAAGAAGATGACGGGGTCGTCGCTCTGGATCGCCTGCTGGAGCATCCAGTAGGCGTCGGAGGAGTTCGCCGGGGTGACCACCTTGAGGCCCGCGACGTGCGCGAAGAGCGACTCGGGGGACTCGGAGTGGTGCTCGACGGCGCCGATGCCACCGCCGTACGGGATGCGGATGACGACCGGCATCTTCACGGTGCCGAGCGAACGGGCCCGCATCTTCGCCAGCTGCGTGACGATCTGGTCGTACGCCGGGAAGACGAAGCCGTCGAACTGGATCTCCACGACCGGGCGGTAGCCGCGCAGGGCGAGGCCGATCGCGGTGCCGACGATGCCGGACTCGGCGAGCGGGGTGTCGACGACCCGGTCCTCGCCGAAGTCCTTCTGCAGACCGTCGGTGATCCGGAAGACGCCGCCGAGCTTGCCGACGTCCAGACCCATGATGACGACCTTGGGGTCGGTCTCCAGGGCCTTGCGGAGCGACTCGTTGAGCGCCTTCGCGAGCGGAAGCTTCTGAACAGCCATGATTACTCGGCCTCTCCGTCCGCGAAGGACGCCTGGTAGGCGGCGAACTGCGCGCGCTCCTCGTCGACGAGCGCGTGCCCGTCCGCGTACACGTTGTCGAACATCGCCATGTGCTCCGGAACGGGCATGGCGCGGACGACCTCACGCACGTGCTTGCCGAGGGCCTCGCTCTCCACCTCGAGCTCCTCGAAGAAGGACGCGTCGGCGTGACCCTCGCGCTCCATGTACGCCTTGAGGCGCAGGATCGGGTCCTTGGCCTCCCAGGCCTCGCGCTCCGCGTCGCGGCGGTAGCGGGTGGGGTCGTCGGAGGTGGTGTGGGCGGCCATGCGGTAGGTGAACGCCTCGATGAGCGTCGGGCCCTCGCCGCGGCGGGCGCGCTCGAGCGCCGAGCGGGTCACGGCCAGGCAGGCGAGGACGTCGTTGCCGTCGACACGGACGCCGGGGAAGCCGAAGCCGCGGGCGCGCTGGTAGAGCGGGACGCGGGTCTGCTTCTCGATGGGCTCGGAGATGGCCCACTGGTTGTTCTGGCAGAAGAACACGACCGGGGCGTTGTAGACCGCGGAGAAGACGAACGACTCGTTGACGTCGCCCTGGCTGGAGGCGCCGTCGCCGAAGTACGCGAGCACGGCGGAGTCCGCGCCGTCCTTGGCGATGCCCATGGCGTAGCCGGTGGCGTGCAGGGTCTGCGAGCCGAGGACGATCGTGTAGAGGTGGAAGTTGTTGCTGCTGGGGTCCCAGCCACCGTTGTTCACACCGCGGAACATGCCGAGGAGGTTGGTGGGGTCGACCCCGCGGCACCAGGCGACGCCGTGCTCGCGATAGGTCGGGAAGACGTAGTCGTCGTCCCGCAGCGCGCGGCCGGAGCCGATCTGGGCGGCCTCCTGGCCCAGCAGCGAGGCCCACAGGCCCAGCTCGCCCTGGCGCTGCAGGGCGGTGGCCTCGGAGTCGAAGCGGCGGGTGAGGACCATGTCGCGGTAGAGGCCGCGCAGCTCCTCGGCGCTCAGGTCGATGTCGTACTCGGGGTGCTGGACGCGCTCCCCTTCGGGCGTCAGCAGCTGTACGAGCTCGGGCTCGGCGCTCTCCGCGGCCGGCGCCTTCTTGGCGCTGGCGCTGGTGGTGCGCTTGGTGCCGCTGCTGCGTCGCGTCGTCTTGCGCGCGGCAGTGCTCTCCACGGTCACGTGCGTGCTCCTCCGTCGGTCCGGCCCCCGGGTTCGCCGGGTGGGCCAGTGCGGCTCTCCGCCTTATCCGTACCCTTCGCACGGGGTGGGTGCGACGCGGCCGGGGTCGGGCGTGACAGGTGCCCCGGCGAACGCCGTCATAGGCACGTTACCCACAGCGCAACATTTCTGCGAAACCCCATTTGACCTGCGATTTTGCTTGGATTTCCAAGTAAATCGAGAAATGGGGGACTCAGCCCTGGTCAGCGCGATGACAACGGGCCCGACGCCGTCGTCGGAACACCCGGCACGTTATCCCGGGCACCCCGGGCGCGGGAAGAGCCAATATGTGAGACTGGCTGCGTGCGCGAAGAGGGAAAAATCCGGGTATTTCTGCTGGACGACCATGAAGTCGTGCGGCGCGGCGTCCACGAGCTGCTCTCCGTGGAGGGCGACATCGAGGTGGTCGGCGAGGCCGGTACCGCCGCAGACGCCCTGGTCAGGATCCCTGCGACGCGCCCCGACGTCGCCGTGCTCGACGTCCGGCTCCCGGACGGCAGCGGCGTCGAGGTCTGCCGCGAGGTCCGCTCGCAGGACGATGCGGTGAAGTGCCTGATGCTCACCTCGTACGCGGACGACGAAGCCCTCTTCGACGCGATCATGGCCGGAGCCTCGGGCTACGTCCTGAAGGCCATCCGGGGCAACGAGCTCCTCAGCGCCGTCCGGGACGTCGCCGCGGGCAAGTCGCTGCTCGACCCGGTGGCCACCGCGCGGGTCCTGGAGCGGCTGCGGGACGGCAACCGCCCCAAGGGCGACGACCGGCTCGCCCACCTCACCGAGCAGGAGCGCCGGATCCTCGATCTGATCGGCGAGGGCCTGACCAACCGGGCCATCGGCGAACGGCTCCACCTCGCGGAGAAGACGATCAAGAACTACGTCTCCAGCCTGCTGTCGAAGCTGGGCATGGAGCGGCGTTCCCAGGCCGCCGCGTACGTGGCGAGGATGCAGGCCGAGCGGCACTGAGCCCACCCCGCCGGGCCGGTTCACCCGAAAGGGTCAGGCCGGGCCGGACGGCCCGCATTCGGGACCTACGTCCCCGGGAAACGGGGCGGGGGCCCCTTCCCGGCACGACGCCGGCGGCGGAGAGTGGAAGGCATGTCCACCGAGGAGATCCGCGCCATCGAGCTGCTGGACCGCGTGCCGTACGGGCGCGTGGCCACCAGCATGCGGGCGATGCCGTTCGTCGCCCCGGCCCGGCACATCGTGACCGCCGACGGCGTCCTGCTCCGCCTCCACCGGGGCCTCGGCTACCACCGCGCCTGCGCCGGCAGCGTCGTCGCCTACAGCGCGGACAACCTCACCTCCGGCGCCGAGCAGCTGTGGTCCGTGCAGTTCACCGGCACCGCGGAGATCGTCGAGCCCACCGGCGGGCAGCTGGCGGCCTTCGGACCGGCCCCCCGCTCGGTGGACGGAGAACCCTTCGACCCGGTCTACCTGCGCATCGAGCCCCGGTTCGTCACCGTGCACACCCTCGACTGCCCGCCCGAACGGACGACGGCGCCCCCCGCTCCCGCCGCCGCCCCCGCCCGTCCGGCAGAGCGACATCTCCACCACGTAGCGTGATCTAACATCTGGGGAGTGCCGCGCTCATCTGTACCCCCGGCGTCCTCGGGCGCCTGCTCCTCCACGCCCCTCGCCCCGCCCGTCGGCGCCCTGCTGCGCCGCTACACGGACGCCGGCGAGCCGCTGTCCTGCCAGCCCGTCGCGCAGGGGCTCCTCAACCGCGGCTACCGACTCGCGACGACCCGCGGCTGCTACTTCCTCAAACAGCACCTGGACGCGCGCACGGCCGACCGGGACACCATCGCGCGGCAACACCGGGCCACCCAGCGGCTGCACGCGCTCGGCGTGCCCGTCGCCCCGCCGCTGCCCGACTCCGCCGGGCGCACGGTCGCCGTCATCGGGGGCCACTGCTACGCGCTGCACCCCTGGGTCGACGGGCGGCACCGGGACGGCGCCCAGCTCTCCGCCGCCGGGTCCCGGCGGCTCGGCACCCTGCTCGGGCAGGTGCACACCGGCCTGGAGCGGGTGATGGAGTCGCCGTCGGCGGACTCCGGCCACGAGAGCGCCCGCCCGGAGGACACCTTCCGGCTCATCGACGAGCTGCTGCGCCTGGTCCGCGCCCGCCGGCCGAGGGACGGCTTCGACGAGCTCGCCGAGCACCGGCTGCGGGAACGCCGGGTGCTGCTCGCCGCCCATGCCCACCGCCGGCCGCCGGCCGCCGCCGCGACCGGCTGGGTGCACGGCGACTTCCACCCCTTCAACCTGCTCTACCGGGGCGCCGAACCGGCCGCGATCGTGGACTGGGACCGCCTGGACGTCCGGCCACGCGCCGAGGAGGCGGTCCGGGCCGCCGCGATCTTCTTCGTGCGTCCGGGCGGGGAGCTGGCCCTGGACAAGGTGCGGGCGTACGCGCGGGCGTACCGGCGCGCGGCGGGTGTGGACCGGGCCGAGCTGGCGGCCGCGGTGGACCGGGTGTGGTGGGAGCGGCTGAACGACTTCTGGACGCTGCGCTGGCGCTACCAGCGGCACGACCGCAGGGCCGATCCGCAGTTCCCCGCGGTGTCGGCCCTGGCGGTGTGGTGGACCCGTGAGTACGAGGCGGTGCGCGACGCGTTCACGAGCTGAACCCGGGTCAGGGGGTGGTGCCGGTCCCCGTGCCCGTGGTGGTGCCGGCCGTGGTGCCCGTGGACGTACCGGTCGAGGTGCCCGTGGACGTGCCCGTCGAGGTGCCCGTGGACGTACCGGACGAGGTGCCCGTGGACGTGCCCGTCGAGGTGCCCGTCGAGGAGCCCTCGGTGGTCCCCTCCGTGCCCGTGCCCTCGGTCGAGCCCTCGCTCGTCCCCGTGCTGCCGCCGTCGGTGCTGTCCGTGGGATCGGTCGACGGCTCGCCCGTCGGGGGCTGCTCGGTCGACGGGTCGACCGTCGGCGGGTTCGTGGGCGCCCAGGTCTGCTGGTTGCCACCCGAGGAGGAGTCGGGGCTCTCGGTCTCCTCGGACGGCTCCTCGGACGGGGTGGGCGACTCCTCCTGGGTGGAGGGCGAGTCGGTGACCGCCGGCGGCTTCGTGCCGCCGCCGCCGTTCTTGTCGCCGGCCTTGTCGATCGCGTACGCGACCCCGGCGACGATCGCGACCAGCGCGAGCGCGACGAAGAGCAGCAGCTTGGCGCGGCCTCCCGGGCGCTTGCCGCCCTGCGCGCCGTAGCCGCCGTCCGGGCCGTAGCCGCCGGGCGTCCCGTCGTAGCCGCCGTCGTCGGGGTTCACCGGCGGCAGGATCGGCCCCTGCGAGGTGTCGTAGTGCGGCGCGTGGCCGGGGTGGCCGCCCATCACCGTGGTCGCGGTGACGCCGCCGCCCGGGGTGTGCGGGCCCTCGTACATCTCGACCGGGCCGGTGTTCCACATGCCGGTGTGGCCGCCCTGCTCCTGGAGCATCGTCAGCCCGTACTGGATCAGGCCGCGCATCTCCTCGGCGCTCTGGAACCGGTCGTCCGGGTCCTTCGCGAGGGAGCGCATGACCAGACCGTCGAGCTCCGGGGGCGCCGCCTGGGCGACCTCGGACGGCGGGACCGGGGTGTCCTGGACGTGCTGGTAGACCACCGACAACGGTGTCTCGCCGGTGAACGGGGGGCGCAGCGCGAGCAGTTCGTAGAGGAGACAGCCCGTCGCGTACAGGTCGGAGCGGTGGTCGACGGCCTTGCCGAGCGCCTGCTCGGGGGAGAGGTACTGCGGCGTGCCCATGACCATGCCGGTCTGGGTCATGGTCGACTGCGCCCCGTGCAGGGCGCGGGCGATGCCGAAGTCCATGACCTTGACGGCGCCGGTGTGGGTGATGATGACGTTCGCCGGCTTGATGTCGCGGTGCACGATGCCGTGCTGATGGGAGTAGGCGAGCGCCTCCAGGACGCCGGAGACGATGATCAGGGCCTGCTCGGGCCCGGGCGCCTCGGCGCTGATCAGCAGGTCGCGGATGGTGCGGCCCTCGACCAGCTCCATGACGATGTACGGCACGGACTGATTGCCGACGACGTCCTCGCCGGAGTCGTAGACGGCCACGATCGCGTGGTGGTTGAGGCCGGCGACCGACTGCGCCTCCCGCGTGAAGCGGGCCTTGGAGACCGGGTCCTCGGCGAGATCGGGGCGCAGCAGCTTCACGGCGACGGTGCGCCCGAGACGCACGTCCTCAGCCGCGAACACCTCGGCCATGCCGCCGCGTCCGAGACGGTGGGTCAGCCGGTAACGCCCGTCGCCGACGACGCCTCCGAGGCCCCACGACTCGGCGGAAGGGTCCGGCACACCGCCACCTGCTCCGGATTCGGGTGCCATCAGTCCTCGCCGTCGTCTCTCGTGCCGTGTCCAGTCGTCACGCTACAGGCTCCGTGCGACATCACGGTCCGCGATGGACGGGCCATCTCACTCCCCGCACGTACACCTGTGCAAATTCCAGGGCGTTCCTGTCACACCTGCGCGACGTTTCCGTGCGGAGGGTCACGGAACGGGCACCGAAAGGGTGCGCCGCTTGACGTGTCACCGCCCTGGGGCAGACTTGGCCGGGAATATTCGGGATCAGCGCCGCCGCGCGCGCGTAGGGGGAAGCACGAGATGAGCCAGGACGGCGCACAGGGCCGCTATGCGGGCGGTTCGGTCGCGGGCGGCCGGTACCAGCTGCGCGACCTGCTCGGCGAGGGCGGCATGGCGTCGGTGTACCTGGCGTACGACAGCGCGCTCGACCGCCAGGTCGCCATCAAGACGCTGCACACCGAGCTCGGCCGCGAACAGTCGTTCCGCGAACGCTTCCGGCGTGAGGCGCAGGCTGTTGCGAAGTTGTCGCACACGAACATCGTCTCGGTCTTCGACACCGGCGAGGACACCCTCGACGGCGCCGTGATGCCGTACATCGTCATGGAGTACGTGGAGGGCCAGCCGCTCGGATCGGTGCTCGGCGCGGACATCCAGCAGTACGGCGCGATGCCGGCCGACAAGGCGCTGAAGGTCACCGCCGACGTGCTCGCGGCCCTGGAGACCAGCCACGAAATGGGCCTGGTCCACCGGGACATCAAGCCGGGCAACGTGATGATGACCAAGCGCGGCGTGGTCAAGGTCATGGACTTCGGCATCGCCCGCGCCATGCAGTCCGGCGTCACCTCGATGACGCAGACCGGCATGGTCGTCGGCACCCCCCAGTACCTGTCGCCCGAACAGGCCCTGGGCCGCGCCGTCGACGCCCGCTCCGACCTGTACTCGGTCGGCATCATGCTCTTCCAGCTGCTGACGGGCCGGCTGCCCTTCGACGCGGACTCGCCGCTCGCCATCGCCTACGCGCACGTCCAGGAGGAGCCGGTCGCACCGTCCTCGGTGAACCGGGCGGTGACCCCGGCGATGGACGCCCTGGTGGCCCGTGCGCTGAAGAAGAACCCGAACGAGCGTTTCCCCAGCGCCGCCGCGATGCGCGACGAGTGCCTGCGGGTGATGTCGGCCGGCCACACCGGTGCTCCGGTCATCGTCGCGGGCGGCCCGGTCCAGAGCGGTTCGGGCGTCGGCTCCGCGGTCTTCCCGCCGGTCGGCCAGACCCCGCCGCCGGCCACGCACGGCGTCCAGACGCCGTACCAGCCGCACCCGGCCGGCTATCCGACGCCGCACCCGACCGCGCAGCCCGGCCCGTACGGCCCGCCGACCCCGGCCCCGTCGTACGGCTATCCGCAGCAGGCCCCGACCCCGGCCCCGGTGCCCGCCTACCAGACCCCGGCGCCGACGCCCTCCCACTCCTCGCCGTACACCGTGCAGCAGAGCTCCCCGGGCGGCGGCGGTGGCGGCTCGCAGAACCGGACGAACAAGATCGCCATCGGTGCGATCGGCCTCCTGGTGGTCATCGGTGTGATCGTGGGCGTCTCGCTCATGGACAAGGACCCGGACGACAACGCGGGCGGGAACGACCCGAGCCAGACCACCAGCAGCGCTCCCGGTCACAAGGGTCCGGACTACTCGAAGACCATCGAGACGAAGAAGTGCCTGGAGCCGACCGAGTCGAGCAGCGACCCGGACAAGTTCGAGGTGCCCGACTTCACGTACAAGAACATCCAGTCCGTGAAGGCGTGCATCCAGGCGGCCGGCTGGAAGGTGAAGGCCGAGTCGTCGGTCGACGAGGCCACGTACGGCCAGGGCACGGTCATCACCCAGTACCCGCGCCAGGGCACGGACATCAGCAAGGAGGACGCCGAGTTCACGCTCGAGGTGTCCACCGGCAACCCGGCGCAGTAGGCGCACCGGGCGCCCCCGTCGCACCGGTGCGGTGCGACGGTACGCACCGCACCCGGCCCGGCGACGACCGAGGTCGTCGACACCGTCCCGGACGGCCGCCCCCGGGCGGACCTGTCCGGGATGCCGTGTTTCTCCCGACATGTGACGCTGAGTCGAACAACTCGGCGGCTCAGTACGGGAGGGGGTCACCCGGTGACTCCAGGACCAGGTCCTCGTGCGCGGGCGGTCGCGCCCGTCCTCGCCTGCTGGCTCGCGGCAGGCGCGGTCTGCTCCGTCGCCCACGGGCCCGTCGCGTACGCCGCCGAGGCCACGCCCGGCGGCGGGCGCACCGCCACCGCGACGGCGCATCCCCCGTCGGCCACCCCCCGCCCCCCGGTGTCCGCGACCGCCTCCCCGCGCCCGACGGCGACGCCCTCCCCCTCGGCGCCCTCCTCGACCGTCTCCCCCGCCCCCGCGCCGAGCGGCTCCGCCGCCACCGGCGACTCCCCGGACGCCTCCGAGCCGACCGACCCGGACGAGCCCTCCGAGCCTGCCGGGCCCAGCACGACCGCCTCCTTCGCGGGGCGCCCGGCGGGGGAGGGCAGGCCGCGCCCCGGGCGACCCGCCGCCGCCCCCTCGTCGGGGGCCCCACAGAGCCCCGCAGCGCCCGCTCGTACCAAAACCGCAACAGAGGACGAGTCCGCGGCGGAGTCCGACGAGGAGATCGGAGCGGTACCCGAGACGGACGCGCCGGCCGCGGAGAGCTCGGACGCCGAGGCGCCGGCGGCCGCGCAGCGGATCGGCGCCGAAGCCACCGACACCCTCTCCGACCGGCGGATTCCCGTGCTGACCCTGGGGGTCGGGCTGGCCCTGATGGGACTCGGCATCGGTTTCCTCGGGGTCCGGATGCGGCGGCGCTGACGCGTCGCGGCGGCCCGGGTCCTCCTTGAGTCGGACCTCCCGGGTCCCTCTCAGGACGCTTGCCGGTCTCGACTTACTCGGTATACATACTCGGTATGTCGATCCGCCACGGGCTTCTCGCCCTCCTCGAACACGGCCCGCGCTACGGCTCCCAGCTCCGCACGGAGTTCGAGTCCCGCACCGGTTCCACGTGGCCGCTGAACGTGGGCCAGGTCTACACGACCCTCAGCCGGCTCGAACGGGACGGGATGATCGCGCAGGACGGCGAGGACGGAGCCGGCCACGCGCTCTACGCGATCACCGACTCCGGTCGCGCCGAGCTGCGCAGCTGGTTCGAGAATCCCGTCGACCGCACCAGCCCGGCCCGGGACGAGCTGGCCATCAAGCTCGCCATGGCCGTCGGGGCGCCCGGGGTCGACATCCGCGACGTCATCCAGTCCCAGCGCCGGCACACCGTGAAGGCCATGCAGGACTACACCCGGCTCAAGGCGCAGGCCCTCGCCGCCGTCGAGAGGAACGGGGCCCGGGAGCGCGACGACGTCGCCTGGCTGCTCGTCCTGGAGCAGCTGATCTTCCAGACGGAGGCGGAGGCGCGGTGGCTCGACCACTGCGAGGCCCGGCTGATCCGCCTCTCGGCGGCAGCGGCCGCGGCCCCGGAGGCCGCCCCGTCACCGCCCCCGCCGACCCCACCGCACGACACCGCCCCGGCGCGGGCCGCCTCGAAGGCCCCGGGGCGCTGAGGGTCCAGGGCTGAGGGCCCAGGGCTGAGGGCCCGGGGGGGCGCTGAGGGCTCAGGGCTGAGAACCCAGAGGGCCTGGGGCGCTGAGAGCCCGGGGCGTCCGACGCCTCGCGTCCCCACCGCCCGCTCGCACCCCGCCCGACCACCGCGTTCTCACCGCTCCACCGACGTACCGACACCGCACCACCGCTGTTTCCCGTGCTTCACCACCGTTCCACCACCCGACCACACCACCCGACCACACCACCCGACCAGACCCAGACCGTACGCACGGCGCCGTCGACGACCGCTCCGCACAGCACCGTTCGCCGGGCGTACCCCGAGGGGGATTCATGTCCACACAGCAGCAGCCCGTGCTGCGTCTGCAGCACCTGACCCGCGTCCACGGCGCGGGCGCCACCGAGGTGCACGCCCTGCGCGGCATCGACCTCGATGTCTACCCCGGTGAACTCGTCGCCGTCATGGGCCCGTCCGGCTCCGGCAAGTCGACGCTGCTCACCATCGCCGGCGGCCTCGACGCCCCCACCTCCGGCCAGGTGATCGTCGAAGGCACCGACATCACCGGTGTGGGCGCCAAGGAGCTCGCCGCCCTGCGCCGCCGCAGCATCGGCTACGTCTTCCAGGACTACAACCTCATCCCGGCCCTCACCGCCGCCGAGAACGTGGCCCTGCCCCGCGAGCTGGACGGCGTGTCCGCCCGCAAGGCCCGCACCGAGGCCCTCGCCGCCCTCGCCGAGATGGACCTCGGGCATCTCGCCGAGCGCTTCCCCGACGAGATGTCCGGCGGCCAGCAGCAGCGCGTGGCCATCGCCCGCGCCCTGGTCGGCGACCGCCGCCTCGTCCTCGCCGACGAGCCCACCGGCGCCCTCGACTCCGAGACCGGCGAGTCCGTCCTGGCCCTGCTGCGCTCCCGCTGCGACGCCGGCGCCGCCGGCATCCTGGTCACCCACGAACCGCGGTTCGCCGCCTGGGCCGACCGCGTCGTCTTCCTGCGGGACGGCGCCGTCGTCGACCAGACCGTACGCAGCGAGGCCGACTCGCTCCTGACCGGCCGGGCGGCGCAGCAGTGACGACCTGGTTCCACTCCTGGCGGGCCGCGGTCCGCATCGCCCGCCGTGACGCCTGGCGCTCCAAGGGACGCAGCTTCCTGGTCCTGGCCATGATCGCCCTGCCGATCCTCGGTGTGAGCGCCTTCGACCTGACGGTCCGCAGCTCCGAACTCTCCACCGCGCAGCAGCTGGAACGGTCCATAGGCGCGGCCGACGCCCTGTTCACCGACGGCCACGTCGACGGTGTGCCGCTCCTGCAGGACCCCAAGGGCGACCAGAGCACACCGGCCGAGGACTACGACAGCGCGAACAAGCCCTGGCCCAGCGGCTCCACGGACGTCAGGAAGGCCATCCCGGCCGGCTCGACGGTCCTCACCGACAGCTCCGGCAGCGCCAAGCTGACCACCACCCACGGACTGCTCCACACCGAGGTACGCGAGCTGAAGGCCGCCGACCCGGTCGCCCGGGGCATCATGCGGCTTCGCGAGGGCCGCTTCCCGGAGAAGACCGACGAGATCGCCGCGACCACGGCCTTCCTGGAGAGCAGCGGACTGACGGTCGGCTCCACCCTGACCGCCCGCGGCTTCGACCGCACGTACACGATCACCGGCGCGTACGAACTGCCCAGCGACCTCAAGGCCGCGCAGGTCAACGCCCTGCCCGGCGCCTTCCTCGGCGCCTACGGCCAGGCCGTGGAAAAGGCCGGCATCCCGAAGCCCGACGTCTCCACCACGTACCTGGTGAAGAAGTCCGGTGGTTTCACGTGGAACACGGTCCAGGAGATCAACAAGAAGGGCGTCGTGGTCACCTCGCGGGCCGTGGCCCTGGCCCCGCCCGCCGACTCCGAGGTCCCGCTCTACCAGAAGGACGGCTGGAGCACCTACCAGGAGAGCCCGGCCGCCCGCGCCGCCGCGCTCGCCGCGCTCGGCACCGTCGTCGGCCTGGCGATGCTGGAGATCTGCCTGCTCGCCGGTCCCGCCTTCGCCGTCGGCGCCCGCCGCTCCCGCCGCCAGCTCGGCCTGGTCGGCGCCAACGGCGGTGCCCGCAGTCACATCCGGGCCATCGTGCTGAGCGGCGGCCTCGTCATCGGTGTGGCCTCGGCCGTGGTCGGCACGGTCCTCGCCCTGATCCTCACCTTCGCCCTCCGGCCCTATCTGGAGGAGTACATGGGTCAGCGGTTCGGCGGCTTCACCGTCAAACCGCTGGAGATCCTCGCCATCGCCGGGCTCGCCGTCCTCACCGGCCTGCTCGCCGCGATCGTCCCGGCCGTCACCGCGTCCCGCCAGACCGTCCTCGCCTCCCTGACCGGGCGACGCGGCGTCCGCCGCAGCAGCCGGGTCCTGCCGCTGGTCGGCCTCGCCGCCGTCCTGCTCGGCGGCGCGATCGCCCTTTACGGCTCGGTCGTCACCGACCAGCTGTTCGTCGTCGCGGGGGGCTCCGCGATCGCCGAGCTGGGCGTGGTGGCCATGACGCCCGCCCTGGTCGGCCTCTTCGGACGCACCGGCCGCTGGCTGCCGCTCTCGCCGCGCCTCGCCCTGCGCGACGCCGTACGCAACCGGGGCCGTACGGCTCCCGCCGTCGCCGCCGTCCTGGCGGCCGTCGCGGGCACCGTGGCCGTCTCCACCTACGCCGCGAGCCGTGACGCCCAGGACCTGGCCGGATACCACCCGAGCCTGCCGTACGGCGCGGTCTCCGTGCTCGTCACGGAGGAGGGCGGCCGGGACGCCGCCACGGCCCGGGACGCCGTGCAGCGCACCCTGCCCGTCGACCTCCGCGCCGACGTCTCCCGCATCTCCGTCGGCAAGCCCGGCTGCCCGCCCTGGGGCGGCAGCCCCGGCTGCGGCCGCTACGAGGTGGTCATCCCGCCCGCCAACGAGTGCCCGCTGTGGGCGGCCGGCGCCGACGGCACCGACCCCGCGGAGAAGTTCACCAAGGAGCAGCGGCGTGCCCTCGCGAAGGACTGGCGCTGCACGTCCGATCCCCAGAGCGGATCGATCTCCGTCGAGAGCGGCCTCCTGATCGCCGACGGCCGGCTCCTCACCGTCCTCGGCATCGACGACCCCGGCGCCGCCCGGGCCCTCGCCGACGGCAGGTTCGTGAGCTTCTCCCGCGCCCAGGTCGACGGGACCGGCAAGGTCGGCGTCAAGCTGATCACCGACAACGAGGCCGCCGACCGCGCCGCCGAGCAGCACAAGCCGGTGCCCGGCGAGACCAAGTCCTTCCCCGCCTACCAGGTGCCCGGCTCCCCGGCCTCCTATGGCGTCGCCGGCCTGATCAGCCCCGACGCGGCCAAGGCCGCCGGCCTGAGCACGGTCCCGCTCGGCTCCTTCTTCACCACCGACCACCTGCCGAACTCCGAGCAGAGCCAGAAGCTCGACGCCGAACTCGCCAAGATCGGCAGCGACGTCGACCTGGTCGTGGAGGAGGGCTTCGTCAGCAAGAACAGCATCGTGCTGCTGGCGCTGACCGTCTTCGCCGGCCTCGTCACCATCGGCGCCGCCGGCATCGCCACCGGCCTCGCCCAGGCCGACGCGGAAGCCGACCTGAAGACGCTCGCCGCGGTCGGTGCGCCGCCCCGGGTGCGCCGGACGCTGAGCGGCTTCCAGTGCGGTGTGGTCGCCGCGATGGGCGTGGTCCTGGGATCCGCCGCCGGCGTGCTGCCCGCGGTCGGCCTGCGGCTCACCGAGGAGCGGCAGGAGAGGCACTTCTACCAGGAGGCCCTCGACAACGGCTGGGGCATCTCGGACACCCCGCCGTACGTGCCGGTCGTCGTCCCCTGGGAGACGCTCGCCGCGCTCCTCGTGGCCGTGCCGCTCGGCGCCGCCCTGCTCGCCGCCCTGGTGACCCGCTCCCGCGGGGCGCTGGCCCGCCGCGCCGCGCACTGACGGGACCGCGGGATCCGTTGCCGTGCTGTGCCCCTGGAAAAGGGTGGATCACCCTCTTCCAGGGGCACACCGTGTGATGAGGCGTGTGTGCGAGAGAATGGGCGGCATGGAGATGCCGAGGAATGACAGGTCGCAGGAGAGCCCCCAGGTCCTCATCGTGGGCCAGGACGGGATGGCGCTCGGCGGCACTCAGGGTGACGACGAATCCCGCGAGGTCCCGTTGACGGAAATGGTCGAGCAGCCTGCGAAGGTCATGCGGATCGGCAGCATGATCAAGCAGCTTCTGGAGGAAGTCAGGGCGGCCCCTCTCGACGAGGCGAGCCGCGTACGACTGAAGGAGATCCATGCCAGCTCGGTGAAGGAGCTGGAGGACGGGCTCGCCCCCGAGCTGGTGGAGGAACTGGAGCGGCTCTCCCTGCCGTTCACCGACGAGGCGATCCCCTCCGAGGCGGAACTCCGGATCGCGCAGGCCCAGTTGGTGGGCTGGCTCGAAGGCCTGTTCCACGGCATCCAGACCGCGCTGTTCGCCCAGCAGATGGCGGCCCGCGCCCAGTTGGAGCAGATGCGCCGCGCCCTGCCGCCGGGCGCCGGGCACGATGATGACGACGAGCACGACCACGGTCCCGGCCGGGGCCGCGCGGTCGGCTCGGGGCCGTATCTGTAGGCCCCCGACCTGTCGAGGGCCCGGTCCCCGCGGTGTACGCCGCGGGGACCGGGCCCTCTTCCGTTTCCGTGCCCGGGGCGCTACGTCCCGGGCGCGAGCTCGGGTTGCTACGTCCCGGGCGCGAGCAGCAGCACCTTGCCGACGTGGCTGCTGTCCTCGACCGCCCGGTGGGCCTCGGCGGCGTCGGTCATCGCCACGGTCCGGTCCACGACCGGCGTCACCGTGCCCGCCGCGATCAACGGCCAGACGTGCTCGCGCACCGCGGCGACCACCGCCGTCTTCTCACCGGGCGGCCGCGACCGCAGCGTCGTCGCCAGGACGGCGGCACGCTTGGCCATCAGGGCACCCAGGTTCAACTCGCCCTTGACGCCGCCCTGGAGGCCGATGACGACCAGGCGCCCGTTGACGGCGAGCGCCTTGATGTTCCGGTCCAGGTACTTGGCGCCGATGATGTCGAGGATGACGTCCGCACCCGCCCCGTCCGTCGCCTTGTGGAGCTCCTCGACGAAGTCCTGCTCGCGGTAGTCGATGAGGATGTCCGCGCCCAACTCGGCGCAGCGGGCCAGCTTCCCGGGCCCGCCCGCGGTGACCGCGACCCGCGCGCCGACCGCCTTGGCCAGCTGGATCGCCATGGTGCCGATGCCGCTCGCCCCGCCGTGCACGAGGAGCGTCTCACCGGGCCGCAGGTGCGCGAGCATGAAGATGTTCGACCAGACGGTGCAGGCCACCTCGGGCAGCGCCGCGGCCGTCACCAGGTCCACGCCGTCCGGCCTGGGCAGCAACTGCCCCGCCGGGACGGCGACCTTCGTCGCGTAACCGCCGCCGACGAGCAGCGCGCACACCTCGTCGCCGACGGACCAGCCCGAGACCCCGGGGCCCAGTGCGACGATCCGGCCCGAACACTCGAGACCGGGGTACGGGGAGCTGCCCGGCGGCGGATCGTAGAAGCCCTGCCGCTGGAGCAGATCGGCACGGTTGACGGCGCTCGCCACCACCTCGACGAGAACCTCGCCCTCGGCGGGGACGGGATCGGGCACCTCGGCCCAGACCAGCGCCTCGGGCCCGCCGGGTTCCGGAATCGTGATCGCATGCATGTCGGCGAGGCTACTCCCGGAGCCGCGGACCAGGGTGGGGGCGGGGCGGGAACGGGAGGGAGATGAGGGCGGGGTGAGGTCGAGGGCAGGCGTGGGGAGGTCTCAGTCGTCGGCCGGGGTGGTGAGCGGGGTGAGGGGCGTGGCGCGCACGATGGTGATCACCCGGTCGGTCAGCTGGAGCGGGCTGGCGGCCGGATCGTCGTAGCCGAGCAGCCGGTGCCCGCGCAGCACGCTCACCACCAGGTCCTGCGTCTCGCGGACGTTCTTGCCCGCCTCGGCCTTGGTCACCGGGCGTTCGATCAGGTCGAGGCCGGACCCCTGCTGGATCAGGTCCTCCATCACCGTGCCCGCGCTGGGGCTGAGCACGGAGAGGCCGAGCAGCCGGCCGGCGGCGCTGGCGCTGGTGATCACGGCGTCGGCACCGGACTGGCGCAGCAGCGGCGCGTTCTCCTCCTCGCGGACCGCGGCGACGATCTTCGCGCCGCGGTTGAGCTGGCGGGCCGTCAGGGTGACCAGGACGGCGGTGTCGTCGCGCTGGGTGGCGATGACGATCTGACGGGCCTTCTGCACCTCGGCCCGCAGCAGAACGTCGCTGCGGGTGGCGTCGCCGATGACACCGACGAAGCCGTCGGCGTTGGCGGCCTCGATGACCTTGCCCGACGGGTCGACGATGACGATCTGGTCCTTGCGCAGCCCGGTCGCGCACAGCGTCTGGATCGCCGAACGCCCCTTGGTGCCGAAGCCGACGATGACGGTGTGGTCGCGCAAGGTGGACCTCCAGCGATTCAGCCGGAACTCCTCCCGGGTCCGCTCCGTGAGGACCTCGAGAGTGGTGCCGACCAGGATGATCAGGAACAGCACGCGCAGGGGCGTGACAAGCAGGATGTTCGCGAGCCGGGCGGAGTCGCTGTAGGGGACGATGTCGCCGTAGCCCGTGGTGGAGAGGGTGACGGTCGCGTAGTAGACGCTGTCGAGGAAGTCGAGCGTCTCGTCGGCGTTGTCGTGGTACCCCTCCCGGTCGACGTAGACGATGAGCACGGTCACCAGCAGCACGCCGAAGGCCATCAGGAGTCGCTTCGCGACCTGCCGCAGCGGCTTCTCCACCACCCGGCGCGGCAGCTTGATCCGCGAGTTCGCCTTCTCGTCGGCCTGGCGGGCCATCGCGTCGCGGCTGGGCAGTTTCACGTGAAACACACTCCTTGGGCCTCCCCGGGGGCGGAGAGGCCCGTCCAGGGCAGGTCGAGAACGTCGAGCGCCTCCCCGGGCCGTGCGCCACCGGGCGGGACCACCGCCATGCCGTCGGCGGCGGCGATGCCCCGGAGCATGGCGGGGCCGTTGTAGTGCAGCGGCGCCGCCTCGTCGCCACGCAGCATCACGGGCACGAGGCGGGTGTCGTACGGGTGCCCCTGGATCTCCTCGCGCACGGGAACGCGGTACGGCTCCGGGACCGACCGCCCCGCGAGGGTGCGCAGCAGCGGCGCGGCGAGCGTGAGCAGCCCGGAGACGGCGGCGAGGGGGTTGCCGGGCAGGCCGACGAGGTGCGCCGGGCCCGCACCGAGCTCGGCCAGGAGCATGGGATGGCCGGGACGCACCTTCACCCCGTCGACGAGCAGGGTCGCGCCCGCCTTGGCGAGCACCGGGTGCACATGGTCGACCGGTCCGGCCGCGGTGCCTCCGGTGGTGACGACCAGGTCGGCGTCGGAGCCGGTGACCGCCGTGTACAGCGCCTCGGCGTCGTCGCCGACCCGCCGGGTGCCGAGGACCTCGGCGCCGAGCGCCCTGAGCCAGGGGCCGAGCATCGGGCCGAGGGCGTCGCGGATCAGGCCCTCCCGAGGGAGCCCGGAAGCGAGCAGCTCGTCACCGAGGACGAGGACCTCGACCCGCGGGCACGGGTGCACGCTCAGCCGGTCGTAGCCGGCCGCGGCGGCGAGACCCAGGACGGCGGGCGTCACGGTGCTTCCGGCGGGCAGCAGCCGGTCGCCGGAACGGCATTCCTGGCCGCGGGGCCGGATGTCCTGGCCCGGGACGACCTCACGCTGCGCGTGCAGCTGCCCGACGGCGTCGGTGCGGGCGTGCTCGCTGCGGATGACGGCGGTGGCCCCCGGCGGCACCCGGGCGCCGGTCGCGATCCGTACCGCGTGACCGTCGTCGAGGGCGGCGGCGGGCGCGTGCCCGGCGAGGACGGCGCTCTCGGGGTCGACGCGCCAGGGACCCGGGCCGGCGACGGCCCATCCGTCCATGGCGGAGGTGTCGAAGGACGGAAGGTCGGTCAGGGCGTGGAGCGGCTCGGCCAGGACCCGGCCGAGCGCCGTCCCGAGGGGGACCTGCACCGGCGCTCGTCCCGCCGCCCGCGCCCCGGCCCGTGCGGCGACGGATCGGGCCTCGTGCCAGGGCGTGGCGCGATGCCGCTCGGCACCGGGCGCGGGTGCGGCACCGGGCGCGGGTGCGGCCGTGGGGCCGGAGTCGTTCCCGCGGGAGCGCCCGACGAGGGCGAGGACGTCGTCCACCCCGTCGTCGGGCACGCTCTCCTTCATGGTCATCCGGCCTCGTCCTGCTCGGCGGCCCAGCGCTGCGCGAGCGCCGCGGCCTTCTGCACGGCCTCCTTGACGGCCTCGGGGCCGCCCTCGCCGCCGGCGGCACGGGCCGCCGCGTAGCCCACCAGGAAGGTGGTCAGCGGCGCGGCGGGCCGGGCGACCCCGTGCGCGGCGTCACGGGCCAGGTCGAGCAGCAGGCCCGTGTCGACGTCCAGGTCGATGCCCAGTTCGTCCTTGACTGCGGTGATCCATTCATCCAGCACGTTCCCATGCTCCCTGATCCGCGCCCGGGCGGCGGCAATGTCCTCCCAGGTGTCGCAGTCGAAGGAGGCCGAGGCCTCCGCGGGAATCCGTACGAGGCGCAGACCCGCGGTGATCCGCCGCAACGGCAGCCCGTCGAGCCCGCCCTGCGCGGCGGCCACGCCGGCCAGCTCGCGCCGCAGGGCGGCGACCCGATAGGCGGCGACCAGGGGCTGCTCCCGGCCCTCGGCGTCGACCCCCATCACGGCCTCGGCATCGGGCGCGGCGGCCAGGGCGTCCACCAGCCGCCGGGCGGTCCCGGCGTCGAAGAACGGGAGGTCGGCGGAGAGGACGAGAACGAGTCCGGCGGAGCTGCCGGAGGCGCCGGTCCCCCGCGGGCCCGCGTCGGGCCGCCCGGGACCGGCCTTCGCGGAGGAGGAGCGGCGGGAGGAGCCGGCGGCGGACGGAGCGACGGCGGACGAGGAGCCGGCGGGCCAGGAGTCGGCGGGGGCTGTCCGGCCGGGCGTGGCGGCCTCGGCGAGGCGGCCCAGGCCCGCGGCGAGTGCGGCGACCGGGCCGCCGCCGGGCGGCTCCTCCCGGGTCCACTCGACGGGGCGGGCGGTGGCCCGGGGTTCGGCGACGACGACCGTGCGGCCGGCGTCGCGGCAGCCGGCCAGGACCCGGTCGAGGAGCGGGCGTCCGCCCACCCGTACGCCGGGTTTGTCGGCCCCGCCGAGGCGCCGGGCGGCGCCTCCGGCGAGCACGATGGCGTCGTACGCGGTCGTCATCCCAGCAGTATGGTCCGCGCCCGGCGGGGATGGCCCGGCGCCCGCCCGTTCGTCTCACCAAGGGAGACGCCCCGGTCCGGCAGGGACCGGGGCGTCCTCAGGAAGCGCGTCCGGGACCCGGCGTGGGGTGGGGTCCCGGACAGGACCGCCGGGAACCGGCGGGGCCCCGTGCCCCGATCGGCGTCCGTCCCGGCGGAGTTCCGTCGGCCGTCAGAGCGTGCGCAGCAGCACCGCCGGGTTCTCGACGCAGTCCGCGACGTAGCGCAGGAAGCCGCCGGCCGTGCCGCCGTCGCAGACCCGGTGGTCGAAGGTGAACGAGAGCTGCACCACCTGACGCACCGCCAGCTCGCCCTGGTGCACCCACGGCTTGGGCACGATCCGGCCCACGCCGAGCATGGCCGCCTCGGGGTGGTTGATGATCGGTGTGGAGCCGTCGACCCCGAACACGCCGTAGTTGTTCAGCGTGAACGTGCCGCCCGTGAGGTCCGCCGGGGTGAGCGTGCCCTGCCGCGCCGCCTCCGTGAGGCGCGCGAACTCGGCGGTGAGCGACTCGGCCGTGCGGCCGCCCGCGTCACGGACCACCGGGACGACCAGACCGCGGTCGGTCTGGGCGGCGAACCCGAGGTGCACCTCGGGCAGTCGGACGATCTCCCGTGCGGCCGTGTCCACCGTGGAGTTGAGCTCCGGGAAGCGGGCCAGGGCGTGCGTGCAGATGCGGGCGAGCAGGGCCAGGACGGAGATCTTCGGTCCGCCCGCCGCGTTCATCGCCGCCCGCGCGGCCATGAGTTCGGTCGCGTCGGCGTCGACCCAGCAGGTCGCGTCCGGGATCTCGGTACGACTGCGCGACAGCTTGTCGGCGACGGCCCCGCGCACCCCGCGCAGGGGGACGCGCTCGCCGGCGGCGGAGGTCCTCGCCGGGGCGGCGGCCGGCGCGGGCGCCGCCGCGGTGGCGTAGGCGGTCGTGGACCGGTCCCGTCCGGCGAGCGCGGTCTCGACGTCCGCCCGCAGGATCAGGCCCTCGGGTCCCGAGCCGCGGACCTGCCGCAGGTCGAGCCCCTTGTCGCGGGCGATCTTGCGCACCAGCGGCGAGATGACGGGCACGGGTCCCGCGGGGGCCTCCGGCTCCACGAGCGCGGCCGGAGCGGCGGTCGTGGCAGGCGCGGGGGCCGCCGCGGGGCCGTCGCGCCGCACCCGGCGGCGCCGGGCGGCGGGCCCGGCGGTGCCGTAGCCGACGAGCACGTTGCCCGAGTGCTCCGACGCGTCGGCGGGCTCGGCCGCCGACGCGGCCTCGGCCTGCTCGGCGGGAGCGGCGGTTCCGTCCGCTCCGGGGGCCCCGCCGACCGCGACGGTCAGCAGCGGCGCGCCGACCGGCAGCTCGGTCCCCTCGTCGCCGAAGCGGGCGGTGACGACGCCGCCGTACGGGCAGGGCACCTCCACCATCGCCTTGGCCGTCTCGACCTCGACGACCGGCTGGTCGATGGCGACGACGTCGCCCACGTTGACCAGCCAGCGCACGATCTCGGCCTCGGTGAGTCCCTCACCGAGGTCGGGCAGCTTGAATTCGAGCACCTGGGCCATCAGCTGCCCGCCTCCCACTGGAGCCGCGCGACCGCGTCGAGGACCCGGTCCACGCCCGGCAGGTGGTGCCGCTCCAGCATCGGCGGCGGGTACGGGATGTCGAAGCCCGCGACCCGCAGGACCGGCGCCTCCAGGTGGTGGAAGCAGCGCTCGCTGACCCGGGCGGCGATCTCTCCGCCGGGACCGCCGAAGCCGGTCGACTCGTGCACGACGACGGCCCGGCCGGTGCGCCGGACGGAGGCGCACACGGTCTCGTCGTCGAACGGCACGAGGGAGCGCAGGTCGACGACCTCCAGGTCCCAGCCCTCGGCCTGGGCCGCCTCGGCGGCCTCCATGCAGACCGGCAGGGAGGGGCCGTAGGTGATCAGGGTGGCGCTGGTGCCGCGGCGGCGCACGACCGCCTTGCCGATGGGCTCGACGGCCGTCGGCGCCTCGGGCGACCAGTCGGCCTTCGACCAGTAGAGCCGCTTGGGCTCCAGGAACACCACGGGGTCGTCGGAGGCGATGGCCGCGCGCAGCAGGCCGTAGGCGTCCTCGACGGTCGCCGGGGTGACGACGTGCAGGCCGGGCGTCGCCATGTAGTACGCCTCGGAGGAGTCGCTGTGGTGCTCGACGCCGCCGATCCCGCCGCCGTACGGCACCCGGACGACGATCGGCATCGGCATCGTGCCCCGGGTGCGGTTGCGCATCCGGGAGACGTGGCTGATGAGCTGCTCGAACGCCGGGTAGGCGAAGGCGTCGAACTGCATCTCGACGACCGGCCGCAGCCCGTACATCGCCATGCCGACGGCCGTGCCGAGGATGCCCGCCTCGGCCAGCGGCGTGTCGGTGCAGCGGTCCTCGCCGAACTCCTTCGCGAGGCCGTCGGTGACCCGGAAGACACCGCCGAGGGTGCCCACGTCCTCGCCCATCACATGGACGGTGGGGTCCTCGGCCATCGCGTCGCGCATGGCCCGCTGGAGCGCCTGGGCCATGGTGGCGGGCTTGGCCGCCTTCTTCGCGGCCGGCCGCGCAGTCGCGTGGGTGGTCATCCCGCCTCGCTCTCGGCGTCGAGCTCCGCCCGCAGCTGCTCCGCCTGCTCGCGCAGCTGCGCGGTCTTCTCGGAGTACACGTGGGCGAACAGGTCCATCGGGTCGAGCACGGGGTCGGCGTTCATGCGCTCGCGCAGCCGCGCCGCCATCGTCTCGGCGTCCTCGGCCGCCGCGCGGCGGGCCTCCTCGTCGAGGAGTCCGCGCTCGGTCAGCTCCCGCTCCAGGATCAGGATCGGGTCGTGCGCCCGCCAGGTCTCGACCTCGCTGTCGCCGCGGTAGCGGGTGGCGTCGTCGGCGTTGGTGTGGGCGTCGATCCGGTAGGTGATCGCCTCGACGAGGGTGGGTCCGCCGCCGCGCCGGGCGCGGGCGACCGCCTCGGTCAGCACCTGGTGGACGGCGACCGCGTCGTTGCCGTCGACGAGCCGGCCGGGCATCCCGTAGCCGACGCCCTTGTGGGCCAGCGACGGGGCCGCGGTCTGCTTGGCGAGCGGAACGGAGATCGCGAAGCCGTTGTTCTGCACGAGGAAGACGACGGGTGCCTGCCACACGGCGGCGAAGTTCAGCGCCTCGTGGAAGTCGCCCTCGCTGGTGCCGCCGTCGCCGACCATCGCCAGCGCGACCACGTCGTCGCCCTTGAGACGGGCGGCGTGGGCGAGGCCCACGGCGTGGGGGAGCTGGGTGGCGAGCGGGGTGCTCAGCGGGGCTATGCGGTGCTCGTGCGGGTCGTAGCCGGTGTGCCAGTCACCGCGCAGCAGCGTGAGGGCCTGGACGGGGTCGAGCCCGCGGGCGACGGCGGCCAGGGTGTCCCGGTACGAGGGGAAGAGCCAGTCCCGCTCCTCCAGGGCCAGCGCCGCGGCGACCTCGCAGGCCTCCTGGCCGGTCGTGGAGGGGTAGACGGCGAGCCTGCCCTGCTTGGTGAGTGCGGTCGCCTGCGCGTTGTACCGGCGGCCGCGGACGAGCTCGCGGTAGAGGCGGCGGAGCAGCTCGGGGTCGGCGTCGGCCACGGCGTCCGTGCCGAGCACGCGCAGCGGCTCGGCGTCCGGGAGCAGCGGAGTCGGGTCGGTGCGCGGCTGCCAGGCCGGCGGCGGGGTGGGCCGGTAGGCGCGGGCGGCACCGGGGGGCTCTTGGACTGTCGAACTGCGCTGTTGCAACGAGTCCACCTCCTCATGGGAGCGGGCATAAGACCCGAAGGCGGGTGGCGCGGA
Source organism: Streptomyces sp. NPDC048018 (assembly GCF_043202995.1). Classification (NCBI taxonomy): domain Bacteria; kingdom Bacillati; phylum Actinomycetota; class Actinomycetes; order Kitasatosporales; family Streptomycetaceae; genus Streptomyces; species Streptomyces sp. NPDC048018. Next base: position 424,848 of record NZ_JBIDBK010000005.1, read on the forward strand.
ATGTGGCGCGCCTCACCTACCGATTGTTCGGTCGTGGAGGCATTTTGGCTACAGGCACCTTCAGCCTGTGGACAAACGGTTCTCCACGGCTTGGGATGGGTGCAGGTCGTCCACAAGAGAGAGGCGGGGGGACATGGCGGATGAACAAATGGCCGACGTCGAGGAGCAGGCGCACGGCGAGCCCCTGAGCACGCCCCCCGGCGCCACCCCTGCCATGCTCTCCCCGATGCCGCCGGCCCGCCCGCTGGACGCGATCGACCGGGACATCCTGCGGCTGCTCCAGACCGACGGCCGCGCTTCGGTGCGTTCCGTGGCCGAGCGGGTCCACGTGTCCCGCGCCAACGCGTACGCACGGATCAACCGGCTCATCGACGACGGGGTGATCCGCGGCTTCGGCGCCCGCGTGAACCACGAGCGGGCGGGCCACGGCGCCTCCGCCTACATCACCCTCAAGATCGTCCAGAACTCGTGGCGCACGGTGCGCGAGCAGCTCCAGGCGCTGCCGGGCGCCGCGCACATCGCGCTGGTCAGCGGTGACTTCGACGTCCTGCTCCTCGTGCACACCCCGGACAACAGAACGCTGCGCGAGCTGGTCCTGACCCGGCTCCAGTCCATACCCGAGGTGCTCTCGACCCGGACGCTGCTGGTCTTCGAGGAGACGGACCTGGACCCGCATCCGGGCCGCATGGGCTGACGGGTCCCCCCGGGCCGCGCCCCCGGCGGGTGCGCCTCCGGGCCGCGAAGGAGTCCACGGAAGGGCTCCGGGGGAGCCTCGGCCCGGCGGCCCCCGGCGCGCGCAGAGGGCCTCCCGGCGCGCAGAGTGACGCGGGCGCACACCGCGGGCCCCGAAAGCCGGAGTGCCTCCGAAAGCCGGAGTGCCTCCGAAAGCCGGAGTGCCCCCGACACCAGATGCCACGGAAAGCCTGCGGAGGCCCCGGAAGCCGAAAAGCCCGCCCGGGGGTCCCGGGCGGGCTTTTCGGTCGTCCCGTCGGTCGCCGCGACGGGACCGGGTGGTCTCAGCGGGCCGTCCGGAGCCCGTCGAAGGCCAGATGGACGACGGTGTCGGCGAGCTGGTCGCGCTCCGCCACCGAGTCCTGCTGGGGCCGGAACCACTCCACCAGCGAGTTGATCATGCCGAAGAGGAGCCGGGTGGCGAGCCGGATGTCCACGTCGGCCCGCAGGTCCCCGTCGGCCACGGCCGCCTTCAGGAGCTCGGCCACCCGGTGGTCGAACTCGCGCCGCCGCTCCAGCGCCCACCGCTCGGTGGTCGTGTTGCCCCGGACGCGCAGCAGCAGCGTCACGTACGGCAGCTCCTCGATCAGCACCTCGACGGTGCGCCGGGTGACGTACTCGACCCGCTCGATGGCCCGGCCCCGACCGGCCGCCGGCTCGTCGAGGATCGCGAAGAGCCCGTCGAGCGCCCGGCTGACGGCCCGCTGCAGCAGCTCCTCCTTGCCGGCCACGTGGTGGTAGATGGACGACTTGGAGATCCCGGCCGCCTTGGACAGGTGCTCCATCGAGGTGCCGTCGTAGCCGCGCTCGTTGAAGATCCGGACGGCGACCCGGAGGAGCGTCTCGGGGGTGTACGTGTCGCGTCGCGCGGTGGTCATCTCTTCTCCTCCGCCTCTGCGGCCGACTCGTCGCATCCCCGGCGGACCAGGGCGAGCGAGGGGGCGTAGCGGCCGGTCGGGTAGCGCTCGTGCAGATTGCCGAGCAGGTCGCACAGGCTGCGGTGGCCCAGGCGCCCGGCCCACTCCAGGGGGCCGGCCGGATAGTTCACACCGAGCCGCATGGCCGTGTCCACGTCCTCGGCGCTGGCGACCCCGCGGTCGACCGCGTCCGCGGCGACGTCCGCGAGCATGGCGACCGTCCGGGCCACGATCATGCCCGGCACGTCGCCGATCACGGACACCTTCTTGCCGAGCGCCTGGAAGAGGCCCACGGCCTCGGCCAGGACCTCGGGGTCCATGCCCGCGCGCGCCGACAGGACGATCCTGCCCGCCGCCGCGTAGTCGAGCGCCAGGTCGAAGTAGACGATCTCCTCCTGGTGGTACTCGAAGGAGCTCTCGCCGTCCGCGAGCCCGAGCCTCGCTCCCGAGGGCAGCTCGATGCAGCCCTCGCCCTTCGTGCGGCGCACCGCGATCCCGGCCTGCTCGAAGAGCTCCACCAGCGGCTCGGCGGGCCCGAGGTGGCCTCGCACGGTGATCCGGGCCGGTGCCTCGGCCGGCGCAGCGGTGTGCGGCTCGGGGCGCTCGGCGCCCTCCGCGTACGAGAACCAGCCCTGCCCCGACTTGCGGCCGAGCCGCCCGGACTCGACCAGCCGCCGCTGCGCGAGCGAGGGGGTGAACTTCGGGTCCTGGTAGAAGGACTCCCACACCGAGCGGGTGACGGCCTCGTTGACGTCCTGGCCGATGAGGTCGGTCAGCTCGAACGGGCCCATCCTGAAGCCGCCGGACTCGCGCAGGGCCGCGTCGATGGTGGCGGGGTCGGCGCCGCCCTCCTCGTAGATCCGCAGCGCCTCCGCGTAGAAGGGGCGGGCGACCCGGTTGACGATGAATCCGGGGGTGTCGGTGCAGCGCACCGGTGTCTTGCCCCAGCGCTTCGCCGTCTCGTACGCGCGCGTGGCCGCGTCCGGGTCGGTGGCGAAGCCGCTGACGACCTCGACCAGCGGCAGCAGCGGGGCCGGGTTGAAGAAGTGCAGTCCGACGAAGCGGCCGGGCCGCCTCAGCCCGCCCGCGATGGCGGTCACGGACAGGGAGGAGGTGTTGGTGGCGAGCACCGTGTCCGCCCCGACGACCTCCTCGAGGTCGGCGAAGAGCCGCTGCTTGACCGGCAGCAGTTCGACGATCGCCTCGACGACGAGGGCGGCGTCCGCGAGCTCGGCGAGCTCGCCCGCGGCGTGCAGCCGGGCGACGGCCGTGTCCCGCTCCTCCTTGCCGAGCCGCCCCTTCTCGACCAGCCGGTCCAGGCGGCCCGCGACGGCGGTCACGGCCTCCTCGGCACGGCCGGGGGCGCTGTCGTAGAGGCGGACGCGATGGCCCGCGACGAGGGCCACCTGGGCGATCCCCTGGCCCATGGTGCCCGTGCCGACGACGGCGACGGTGCCGGCCGGATCGATCGGTGCGGCCCCGGCGGCCGACACCGCGTCGCTCCCCCGGACGGTCGTGTTGGCGCTCATAGGAGTGATCCTCCCCGATGGGTTTTCCACAGGATCGCCGGACCCCCTTGTCCCGACCGATCGTTCGGTTACTCTAACTCCGTACGCGTCTCCCTGCCCAGCTCGACGAGGAGTTGGTCCACCCATGGCCACCGCTCAGCTGACCACCGACCGTCTGGCCGAGAAGCACCGGTCCACGCTCGATCAGGCCCTCGCCACGATCCGCACCCGCGCCTACTGGTCGCCGTACCCGGAGCACCCGAAGGCCTACGGAGAGAACGGCTCGCTGGACGCCGCCGCCGGACTCTCCGCCTACCAGGAGCTGCTCGGCCGGCGCTTCGAGCTCGACCAGCCCGGCACCGACGGCTGGGTCCCCGGCGAGACCTCGCCCTACGGCCCGGAGCTCGGCATCGAGTATCCACACACCGACATCGACGTCCTGCTGCCCGCGATGCGCGCGGGCATGGCGGCCTGGCGCGAGGCCGGCCCCGAGACCCGCGCCCTGGTGTGCCTGGAGATCCTCGGCCGGATCTCCGCCCGCACCCACGAGTTCGCGCACGCCGTTCAGCACACCAGCGGCCAGGCCTTCATGATGGCGTTCCAGGCCGGCGGCCCCCACGCGCAGGACCGCGGCCTGGAGGCCGTGGCGTACGCGTACGAGGAGCAGACCCGTACCCCGGCCGGCCGGTCGTCCTGGTCCAAGCCGCAGGGCAAGCGCGACCCGCTGGAGCTCAGCAAGGAGTTCACCGCGGTCGGCCGCGGCATCGCCCTGGTCATCGGCTGCAACACCTTCCCGACCTGGAACGGGTACCCGGGCCTCTTCGCCTCGCTGGCCACCGGCAACCCGGTCCTGGTCAAGCCGCACCCGCGCGCGGTGCTCCCGCTGGCCCTGACCGTCCGGGTCGCCCGCGAGGTCCTCGCCGAGTCCGGCTTCGACCCCGATCTGGTCGCGCTGGCCGCCGAGCGTCCGGGCGAGGGCATCGCCAAGACCCTGGCGGTCCGCCCCGAGATCAGGATCATCGACTACACCGGCTCGACCGCCTTCGGCGACTGGCTGGAGACCAACGCACGCCAGGCGCAGGTCTACACGGAGAAGGCCGGCGTCAACACGGTGGTCGTCGACTCCACCGACGACTACAAGGGCATGCTCTCCAACCTGGCCTTCTCGCTGTCGCTGTACAGCGGCCAGATGTGCACCACCCCGCAGAACCTGCTGATCCCCCGCGACGGCATCACCACCGACCAGGGTCCCAAGTCGTACGACGAGGTGACCGCCGACCTGGCGGCCTCGGTGGGCGGCCTGCTCGGCGACGACGCCCGGGCGAACGCGCTGCTCGGCGCCCTGGTCAACCCGGACGTGAAGGCGCGCCTGGAGGCCGCGGCAAGCCTCGGCGAGGTGGCGCTGGCCTCCCGCGAGGTGGTCAACCCGGAGTTCCCGGACGCCGTGGTGCGCACCCCGGTCATCGTGAAGCTCGACGGCGCCAAGCCGGACGCGGAGGCGGCGTACTTCTCGGAGTGCTTCGGCCCGGTGTCCTTCGCCGTCGCGGTCGACTCGACCGAGGCCGCCCTGGAGCTGCTGCGGCGCACGGTCCGCGAGAAGGGTGCGATGACCGTCGGCGCCTACACGACCTCGGCGGAGACCGAGCGGGCCGTCGAGGAGGTCTGCCTGGAGGAGTCGGCGCAGCTCTCGCTGAACCTGACGGGTGGCGTCTACGTGAACCAGACGGCCGCGTTCTCCGACTTCCACGGCTCGGGCGGCAACCCGGCGGCGAACGCGGCGCTCTGCGACGGCGCCTTCGTCTCCAACCGCTTTCGGGTGGTGGAGGTCCGCCGCCAGGCCTGACCTCCACCGGCCGTCGCCGGTGCCGGGCACGCGTCCGGCACCGGGGCGGTCAGTCCTGGGAGATCTCCGCGTAGCGCTGCACCCAGGCGTGCATGGCGATCGCCGCCGCGGCACCCGCGTTGATCGACCGGGTCGAGCCGAACTGGGCGATCGAGCAGACCATCGCCGCGTGCTTCCGCGCCTCCTCGGTGAGGCCCGGCCCCTCCTGCCCGAAGAGCAGCACACAGCGGCGCGGCAGCACGGTGCGCTCCAGCGGCACCGCGCCCGGCAGGTTGTCGATGCCGATGATCGGCAGGTCCTCGGCGGCCGCCCACGCGGTCAGCGCCTCCGTGTCCGGGTGGTGGCGCACGTGCTGGTAGCGGTCGGTGACCATGGCGCCGCGCCGGTTCCAGCGCCGGCGGCCCACGATGTGGACCTCCTTCGCGAGGAAGGCGTTGGCCGTGCGCACCACCGAGCCGATGTTGAAGTCGTGACCCCAGTTCTCCACGGCCACGTGGAAGTCGTGCCGGCGGGTGTCCAGGTCGGCGACGATCGCCTCGCGCGTCCAGTAGCGGTAGCGGTCGACGACATTGCGCCGGTCGCCGCCGGCCAGCAGCTCGGGGTCGTGGCGCTCGTCATCCGGCCAGGGCTCCGGGTGCGGCCCGACACCGATCTCGGGGCCGAAGCCCTCGTCGTACTGGATCGGCTCGCCGCCCTCGACGGGTCCGGGCTTCTCTTCGGTGGTGCTCACCCGACGAGGGTACGGGGGCCCGGCTCCGCACCCGACCGGCTCGGTGCCGGCCCTTCCGCGGCGACCCGGTCCCGGCCGAGGATCCGGTCCCGGCCGCGCGCCGCCCGCGCGCCCAGCCACACCAGGAACACGGTGGGCAGGAAGACGGCGTCGGCGGCGATCATCGCGAGGGAGAAGAAGGGCAGCCCCAGCAGCACGGCGATGCCGGCGTGCTCCAGCATCATCGCCGCCAGCAGCACATTCTTGACCTTGCGGTTGAACAGGGTGAAGGGGAAGGCGACCTGCACGATCACGGTGCCGTAGGTCAGCAGCATCACCGTGGTCCCGCTCGCCCCCAGCATGTCCGACAGCGCGGGCCAGGGGGAGAAGTAGTCCAGCTTGAGCGGGTAGTACAGCGCGGTGCCGTCCTGCCAGCGCGAGCCCTGGATCTTGTACCAGCCGGCGGTGGCGTAGATCAGGCAGACCTCGGCCATGATCACGACGAGGGTGGCGTTGTGGACGAGGTTGGCGAGGACGTCCAGCAGGACGCGCGGCTCGTCGGGGGCGTAGCGGCACACCAGCCACCACAGCCCCTGCCCCAGCCACAGCACCCACAGCAGCACCAGCAGCCACCACTCCCCGGTGCTGTCGGAGAAGTACGTGGCGGCCATCAGGAGGCCGCCGAGCACGGTCCACAGCAGCGGCCCGACCGGTCCGCCCTGGCCGCGGCCGCGGGCCGCGCGCCGGGCGTCGAGCGACCAGATCCGCCCGCAGCGGGTGAGGACCAGGTAGAACGCCATCAGATGGACCACGTTGTCGCCACCGTCGCCCATGAAGATGGAGCGGTTCTGCAGGGAGAGCACGCCGGCCATGAAGACCACCGACACGGCCCGGGTGTGCCAGCCGAGCAGCAGCAGGACGGCGGAGAGGACGGCGAGGCCGTAGACGATCTCGAACCAGACGCGCCCGTCGGACCACATCAGCGCGCTGAACGCGCCGTTGTCGGTGATCAGCCGCCGGCCCATCTCCCAGGACCAGGGGCCGTCGGGGCCGTACAGCTCCAGCCGGTGGGGCCACTCGCGCAGCAGGAACAGCAGCCAGGTGAGGGAGAAGCCGATCCGGACGATCGCCGTCTGGTACGGGCCGAGGGCGTTCGCCGTGACCTTCTGGACGGCGGCGGCGAGCCGCCGGTCGAAGGGAACGCGGGGCTGCTCGGCGGCGGGGTCGGGGCTCATCGGGCCGCCTCCACGGTGGCCCCGGCGGGCCGGTCTGCGGCGGTGATCCGCCACCACGGACAGGAACGGTAGGCCGGCCGGGTGTCGGCCTTCTCGGTGCTCCACGCGGGGGCCGGCACGGGCCGGCTGACGGAGCGCAGCTGGATCTTCTGGACCCGGCCGCCGAGCTCCTTCTCGTCCAGGCGCAGCATCACGATCCGCCGCATGTACCGCTCGGAGAGCTCGCCGCGCATCCCGTTCGGGCGGTGGTCCTCGGTGTGCGAGCCGAGATAGAAGTCCCAGGCCCGGCGCAGCTCGTTCTGCTCGGTGTGGCTGGGCAGCAGACTGCCGCGGATCCGTTCGGCGTCCTGGGCGGACAGGTCGATCCAGCCGGTGGTCCTGCGGCCGCCGTCGGTTCCGGCGATCTGCGCGCGGACCTCGACGGAGTTGTTCTGCTGGAGCGGGTTGGGGGCGAAGAGCTTCCAGTTCTGCTCGAACTCGGGATACACCCAGTCGTCGACGGCCTCGCCGTGCTGCTTGGTGAGCGTGTTCGAGGGCGCGACGTGCAGGAAGACCATCGCGAGGTGGACGCAGGCGAAGACGGCCACCATGGCGAGGGCGACGGCCGCGACCACCTGGTAGGGCAGGGAGAGCGCGGCGATGCCGGCCCGGGGGCCGTGCGGGACGCCGCCGCCCGCGCCAGCGGCTCCGGCCTCGGGCGAGGGAGCCGGGACGGCCCCGGGGCGGGGCGGGACGGCCCCGGTCGCCGCTGCCGGGGTGCCTGTCTCGTCGGCGTCACCTGCCGCGGCCGCGGGGCCCGTCGCGTCGGCATCGCCTGTCGCGGTGGCGCCGGCGGGGCTCACGGCCTCGGCGGACGCCTCGACCTCGGCGGGCTCCACGGCCCGGGTGCCCGCGTCGGCCAGGCGTGCGGGCGTGCGTTCGCGTGTGGGTTCGATCCCGCGAGCGGACTCGCGCGCGGGCGTGACGCCCTGATCGGGGCCTCCCGCGCCGGCGTCGTCACCGACGCCCCCGGCCCCCTTGCCGCCGTATGAGTCCACCGCGCCCCGCTCCCGATCGGCCCAAGCAGTTGTCCACAGAGGTTGACACCATACGGGCCCCCGAACGACCATTGAAGTCATTCAACCGAACGATCGGTCGGTAGGGGGTCCGATGACCACAGGTACGGCAGAGACGACAGGGACAGCGGGTTCGACGGCGACGCAGGCCGCCCTCGAAGCGGTGTTCGATGCCGCAGTGGCCGCCGACGAGCGCATCGAGCCCCGCGACTGGATGCCCGAGGCCTATCGGGCCGGCCTCATCCGCCAGATCGCCCAGCACGCCCACTCAGAGATCATCGGCATGCAGCCGGAGGCCAACTGGATCACCCGCGCGCCCAGCCTGCGGCGCAAGGCGATCCTCATGGCCAAGGTCCAGGACGAGGCGGGCCACGGGCTGTATCTCTACAGCGCGGCCGAGACCCTCGGCGCCAGCCGCGACGAGCTCCTCGACAAGCTCCACTCCGGCCGCCAGAAGTACTCCTCCATCTTCAACTACCCGACGCTGACCTGGGCCGACGTCGGCGCCATCGGCTGGCTCGTGGACGGCGCCGCCATCACCAACCAGGTCCCCCTCTGCCGCTGCTCCTACGGGCCGTACGCGCGCGCCATGGTCCGGGTCTGCAAGGAGGAGTCCTTCCACCAACGCCAGGGGTACGAGGCGCTGCTCGCCCTCTCCCGCGGCACCGAGGCCCAGCACGCGATGGCCCAGGACGCGGTGAACCGCTGGTGGTGGCCCTCGCTGATGATGTTCGGGCCTCCGGACGACGAATCGACCCACTCCGCCCAGGCGATGGCGTGGAAGATCAAGCGCCACTCCAACGACGAACTGCGCCAGCGCTTCGTCGACATCGCCGCCCCGCAGGCCGAGAGCCTCGGCCTCACGCTCCCCGACCCCGACCTGAAGTGGAACGAGGAGCGCGGGCACCACGACTTCGGCCCCATCGACTGGGCCGAGTTCTGGGACGTCCTCAAGGGCAACGGCCCGTGCAACGAAGAGCGGCTCACCAAGCGCCGCCAGGCACACGAGGACGGCGCCTGGGTCAGGGACGCCGCCGCGGCCTACGCGGAGAAGCACGCCGGACAGCACGAGAACGGGGAGGCACGCGCATGACCACCGACGGATGGCCGCTGTGGGAGGTGTTCGTGCGCTCGCGCCGCGGACTGTCCCACACCCACGCCGGCAGCCTGCACGCACCGGACGCCGAGATGGCCCTGCGCAACGCCCGCGACCTCTACACCCGGCGCAACGAGGGCGTGTCGCTCTGGGTCGTCCCCTCGACGGCGATCACCGCCTCCTCGCCCGACGAGAAGGACCCCTTCTTCGAGCCCTCGGCGGACAAGCCCTACCGCCACCCGACCTTCTACGAGATCCCGGACGGGGTGAAGCACCTGTGACCGGCCCCACCACGACCAGCGTCCCGGCCGCGACGCTCGCCCTCGGCGACGACGCCCTCGTCCTCGCCCAGCGCCTGGGGGAGTGGGCCGGCAACGCACCCGTCCTCGAAGAGGAGGTCGCCCTCGCCAACATCGCGCTCGACCTCCTCGGCCAGGCCCGGATCCTGCTCTCCCTCGTCGGCGACGAGGACGAACTGGCCTACCTCCGCGAGGAACGCGCCTTCCGCAACTGCCAGCTCGTCGAGCAGCCCAACGGCGACTTCGCCCACACCATCGCCCGGCAGCTCTACTTCTCCACCTACCAGCACCTGCTGTACAGGCAGCTGGCCGCCACCGACAGCCCGCTCGCCGGACTCGCCGGCAAGGCCGTCAAGGAAGTCGCCTACCACCAGGACCACGCCGAGCACTGGACCCTGCGCCTCGGCGACGGCACCGAGGAGAGCCACCGGCGCATGCAGCACGCCTGCGACGCACTGTGGCGCTACACCGGCGAACTGTTCCAGCCCCTCGACGGCCTCGACGTGGACAGCGAGGCCATGGAACGGGCCTGGCTGACCTCCGTGACCGCCGTCCTGGAAAAGGCCACGCTCACCGTCCCCTCCGGCCCCCGCACCGGCGCCTGGCGCGCGGGTGCCGGCCGCCAGGGCCTGCACACCGAGTCCTTCGGCCGCATGCTCGCCGAGATGCAGCACCTGCACCGCAGCCACCCGGGGGCGTCGTGGTGACCACCACCCCGACCGCCCTCGAAGAGGAACTGGCCCGGATCGCCGGCGCCGTGCCCGACCCCGAGCTGCCCGTCCTCACCCTCGCCGAACTCGGCGTCGTCCGCGGCGTCCACGTCCAGAGCCCCGGCCGCGTCGAGGTCGAACTCACCCCGACCTACACCGGCTGCCCGGCGATCGAGGCGATGTCCTCCGACATCGAGCACGCCCTCCACGCCCACGGCATACCCGAGGTCTCGGTCGTCACCGTCCTCAGCCCCGCCTGGTCGACCGACGACATCACCGCCGAAGGACGCCGCAAGCTCGCCGAGTTCGGCATCGCGCCGCCCCGCCCCCAGGGGCCGGCCGGCGGGCCCGTGACGCTCACCCTCGCGATCCGCTGCCCGCACTGCGGCTCCACCGACACCGAGCTGCTCAGCCGCTTCTCCTCCACCGCGTGCAAGGCACTGCGCCGCTGCACTTCCTGCCGCGAACCGTTCGACCACTTCAAGGAGTTGTAGATGCCGTCCCAGAGCCCCGGCCGGGCCGGGTTCCATCCGCTCCGCGTCAGCGAGGTCGAGCAGCTCACCGACGACTCCGTGGCCGTCACCTTCACGGTCCCGGCCGAGCTCGTCGACGCCTACCGGCACACCCCCGGCCAGCACCTCGCCCTGCGCCGCACCGCGGCCGACGGCACGGAGATCCGCCGCACGTACTCGATCTGCGCCCCGGCCGCCGCCGACGGCGAGACCCCGGTGCTGCGCGTCGGCATCCGACACGTCGACGGCGGAGAGTTCTCCACCTACGCCCTCAAGGAGCTCGCCGTCGGTGACCTCGTCGAGGTCATGGAACCCATGGGCCGCTTCGTCCTCGCCCCGCGCCCCGGACACTTCGCGGCCGTCGTCGGCGGCAGCGGCATCACGCCCGTCCTGTCGATGGCCGCCACCCTGCTCGCCCGGCAGCCCGACGCACGGTTCTGCCTGGTCCGCAGCGACCGCACCGAAGCCTCCACGATGTTCCTCGACGAGGTCGCCGACCTCAAGGACCGCTACCCGGACCGCTTCCAGCTCATCACCGTCCTCTCCCGCGAGGAGCAGCAGGCCGGACTCCCCTCCGGACGGCTCGACGCGGAACGGCTCACCGCCCTCCTGCCCGCACTCCTGCCCGTCGGCGAGATCGACGGCTGGTTCCTGTGCGGGCCCTTCGGACTCGTGCAGAGCGCCGAACAGGCCCTGCACGGCCTCGGCGTCGACCGCGCCCGCGTCCACCAGGAGATCTTCCACGTCGACGACGGCACCGGCCCCACGCCGGCCGCCGCAGCGGACGCCCCCGCTCACGCGACCCTCACCGCCACCCTGCACGGCCGCTCCGGCAACTGGCCCGTCCAGCGCGGCGAGACACTCCTCGACACCGTGCTGCGCGCCCGGGCGGACGCCCCGTACGCCTGCAAGGGCGGCGTGTGCGGCACCTGTCGCGCCTTCCTCGTCACCGGCGAGGTCCGCATGGACCGCAACTTCGCCCTGGAGCCCGAGGAGACCGACGCCGGCTACGTCCTGGCCTGCCAGTCCCGTCCCGCCACGCCGGAGGTCGAGCTCGACTTCGACCGCTGACCCGGTCGGCCCCGCCCATTCCCTTCCACTAGAACCTGTTCTATCTTGACGACCCGTCAGAGAACAGCGGGGCAAGGCGAGAAGGGGCAGGACAGTGGACTTCACCTTCACCGAAGAGCAGCAGGCGGCCGCCGAGACGGCCAAAGCCGCCTTCGCCGACGTCACACCCGACGCCGTACCCAGCCCCGCCCTCACCCCGGGCGCGGTCGACGACGACTTCGACCGCGCCCTCTGGGCCCGCCTCGCCGACACCGACCTGCTCGGCCTCGTCCTCGACCCCGCCCACGGCGGCGCCGGACTCGACCCCATCGCCCTCTGCCTCGTCCTGCGCGAATCCGCCCGCGCCCTCGCCCGCGTCCCCCTCCTGGAAACCAGCGCCGTCGCGCTCACCCTCCAGCACCACGCCCCCACCGCCACCACCGACGCCCTGCTCCCCCGCGTCGCCCGCGGCGAACTCGTCCTCACCGCCGCCGCCCAGGGCCGCACCGGCCACGACCCGGCCCCCCTCGCCGTCACCGCCCACCGCGACACCACCGGCTGGACCCTCGACGGCCACACCAGCGCCGTCCCCTGGGCCCACCAGGCCGACCTCATCGCCGTCCCCGCCCACACCCCCGACGGCCACACCGTCCTCGCGCTGCTCCCCCGCAGCCACCCCGGACTCACCCTGGCCGACCAGTACGGCACCCACGGCGAACTCCTCGCCGAACTCCACCTCGACGACCTCCGGGTCGACCCCGCCGACGTCATCGACACCGAAGGCACCTGGGAACGACTCCACGCCCTCCTCGCCACCGGCACCTGCGCCCTCGCCCTCGGCCTCGGCGAACAGGTCCTGCACATGACCAGCCAGTACACCGGCAAGCGGGAACAGTTCGGCCACCCCGTGGCCACCTTCCAAGCCGTCGCCGTCCAGGCCGCCGACCGCTACATCGACCTGCGCGCCATGGAAGTCACCCTCTGGCAGGCCGCCTGGCGCATCACCACCGACGCCACCGGAGCACTCCCGGCCGCCGCGGACATCGCCGTCGCCAAGATCTGGGCCGCCGAAGGCGTACGCCGCGTCGTCCAGACCGCCCAGCACCTCCACGGCGGCTTCGGCGCGGACACCGACTATTCCCTGCACCGCTACCACGCCTGGGCCAAGCACCTGGAACTCTCCCTCGGCCCCGCCGCCCTCCACGAGGAGGAACTGGGCGACCTGCTGGCCGCCCACCCGCTCGCCTGACGAACCGGCGACGGCCCGGCCGGAGAACACCGACCAGGCCGCAAACCCCGCGCCGGCGGCAGAAAACAACCCCGCAGGGTCCGGGAACCGCCTCGGAACTAGAGCACGAAGGCGGAGCCGCCGTCGTCCGTCACCATCGGACGACCGGCACCCTCCCAGGCCAGCATGCCGCCGTCGACGTTCACCGCGTCGATGCCCTGCTGCACCAGGTACTGCGTCACCTGCGCCGAACGGCCACCCACCCGGCACATCACGAACGCCTGACGGCCATCGGCCACGGCCTCGGTCACCTCACCGAAACGCGCCACGAAATCACTCATCGGAACGTGCAGCGCGCCCTCGACATGACCGGCCGCCCACTCGTTGTCCTCACGCACGTCCAGAACCAGAGCGTCGGCCGGCACGGAGGCCGCGTCGACGGACGGCAGCGGGGCGAAATTCATGGACCTGGCCTTCTCTCTCACAGCTCAGCGCCACCCACGGGCGCACCACCATCGAAACTACTGCACCCGGCCTACCGGACGAGCGCGGCGAGCTCCGCCTCACGCTCGGCGACCTGCGCGAGCAGCTGCTCCGCGATCTCCTCCAGGAGCCGGTCGGGATCGTCCGGCGCCATCCGCAGCATCGCGCCGATCGCGCTCTCCTCCAGCTCCCGCGCGACCACCGACAGCATCTCCTTGCGCTGCGCCAGCCACTCGAGACGCGCGTACAGCTCCTCGCTCTCGCTGAGCCGCACCTCCGGCACCGGCCCGGCCGCCCACTCCGCGGACAGCTCCTTCAGCAGGGCCTCGTCCCCACGGGCGTAGGCGGCGTTCACGCGCGTGATGAACTCCTCGCGCCGCGTGCGCTCGTCCTCGTCCCGCGCGAGATCCGGATGGGCCTGGCGCGCCAGCTCCCGGTACAGCTTGCGCACCTCGTCGGACGGCCGCACCCGCTTCGGTGACTGCACCGCCCGCTCCGTGAGCATCGCCGCCGCTTCGGGGGACAGGCCGTCGGAGTCGATCCAGTCGTGGAACAGCTCCTCGACACCGGGCATCGGCATGACCGCCGCCCGCGCCTCCTGGGCGCGCCGCAGGTCCTCGGGATCCCCGGTCTGCGCCGCCTTGGCCTCCGCGATCTGCGCGTCCAGCTCGTCGAGCCGCGCGTACATCGGGCCGAGCCTCTGGTGATGCAGCCGGGAGAAGTTCTCCACCTCGACCCGGAAGGTCTCGACCGCGATCTCGAACTCGATCAGAGCCTGCTCGGCCACCCGAACCGCCTGATCGAGCCTCGCCTCAGGCCGCTCGCTCTGGTCCACGCTCACGTCACGCCCGTCCACGTCCTCGTTCCGGCTCGTCCCCACCCAGCCTACGGCTCTCTCGGGGGGCCTCCCCCCCCTCCCTCCCCTCCCCCCACCCCCTCCTCCCCACCCCCACCCACGTGAAGCCACGCGCCGACACCCACCGACACCCTTCCGTGCGGCCCCACCCCTGCACAGGGAGCGCGGGACCGACGAGCACACCTCGGTCGTCCCCAGGGCGCCGTGCCTCTCGCCGTCACCCCCGAGCACCAGCCCCGATCGGCGCCCAGAGACCCCCGTGCGCTCCCGGGGCGCCCCCGAGGCGTCCGCTGCCCGGGCCCGGGCCGGTTTCCGTCCGGCTCCCGAACCGATGCCTGTCGCCGCCCCGTCCAGGAAGCCCCGGCCGCCCACGCTGGCCCCGTGCCGCCTCCGAACCGCCCCAGGACTGCCTCCAGGGTGCCCCCGTACGGCGTCCGGGGGCCTCCGGGGGCCTCCGGACGCCCCTGGGCTGCAGGCGTCGCCGGGGCCGACGGTGCGTCCTCGTCTCAGACGCCGTGTTCCGCTGCTATGCGGCCGCTGCGGATGGCCGACAGGAGGTCGGTGTGGTCCGCGGTGGTGCGGTCGGCGTAGGCGACGGCGAAGGTCGCCACGGCCTCGTCGAGCTCCTCGTTCTTGCCGCAGTAGCCGGCGATCAGCCGCGGGTCCGCGCTGTGGGCGTGGGCGCGGGCCAGCAGGGCGCCGGTCATGCGGCCGTAGTCGTCGAACTGGTCGGGGGTGAGGGCGGCGGGGTCGACGCTGCCCTTGCGGTTGCGGAACTGGCGTACTTGGAAGGGCCGTCCCTCGACCGTCGTCCAGCCGAGCAGGATGTCGCTGACGACCTGCATCCGCTTCTGTCCGAGCACCACACGCCGTCCTTCGTGCCCGACGTCGAGCGTCGTGAAGCCGAGCGCCGGAAGGTAGGGCAGCAGCGCCGAGGGGCGGGCCTCCTTGACCTGGAGGACCAGCGGCTCGCCCCGGTGGTCGAGGAGCAGCACCACGTACGAGCGGGTGCCGACGCTGCCGGTGCCGACGACGCGGAAGGCCACGTCGTGGACGGCGTACCGGGCGAGCAGCGGCAGCCGGTCCTCGGAGACGGTCGCCAGGTAGGGCCCGAGGGAGGCGGCGACGGCGGCCGCCTCCGCGTCGGGGACGCGGCGCAGCACCGGTGGTGCGTCGACGAAGCGCCGGCCGCCGCCCTCGGTCTCGGGCACGGCCTCGGTGGAGCGGGCGGCGAAGCGTGCGCTGGTGTTGTTGCGGGCCTTCGCCGAGACGCGTTCGAGGGTGCCGACGAGGTCGCGGGCGTCGGTGTGGGAGACGAGCTCCTCGTCGGCGATGGCGTTCCAGGCGTCGAGGGTGGGGAGCCGGGCGAGCAGGCGCATGGTGCGGCGGTAGGCGCCGGCGGTGTCGAAGGCGGCGGCCCGGCAGGTCTCCTCGTCGGCGCCGGCCTCTCGTCCGGCGAGGACGAGGGAGGTGGCGAGCCGCTTGAGGTCCCATTCCCAGGGGCCGACGACGGTCTCGTCGAAGTCGTTGAGGTCGATGACGAGCCGGCCGCGGGCGTCTCCGTAGAGGCCGAAGTTGGCGGCGTGCGCGTCGCCGCACAGCTGGGCGGCTATGCCGGTGACGGGGGAGCCGGCGAGGTCGTGGGCCATGAGGCCGGCGGAGCCGCGGAGGAAGGCGAAGGGGCTGGCCGCCATGCGGCCGACCCGGATGGGGGTGAGTTCGGGCACGCGCCCGTGGTTGGACTCCTCGACGGCGCGGGCGGCGTCGGGGCGGTCGGGTGCGGGGGTGAGTTCGGCCTGTGCGGCGCGCGGGAGGACGTCCCGGAGGCGCTTGCCGCGCTGCTTGGCGGAGGGGGCGGCCCCGGGGGTGGCGCGGGGGGCGAAGCCGGGGACGTGCGGAAGGCGGGTCGTGCCGCCGTCCGCCGTCGAGGGAGCACGCTGTCCCGGTACCGCTGCCGTGTTGTCGTCCATGGGACGCCCTCCCCCGCCGTTCGCTGTTCCGCCAACATCAAGTTCGTTGACGGGTCATGACGGTACAGCCGGGGCCACCAGCCGTCTCCCCCTGTGGACAACGGCCTGTGGACAACTCCCCCGGGCGGTCAGACGCCGACCGCCTCCTCCATCTCCTCCTCCGCCTTCTCGGCCTTCGCCTGCTCCGTTTCCGGCGTCGTCGGGTCGTGCTGGGCAGGGGAGGCGGGTGCGCCCGGGGAGGCCGGGCCGGGCGGGGTGGCCGTGGCGGTCACCGCCGTCGAGGAGGTGCGGCGGCGGGCTTCGGTGAGGCCGGCCATGACGGTCAGGGCGATGCCCGCGAGCAGCCAGAGGGTCAGGACGAGCAGGTTGCCGCCGAGGGCGTGGCCGCCGAAGTAGACGTGGTCGCGGACGCCCTCGACGAATCCGGCGCCGTTCCAGAAGGCGTGCAGCGAGCCGAAGAAGCCGGGCTGGAGTTCGGGCCGGTAGATGCCGCCGGAGCTGGTGAAGTTGAGCATCACGAACAGGACCATCACGCCGAGGGTGGTCCAGCGCTTGAGGAAGGTGTGCAGGCCGACGCCGATCAGCAGGATGCCGGCGCTGTACAGCCAGGACATGGCCCACACCCCGGCGAGACCGTGGTCGACGAGGTGGAACAGGGGCCCCGCGAAGACGGCGCCGACCAGGCTGACGAGGAGCGACATGCCGGCGGCGAGCAGGGCCCGGATCCGCATGGGGAGGACGGCGCCGGCGCCGCCGATGACGGCGACGGAGGCGTAGGAGCCGATGCTGAGGGCGACGAGGAGGAAGAACACGCCCTGGCCGGTGGGGTCGCCGGCGGAGACGGGGGCGACGTCGGTGACCTTGAGCGGCTGCCCCCGGGTGGCGGCGACCTTGGTGAAGACCTTCTCGACGGCCATGGCGCTGGTGTCGGAGGAGGCGGAGGCGACGAGGAGCTCGGGGCGGGCGGCGTTCCCGGCGGCCGGCGCGGACGGGGCCTCGCCGGGGAGGTAGGCACCGAAGCTGGCCCGGTCGCGCAGGGCGGCGGTGGCGGTGGCGCGGTCGGGGACGGTGCGGACGTCGAGGGCGCCGGCGCCCTTGTCCTGGAGGGTCTGGGCGAGGACCTGGGCCTGCGGTCCCGAGCCGACGATGTCGACGCGCAGGTGGTGCGGCTCGGGCGCGTGGAAGGCGCCGAGGTAGGCGAGGCCCATGCCGACGCACATGAGCAGGGGGGTGAGCAGATGCCCGAGGACGTGGCGCAGTGCTCCCTTGGTGGTCGGTCCTGCGGACACCTGAACCTCCATGGTTGGCTTTTACAACTAAAGTACCGTTGTACTATACAACTGAAAGGGAGGGTGCGGCACATGCGCCCGTCTCGCGGCAGCAAGGAGCGCACCATGAACGGCGGCGCGCGGGAGAACTCTCTCGACATCATCCAGCGGGAACTGACGGCCTTCGCCCGCCGGGCACGGGCGGCCGCGGCACGGCTCCATCCGGAGCTGCCGCTGGTCTCGTACACGCTTCTCGCCCACATCGACGACCAGCAGGGCTGCCGCGCCACGGACCTCGCGGCGCACTACCTGCTGGACAAGTCCACGGTCAGCCGCCAGATCGCGGCCCTGGAGAAGCTCGGCCTGGTCGAACGGCGCCCCGACCCGGCCGACCACCGGGTCCAGGTGCTGCACCCGACCGAGGCGGGCACCCAGGTCCTCGCCTCCACGCAGGCCAGCCGGCTCGCCGCGTACGAGGAACGCCTCAAGGACTGGTCGGCCGAGGATCTCGCCGCCTTCGCGACCTATCTCCTCCGCTACAACACCGCCGGCGACGCGGGCGGCCCGCCCACCCCCATCGGCGACTCCTGGCCCAAGCCCAAGCCTCATCCGTAGCCCCAGCCAGGGCCGGGGCCGGTGCCAGTGCCGGAACCCAAGCCGCAGAGGGCCGGAGCCCAGGCCGGAGCCGGAGCCCAGGCCAGAGTCGGAGCCCCAGCCGGGATGGACCCGAGAGCGGATTGCGCCGGGACGTGGCAGCGGTCCGCCCCGTCCCGGCAGGACCGCCTCCGCTCGCCGGGGCGGGCCCGCCTACAGCCTCGCGTCCCGCGCCAGCAGCGCCGCCTGCACGCGGTTCTCGCAGCCCAGCTTGGCCAGAATCCGGCTCACGTACGTCTTCACCGTGGCCTCGCTCATGTGCAGGCGCCGGCCCGCGTCGGCGTTGGACAGACCCTCCCCGAGCAGTTCCAGCACCTGGCGCTCGCGCTCGCTGAGCGCGGTGAGCCGGGCCCGCGCCTCCTCCGCACGGGCGGCCTCCCGCCCGGAGGCGAGCTGCTCGACCACGTGCCGGGTCGCGGCGGGGGACAGGTACGCGTCGCCCGCGGCGGCGGCCCGCACGGCCCGGATCAGCTCGGCCGGCGCGGTGTCCTTGAGCAGGAAGCCGGCCCCGCCGTGCTCCAGCGCCCGCAGCACGTTCTCCCGCTCACCGAAGGTCGTCAGCACGATCACGCGGGTCGACGGCGCCGCCCGGCGGAGCTCCGGCAGGGCGGAGAGCCCGTCGAGCACGGGCATCTGGATGTCGAGCAGCACGACGTCAGCGGCGTGGGCGCGGGCCAGGTCGACGGCCTCCCGGCCGTTCACGGCCTCGGCGACCACCTCGATCTCCTGATCGGAGGTGAGGATCATCCGGATCCCGGCCCGGATCAGGGGCTCGTCGTCGGCGATCACCACTCTGATCCGCTGTCCCGCCCCAGCCCCGGTCCCTGCGGTCCCGGTCCCGGCTCCTGACCCAGTCACGGCCACTCCCCAACGGCTCCCGGTACGACGGGGCGGCTAGCGCACGACGTCGTACGACTTCTTCTCGATCAGCTTGCCGTCCTTGAAGCAGAACCGGAAAACGGGCTCGGACTCCATGTCGTCCCCCGTCTGCGAGCTCATCAGGACCAGACACGTGGAACCCTCGGGCTCCGCGGGGCCCTTCCCGTGCAGACCGGTCGTCGCGATCGTGTCGCCCGAAGGGAGTCGGTCGCGTACCTCCTGCTCGCTCTGCCCGACCTTCACGGCGTCGTACTCGGCGGGGTCGATCATCGCGTCCGACACCGAGCTCACCATGAAGAAGACGCCGAAGCCCGCGGCGACCAGCAGCAGCACGAGCGCGGCGAACGCGATCCCGCACCCGATCGCTATCCCGCCGCCGGTGCTCCTGCCCCGCCCCGCCTTCATCGCCATCGCCAACTCCCGCTCGGTCACGGTCCAGTCGGACGGTCCGACTGCGACCTGACCACGGTTGCCGATCACGGCGTTCTTCGACTGCTGCCGGAAGTCGTCGGCCGCATCGACGAAAGGCGCGGCGTACAGGGCGGCCTGAGGGCCCGCCAGTCCCGCCCCGGTCGGGTCGGCGCCCGGATCGGTGAAGGGGTCCACGTACGGCACGGCCTCCACCGCCCCGTACGGCAGGACGCCGGCGACCCGGAAGCCTCCGCTGTCCGCACGGCCCGCGTGGACGATGCCGCCGACGAGGCGGGCGCGTTCGTGCAGCCCGGTGAGGCCCTGTCCGCCGCTGACGACGCCCGTCGGCCGCTCCGCGGTCTCCTCGTTGAGGACCTCGACGACGAACGCGTCCGGCTCGTAGCGCACTTCGACGGTGATCGGGGCGCCCGGCGCGTGTTTGTAGGCGTTCGTCAGGCCTTCCTGGACGATCCGGTACGCGGCGTGGTCGACGGCCGGTGCGAGCGCCCGCGGGTCGCCGCGCCGGGTCAGGCCGATGGTGGTGCCGGCGGACCGGGCGGCCGCGACGAGCCCCTCGATGCCGGCCGTCCCCCGTGCCGCCCGGCCCGTCTCGTCGCCCGGCGGCGCGACCGGGCCACCCGGTCCCTCGTCCGGGGCGGCGACGCCGTCGCGCAGGATGCCGACGACCTCACGCAGCTCGTGCATGGCGTCCACGGACGCGTTCCGCAGCACCGCGACCACCTCGCGCTGGCGGCCGGTCAGATGCGGGTCCACTTCGAGGGCGCCCGTGTGCACGGAGATCAGCGCCAGCTGGTGACCGAGGCTGTCGTGCATGTCCTGGGCGATCCGCTGCCGCTCCCGCATCCGCGCCTGCCCCACGACCATCGCCCGCTCGCGCAACAGCTGCACGTTGCGCTCCTGGAGGGCGTGCAGCAGGGTCCGGCGCTGGGTCCAGTAGCGGTTCGCGAGTCCGGGCGCGAGCGTCGTGCCCAGGAAGTACAGGGTCGAGATGAACGCGATGGTCAGCATCCGCTGCTGGCCCCAGGACTCGGCGACGGTGGCCGCCATGTTCAGCACGTAGGCGGCGGTGAACGCGACGAGGGCCCGCCCGGCACCCGCGATGTAGCGACCGGCCGACCAGCCGATGAGGATCAGCAGCGCCAGGAAGCCCGGGACGAACGGGGTGAGGAACGACGTGAGGACGAGCACGGTGGCGGGGAGCCGTCGCCGCAGCAGCGACAGCACGGCCGAGCCGACGGCGACCACGGCGAGGACCCAGCCGTCACCGCCGAGGATGTCCTGGGTGCCGGCGCCCAGCAGGGCCATGACGAGGGCGCCCACGAGCTCGCCCGCAGTCCTGCGGCGCGACCACTGCTCGGGCACCGCGAACCAGCGCCACGCCGCACCGAGCAGCGTCACCAGCCGAGTCCCGGCGGTCCCGATCTTCGAAGGAGCTTCCACGCTCGCACGATAGGCCGCGCGCTCGACCCGCCGCCGTCCTCTTTCGTCGCACCCCGTGTCGACGAAGGTCGTCGGCCTCGGGGACCGCGAGGGTGCCGTCCGCCCGCGAGACCGACGAGCCCCCCGCCCCCGCCCCCGCCAAACCGATCCGTCCCCGCTCCCGCCGAACCGACGGGACCTCCGCCCCCGCACCGCGTCACGAGGCGCGGGTCAGCCCCCAGGTCTGCAGGACGAAGGGGCGGCCCTTCTCCTCACCCTCGATCAGCGGCACGTCGAGCAGGCCGAAGCCCGCCTTGGTGGCGACGGCGACGCTGGCGGCGTTCTCGGCCTCCAGCTCCAGGATCACCTGCTCCGCGCCCAGTTCCCCGAAGGCGTACGCCGCCATCACCCGCACCGCCCGCGCGGCCAGTCCCCGGCCTCGGTGCGCCGGCCCGACCGCGTAACCGATCTCCATGCCCTCGGGGGCGCGCCGCAGCATCACCTCGCCGAGCGGTGCGGAACCGTCCGTGGTGATGGCGAGCAGGATGGTCGTGCCCTCCGCCCGCAGTTCCCGGTCCCGGACCAACCGTGCGCGGGCGGCGGCCTCGTCGAAGGGCGAGACGATCGGCGTCCAGTAGGCGACGTCCGGGTCGTCGAAGAGATCCGGCATCGCGGCCAGGTCCGCCTCCGTCCAGTCCCGCAGGACGAGACCTTCGCCCCGGAGCTCGATCCGGTCGGGGAAAGGCGACGAGGTGCTGCTCATGGTGCGGATCCTCCAGGGTGTGCGTGGACAGGGAAAGCTCCCGGCCCGGGCCGGTCGTCGGCTCATCGGATTGTCCGGTGGTCCCGACCCCGGTGGTCAACTCCCCTGGAGACTCCTGGAGACCGTGAAGACCCTGGAGGCCCCTGGAGGCCGCTGAAGACCACCCCCGGCCCGACCTGCCCTGCCCGGCCCTGCCCGGCCCCCCGGCCCGGCCCCGCCCCGCCCTGCCCTGCCCTGCCCTGCCCTGCCCTGCCCGATCATGCTGACCGGCCCGCGCGGCCCGCCCGACGGGGCGCCCCCGCACATCCCCGTGGCCTACGTCACACCCGGCGTCCGCCGACAGGAAACCGGGCCTGCGCCGACCCGGCAGCCCAGGACCACAGGAACGGACCGGACCGACCGGACCGGGGAAATGAGAAACGGTCGGCATCGTGATTACGATGCCGACCGTTTCGTCGGTGCGCGAGGGGGGAGTTGAACCCCCACGCCCTTTCGGGCACTGGAACCTGAATCCAGCGCGTCTGCCTATTCCGCCACCCGCGCATTGGGTGGTCTCCGGGCTCCCTCACCTTTTCGGTTCGTTCGCCTGGCGACATCTGAAGATTAGCACGTCGCAGGCCTTGGATTCACATCCGTTGTTTCGACCCCTCCTCCGCTGACGAGGAGACAGGGGACGAGGAGCGAGTGAGCGACGGGGTCGGGGGGAGAAGAAGGGCGGCAGTGACGCACGGGGCCCTCCTGCTTCGCCCTCGGGTGCGGGACACTGTCCACAGGCCGCCTCTACGATCCGTGGGGGCAGCCTGCCGATGGGACTGCGGATGGGACTGCGGAAGGTCTGTGAGAGGTGACACTCGTCCACAGGGCAGAGAAGGGGAACCAGCCGATTTCCCGACGCGTGGATACGATCAGTAAGCAGTACCAGGGCGACAACGACGGAGGAGGTGCCCCATGGGAGTCATGAAGCGGTTCGAGCAGCGACTCGAAGGTCTGGTCAACGGCACCTTCGCCAAGGTCTTCAAGTCCGAGGTCCAGCCCGTCGAGATCGCCGGCGCGCTCCAGCGCGAGTGCGACAACAACGCGACGATCTGGAACCGCGAGCGGACCGTCGTCCCCAACGACTTCATCGTCGAGCTGAGCGCGCCGGACTACGAGCGCCTCAGCCCCTACTCGGGCCAGCTCGGCGACGAGCTCGCCGGCCTGGTCAGGGACTACGCCAAGCAGCAGCGGTACACCTTCATGGGCCCGATCAAGGTCCACCTGGAGAAGGCCGAGGACCTCGACACCGGTCTGTACCGGGTGCGCAGCCGTACGCTCGCGTCGAGTTCGTCACAGCCGCAGCCGTCCCCCGGCCACGCCCAGCACCCCGGTCAGGCGCAGCAGCAGGCGCCCCGCGGCGGCTACGGCTATCCGCCGGCCGGCGCTCCGCCGATGCCCGCCGCCCCGCCGCCGGGCGCCCCGGCGATGCCGGGTCACCGTCCGGCCGCGCCCGCCGCGGGCCGCCCCGGCGGCCCCGCGCCCGTGCCGGGCGGAGGCGGCGGTCAGGTCCGTCGCTGGATCGAGATCAACGGCACCCGCCATCAGATCTCCCGCCCGACTCTGGTCCTCGGCCGCAGCACCGACGCGGACGTGAGGATCGACGATCCCGGCGTCTCGCGCCGGCACTGTGAGATCCGGACCGGAACGCCCTCGACGATCGCGGATCTCGGGTCCACCAACGGCATCGTGGTGGACGGGCAGCACACCACCCGCGCTACGCTCCGCGACGGCTCGCGGATCGTCGTGGGCAGCACCACCATCGTTTACCGGCAAGCCGAAGGGTGAAGCGGGGGCAATGTCAGAGCTGACCCTGACGGTCATGCGGTTGGGTTTCCTGGCCGTTCTGTGGCTGTTCGTCATCGTGGCCGTCCAGGTCATTCGCAGCGACCTGTTCGGCACGCGGGTCACCCAGCGCGGGTCGCGCCGCCAGGAGGGGCGCGCCGCACAGCAGGGTGCCCGCCAGGCCGCCGCGCCTCCGCAGCAGCGGGGCGGACAGCCGGCCGCGGCCGCCGGCGGCGGGCGGCAGCGCCGCGGCGCCCCGACCAAGCTCGTCGTGTCCGAGGGCACCCTCACCGGCACCACGGTCGCCCTGCAGGGCCAGACGATCACGCTGGGCCGGGCCCACGACTCGACGATCGTGCTGGACGACGACTACGCCTCCAGCCGGCATGCCAGGATCTACCCGGACCGGGACGGTCAGTGGATCGTCGAGGATCTCGGGTCCACCAACGGCACGTATCTCGACCGGACCCGCCTCACCACCGCGACACCGATTCCGCTGGGCGCGCCGATCCGCATCGGCAAGACCGTCATCGAGCTTCGGAAGTAGTGCTACATCATGAGTAAGCGCGAGCGGAGCGAGCGCGCCGGGACGTTCCCCACGAAGGGCCGCCCCGGGGACCGCGCGGCTGCCCGGGCAGCGGGCCAGGGCGGGTACGGGCTCCCGACCGGAGGGTGGGCAGTGTGGCTCGAGACCGGCGGCACCCCGAGGCGGCGCCGACAGGGCAGGTGGGCATGAGTCTTTCGCTGCGTTTCGCCGCGGGCTCGCACAAGGGCATGATCCGCGAGGGCAACGAGGACTCCGGCTACGCCGGACCGCGGCTGCTCGCGATCGCCGACGGCATGGGCGGCCAGGCCGCCGGTGAGGTCGCCTCCTCCGAGGTGATCTCGACCCTGGTGACGCTCGACGACGACGTCCCCGGCTCCGACATCCTCACGTCGCTGGGTACGGCCGTGCAGCGCGCCAACGACCAGCTGCGGATGATGGTCGAGGAGGACCCCCAGCTGGAGGGCATGGGCACGACGCTCACCGCCCTGCTGTGGACGGGCCAGCGCCTCGGCCTGGTGCACGTCGGCGACTCGCGCGCGTACCTGCTGCGCGACGGCGTGCTCACGCAGATCACGCAGGACCACACCTGGGTGCAGCGGCTCGTCGACGAGGGCCGCATCACCGAGGAGGAGGCGACGACCCATCCGCAGCGTTCGCTGCTGATGCGCGCCCTGGGCAGCGGCGACCACGTCGAGCCCGATCTCTCCATCCGCGAGGTGCGGGCCGGCGACCGCTATCTGGTGTGCTCCGACGGCCTGTCGGGCGTCGTGTCGCACCAGACGCTGGAGGAGACCCTCGCCAGCTACCAGGGCCCGCACGAGACGGTGCAGGAGCTGATCCAGCTCGCGCTGCGCGGCGGCGGCCCGGACAACATCACGGTGATCATCGCCGACGTCCTGGACGTCGACGGCGGCGACACCCTCGCCGGACACCTCAGCGACACCCCCGTCATCGTGGGCGCGGTCGCCGAGAACCAGGCCCAGCTGCACGACGGCGGCGCGATGCACACGCCCGCGGGCCGCGCCTCCGGGCTCGGCCGGCCGGCCCCGCACCAGCAGCCCCCCGCGGGCGGCTTCGGCCCGCCCGGCAGCGGCGACGACCACGGCTACGGCGGGATGCCGCCGCAGGGCTCGTTCGGCTCGTACGCGGACGACGACTTCGTGAAGCCGCGCACCGGCCGCAAGTGGCTGAAGCGCTCCTTCTTCCTGCTCCTCGCCCTCGGTGTGATCGGCGGCGGCCTGTACGGCGGCTACCGCTGGACGCAGACCCAGTACTACGTGGGGTCGAAGGACGAGCACGTGGCGCTGTACCGGGGCATCAGCCAGGACCTCGCCTGGGTGAAGCTCTCGGAGGTCGAGAAGGACCACCCCGAGATCGAACTCAAGTACCTGCCGGCGTACCAGCGCAAGCAGGTCGAGGACACGATCGCGGGCGGCAGCCTCGACAAGGCCCGGACGAAGATCGCGGAGCTCTCGCTGCAGGCCTCGGCCTGCAAGAAGACCGAGCAGCGCCAGAAGGCCGCCGCGTCCGCCGCCGACAAGGCGAGCACGCCGCCGCCTTCGGAGGGCGCCGCCTCGCCGAACCCCAAGCCCACCCCGGCCGCGCCGTCCCCTGGACCCACCCTGTCCGCGGAGGAGCAGAAGCTGGCCTCGAACTGCGGCAAGCAGTAGGCAGACCCGTAGGGGGCCTTTCACCACCATGAGCGTTGTCACCAACACGACCACCATCGGCGCCATCGAGGCGCCGAGCCGCCGCAACACCGAGCTGGCGTTGCTCGCGTTCGCCGTCGCCATTCCGGTGTTCGCGTACCTCAACGTCGGTCTCGCGATCGACGGCACGGTGCCGCCGGGCATGCTCGGGTACGGGGCGGGCCTCACGCTGCTCGCGGGAGTGGCGCACCTGGTGGTGCGCAAGTGGGCCCCGTACGCGGATCCGCTGCTGCTGCCGCTGGCGACCCTGCTGAACGGCCTCGGCCTGGTGCTGATCTGGCGCCTCGACCAGTCGCCGCGGATCATCGCCCGCTACAAGACCTTCAGCCCCGACGCCCCGAACCAGATGATGTACTCGGCGATCGGCATCGCCATGTTCGTGGGCGTGCTGCTGCTCCTGAAGGACCACCGGGTGCTGCAGCGCTACACCTACATCTCGATGGCGGCGGCCCTCGTCCTGCTGATCCTGCCGCTCGTCCCGGGCCTCGGCGCGGACGTCTTCGGCGCCAAGATCTGGATCAACGTCGGCGGTTTCTCGATCCAGCCCGGTGAGTTCGCCAAGCTGGTCCTCGCGGTCTTCTTCTCCGGCTATCTGATGGTGAAGAGGGACGCGCTCGCACTGGCCAGCCGCCGGTTCATGGGGCTCTACCTGCCGCGTGGCCGCGACCTGGGCCCGATCCTCACGATCTGGGCGATCAGCCTGCTCATCCTGGTCTTCGAGAACGACCTCGGCACCTCGCTGCTGTTCTTCGGCATGTTCGTGATCATGCTGTACGTGGCGACGGAGCGGACCAGCTGGGTCGTCATGGGTCTGCTGATGTCGACCGCGGGTGCGGTCGTCGTCGGTTCGACCGCCTCCCACGTGCAGTCGCGTGTGGCGGCCTGGCTCGACCCCTTCGAGTGCCTGAAGACCGCGCCCGAGGGCTCGAACATGGCCATGGCCTGCGACCAGATGACGCAGGTGCTGATGTCGTTCGGCTCCGGCGGCATCCTCGGCACCGGCCTCGGCCAGGGCAACTCCGACCTGGTCGGCTTCGCCGCCAACTCCGACTTCATCTTCGCCACCGTCGGCGAGGAGCTCGGTCTCGCCGGTGTGATGGTCTTCCTGCTCTTCTACGGGCTGATCATCGAGCGCGGTGTGCGCACGGCCCTGGCCGCCCGCGACCCGTTCGGCAAGCTGCTCGCGATGGGCCTGTCGGGCGCGTTCGCCCTGCAGGTCTTCGTGGTCGCCGGCGGTGTCATGGGGCTCATCCCGCTGACCGGTATGACGATGCCGTTCCTCGCCTACGGCGGCTCGTCCGTGATCGCCAACTGGGCGCTGATCGGCGTCCTGATCCGCATCAGCGACACCGCGCGCCGCCCCGCGCCCTCCCCCGCCCCGAACCCCGACGCCGAGATGACGCAGGTGGTCCGTCCGTGAACAAGCCGCTGCGCCGCGTCGCGATCTTCTGCGGCCTGCTGATCTTCGCCCTGCTGGTGCGGGACAACTGGCTCCAGTACGTGCGCGCCGACGAGCTGAACGCCCATCCGAAGAACCGGCGGGTGACGATCGAGCGCTACTCCAACGCGCGAGGGAACATCATCGTCGACGGCAAGCCGATCACCGGCTCCGTCGACTCGGGCGACGAGTTCTACGCGTACAAGCGCACGTACATCGACGGCAGGATGTGGGCTCCGGTGACGGGCTACGCCTCCCAGGCCTTCGACGCCAGCCAGATCGAGAAGATCGAGGACGGCATCCTCACCGGCAACGACGACCGGCTCTTCTTCGACCGCACGCTCGCCATGTTCACCGGTGAGAAGAAGAAGGGCGGCGACGTCGTCACCACCCTGAGCGGGGCCGCGCAGAGGGCCGCGTTCAAGGGGCTCGGCAACAAGACGGGCGCGGTCGTCGCGATCGAGCCGTCGACGGGCAAGATCCTCGCGCTGGCCTCGACGCCGTCGTACGACCCGGCCTCCTTCGCCGGCTACCACGACTCCGACGCCAAGGCCTGGCAGGCGCTGGAGAAGGACAAGAACAAGCCCAAGCTGAACCGCGCCCTCCGCGAGATCTACCCGCCCGGCTCCGTCTTCAAGGTCGTCACGGCGGCGGCGGCGCTGGAGAACGGCAAGGTCACGGACATCAACGCGGCCACCGAGACGCCCGAGGGCTGGAAGATCCCGCTCTCCACCAAGCCGATGGTCAACCACGCCAGCGGCTGTGCCAACGCCAGTCTGAACAGGGCGCTGGAGATCTCCTGCAACTCGGTGTTCGCGAAGCTCGGTGACGACGTCGGCCGGGACAAGATGGTCGAGATGGCGGAGAAGTTCGGCTTCAACTCCGAGCAGTTCACCCCGGTCCGCGCCGTCGCCTCCGTCTACGACAAGCAGGCCGACCGCGGCGGCAACGCGCTGTCGTCGATCGGCCAGTTCAACACGGCGACGACTCCGCTGCAGATGGCCATGGTGACGGCCGCGATCGCCAACGACGGCAAGCTGATGAAGCCGTACATGGTCGACAAGCTGGTGGCGCCGAACCTCGACGTCATCAAGCAGACCGAGCCGGAGGAGCTCAGCCGCCCCGTCTCGCCGGAGACCGCCCAGAAGCTCCAGCAGATGATGGAGAACGTCGTCCAGAACGGCACCGGCGGCAACGCCGACCTGCACAAGGACGGCGTGAAGGTCGGCGGCAAGACCGGCACGGCCCAGCACGGCGAGAAGAACGCCAAGCGTCCCTACGCCTGGTTCATCTCGTACGCGAAGACCGACCAGGGTTCCCCGGTCGCCGTCGCCGTGATCGTCGAGGACTCCGAGGGCACCGACCGCGAGGACATCAGCGGTGGCGGCCTGGCGGCCCCGATCGCGAAGGCCGTGATGAAGGCGGTACTGAACAGCAGGAGCTGATCTTCCGGCCGGTGGGCCCGGACCGGACCGGGGCGGTGACGGATGTCACCGCGCGGGACCGTGACCGATACCACGGGCGGGGGCCGGGCCGGATACCGGTCGGGTATCAGGTGGCGGTCGGCGGACGAAGCGCCTTCCGTCGGCCGGTAGCGTATGCGCGGACAGCACACACCGCCGGACCACACACGGGTGCGGTCGGGACAGACGGAGAGGGCTGGAGAAGCTATGGAAGAGCCGCGTCGCCTCGGCGGCCGGTACGAGCTGGGCTCGGTGCTCGGCCGTGGTGGCATGGCCGAGGTCTACCTCGCCCACGACACCCGGCTCGGCCGCACCGTCGCCGTGAAGACGCTGCGGGCCGACCTCGCCCGCGACCCGTCCTTCCAGGCCCGGTTCCGCCGTGAGGCCCAGTCCGCCGCCTCGCTGAACCACCCGGCGATCGTCGCCGTCTACGACACCGGCGAGGACTACGTCGACGGGGTCTCCATCCCGTACATCGTGATGGAGTACGTCGACGGTTCGACCCTGCGTGAGCTGCTTCACTCCGGGCGCAAGCTGCTGCCCGAGCGCACGCTGGAGATGACCGTCGGCATCCTGCAGGCGCTGGAGTACTCGCACCGCGCCGGCATCGTGCACCGTGACATCAAGCCGGCGAACGTCATGCTGACCCGCACCGGCCAGGTCAAGGTCATGGACTTCGGCATCGCGCGCGCCATGGGCGACGCGGGCATGACCATGACGCAGACCGCCGCGGTGATCGGTACGGCGCAGTACCTCTCCCCGGAGCAGGCCAAGGGCGAGCAGGTCGACGCCCGCTCCGACCTGTACTCCACCGGCTGCCTGCTGTACGAGCTCCTGACGGTCCGGCCGCCGTTCATCGGCGACTCGCCGGTCGCCGTCGCCTACCAGCACGTCCGCGAGGAGCCGCAGGCCCCGAGCAACTTCGACTCCGAGATCACGCCCGAGATGGACGCCATCGTCCTGAAGGCGCTGGTCAAGGACCCCGACTACCGCTACCAGTCCGCCGACGAGATGCGCGCGGACATCGAGGCCTGCCTCGACGGCCAGCCGGTCGCGGCGACCGCCGCGATGGGCGCGGTCGCCTACGGCGGCGGCTACGGCGGCTACGGCCCGGAGGACCAGCCGACGGCGGCCCTGCGCCAGGCGGACCCGGCGGGTCAGACGACGATGCTGCCGCCGATGAACCCGGACGGCGGCGGCTACGGCTACGACGACCGCCCCGACCGCCGCCGCCAGAAGAAGTCGAACACCTCGACGATCCTTCTGGTCCTGGCCGGTGTCCTGGTGCTCGTCGGCGCGATCCTGATCGGACAGTCGATCTTCGACTCGAAGGAGAGCGCGGACCAGGTCCCGGTGCCTCAGTTCGTCGGGAAGTCGCTCAAGGAGTCCGAGGGTCTCGCGCAGAACTCGAACGTCAAGGTGCAGCAGTCCGGCACCCAGCGTTGCGACCAGCCCAAGGGCCTGATCTGCAGCCAGACGCCGGTGGCGGACGGCACGGCGAAGATGAACGTCGGCGAGACGGTCTCCGTCGTGGTCTCCGAGGGCGCCCCGCAGGTCGAGGTCCCGGACGTCACCGAGAAGCAGCAGCAGAGCGCCGAGGACACGCTGCGCGGCAAGGGCTTCAAGGTCAACGTGAAGTACGAGGAGTCCGACCAGGAGGCCGGCCGGGTGCTCCGCCAGAGCCCCGACGGCGGCTCGCAGGCGGAGAAGAACTCCGAGGTCACGATCACCGTGGCCAAGAAGCAGAAGTCGCAGCTGCCGGACGTCACCGGCCGCACCTACGACGTCGCCCTGCAGCAGCTCCAGACGCTCGGCTTCTCCAACGTCGCCCGCCAGGACCAGGACTCCGACCAGCCCGCGGGCACGGTCGTGGGCCAGACCCCGAACGGCAACTCGGACCAGCCGAAGGACGTCCAGATCACGCTGAAGGTCTCGAAGGGACCCCAGCAGACGGCGCAGCCGATCCCGCCGGTCACGGGCATGACCCTCGACCAGGCCCGGGCGACGCTCGCGGCCTTCGGCTACCAGCTCGGCACCGTGGACGGCCCGAACGAGGGCAACGCCCGCATCAAGGAGCAGGACCCGCAGCCCGGCACCCCGGGCCAGCCGAACCAGACGGTCAACGTGAAGACCGAGAAGAACGGCGGCGGCTGGTTCGACTGAACCGCAGCCCGCACCCGTGAGTGAGGTGAGCCCCGGCATCCTGGATGCCGGGGCTCACGCGCGTCTTCGCGGGGGCTGCGCCCCGGGGAGGTCCTAGCGCAGCTCCGCCGGCAGGGTGCGACGGGCGTCGACCTTCTCGGTGCGGGCCAGTTCGCCCCACACGACGTAGCGGAAGTCCGAGGTGTACATCGGGGTGCAGGTCGTCAGGGTGATGTAGCGGCCCGGCCTGGTCCTGCCGGACTCCTTGGGGACCGGCTGGAGGACGTCCACGTTGTACTTCGTGGTCTCCGGGAGGATCTTGTAGACCTTGTAGACGTACCAGGTGTCCTTGGACTCGAAGACGATCGGGTCGCCGTTCTTCAGCTTGTGGATGTTGTGGAACTTCGCACCGTGCCCGTCGCGGTGCGCCGCGAGCGTGAAGTTGCCCTGCTTGTCCTGCGGCAGCGCGGACTTGAGCGGAGCGCTGTAGTAGCCGGCGACACCGTTGTTGAGGATCTCGGTGTCGGTGCCCTTCTTCACGAGCACCTCGTCGTCGCCCATCGCCGGCACGTGGAGGAAGCCGATGCCGTCCTTGGTGTCGAGCGCCCCGGGGCCACTGGCCGCCCAGTGCTCGCGGACCTGGTCGCCGTCCCTGCCGGCGGCGCGGTCGGCGAGGACGTTGGTCCACCACAGCGAGTAGACGACGAAGAGGCCGAGGACGAGGCCCGCGGTGATGAGGAGTTCGCCGAAGACGCTGATGATCCCGGCGATCCGGTTGCGCGCACGTGCCACTAGGTCGTCCCGTCGAGGTGTGGGTGGTCTCGGTAGTGGGGCTCAGCCTACGAGCGCGTCCGGCTTTCCCTTGCTGCGCGGGCGTTCGTCGACGAGCTTTCCCCACACGATCATGCGGTACGTGCTCGTGAACTCCGGTGTGCAGGTGGTCAGCGTGATGTAGCGGCCGGGCCCGGTGAAGCCCGAACCCTTGGGCACGGGCTCGATGACCGAGACGTTCGACGGCGAGGTCTGCGGCAGGATGCCGGCCATCTCGTACGTGTAGTACGCGTCGCGGGTCTCGACGACGATCGGGTCGCCCGGCTCCAGGCGGTTGATGTAACGGAACGGCTCGCCATGGGTGTTGCGGTGCCCGGCGACCGCGAAGTTGCCCTGCTTGTCGGCGGGCATCGCGGTCTTGAGCCGTCCCTCGCCGTAGTGGCCGACCATGCCCTTGTCGAGGACCTTGGGCTTGCTGATGCCCTCGGCGATCGGGACGACGACATCGAGCTTGGGGATGTACATGATGGCGAAGCCCTTGCCGGGCTCGAAGGCCCCGGGGGCATCGTCCTGCCCCTGGGACCAGGAGTTCTCGATGTCCTTCTTGGCCCGGTCGGTCTCCTGGCCGGCGAGCACGTTCGTCCACCACAGCTGGTAGGCGACGAACAGCAGCATCACGACGCCGAAGGTGATGAACAGTTCACCGACGACGCGGCTGAGGACGACCCCGAGGCTGTCCTTGGCGGCTCGGGCGGCCCGGCGGGCCTCGACACGGGACAGCGGGGCGGCGGGCTGCGCCGGCGCGGCCGGCTCGGGAGCTCCGCGTCCCTTGCGCCTGGCGGCGCGGCGGCGCTCGGCCCGGCCGGGACCGGGCAGCGGGGCGGCGGTGGCGGCCCCGGCCTCCTCGACGGTGCGCAGCGCCATCGTCCGGTCTTCGGGCTCCGGCCCAAGCTCCGGGGCAGGCGCGGGTACGGGTGCGGGCTGCGGCGCGGACTGCTCCGGGCTCCCGTAGGCGTCGCCCGCGTAGGGGCCGGGGACGGTCCCGTAGCCCCCGCCGCTCCCGTACGTCTCAGCGGCGCCGTACGTCTCGGGTGCGCCGTGGCTCGCGGCCGTCGTCCCGTACGCCTCCGCGGCGCCGTGGCTCGCGGCCGTCCCCTGCGTCTTCGCGCCGTACGTCTCGTAGGCGGCTCCGTACGCCCCCTGGGGCGCCGGGGGCGGCTGGTGGGCCGGATACGCGTCCGGGGCCGCTATCGGCTCGTAGACGGCCGTCTCGGCCTCGTACGGGGGCGGTACGGCCCCGGGCTGGGGCATCGGCCGGGGCGGGGACCCCGGTCCGGGCTCCTCGTCCGGCAGGTTCGTCGCCCGGAACCACGGCGACCCGGCCGTCACGCGACGGCCTTGCCCACCACCGGCGCGAGTCCCGTCGACCGCGCGACCGCTCCCTTGTCGCCGCACTGCTCCAGCCAGTTGGCGAGCATCAGGTGCCCGTGCTCGGTGAGCACCGACTCGGGGTGGAACTGCACGCCCTCCACGGGCAGTTCGCGGTGCCGCAGCCCCATGATGATGCCGTCCTCGGTGCGCGCGGTGACCTCGAGCTCGGCCGGCAGGGCGGCGGGCTCGGCGGCCAGCGAGTGATAGCGGGTCGCGGTGAACGGCGAGGGCAGACCGGCGAAGACGCCCTTGCCCTCGTGGGTGACGGGCGAGGTCTTGCCGTGCAGCAGCTCGGGCGCGCGGTCCACGATCCCGCCGTAGGCGACGGCCATCGACTGCATGCCGAGGCAGACGCCGAAGACGGGCACCCCGGTGGCGGCGCAGTGGCGCACCATGTCGATGCAGACCCCGGCCTGTTCGGGCGCGCCCGGACCGGGCGAGAGCAGGACGCCGTCGAAGCCGTCCTGGGCGTGGGAGAGCTCCACCTCGTCGTTGCGCCGCACCTCGCACTCGGCGCCGAGCTGGTACAGGTACTGAACGAGGTTGAAGACGAAGCTGTCGTAGTTGTCGACGACGAGAATTCGCGCGCTCACTGGCCGTCCACCGTCACATCGTTGAACGGAAGCAGCGGCTCCGCCCAGGGGAACACGTACTGGAAGAGGGCGTAGACGACCGCGAGGACCAGCACGACCGAGATCAGCGCCTTCACCCAGGCGTTGCCCGGCAGATGCCGCCAGATCCATCCGTACATGACGTCCGACGCCCCTTCCGTTCGTTACGGGGACCAGAGTACGGGGCGCCGGGGCGGTCGGGGGTCAACCGTCCAAAGCCTGTGGACGACCGGCCGTCACGGGCTGGGTGGCGTCCAGGTGGGCCCAGACGATCAGCCGGTGGCTGCTGCCCCACTCGGGATCGCAGGTGGTGAGGGTGAGGTAGCGGCCGGGGCCGTCGAACCCCGATCTCCGGGGGACGGGGTCGATCACGGCGGTGTCGGTGGGCACGGTCCGGTACGGGGCGCGGTCGACGCGGTAGGTGAACCAGGTCGTCCCGTCGGTGAGGACGACGGCGTCGCCGCGGCGCAGCCGGGGGAAGTCCTTGAAGGGGTCGCCGTGGGTGCGGCGGTGTCCGGCGACGGCGAAGTTGCCGGTCTCGCCGAGGCGGGCGGTGCCCGCGTAGTGGCCGAGGCCCTTCTTGAGGGTGCGGACCCCGGTGCCCTCCAGGACGGGCCACTCCCAGTCCGCGCCGAGACGGGGCACGTACATGACGGCGAAGCCCTTGCCGGCGGTGTACGGGGTGGGGGCGGGCGGCGCGGGAAGCGCGCCGGCCGGTTCGACCGGGCGCGCGACCCACTCCTGCTGGAGGCTGTCGAGCTGGCCGGCGGTGGCGCTGTCGGCCTGGACGCCGGTCCAGTACAGGACGTACGCGACGAAGAGGACGATCAGGGCACCGGTGGTGATGCACAGCTCGCTGAGGGTCCGTACGACCAGTCGCACCGTCACCGCACCCGGCTCCCCCCCGGTCAGCGCATGCGTCAGCTCACAGGCTTCGCGTAGTGGAGGTCCACTGTGCCCGAGTAGCCGGGGAGAGTCACCGCCCTGTGCTCGTCGACCTTCCAGCCGAGCCCGTAGGCCTTCACATATAGCTGGTAGTTCTGGATCGCGGGGGAGTCGGCGAGGGCCTTGGTCAGGCGGTCGCGGTCACCGACGGCGGTGATCTTGTAGGGCGGCGAGTAGACGCGGCCCTGGAGGATCAGGGTGTTGCCGACGCAGCGCACGGCGCTGGTGGAGATCAGCCGCTGGTCCATGACCTTGATCCCCTTGGCGCCGCCCTTCCACAGGGCGTTGACGACGGCCTGGAGGTCCTGCTGGTGGATGACCAGGTCGTTGGCCTGGGGCTCGGGGTAGCCGGGGGCCGCCTGGGCGTTCGGCGGGGCGTCGTTGAGGGTGACGGTGAGGCCGGGGCCCGAGGTCGGGGTGGTGCCGGCGGTGTTCTCCAGGGCGCGCAGGCGCTCGTCCTGGGCCGTGGTGGAGCCGTCGTCGCGGGCGGCGAGGGCGTCGACCTGGCGGCGCAGGGCGGCGGCGGACTCGTCGAGGCCGGCGTTCTTGTGGCTGCGTTCCTCGATCAGGTCGGAGAGCCTGAGGAGGGAGGCGTCGGTGCGGAGGTTGGTGCCCTTGGCGGTGTTGAAGCTGGTGACGAAGATCAGTCCGGCGAGGGCGAAGACGGCAGCGGTCAGCACCCGGACCGGGCGCCATCTGGTGCTTCGGCCCGGCCCTGCGGGAGTGTCGGCGGAATTGCTCAACGTACCCTGATCCCCTTCGGTGCCGCGGAACCACTACGCTAACGGACGCCCGGAGGACGTGGCGGTCCGCTTCGTCGGATCCCGCTCCGTCCCGTCCCGGCGCCAGTCACAGTTCCCTGCGCGGTCACGCAGCGCATCGACAGGAGAGTCCCTCGTGCCGAAGTCACGGATCCGCAAGAAGGCCGACTACACGCCGCCGCCCGCCACGAAGCAGGCCGCTGCCATCAAGCTGACCAACCGCAGCTGGGTGGCCCCGGTGATGCTGGCGATGTTCGCCATCGGGCTGGTGTGGATCGTGGTCTTCTACGTCACCGACGGCACGCTGCCGGTCAAGTCCCTGAGCAACTGGAACATCGTGGTCGGCTTCGGCTTCATCGCCGCCGGCTTCGGTGTCTCCACCCAGTGGAAGTGACGCGTCAAGCTCTGCCCTGAGTTATCCACAGTGTTGTGCACAGCACTGGATAACTTACGACGATCTGTGGATAACTCCCACGGTGTTGACGCCGGTACGACCGCGAGAACACCTCCGCAGGAACACTTCGCCCCCCACTCCTGAGAGAAAATGCCTGATCAGGAGTGGGGGGCGCGGTCATGGCCGGGATGATGCGACGTCCCCGCCACGCACTGTGGATAACTCTGGGGAAAGCTTTCCCGGAAGCTCGTCCACAGCTCTGCCCGCTCAGGTGAGCGCGGCTGTCCGTCCGAGCACGATCCCCAGATCGAGCAGCAGCACCAGCCCGCAGACCGCGTACTGCACAAGGTCCCGGCGCGCCCGCGGCGCGTGCACCAGCCCGTACGTCACGAGCGCGCCCGCGACCAGGCCGCCGATGTGCGCCTCCCAGGAGACTCCCGGCCGGGCGAACGTGAAGACCAGCGAGATCGCCACGAAGAGCAGCACCGGGCGCATGTCGTAACGCCGGCGCCGGGCCAGCACCACCCAGGAGCCGATCAGTCCGTAGACGATCCCCGAGGCGCCGAGCGAGGCCTGGTTCGGAGCGTCCAGGAGATAGACGAGCGCGGAGCCGGACAGCCCCGAGAGCAGACACAGCAGGGCGTACCGGATCCGGCCGAGCTCCGGCTCGACGATCCCGCCGATCACCCACAGTCCGATCATGTTGAAGACGAAGTGCGGGACCTCCTGATGGAGGAGGGCGGAGGTGAGGAGCCGGTACCACTCGCCGTCCGCGACGCCGACGACCTCGCTGAGCACCGGGTTGTACGCGTACCCGATCATGACCAGCTGGTCGACGAACCGGTCGCCGGCCACCTGGGCGGCGATGAACAGCCCGAGGTTCACCGCGATGAGGATCTTGGTGACGAGGCGCCCGTCCGCCGCCACCCGGCCGCCCGCGAGGGTCCGCGGCTGGTTGGCGTCCGGCGCGTGGCCCGTACCGGAGCCGTTGCGCACGCAGTCGGGGCACTGGAAGCCGACGGACGCGGAGACCATGCACTGCGGGCAGATCGGCTTCTCGCAGCGGGTGCAGCGGATGCCGGTCCCGACGTCCGGGTGGCGATAGCAGCGCGGCAGACCGGACTGCGGGTCCATGGGGGTCCTCCCGTGAGGCGGCTGGCGGACGGGGGCGGTCAGCACATCGCCCCGCCCTCCTGACGGACGGGCGGGGCGCGAAGGTTCCCGAGGGGCGGGTGAGCTCCGGGTCAGCGGCTCTCGATCACGACGGTCTCGACGACGACGTCCTCGACCGGGCGCTCGGTCCGCGGGTTGGTCGGGGTGGCGGCGATCGCGTCCACGACCTTCCTGCTCGACGCACCGACGACCTCGCCGAAGATCGTGTGCTTGCGGTTCAGCCAGGTCGCCGGACCGACCGTGACGAAGAACTGCGAGCCGTTGGTGCCCGGGCCGGCGTTGGCCATCGCGAGCAGGTACGGCTTGTCGAAGAGGAGCTCCGGGTGGAACTCGTCGGCGAACTCGTAACCCGGGCCGCCCGTGCCGTTCCCCAGCGGGTCGCCGCCCTGGATCATGAAGCCCTCGATCACGCGGTGGAAGACGGTGCCGTCGTAGAGCGGGGAGGTGGAGACCACGCCGGTCTCCGGATGCGTCCACTCGCGCTCGCCACGGGCGAGTTCGACGAAGTTCCGGACCGTCTTGGGGGCGTGGAACGGCAGCAGCCGGATCTCGATGTCACCCTGGCTGGTCTTCAGGGTCGCGTACAGCTGCTCGGCCACGATCTGCCTCTCTCCGCACCTCGGCACGCGGGCGTCCGTGCCCACGCGTGCTTCACGCCCGCATCCTCGCATGCCCCGGATGCCCGCCCCGCATGCCGGAGCGCGGTCCGGCAGGCATGATTCCGAAAAGGATGGAAAGGTGAAAAACCGATACCGCCACCGAGGAGGAGGATCCCGTGACCCGCATGGACAGCGTGCGCGCCGCGACAGATTCGGCGAAGGAGAGCGTCCTGCACGCCGCGGAAGTGGTGGCGCCGTACGCCGGGACGGCCAGGGACCAGGCCGTGCAGTACGCGCACGAGGCGCGCGTCAGGATCGCCCCGAGGGTCTCGAAGGCCGCTGGTGCGGCCCGTGTTCAGGCCCGTCAGCAGTACGACTGCCACGTCGCACCGCACGTGCCGCCGCGGGTCGACGAGGCCGCGCAACGCGCTGCGGCCGTGACCCGCAAGGCCGCCCGTCAGGCGACCGATTACACCGTTCCGCGTGTCGGGCACGCGGTCGCCGCGACCGGTCCCGTCCTGGAGGAGGCCGGGTCGCGTTCGACTGCCGCCTGGGCCGCGCTGCGCGGTCAGGTGACGCCGAAGGACATCCGGAAGATCGTGAAGAAGCATGAGCGCCGGCACCGGGCCGGACGCGTCGCCAAGGTCCTCGCGGTCCTCGGCGTGGTCGTGGGCGGCGCGTTCGTCGCCTGGAAGTGGTGGGACAAGCAGGCCAACCCCGACTGGCTGGTCGAGCCGCCCGCTCCCACCGAGCTGGACGAGGAGACCCGGCTGTCGTCCGTCGACGACGGCGGTTCTTCACTCGATCCCGAGGTGGCGGCCAAGGAGGCCGACGCGGAGGCTCCGGACCGCGGCGAGGAACGCCGCTGATCGTCCGCCGGTCGCGATACGGGCACGGAGGGGCGATACGGGTACGGGCACAGGGCGCGGCGGAGAATCCCGCCGCGCCCTACGCCGCGTACGCGGCCTGCGCGACCGGCGCGTTCTGTGCCGCCCGGGCGGCGCTCGTCGTGCCGGCCGCGCCCTGAGCGGCGGTCCCGGCGGTCCGCGCGGGCTGCTCGGCGGTCCGCGTCGCCGCCGTGGCACCGCTCAGGCCGGCCAGGTCCTCCCAGCCGAAAGGGTCCAGGTCGCCGGCGTCGGCGCGCAGGTGCCGGACCGAGGGGGACGAGCCGTGCGCCTCGGCGCGGATCCGCTGCTTGATGGTGGGCGGCAGGGCGCGGCCCTGGGCGGTGTGCCAGTCCCTGGGCGTTCGCTGTGCGGGTACCGGGACGGCGGGACGGGCCGCGGCGGCCGCGGCGCCACCGGCGAGCGCCGGCTCCTCGCCCTGCTGGAGGGCGGGCTGCCGGGCGGCGGTGGCGGGGGTCGCCAGGCCGAGGGAGGCGAGCAGGGCGAAGAGGACGGAGACGAGGGCGGTCCAGAACTGCTTGACCTTGGCGGTGGCCATGACCTCTCACTTTCGTGCTGAACGGGAGGGGCGTTCTCGGATGGTTCATTTCGGATTGCGCGCTTTTCGTACCTTCCTCATCATGAGGAGGCGCAGGCGGAATCCACGGAGCGACGCCGTCGCCGTGCAGTTCTTCCGATGAACACCACCCGTCCGGCTCAGTACGCCGTGG
This sequence comes from Streptomyces sp. NPDC048018, assembly GCF_043202995.1. NCBI lineage: Bacteria > Bacillati > Actinomycetota > Actinomycetes > Kitasatosporales > Streptomycetaceae > Streptomyces > Streptomyces sp. NPDC048018. The sequence continues at coordinate 463,883 of NZ_JBIDBK010000005.1, forward strand.
CGGGCTCCCCCGCCACCGGGGCCGCCGCCCGGCTCCGGGCGCGCTCCGCACGGCGCACGGCCGGCCCGGTGGCCAGGCCCGCGACCAGGAAGACCGCGCCCAGGACCAGCCAGCCCGCCGGGCCCCAGCCGATCAGCAGCGTGGTGACGAGCAGCGGTCCGAGCGTCCTGGCGACCGGCACGCCCGTGCCGTAGAAGCCCTGGTACTGGCCGATCCGGTCGGCCGGGGCCAGCGCGAGGCCGATCTCCCACGAGCCCGCGGAGTGCCGCATCTCGGCGACCACCTGGAGGACGGCGCCCAGGACGAGGACCGCGACCGTCGGCCGGGATCCGAGGCCGGCCGACGTGAGCGCGAAGACGGCGCACGAGGCGAGCATCACCGGGCCGGACCGGACCACCGCCCGGGTGGCCTCGGGCAGCCCGGTCACCGAGCGCGCGGCCCGCACCTGAAACAGCATCACCGCGCCGGTGTTGAGGACGAACAGGGCCGAGACCGTCCATCCGGGGGCGGCGGTGCGCTCCACGATCCACAGCGGCAGGGCCAGGCTGAGCAGCGGCAGCCGGAGCAGCAGCAGGGCGTTGAGCAGGGTGAGCACGGCGTACGGGCGGTCCCGCAGCACGACGAGCCGGGGCCCCCCGCCCGGTGCGGCCGGGGTGCCGGGCAGTGCCGGGAGCCCTCCCAGCAGCAGGGCGCAGACCAGGAAGCCGAGCGCGTCGAGGGCGAACACGGCGCAGGAGGCGGTGCGAGTGCCGGAGCTCAGGGCGAGGCCGCCCAGCGCGGCGCCGACGGCGAGACCCGCGTTGAGCGTGGCCTGGATCCGGGCCAGCATCCCGATCCGGGCGCCGGGCGCGACGAGTCCGGCGAGGAGGGCCTGGCGGGCCGCGGCCAGACCGCTCTGGGCGGTCGCGTACAGCGCGGCGGCGAGCAGGAAGGGCACGAAGGAACGGATGAGGAGGAAGGAGGCGACGGCCGCGGAGGTCGCCAGGGCCAGCAGCACGGCGCTGCCGCGCGGTCCGCGCCGGTCGGCGAGATGCCCGAGCGGCACCCCGGCGAGCGAGCCGATTCCCCAGGCCGCGGCGAGGCCGGCGCCGATCTGTGCGGGGGAGAGCCCGACGACCCGGGAGAAGTAGAGGGCCGAGGTCACGTAGAAGGCGCCGTCGCCGACGGAGTTGCCGAGCTGGGCCGCGAGCAGCAGCCGATGCGTCCTCGCACTCGCGTGCGCCCCGCCCGCCGTGCGCTTCATCTTCGCCATGAACACGACCGTACGAGCCTGTGGCCCACCACACCCGGTCCATTCCGGGGGTGATCCACCGGGCCACTTCGTTCGAACACGAAAAAGCTCCCTGCCTGCGTTTCCGCAGCTCAGGGAGCTTTTCTTCCGAAGTGGAGCCTAGGGGAGTCGAACCCCTGACATCTGCCATGCAAAGACAGCGCTCTACCAACTGAGCTAAGGCCCCGGAACGACAACAGAGTACCGGGTCACCCCCGGTATCCCGCAAAAGGATTGGGACTCCCCGTGGGCGACCACGCTCCGTAAGATGCTGATCGGGGTTCGCAGTGGCGAACCCAAGGGATGGGGAGAAGTAGTAATGGATACAGCGCAGCAGGAAGCCACGGCCAGAGCCCGGGAGCTTCAGCGCAGTTGGTACGGGGAGCCGTTGGGGGCGCTCTTCCGCCGGCTGATCGACGATCTCGGGCTGAACCAGGCGAGGCTGGCAGCCGTGCTGGGGCTTTCCGCGCCCATGCTCTCCCAGCTGATGAGCGGCCAGCGGGCCAAGATCGGCAATCCCGCCGTCGTCCAGCGTGTCCAGGCCCTTCAGGAGCTCGCCGGCCAGGTCGCCGACGGCAGCGTCAGCGCCGCCGAGGCCACCGACCGGATGGACGAGATCAAGAAGTCCCAGGGCGGCTCCGTCCTGACCGCGACCAGCCCGACCCCGTCCAGCGGCGCGCCCACCGTGCGCCGTGTGGTCCGCGAGATCCAGTCCCTGCTGCGCTCCGTGGCGGCGGCCGGCGACATCATCGACGCCGCCGACTCGCTCGCGCCCGCGCACCCGGAACTGGCAGAGTTCCTCCGGGTGTACGGCGCGGGGCGCACCGCTGACGCCGTCGCCCACTACGAGGCGCATCAGAACTGACGCCGGGACGGCGGCATCCGAGACGGCACGGGGAGCGGGCGCAGCGCGATGGGTGAGGTCTTCGCTGGTCGGTACGAGCTGATCGATCCGGTCGGGCGTGGTGGGGTCGGCGCGGTCTGGCGTGCGTGGGACCACCGGCGCCGCCGCTACGTGGCGGCCAAGGTGCTCCAGCAGAGCGACGCCCACACCCTGCTGCGCTTCGTCCGCGAGCAGGCCCTCAGGATCGACCACCCGCACGTCCTCGCCCCGGCCAGCTGGGCCGCGGACGACGACAAGGTCCTCTTCACCATGGACCTCGTGGCGGGTGGCTCCCTGGCCCACGTCATCGGGGACTACGGCGCGCTGCCGCCCCGCTTCGTGTGCACCCTGCTCGACCAGCTGCTGTCCGGACTCGCCGCGGTGCACGCGGAGGGGGTCGTGCACCGCGACATCAAGCCGGCGAACATCCTGATGGAGGTCACCGGCACCGGACGGCCGCACCTGCGGCTGTCCGACTTCGGCATCTCGATGCGCAAGGGCGAGCCCCGGCTCACCGAGACCAACTACGTGGTGGGAACGCCCGGTTACTTCGCACCCGAGCAACTCATGGGTGCCGAGCCGGACTTCACCGCGGACCTGTTCGCGGTCGGTCTGGTCGGGCTGTATCTGCTCCAGGGCCGCAGGCCGGACTCCCACGCCCTGGTGGAGTACTTCCGGACCCACGGCACCCCGGGCGCCCCGCAGGGCATCGCCGAGCCGCTGTGGCAGGTCCTCGCCGGCCTGCTGCAGCCGGACCCGCAGGCCCGCTTCAAGACCGCCACGGGCGCCCGCAAGGCGCTGAACGCGGCGGCCGAACTGCTGCCGGAGGCCGGGAGCGGGGAGGAGCCCGTCGAGATCTTCGACCAGATCGGCCCGCTGCCCGCCGGCTTCGGCCCGAACGGCCCCGAGGGACCGGCCCGCGGCGCCGAGGGCGCGCACACCCCTGCGCCGGCCGGCGCGCCCGTACCGCGGCAGGACCTGCGGGCAGAGCCCCAGCCCGCCCGGCGGCAGCCGAGCGCGTCCGAGACGGGCAGCTTCCACCTGCCGCCGCCGCCCCGCACCGCCGTTCCGGGGCCCGCGCAGGCCCCGGTGCAGACGCCCACCCAGCCGGCGGCCGTCCCGCCGTCCCCGGCGTACGCGCCGGCTCCCGCCCCCGTGCAGGACCCGCCGCCTTCCCCCGTCTCCTTCGCCCGGGCCGCCACGGCCGGGGTGTCGTACGAGCAGTCCTCCCCCCGTCCCCACACCGCTCAGGCCGGGTCGCCGCCCGCGCGCCGGCCGGGACCGCCCGCGAAGGTGGCGATCCCGGTGCTGGCCACCGCGCTGGTGTGCTTCGCCGTGGGGATCTGGGCGCTCATCCAGGCGTAGGGCCCGCGCCCGCCGCCCGACGGGCCAGCAGCCACCAGGCGCCCAGGCCGAGCACGAGCACGGTTCCGAGGCCGATCCCGGCCACGCCGACGACCCTCAGAGTGCCGCTCCCGGCCGCCTGCGGGCCGCTCTGCCCGCTGGCCGCCGCGTCCCGGTCCTCGTCGGTCACCGTGAAGGGCCCGGCGGCCCCGTCGTACTCCGGACCGGCCTCGGGCCGCCCGGTGAGGTTCACCCGCAGGGTCAGCGGCAGCGGCTCGTCCCCGTAGGCCTTGGCGATCTCGGGGCTGAGCGTGGCCGACAGGTAGTACCAGCCCGCGAACCGCAGCCCGCTGGTGCCCTCGTCCGACGAGAAGCGGTTCTCGTAGGCGACCGGCCGCTGCGGGTCCAGCGCCATCGTCACCTGGTCGCCGTCGTAGGTGAGGGTGTCCTCGTCGACGTGTCCGCCGGCCGGGTTCGCCAGGGACAGCACGAGCGCGTGGGAGACGTAGGTGTCGGCGGCGGGGCTGCTGCCCAGCTCCGCGCTGGTGAAGAGCTGCTGGCCCCAGTCGACCGGCACCCGGTAGAAGAGCGTCTGCCCCGGCCTGATGTCGGTCCGCCACTCGCCCTGCCGCAGCGAGGTCGCGTCCGCCATTCCGGCGCCGCCCGCGCGCCGCTGCGGGCCTCCCGCGGGCGGCTGGGGCGTCCCCGACGCCCAGGTCTCCGGCAGCGCGGTCGGGCCGCTCTTCCGGACGCCCGGCTCGGTCAGGAAACGGATCTCCAGCTGCCAGTCGGCGGGGTCGGACTCCGGCTGCGAGTCCCGCTCGACGAGCACGTAGTAAGCCCCCGCCTGTCGGCAGGAGGTGGACTCCGGGGTGAGGGTGCGGTGGGCGTAGGCGGTGATCGGCCGGGGGAACTCGGAGGCGCCGAAGTTCGTGTCCTGGTAGCCGCACTGCGTGCTGGAGCCGTCCTGCAGGCTCACCTTGATGCCGTCGCCGTAGGCGGTCTTCCCGCCCGCCTTGGGGACGGCCACGACCGAGACGTAGGCGTTCTGCTTCGCGTCGAGGTCGACGCGGTAGTAGAGCTTGCCGTCCTTCCCGATGGTGTCGCGGTAGGTCCGCCCCGCCGTCAACCGCTCGGCGTCCAGGTTGGACACCGCGCCCTTCACCTGCCGGGCACCGTCGGCGAACGCGTAACCGGTCCCGTCGCCCGCCGCCCACGCCGTGCCCGGCAGCAGGGCGGCCCCGCACACCAGCGCGGCCAGCACCCCCGCCGTACCCCCTCCCGCCTTACGGCGGGTGGCCCGTTGCCTCTTCACGCTCATCCCCTCGTCGTGTCCGTGCCGGCCCATCCTGCCCGTCCGTCCGGCCGGGACCCCAAGAATTCGCGAGAGCAAGCATTTCGTTCGCGAGCGTGAACAGTGCGGGGGTGAAGACAGAGCGAGGCCCCGACCGCTCACAGCGGCCGGGGCCTCACCCACAGACGGTTCTTCGTCTCACACACCCGAACCTGCGGGCACGGAGTCGGTCGCCTCCGTCCACAGATCCTGCTCGGCGCGATCCGCCTGGATCTGGCGGTACACGAGGAGCCCGCCGATGGCGGCCAGTGCGACCAGGAGAAGCTTCTTCACCGCGCGACCTCGTCTTTCGTTGACGTAGGAGACTTCTGACGCCCACTCTACACACCGGCCGATACCGATCGGTGACCTAGGCCGCCAACGCGTCCCCCAAAGCAATCGGCCCGGACGGGTGAACCGTCCGGGCCGATCTTCTGTGTGGGGCTAACAGGATTTGAACCTGTGGCCTCATCCTTATCAGGGATGCGCTCTAACCAACTGAGCTATAGCCCCGCCGCGCTTTGCGGAGTGTGTCCCGCGCGCTGACTCCTGAAGATTAGCGCACGTGGGGGCCAGTCCCAAAATCCGATCCGGGGACCGGCCCCCCGCGGGTCATCCGCAGGTCACTCGTCCTCGGCGAGCGTGAGCTCGACACCGCCCACGAAACCGGCGGACAGGTTGTAGATGAACGCTCCCAGCGTCGCCAGGGCGGTCATCAGGACGACGTCGATCACCGCGATCACCGACGTGAACATCAGCACGCGCGGCAGCGACAGGAACGACTGCAGGTCGAAGCCGTTCGACTCGTTGGAGCCGGTCGCCTCGCTGATCGTGCCGCCGACGGTCGAGAAGACGCCCATGGCGTCCATGACCATCCACAGCACCGCCGCGGCCACGACCGTGCAGACGCCGAGCGCGATGGAGAGCAGGAAGCTCACCTTCATCACCGACCACGGATCGGCCTTGGCGACCCGCAGCCGCGCCTTGCGCGTCCGCGGCGTCGTACGCGCCCCCGTTCGGGGCTTGCGCGTCGCGGCGGCGCTCTGGCCGCCGCCCGCCGCCGGCACGCCCTGGGCGGGCGTACCCCCCTGCGCCGGGGCGCCGTAGGCCTGCGGCGGGTGGTACGGGCCCTGCGGCTGCGTCCCCCCGCGCTCGCCGGGCAGCGGCCCGTTGTACGTGTCGTACGAGGGACTCTGCCCCCGAGTGTCCGTCACCGTAACCCCCTGGGAGTCCGTGGCGGAGCCACGGGCACCGCTCGATCCTGCGGACCGGCCGTCGGCCGAACCGGCGCCCGTGGCTCCACTCACGCTCTACTCCTCGTGCTCCCCGGTCGCGGGCTCCGTGCCCTCGACCGCCTCGGCCGTCTCCACGCCTTCGACAGCTTCCACTGCCTCGTCACCGTCTTCGTCCTCGCCGCCGGCCTCGGCGTTGCGGGCGATGCCGACGACGGCGTCGCGCTTGCCCAGGTTGATCAGCTGGACGCCCATGGTGTCACGGCCGGTCTCCCTGACTTCGTTGACTCGCGTACGGATCACACCACCGGACAGCGTGATGGCGAGGATCTCGTCGGTCTCCTCGACCACCAGCGCGCCCACGAGCGATCCGCGGTCCTCCACGATCTTGGCGGCCTTGATACCGAGGCCGCCACGACCCTGGACGCGGTACTCGTCGACCGGGGTGCGCTTGGCGTAGCCACCGTCGGTCGCGGTGAAGACGAAAGTACCCGGCCGGACGACATTCATCGAGAGCAGCTCGTCGTCCTCGCGGAAACTCATGCCCTTCACACCGGAGGTGGCGCGGCCCATCGGGCGCAGCGCGTCGTCCGTGGCGGTGAAGCGGATCGACTGCGCCTTCTTGGAGATGAGCAGCAGATCGTCCTCGGAGGACACCAGCTCGGCGCCGATCAGCTCGTCGGCGAGGCCGTCGGCGCCGCTGTCCCGCTCGCGCAGGTTGATCGCGATGACACCGCCCGAACGCGGGGAGTCGTAGTCCTTCAGCGCCGTCTTCTTCACCAGACCGCCCTTGGTGGCGAGCACCAGGTAGGGAGCGGCCTCGTAGTCGCGGATCGCCAGGATCTGGGCGATCTGCTCGTCCGGCTGGAAGGCCAGCAGGTTGGCCACGTGCTGGCCGCGGGCGTCCCGTCCGGCGTCCGGCAGCTCGTACGCCTTGGCCCGGTAGACCCGGCCCTTGTTGGTGAAGAACAGCAGCCAGTGGTGCGTGGTGGAGACGAAGAAGTGGTCGACGATGTCGTCCTGCTTCAGCTTCGTGCCGCGCACGCCCTTGCCGCCGCGCTTCTGCGAGCGGTAGTCCTCGGTCTTCGTCCGCTTCACGTAGCCGCCACGCGTGATGGTGACGACGATGTCCTCCTCGGCGATCAGGTCCTCGATGGACATGTCGCCGTCGAAGGGGACGAGCTGGCTGCGGCGGTCGTCGCCGTACTTGGCGACCAGCGCCGCGAGCTCCTCGCTGACGATCGCCCGCTGCTTCTCGGGCGAGGCCAGGATCCCGTTGTACTCGTTGATCTTCGCCTGGAGTTCGTCGTGCTCGGCGACGATCTTCTGGCGCTCCAGGGCGGCGAGCCGGCGCAGCTGCATCTCCAGGATGGCGTTCGCCTGGATCTCGTCGATCTGCAGCAGGCCCATCAGGCCCTCACGCGCGACCTCGACCGTGTCGCTGCGCCGGATGAGGGCGATGACCTCGTCGATCGCGTCGAGGGCCTTGAGCAGACCGCGCAGGATGTGCGCGCGCTCCTCGGCCTTGCGCAGCCGGAACTTCGTCCGGCGCACGATGACCTCGATCTGGTGCGTCACCCAGTGGCGGATGAACGCGTCCAGGGAGAGCGTGCGCGGCACGCCGTCGACGAGCGCCAGCATGTTGGCGCCGAAGTTCGTCTGGAGGTCGGTGTGCTTGTAGAGGTTGTTGAGGACGACCTTGGCGACGGCGTCCCGCTTGAGCACGATGACCAGGCGCTGGCCGGTGCGCGAGGAGGTCTCGTCCCGCACGTCGGCGATGCCGCCGATCTTGCCGTCCTTCACCAGGTCGGCGATCTTCTGCGCGAGGTTGTCCGGGTTGACCTGGTAGGGCAGCTCCGTGACGACCAGGCACTGGCGGTTCTGGATCTCCTCGACCTCGACGACCGCGCGCATCGTGATGGAGCCGCGACCGGTGCGGTACGCCTCCTCGATGCCCTTGCGGCCGACGACCAGCGCGCCGGTCGGGAAGTCGGGGCCCTTGATGCGCTCGATGAGCGCGTCGAGCAGCTCCTCGTGGCTGGCCTCGGGGTGCTCCAGGTACCACTGGGCACCGGAGGCGACCTCGCGCAGGTTGTGCGGCGGGATGTTCGTCGCCATGCCGACCGCGATACCGGCGGAGCCGTTGATCAGCAGGTTCGGGAAGCGGGCCGGCAGGACGGTCGGCTCCTGGGAACGGCCGTCGTAGTTGTCCGTGAAGTCGACGGTCTCCTCGTCGATGTCGCGGACCATCTCCATCGACAGCGGCGCCATCTTGCACTCGGTGTAGCGCATGGCGGCGGCCGGGTCGTTGCCCGGGGAGCCGAAGTTGCCGTTGGAGTCGACGAGCGGCATCCGCATGGCCCAGGGCTGGGCGAGGCGGACGAGGGCGTCGTAGATCGAGGAGTCGCCGTGCGGGTGGTAGTTGCCCATCACGTCGCCGACGACGCGGGCGCACTTGTAGAAGCCCTTCTCGGGCCGGTAGCCGCCGTCGTACATCGCGTACAGGACACGGCGGTGCACCGGCTTGAGGCCGTCACGGACGTCGGGCAGCGCGCGGGACACGATGACGGACATCGCGTAGTCGAGGTACGAGCGCTGCATCTCGGTCTCGAGCCCGACGGGCTCGATGCGCAGGACGGGACCCTCTTCTTCGTCGGTGGTCACAGGAGTGTTTTCGTCGGCCATTGCTGGTCGTCAGTCCTTTCGTACGGTCAGCTGAGACCGACTCAGATGTCGAGGAAACGAACGTCCTTGGCGTTGCGCTGGATGAACGAGCGCCGCGCCTCGACGTCCTCGCCCATGAGCACCGAGAACAGGTCGTCGGCCTGCGCGGCGTCGTCCAGGGTGACCTGGCCGAGCACGCGGTGCTCGACGTCCATGGTGGTGACCCGCAGCTCCTCGGCGTTCATCTCGCCGAGACCCTTGAAGCGCTGGATCGAGTCTTCCTTGATCCGCTTGCCGTTCTGCTTGCCCAGCTCGACGAGCGCGTCGCGCTCGCGGTCCGAGTAGGCGTACTCGAAGTCGTCCCGGCCCCACTTGATCTTGTAGAGCGGCGGACGCGACAGGTAGACGTGACCGGCCTCGACCAGCGGGCGCATGAAGCGGAAGAGGAAGGTCAGCAGCAGGGTGTTGATGTGCTGGCCGTCGACGTCGGCGTCCGCCATCAGGATGATCTTGTGATAGCGGAGCTTCTCGATGTCGAAGTCCTCGTGGACCCCGGTGCCGAAGGCCGAGATCAGCGCCTGGACCTCGGTGTTCTGCAGGATCTTGTCGATCCGGGCCTTCTCGACGTTCAGGATCTTGCCGCGGATGGGCAGGATGGCCTGGTACATCGGGTTGCGGCCGGACTTGGCGGAGCCGCCGGCGGAGTCACCCTCGACGATGAAGATCTCGCACTGGGTGGGGTCGTTCGACTGGCAGTCGGAGAGCTTGCCCGGCAGGGACGCCGACTCCAGGAGGCCCTTGCGGCGGGTCAGGTCCCGGGCCTTGCGGGCGGCCACGCGCGCGGTGGCGGCGGTGATGCCCTTGCGGATGATGTCCGCGGCCTCGTTGGGGTTGCGGTCGAACCAGTCCGTCAGGTGCTCGTGCACGACCTTCTGGACGAAGGTCTTCGCCTCGGTGTTGCCCAGCTTGGTCTTGGTCTGGCCCTCGAACTGCGGCTCGCCCAGCTTGACCGAGATGATCGCGGTCAGACCCTCGCGGATGTCGTCACCGGTGAGGTTGTCGTCCTTCTCGCGGAGCAGCTTCTTGTCGCGCGCGTACTTGTTGACGAGCGTCGTCAGCGCGGCGCGGAAGCCCTCTTCGTGCGTACCGCCCTCGTGGGTGTGGATCGTGTTCGCGAACGAGTACACGCCCTCGCTGTACGAGGAGTTCCACTGCATCGCGATCTCGACCGAGAGCGCGCGCTCCTTGTCCTCGGCCTCGACGTCGATGACGGTCGGGTGGATCAGCTCACCCTTGCGCGAGTTGAGGTACTTCACGAAGTCGACGATGCCGCCCTCGTAGTGGTACGTCACCGTGCGGGCGGCGGGCTCCGGGGTCGCCTCGGCGTCCGGGTCGTCGGCGCCGACCGTGGCCTTGGCCGAGTCGCGCTCGTCGGTGAGCGTGATCGTCAGGCCCTTGTTGAGGAAGGCCATCTCCTGGAAGCGGCGCGACAGCGTCTCGAAGGAGTACTCGACCGTCTCGAAGATGTCCGGGTCGGACCAGAAGGTCACCGAGGTGCCGTGCTCCTCGGTCGCCTCGTGCTGCGCGAGGGGCGCGGTCGGGGCGCCCATCTTGTAGTCCTGCGTCCAGCGGTAGCCGTCGGTCTTGACCTCGACGGCGACCTTCGTGGACAGGGCGTTCACGACGGAGACACCCACGCCGTGCAGACCACCGGAGACCGCGTAGCCGCCGCCGCCGAACTTGCCGCCCGCGTGCAGCACGGTCAGGACGACCTCGAGGGCCGGCTTGCCCTCGGACTCGACGATGCCCACCGGGATGCCACGGCCGTTGTCGACGACGCGCACGCCGCCGTCGGCCAGGATCGTGACGTCGATGGTGTCCGCGTGGCCGGCCAGGGCCTCGTCGACGGAGTTGTCGACGACCTCTTGCACCATGTGGTGCAGACCGCGCTCGCCGGTCGAGCCGATGTACATGCCGGGGCGCTTGCGCACCGCATCCAGACCCTCGAGGACCTGGATGTTGCTGGCGGTGTACTGGTTGTTCTCGTTGGGGTTGCCGGAATCGGCCACGAAGCGCCCTTTCTGGCACAGCACAGGCCGTTCTCCGGGCATACGGGAGCGGCTGCGTCGTTCGACTTGTTCCGCGGGGTGGCGGGATTGTCTCCCAGTCTACCGGTACCACTGACACTCATGGGGGTTTGCCGGTACCTGAATGCTCATGTGCCGCCCTCAACGGCATCGAGACGACTCCCCATATCCGGGACGGGGCCCCAGACGCCCCTGACCGCCACCTAGCGCTTCGGGCGGTGACGGCGAGTGGGCGGGGCCGAGGAGCGGATGCGGACCTGGCTTCCCCACGCCGCCCCGGCCCGTCGTTCCACCGGGACCGGGGTGCCGGAACACGGCCCGGAGGGGGGGGCGGCGGCGCTACGGGGCCGCGCCAGGGGCGGGTGCCACACGGACCGGCGCTCCGGGGACGGGCGCCGGTGGGGACGGGACGGGCTTCGGCGGCGGCGGTAGCGCCGGCGCGGGTGGGAACGGGTCGGCGCGGGTGGGAACGGGACGCGCCTGGACCGCGGCGGTGGGGCCTGCGCCGGCCGGGACGGAAGGGGCTCCGGCGGCGGTGGTACGGGTCCGGCCTCGGCGGTGGACCCGGCCTCGGCCCGTCCCCTCTCCTACCCGTACGTGTCGCCCGGCCCCGTGGAGCCCGGCGCCCGCAGCGGCCCGTAGCCGCGCCGGGGTCCGCCGGGCCCGAGCACCTTGATCATCCGCACGGTCCCGTGGCCCAGGTCCTCGTTCAGCCGCGCGACCAGCCTCGGCGCCAGCAGCCGCAGCTGGGTCGCCCAGGCCGTCGAGTCGCACTGCACCGTGAGCACCCGCTCCTCCGGGTCGTCGTCGTACTTGAGCGGGACGCAGTGCTTCGCCAGGTCCTCGCCCACGATCTGCGGCCACCGCCCCATGACGCCGCCGACCGCCGCGGGCGTCTCCCAGCCCCGCTCGGTGATGAGGCGGTTGATGGCGGCGCCGAGGTCCATCGGGTCGCGCCCGTCGGCGCGTGCGCCGGAGCGCAGACCGCCGCCGCGCCGCGCCTGCTTCTTCTGCGCCGCGGCCGCGCCCCGCGCCCTGGCCTGCTCCTTCGCCGCACGCAGCGCGACCCGGGCGAGATCCACCCCGGAGGGTTCGGGGGTGGCGGCGCCCGCCGACTTGTCCACAGGCTGTGGGGAAGTTTCGCCGTTCATCGCCGTGCCGCCTCTCAGACCCGATCCACCGCGCCGCCGGACACGGCGTACCGCGTGCCCGCGAGTACTCCCGGCACGTCGTCGTCGACCGCCGCCGTCACCAGCACCTGCTCGCCGGGCGCCACCAGCTCAGCGAGCCGCTCGCGCCGGCGCGCGTCGAGCTCGGCGAAGACGTCGTCGAGGACGAGCACCGGCTCGTTGCCCTCGGCCCGCAGCAGGTCGTACGAGGCCAGCCGCAGCGCCAGCGCGTACGACCAGGACTCGCCGTGGCTCGCGTATCCCTTGGCCGGCAGGTCGCCGAGCTTGAGCAGCAGGTCGTCGCGGTGCGGTCCGACGAGCGTGACCCCCCGCTCGATCTCCTGCTTGCGGACGTCGGCGAGCGCGGCGATCAGCTGTCCGTACAGTTCCTCGCGGGTGTGCCCGGAGCCGGGTGCGGACGGCTTGTAGTCCAGCTGGACCGGCCCGCCGCCGGGAGCCAGCTGCTCGTACGCCTTGTCGGCGAGCGGGCGGAGCATGTCGATGAGGTCGACCCGCTGGGCGAGCAGTTCGGCTCCGGCCCGGGCCAGGTGCTGGTCCCAGACGTCCAGGGTGGACATGTCCATGGAGCGGCCGCCGTGCCGCCGGGCCATGGCGGCGGACTTCAGGAGGGTGTTGCGCTGCTTGAGCACCCGCTCGTAGTCGGAGCGCACGCCCGCCATACGCGGCGCGCGCGCCGTGATCAGCTCGTCGAGGAAGCGCCGGCGCTCGCCGGGATCGCCCTTGATCAGCGCCAGGTCCTCCGGGGCGAACAGCACCGTCCGGATGATGCCGAGCACGTCACGGGGCCTGACCTGCGAGGACCTGTTGATACGCGCGCGGTTGGCCCGGCCCGGGTTGAGTTCGAGCTCGACCAGCTGGGAGCGCTCGCCCTGGGTGACGGCGGCGCGGATGATCGCCCGCTCCGCGCCCATGCGCACGAGCGGCGCGTCGGAGGCGACGCGATGACTGCCGAGGGTGGCGAGATAGCCGACGGCCTCGACCAGATTGGTCTTGCCCTGGCCGTTCGCCCCCACGAAAGCGGTGACGCCCGGATCGAGCGGGACCTCGACCCGGGCGTACGAGCGGAAGTCGGCCAGCGACAGATGCGTGACGTGCATGGTGTGCGCCGACCTTCCCCCGGCTGCTGTGCACCGCGGGGTGCACAGCCTGTGGATTACTTCTTCGCCTCGACCGCGTGGCCGCCGAACTGGTTGCGCAGCGCGGCGATCATCTTCATCTGCGGCGAGTCGTCCTGACGCGACGCGAACCGCGCGAACAGCGACGCGGTGATCGCCGGCAGCGGTACGGCGTTGTCGATGGCGGCCTCGACGGTCCACCGGCCCTCGCCGGAGTCCGACGCGTAGCCGCGCAGCTTGTCCAGGTGCTCGTCCTCGTCGAGGGCGTTGACCGCGAGGTCGAGCAGCCACGAGCGGATGACGGTGCCCTCCTGCCAGGAGCGGAAGACCTCGCGGACGTCGGTGACGGAGTCGACCTTCTCCAGGAGCTCCCAGCCCTCGGCGTAGGCCTGCATCATCGCGTACTCGATGCCGTTGTGGACCATCTTCGCGAAGTGGCCGGCGCCGACCTTGCCCGCGTGGACCGAGCCGAACTCGCCCTCGGGCTTCAGCGCGTCGAAGATCGGCTGGACGCGGGCCACGTTCTCGGCGTCGCCGCCGTACATGAGCGCGTAGCCGTTCTCCAGGCCCCAGACGCCGCCGGAGACGCCGCAGTCGACGAAGCCGATGCCCTTGGCGGCGAGCTCCTCCGCGTGCTTCTCGTCGTCGGTCCAGCGGGAGTTGCCGCCGTCCACGACGATGTCGCCGGGGGAGAGCAGGTCGCCCAGCTCGTCGATGGTCGACTGGGTCGCCGCACCGGCGGGGACCATGACCCACACGACGCGCGGACCCTTGAGCTTGCCCACAAGCTCTTCGAGGCTGTGGACATCGGCGAGGTCCGGGTTGCGGTCGTATCCGATGACGGTGTGGCCGGCGCGGCGAATGCGCTCGCGCATGTTGCCGCCCATCTTGCCGAGACCGACGAGACCGAGCTCCATCAGAGATTCCTTAAGCGTCGTGTGCGGTGTGTACCCGGGTCCGAGCCTACGCCCGGACCCCCGTGCACACCTGTGGGGTCAGCCGCTCAGTCGACGCCTGGTGTCCCGATGTCAGCCGCTCAGGCGGACCGGCATGATCAGGTACTTGTAGGCCTCGTCCGCCTCGGCGTCGACCGCCGGCCTGCCGCTCAGGAGCGCGGGCTTGGTCGAGGTCGTGAAGGACAGCTGGGCGACCGGGGAGTCGATCGCGCTCAGGCCGTCCAGCAGGAAGGTCGGGTTGAAGGCGATCGAGATGTCGTCGCCCTCCAGCTGCGCGTCCACGCGCTCCACAGCCTGTGCGTCGTCGCTGGAGCCGGCCTCCAGGATGAGCACGCCCTGCTCGAAGCTGAGCCGGACGGGGGTGTTGCGCTCGGCCACCAGGGCCACACGCTTGACGGCCTCGACGAAGGGGGCGGTCTCGATCACCGCGACCGAGTTGAACTCGGTGGGGAAGAGCGTCCGGTACTTCGGCAGGTCGCCTTCGAGCAGACGGGTGGTGGTGCGACGCCCCGCGCCCTCGAAACCGATCAGACCCTCGCCCTTGCCGGAGCCGGAGAGCGCCAGGGTGACCGTGTCGCCGCTGGTGAGGGCCTTGGCCGTGTCCAGGAGCGTCTTCGCCGGCACCAGGGCGACGGCGGAGGCGTCCGGGGACTCCGGCTTCCACAGGAACTCGCGGACGGCGAAGCGGTAGCGGTCGGTGGAGGCAAGGGTGACGGTGTCGCCCTCGATCTCGATGCGCACACCGGTGAGGACGGGCAGCGTGTCGTCGCGGCCGGCGGCGATGGCCACCTGCGCGGCGGCGGCCGCGAAGACCTCACCGGGGACGGTGCCGGTCGCGGTGGGCATCTCCGGCAGGGCCGGGTACTCCTCCACCGGCAGGGTGTGGAGGGTGAAGCGGGAGGAGCCGCAGACGACGGTCGCCCGTACACCGTCTGTGGAGATCTCCACCGGACGGTTGGGGAGGGCGCGGCAGATGTCGGCGAGCAGACGGCCGGAGACGAGGACGGTGCCGTCCTCCTCGACCTCCGCCTCGACGGAGACGCGGGCCGAGACCTCGTAGTCGAAGCTGGAGAAGCTCAGCGCGCCGTCCTCGGCCTTCAGCAGAAGGCCCGCGAGAACGGGCGCCGGCGGACGGGCCGGAAGGCTGCGGGCCACCCAGGCCACCGCCTCCGCGAGTACATCGCGCTCCACCCGGATCTTCACCGGAACCGCCTCCTGCTTGTTGCTGGCTCTTCGTCGACTGCGGGATCCAGTCTGACGTACGCCGCCGACACTCGGTGCGGCTCGGGGTCAAGTCGCGACGAGAGGTCGCCGAAGCTCCGGGCTCGAGTTGTGCACAGGCCCCACTTCGAAGCGGATTCCGGGCTAACTATGAGTGGGAGTAGTAGTAGGGCCTGTGGAAACGGTGGAAAACGCCATTTTCGCAGGTCAGGCCCAGTTTTTTGTCCACTGACCCTGTGGGTGGACCCGGTGGACAACCGGAGGGTTCTGTGGACACGCGAAAGTTCTGCACACCCGATACACAGGGCAGGGGGAGTTCTCCCCAGTGCTGTCCCCAGCTTTCCCCAGGTTCCCCACAGCCCAAACGTCTCCCTTGGTGTGACCGCTTTCACTCGCCCCAGTGAGCCCGCGCGTTTCGTTGCCGAACAGTGGACAGCGGTGTGGAGAAGCTGTGGGCAACCGCCTACTCCCTGTGGGCCGCCCGTGGACAACCGCGAGGACCCCCTGTGGACGAAAGTTTTGTCCACAGGCTGTGGAGATCGTTTGCCAACAATTCCACACCCCCCTGACCTGGAGTGATGGGCTGTCACCAGCACTGCCTGTGGAAGCAATCCGGATAACTCAGCAGTCCCCACCCTGTGGACGGGAGATCATCCCCCAATCTGTGGAGAACCCGCCACCGGAACGGAGTAATCGAACACCCGGGTCCGCAGCGCGTCCCGATCCTCCCCCTCCGAAGGCGCCCGGCAGAGTCGGAAGCACCCCGCCGACAGCGCGGGAGCAGCTTCCGGGGGGACGCCGGAGGAAGCTTCCAGGGGACGCCGGAGCAGGCTCTGGGGGACACCGGATGTGCCTCCGAGGACGCAGGCCGGGCCTCCGGAGGGCGCCGGAAGTGCCTCCGAGGCCGCCGGAAATGCACGGGGAACGCCGCCGAAGCCTGAGGGAGAGAGCCGCAGGACGTCTCGGTCGTGCGGCTCCAGGGGGGCGATGCCGACGCCGCCACAGGCCGCCTCGCATGACGACGGGGCTGCCCCGGGAACGCCGAAGGGCGCCCCGGGAGGTGTCCCGGAACGCCCTTCGGCGGCCCTCGCCGTCCTGCGGAGGGGCCGTCACCGCCCGCCGCGGGCTCAGCCGTTCTTGATGCGGTTGGTCAGCTCGGTGACCTGGTTGTAGATGGAGCGCCGCTCGGCCATCAGCGCGCGGATCTTGCGGTCCGCGTGCATGACCGTCGTGTGGTCGCGGCCGCCGAACTGCGCGCCGATCTTCGGCAGCGACAGGTCCGTGAGCTCACGGCACAGGTACATGGCGATCTGCCGGGCCGTGACCAGGACGCGGCTGCGGGACGAGCCGCACAGGTCCTCCACGGTCAGACCGAAGTAGTCGGCCGTCGCCGCCATGATGGCGCCGGCGGTGATCTCCGGCGCCGAGTCCTCGCCGCCCGGGATCAGGTCCTTGAGGACGATCTCGGTGAGCCCGAGGTCCACCGGCTGCCGGTTGAGGCTCGCGAACGCGGTGACGCGGATGAGCGCGCCCTCGAGCTCACGGATGTTCCGCGAGATCCGCGAGGCGATGAACTCCAGCACCTCCGGCGGGGCGTTCAGCTGCTCCTGCACGGCCTTCTTCCGCAGGATCGCGATGCGCGTCTCCAGCTCCGGCGGCTGCACGTCCGTGGTCAGACCCCACTCGAAGCGGTTCCGCAGCCGGTCCTCCAGGGTCACCAGCTGCTTCGGCGGCCGGTCCGAGGAGAGCACGATCTGCTTGTTCGCGTTGTGGAGCGTGTTGAAGGTGTGGAAGAACTCCTCCTGCGTCGACTCCTTGCTCGCGAGGAACTGGATGTCGTCGACCAGCAGGATGTCCACATCCCGGTAGCGCTTGCGAAACGCGTCGCCCTTGCCGTCGCGGATCGAGTTGATGAACTCGTTCGTGAACTCCTCCGAGCTCACGTACCGCACCCGGGTGCCCGGGTAGAGGCTGCGCGCGTAGTGCCCGATCGCGTGGAGCAGATGGGTCTTGCCGAGCCCCGACTCCCCATAGATGAAGAGGGGGTTGTACGCCTTCGCCGGCGCCTCGGCCACGGCGACCGCCGCCGCGTGCGCGAAGCGGTTCGAGGAACCGATGACGAAGGTGTCGAAGAGGTACTTGGGGTTGAGGCGCGCGTGCTGCTCGCCGGGCGCGCCGGCTCCGCCGCCCTGGCCGGACGAGGAGCCGCCCATGCCGGGGCCGCCCGCGGAGCCCCCGCCCATCCCGCCGGGACCCGGGCCGCCGGGCCGGGGACGCTGCGGCTCGGTCATCTCGGCGCGCTCGGGGCGCTGGGGCTGGTCGTACGGCGGGCGCTCGTCGTAACGCGGCTGCGGGGACTGCGGCCGCGCCGTCGCGTACGGATCGCGCTCCTGGAAGCCGCCGAGCCGCTGCTGCTGCCAGGAGAGGTCCTCCTGGGCGCGCGGCCAGGAGCCCGGTTCCGGGCGCTGCTGGTACTCCCCGGGGTAGGCGGGGCGGGCGGTCGGCAGACCGTCGTCCGGCATCGGGCGCCCGTAGTCGTCGTACTTCTCGTACTTCTCGTACGAGCCGTAGGGCTCCGCCGGCGGGCGCTCCTCGTAGCGCGGCTGCTGCGGCTGGGGCTGCTGCCGGACCGGCGGGGCGGGCTCGCCCGCGGAGTCGTCGACGGTGATCGCGATCCGGATCGGCCGGCCGCAGGCGCGGCTGAGGGCCTCGCTGATCAGCGGGGCGAGGCGGCCTTCGAGGACCTGCTTGCCGTACTCGTTGGGGACGGCGAGCAGTGCGGTGTCGGCCACCAGGGCGAGCGGCTGGCAGCGCTCGATCCACTGCTTGTCCTTGGGCTCGATGCCCTGGCCTTCGCCGAGGAGCTGTTCCAGCACGCGTGGCCACACTGCGGCAAGATCGGCAGGTACGTCAGCCACGGGGCACGCTTCCTCGCAGGTCCCACGAATGTGTGGTTCTCGGGACGGTGGGTCGAAGTCCGTAAGGACAGGTAAGGACAGAAGGGAAAAGACTGTGGAGTTCAGCCACGGTAGTCGTGGCGGCTGACGTGGTTCAAGTTGTTGTCCACAGCCTGTGCACAGTGGACCCCGATGACCGGCCGGTTTGACCGGATGGCGTAGCCGCGCGTACCGTAACCAGGTCGAGTTGTCGATGGCTGCTGCCGCCTGCCTCCGATGGGCGAAGATCACCATAGTGTGATCGCGAAGCGGTGCACTCGGGCGTATGCGAGCTACTCGTGGGCGCACGGTGACAGCCAGGCGATGTCCCGCCATCTACGAATCATTTCTGGAGCCCCCGAGTGAGCAAGCGCACCTTCCAGCCGAACAACCGTCGTCGCGCGAAGACCCACGGCTTCCGCCTGCGCATGCGTACCCGTGCCGGCCGTGCCATCCTGGCCAACCGCCGTGCCAAGGGTCGCGCGAGCCTGTCCGCCTGATCTGTCTAAACAGGTCATGACGTGCTGCCTACCGAGAATCGGCTGAGGCGGCGCGAGGACTTCGCGACCGCGGTACGCAGAGGACGCCGGGCCGGCCGCCCGCTCCTCGTCGTCCATCTACGCAGCGGTGCAACGGACCCGCACGCGCCTGGGGAGAGCGCTCCCCCGACGCGTGCGGGTTTCGTCGTGAGCAAAGCAGTAGGCGGCGCGGTCGTCCGCAACCAGGTCAAGCGCCGCCTGCGCCATCTCGTGCGCGAGCGGCTCACCACGCTGCCCCCCGGTAGCCTGGTGGTCGTACGGGCGTTGCCCGGAGCCGGTGACGCCGATCACGCACACCTGGCCCGAGACCTGGATGCCGCTCTCCAGCGGTTGCTGGGAGGGGGCACGCGATGAAGTACCCGCTGCTGGCTCTCATCAAGCTGTACCAGTGGACGATCAGCCCGCTCCTGGGCCCCGTCTGCCGGTATTACCCGTCGTGTTCCCACTACGGATTCACGGCCATCGACCGGCATGGCGCGATCAAGGGCACTGCCCTGACCGCCTGGCGCATCCTGCGGTGCAATCCGTGGTCGCCGGGCGGCGTGGACCATGTTCCCCCGCGTAAGCGGCCGCGCTGGCACGAGATGCTGCGTAACGCCCTGCGCGGAGACAAGGGCGGGTTCTCCGCCGAGACGAGCCCGGCCGCAGAGACCTCGCCCAATGCTCAAGGAGCCTGATTAGTGGACACGATTGCCAGTCTGTTCAGCTTCATCACCTGGCCCGTTTCCTGGGTCATCGTCCAGTTCCACAAGATGTACGGGGCGATCTTCGGCCCCGACACGGGCTGGGCCTGGGGTCTCTCCATCGTGTCCCTGGTGGTGCTGATCCGCATCTGCCTGATCCCGCTCTTCGTGAAGCAGATCAAGTCGACGCGGAACATGCAGGCGCTCCAGCCGAAGATGAAGGCGATCCAGGAGCGCTACAAGAGCGACAAGCAGCGTCAGTCCGAAGAGATGATGAAGCTGTACAAGGAGACGGGTACCAACCCGCTCTCCTCGTGCCTTCCCATCCTGGCGCAGTCGCCGTTCTTCTTCGCCCTCTACCACGTGCTGTCGGCCATCGCCAACGGCGAGACCATCGGCGTCATCAACCAGTCGCTGCTCGAGAGCGCCCGCCAGGCCCACATCTTCGGTGCCCCGCTGGCTGCCAAGTTCACGGACAGCGCCGCGGAGGCCCAGGCCCTCGGCGCCTCGATCACCGATGTGCGCGTCGTCACCGCGATCATGATCGTGATGATGTCGGCCTCGCAGTTCTTCACCCAGCGCCAGCTGATGATGAAGAACGTCGACCTCTCGGTGAAGACCCCGTACATGCAGCAGCAGAAGATGCTGATGTACATCTTCCCGCTGATCTTCGCCGGCATGGGCATCAACTTCCCCGTCGGTGTCCTCGTCTACTGGCTGACCACCAACGTGTGGACCATGGGCCAGCAGATGTACGTGATCAACCAGAACCCGACGCCGGGCAGCAAGGCCCAGGACGCCTACCTGCAGCGCCTGCTCAAGAACGTCAGCCAGCACGGTGAGGTTCGCGGCCGCCGCCGGAAGAACATCGTCAAGGCCATCGTCGCCAAGGGCGCGGACCGCAACGAGAACGAGCGCCGCTTCTTCGCGGGCCTGTCGAAGGCGGGCTTCGCGGCCCAGGCCGACGGCACCGTGATCAAGGGTGCGACCGTGACCGCCGAGGCGGACGGCGGAGCCGCCACCCGTCGTCAGCAGCCCAAGCGCCAGACCAAGTCCCAGCGTCAGGCCGCGGGCGGCCAGCATCCCTCGGATGCCAAGCCTTCGGACGACGAGCAGGCCGACTCGGTCGAGAAGCCGGCAGCTCCCTCGCTGGAGAAGAAGCCGCAGTCGCAGGCCACGGACGAGCAGCCCGCGCGTCCGAGCCGTGCCAATTCCGGCGGCTCCCGCCAGGGCAAGTCCGGCCAGCGCAAGGGCCAGCAGCGGCCCAAGCACCCGTCCTCCAAGAAGTAAGCCTCCACCGAGCAAGAAGGAGTCCATCCGTGACGGAAGGCACCACCTCCGCCGCCGAGGGTGGCGACACCCTGACCCGCCTGGAGCAGGAGGGTGAGATCGCGGCCGACTACCTCGAGGGCCTGCTCGACATCGCCGACCTCGACGGTGACATCGACATGGACGTCGAGGCGGACCGAGCCTCGGTCTCGATCGTCAGCGACGCCAGTAGCCGTGACCTGCAGAAGCTCGTCGGCCGCGACGGCGAGGTGCTGGAGGCCCTTCAGGAGCTGACGCGGCTCGCCGTGCACCGGGAGACCGGCGACCGCAGCCGACTGATGCTGGACATCGCCGGCTTCCGCGCCCAGAAGCGCACCGAGCTCGCCCAGCTGGGCGCCAAGGCCGCGGACGAGGTCAAGGCGTCGGGTGAGCCGGTCAAGCTGGACCCGATGACGCCGTTCGAGCGCAAGGTCGTGCACGACGCGGTCGCCGCCGCCGGTCTGCGCAGCGAGTCCGAGGGCGAGGAGCCGCAGCGCTTCGTCGTCGTACTCCCTGCCTGACCCCTCTCGTCATGTCGGCCCCGTCTGTTCGCAGGCGGGGCCGACCTTTGTCAGCCTGATAGTCAGCCACCCCGTGCGCTCGCACGGAACGCGTACGGTACGGAAGGACGGTTCCCCGTGACGGAGGCAGCGGAGCTTCCCCAGGCGCCGGAGCAGGCGCGGACAGTCTTCGGCGAGTACTTCCCGGAGGCGGTCCGGTACGCGGAGCTCCTGGCGGACGCCGGGGTGAAGCGAGGTCTCATCGGCCCGCGTGAGGTTCCCCGGCTGTGGGAGCGGCACATTCTGAACTGCGCGGTCCTCTCCGAGGCCGTCCCCGAGGGCGTCACGGTCTGCGACGTCGGCTCCGGCGCAGGCCTGCCCGGTATCCCCCTGGCCCTGGTTCGCCGCGACCTGAAGATCACGCTGCTGGAGCCGCTGCTCCGCCGGACGAACTTCCTCCAGGAGGCCGTGGAACTCCTCGGCCTCGACCATGTGACCGTGGTCCGCGGCCGCGCCGAGGAGATGCTGGGCAAGCTGCCGCCCGTCCACGTCGTGACGGCCCGGGCCGTGGCACCGCTCGACCGGCTGGCCGGCTGGGGTGTACCGCTGCTCCGGCCCTACGGCGAGATGCTTGCGCTGAAGGGTGACACCGCCGAGGAGGAGATCGACGGCGCCCGCGCCGCGCTGTCCAAGCTCGGTGTCGTGGAGGCCTCGGTGCTGCACGTGGGCGAGGGCATCGTCGACCCGATGACCACGGTGGTCCGGGTCGAATGCGGGGAGAGCCCCGGTGGTGTGAGGTTCGCCGCCAAGCGTGCCAAGGCGGCCCGCACGAGTCGGCCTCGCCGGCGACGCTGAGCCCGTGGGGATCCGTTCCACTGATCCGTACAAGCTGCGATACGCACAGATTTCGGAGTGTCGGGCAGCTGCGGCCCTGTAGCGCGTGCATCGTGTTTCACGTGAAACGTCGCTCACTGCTGCAGGGGATCATCAGCCGCGGCCGCGCGGCTGCCACGCCCTGGGACCGGAAGACCCCGACGAAACCCCCCGTGAGGGTTAAAGGGTTGTCCACAGAGGTGGATTCATCCACAGAACCACGGGCCTCGCTGGTTCACGAGCCCGAAGGCATGGCAGGCTCTATCCATCGCGAGCCTGAAGCCGAGGAGAGTGAATCCTTGCGGTCCGACGCCAACATCGCGGGACCGATGACCGATCCGGTCCCCGGTCCCCGAACCGAATCGGTAGGGGCGGATGTTTCACGTGAAACACCGCCTCCGATGGACGACACCCCCATCGGCCGTGCTGCCCAGCTGGCCGTAGAGGCCATGGGACGGGCCGGTGAGGGACTCCCTCGGCCTGCCCAGACCCGTGTGATGGTCGTGGCCAACCAGAAGGGCGGCGTGGGCAAGACGACCACGACGGTCAATCTGGCCGCCTCGCTCGCCCTGCACGGTGCCCGTGTCCTGGTCATCGACCTCGACCCGCAGGGCAACGCCTCCACGGCGCTCGGCATCGATCACCACGCCGAGGTCCCCTCGATCTACGACGTCCTCGTCGAGAGCAAACCGCTCGCCGAGGTCGTCCAGCCCGTCCGGGATGTCGAGGGTCTCTTCTGCGCCCCTGCCACCATCGATCTCGCCGGTGCGGAGATCGAGCTGGTGTCGCTGGTGGCGCGCGAGAGCCGGCTTCAGCGTGCGATCCAGGCCTATGAGCAGCCGCTCGACTACATCCTGATCGACTGCCCGCCTTCGCTGGGCCTGCTGACGGTCAACGCCATGGTGGCGGGGGCCGAGGTGCTGATCCCCATCCAGTGCGAGTACTACGCGCTGGAAGGCCTGGGTCAGCTCCTGCGGAACGTCGACCTGGTGCGCGGACATCTCAACCCCGAGCTGCACGTGTCGACGATTCTCCTCACCATGTACGACGGCCGCACGCGGCTCGCCTCTCAGGTCGCCGACGAGGTGCGCAGCCACTTCGGTGAGGAGGTCCTCAGGACCAGCATCCCGCGCTCGGTGCGTATCTCGGAGGCGCCGAGCTACGGGCAGACCGTGCTCACCTACGACCCGGGCTCCAGCGGTGCCCTGTCGTATCTCGAGGCGGCGCGCGAGATCGCCCTGCGCGGAGTCGATCTCAGCTATGACGCCAGTCAGGCCCACGGGGTCACCCCGCACATGGGTCACCAGAACAGCCAGCGAATGTCGGAGGGGATCCAGTGAGCGAGCGACGTAGGGGTCTGGGGCGTGGGCTCGGTGCGCTGATCCCCGCGGCTCCCCAGGAGCGACAGGTGCCGGCCGCCGGTGTGGGGTCCGCCTCTACCGCGACTTCTGCCGGAGCCGTCCCGGGACCCGCCTCGGACCGGGGCGTGGCCGCGGCGAAGTTGGCCACCCTGCCGGCCGGCCCGCAGTCCCCCGACTCCGTGGTGCCGGCGCCGGAACCCGAGCCGCTGCCGGAGTCTCCCGCGGGTGCGCACTTCGCCGAGCTGCCGCTGGACTCCATCACGCCGAACCCGCGTCAGCCGCGTGAGGTGTTCGACGAGGATGCCCTGGCCGAGCTGGTCACCTCCATCAAGGAGGTCGGTCTGCTGCAGCCGGTCGTCGTGCGTCAGCTCGCTCCGGAGCGCTATGAGCTCATCATGGGCGAGCGTCGCTGGCGGGCATGCCGTGAGGCCGGCCTGGAGCGGATCCCGGCGATCGTGCGGGCCACCGAGGACGAGAAGCTGCTGCTCGACGCCCTCCTGGAAAACCTGCACCGCGCCCAGCTGAACCCGCTGGAAGAGGCCGCCGCCTACGACCAGCTGCTCAAGGACTTCAACTGCACCCACGACCAGCTGGCCGACCGCATCGGACGTTCGCGTCCGCAGGTCTCCAACACGCTGCGACTGCTGCGTCTCTCTCCGCCCGTGCAGCGCCGGGTCGCCGCCGGTGTGCTGTCGGCCGGTCACGCCCGTGCCCTGCTCTCCGTGGACGACCCGGAGACGCAGGACAAGCTCGCCTACCGGATCGTTGCCGAAGGCCTCTCGGTGCGTGCGGTGGAGGAGATCGTCACGCTTCTGGGTTCGGAGCCGTCCTCTTCGGTGAAGCCCAAGGGCCCGCGGGCGGGCGCCCGGGTCTCTCCGGCTCTGCGCGATCTCGCGACCCGGCTCTCGGATCGCTTCGAGACGCGGGTGAAGGTCGACCTCGGCCAGAAGAAGGGCAAGATCACCGTCGAGTTCGCCTCGATGGAGGATCTCGACCGGATCCTCTCGACGCTTGCCCCGGGCGAGGGGCGTGTCATGGACCACGGCGGTACCGAGCAGAGCGGCCAGGACGCTGCTGCCGACGAGGACGGGCAGGGCTCCGAGGGCTGATTGCCTCTCCTTCGTCCCCAGGGCGGGGCGTGTTTCGGCATTCACCGGGACGCGCTCCGCCCTTTGCCTGTCTGCGGTATCGCCGTGATCGGCCCCTCGTTACGATTCTGGGAGGCGAATTCGTACAGCGATGGCCGAGGGAAGCGAGGAGCAGCCGTGGGGCGTCGGCTCGTACCGCTCACGCTGGACAACCTTCCGGATATCCCCAAGCGGTGCCGCTCCTGTGTGTTCTGGGAGCTGGATCCGGTCAGCGGTGAGGCCGCTGTGAAGGCCGGGCGCCCGGAGCTGGAGAAGGAGGCGTGGATCTCCGCCGTGCTCCTCGAATGGGGGTCCTGCGGCCGGGTGGTCTACGTCGACGAGGTGCCGGTCGGCTTCGTGCTGTACGCACCTCCGGCCTATGTGCCCCGCTCCACCGCCTTCCCCACAAGTCCGGTCGCCGCGGACGCGGTGCAGTTGATGACGGCCTGGATCATGCCCGGGTACCAGGGGCAGGGGCTGGGCCGGGTCATGGTGCAGACGGTGGCGAAGGATCTGCTGCGGCGGGGGTTCAAGGCGATCGAGGCCTTCGGCGACGCCCGCTGGAAGGAGCCGGCGTGTGTGCTGCCCGCCGAGCATCTGCTGGCCGTGGGATTCAAGACCGTCCGGCAGCATCCGGCCTTCCCCCGGCTACGGCTGGAGCTGAGGACGACGCTCTCGTGGAAGGAGGACGTCGAGTTGGCTCTCGACCGGCTCCTGGGCGCCGTACAGAAGGAGCCCGCGCTGCGGCCCCTCTGACGCCTTCCGACAGACGCCAGCGGCCCGCCCCCTCATCAGGGACGGGCCGCTGGTGTTTCACGTGAAACAGCGAGAACGTCAGGCCTTGGCCTCGACGAAGCCCTCCAGGTCGCGCAGGAGCGCGGCCTTCGGCTTGGCACCGACGATGGTCTTCACGACCTCGCCGCCCTGGTAGACGTTCAGGGTCGGGATGGACATGACGCCGTACTTGGCGGCCGTGCCCGGGTTCTCGTCGATGTTGAGCTTCACGATGGTGATCTCGGGGTGCTCGGAGGCGATGGCCTCCAGCGACGGGGCGATCTGGCGGCACGGGCCGCACCACTCGGCCCAGAAGTCCACGAGAACGGGCTTCTCGCTCTTGAGGACCTTCTCCTCGAAGTCAGCGTCAGTAGCGGTAACAGTGGCGCCGGCCACGGCGGCCTCCTTGATTCGCGGGGTGTGGGGTGGGGGATGCGTAGGGGTCAGACCGCAGGGGTCTCGGCGAGCTTCTCGCTGTCGGCGAGGGCGGCCAGGAAACGCTCGGCGTCGAGCGCGGCGGAGCAGCCGGTGCCGGCGGCGGTGATCGCCTGGCGGTAGGTGTGGTCGACGACGTCGCCGGCGCCGAAGACACCCGTGAGGTTGGTGCGCGTCGACGGGGCGTCGACCTTGAGGTAGCCCTCCGCGTCCAGGTCCAGCTGCCCCTTGAAGAGCTCCGTCCGCGGGTCGTGGCCCACGGCGATGAAGAGGCCGGTCGCCGGGAGCTCGCTGGTCTCGCCGGTCTTGGTGTTGCGCAGGGTCAGACCGGTGAGCTTCTGCTCTCCGTGGATCTCGGCGACCTCGCTGTCCCAGGCGAACTTGATCTTCGGGTCCGCGAAGGCGCGCTCCTGCATCGCCTTGGAGGCGCGCAGCGAGTCACGGCGGTGGACGATGGTGACCGACTTGGCGAAGCGCGAGAGGAACGTCGCCTCCTCCATCGCGGTGTCGCCGCCGCCGACGACGGCGATGTCCTGGTCCCGGAAGAAGAAGCCGTCGCAGGTGGCGCACCAGGAGACACCGCGGCCGGAGAGGGTGTCCTCGTTCGGCAGGCCGAGCTTGCGGTGCTGGGAGCCGGTGGTGACGATGACCGCCTTGGCGCGGTACACGTTTCCGGCGGTGTCCGTGACCGTCTTGATCTCGCCCGTGAGGTCCACGGCGACGATGTCGTCCGGCACGAGCTCGGCGCCGAAGCGCTCGGCCTGGGCCCGCATGTTGTCCATGAGGTCCGGGCCCATGATGCCGTCACGGAAGCCGGGGAAGTTCTCCACCTCGGTCGTGTTCATCAGGGCGCCACCAGCGGTGACGGCACCCTCGAAGACGAGCGGCTTCAGCGACGCGCGGGCCGTGTAGAGCGCAGCGGTGTAACCCGCGGGCCCGGAGCCGATGATGATCACGTTACGGACGTCGCTCACGGGTTTCTTCCTCGTCTCTGCAGACTGCCTACTGCCTACGGGGGTGATCGGGTCGGTCACTCTCACCCCACCCAACCGATCCTACGGGGCGAGCATTCCCGAGACCGCCGCCGTCCGCGTGGCGAGTCAGGAGCGCGGGAGGGACTCCTGGAGCAGGACCTCGGCCTTGCCGCTCCCGTCGCCGGAGGCACAGGCGGCGTCGAGCACATAAGCCTCGACCCGGGTGCCGTCCGTGGTGTCGGGGAGGACGACCAGATAGGCGGGCGTTCCCTGGTAGTCACCCTGCTGGAAGGCGATCGCGGCGTCGGCCCGTCCGGTGCCGGCCTGCACGCAGGCGGGAAGGGTGCCACCCGCGACCCGCTCCTGCCCGTCTCCGCCGCTCTCGGCGGTGAGAGGCGCGGGAGTGCCCTTCCGGTCCTGAGGGGCCTGGAAGGTGCGGTTCTGGCCCAGGAGGGCCTGCACGGTGGAGTCGACGGGGCGGCCGTCGAACCGGGCGTCGGCCTTGGCGGCGGCCACGTCGGACTTCTTGTCGGCGCCGGCGCCGCCATCAAGGCCGCCGGATTGAACGAGGAAGAGACCCAGCCCCAGGGCTCCGAACGTGGCGCCGAGAGCAGCGAGCCGTCGGCGCGACCTGCGGGGGCGTCCCGGGCCTGTGGCGGCGGCCGGGCGACCGGCGGGCCGGTCGGCAGCGGGAGCGGCCGAGGGCGTGGCGCGGCGCGGAGACGTTTCACGTGAAACACGCGCGTCCGTCTCCGGCGCGGTGGCGTTCAGCAGGGCTTCGGCGGCGAGTGCGGCGTCGATCCGCCCGGCGATCTCGGCGGGCATCCGAGCCGGTCCGGGGAGGGTGCCCAACAGTCCCCGGATCTCCTCCAGGGAGGTGCGTACATCAGCGCACAGGGGGCAGACGTCGAGATGCTGGCGCACGGTCGCGCTCCGGGACGGCGAGAGCAGCCCCTCGGTGAGGTCGGAGATCTCCGAGACGTCCGGGTGCTGAGTCCTGTCGGCCGTGGAAGTCACGTGCGCCCACCTCCGCCCTTCACAGCAGCTGGATTACTCGATCCGGTATCCGTCGGTCCCGGCACCACTGGGACGGATGTCCCCGGCGTCCGGTTCCTTCCCTGGTCGGGTCCTTCGCTACCCACCGTGTCATCGCGCAGATGAGCGACCATCGGCAGGAGCCGGGCCCGCCCGCGCGCACAGCGGCTCTTCACCGTTCCGGGGGGGACATCGAGGATACGAGCGGCCTCGGCGACGGGGTACCCCTGCATGTCGACGAGGACGAGGGCCGCTCGCTGCTCCGCCGGGAGCGTGGCGAGGGCTCTCAGGAGCTGGCGGTGAAGGTCCTGGCGCTCGGCGGGAGCCTCGGCCGACTCGGCCGGTTCGAGGAGCTGCTCGAACCGGGCGGTGTCGTCCATCGGCGAGGTCTTGCGCGAGGCGGCCTTGCGAGCGCGGTCGAGGCAGGCGTTCACCGTGATGCGGTGCAGCCAGGTCGTGACGGCCGACTGGCCCCGGAAGGTATGGGCGGCCCGGAACGCCGACACGAGGGCGTCCTGGACCGCGTCAGCGGCCTCCTCGCGGTCGCCCAGCGTCCGCAGGGCGACCGCCCACAGCCGGTCTCTGTGGCGCCGGACGAGCTCACCGAAGGCGTCCGGATCGCCGGCCACGTGGCAGGCCAGCAGTTCCTGGTCGCTGCGCTTGTCGCCTGTGGCGTCGTCCAACGGTGAGCCCCTCCCCCCGGGTGTGAGATCAGCTGGTGATCTTGATGTTGGAGATCTCGCCCCGGTAGCCGTCTCCGCCCGAGGGCAGATCCGTCAGCCAGACGAGAACGTAGCGCGTCGTCAGCGGCTTGCCGGGAACGAGATCCACTTGGGTTCCCTTACCCGCGGTCTGCTGGGTGAAGTCGCCCAGCCTGCTCGGCTGCGAGGAGAAGTTCTCCGGAGTCGTCCGCAACTCGACCGACGTGACGCCGTTGAACGAGACCTCGACCTTGGAGACCTGCTGGGCCTTGCCCAGGTCGAGGATGATCCCGACCCCGTCCTTCAGGTTGCCGAACTTCGAGTACCCCTTGTAGCTGCTCGTCGTCCACGACGTGCTCGGGTCGTTGTCGTAGGCGTTCTTTATGTCCTGGGGGTTCTCGCCGCCGTCGGCGCCCTGCGGATCGAAGTCGCGCGCGTCCTCGATCGCGACCGGCTTCCCGTCCGCCTTCGGCTCCTTGTTGTCCTCGTCCTGCGGCAGCTGCTGGGTCGGCGGGGTCTCGTTCGACTTGCTCTGGTTCAGGAGCCGGTCCGCGATCTGCCAGCTCCCGAGGCCCAGGGCCGCGATCAGCAGGGCGGAGACGGCCCACTTCAGCGCCTTGCCCGTGCGACTCTGCAGCGGGGGCGGCGGAGTCAGGATCTGCTGGGTCGCCGCGGGGTGCGGCTGGGGACGCCCGTACGTGCCCTGCTGGTACGTGGTGCGCTGGTACTCCGGCGGCGCGGGCAGCGGGAACTCCGGCTCCGGCGGGCGGATGCGCGGCATCGCCGCGACCGCCTTGGCCAGCTCGTCCGGGGTGGTGCAGGGCGGCTCCTGGCGCGAGGCCGTGGCCCCGTCGTTCGCCAGGGCCCGCATGGCGATCTCCGAGAGGCCCCGGTGGACGCCCGCACGTACCTGGTCGGGGGGAAGGAGCCCGACCCCCTTGGGAAGGCCGGAGAGGCCGTAGGCGTCGTTCTCGTACGGCCAGCGCTGGGTGAGGGCCGCGTAGAGCAGGGCACCGATCGCCTCGGTGTCCGTACGCTGCGGACGCTCGGCGCTGATGCCGCGCAGGGCGGCGTTCACGGCGAGGCCGCGGATGCGGTACTGACCGGTGGAGCTGCGCAGCACCGCGCTCGGCGTGAGCCGGAGGTGCGAGAGCCCCTCACGGTGGGCGGCAGCCATGGCCCCGGAGACCTGGGTGACGAGCTGGTAGGCGTCGTGCGGCTCCATGGGCCCGGCCGCGAGCAGCGCGGTCAGCTCCGTGGAGTCGGGCAGCCACTCGTGCACCACGTAGACGAGATCGTTCTCCTCGACGGCGTCGAGGACCTGCACGAACCGCGGGTCCCCGAGGAGCGCCGCGGAGCGCGCGGCGGCCAGCACGGAGCGGGCGCGGGCGTGGTCGGCCGGCAGGATGTGCACCCCGACGGCCCGCCGCAGCTTCTCGTCCACGGCACGCCAACTGCTGAATCCGTCCAGACGGGTGACGCACTCCTCCAGCCGGTACCGCCTCGCCAGCTTGTGGCCGCTGTGCAGCTCGGGTGCCGTGATGGAGGGTTGTTCGCCGTTCTGTCGTTCGACCGCCTTGCTCTCCGTGGCCTCGGCGGCCGGGGCCGCCTTCTTCTGCGCTTCCGCCACCCCGTCGGTCGCGGCCGTGTCCGCCTTTGCGGTCAGCGGGTCGTCACCGCTGTTGTCGGCCACGTCGACGGCAGCCGTGCTACGTTCCGCCACCGTCGTTCCTGCCTCCCCATCCGTTGCGCCACATCCAACAGCCATGCCAATTGTGCCCACAGTCCGGCGCTATGCACGACACGCGGTGGCAGCCGATGGTTGTGCGAAGCCCGCGAGCCGTGTTCCGACTAGCGTCCCAGGCGTCCGCGGACCATACCCACCATGGAGTTGAGCTCCGCGATCCGCATGCGCTTCGCCGCGACGAAGAAGACTCCCAGAAGCACCGCCCCACCGACGACGAGGGCGACGAGCGACCCCAGGGCGCCCTCCCCGAGCAGCTTCAGGAGGGCGAACCCGACGGCTCCGGACACGATCGCGGCGGGCAGCGAAGCCAGACACAAGCGGGCGTAGGTGCGCATCACATGGGCGCCGTCGAGGTCGCCGCCCAGACGGTTGCGCAGCCGGCGCCAGGCGACGCCGACACCGACCGCGTAGGCCAGACCGTAGGACCCGGCCATGCCGACCACCGCCCACTGGGCCGGCAGCAGCACGTAACAGACCGCGGAGGCGGCCGCGTTGACCGCGGCGACGATGACGGTGTTGTAGAAGGGCGTGCGGGTGTCCTCGTAGGCGTAGAAGCCTCGGAGCACGACGTACTGCACGGAGTAGGGGATCAGACCGAGGCCGAAGGCCATCAGGATGAAGCCCATGCCCTGGGCGGCCTCGACACCGCTGGAGGCGTAGAGCAGGGTGCACATCGGGACACCGAGCGCCAGGAACATGAACGAGACCGGGACGATCGCCACGGCCGAGTTGCGCAGCCCCTGCGAGATGTCGTCGCGCACGGCACCCGGGTCGTCGTCGGAGGCGGCGCGGGAGATGCGCGGCAGCAGAGCGGCCATGACGGAGACCGTGATGATGGCCTGCGGCATGCCCCAGATCAGCTGGGCGTTGGAGTAGGCGAGGAAGCCGGCACCGTTCTTCCCGGACTCCTCACCGGCCGCGGTGGCGAGCTGGGTGACGACCAGGACACCCGCCTGGTTGGCGAGCACGAACAGGACGGTCCACTTGGCCAGCTTGACGGTCTTGCCGAGCCCGTGGCCCTTCCAGTCGAAGCGGGGCCGGAAGCGGAAGCCGGTCTCCCGCAGGTAGGGGATCATCGCCAGGGCCTGGACGGCCAGGCCGAGCAGGGTGCCGATGCCGAGCAGCCGGACGCCCTCGTCGGGGATGGTCGTGACGCCCATGTGGGATTCGGCGGACGTGCCGTAGACCCAGATGAACAGGCCGAAGGTGGAGATCATCACGATGTTGTTGAGGACCGGGGTCCACATCATCGCGCCGAACTTGCCCCGAGCGTTGAGGATCTGACCCATCACCACGTGCACACCCATGAAGAAGATGGTGGGCAGGCAGTAGCGGGCGAAGGTGACGGCGACGCTGTTGGCCGCCGCGTCGTCCGCGATGGTGTTCGACATCAGCCGGATCAGCAGCGGGGCGGCGAACACGGCCACGGCGACGATCGCGCCGAGCGCGACCATGACGAGGGTGAGCAGCCGGTTGGCGTACGCCTCGCCGCCGTCCTCGTCGTTCTTCATCGAGCGGACCAGCTGCGGCACGAAGACCGAGTTGAGGCCGCCGCCGACGGTGAGGATGTAGATCATCGTCGGCAGCGTGTAGGCCACGGTGAAGGTGTCACCGAGCAGCGCGGCGCCGAGGGCACCGGTGATCACGAGGCTGCGGACGAAGCCGGTGAGGCGGGAGACCAGGGTGCCTGCCGCCATCACGGCGCTCGACCTGAGCAGACCTGAGGCCCGGCCGGCCTTCTTCGGGGCGGGCGCGGGCATGGGGTCGGGCTCCGGGGACGGCGGGGGCACCTGGCCGGACGCCTGCTGGTCCCGGTAGAGGTGGGCGAACGCGTCCGTCGCCGGCTGCTCCTCCCCCGCCCGGGTCACGAGGTCGTCGACACCGGTGAACTGGACCGTGCGGGCGTCGTCGCCGTAGGGCAGATGGCGGGACGGGCCGTCGGGCTCGGGAGCCGGCGTCTGCGCCCAGACGCGGGGGTCCGGGGCGTGCGGGGGCACGCTCGGCTGCTGGTAGAGCGGCTGCGGCTCCGCGTAGGTGCCCGGCGGGGGCGGCGGGTGCGCGGCGCGGTCGTAGAGCGCCTCGTCCACCGGGTCCTGGGCGGACAGGTCCCGCGCCTGGTAGGGGTCGTGGGCGTAGGCGTCCTGGACGTAGGGGTCCTGGGCGTAGGGGTCCTGGGCGTACGGATTCTGCGGATCCGGTGCGTACGGGTCAGGAGCGGCCTGCTGATGCGGCGGCACCGGCGCGGGGCCGGGTGCCGGGGCCGCGGGCGTGCCACCGGACGGCTGGGTGCCGCCCGCGCCCTGGCCGCGGTCACCGTCGTACGGCGCGTTCATGGTTACCCCACCTCATCGTCCCCGGCCGACCGGCCACGACATCGCTCAACGGTCCACTTTCTCACCCGGGCCGGACGGGTCGCCGCTTTCGGACCCGGTGTCCGGTGTCGGGTCACTCGGCTGCACGGATTCCGTCCGGGTCTCGTCCGGCTCGTCCCCGCTCGTGACCTCCGCGTCGCTTTCCGCGTCGGTGTCGCCCTCGGGGCCGGCCTCGCCTTCCGTCGCCGTGCTCTCGGCCTCCGCCGCCGCGTTCCGGGCGGCGGCGCGCTTGCGCTGGCTGTACATCCGGATGCCGGCCAGGACGAGCAGGAGCACACCGCCGGCGATCACGAGCATCACCGTGGGGGTGATCTCGGAGACCTTCACGGTGAACCTCATCGGGGCACCGTAGGGCGTGCCGTCCTCGGTGAAGAGCTGGGCCGTCATCGGGACCGGTCCGTTGGCGTTGGCCGAGGCGGGGAACTTCACCGACTGGCTGTGGCCTCCGCCGACCTTCACCGGCTGCTCGGCGAAGGCCTCGCCGTCGAACTGCAGACGGGTCCTGTTGCCGGAGGTCAGCCGCAGCACGAGGTGGTCCACGCCCTGCAGCAGCTTGTTCTGCACGGTCACGGGGATGGTGGCGCTGCGGCCGGACAGGGTGAGGTCCGACTTCTCGATCAGCTGCACCTCCTTCGTGAGGTTGCGCAGGTAGACCAGGACCTCCTGGCGGTACAGCGCGGCCGACGGGGCCTCGCCACGCCACGAGGTCGACATCTCACGGCTGATCGCGTTGGTGAAGGGCGGCACCACTCGGTCCGGGGCGCTCAGGATCACCTTGAAGTCGTCCAGCTCGTCCCCGGTGTCCTTCATCTGGCGGAAGGCCGCGGGCGACAGCTCCTGGGCGCGCAGCTTCCTCGGGTACGAGCTGCTGCCCGGCACCCGCTGCGACGCGTCCGGGTCCGGCTGGGCCACCGCCGCGGCCAGCAGGTCCTGCGGCTGCGTCCAGCGGCCCGCGGCCAGGCCCCGCAGTCCCGCGGCCATGCTGTGTGCCTGGGCGATGGTGGGCATGCGCTGCGGGGCGACCACGACGCTGCGCTGCTTCTCCGGCATCTCCAGAGTGGTCGCGAGGGACTGCGCGAGGAAGGCCTGGACGGCCAGGGTGGAGTTCTCGGCCCGGATCAGGTCGCCCTGGAAGGCCTTGGACAGGACGGCGTCGCTGACGATCGCGGTGGTGCCGCCGGCGATGGGGCGGGCCGAGGTCGGCGTGTACGACAGGTCGTCGCGGAAGCTGTCGCTGCGGGCGATCACGTTGCGTGCGCCGGCGGAGGTGGCGACGGCCATGACGGACGGGTCCACGGCGCCGTCGACGGGCCAGGAGAAGTCGGTGGACGGCTTGACGTGGAGCACGGTCTCGACGGTGGACGCGGCCAGCGCGGTCGCCTGCTGGAGGTGGCTGAGGGAGCCGGGCACCTCCTTGCCGTGGTGGGCGAGGGAGGCCAGGTCGGGGTCGGCGAAGGGCAGGGCGACCACTTTGTGGCCCTGTACGGCCTTCTCCAGGGCGTCCAGCCAGCGCTCGGCGATCGCCTGGTTCCTGCCCGGCACCTCGGTCGCGCCGCTCTTGACCATGTACGGCCCGGTCATGGCGTCGACGCCGGCGAGCAGGTCCGGGTCGATCAGCCAGGTGACCGGGAGGTCCTTGCCGAGCGCGACCATCTCGTGGAGCCGGCCGCCGGGGGCGAGGTCCGTGGCCAGGTCGTCGTTCTCGAAGACCGGGGTCTGCTGCTGGTCGGCGCCCGTCTCGGCGGAGACGTGGGTCGTGGAGATCAGCGGCCAGATGTACGAGAGCTGGGTCTTCTTCTCGGTTTCCTCGGGCTCGTACGGCAGGAAGGTCCGTTCGATGCCGAGGACACGGTCGTAGGGCTGGCTCGCGGTCCGGCCCGTGAGGGAGACCCCGAGCTGGTAGACGCCTTCGTCGTCCAGCCCCAGCTTGGAGACGGGGACGCGGAGCGTGAAGTCCTTGCTCAGTCCCGAGCCCAGCCTGGGGATGGGGACGCTGAAGGGCTTGCCGAGCGGGGACGGGTCGCGGCCGTCACGGTAGGCGCCGCTGCGGCCGATGTCCTCGATCTCGCTGCGGCTGGTCATCCGCGGGCCGACCCGGAGGTCGACCGTGGCGTCGGTCACCGCCTGCCTGCCCTCGTTGGTGACCGTTCCCGTGATGGTCAGCGTGTCGCTCTCCACCGGGGCACTCGGCGCCAGTGTGTCGAGAGACACCTCCACCGACCCCGACCCCTTCGCCTTCTCGGCGGCCTCGGCAGTGGGGGCGGTCACACCCTGAAAGAGCCCCGCCAGCAGCGGAACAGCGACGGCGAGGGAGGCCGTACGCCGCAACCAGCGGCGGGCAGGTGAGGGCACGGTCCCCTGAATAGCTGCCGCCTCGGCCACGCGTCGCCCGTCCTCGTCGTTGTCAGTGGTGTCAGTGGTGTCAGTGGTTCCCGGTTGCTGTGTCCAGGCATGGTAACGAGGCACGCGGCGGCCAAGTGCCGGGGACTGCTCCAGCTGATGGCGGCCGGGTCCGCCGAGGCGGACCGGAAGAGACCGGGGTCACGTGCGTGGCCCGTGGGAAAACGGGGACGTCGCGGTGAGCCGGGGCACGTACCCTTTTCTGTTGTGCCGAACGCCAACGAAGACACCCCGACTGCACTGAGCCAGGTGCAACGCCGCGCGGTCAGTGAACTGCTGCGTGTGTCCCCAGTCGCCGACGACCTCGCCCGCCGCTTCAAGGCCGCCGGGTTCAGCCTCGCGCTGGTCGGAGGCTCGGTACGCGACGCCCTCCTCGGCCGTCTCGGCAACGACCTGGACTTCACCACCGACGCCCGCCCCGAGGACGTTCTGAAGATCGTCCGTCCCTGGGCCGAGGCCGTCTGGGAGGTCGGGATCGCCTTCGGCACGGTCGGCTGCCAGAAGGACGGCTACCAGGTGGAGGTCACCACCTACCGCTCGGAGGCGTACGACCGCACCTCGCGCAAGCCCGAGGTCTCCTACGGCGACTCCATCGAGGAGGACCTGGTCCGCCGTGACTTCACCGTCAACGCGATGGCCGTGGCGCTCCCGGAGAAGGAGTTCATCGACCCGCACGGCGGTCTCGATGACCTGGCCGAGCGGGTGCTCCGCACCCCGGGCACGCCGGAGGAGTCCTTCTCGGACGATCCGCTGCGCATGATGCGCGCCGCGCGCTTCGCCGCGCAGCTGGACTTCGAGGTCGCTCCCGAGGTCGTCACGGCGATGACGGAGATGTGCGACCGGCTGGAGATCGTCTCCGCCGAGCGCGTCCGCGAGGAGTTCAACAAGCTCCTGCTCTCCGCCCACCCTCGCAAGGGCCTCGGGCTGCTCGCCGACACGGGTCTCGCGGCCCATGTGCTGCCGGAGCTGCCGGCGCTGCGCCTGGAGAACGACGAGCACCACCGGCACAAGGACGTCTACGAGCACTCCCTGACCGTCCTCGACCAGGCCATCGACCTGGAGGAGAACGGCCCGGACCTGGTGCTGCGTCTCGCGGCCCTGCTCCACGACATCGGCAAGCCGCGCACCCGCCGTTTCGAGAAGGACGGCCGGGTCTCCTTCCACCACCACGAGGTGGTCGGCGCGAAGATGACGAAGAAGCGCATGACGGCGCTCAAGTACTCCAACGAGATGGTCCGGGACGTCTCGCGTCTCGTGGAGCTGCACCTTCGCTTCCACGGCTACGGCACCGGTGAGTGGACCGACTCGGCCGTCCGGCGCTATGTGCGGGACGCGGGTCCGCTGCTCTCCCGGCTCCACAAGCTGACCCG
Source organism: Streptomyces sp. NPDC048018 (assembly GCF_043202995.1). NCBI lineage: Bacteria > Bacillati > Actinomycetota > Actinomycetes > Kitasatosporales > Streptomycetaceae > Streptomyces > Streptomyces sp. NPDC048018. The sequence goes on from NZ_JBIDBK010000005.1 coordinate 500,313, forward strand.
CTCCGACTGCACCACGCGCAACAAGCGCAAGGCCGCCGCGCTCTCCCGTGCCTACGACGGGCTGGAAGAGCGCATCGCGCAGCTGCAGGAGCAGGAGGAGCTGGACTCGATCCGTCCGGACCTGGACGGCAACCAGATCCAGGAGATCCTGGGCATCCGTCCCGGGCCTGCGGTCGGCCAGGCGTACAAGTTCCTGCTGGAGCTGCGACTGGAGAACGGGCCGATGGGCCACGACGACGCCGTCGCCGCGCTCAAGGAGTGGTGGGCGAACCAGAGCGCCTGATGTCGATGTTCCACAGTCGATGTTTCACGTGAAACATCGACCGTGGAACGGCCGCGAGCGCGTTCCGCCAGGGGTGGTGTTTCACGTGAAACATCACCCCTTGCCGTTGGCGCGCACCCTGTCGGCTCGGACGACGTGGAGCAGGAAGAGCGCGAGGGACGCGTAGAGCGCGGACACCAGCACCACGAGGGCGGGGGACCGTCCGTCCGGCGGGAGCATCAGGGCCGCGACGCCGGCCGCTCCCACGAAGGCGACGTTGAAGAGCACGTCGTAGAGGGAGAAGACCCGACCGCGGTAGGCGTCGTCCACCGAGGTCTGGACGACGGTGTCTGTCGCGATCTTCGCGCCCTGAGTGGTCAGCCCCAGGACGAAGGCGGCCACGAGGAAGGGCGTCCGGGCGAAGGTGAGCCCCAGCGCGGGGGTGAGCAGCGCGGCGGAAGCCGTGCACAGGGTCATCCAGCCGAAGGGCCCGAGCTTTCCGACCGCCCAGGGGGAGAGCACCGCCGCGGCGAAGAATCCGGCCCCGGAGGCGGCGACCGCGAGCCCGAGCACGGCGAGGCCCTCCGCCTGGGTGGTGCCCCAGGCGTAGCGCGAGAGCATGAGCACGGTGACGAACAGTGCCCCGTAGCAGAAGCGCATCACGGTGACCGCGGCGAGCGCCCGGGCGGCCGGCCGCCGCTGGGCGAGATGCCGCAGACCGCCGACCAGGCCCCGTGCGGTGGAGGCCAGGGCGGCGGCGAGTCGCGGCTGGACCTGGTCGGGATCCGGTCCGAGGAGCTCACGGGACATCCGCAGCGCGGCGAGCGCGGAGCAGAGGTAGAGGACGGCGCCGAGCAGGACGACTGCGGCGTCGGAGTCGTCGGCGATCAGGCGTACACCGAAGGCGAGCCCGCCGCCGAGCGTCGCGGCGAGGGTGCCGGCGGTCGGCGAGAGGGAGTTGGCGATGACCAGCCGTTCGTCGTCGACCACGCGCGGAAGAGCGGCCGAGAGGCCTGCCAGGACGAAGCGGTTGACGGCCGTGACGGAGAGGGCGGAGCCGTAGAAGAGCCAGTCGGGTACCGAGGCGAGCATGAGCACCGCCGTCCCGGCGGCGAGCAGGGCACGCAGCAGGTTTCCGTAGAGGAAGACCTGGCGGCGGCGCCATCGGTCCAGCAGGACACCGGCGAAGGGCCCGACGAGGGAGTACGGGAGCAGCAGGACGGCCATCGCGGAGGCGATGGCGGTGGGGCTGGTCTCCTTCTCGGGCGAGAAGACGACGTACGTGGCCAGGGCCACCTGGTAGACGCCGTCGGCGCACTGGGAGAGCAGCCGGACGGCGAGCAGGCGGCGGAAGTTGCGCAGGCGCAGGAGGATGCGCAGATCACGCACGACGGACATGGCAGCAAGACTCACATACGAGAAGGGCCCCCGGGCAGTGCCACGGGGACCCTTCTCATCGAGCCGCTGGACCGTCAGGTCAGCGCTCGACCTCGCCCTTGATGAACTTCTCGACGTTGGCGAAGGCCTCGTCGTCGAAGTACTGGACCGGCGGGGACTTCATGAAGTACGAGGAGGCGGAGAGGATCGGGCCGCCGATGCCGCGGTCCTTGGCGATCTTCGCCGCGCGCAGGGCGTCGATGATGACACCCGCGGAGTTCGGCGAGTCCCACACCTCGAGCTTGTACTCCAGGTTCAGCGGAACGTCACCGAAGGCGCGGCCCTCAAGGCGCACGTACGCCCACTTGCGGTCGTCCAGCCAGGCCACGTAGTCCGAGGGGCCGATGTGGACGTTCTTCTCGCCCAGCTCCCGGTCGGGGATCTGGGAGGTGACGGCCTGCGTCTTGGAGATCTTCTTGGACTCGAGGCGGTCGCGCTCGAGCATGTTCTTGAAGTCCATGTTGCCGCCGACGTTGAGCTGCATGGTGCGCTCAAGACGGACACCGCGGTCCTCGAACAGCTTGGCCATCACGCGGTGCGTGATGGTGGCGCCGACCTGGGACTTGATGTCGTCGCCGACGATCGGGACACCGGCCTCGGTGAACTTGTCCGCCCACTCCTTGGTGCCGGCGATGAAGACCGGGAGGGCGTTGACGAAGGCGACCTTGGCGTCGATGGCGCACTGGGCGTAGAACTTCGCCGCGTCCTCGGAGCCCACGGGCAGGTAGCAGACGAGCACGTCGACCTGCTGGTCCTTGAGGACCTGGACGACATCGACCGGGGCCTCGGCGGACTCCTCGATGGTCATGCGGTAGTACTTGCCGAGACCGTCGAGGGTGTGACCACGCTGAACCGTGACGCCCTTGTGGGGGACGTCGCAGATCTTGATGGTGTTGTTCTCGCTGGCGCCGATGGCGTCCGACAGGTCGAGGCCGACCTTCTTCGCGTCGACGTCGAACGCGGCCACGAACTCCACGTCGCCGACGTGGTAGTCGCCGAACTGGACGTGCATCAGGCCGGGCACCTTGGCCGCCGGATCGGCGTCCTTGTAGTACTCGACGCCCTGTACCAGCGAGGCGGCGCAGTTGCCCACGCCGACGATGGCTACGCGAACCGAACCCATTCCGGTTGCTCCCTGTGTGATCGTGGAAGCCCTGCGAGGCAGGGTTTCACTGTGCGGTGTCGTCGGACGGATCCGGCCGGGTACTGCCCCCGTGCCGGGGCAGGCCGCCCGTTTCTCCAGATTCTCTGTGCTGCTGAGCGGCGTCCTCGGGGCCGGATCGCTGATCCCGCCCCGCCCGCTCGCTCTCGATGAGCTCGTTCAGCCAGCGCACTTCGCGCTCCACGGACTCCATTCCGTGGCGCTGCAGCTCAAGCGTGTAGTCGTCGAGGCGCTCACGCGTCCGGACCAGAGAGGCGCGCATCTTCTCCAGGCGCTCCTCCAGCCGGCTGCGGCGGCCCTCGAGCACTCGCATCCGCACGTCGCGCTCGGTCTGGCCGAAGAAGGCGAAGCGGGCGGCGAAGTGCTCGTCCTCCCAGGCGTCGGGGCCGGTGTGGGAGAGGAGCTCCTCGAAGTGCTCCTTACCTTCGGCCGTCAACCGGTAGACGATCTTGGCGCGGCGTCCTGCGAGTGAAGCGGCCACGGCCTCTTCGGGGGCGCTCCCCGGCTCCTCGATCAACCAGCCGTTGGCGACCAGCGTCTTGAGGCAGGGATAGAGCGTCCCGTAGCTGAAGGCCCGGAATATCCCCAGGGAGGTGTTGAGCCGCTTGCGCAGCTCGTACCCGTGCATGGGGGCCTCGCGGAGCAGACCGAGAACGGCGAACTCGAGAATTCCGGAGCGCCTGCTCATCTGTCGCCTCCTCCGCTCTCGGGACTCGTCTCTCGGACCAGGGGGAAAACCCTTGTGCCGAGCCGATGTGCCGCGCTGATGTATCGACTCGATACATCCCGACGATAGAACGGCCCGAGTGATGCGACAAGTGGGACCCGGGTGACCGGTGTCACATCGTCAATTCACAGCGATCGACTTGCCGGATTTGGGGTGATGTTCGGCCCTAGACGGGTTTTGGCCGTGCGTAGTCTGTGCGGCATGCAGACCACCGGGAACCAAGCGATGCCGCAGGGCGTCAGTGAAGCGGGTGACCGGCTGCGGCACGGTGGGGTCTTTTCCGAGGTCCGGCCGTGTGCATTTCGGGGGGACCGGAACTCAACTGCCGCTTCCAGGCCTGTGTGCCTGCCCGAGGAGTAGTCGTTCGATGAGCGAGCACCGTCGCAAAATGCCGCAGCAGCAGCCGCCGAGTGGCGGTCGTGCTGCGGCCCGGCGCGCCGCCCAGCAGCCGATGGGCCGCAGGCCGGCCCAGGACCGTGATGTCAGCACGGGGTCTCCTTCGGCCTCGTACGGGCCGCCTTCCTCTTATGGGGGGGAGGAGCGTCCCTACGGTGGCCGCGCCGAGGCCCGGCGCGCCGCCCAGCGCGGCGGACGCCGGCGCGCACCCGAGGGCGGCGGGGGTCCCGGTGGACCCGGCGGCCGTCGCGGAGGGGGCGGCGGCCGTGGTGGCGGTCCCGGACGGGGTCGTAACGACGGCGGACGTCCGCCCGGCAAGAAGCGGATGATCGACTACCCGCGGTACGGCAAGTACGGCTGGCGTCGCTGGATGCCCTCGTGGAAGCTCACCACGGGCCTCTTCCTGGCCTTCGTCGGCGGCCTCATGGGCGCGGCGACGATCGCGTACGCCATGGTGGGCATCCCTGACGAGGCCATCAGTGCCAAGCAGCAGAACAACGTCTTCTACTGGTCCGACGGCACGCAGATGGCCGCGACCGGCGGTGAGGTCAACCGCCAGATCGTCTCGTTCGACCAGATCCCGAAGGCCATGCAGAACGCCGTGGTCTCGGCGGAGAACAAGACCTTCTGGACGGACTCCGGCATCGACCCCATGGGTATCGGCCGTGCCGTCTGGAACATGGCCAAGGGCGGCGAGACCCAGGGTGGCTCGACCATCACCCAGCAGTACGTGAAGAACAACCGCCTCGACGACCAGTCGCAGACGCTGACCCGCAAGGTGAAGGAACTCTTCATCTCGATGCGCGTGGGCAACGAGAAGGGCAAGCCCGAGATCATGGCGGGCTACCTCAACACCTCGTACTACGGCCGGGGCGCCTACGGCATCCAGGCCGCGGCCCGCACGTACTTCGGCAAGAACGCCGCGAACCTCAACCCCAGCGAGTGCGCCTTCCTGGCCTCGCTGCTGAAGGGTGCGACGTACTACGACCCGGCCGGCAGCGTCGACATCGACCCGGCGGCCACCCCGGAGGCGAACCGCGTGCGCGCCGAGAAGCGCTGGGCGTGGATCCTCGACGAGATGGTCAAGGACGGCAGCCTGCCGGCCGCCGAGCGCGCGAAGTACCCCGAGTTCCCCAAGGTGAAGACGCGGACCCAGGGCGCCCAGCTGGGCGGTCAGATCGGCTACCTGGTGCGCACGGCGCAGAAGAGCGTCCTCAACAACACCGAGCTGGGCATCACCGAGAAGGACCTCGCGCGCGGCGGCTACGAGATCTACACGACCTTCGACAAGAAGAAGGTCAACGCCCTCGAGAAGGCCGTGAAGTCGGTGTACGCGGAGTACATCGACCCGAAGAAGCGCCCGAAGACGGATACGCACGTCCAGTTCGGCGGTGCCTCGGTGAACCCCGAGACCGGCGCGATCGTGGCGATCTACGGCGGCGCCAACGCCACCACGCACTTCACCAACAACGCCGACGAGACCGGTGCCCAGGTCGGCTCGACGTTCAAGCCCTTCGTCCTGGCCGCGGCGATGCGCGACGGTGTCCGCGACCCGAAGGGGAGCAAGGAGCAGGACGCCTCCACCCGTACGCTCGTCGACCCGGACAAGAGCTACTACAGCGGTCAGAACAATCTGACGATCAAGAACTACGACGGCTCGATCTGGCGCGACGAGAACGGCAACGAGTGGCACCAGGCCAATGACGAGCACGCCAGCTACAAGAACATCAACCTCCGCACGGCCATGATGAAGTCGGCGAACTCGCCGTACGTGCAGCTCGGCATGGACGTCGGCATCGACAAGGTCCGCCAGGCGGCCATCGACGCCGGTCTGCGGGAGGGCTCGCTGGTCAAGGCCAACGTGCCGTCGTTCTCCCTCGGTATCTCCAACCCGAGCGCGATCCGCATGGCGGGCGCGTACGCGACCTTCGCCAACAACGGTGAGCGCAACGACGTGTACTCGGTCGAGAAGGTCCTGAAGCAGGGCCAGGTCAAGTACAAGCACGAGGCCCAGCCCAAGCGGGTCTTCTCCACGGCCGTCGCCAGCAACGTCACCGACGTCCTCAAGAGCGTCGTCAAGGGCGGCACCGGCAGGAAGGCCGCGCTGGACGACCGCGAGGCGGCCGGCAAGACGGGTACGACCGACGGCAACAACTCGGCCTGGTTCGTCGGCTACACCCCGCAGCTCTCGACCGCGATCGACATGTACCGCTTCGCGGACGACGAGACCCTCAAGGGTCGCAAGTTCGAGTCCATGTACGGCACCGGCGACCAGCCGAAGATCCACGGTAATTCGTTCCCGTCGCGGATCTGGCACGACTACATGACGGACGCGCTCAAGGGCACCGAGCCGAAGAGCTTCCCGGCGCCCGAGCCCCTGGACGACGCCGAGGGCGTCTACGGCGGCGGCATGGTCAGCCCGACCCCGACGCCGACGGAGACCCCGTCCCAGACGCCCTCCACGACGCCGTCGACGCAGGCGCCCACGGACAAGCCGACCAAGTCGCCGGACCCGGGCAAGACCTGCAGCGTCTGGGACTGGCCGTGCGACCCGAACGGCGGCACCACCAAGGGCCAGGACAACGGCGGTACCAACGGCGGCCCGACCACCACACCGCCACCGGACCCCACGGACACCCCCACCTCCGGCACCACCACCGGCGGAAAACCGAACGGCGGGACCTGGGGCCTGAACGGCTGACCCCGCCACCCGGCACCCTTCGAGGGCCGCCGCGCCGGTCCGTACCTCGTGTACGGCACCGGGCGCGGCGGCCCTCACGGTTTCCCAGGGGCGTACGGCAGGATGTCCCCCATGCCGAGCCTCCAGAAGACGAGCCCTCCGCAGGACCCGGTGGTCTGCCCCACTCGTACCGACGAGGTCGCGGCCACCGGCAGCGAGCTGATCGGCGGACCGATCGGGCGCCGCGCGCTCCTCGGCGCCGGACAGCTCACCCCGGTGCGGGTGATCGCGCTCGTCGCCATCGGGATGTTCGCGCTCGGCATGGTGCAGAAGCTGCCCTGCTACGACTGGGCCTGGTTCCGCGGATCCACCTCCCAGTACACCCACGCCTGCTACTCGGACATCCCGCACCTGTTCACCGGGCGAGGGTTCGCGGAGGGCCTGGTCCCGTACTTCGACCGGATCGGTGGCGACATACCGTTCCTGGAGTACCCCGTACTGACCGGTCTGTTCATGGAGGTCGCGGCCTGGCTGACGCCCGGGGACGGCGATCTCAACCAGCGCGAGCAGGCCTACTGGATGGCCAATTCCGGCCTGCTGCTGGTGTGCACGGCCGTCCTGGCCGTCTGCGTGGCCCGGACCCACCGCAGGCGCCCCTGGGACGCTCTGCTCGTGGCCCTGGCGCCCGCGGCCGCGCTCACGGCGACGATCAACTGGGACCTGCTGGCGGTCACCCTGACGGCCGCCGCGCTGCTGATGTGGGCGCGGAGCCGGCCGCTGGGCTTCGGTGTGCTGCTGGGGCTCGCGACGGCCGCCAAGTTCTACCCGGTACTGCTGCTCGTACCCGTCCTCCTGCTGTGCTGGCGGGCGGGGAAGTGGCGGGCGTTCGCCAGGGCCGTGCTGGGCGCGGCGGGGGCGTGGCTGGTGGTGAACCTGCCGGTGATGCTCCTGGCGCCCGAGGGCTGGAAGCAGTTCTACGTCTTCAGCACGGAGCGGAACATCGACTTCGGCTCGTTCTGGCTGCTCATCAGCCAGGTCACCGGCGAGTCGATCCGCCCGGCGACGGCCAACTACTACGCGCTGTTCCTGATGATTCTGGCGGTGGCGGGGCTCGCCTACCTGACCTTCAACGCGCCCCGCAGGCCCCGGCTCGTGCAGCTGGCCTTCCTGATCGTGGCGGCCTTCGTCCTCACGAACAAGGTCTACTCGCCCCAGTACGTGCTGTGGCTCGTCCCGCTCGCCGCGCTCGCCCGGCCGCGCTGGCGCGACTTCCTGGTCTGGCAGGCCTGTGAGGTCATGTACTTCCTCGGCATCTGGATGTACCTCGCCTACACGAGCAGCGGCAACAAGCAGGGGCTGCCGACCGACGGCTACCAGTTCGTGATCGCCCTGCACCTGCTCGGCACGCTCTACCTGTGCGCGCTCGTCGTGCGCGACATCCTGGCCCCCGACCGGGACGGGGTGCGGCGGGACGGCTCGGACGACCCCTCGGGAGGCGTCCTGGACGGCGCCGAGGACGTCTTCGTCCTCGGCCGGGCGGCGCATCCGGCGCGCCACGCGGCTCCGGCCGTCGAGGGGCCGCGGGTGGACTGGGGCATCCCGGGGGAGTGACCCGGCGCGGTCCGTGCCGAGAACGCCGAGCGGCCCCCGGGGACTTCCCCGGGGGCCGCTTCGTGCCGGTGGCTCAGCGCTCGACGATCCGGTCGTACTGCGTGGTGGTGTGACGCAGGTGGGCGACCAGCTCGTCGCCGACCTGCGGCTCCTGTGCGTCGGCCGGCACGAACAGGATCGACACCTGCATGTGCGGCGGCTCCGCGAACCAGCGCTGCTTGCCGGCCCAGACGAACGGAGAAAGGTTCCGGTTGACCGTCGCGAGGCCGGCCCGCGCCACGCCCTTGGCCCGCGGCATCACGCCGTGCATCGCCTTGGGGGCCTCCAGGCCGACGCCGTGCGAGGTGCCGCCGGCGACCACCACGAGCCAGCCGTCGGACGCGGCCTTCTGCTGGCGGTAGCCGAACCGGTCCCCCTTGGCGACCCGGGTGACGTCGAGGACCGCGCCGCGGTACTCGGTGGCCTCGTGGTCGCCCAGCCACAGCCGGGTGCCGATGCGGGCGCGGAAGCGGGTCTGCGGGAACTGCTGCTGCAGCCGGGCCTGTTCGTCGGCGCGCAGGTGGCTGACGAACATCGTGTGCAGGGGCAGCCGGGCGGCCCGCAGCCGGTCCATCCAGGCGATGACCTCCTCGACGGCGTCGGTGCCGTCGGTGCGGTCGAGCGGCAGGTGGAGGGCGAAGCCCTCCAGGCGTACGTCCTCGATGGCGGCGTGGAGCCGGCCGAGGTCCTCCTCGTGGACGCCGTGGCGCTTCATCGAGCTCATGCACTCGATGACGACGCGGGCGCCCACCAGGGCGTGCACGCCGTCCACGGAGGACACCGAGCGGACCACCCGGTCGGGCAGCGGCACCGGCTCCTCACCGCGCCGGAACGGCGTGAGGACCAGCAGGTCACCGCTGAACCAGTCCTTGATCCGGGCGGCCTCGTAGGTGGTGCCCACCGCGAGCATGTCGGCCCCGAACCGGGCGGCTTCGTCCGCCAGGCGCTCGTGGCCGAAGCCGTAGCCGTTGCCCTTGCAGACCGGGATCAGACCGGGGAACTGGTCGATCACGGACTTCTGGTGCGCCCGCCAGCGCGCGGTGTCGACGTAGAGGGAGAGCGCCATGGCCGGCCCGGAACCTTTCTGGTGGCTGCGGTGTGTCAAAGGTGTGTACGAGACTACGCAAGCCTCGCGCGCGTCGTCAGCGACGCGACATGTAGATGTCCAGGGCCTTGTGCAGGAGCTTGTTGAGCGGGAAGTCCCACTCGCCGACGTACTCCACGGCCTCGCCGCCCGTGCCGACCTTGAACTGGATGAGACCGAAGAGGTGGTCGGTCTCGTCGAGGGAGTCCGAGATGCCCCGCAGGTCGTAGACGGTGGCGCCCATCGCGTAGGCGTCGCGCAGCATCCGCCACTGCATCGCGTTCGAGGGCCGGACCTCGCGGCCGATGTTGTCGGAGGCGCCGTAGGAGTACCAGACGTGCCCGCCGACGACGAGCATCGTGGCGGCGGAGAGGTTCACGCCGTTGTGGCGGGCGAAGTACAGCCGCATGCGGTTGGGGTCCTCGTTGTTGAGGACGGTCCACATGCGCTGGAAGTACGAGAGCGGGCGCGGCCGGAAGTGGTCGCGGACGGCCGTGATCTCGTAGAGGCGCTGCCACTCGGCGAGGTCCTCGTAGCCGCCCTGGACGACCTCGACACCGGCCTTCTCGGCCTTCTTGATGTTGCGCCGCCACAGCTGGTTGAAGCCCTTGAGGACGTCGTCCAGCGAGCGGTTCGCGAGCGGGACCTGGAAGACGTAGCGGGGCTGGACGTCGCCGAAGCCGGCGCCGCCGTCCTCGCCCTGCTGCCAGCCCATCTTCCGCAGCCGGTCGGCCACTTCGAAGGCGCGCGGCTCGATGTGGGTGGCCTCGACGTCCTTCAGGCGCTTGACGTCGGGGTCCTGGATGCCGGACTTGATGGCGGCCGAGTCCCAGCGGCGGATGACGACCGGCGGGCCCATCTTCACGGAGAAGGCGCCCTGCTGCTTCAGGTGCGCCAGCATCGGCTGCAGCCAGTCGTCGAGGTTCGGGGCGTACCAGTTGATGACCGGGCCCTCGGGCAGATAGGCCAGGTAGCGCTTGATCTTCGGCAACTGGCGGTAGAGCACCAGGCCGACGCCGACGAGCTCGCCCGCCTTGTCGAACCAGCCGAGGTTCTCCGAGCGCCACTCCGTCTTCACATCCGCCCACGCCGGGACCTGGCAGTGGCTCGCCGCGGGCTGGCTCTGGATGAATGCCAGATGCTGCTCACGGCTGATGGTCCTCAGGGTCAGGCTCATGCGGGGCGCTCCTCGGCAGGTGTGTCCCCATCGGTTCAGGGGCTCCGGCTCTCGCGCCGAAGCCTACTGCGACCGGGGAGCGCCCCGATGGGACGTGTCCCGTGGCCGGTGGCCGGCCCGGGCACCTCAGACGAGACCGCCGTAGAACATGCCGAGGTAGAAGCCCACTGCCGAGGCGCCGAGCCCGATGATCAGGACGAACCGCTCCCGCGTCGTCACCGAGATGAACTGGCCGTACGCACCCGTCAGGATGCCGATCAGTCCCGCCCACGACGCCAGGGCGTGCAGGTGGTGGAACTGCGCGGTGATGAAGGCGAGGACGCCGAGGAAGAGCGTGATGCCCATCAGGGCGTCCTGGAGCGGGTGGGGCTTGCCGTCCGTCGCGAAGAGGGAGTGTCCGGGGTCGGGTCGCATTGCCTGTGCCATGGGGCACCTCCTGGCGTGCCGTCCGGAAGGCGACGCCTCTGTGACGCCGCCCACATCCGTTGAGTACAGATTGCGTCCCCCCACCGCCGGATTTCAACCGCAGGGGGATGTGCGGGTACTCTGTACGGTCTGCACCGGTGTCTGCCCAGGTCCGTCCGAGGACCTCGCCGGCACCCCCTCGCTCGTCGAGGGGGACTGTCAGTGGCGGCGGATACCGTTGCTCACGCATCACGACCCTCCTGCCACGGAACGACCGTGGCCGCTGAGTCCAAAGGAGGTGGGTTCCACATGCGTCACTACGAGGTGATGGTCATCCTCGACCCCGATCTCGAGGAGCGCGCTGTCTCCCCGCTGATCGAGAACTTCCTCTCCGTCGTCCGTGAGGGCAACGGAAAGGTCGAGAAGGTCGACACCTGGGGCCGTCGTCGTCTCGCCTACGAGATCAAGAAGAAGCCCGAGGGCATCTACTCGGTCATCGACCTGCAGGCCGAGCCTGCGGTCGTCAAGGAGCTCGACCGCCAGATGAACCTGAACGAGTCGGTCCTCCGGACCAAGGTCCTCCGCCCCGAGACCCACTGAGCTCTCGCTCACAGGTACTCGGGTCCGAGTAGCAGTTAGCAGCCAGAAGCAATCCCGCCGAGAGGTTCACCCATGGCAGGCGAGACCGTCATCACGGTCGTCGGCAATCTTGTCGAAGACCCCGAGCTGCGCTTCACCCCGTCCGGTGCGGCCGTCGCGAAGTTCCGCATCGCGTCCACTCCCCGCACCTTCGACCGTCAGACCAACGAGTGGAAGGACGGCGAGAGCCTGTTCCTGACCTGCTCGGTCTGGCGTCAGGCGGCGGAGAACGTCGCCGAGTCGCTTCAGAAGGGCATGCGCGTCGTCGTGCAGGGCCGGCTGAAGCAGCGGTCGTACGAGGACCGCGAGGGCGTCAAGCGCACGGTCTACGAGCTGGACGTCGAGGAAGTCGGCCCCAGCTTGCGCAATGCCACGGCCAAGGTCACCCGCACCACCGGTCGTGGTGGTCAGGGCGGCTACGGCGGCGGTGGCAGCGGCCAGCAGGGTGGCGGCGGTGGCGGCTGGGGTGGCAACTCCGGCGGTGGCCAGCAGGGCGGCGGCGGAGCTCCCTCCGACGACCCCTGGGCCTCCAGCGCCCCCTCCGGCGGCCAGCAGGGTGGCGGCGGTGGCGGCTGGGGTGGCAACTCCGGCGGCGGCTACTCGGACGAGCCTCCCTTCTAGGGCGTCAGCCCCGGAAGTGGCTTGTACCCAAACTTCTTGATCACACAGGAGAAACACCATGGCGAAGCCGCCTGTGCGCAAGCCTAAGAAGAAGGTCTGCGCGTTCTGCAAGGACAAGGTCGCGTACGTCGACTACAAGGACACGAACATGCTGCGGAAGTTCATTTCCGACCGCGGCAAGATCCGTGCCCGTCGCGTGACCGGCAACTGCACGCAGCACCAGCGTGACGTCGCCACGGCCGTCAAGAACAGCCGTGAGATGGCGCTGCTGCCCTACACGTCCACCGCGCGATAAGGGAAGGGTGACCGGAAAATGAAGATCATCCTCACCCACGAGGTCTCCGGCCTCGGTGCCGCTGGCGACGTCGTCGACGTCAAGGACGGCTACGCTCGCAACTACCTGGTCCCGCGTGGTTTCGCGATCCGCTGGACCAAGGGTGGCGAGAAGGACGTGGCGCAGATCCGCCGCGCCCGCAAGATCCACGAGATCGCGACCATCGAGCAGGCCAACGAGATCAAGGCCCAGCTCGAGGGCACGAAGGTGCGCCTGGCCGTTCGCTCCGGCGACGCCGGCCGTCTCTTCGGCTCCGTGACCCCGGCCGACATCGCTTCCGCGATCAAGACCGCGGGTGGCCCGGACGTCGACAAGCGTCGCGTCGAGCTCGGTTCGCCGATCAAGACCCTGGGCTCGCACCAGGTGTCCGTGCGTCTGCACCCCGAGGTTGCCGCGAAGCTCGGCGTCGAGGTCGTCGCCGCGTAACGCTGCCCTGAAGGCAGACTGCGCTCAGCAGTACAGAAGGGCCGTACCCCCCGGGGTGCGGCCCTTCCGCTGTTTCACGTGAAACAACGCTCAGCGCGTGGCGCCCGTGACCAGCCAGCGGCCGGAGCGCTCACGGAACCACAGGGTCGCCATCCGGACGGTCGTCATCAGCGTCATCGCCCCCCAGAGTGCGGTGAGGCCGCCTCCGAGGGTGGGGATCAGCAGGGCGACCGGCGCGAAGACGGCCAGGGTCAGCAGCATGGCCCAGGCGAGGTAGGGGCCGTCACCGGCGCCCATGAGCACCCCGTCGAGGACGAAGACCACGCCGGCGATCGGCTGGGAGAGCGCCACGACCAGGAGCGCGGGGAGCATCGCGTCCTGGACCGCGGGGTCGCTGGTGAAGAGCGGGATGAAGAGCGGCCGGGCGACGATCAGCAGTGCTCCGAGGGCGACTCCGGACAGCACGCCCCACTGGATCATGCGCCGGCAGACCTGGCGGGCGCCGTCCGGATCGTCGGCACCGAGATAGCGGCCGATGATGGCTTGGCCGGCGATGGCGATCGCGTCGAGCGCGAAGGCCATCAGGCTCCACAGGGACAGGATGACCTGGTGGGCGGCGACATCGGCGTCACCGAGACGGGCGGCCACGGCGGTCGCGATCATCAGGACGGCCCGCAGCGAGAGGGTGCGCACCAGGAGTGGGGCACCGGCCTGGGCGGAGGCCCGGATGCCGACGGCGTCGGGGCGGAGCGAGGCGCCGTGTCTCCGTGCGCCTCGGATCACCACGAAGAGATAGGCGCCCGCCATGCCGAGCTGGGCGATGACCGTGCCCCAGGCGGAGCCGGCGATGCCGAGCCCGGCGCCGTAGACCAGGCCGAGGTTGAGGGCGGCGTTGGCGGTGAAGCCGCCGATGGCGACGTAGAGCGGGGTGCGGGTGTCCTGGAGGCCGCGCAGGACACCGGTGGCGGCGAGGACCACCAGCATGGCCGGGATACCGAGGCTGGAGATCCGCAGATAGGTCACGGCGTAGGGAGCGGCCGTGCCGGAGGCGCCGAAGATGTCCACCAGCCAGGGAGCGGTGGGCAGCGTCAGGGCGACCACGGCGCCGCCGAGAAGGAGGGCCAGCCAGATGCCGTCGATGCCCTGGCGGATGGCGGCCTGGAGGTCGCCGGCGCCGACACGGCGGGCGACGGCCGCGGTCGTCGCGTAGGCGAGGAAGACGAAGACGCTGACGGCGGTGGCCAGAAGGGCCGAGGCGATGGCGAGTCCGGCGAGCTGGGAGGTGCCCAGGTGGCCGACAATGGCGCTGTCGACCATGAGGAAGAGGGGCTCGGCGACGAGTGCGCCGAAGGCCGGGACGGCGAGCGAGACGATCTCGCGGTCGTGTTGCCGTCGAACGGCCTTGGGGGTCGCGTGAGCCTGGTGCATGGCCACAATCTAATCTTCCACAGGTAACACATGCAACGGTCAAGTGATCCTTACTTCAGGCGCGAGAGACCCTTCGGGTGTGCGCCGTTTGTTCTGATCGTGAGCCCGGTGAAAAAGTTTTTCTCCCCCACAGCCCGTGGACGGAAAAGGTGCAGGTCAGGGGTGTTTGCCGTAGGTGGTTATGAGTTTGTCCACACGGCTGTCCCCCGGTCCGTGCACAGGTTCCGGGGGGTTCTCCACAGCATCTGGGCCTTCACCCACAGGCCCTGTGGATAACCAGATTGGCTGACGGTGCCCGCGGGCCTACCGTGGTCCGGCGCCCGACGCGCCAGAAGCGGAGTCAAAGCCTCTTGTTTGTCCGAGCCGTGGCGTAAGAAAGAGTGGCACGGAGAGGTCCGCGGAGCGGACGGGAGGAGGTGGCTTGGTGAGCATGACCGAGCCCTTGGACGATCCCTGGGCCGACAGCGGGCCCAGTGACCGGCTGCCCACCCGATCCCGCGAGCCCCGGGGCCGCGGTCGTGGGCGGGAGGACCAGCACGAGCGCGGCAGCGAGGGCGGCTGGGACTCGGGGCTGTCCGGCTTCGAGCGCGTTCCCCCGCAGGACCTGGACGCCGAGCAGTCCGTCCTCGGCGGCATGCTGCTGTCCAAGGACGCCATCGCCGACGTCGTCGAGATCATCAAGGGCCACGACTTCTACAAGCCGGCCCACGAGACCGTGTACGCGGCCATCCTCGACCTCTACGCGAAGGGCGAGCCCGCCGACCCCATCACGGTCGGCGCCGAGCTCACCAAGCGCGGCGAGATCACCCGTGTCGGCGGCGCATCGTATCTGCACACCCTCGTCCAGTCGGTCCCGACGGCCGCCAACGCCTCGTACTACGCGGAGATCGTCCACGAGCGCGCGGTGCTGCGGCGTCTCGTGGAGGCCGGCACCAAGATCACGCAGATGGGATACGCGGCCGACGGCGACGTCGACGAGATCGTCAACCGGGCGCAGGCCGAGATCTACCAGGTCACCGAGCAGCGCACCACCGAGGACTATCTGCCGCTCGGCGACATCATGGAGGGCGCCCTCGACGAGATCGAGGCGATCGGCTCCCGCAGCGGCGAGATGACGGGTGTGCCCACCGGCTTCACCGACCTGGACGCGCTCACCAACGGTCTGCACCCCGGTCAGATGATCATCATCGCGGCGCGACCCGCCATGGGTAAGTCCACCCTCGCGCTGGACTTCGCCCGGGCCGCGTCCATCAAGAACAACCTGCCCAGCGTCATCTTCTCCCTCGAAATGGGCCGCAACGAGATCGCGATGCGTCTGCTGTCGGCCGAGGCCCGGGTGGCGCTCCACCACATGCGCTCCGGCACCATGACCGACGAGGACTGGACCCGGCTCGCCCGCCGGATGCCGGACGTCTCGCAGGCCCCGCTCTACATCGACGACTCGCCGAACCTGTCGATGATGGAGATCCGCGCCAAGTGCCGCCGCCTCAAGCAGCGCAACGGCCTCAAGCTCGTCGTCATCGACTACCTCCAGCTGATGCAGTCCGGCGGCTCCAAGCGCTCCGAGAGCCGTCAGCAGGAGGTCTCCGACATGTCGCGAAACCTGAAGCTCCTCGCCAAGGAGCTGGAACTCCCGGTCATCGCGCTCTCCCAGCTGAACCGTGGCCCGGAACAGCGCACGGACAAGAAGCCGATGGTCTCCGACCTCCGAGAGTCCGGCTCGATCGAGCAGGACGCGGACATGGTGATCCTGCTGCACCGCGAGGACGCCTACGAGAAGGAGTCCCCGCGCGCGGGCGAGGCCGACATCATCGTCGGCAAGCACCGTAACGGTCCGACCGCGACCATCACGGTGGCCTTCCAGGGCCACTACTCGCGCTTCGTGGACATGGCCCAGACCTGACGCTCACCTGACCTTGCCTTAGGTCCGGCGTGGGAGCCTCGCACCCGCACATCTCCAGTCAGTGGAGCCGCGACTGGCTCCCCAAGTAGGGAAGGCCGCCGAGTAGGCGGGAGAGAGTGCGGTCAGTGGGTTGCTCCTTTTCTACGCTGGTGCACACATTCACTCGTTGGGGGATTCCGCTGCCAGCGGGATACCGCACCGCCAGCAGTCGTTCGCGTGGTCGTCCTGGCAGACGTAGCCGATGGCACCATCCACGCACCATTCGGCGGCCTCCTCGGACAGCAGGTCGGGCCCGGCAAGGAGCAGCCGACGAAATTCCGTGGTATCCGCAATGTCGGCCGGCCGGTTGGTGAACCACTCGTCGAACCAAGGCTTGTCCTGGTATATGCCCCAGTGCGCATTCTCCCGGTCGTCGACAGCCGTAAGGAACCGATCGACGATCCGCCCCCAACTCGGTGCTCCGAACCAGCCGTTGTCGGACGCACAGAAGGATTCGATCAGGGTTCGCAGGCCGAACTCCTTCTCGTGAAGGCAGTACCTTCGCCCCCAGGAGATCGCGACCTGCGCCATCTCCGCGAGTTCTTCTCGCGGATCAACCTCGTGCGCCGGGTCGTCAGGGTTGTGGCAGGCCAGCCCGAGCTCGAGTACGGACTGCCCTGTCGGGAGAACCCGGGACGGGTTGACGATCGCGAGACCGAGACCGATCCAGTCGACATGGTCGAACGACAGCATCGAGCGCACGAGTCGGGTGGTCGCCGTGTTGATCCGCATCATCGTGCCGTCGTGCAGCGGACTCTTCCCGGCATGCCAGTTCTCGACGGGTGTGTTGCGCCACACGGCGAGCGTGATGCGGGTGGCAGCGAGCCACAGCAGGGCGTCGTCGTCGAGGTGCCCGAACCGCTTGGCACACTCCTGGGCGCCGTAGGTGATCAACTCTTCCGGTTTCGGCCACCTGTGGCTGTCGGGCCCTTCAGGCGCGTACTCATAGTCGTCGGCGTACTCGTCAAGAATCGCACTCAACTCGGTTGCGCTGTAAGCCTCGCTGTACTCGGAGCCGTCCGGCCCCTCGACGGTGTACATGTCGTGGTCCCAGGAGACGTACACGTCGCCCCAGAGCACGATGTCGTCGCACGCGCTGGCGTTGTCCGTCACAACCGGCCTGATGGTGATCGGGGCAGTACGCCCGTCGGTTCGCTCGCCGTCCTTCTCGGCGGCCCATGCGGTGATGATCTCGAGTGGCTTCGGAAGGAGAGGGCCGACCTCGGTGATGCCGAAGGGTTCGTCGTCGTCAGAGGTGTCGAACCGGCTGTTGACGAACGCAACCGCCTCGGAGGGCGTGCTGACGATGGACTGGGTACCGTTCTCGTTGTCGACCACTCGCCACAACGGGCTGTTCTTCACGGTGCTCTCCGATCGCGGTGACTGCACCCGGGGTGGTGCGATGCGCCGGGTCGATCGGCACTGACACCAACTTATGGGCTGATCACCCCATCCGTGGTCCGGAAGCTGCTTGTCGGCGATGACGTTCGGTGCGTTCGCGTGCAACCTGCTTTTCGCGACCGCGGCGACACAGCACAGTCCAACAGCGGAGGAGGGCCGTAGATCGGAGGATCCGGCGACGGCTACCGACACCTCGCACCGAATCCTGTCGTACGGGGAAGGCACAATCGGCGGATGCCTGAGACCTTCGTCGACCTCGGAACCGTCAGCGTGCCGTCCGGAGTGCAGGTGCTCGGCATGGCTGGGTGGATCGACTCCTGGCGGGAGCTGGGCCAACCCCTGTCCGAGCGCGCCAGGACGGCCGCGTCCTCGGGAGGAGGCCATCTTCGTGAGTGGTTGTGCGAGGCGGTCGCCGTCCCGGCCGCTGATGACCGGCCGCTGAGGGTGAGGGCGAGCACCTCGCCCTCACCGTTCGACGAGGAACCGACGATCGCAACCCTGGAGATCAGCCTCGGACTCCCATCGCCCGGAACCGCAGACCGATCGCTGCCCGTCCGACTCGGAGACCTGCCCGTCGACCGGTGCGGCATGGTCATCGGCGACGCTGCAGGGCTGGACGCATGGACGGGGATGAACAACGAGCCGGCCGACGGACTCGCCGACGTCACGTACTGGGGCCGATACGAGGACGACGCTCACGCGCAGTTCGGCGGTGAGAGAATCGCGCAGCACGGCGTCGACGGCCCGCACGGGTGGCTCGACCTCCCGCTCGCCGAGGCAGCCGCCCGCGCAGCCGAGCTCACCGCCTGGCGGGACCGCCTCCACGGCAAGGGCCTCATGGTCTCGATCGACCAGCACACTGACTTCTACCGCTTCCGGCGAGCCGGGTGGCACCATCCGCTCCACATCGGTGCGATCGAGGTCGGCGGCTGCCAGATGCTCGGGATCGAATGGGACCAAGGCGACCACTCGATGAGGCACCGCGGTGGGCGGGACGCCGGCCAGGTCTATCCAGTCACGCTCGGACCCGACGAGGCGCGAGAGATGGTGATGCGATGGACCATCCCGCCTGACGACTTCGACGACGAGTGACGAGCCCAGTTCTGGGGGTCCGTCACCGCCGTGAGACTGATCAACCCCGCCACGTGGTGAGACGGGTCTGAGAGCCCCCAAGTCACAGCGGTGACCTCTGACACGAGCCGCGAGACCCTACAAGCGCCTCGTCTCGTACCGGGTCAGGGTCACGCCGCCGGGGAGGGTCCGGGTCTCGACCAGGTTCAGGTTCACCCAGTGGTCGAGTGTGGTGAAGAACGGGGTGCCGGCGCCCACCAGGACCGGCGCGGTGGCCAGTACGTACTCGTCGATCAGTCCGGCTCGCATGGCCGCCCCGGCGAGTGTCGCGCCGGCGATGTCCATCGGGCCGCCGTCCTCCGCCTTGAGCCGGGTGATCTCGGCGACCACGTCGCCGGCGACCAGGCGGGTGTTCCAGTCGACCGTCTCGATCGTGGAGGAGAACACCACCTTCGACATGTCCCGCCAGCGGCGCGCGAACTCGATGTCGGCGGGGGTCGCGTCCGGCTGCTGGTCGGCGGTCGGCCAGTGGGAGCTCATCGTCTGCCACAACTTGCGCCCGTACAGCGACAGCTCGGTCGCCTGCAACTGGTCGGACCAGAACTGGAACAGCTCGGCGCTCGGCACGCTCCAGCCGATGTCGTCGCCGGGGGCCGCGATGTAGCCGTCCAGGGTCACGTTCATGCCGTAGATCAGTTTCCGCATGATGCCAGCCTCCCGTAGGTCGGACGTCCGCGTACGGACCGGCGCGGCGCCCGCGTGGGGGACCGCGCGACATCGCCCACGCGGACGAGCAGCCGCGGAGCGAAGATGACCGTATGACCTCTTCCCTCGAAGACCTGCTGCCCAGTACCGAGCGTGCCCTGCTGCACCGGATCGCCGTCGCCCAGACCCAGGGGCGCGCGCCCTCGTTCGTCGCGGGTGTGGTGCGGGAGGGACGGACCGTCTGGTCCGGATCGCGCTCCTGCGTCGACGGGCACGCCCCGGATGCCGAGACACAGTTCCGGATCGGCTCGATCACCAAGGTGTTCACCGCCGTTCTGGTGATGCGGCTGAGGGACGAGGGGCTCATCGGGCTCGACGACACCCTGGAGAAGCACCTGAAGGGCACGGGGGTGGGCGAGGTGACGATCGCTCAACTCCTCGGGCACAGCGCCGGCCTCGCGGCGGAGTCGCCCGCGCCCTGGTGGGAACGCACGCCGGGGACGACGCGACCGGAGTTGGCCGACGTCCTGGGGGAGCGCCCCCTGGTGCATCCGTCCGGGCGCCTCTTCCACTACTCCAACCCCGGCTACACGCTGCTGGGTTCGCTGGTCGAGACCGTGCGCGGGGCGTCCTGGGAGGAGGCGCTGCGCACCGAGATCCTGGAGCCGCTGGGGCTGAGCCGTACCTCGGTGCGGCCGGTCGCCCCGCACGCGGGCGGCTGGGCGGTTCACCCGTGGGCCGATGTGATGCTGCCCGAGCCGTTGGAGGATCTGGGGCTCATGGCGCCGGCCGGGGTTCTCTGGTCGACCGTCGGCGACCTCTGCCGTTTCGCCGCGTTCCTGGCCGGGGGCGACGACCGGGTGCTCGGCCGGGCGACCTTGGAGGAGATGCGGGTGCCCGCGGTGCCGCCCGCCCCCGGCGACGCGGAGTGGGGGTACGGCCTCGGGCTCCAACTGCTGCGCCATGACGGCCGGACGCTCGTCGGACACACGGGCTCGCTGCCGGGCTTCGTCGCCGGTCTCTGGGTGAGCGTCGAGGACGGCCTGGGCGCGGTGGCGCTCGCGAACGCCACCTCGGGCCCTCTGCCGTCCTCTGTGGCGGCCGATCTCATCCGGATCGTGGCGGAGGCCGAGCCCCGCTTCCCGGAGCCCTGGAGGCCGCTTGCGGCGGCCGAGGTCGACGAGGAACTGCTGGCACTCACCGGCCCCTGGTACTGGGGGACGTATGCCTACGCGCTGCGGGTCGGCCCCGGGGGCGAGGTGGTGCTGGAGCCGCTGCGGGGCGCCGGGCGGCGTGCGACCTTCCGGGCGCTGCCGGAGGGCGGCTGGATCGGCCTCGACGGCTATTACCAGGGGGAGACCCTGCGGGCCGTGCGGCGTCCGGACGGCACGGTGAGCCATCTCGACCTGGGCTCCTTCGTCTTCACCCGAGAGCCCTACGAGCAGGGTGACGCCGTGCCCGGTGGCGTCGACGAGGCGGGCTGGCGCGGACTCTGACCCGGTCTTCCGTGCGGGACGCGCTGTTTCACGTGAAACAGCGCGTCATCACCCTCGCCGGCCTCACAGGCTCAGCTTGAACCCCACGTGGGAGGCCTCGAAGCCGAGCCGCTCGTAGAAGCGGTGGGCGTCGGTACGGGTGACGTCGGAGGTCAGCTGCACCAGGCGGCAGCCCTGCGCACGGGACTCCTCGACGGCCCACTCGATGAGCCGGGTGCCGAGCCCGCTGCCGCGCTCCTGCGTGTGGATACGGACGCCCTCGATGATCGAGCGGGTGGTGCCCCGGCGGGAGAGCCCGGGAATGACGGTGAGCTGCAGCGTGCCGACGACGGTTCCCGCGCGCACGGCGACGACCACGTGCTGGTTCGGGTCCCCGGCGAGGCGCTGGAAGGCGGCGAGGTACGGGGTGAGGTTGTGCGGCGACTCACGCTGGGCGCCCAGCGGGTCATCGGCCAGCATCGCCACGATGGCAGGCAGGTCGTGCTGCTCGGCGGGTCGGATCTCAAGATCGCTCATGCCGGGCAGGCTACGCCCCGCCGTGGTGGGCTCAGGCCGGGATGCCGAGGCCTTCGACGACGCGCACCAGCGGGGTCAGCTCAGGGTTCAGGGCCGCCTCGTCCAGGGCCTCGCGCAGGGCGCGGTCATTGGTGGGGCGGGCCTCGTCGAGCAGCTTCTGGCCGGCCTCGGTGACGTCGGTGTAGATGCCGCGCCGGTCGGTGGCACAGAGGTACCGGGTGAGCAGACCGCGGTCCTCGAGCCGGGTGACGAGCCGGGTGGTCGCGCTCTGGCTGAGCACCACCGCGTCGGCCACCTGCTTCATCTGGAGGTGTCCGCCGGGGCCGTCGTGCTGTCGGCTGAGCACGTCGAGGAGGGAGTACTCGCGGACGCTCAGACCGTGCTGGGACTCCAGGGCACGTTCGATGTGCGACTCGATCCTGCCGTGCAGCAGGGAAAGCGCGCACCAGCCCTGGGAGAGGGCCGTCAGTGCGGGGTCCGTCGCGGTCATGATCTTCCTCGCTTCCTCGGTCTTCTCCGTCGGGGCGGTTCCCTGCCAAGGGTAGACGATGAAGCGCAAAAGTCCGCGTGTGCAAATAAATGCTCACGAACACCGGGAGCGGGGGGACGCCTCCTAGCCCGCCGCGACGGTCAGGGGCGCGAAGCGTCGGGTCCAGTCGCCCGGAAGGTCCGGCAGGGAGCGGACCATGACGGCGTTGGTGGCGACCTGCTCCAGGCCGTTCGCCTTGAGCCAGGTCAGCAGCGTGGTGTGGCGCGTGTCGACGTCCGTGCGCAGGGGGCGGCCGCTCGCGGCGGCGAGCGAGGCGACGAGCGCCTGGGCCGTGGCCGGGTCGCGGGCGATCAGCGGGCCGACGACATGGGTGTCCATGTTGGGCCAGAGAGCGCCGAAGCCGGTGATCTCGCCGTCCTGCTCGGCGACCCGGAGGTGATCGGCGAAGGCCGGCAGACGGGTGATGAGGTGGGTGCGGTCCACTCCGAAGATCTCGCGATCGAGCCGCAGGACGTGCTGAAGGTCCTCCGCGGTCGCCGGGCGGACCCCGCGCGCGGTCGCCGGCTCGGTGCCGGTGAAGCGGCCCTTCAGCATCTCCGAGCTGCCCGTCTGCGAGAAGCCCAGCTGTTCGTAGAGCGGCTGCCCGTTGCTCGTGGCGTATAGGGTGAGCGGGGTCTCCCCGGCCTCGTCGAGGACGTGCCGCATCAGGCGGCGTCCCACGCCCTGGCGGGCGTATCGCTCGGCGACCAGGACCATGCCGATCGCGCCCAGTTCGGGCCCGTACGACATGACCACGCAGGCCGTGACCAGTCCCCTGCCCGAGGGGTCGTCGATGCCGAGGCCCATGCCCGCGGTGAGCAGCAGCCCCCACTTGTGCTCCTCGCGGGGCCAGCCCCGGTCCGCGGACAGGTCGGCGCAGGCCTGGAGGTCGTCTGCGGTGAGGCGCCGGATGGGGAGGAGGTCGAGCGGGGGGTGCGAGAGGGGCATGGTGATCAGGCTTCCCGACGGGGTCCCGTCGCGTCCACCGCTTTACGCGGAGTGGCGGGGACCCCCGCCCGCCGGCGGCCGGCGGAGTCCCGCAGGCGACGTCCACGCCCGGTCAGCCCCCAGGGCTTGAGGACCGAGATCGCAGTCATGAAGAGATAGGCGCTCGTCGAGACCACGGGGGCCGCGACCAGGCTGCTGTCCGGTACCCCGGCCGCCGAGGCGTGGGTGATCTCCGGCCGCAGGGCGAAGATCGTCGCGGTGGCGGTGGCCAGGGTGATCCAGAACTTGATCCAGACCCAGTGATGCCGGGCGAGCCCCCAGGGCGTCCCCAGCGAGAGCACCAGGCCGCTGCCGAAGGTCACCAGGGCGACGGGGGCGAGGAGCCAGTCCGCGAACACCCCCATGGCCCGGTAGGCCGCCTGGGTGAGGGAGGGATCGTGGGTCGTGTAGGCGGCGATGCCGAGGGTCAGCAGCCCCAGGCTGAGGCCGAGCCAGGCCACCGAGACCGCGACATGGACGACCAGGAGTGCCCGCCGTGCGGGCCGCCGGAGTTGTTTCACGTGAAACACCGTGCCGAAGATCCGGCGTCTGTCGCGTCTTCCCGGGGGAGTAAGCCGGCGTACTAGCCTCGGCGTACATGACGACCCTGAACGGCAGGCGCCGACTTCACCTCTTCGATCTCGACGGCACGCTGATCCGTGGTTCGGCCGCCGCGGTGGAGATCTCCCGACAGCTGGGGCTGAGCGAGGAGATCGACCGGCTGGAGCAGGAGTTCCTGCTGCAGGGGCTGACGCCTGACGAGTTCGCGGTGCGGGCCCATGCGCTCTGGTCCGAGCTCACCCCGGAGCAGGTGACGGCGGCCTTCGACGGGGCGCCCTGGCTGGCCGGGATCCGCGAGGTGTGGGCGGAGATCCGAGCCGAGGGAAGTCACTGCGCGGTCATCTCCCTCTCGCCCGACTTCTTCGTCGAGCGGCTGCTGGCATGGGGTCTGGACGCCGCTCACGGTTCCCGTTGGCCCGCGGTCCCCTTCGTCGAGCCGATCCACCGGCCCGGCATCCTCGACGCCTCGGCGAAGGTGCGGATCGCGGGCGAACTCTGCACGCGCTTCGGTGTCGACCGGACCGACTGTGTGGCGTACGGAGACTCGATGTCCGACGCCGAACTCTTCGCGATCGTGCCCGAGTCCGTGGCCGTCAACGCGGACCACCACCTCACGGACCTGGCCCGGCACCGCTACACGGGCGGCGATCTGCGCGAGGCGTACGAATTGGTCCGAAAGAACGCAGCCTAGTCCTTGGGGCGGGGCGAATCACCGGGAATCCCGCTTTCTGTCCAGGACCCCCCACGGAATGTCATCCTGCGAACACGGAGGCCGACTGCGGGGAGGCGCACGACATGACTGATGCTCCGGCTGCGGCCACGGATGCGCCGCCCCGAATACCGACGGACGAACCGACGCCCGGCCCGGCGGCCCCCACGAGTACGCCCTCGCCCGACGCGGTCCTGATCCGCCGCACCCTGGCAGAGATCGCCCCCGTCGCGGACCGGGTGACCTCGTACTTCTACGCGCTGCTGTTCACCCGCCATCCCGGGCTGCGGGCGATGTTCCCTGCGGCCATGGACACCCAGCGGGACCGCCTGCTGAAGGCACTGCTCACGGCGGCCGAGCACCTGGACAACACGCGCGTGCTCACCGAATACCTGCAGAACCTGGGGCGGGGGCACCGCAAGTACGGCACGAGGCCCGAGCAGTACCCGGCCGTGGGCGAGGCGCTCATCGGCGCCCTCGTCCGGTACGCCGTGACGACCTGGGACGCGGAGACGGAGGCCGCCTGGGTCCGCACGTACACGACGATCTCCCAGATCATGATCGACGCGGCGGCCGAGAACGAACAGCTCGCGCCCCCCTGGTGGCAGGCCGAGGTGGTCAGCCACGACCTGCGGACACCGGACGTCGCCGTCATCACGCTCCGGCCCGACCAGCCGTACCCCTTCCTCGCCGGGCAGTACACGACCCTCGAGACGCCGTGGTGGCCGCGGATATGGCGCCACTACTCCTTCGCCTCCGCACCCCGGCCGGACGGCCTGCTCAGCCTGCACGTCAAGGCGGTGCCGGCGGGCTGGGTGTCCAACGCCCTGGTCCACCGTGCCCGCCCGGGGGACGTGCTGCGGCTCGGACCGCCCGCGGGGTCGATGACCGTCGACCACACCACGGACAACGGGCTGCTCTGCCTGGGCGGCGGGACCGGCATCGCGCCGATCAAGGCGCTGGTCGAGGACGTCGCCGAGCACGGGGACCGCCGCCCGGTGGAGGTGTTCTACGGCGCCCGCAGTGGTCACGACCTCTATGACATCGACACGATGCTGCGGCTCCAGCAGACCTTCCCCTGGCTGGCCGTCCGACCGGTCACCGAGGACGAGGGCCGGCTCCCGGAGGCGGTGGCCCGGTACGGGCCCTGGGCCGAGTACGACGCCTATCTGTCGGGGCCGCTCGGCATGATCCGCAGCGGGGTCGACGCCCTGAAGGGCGCCGGCATCCCCACGGACCGGATCCGGCACGACTATCTCGGTGAGCTCGTCCCCCAGGCCTCCTAGGAGCCGGGCGCACCGGCCCCCGGGGCCACCCGCCGGCCGGGTGCCGACGGGCTCTCCTCCACATCGCGGTTCAGCCGAGGTCCGGGGCGTGCATCGCGCGGACGCCCTCGATGTTCCCGTCCAGGTAGTGGCGCAGCGAGAGCGGGACCAGGTGGACGGCGGCGATGCCCACCCGGTTGAAGGGCACGCGCACGATCTCGTACTCGCCGACAGGTTCGTCGACCTCCGGGCCGTGGCGCCGGGAGAGGTCCATCGATTCGAGGCGGCAGACGAAGAAGTGCTGGACCTTCACTCCGGAGACCCCGCCGTCGACGATGTGCTCGACGGTGTCGACGAAGCAGGGCACCACATCGGTGATCTTGGCGCCGAGCTCCTCGTCCACCTCGCGGTGCAGGGCCTCGACGACGGTCGAGTCGGTGGCCTCGACCCCGCCGCCGGGCGTCAGCCAGTAGGGATCCATCCCGGGCTTGGTGCGCTTGATGAGGATCAGGTCGTCCCCGTCGAGCAGGATGGCGCGTGCGGTGCGCTTGACCACAGGTCGTTCGGTCATGGGAAGAAAATGGCCCGCCTCCGCTGTCCTGAAACGCCCGCTGCCTGGAAACTCACCAGTCCCCCGCGGCCCGCAGGAGCCACTCGTGGGCCCGCGCCAGGTGCGGCAGGGCGAGCGTGCCGGTGCGGACGACGAGGAAATACGTGCGCAGCGGCGGCACCGGAGGGTCGAGCAGCGCCACGAGACGCCCCCGCGCCAGGTCCTCCTCGCACAGATAGCGCGGGAGCACCGCGAGCCCCGCGCCCGAGGCGGCGGAGTCACGGACGGCCCGCAGATCCGGCGCGATCACCGTCGCGGCGGCGGCCGGCTTGGACTCGAAGACGGCCGTCCAGTAGCGGGAGACGAACGGCAGCGACTCGTGCACCTCGACCACCGGCAGCTGCTCCAGGACGACCGCGCCCTCGCGCAGCACCTCGGGGGAGAGCCGGGAGGCCCAGCGGGGTGCCGCGACGAGGACGTGCTCCTCGTCGCAGAGCGGAGTGGCGGCGAACAGCCCGCCGCGGGGCCGGGCGGTGGCGACGGCCAGGTCGTGGTGGCCGGCGGCGAGTCCGTCGAGGGTCTCCCGCACGTCGCCGAGGAAGGAGGCGCGGACCGCGAGGCCCTGGGTGACCAGGGGGGTGAGGGCGGGCAGCACCCGGGCGGAGGTGAACTCGGGCGGACCGGCGACGTGCAGGGTGCGCACCCCGCTCTGCTCCTCCAGGCCCGCCCCGGCGATCTCCACGAGCGCGTCCAGATGCGGGGCGGCCCGGTGGGCGAGTTCGTCGCCGATCGTGGTGGGGGTGACCCCGCGGGCCCGTCTGAGGAAGAGGGGCCTGCCCAGTTGTCGCTCCAGGGTGCGGATCTGGCTGGTCACCGCCGGCTGGGAGAGGCCGAGGAGCGCGGCGGCACGGGTGAAGGACCCGGCACGGTGCACCGTGACGAACGTGCGCAGCAGCGTCAGATCCATGTCCGCCCCTCCCGGCCCTCAGGGCGGGCCGTTCGACTCAGGCGGTCCGTGGACGGCGCCTCAGGACCGTCCAACTATAAATAAGTCGATAGGTAGCTGTCGCTACCGTGATTGGACACTGACGCACAGTCAACTAGCCTTGTCCGGGCGGTCGTCCGCTGAGGAACCCGCAGGGGGCAGGGGCGTTCCGAGCCACGAGGGGGGAGGTTCGGAACGCCTCTTTCCGGGGCCCGTACGGACTATCCGGCGCCCTTGGCCGCCTCGTCGAGGGCGCGCAGGACGTCCGCGATCAGGTCCTCGGGATCCTCCGCGCCCACCGAGAAGCGCACGAAACCCTCGGGCACCGCGTCACCGCCCCAGCGTCCGCGCCGCTCGGCCGTGGACCGCACCCCGCCGAAGCTGGTCGCGTCGTCGACCAGGCGCAGCGCGTCCAGGAAGCGGTCGGCCCACTCCCGGTCGGGCAGGACGAAGGAGACGACGGAGCCGAAGCGCCGCATCTGACGGGCGGCCACCTCGTGCGAGGGATCGCCGGGCAGGCCCGGGTAGCGCAGCCCGGTCACGTCCCCGTGGGCCGCGAGCGTCTCGGCGAGGACGAGCGCGGTGCCGCACTGCCGGTCGATCCGCAAGGAGAGGGTGGCCAGGGAACGGTGCGCGAGCCAGGCCTCCATCGGACCGGGGATCGCGCCGACGATCTTGCGCCAGCGCCGTACCCCGGCGGCGCGCTCCGGATCGCGGCAGCTGACGTGCCCGAGCAGGATGTCCCCGTGGCCGGTCATGCCCTTGGTGTCGCTGGCCACGGAGAAGTCGGCGCCCAGCTGGAGCGGGCGCTGGCCGAGCGGGGTGGCCAGGGTGTTGTCCACCGCGACGAGCGCCCCGGCCTCGTGGGCGGCGGCCACCATGCGCCGCACGTCGCACACGTCGAGCCCCGGGTTGGAGGGGGTCTCCAGCCACAGCAGCTTCGCCCCGGCGAGCACGGACAGCTGGGCGTCCCCGCCGGTCGGGGCGGTACGCACCTCGATGCCGTAGGCGCGCATCTGCTCGTGGAGCAGCGGCAGGGCCTGGTAGCCGTCCTCGGGGAGGACGGCGGCGTCGCCGGCCTTGAGCTGGGAGAGCAGCACGGCGGAGATGGCGGCCATGCCGGAGGCGAAGACCAGTGTCTCGACGCCGCTCTCCCCCGGCGCCTCCAGCTCGCCGATGGCGCGTTCCAGATGGGTCCACGTGGGGTTCTCGTCCCGGCCGTAGGTGTACGGGCCGGTCGGGTCGCCGGGCAGGTGGAAGTGGGCCGCGAAGACCGGCCCGGGCAGTGTGGGCTCGTACTTCACGGGCTCGGGGAGGCCGGCCCGGACCGCTCGGGTGGCGTCGCCGAGGTCCCCCGGGCCCTGGGGGACGAGTCCTTCGGTGCCGCTCATGCCGCTCATGCCGTTCGTTCCTCGATCTCGTCGCTCACCGCGGCGAGCAGTCCCCCGCTCGCCGCCTCCACCATCTCCAGGCACTGCTCGAAGCCCTCGCGGCCGCCGTAGTAGGGGTCGGGCACGTCGAGGTCCGGGCCCGCCGCCGGGTCGTACGAGCGCAGCAGGCGTATCTTCGCGGCGTCCGCGGGCGTGGGGGCGAGCGCCCGCAACTCCCGTGCGTGCCCCTCGTCGAGGGCTATCACCAGGTCGAGCGCGGGGAACCAGGAGGCGAGGAACTGCCGGGCGGTGTGCTGCGACCCGTATCCGTGGGCTTCCAGGACGGAGGCCGTACGCGGATCGGCGCCGGCTCCTTCGTGCCAGCCTCCGGTGCCGGCGCTGTCCACCTCCACCGCGCCGGCCAGGCCGGCCTTGGCCACACGGGCACGGAAGACGTGCTCGGCCATCGGCGAGCGGCAGATGTTGCCCGTGCAGACGAAACAGACGCGGTAGGTCATGGCCGCCTCAGTCGTTGTCGGGAAGGACGATGTTCAGCGCCCAGGAGACGACGGAGATGATCAGGCCGCCGAGCACGGCGGTCCAGAATCCCTCCACGTGGAAGCTGAGGTCGAGCACGTCGGCCAGCCAGGACGTCAGGAGCAGCATGAGTGCGTTGACGACCAGGGTGATCAGCCCGAGCGTGAGCAGGAAGAGCGGGAACGTGAGCAGCTTCACGACCGGCTTCACCAGGAAATTCACCAGGCCGAAAACCAGAGCGACCAGGATGAGGGTCCAGGCCTTCTTGGCGGTGCTGTCCCCGGTCAGAGTGATGTCCTGCAGCAGCCAGATGGCCACACCCAGGGCGCCCGCGTTCGCGAGCGTCTTGACGATGAAATTCTTCATGTGTCAGATCGTGGCAGACAAGATCCGGCCAAGGCAGGGGCGTATCAACGATGAAGGCATTCCGGCTGGACGAGCTGGAGGCGGAGCGCGCGTCCAACGACGGCGCCTATCTGCAGTTCCTGCGGGAGCGGAACATGTCGGTGGGCCTGTACGCGCTCGACGCGGGGCAGCTCGACCCGCAACGGCCGCACGGCCAGGACGAGGTGTACTTCGTGGTGAGCGGCCGGGCCTCGATCACGGTGGGGGACGAGACGACCCCGGTGGCGCGGGGCAGTGTGGTGTACGTGCCGGCGGGGGTGCCGCACCGGTTCCACCACATCACCGAGGACCTGCGGGTGATGGTGGTGTTCTCGCCGCCGGAGGGCTGAGGGAGGCGCTCCCCGGCCGTGGGGGGCCCGGCGCCTCGGGGGCGGTGAGCCGGTTCCCTTAGGGGGCGGATCAGGGAAGAGGGAGGGCCGTGAGGCCCCCGTCGCCTTGGTGTCCGCCCCTAGCATCGAAGGTGTCCGGCGCAGGGAGCGCCGACGGACCTTCGGGCTCGGTCTTCGGAGATGAGGTAAGCGCAATGGCGGTGAAGGAGATTCTCGCGGGGATGCCGTGGTGGGTGAAGTGGATCGCCATACCCGTCATCGCTCTGGTCGTCTTCGGCGGTCTGATCACCAGCGTCCTGACGTTCGTGGTCGGCCTGCTGTTCAAGCTGCTGGTGTTCGTGGCCCTGGTCGGCGGTCTGATCTACGTGGTCCGCAAGTTCACCTCCTCGTCCTCGTCGCGCGAGGACTGGTAGGACCCCCGCGCGGCCGGAGGCGCCGGGACCCCCGCGGCGCCTGGCCGATGGCACGGTCTACCCGTCGGTATGGTCCTGGGCCCCGGGGATTAGCCCGGCCGAGGGAACGCGCAGGTAGAAGCCCGTGGGCCCGTAGAGGCTGCCATTAGAGTGGAAATCCGCTGCCGCCCCGGGAGCCTCGGGCACAGACCTCCCCGCCGGGTCCCAGGCCGCGGCGGGCGCGCGGGGGCGGCCCCTGCGGGCGAGTGCGGCGCACTCGTCGACTCGCCTGGGGGTGACCTTTGCCCACTGCTTCGCAGCCCGCTGCTCCTACCCTGATCGGCTCGGTGCAACGGGCGCTCAGACTGCTGGAGGCCGTGGGTTCCCACGAGGACGGAGCCCCCGCCAAGCAGCTCGCGCGGGAGGCGGGACTGCCGCTCCCCACCGCGTACCACCTGCTCCGCACCCTGACGCACGAGGGCTATCTGCGCCGCGAGAAGGGTGTGTTCGTCCTCGGGGACGCCGCCGGCCGTCTGGTCGGCGGTGGAGTTCTGCAGAATCGTCGCACCACGATCGAGGACTCCCTCGCCCGCTGGCGGGACTCCATCGGCGTCCCCGTCTACTTCGCCGTCTACCGCGAGGGCGAGATCGAGCTCGTCGCCGTCGCCGACACCCCCGCGGCGCCCGCCGTCGAGGAGTGGGCCGACTTCCGGGAGACCGGTCACGCGCACGCCATCGGGCAGTGCCTGCTGAGTCAACTGGATCTGAGAAGTCGTCAAGACCACCTCGACCGCCATCCGGTGGAAGCCATCACGCCGTATACGGTGCGTAATCGGCGCGCCCTTTTGGACCGTTTGGGCGGTATGGGGCGAATGGAGCCCCTGGTGGAACGTCAAGAATATGCACTCGGCACAGTTTGTGCCGCGATCCCCATCACGGCGGGGTCCACAGCGGCCGCCATGGCCATTTCCCTCCCCCTTCACCAGGCGGAACGGTTGCTACCCGCGATCGATCGACTACAGAGTGAGATCGGAAAGCTGTTCAGTTCCCTCGCGTTCTCTATCAGTATCTGAAAAATCACTCCTTGTGATCTGCTAGTGCGTACAGCACGATTGCGTCAAGAGGGCCATGGGGATCATTCCTGGCCGTTTCAACCCGAGCATTTCCAGCAGCGTGCCAACACAACTGCTCCATCTACTGCGGGGTACATGATGCGAGAGACGGTTCAGGCCGAAGTCCTGATGAGCTTCCTCGTCTCCGAGGAGCTCTCCTTCAGGATCCCGGTGGAACTGCGATATGAGACCCGCGATCCCTATGCGGTCCGTATGACCTTCCACCTCCCCGGGGACGCCCCTGTCACCTGGGCCTTCGGACGGGAGCTGCTGCTCGACGGGATCAACCGCCCCAGCGGCGACGGCGACGTCCACATCGCGCCGACCGACCCCGAGGGGCTGTCCGACGTGATGATCCGGCTGCAGGTCGGGGCCGACCGGGCCCTGTTCCGGGCGAGCGCGCCGCCCCTGGTCGCCTTCCTCGACCGCACGGACAAGCTCGTCCCGCTCGGCCAGGAACAGGCGCTGGGGGACTTCGAGGACAGCCTGGAGGCCGCACTCGGGCGCATCCTGGCGGAGGAGAACGCCGGCTGAGCCCGTGTCACCTCCCCGGCCGTGTCACCTCCCCGGCCGGGTCACCTCCCCGGTCGGGCGGCCGGGCCGCCCGGCACGCCTTCCGCCGAGCTCGTGTCCCCGCCCCCGGCCGGGCCCGCGTCACTTGGCCCGGCGACGGCGCCCGCCCCTGCCCGGGCGCTGCCGGCCGGCCTCCGGCCGGTCCGCCGAGACCACCAGCGCCGCCAGGCCGGTGGTGACGGGCACCGAGGCGACCAGACCGATCGAGCCGATCAGCGTGCGGACGATCTCCTCCGCGACGAGTTCGCTGTTGGCCACCATCCCCACGCTGCTCTGCGCGATCGAGAAGAGCAGCATGAGCGGCAGCGCCGCACCGGCGTAGGCGAGGACCAGGGTGTTCACCACCGAGGCGATGTGGTCCCGGCCGATCCGGATGCCGGCCCGGTAGAGCGCGCGCGGCCCCATCCGCGGATCGGCCTGGTGCAGCTCCCACACCGCCGAGGTCTGGGTGACGGTCACGTCGTCCAGCACGCCGAGGGAACCGATGATGACCCCGGCGAGCAGCAGACCGGACATGTCGATCTCCGGGTAGAGCCCGTGAATGAGACCGGTGTTGTCGTCCGTGTTGCCGGTGAGCGAGGCCCAGCCGATGAAGAACGAGCCGAGCAGGCCGATCAGCAGCAGGGAGACCAGCGTGCCGAGCACGGCGACCGAGGTGCGGGCCGACAGGCCGTGACACATGTAGAGCGCGATCAGCATGATCGCGCTCGCGCCGACGATGGCGACCACGAGCGGGTTCGATCCCTGGATGATCGCCGGCAGGATGAAGAAGGACAGCACCATGAAGCTGACGGCGAGCGCGACGAGCGCCATCACGCCGCGCATCCGGCCGACGACCACGACGGCGAGCGCGAAGATGCCCGCGAGGACGTAGAGCGGTAGCTTCCGGTCGACGTCGGTGACCGAGTACTGCAGGTCACGCGGCGCGTCGGGGGCGTACGCGACCACCACGCCCTGCCCCTCGTCGAGTTGCCGCGGCGCGTCCGGCTGCACGATCTCGGTGAAGGTGCGGCCCTTCTCCGGGCCGGTGGTGACCGTGACGGTCGCCTTCTCGCACTGCCCCTGCTGCCCGTTCACCGCCTCGCGTCCCTCCGGGGTGGAGGTGTCGCCGGTCGGCGGGACCTGGGCGGCGTTCACGTCCTTGCAGTCGACGTGCTGGACGGCGGTGACCCTGCCCTGCTCGGTCTGCCGGTCGAAGCCGACCCCCGTGCGCTGGTGCCCCGGGGTGCTCCCCGGCCACAGCACCAGCAGCCCGACGACGACGGCGGTCGCGAAGGGGATGAGGACCGCGGCGATGACCTTGCGCAGATGCCGGGAGACGGGCGCGGCGGGCCCGTGGCTGTGCGTGTGACCGTGCCCGTGGCTCCCGCTCCCCCCACCGCCGCCTCCGTGGCCCGGCCCGTCGGAACGGTCCTCGCGGCCCGGTCCCGGCCCGTTCGGGTCCCGGTCCACGAGGCCCTGACCAGGCCCGTGGTCGTGCCCGTGGGGGTGCCCGTGGCCGTGCGGTTCGTGGGGCTGATGCGTCGAAGTCACCGACCGATCATCGCAAGAACAGCCGGGGGCCCACTGTTCAGCACGCCAGAGAGGGCGCTAGCGTGGTGGCACCTTTGCACACGCGGGAGCTCGGAGCACCGGGCTGAGAGGGCGCTGATCACCGTACGCGCGTACCGATGTACGTACGGGAGGAGGCTGCGCCGACCGCCGAACCTGTTACCGGGTAATGCCGGCGTAGGGAGATTCGGTCTTATGACCATTCAGGATGCACGCACGCCTGCCTCCGACCAGACGGACGCCCCGAACGGCCGGGGCGAGCGCACGCCGGGCTGGCACAAGGGATACGTCGAGGGCTCCCGCCCCGACATCCGGGTGCCCGTCCGTCAGGTGCACCTCACCAACGGCAAGGACGTGACGCTGTACGACACGTCCGGTCCGTACACCGACCCCACCATCGACACCGACGTCCGGCGCGGCCTGCCGCCCCTGCGCGAGAACTGGATCATCGCGCGAGGCGACACCGAGGAGTACCCGGGGCGTCCCGTCCGTCCCGAGGACGACGGCATCAAGCACACCGCGCCGCGCGGAGGCGGGCTGAAGAACCTCGACGCGGTCTTCCCGGGCCGCCCGCGGCTGCCCCGCAAGGGCCGCGACGGGCAGGCCGTCACGCAGCTCGCGTACGCCCGGCGTGGCGAGATCACGCCGGAGATGGAGTACGTCGCGATCCGCGAGAACGTCTCCCCCGAGGTCGTGCGGGAGGAGATCGCGGCCGGCCGCGCCGTGCTGCCGGCCAACGTGAACCACCCGGAGATCGAGCCGATGATCATCGGCAAGCGGTTCCTGGTGAAGGTCAACGCCAACATCGGCAACTCCGCCGTCACCTCCTCCATCGAGGAGGAGGTGGAGAAGATGACCTGGGCGACCAAGTGGGGCGCCGACACGGTCATGGACCTCTCCACCGGCCGCAACATCCACACCACCCGTGAGTGGGTGCTGCGCAACTCCCCCGTGCCGATCGGCACCGTGCCGCTCTACCAGGCCCTGGAGAAGGTCGACGGCAAGGCCGAGGAGCTCACCTGGGAGATCTACAAGGACACGGTGATCGAGCAGGCCGAGCAGGGCGTCGACTACATGACGGTGCACGCCGGCGTGCTGCTGCCGTACGTGCCGCTGACCGCCCGTCGCAAGACCGGCATCGTCTCGCGCGGTGGTTCGATCATGGCCGCGTGGTGCCTCGCGCACCACAAGGAGAACTTCCTCTACACGAACTTCGAGGAGCTCTGCGACATCCTCGCCGCGTACGACGTCACGTACTCGCTCGGCGACGGACTGCGGCCCGGGTCGATCGCGGACGCCAACGACGCGGCGCAGTTCGCCGAGCTGAAGACCCTCGGCGAGCTCAACACGATCGCCAAGCGCCACCACGTGCAGACCATGATCGAGGGCCCGGGTCACGTCCCGATGCACAAGATCAAGGAGAACATCGACCTCCAGCAGGAGATCTGCGAGGAGGCGCCGTTCTACACGCTCGGCCCGCTGACCACGGACGTCGCCCCGGCGTACGACCACATCACCTCGGGCATCGGTGCGGCGATGATCGCCTGGTGGGGCACCGCGATGCTCTGCTACGTCACGCCCAAGGAGCACCTGGGCCTGCCGAACAGGGACGACGTGAAGACCGGCGTCATCACCTACAAGATCGCGGCCCACGCGGCGGACCTGGCCAAGGGGCACCCGGGCGCCCAGGAGTGGGACGACGCGCTGTCCGACGCGCGCTTCGAGTTCCGCTGGGAGGACCAGTTCAACCTGGCCATGGACCCGGACACGGCGCGCGAGTTCCACGACGAGACGCTGCCGGCCGAGCCCGCGAAGACGGCGCACTTCTGCTCGATGTGCGGGCCCAAGTTCTGCTCGATGAAGATCTCGCAGGACATCCGCCGCGAGCACGGCGGCGACCTGAAGGCGGACGAGATCGAGGCGGGCATGGCCGAGAAGTCGGCCGAGTTCGCGGCCTCGGGCAACCGGGTCTACCTCCCGCTGGCCGACTGACCCCGGCCCCCGGACCGGTACCGGCCCGCGGGACTCGGGGGAGTCGCGGGCCGGTACCTCCTGCGCGTACGTCCGTACGCGGGGAGGCGGGCCGGTGGAGGACCGTCGAGACCGCGCGTGATCCGCACGGCGCCGGGCGCGTCCGCGCCCCGAAGAGGCGCGGACCCGGCGCACGGTGCGAGGGACGGCGGCACGCAGGGCGGGGCACGCGTCGACCACGCGTCGCCGGAGCTCCGCGAGGGCGGCGCCTCCTGACCGTCACTCGGTCCGCTGCTCCGGCGACCCGAAGTCCGGGCTCGTGAAGTCGGGGCTCGAGTAGGTCGGGCGCGACGCCGGTGCGCCCTCGTTGGGGCTGGTGAAGTCCGGCCCGCTGTACCCGACCTTGGGGATGCGGCGGGCCGGGGGCGGCGCCGGCTGCTCCCGGGGCGGGGGCACGGCGAGGGCGTCGCGGAGGAACGGCAGGACCCCGCGTTCCAGGAGCGCCTGGCACCAGGCGGCCCGGGCGCGGGACAACTCGTCGTCGGGGTGCGGGGCGTGGACCTCCGTGGCGCTGTTGCGCCGGGCGGTGACCAGCAGCCCGGCGGCGGCGCAGAGCAGTCCGGCCGCACCGACGGCGCCGAAGAGGAGGCCCGCGGTGAGCAGGGTGTCGGCGAAGGCGGGAGCCGGGGCCAGCATCTTCAGGACCGCTCCGACCAGCAGGAAGATCACTGCCGCGGTGCCCGCGAGGACCGGGGCGAGGACGGTGACGACGGCGACGATGCCCGCGCCGGCCGCCGCGCCGTCCTCGACGGGCACCTCGCCCGCGCCGCTCGCCAGGGCGCTGCTCGCCGAGCGGAGCTGCTCACGGACCTTCACGAAGTGGTCGTACTCGACCGCGGCGGCGGTCGTGATCAGTGCTGTCGCGTTCAGGGCCATCGCGCGCAGCTGGGCAGTCGTGAGCCTGGTGCCGACCTCGGCGAGATCGGGCCGGTCGTGCGCGTTGCGCAGTGCCTCGTCGAGGACCCGCTCGAACTCGGCGCGGTCCTCGGTCAGCAGGTGCGGAGCCACGTTCATGTGCATCCCCCGATGCTCCGTAAGGGCCGGAACCGGCCGTGGGGCACGGCAGGTCGGGCGGAAACGGAGGAGAGCCTGCTACGGATGAGCCGATGGTATTGCGCTTCCGGCACGCGGTGACAGGGTGTTCCGGGAAATCGCCTTCCCCGGATGCGTACGGTTAATACCTCAGGCGGGCAGGGGGAGTTGGACGACCAGTAGCTTTCCGGCCATGGTCACTCCGCCGTCCATCGCGATGGCGAGCCCGTCCGCGTAGACGTGCGGGCCGTCCACGACGGGGCGCTCACCCTCCTCGCCGTCCTCCGTGCCGACCTGGCCGAGGAGGTACGGGATGGGGCTGTGGCCGTGCACGATCCGCTGTCCGCCGTAGGTGCCGAGCAGCTCCTGCACCGCCTCCGGCCCCGCGGCCTCGTCCCGGAAGGCGAAGCGCCTGGTGAACTTCCGGAAGACGTCCCAGACCTCGTCCGCGTCGTTCCGGGTGAGGATCTCGTGGACCTTGTCGTTGACGTCCTCGATGGTCTGGCCGTACTCCAGGTACGCGGTGGTGTCGGAGTGCAGGAGCAGGTGCCCGTCCTCCTCCACGACGGCGTCGAGCCGGGACATCCACTGGAGGTGGACGTCCTGGAGGCGGTCCATGTCGTGCTTCTGACCGCCGTTGAGCAGCCAGGCGGCCTGGAAGGTGGCGGTGCCGGCTCCGGAGCTGACCGGCGTGTCGCCGAACCGCTTGGCGCCGATGAGCAGCAGTTCGTGGTTGC
The DNA here is from genome assembly GCF_043202995.1 of Streptomyces sp. NPDC048018. Taxonomy (NCBI): domain Bacteria; kingdom Bacillati; phylum Actinomycetota; class Actinomycetes; order Kitasatosporales; family Streptomycetaceae; genus Streptomyces; species Streptomyces sp. NPDC048018. The sequence continues at coordinate 537,527 of NZ_JBIDBK010000005.1, forward strand.
CCATCAGGGCCTTGCAGTAGCCGCCGGCCGCGGCGGCCTCGGCCGACAGACGCATCACGAGGTCGATCACGCCGATGCCGTCGGGGCCGCGGTCGGTGAAGTCGCCGAGGAACCACAGGCGTGCGTTGCCGGCGGACCAGCTGCCGTTCTCGTCGACGAGGCCCTGGGCGTGCAGGGCCGCGAGCAGTTCGTCCAGATAGCCGTGGACGTCGCCGACGACGAAGAGCGGGCCGGGGCCGTCGGGGTTCGCGGGGACCGGCTGGGGCGCGGGGGCGACGTGCACCTGGACCGTGTCGCCCCGGTTGATGACCGGCAGGTCCCGCTCGGTCGGCGTGTAGCCCTCGGGCGGCTCGTCGGCGGGGTACGCGTTGCCCGGGTGTCCGACCGAGCCCAGGTGCAGCGTGGCGTCGGCGGGTGCCGGGGGTGCTGCCGGCGCGGGAGGGGCGGCCGGTGCGGGAGGCGTGGCCGGCGCGGCGGGGCCCTCCGGGGCCGCCGGGGCGGCGCTGGGAAACGCGTCCGCCGACTGCCCCTGGACGGGCACCCGGGCGTACGGAGGTACGCGGAAGTCACGCAACGTCGCCGTGCGCACCACGGGTTCCTGTCCGGCCCCCTGTGTCATCGACCCCTCCACCACCGTCGCGATGCCCTGCACAGCGCGGACCGGCCTGGTCGGGGTGGTCCGCGGTGTCGTCCGCCCATCATAGGAATGAGCGTCCTCCTGTGTGACGCACCAGGGGTGCTGAATCCGGGTCCACTCCGGGTTCACCGGTTGTTTCGTCCGAATTGGGAAGGTCCAGGCCAGGGGAGGGACGGAGTCGCCCGCAGGTTTGTCCCCGTCCCGTCCTCTGTCCGGCGCCGGGATCCCGCTGACCCGGCGCCGGTTTCCCCCGTCCGGCGCCGGGTTCCCCGGTCCGGCGCGCGTCCCCTCCCCGCCCCTCGGGATCAGTCCTTCGAGGGAGACCTCGGCGGGCTCACCGTCGTCCGCGGAGGCCGTCGCTGCGAGGAGGTGCGGACGATCAGCTCCGTGGGTATCACCTGTTCGACCGGGCCGTCCGTCTCGACCCCCTCGATGGCGTCGATGAGGAGCTGGACGACGGCGGTGCCGATCCGGCGGGGTTTGAGCGAGAGCGTCGTGATCGGCGGCTCGGTGTTGGCGTACACGGTCGACTCGCTGCAGCACACCAGCAGCAGGTCGTCCGGCACCCGCAGCCCGTAGCGGCGGGCTGCCGCGAGCAGGTCGGTGCCGTTGGGGTCGAAGAGCCCGTACACGGCGTCGGGGCGGTCTGGGCGGGCGAGCAGCCGGTCGGCCGCGACGGCGCCCGCGCACGGGTCGTGCGCCGGATAGGCCTCGTAGACGGGGTCCTGGCCCACCCGCTCGCACCAGTTGAGGTACGCGGTGGTGGAGAGCCGGGTGTACGTGTCGGTGGTGGTGCCGGTGAGCAGGCCGATCCGGCGGGCGCCGGCGGCGGCGAGGTGGTCGAGCAGGTCGAGGACGGCGGCCTCGTGGTCGTTGTCGACCCAGGCGGTGACCGGCAGGGTGCCGGCGGGCCGCCCGTCGGAGACGACGGGCAGTCCCTGGCGAACGAGTTCGGTGACGACGGGGTCGTGGTCGGAGGGGTCGATGACGACGGTGCCGTCGAGGGCGACGTTCGACCAGACGTCGTGACGGGAGGTGGCGGGGAGGATGACGAGGGCGTAGCCGCGGGCGAGCGCGGCCGAGGTGGCGGCTCTGGCCATCTCCGCGAAGTACGCGAATTCGGTGAAGGTGAAAGGTTCATCCCCGTACGTCGTCACGGTCAGGCCGATGAGTCCCGACTTGCCCGTACGGAGCGTGCGGGCCGCCGCGGACGGGCGGTAGCCCAGCCGGTCGGCGACCTCGCGGACGTGACGGCGGGTGGCGTCCGGGAGCCGGCCCTTGCCGTTGAGCGCGTCGGAGACAGTCGTGATCGAGACCCCGGCGGCGGCGGCCACGTCCCGGATGCCCGCCCGGCCCTGCCGGCCTCCCCGGGTCTGTGCCCGGCTCACCTGGTGCTTCCCTGCTGCTGTCATGGCGAGCCGATAGTAGGGCGAGGGAGGTGGGTAGAGCCGGTCGCATATGCAGGCAGGGACAGGCACGTTTCTGCATGATCATTAAGCCTCAACCGCCTTGGAAACCAAGAAAGTTCAGGTCAGTTGCATGGGAGCAGGAGTCCCAGGTGCCCATGCACCTGGCAAGTGGGCGAGGTCTCGAAGAGGTCTCAACTCACCTCTACGGGGGATGCGCGCCACGGCGCTCGCCACCGGCGCACGCCACCCCGGTGCGCGCTCCCCTGCGAGGCGGCCCTCCGGCGTCCGGTGATCACCCCGGCCGCCGTCCGGGCGCCCCGGGCTCCTCGGCGCCGTTGCCGCTCTGTTGTCCACAGGCCATTCGCAGGGGAGGCGAATCCTCATAAGGTGAGGAGTATTGGTGGTACGGATCGTCGAGGAGGACACACTGTGAGCGAGACCAGCGGGACGAGCCCCAAGCTGCGCGCCGAGCTGGACGGCATCCCCACCTACAAGCCGGGCAAGCCGGCCGCCGCGGGTGGTCCGGTCGCCTTCAAGCTGTCCTCCAACGAGAACCCGTATCCGCCGCTGCCGGGCGTGATGGAGAGTGCGCTGGCCGCCGCCGCGAACTTCAACCGCTACCCGGACATGGCCTGCACGGGGCTGATGGAGGAGCTCGCCGACCGCTTCGGCGTGCCGGTCACGCACCTGGCGACGGGCACCGGCTCGGTGGGCGTGGCGCAGTCCCTGGTGCAGTCGACCGCGGGCCCCGGCGACGAGGTGATGTTCGCCTGGCGCTCCTTCGAGGCGTACCCGATCATCACGCAGATCAGCGGGGCGACCGCGGTGCAGGTGCCGCTGACCGACGGTGATGTGCACGACCTCGACGCGATGGCCGCGGCGATCACCGACCGGACCCGGCTGATCTTCGTCTGCAACCCCAACAACCCCACGGGCACCGCGGTGCGCCGCGCGGAGCTGGAGCGCTTCCTGGACCGGGTGCCCTCCGACATCCTGGTGGTGATCGACGAGGCGTACCGGGAGTTCGTGCGCGACACCGACATCCCGGACGGCATCGAGCTCTACCGCGACCGGCCGAACGTGGCGGTGCTGCGGACCTTCTCGAAGGCGTACGGGCTCGCCGGACTGCGGGTGGGCTTCGCGGTCGCCCATGAGCCGGTGGCGGCGGCGCTGCGCAAGACGGCGGTGCCGTTCGGGGTGAGCCAGCTCGCGCAGGACGCGGCGGTGGCCTCGCTGCGGGCGGAGGACGAGCTGCTCGGGCGGGTCGGCTCGCTGGTGGCGGAGCGCGAGCGGGTCCATGCGGGGCTCGTGGCCCAGGGCTGGACCGTGCCGGACACCCAGGCGAACTTCGTCTGGCTGCGGCTCGGCGAGCGGACCATGGACTTCGCGGCGGAGTGCGAGCGGCACGGTGTCGTGGTGCGGCCGTTCGCGGGGGAGGGCGTCCGCGTCACGATCGGTGAGTGCGAGGCGAACGACCTGTTCCTCAAGGCGGCGGAGGGCTTCCGCAAGGAGGCCTGAGCGGCCGGTGAGGGCCGGTCGTCAGTCGGTCACGAGTTCCACGCGGATCGGGTCGCCGTCCCTGACGGTGGCCAGGATCCGCGGGTCGCCGTCCAGCGCGCCCAGGAGGTTGCAGGGACTCGCGAGCCGCGGTTCGTCACCGAGTGAGATCGGGGTGGGGCCGTAGGGGAGGGCGAGCGCGTCGCCTTCCGTCCAGAAGGCCACCGTGCCCGGTGGGACGACCTGGCGGGCGTCCGCTTCGAGCGGCACGGAGACCGGAGTGTCGAAGTAGACCTCCTCGCCCCAGGTCCGGGCGGTGGAGGAGATCGGGAGAGCCCCCGCGAGCGCCTTGCTCGTGGGGGTTTCGTCGATGGTGGCCGTGGTGTGGCCGGCGGGCCAGGAGACGCGTATCCGAAGGGTCATGGCCCGGATTCAACAATATGTTGAAGTTCTTGGGAAGGGGTCGCCCGATAAGGGGACCCCCCGATGGGACGTACGGATGTCGTATGAGCCATAATGCTTGTGAATGTGAACGCGTTCACAAGCGTGTCCCTGTTCCTCCTGAAGTGGGTGGGGCAAACGGGGCAGACTGCCCACGTGACTACGCGATGTAAGGAGACGACGTCGTGGACCTAGCTCTTGCGCCGGAGACGCTGGCGCGCTGGCAGTTCGGCATCACCACCGTCTACCACTTCCTCTTCGTCCCCCTGACGATCTCCCTTGCGGCCCTCACCGCCGGCCTCCAGACGGCCTGGGTGCGCACGGAGAACGAGAAGTACCTCAGGGCGACGAAGTTCTGGGGCAAGCTCTTCCTGATCAACATCGCGATGGGTGTCGTCACCGGCATCGTGCAGGAGTTCCAGTTCGGCATGAACTGGTCCGACTACTCGCGCTTCGTCGGCGACATCTTCGGTGCCCCGCTCGCCTTCGAGGCGCTGATCGCCTTCTTCTTCGAGTCCACGTTCATCGGTCTCTGGATCTTCGGCTGGGACAAGCTGCCCAAGAAGATCCACCTCGCCTGCATCTGGATGGTGTCGATCGGCACCATCCTGTCCGCGTACTTCATCCTCGCGGCCAACTCCTGGATGCAGCACCCGGTCGGCTACAGGATCAACGCCGAGCGGGGCCGGGCCGAACTCACCGACTTCTGGCTGGTGCTCACCCAGAACACCGCACTCAACCAGTTCTTCCACACCATGACCGCGGCCTTCCTGGTCGGCGGCGCGTTCATGGTCGGCATCTCGGCCTTCCACCTGGCCCGCAAGCGGCATGTCGCCGTGATGCGGACCTCGCTGCGGCTCGGCCTGATCACCCTGATCATCGCGGGTCTCGGCACCGCGATCAGCGGCGACCTGCTCGGCAAGGTCATGTTCAAGCAGCAGCCCATGAAGATGGCCGCGGCGGAGGCGCTCTGGGACGGCGAGGCACCCGCCCCCTTCTCCGTCTTCGCCTACGGCGACGTCGAAAAGGGTCACAACTCCGTCGCCATAGAGATCCCCGGCCTGCTGTCCTTCCTCGCGAACGACGACTTCGACTCCTACGTGCCGGGCATCAACGACGTCAACAAGGCGGAGCAGGAGAAGTACGGCCCCGGTGACTACCGGCCGAACATCCCCGTCGCCTACTGGGGCTTCCGCTGGATGATCGGCTTCGGCATGGCCTCGCTGGGCATCGGAATCGTGGGTCTGTGGCTGACCCGCAAGAAGTTCATGCTGGCGCCCGGGCTGCGGACCGGTGAGGACGAGGTGCCGCATCTGGTCCTCTTCCGGAACAAGGCGCTCAGCCCCCGTCTGGGCAGGTGGTACTGGATCGTCGCCCTGTGGACGATGCTCTTCCCGCTGATCGCCAACTCCTGGGGCTGGATCTTCACCGAGATGGGCCGTCAGCCCTGGGTCGTCTACGGCGTGCTGCGCACCCGTGACGCGGTCTCCCCCGGGACCTCCCAGGGCGAGGTGCTCACCTCGATGATCGTCTTCACCCTGCTCTACGCCGTTCTCGCCGTGATCGAGGTGAGGCTGCTCGTGAAGTACGTGAAGGCCGGCCCGCCCGAGCTCACCGAGGACGACCTCAATCCGCCCACCAGGATCGGCGGGGACCGCGACGCCGACCGGCCCATGGCCTTCTCGTACTGAGGCTGAGGAGATCGAGGCATGGAACTCCACGACGTCTGGTTCGTACTCATCGCCGTCCTGTGGATCGGCTACTTCTTCCTGGAGGGATTCGACTTCGGTGTCGGCGTCCTCACCAAGCTGCTCGCCCGCGACCGCACCGAGAAGCGTGTGCTCATCAACACCATCGGTCCCGTCTGGGACGGCAACGAGGTGTGGCTGCTCACCGCGGGCGGTGCGACCTTCGCGGCCTTCCCCGAGTGGTACGCGACCCTCTTCTCCGGCTTCTACCTGCCGCTGCTGGTCATCCTGGTCTGTCTGATCATCCGTGGTGTCGCCTTCGAGTACCGGGCGAAGCGGCCCGAGGAGAACTGGCAGCGCAACTGGGAGCAGGCCATCTTCTGGACCTCGCTCGTCCCGGCGTTCCTGTGGGGTGTGGCCTTCGGCAACATCGTCCACGGCGTGAAGATCGACGCGGACATGGAGTACGTCGGCAACCTGTGGGACCTGCTGAACCCGTACGCCCTGCTCGGCGGGCTGGTCACGCTCAGCCTCTTCACGTTCCACGGTGCGGTGTTCGCGGCACTCAAGACGGTCGGGGACATCCGCACCCGGGCCCGTGCGCTCGCGCTCAAGCTGGGTCTCGTCACGGCGGTCCTCGCGCTCGCCTTCCTCGTCTGGACCCAGGTGGACAACGGCGACGGCTGGAGCCTTGTCGCGATGCTGGTCGCGGTCGTGGCCCTGGTCGGGGCGATCGGCGCGATCCGGATCGGGCGTGAGGGCTGGTCGTTCGCGCTGTCGGGTGTCACGGTCGCCGCCGCGGTGGCGATGCTGTTCCTGACGCTCTTCCCGAACGTCATGCCGTCCTCGCTCGACCCCGCGTGGAGTCTCACGGTGACCAACGCGTCGTCGAGTCCGTACACGCTCAAGATCATGACCTGGTGTGCGGCGATCGCGACCCCGTTGGTGCTGCTCTACCAGGGCTGGACCTACTGGGTCTTCCGCAAGCGGATCGGCACGCAGCACATCGCCGACGCGGCTCACTAGGACGCGGCTGACCCGCCGGGCTCACCAGCCGGCCCTCTGCCAGGGGAGCATGTTTCACGTGAAACCGATCGATCCGCGGCTCATGCGGTACGCCCGGGCCACCCGTCTCTTCCTCACGGCGGTGGTCGTCCTCGGCCTGGTCGGGGCGGCGCTGATCGTCGCCCAGGCGATGCTCATCGCCGAGATCGTGGTCGGGGCCTTCCAGAGGGGCCTGACGGTTTCCGGGCTCACCACGCCCCTGCTGCTGCTCGCCGGAGTGGCGGCGGGGCGGGGCCTCGTCTCCTGGCTCACCGAGCTCGCCGCGCACCGGGCGAGCGCGGCGGTCAAGTCCGAGCTGCGGGGCAGGCTGCTGGAGCGGGCCGCTCGGCTCGGGCCGGGGTGGCTCAGCGGGCAGAAGGCCGGTTCGCTGGCCGCGCTCGCGACCCGGGGTGTGGACGCGCTGGACGACTACTTCGCCCGCTATCTGCCCCAGCTGGGGCTCGCGGTCGTGGTGCCGGTGGCGGTGCTCGCCAGGATCGTCACCGAGGACTGGATCTCGGCCGCGATCATCGTGCTGACCCTGCCGCTCATCCCGGTCTTCATGATCCTCATCGGCTGGTACACCCAGGCCCGGATGGACCGTCAGTGGAAGCTGCTCTCCCGGCTCTCGGGCCACTTCCTCGACGTCGTCGCCGGGCTGCCCACCCTCAAGGTCTTCGGCCGGGCCAAGGCCCAGGCCGAGAACATCCGGTCGATCACCACCGAGTACCGACGGGCGACGATGCGGACGCTGCGCATCGCGTTCCTCTCCTCCTTCGCCCTGGAGCTCCTGTCGACCCTCTCGGTCGCCCTGGTCGCGGTCACCATCGGCATGCGGCTCGTCCACGGCAGCCTCGACCTCTACACGGGGCTCGTGATCCTGGTCCTGGCCCCCGAGGCGTATCTGCCGCTGCGGCAGATCGGGACGCAGTACCACGCGGCGGCGGAGGGCCTCGCGGCCGCCGAGGAGATCTTCGAGGTCCTGGAGACGCCGCTGCCGGCCGGGGGCACGGGACCGGTGCCCGCGTCCCTCCGCCTCGACCTCGACCGCGTGACGGTACGGCACCCCGGCCGGGCGGAACCCGCGCTGGACGCCGCGTCGATCACCGTGGAACCCGGCGAGACGGTGGCCCTGGTCGGGCCGAGCGGTGTCGGCAAGTCCACCCTGCTCGACGTGGTGCTCGGCTTCCTGACCCCCGAGGAGGGCGGCTCCGTCCGCGTCGGCGGAGCGGACCTCGCCTCGCTCGACCTGGAGGAGTGGCGCACCCGGATCGCCTGGGTGCCGCAGCGCCCCTACCTCTTCGCCGGCACGATCGCCGAGAACGTGCGCCTGGCCCGTCCCGGGGCATCCGACGGGGCGGTGCGCCAGGCCCTCCGGGACGCGGGCGCCGACGACTTCCTCGCCGAGCTCCCGGAAGGCGCGGACACCGTCCTCGGCGAGGACGGCACGGGCCTCTCCGCCGGCCAGCGCCAGCGCCTCGCCCTGGCCCGCGCCTTCCTGGCCGACCGTCCCCTCCTCCTCCTGGACGAGCCCACCGCCGCCCTCGACGGCGAGACGGAGGCGGCCGTCGTCGCCGCCGTCCGCCGCCTGTCCGCAGGCCGCACGGTCCTGCTGGTCGTCCACCGCCCGGCGCTGCTCGCCGTCGCGGACCGGGTCGTACGGCTGACCCCGGCCGGACGGTCGGAGGAGACGCCGGGCCGCCCGTCGCAGGCCCTGGACCGGCCGCACGTGGCCGGACTCCTGGCCGACGGGACGCCGCTGCCGGCCTCGTCGCCGGAGACGACCCGGCCCCACGGGACGGCCGTCGTCGCCACCGGCGCCGAGGGCCTCACGGACACCGGGGGCCACCTCGCCGCCGGGCCGGCCGGAGGCACGGCGCCGCCCGGGGCGGACGACAGCGCGGCGCGAGGCGTCCCGGGCGCCCCGGGTGCGTCGGGGGAGGCTGCCGGGTATCCCGCCCACGGTGTCCCCTCGGGCGGGTCCGGGTGGTCCGTCCTGCGACGCGTGCGGGCCATGGCCGGGGAGCTCAGGGGGCGGATGGGACTCGCCCTGCTGCTCGGCAGCCTCGCCCTGGGGTCGGCCGTCGGGCTCATGGCCGTGTCCGGGTGGCTCATCTCGCGCGCGTCCGAACAGCCGCCCGTGCTCTATCTGATGGTCGCCGTCACCGCCACCCGCGCCTTCGGTATCGGGCGGGCCGTGTTCCGGTACGCCGAGCGGCTCGTCTCGCACGACGCCGTCCTGCGGATGCTCGCCGACCTGCGCGTCGCCGTCTACCGGCGCCTGGAGCGGATCGCGCCCGCCGGTCTGCGCCGCACCCGGCGCGGCGATCTCCTCGCCCGGCTCGTGCAGGACGTCGACGCCCTCCAGGACTACTGGCTGCGCTGGTCGCTGCCCGTCGGTGCGGCTGTCGTCGTGGGCATCGGGTCCGTGGGGTTCACCGCCTGGCTGCTGCCCGCGGCCGGTGCCGTGCTCGCCACGGGACTGCTCCTCGCCGGGGTGGTCGTGCCATGGGCCGGCGGCACGCTCGCCCGGCGGGCCGAGCGGCAGCTCGCCCCCGCGCGCGGTGCGCTCACCACGACCGTCGTCGACCTGCTCCGAGGCTGCGCCGAACTCACCGTGTCCGGCGCCCTGAAGGGGCGTGTCGAGCGGGCCGCGGCGGCCGACCGTACCCTCACCGGCATCGCGTCCCGGCAGTCCGCCGCCACCGCGCTCGGCGCCGGACTCTCGGCGCTGGTCTGCGGCCTCACCGTCGTGGCCGCCGCGTTCGTGGGCGTGCAGGGCGTGCGGGACGGGCGCCTCGACGGTGTCGCGCTCGCCGTCGTCGTGCTGACTCCGCTCGCCGCCTTCGAGGCCGTCACCGGTCTGCCGCTCGCCGTCCAGTACCGTCGGCGCGTACGGCAGAGCGCGGAGCGGGTCTTCGAGGTGCTCGACGCTCCCCTGCCGGTGCACGAGCCGGTCACGCCCGCCGCTCCCCCGGCGAACCCGTTCCCGCTGGAGCTCGCCGGGCTCCGGGCGCGGCACGACGGACAGGACCGCCCCGCGCTCACGGACTTCGGGCTGACCCTGGAGGCGGGGCGCCGGATCGCCGTGGTCGGTGCCTCCGGCTCCGGCAAGACGACCCTCGCGCAGGTGCTGCTGCGCTTCCTGGACGCCGAGTCCGGCACGTACGCGCTCGGCGGGGTGCCCGCCCGGGAGCTCGACGGGGACGCGGTACGCCGCTTCGTCGGCCTCTGCGCCCAGGACGCGCATCTTTTCGACAGCACCCTCCGGGAGAACCTCCGCCTCGCCAGGACCGGTGCGAGCGACGCCGAGCTGCGCGAGGCGCTGCGCCGCGCCCGGCTCCTGGACTGGGTGGACGGACTGCCCGACGGTCTCGACACGCTCGTGGGGGAACACGGCTCGCGACTCTCGGGCGGCCAGCGCCAGCGCCTGGCACTCGCCCGGGCGTTCCTCGCCGACTTCCCCGTCCTCGTCCTCGACGAGCCGGCCGAGCACCTGGACCTGGCCACCGCCGACGCGCTCACCGACGACCTGCTGCGGGCCACCGAGGGCCGGACGACCGTCCTCATCACCCACCGCCTGCACGGCCTCGACGCCGTCGACGAGGTCGTGGTCCTGGACCGGGGCCGGACCGTGCAGCGCGGTCCGTACGCGGAGCTCGCGGGCGCCGACGGGCCGCTGCGGCGGATGCTGGAGCAGGAGCGGGCGACCGATCTGCTGCTGACGTCCGCAGGCACCGGCGGGGGCCGGGAGGAGACGTCTCCGGGCGCCGCTGCGGGCAGCGCCGGCGACGCGTCCACCGAACGGCCGACTTTTCTCGCCAAATAGGACTTACTAGGCTCGTCTCATGACCGCCGCCGTGCCGGACGCCCCGGACCCGCTCGAAGCCGCGACCCAGGCCACCCGGAGCCTGCACGGCCTCTCCACCGAGCTCACCGCCCGCGTCCCGCAGCTCCTGGAGGCGATGCGCTCCGTCGGCACCGGCCTCGAACTGCACTCCACGCTCGACCGGATCTGTGAGACGGCGGCCGAACTCGCCGACGCGCGCTACGCCGCGATCGGCGTCGTCGACGAAGAGGGCGACGGTCTCTCCGAGTTCGTCACCTTCGGCGTCGGCGACGACATCGCCCAGCGCATCGGGCACCGGCCCGACGGGCATGCGGGGCTGCTCGGCGCGCTCATCCGGGAGCCGCAGACCATCCGGCTCGCCGACCTGTCGGCGGATCCGCGCGCGGCCGGCTTCCCCGCCGGCCACCCGCCGATGCACACCTTCCTCGGGGTGCCGATCCGGGTCCAGGGCGAGATCTTCGGGAACCTCTACCTCGCCGAGAAGAACGGCGGCGGCGAGTTCAACGACGACGACGTCCACATGGTCCGGGTGCTCGCGACGGAGGCCGGGATCGCCATCGGCAACGCCCGGCTGTACGAGGCCGCCCGGCAGCGCGAACGGTGGATCGACGGATCCGTCGCCGTCACCACGGCCCTGCTCTCCGGCGGCGACGCCGACGACGCGCTCACGGTCGTCGCCGAGCAGGCCCGCCGGCTCGCCGAGGCCGCCGCGGGCATCGTGCTGCTGCCGGCCGAGGAGGGCGGTCTGGAGATCGTCGCCGTCTCCGCGACCCACGCGAGCAGGGCGCTCGGGGTGGTGATCCCGCCCGAGAGCCCGGTGGTGAAACTGCTGATGGAGGGCGAGGCGGTGTTCGTCGCGGACGCCTCGACGGACCCGAGGATGCTCAGCGGCCTGTCCGCGGAGTACGGTCCCGCGATGCTGCTGCCGCTGCAGAGCGGCGGGCGGGTCCTCGGCGCGCTCGCCACCCCGCGGGCGCGCGGGGCGGGGCAGTTCACGGAGACCGAGCGGACCCTGGCCACCCAGTTCGCCTCGCAGGCGGCACTGGCCCTGATGATGGCGGAGGCACAGCGGGACCGGGAGCGGCTCGCGGTCTTCGAGGATCGCGACCGGATCGCCCGTGACCTCCACGACCTGGTCATCCAGCGGCTGTTCGCCACCGGGATGATGCTGGAGAGCGCGCAGCGGCGGTCGATCGTGCCCGCCGTGCAGGAGGGCGTCGGCAAGGCCGTGGACGAGCTGGACGTGACCATCCAGGAGATCCGTACGGCGATCTTCGCCCTCCAGCAGGGGCCGGCCGAGGCGCCGTCGGGACTCCGCACGCGCGTGCTGCGGGAGATCAACATGGCGGCGGTGCCCCTGGGCTTCAAGCCCGCGCACCGCTTCGTGGGGGCGGTCGACGCGCTGGTCGGCGACCTGACCGGCAAGAACCTGATCGCCGCGCTGCGCGAGGCGCTCTCCAACGCCTTCCGGCATGCCGAGGCGACCCGGATCGACGTGGTCGTGGACGCCACCGTCTCCCTGCCCGACGGCGCCCAGGGCGTACGGCTCGCGGTCGCGGACGACGGCGTCGGCCTCCCGGCGGGCGGCCGGCGCAGCGGTCTGCGCAATCTCGCCCGCCGCGCCGAGTCGCTCGGCGGCGCGAGCTGGTGCGGCCCGGGCATCGGGGAGGACGGCGGCGGGACCACGGTGATCTGGGAGGCCCCGCTCTAGCCCGCCGGCCACGTCCGGCCCGCCGGCCGCCCCCGCCCGATTCCGTACCCGCCGGGCTCGGCGTTCCGTACGTCCTCGCCCAGGCGTTCCCCGCGCCCTTCGCCCGTTCCGTACCGCCTCGGCCCGGTCTTCCGAACGCCCCGCTCAGCCGTTGCGTACGGCCTCCGCCTCGGCGACGAACTGCTCGATCATCACGGCCACGCCGTCCTCGTTGTTGCCGACGGTGCGGCCGGAGGCGGCGGCGATCACGTCGGGGTGGGCGTTGCCCATGGCGTACGAACGGCCCGCCCAGCTGAGCATCTCGATGTCGTTCGGCATGTCGCCGAACGCCGCCACCTCCTCGGGTGCGATGCCGCGCTCGGCGCAGCAGAGGGCGAGCGTGGAGGCCTTCGAGACGCCGAGCCCGCTGATCTCGAGGAGCGCGGTGGGGCTGGAGCGGGTGAACGAGGCCAGGTCGCCCGCGGCCTCGCGGGCGGTGGCGAGGAAGGCGTCGGGGTCGAGCCCGGGGTGCTGGGCGAGCAGCTTGATCACCGGGGCCGCGGCGCCCGGCGCCTCTTCGTAGAGCAGTTTCTCGGCCGTGGCGACGGTGGCACCCGGGTCGAGGAAGAACGGCGGGTACTCCGGCTCGTAGTGGATGCCGGTGGTGAGTTCGACGGCGAAGCTGGTGCCGGGGGCGGCGGCGCGCAGCGCCCTGACGACCTCGACGGCGACGGGCCGCTGCAGCGGGCGGACCTCCAGGAACGTCCCGCCCCCGTGCAGGTCGACGACCGCGGCGCCGTTGGCGCAGATCGCGAGGCCGTGGCCGTGGACGTGGGCGCTGACGACGTCCATCCAGCGGGCGGGGCGGCCGGTGACGAAGAAGACCTCGATGCCGGCGCGCTCGGCGGCGGCGAGCGCCGCGATCGTCCGCTCGGAGACGGTCTTGTCGTCCCGCAGAAGGGTGCCGTCGAGGTCGGTGGCGATCAGCCGGACGGCCGGGGCTTCGGGGCGCTCGGAGTGGGGTGAGGTCACCGCCTCATTCTTCCGCACAATCTGCACGGGCGTGCGAGGGGGCGCACATCTGAGTGGGGCGACCGGGCCCCGGGCGCCCCCGGGGGCGCTGCTGAACCCGGGGCTGATGCTGTGCCGGGCGTTTCAGAGGCCCGCCGACCGTGGGGGACCCCGTCGGCCCGGGGCCCCGGGCGGCACCCGCGCCCCCGGGTCCGACTCCTTCGCCGGACGCCTGCGGGGCGAGGGGGTCGCTCCGTGGCGGCGGTCAGCCCAGTTGCGCGACGGTCTCCGTGGCGATCTTCTCGAAGACGTCCCGGTCGGCGGCGAAGACCGAGTCGGGGATCGGCCAGTGGATCACGATCTCGGTGAAGCCGAGCTCCTGGTGGCGGCCGGCGAAGTCGACGAAGCCGTCCACGGAGCCCAGGACCGTGTTCTTCTCCGGGGTGAAGCCGGTGAGCAGGATCTTGTCCAGCTCCACCACGTCCCGGCCGATCTCCGCGCAGGCCTTGCCGAGCTTCTCGACCTGGCCGCGGAGGGCGGCCTCGGACTGCTCCGGGGTGCCGTTCTCGTAGAGCTTCGGGTCGCCCGTGGTCACCCAGGCCTGGCCGTGGCGCGCCGCCAGCTTCAGGCCGCGCGGGCCGGTCGCGGCGACCGCGAAAGGCAGCCGCGGCCGCTGTACGCAGCCGGGGATGTTGCGGGCCTCGTCCGCGGTGTAGAAGGCGCCCTGCTGGGTGACGGCGTCCTCGGTGAGCAGCCGGTCGAGCAGCGGCACGAACTCCGCGAAGCGGTCGGCCCGCTCCCGCGGTGTCCAGGCCTCCTGGCCGAGCGCGGTGGCGTCGAAGCCGTTGCCGCCGGCGCCGATGCCGAGGGTGACGCGGCCGCCGGAGACGTCGTCCAGGGAGATGAGCTCCTTGGCGAGGGTCACCGGGTGCCGGAAGTTGGGGGACGTCACGAGAGTACCCAATCGAATACTCTGTGTGACCGAAGCTGCGGCTGTGAGTGTGGGGATGGCACCGAACCACGGCCCGTCCCGGAACGACCGCCACGACAGGTGGTCGTACGTGTACGCGGCATGGAAGCCGAGGTCTTCGGCCCGCCGCCAGCTCTTCTGCCCTTCTGCCCATCGGTGGATGGGGAGGATCACCGTGCTCAGACGCATGACCTCGACGATACGCGGGCTTCCCGCTGTCACGGATATGCCGACGGAGCAGATTCGGGAAGCCACGCCGACGTTGCGATGCGGGCCGCTACCGTGGCGTCATGGGCACGCTGGACAGGGTCGAGCTTGAGGCCATGATCGACGAGGCGACGGTGGACGCCTACGGCGAGGACGAGCAGCGGACCGGTCTGTTCACCATGCTCGAGGAGAACCTCGCCCTGCCCTTCACCACCACGGTTCTCGGCGCCGAGGTGGCGGTGCGCGGCGTCGACCTCGCGCCCGACGGCAAGGTCGTCGCCTTGTGCTCTCGCGGTCACGTCCGGCAGTCGATCGGGATTCTGGATCTGCCGTTGCCCAGCCCGGCACCCGAAGGGGCGGAGTGGATCGAGGCGTACCGTCACTGGGCCGCTTGAGGCCGGACACCTCTCACTTCACGCGGAACCGGCGCGTACGGAAGGGCTGAAAGTGGCTGAGGCCGCACAGGGCGCACACCGGGGTGCCCATGAACCGTCATTGGCTGATCTCATCGAGCGCAGCGCCGAATTGAAGGGGCGGCTGGTCGTCTTCGCGCAGAGTGCCCGCTTCGACCGGTGGTTGACACCCCTCCTGCTGGAGGCCGCGGGGCCTGAACGGCAGTTGGACGAGGGCGAGGCGATCCGGATCACCGACCACTTCATCCTGCGGTACCGCCTGCCGGACGGTTCGACCGTGGTGGACCGCTTCGTCGACGGCCGGAAGGACTTGACCGCGGCCGACCGGGAGCTGCTGCTCGGCTGGCGTGACCCCGTTGAGGGCGTCTTCGAGATCCGGCGCAAGGACGGGGATGCCGTCGTCCTGCTCGACCTGGTCAGCGACCTCGAGTACCGCACCTACTCGAATGCCGGGCGGGCGGCGTTCCGCGGAGTGTCCGAGGGGGGATTCCTCCACGCCTGCCTGGTACCCGTTCAGTCGGCCGGCGGGGCGTGGCTGGTGTCCGGGGCGATGTCGTACCACCCCGGGTCCAGTGCCACCGACGTCGCACAGGCGGCGCTCGCACTGGCCACCAGCCGACCCGAGCTGGTCTTCCGCAACCCCCGGAAGATCGAGCAGGGATGGCAGCAGATGCGGGAGGACCGGGCCGCGTTCGTCGAGTTCTGCGGTGGCGACGAACTGGTCCTTCCGCCTGCCGAAGCCGAGGACCTCCTCAACGCCTACTACCGCCACCGCCAACAGGCCACCGTCGCCGCACAGCCCAGCCGTGCCCGACGCAAGCGGCTCCCCGGCCTGGACCTGCCCTTCTTCGAGCTGCCGTCGGAACTGGCGGACTCGGAGACCGTCGGCCTCATCTATGACCAGGTCGACGGGCTCAACTTCTACGCCGACTACGGGATGCTGCGGGACCTCTTCGCGGAGCCCGCTCTCACGGACCGCGGGCGGCACCAGGATCTGCTGCGCACGTACCTGCGTGAGGAGTCGATCACTCCACTGCCGATCCACCGGCTCGTCGCCGCTCACCCGGAGACAGCGGACGCCGTGTTCCGGAAGCTGCTGCGGAAGCCCGGATTCGCCTGGAGCGAGCACGGCGAGACGCTGCTGCGCCGGCGCAAGCCCTGGTACTACGCGAGCGCCCCCCGCCCTGGGGTGTCCGTGATCGGCGACCGCCTGAGTGAACTGCTCAGCGCGGGACGACGCTGAGGTCGTATGCGGAGAAGCCCGACAGATGACGCGCATACCGCAGTATGCTGGCTCCATGGCTGATACGACCCGCATCACGGTCACTCTGCCCACCGAGCAGGTGGCGGAGCTGAAGAGGCTCACGGACAACGTCTCCGGCTACGTCGCGGAGGCGGTCGCCCGCCAGATCAGACACCAGCTGCTCGGCGAGGAGCTGCGCCGCTACGAGGACGAACACGGCGCCTTCACCGACGAGGAGCTGGCCGCGGCCCAAGCCAGAATCTTCGGCACGGCCGAGCACGAGGAGTCGGCGAGCGCCGCGTGAACCACCGCATCGAGACCGTCGTACTGGACTCCCGAGGACTGTCCGCCTGGATCTCACAGGACCGGGCCGTGCTCGCGATGATCCGATCCTTCCACTCGATGGCCGCCGATCTCGTGGTCTGCGCCAACACCATCGTGGAAGTCGTGCACGCCCGGGTGAATACCGCCCGGTTGAACCGGGTGCTCTCCCAGGTCAAGGTGCAAGCGGTGACCGAGCAGGCGGCCGGAGCCGCCGCCGGCCTGCTGAAAGAAGCCGGCCTCCACGGACACAAGTACGCGATGGATGCCACCGTCGCCGAGCTGGCACTCCGCCAGCCGGGTCCAGTGGCCATGCTCACGTCGGATGTCGACGACATGGCCAAGCTGTGCGGTAGTCGCGTCCGGCTCATCGCGCTCTGATCCGCTTCGGTCGGGCCGAACCGCCCGGTGTACGTCTTCCCGGCAAGGTCTTACGGACGGGCGTACGTCCGTCGTGGGCGCCCCCGTGGCCCCGTGTGGTCACCGCACGTTGCGTGAGAGCCAGGGGGTGAGCGCGGTGCGGAAGACGAGTTCCTTGTAGGTCTCGTCGCCCGGTAGCGGGACGATCAGCCACCAGCCCGGGGGGAAGAAGCGCCCCTTCACGTAGGCGAGGCCGCCGTGGACGGAGCGCACGAAGGCGGGGGCGGCGTCGCGGGGGACGTCGTCGAAGACGACCCCGTCGACGGTGATCTTCGCGTCGTCCTCGGGGAAGAGCTGGACGCTCACGGACGGGGAGCCGCCGAGCTCGACGTAGGCCTCGTGCGGGAGGGAGCCGTCCGGGTCCAGGACGGCGAAGGCGCCGGCGGAGGTGCGGCGGGAGGTCCGGTCCGCGCCGATGTCGTCGGTGACCGTCATCTCCAGGTTGAACTCCTGGGCGACCGTGCGGAGCGCCCTGACGGCCGACTCGGTCGTGGGCAGGTGCGGGTGCTGGTGTCGTCCCATGGCCACGATCATGCCTCAGCCCGGAATCTGCCCGGAACCGGGCAGACCGTCGATCGGCGGATCCGGTCGGCCGGGGAAGCGGCCGTCGCAGGCCGGGCCGGGGTGGGGCACCCGGTGAAGCGGCGGGCCGGGGAGGGGTCAGTCGGTGAAGCGGATGAACTGCGGCGGTACGGCGTCGGTCAGCCAGACGCCGTTGGCGCTGACGTGGAAGACGTGGCCGGCGCGGTGCATGGCACCGGCATCGATGCTCAGCACGACGGGGCGGCCGCGTCGGGCGCCGACCCGGGTGGCGGTCTCCCGGTCGGGGGAGAGGTGCACGTGGTGGCGGGCCATGGGGCGCAGGCCCTCGGCCCGGATGGCGGGCAGGGCGGCCGCGACCGTACCGTGGAACAGGTAGGCGGGGGGTTCGACGGCCGGCAGGTCCAGGTCCACCGGGACGGTGTGTCCCTGGCTGGCCCGGATGCGGGTGCCCTCGATCGCGAAGCGCTTCTTGTCGTTGGCGGCGACCACGTGGTCGAGCTCGGCCCGGGTGATCGGGAAACCGTGGGCGGCCGCGGCTCCCAGGAGCGCGTCGATCTCGGTCCAGCCGTGCGGGTCGAGCACGAGACCGATGCGTTCGGGCTGGTGACGCAGGTGCTTCGAGAGGTACTTCGACACCTTCACGGTGCGTTTCTCGTCATTCATGAATGCATTGAAGCCCCATGTTTGATCCACAGCCAAGTGGGTTTATCCACAGGCTATTTGGCGGTTCTGTGGACAACGCCCGCGGAAACCCAGGTGACTTGGGTAATTTAGCTGGTTTTTGCGGCATTTGAGGCAAGGGCGTCCAATGTCCTTGTCTGTACTTCTCGTTCGGCGGCCGCAGTGACGAACGCCGCCACGTTCTCCGCGCCAACCAGGCTTTCCACGGCGCGAATCGTCTCCGGAGGAAGCGTCACCGAACGGGGCTCGCGGTCGGCCGGCGGCGGTGCGTCGGGTGAGAGATGGAACTGCAGGTGCCGGGTGGCGAACAGGCGCATCGCCCGCGCGAGTTCGGCGTCCACCGTCTGCTGGGCGAGCGGCCGGAGGCGACGCACCATGCTCGCCGCCTCGGCCGCGTCCGCGTCCGTCGGCGGCCGGTGCTCCAGATAGCGCGCGAACACGTGCTCCGTCGTGAACTCCAGGAAACGCGAGGCGATGTGCTCGACCTGCCCGCGAAGTTCCCTCAGGTGCCCGGTGATCGCCGCCAGCGGAACGCCCGCCGCGTACAACTCCGCCGCCACCGCGAGCTCTTGCGGGCTCGGCACGAGGTACTCCTCGGCGTCCCGGTCCGGGATGCGCTCCAGGACCCCGAGCTCGATCGCGTCGCGCACCGCCTCCTCGTCGGGCTCGCCGCCGAAGCGCGCGTCCAGCTCGGCCCGCGAGATGCGGTCGGCCTCCTCGTCCGTCCACGGACCGTCGACCTCGGCGACCAGGCCGAGCACCCCGCCGAGCCCGCGACCGGCGTCCCAGGCCTCCAGGAGCTCCTTGATGGAGGCCAGGGTGTAGCCGCGGTCCAGCAGGTCCGCGATCTGCCGCAGCCGGGCGAGGTGCGTGTCCCCGTAGACGTTCGACCGGCCGCGCCGCTCCGGTCGGGGCAGCAGGCCGCGGTCCTGGTAGGCGCGGATGGTCCGGACCGTGGCCCCGCTGTGATGGGCCAGATCCTCGATCCGGTACTCCGGCTGTGCTGACTGCTCGGACAAACCCGCTCCCACCGACCGCTCCCTCCACCCCGACGCCCAGGGCCCCACCTGCCAGGGATCGTACGACCGCCCCGCTCCGGGAGTCCCGCGAGGAGCCCCTACGCCGGCGGCTGCCAGCGTGCCAGCGCCCGCAGCGCGCCCGGGGCCAGCCGTGCCATCAGATGCGCTCCCCGGGCCTCCGGGGTCACCGGGACCACGGCCTGGTCGCGCAGCACCGCCCGCAGGATCGCGTCCGCGACCTTCTCCGGCGGGTAGTTGCGCAGACCGTAGAGCCGCGAGGCCTTCTTCTGGCGCCGCCTCTCCTCCGCCTCGTCCGTGACTCCGGCGAACCGGGCGGTCGCCGTGATGTTGGTGTTCACGATGCCCGGGCAGATCGCCGAGACCCCGATGCCCTGGTCCGCGAGCTCGGCCCGCAGGCACTCGCTCAGCATCAGCACCGCGGCCTTGGACGTGCTGTACGCGGGCAGGGCGCGCGAGGGCTGGAAGGCGGCCGCGGACGCCGTGTTGACGATGTGGCCGCCCTGGCCGCGCTCGGCCATCTGCGCGCCGAAGGCCCGACAGCCGTGGATCACGCCCCACAGATTGACGTCGAGGACCCGCTTCCACTCCTCGGGCGTGGTCTCGAAGAAGGAGCCGGTCAGGCCGATCCCCGCGTTGTTGACCAGCACGTCGACCACGCCGTACTCGCTCGCCACCTTCGCGGCCAGCTTCTCCATCGCCTGCTCGTCGGCGACGTCGACGGTCTCGCCCCAGGCCTCGGGCGCCCCGATGAGCCGGGACATCTCCGCCGTACGCGCCGCGCCCTCGGTGTCCCGGTCCACCGCGATCACCCGGGCGCCGGCCTCGGCGAACGCGAAGGCGGTGGCCCGGCCGATGCCGCTGGCCGCGCCGGTCACCAGGACCAGCTGACCGCCGAAGCGCTCTGCGTACTCCGGGCGCACCTCGCTCCTCGCCGGCTTCGGCGCCCTGGCCGCCGGGTCCTCGTTCGCCTCGACGAACTCGGTGATCCAGGAGGCCAGTTGATCGGGGCGGGTGCGCGGCACCCAGTGCTTGGCCGGCAGGGTCCGCCGGGTGAGGTCCGGCACCCAGCCGGCCAGGTCGTCGTAGAGCCGCTCGGAGAGGAACGCGTCGCCGGTGGGCGTGATCAGCTGCACGGGCGCGTGCGCGAAGGCGTCGGGCCGCGGGCGGGAGAGCCGCGCCCGCACGTTGTCCCGGTAGAGCCACGCGCCGTGCGCCGCGTCCCCGGGCAGGGACGCCGTGGGGTAGTCACCGGCGGGGATCCGCTCGAGCCGCTCCAGGATCTTCGGCCAGCGCCTGCCGAGCGGCCCGCGCCAGGCGAGCTCCGGCAGCACGGGGGTGTGCAGCAGGTACACGTACCAGGACTTGGCGCCCTGGCCGAGGAGCTGCCCGACCCGGCGCGGGGTGGGCCGGGTCATCCGGCTCTTGATCCAGTGTCCGAAGTGGTCGAGGGAGGGGCCGGACATCGAGGTGAAGGAGGCGATCCGGCCCTCGGTGCGGGGGACCGTCACGAACTCCCAGGACTGCACCGAACCCCAGTCGTGGCCGACCAGGTGCACCGGCCGGTCCGGGCTGACCGCGTCCGCGACCGCCAGGAAGTCGTCGGTCAGCTTCTCCAGCGTGAAGCCGCCGCGCAGCGGGGCCGGCGCCGTCGACCTGCCGTGTCCCCGGATGTCGTACAGCACCACGTGGAACCGCTCGGCGAGCCGGGCCGCGACCTCCGACCAGACCTCCTTGGAGTCCGGGTAGCCGTGCACGAGCAGCACCGTCGGACGGCTCTCGTCCCCCAGCTCGGCCACACACAGCTCTATCCCGCCGGTACGGACCCAGCGCTCCCGCGCCCCGTCGAGTCCCGCGATCATGCCGCCCCCTCCTCGTTCCAGCGCCGCACGTGCGGCAGGTCGTCGTCCAGCCAGTACGCGCTCTGCTCGGGGTCCCGGGAGTCGGTGACGACCAGGATCTCCTCGAACTTCGCGCCCGTACCCCGGAATCCGAGGTGCGGCTCGACCGCCCAGAGGCCCGGCACGGGCGGGTGGTCGGAGAACGTGTACGGCGACCACAGCGGGGACCAGCCGTCCCGGTGGCCGTGCAGGGCGTCGCTCGCCAGGCCCTTGAGGGACTGGGTGCCGAAGCCGAACAGGGTGGGCGCCCAGCGGCGCTCTCTCACCCGGTCGATCCTGTGGGCGATGACGCCGAAGGGATAGGCCCGGTGCCGGTTCGCGTACCCCTGGCGGACCATGAGCCGGTCCACGTCCTCGTAGATCTCGCGCAGCGTGCGGCGCTCGCGCACCTCGCGCAGGATCAGCTCGCGGTGCTCCCTGAGGTCGGCGAGCAGCTTGTCCTGGACGGGATTGAGGCCCAGGGAGCCCGAGTAGCCGATGTCCGCCGTGTAGCCCTTGTGGACCGGGGCCATGTCCAGGATGAAGGGCATCCCGGGCTCGAGGCGCCGGTTCGTCGGGAAGAACTGGAGCGGGATCTTGAAGTCGACGAAGGCGGTGCGGTCCCCGAACCAGGCGAAGGGCCGGTGGAACCAGTCCCTCACCCCGCGCTCGTACAGCCACTCCCGCTGCATCCGGGCCGCCTCCCGCTCGGTCACGCCCGGTCTGAGCTGCGCCGCGACGGCCTCCGCGCAGGCGTAGGAGAGCCGCTGCACCTCTCTGAACCCGCGCAGCTCCGCGGTGAGTTCGCGCGTCACCGCCGCGCCCGCCGTTCCGACCGATGCCATGTCACCCCGCCCGTCCTGTGTGACCGTCCGGATGCGCTACGCGTCCGTAACTTGCCATCGATGAATGTGACAATGCACGGCGGCTGCGTCAAGGGGCGTGCACGGGCCTGTGGAAAACGAGACCTTGGTCGCTGCTCCCCTACGGGCGTGTACACCTGGAGTCGGACATGAATCGAGCCGTTGGGCTGACGCCTGCCGTGACGCACACCACTACCGTCGGAGACGTGACTGTGATCGCCACCGAAAGCCTCAGCAAGCGGTTCCCCCGGGTGACCGCTCTCGACCGGCTCTCCCTGGACATCGGGCCCGGTGTGACCGGACTGGTGGGTGCCAACGGAGCCGGCAAGTCCACGATGATCAAGATCCTTCTCGGTCTGTCCCCGGCCACGGAGGGCCGCGCCGAAGTCCTCGGACTCGACGTGGCCACCTCCGGCGCCCAGATCCGCGAGCGCGTCGGCTACATGCCGGAGCACGACTGCCTGCCGCCCGACGTCTCGGCGACCGAGTTCGTTGTGCACATGGCGCGCATGTCGGGCCTGCCCGCGACCGCCGCCCGCGAGCGGACCGCCGACACCCTGCGCCACGTCGGCCTGTACGAGGAGCGCTATCGCCCGATGGGCGGCTACTCGACGGGCATGAAGCAGCGTGTGAAGCTGGCGCAGGCCCTCGTCCACGACCCGCAGCTGGTGCTGCTCGACGAGCCGACCAACGGCCTCGACCCGGTCGGCCGGGACGACATGCTCGGCCTGATCCGGCGGGTGTGGACCGACTTCGGCATCTCGGTCCTCGTCACCTCGCACCTGCTCGGCGAGCTGGAGCGCACCTGCGACCACGTCGTCGTCATCGACGGCGGCCGGCTGCTCCGCTCCAGCTCCACCAGCGACTTCACCCGCAGCACCACGACCCTGGCGGTCGAGGTCACGGACTCCGACGCCCACCCCGACGGCACGGAGGCGCTCCGCGCCGCCCTCACCGCCGCCGGCATCACCCTGCACGCGGGGGTGGAGGAGGGACTGCCGGGCGCCGGTCACATCCTGCTCCTGGAGGCCGCCGGAGAGGACACCTACGACCTGGTCCGGGACACCGTCGCCGGCCTCGGCCTCGGTCTCGTCCGCATGGAGCAGCGCCGCCACCACATCGCCGAGGTGTTCAAGCCGCGGGCCGAGCAGCAGGAGGAGGTGCCGGCGCGATGAGTGCCCCGACCCCCGACACCGTGCAGGGCCGCGAGGCCACGCAGATCCACAACATCGGCTACCGCGGCTACGACGGCCCGCGGCTCGGCCGTTCGTCCGCCCGCCGGGCGCTGTTCTCGCAGTCGCTGCGCGGTGCGTACGGACTCGGCCGCAGCGCCAAGTCCAAGGTGCTGCCGATGCTGCTGTTCGCGGTGATGTGCGTGCCCGCGCTGATCATCGTCGCGGTCGCGGTCGTCACCAAGTCCTCGAAGCTGTCGATCGAGTACACCCAGTACGCGATCTTCCTCCAGATGGTGATCGCCATCTTCGTGGCCGCCCAGGCCCCGCAGTCGGTCTCCCGCGACCTCAGGTTCCGGACCGTCCCCCTCTACTTCGCCCGCCCGATCGAGCGCGTCGACTACGTGCTCGCCAAGTACGGGGCGATGGCCTCCGCGATGTTCGTCCTCACCGCCGCTCCGCTGCTGATCCTGTTCGTCGGCTCGCTGCTCGCCAAGATGGACTTCGCCGAGCAGGCGCAGATGCTCGGCCAGGGCCTCGTCTCCGTCACGCTGCTCTCGCTGCTCTTCGGCGGCATCGGCCTCGTCATGGCGGCCCTGACCCCGCGCCGCGGCTTCGGCGTCGCCGCCGTCATCGCGACCCTGGTGATCTCCTACGGAGCGGTCTCCACCCTCCAGGGCATCGCCTACGGCACCGACAACGTCGGCGCCGTGAAGTGGATCGGCCTGTTCTCGCCGATCACCCTCATCGGCGGAGTGCAGGACGCCTTCCTCGGCGCGCCCACCGCCGCCCCCGGCGGGGAGGCCGCGGCACCCGGCACCGCGGTCGGCGTGGTCTATCTGCTGGTCGTCCTCGCGCTCATCGCCGGTTCGTACGGCGTGCTGATGCGCCGCTACCGAAAGGTCGGGCTGTGACCTCGCTCAACATCGACCACGCGTCCCGCTGGTTCGGCAACGTCGTGGCCGTCAACGACGTCACCATGACCGTCGGCCCCGGAGTCACCGGCCTGCTCGGCCCCAACGGAGCCGGGAAGTCGACCCTCATCAACATGATGGGCGGCTTCCTCAACCCCTCCACCGGCACCGTCACGCTCGACGGCGAGACGATCTGGCGCAACGAGTCGGTCTACCGCAAGATCGGCATCGTCCCCGAGCGGGAGGCGATGTACGACTTCCTCACCGGACGTGAATTCGTCGTCGCCAACGCCGAGTTGCAGGGCCTGGGCGACAAGGAGGCCCAACGGGCCCTCGCCACGGTGGAGATGGAATACGCCCAGGACCGCAAGATCGCCACGTACAGCAAGGGCATGCGGCAGCGCGTGAAGATGGCCTCGGCCCTCGTCCACGAGCCGTCGGTGCTGCTGCTCGACGAGCCGTTCAACGGCATGGACCCGCGCCAGCGCATGCAGTTGATGGACCTGCTGCGCCGGATGGGCGCCGAGGGCCGCACGGTGCTCTTCTCCTCGCACATCCTGGAGGAGGTCGAGCAGCTCGCCTCGCACATCGAGGTGATCGTGGCCGGACGCCACGCGGCCTCCGGCGACTTCCGCCGCATCCGCCGGCTGATGACCGACCGGCCGCACCGCTATCTCGTCCGCTCCAGCGACGACCGGGCCCTGGCGGCCGCGCTGATCGCCGACCCGTCGACGGCCGGAATCGAGGTCGACCACAAGGAGGGCGCCCTGCGCATCCAGGCCGTGGACTTCGGCCGGTTCACCGAGCTGCTGCCCCAGGTCGCCAAGGAGCGCGGCATCCGCCTCCTGACGGTCTCGCCCTCGGACGAGTCCCTCGAATCCGTCTTCTCGTATCTCGTAGCGGCCTGAAAGGAGCCCGACCGATGTACAACCCCACCGTCGCCCGGCTCACCTACCGGGCGCTCCTCGGCCGCCGGCGGGCACTGATCCTCTTCGCGCTGCCCGCGATGCTGATCGTGATCGCCGTCGCCATCCGCATGTTCAACGGCGCCGACGACCAGGTCGCCGCCGACGTCCTGGGCGGCTTCGCGCTGGCCACGATGGTGCCGCTGATCGGCGTGATCGCCGGTACCGGCGCGATCGGCCCGGAGATCGACGACGGCTCGATCGTCTATCTCCTCGCCAAGCCGGTGAAGCGCCCGACGATCATCGTCACCAAGCTCTTCGTCGCGGTCGCCGTGACGATGGTCTTCTCCGCCGTACCGACCCTGATCGCCGGCTTCATCCTCAACGGCAACGGGCAGCAGGTCGCGGTCGCCTACACCGTGGCGGCCCTGGTGGCCTCCATCGCCTACAGCGCGCTGTTCCTGCTCCTGGGCACCGTCAGCCGGCACGCGGTCGTCATCGGCCTGGTCTACGCCCTGGTCTGGGAGGCCCTGTTCGGCTCCCTGATCGCCGGCGCCCGCACCCTCAGCGTCCAGCAATGGGCGCTCGCCCTCGCCGAGAAGGTCACCGGCGACAGCCTCATCACCTCCGAGGTGGCCCTGCCGACCGCGGTGGTGCTGCTGCTCGCGGTGACCGTGGGAGCGACCTGGTTCGCCGGCCGCAAGCTGCGCACCATGACCCTCGCGGGCGAGGAGTAGCCGACCGGCCGCGTGCACCGGAGCCGTGCCGAACTCAGACCGTACGGCTCCGGGCCGCGAGCAGACCCACGGCGAGCGCCGCCGCGCACACACCGAGCACGGCGAGGACGGGCGGTGTCCAGGAACCCGTCGCCTGGTGCAGGGCACCGGCGGCCAGCGGCCCCGCCGCCGCCATCAGATAGCCCACGGTCTGGGCCATCCCGGAGAGCCGGGACGCGGTCGGCGCGTCGCCCGCGCGCAGCACGATCAGGGTGAGCGCGAGACCCACCGCCCCGCCCTGGCCGACGCCGAGGAGCGCCGCCCACAGCCAGGCACCCTGCACCGGGGCGGTCATGAGGCCGGCGTAGCCGGCCGCGACCAGGCTCGTCACCAGAACGATCAGCGGGCGCTGGCTCCGCATCCGGCCGGCCAGCAGAGGCACGGCGAAGGCGCCCACCACCTGCAGCAGGTTGTTGAAGGCGAAGACGACACCGGCCTGCGAGCGGCTCATCCCCCCGTCCGTGAAGATCGTCGGCATCCAGGCGATCAGGACGTACGTCCACAGCGACTGCAGCCCCATGAACAGGGTCACCTGCCAGGCGAGCGCCGACCGCCACACCGAGCGGGGCGGCATCGCGGGCCCCGCGGCCCGCCGCACCTCGTGCCCGGTCCCGGCCCGGGCGACCAGGAGCTGCGGCAGCCAGGCGAGGGCGGCCACCACCGCCAGCAGCGACCAGAAGCCGAGCGAGGCCCGCCAGCCGCCCAGCGCCTTCTCGAGAGGGACGGAGGAGGCGGCGACCAGGGTCGCGCCCGCGATCATCGCGCCCGTGTAGACCGAGGTCATCGACGCGGCCCGGTCGGGGAAGTCCCGCTTGATCAGGCCCGGCATCAGCACGTTCAGGAGCGCGATCGCCGTGCCGACCAGCACGCCGCCGCAGTAGAGAGCGGCCGCAGTCGGCAGGATCCGCACCAGGATGCCCACCCCGAGCAGCAGCAGCGCCCCGAACAGCACCCGCTCGGCGCCGAGGCGCCGCCCGAGCCAGGGCGCCGCGAGCGCGCCGAGGCCGAGGAACAGCACCGGCACCGAGGTCACCAGGGAGCTCGCCGCCGAGGACAGCCCGTAGCTCTCCGCCAGCTCGCCCACCAGCGGCGACACGCTCGCGAGGGCGGCGCGCATGTTGAGCGAGGCCAGCACGATGCCGACCAGGAGCAGCACCGGGTGCGCGAGCAGCGCCCGCCGGGCACCCGCGCCCGCCGCGAAGGCCCGTCCGGCCGCGGAGGACCGGACCGGGGCGGCGGGCCGCCCCACGTCGGAGGCCACGGCCGCGGAGGACCGGACCGGGGCGTCCGTGTCGACCGGAGGCGCCGGTGCGGACGTCCTCGACCCGTACGCCGTGCCCGTGCCGGGGAGCTCGGTGCCGGGAGTCAACGGGCCTCGCCCTCCCGCTCCAGTGCCGCGAGGGTCTCCATCGGCAGCCGCAGCAGCTCCCGCGCCCCCGCCTCCGCGGCCTCCGCGTCGCCCTTCTCGACGGCGACGACGAGGGCCTCGTGCAGGTCGATGTCGACCGGCGGCATCTCCCGGTCCCCGAGCGCGTCCACCAGGACCTCGTGCACCTGGGCGGAGAAGAAGCGGTACACCTCGAGGAAGGCCGCGTTGTGCGTGGTCTCGACGACCGCGAGGTGGAAGGCCAGGTCGGCGTCCGCATCCCGGTCGCCCTCCTCGCGCAGGGTGGTGAGCGCCGCCCGTAGCCGCAGCAGGTCGTGGGTGTCCCGCCGGGCCGCGGCGAGCCGCGCCGCCTCGGCCTCCAGGGCGGCCCGCAGTTCCAGGACGTCACGGGCGCCCGCGTGCCGGACGCCCTGGAGGACGGCGGCCGGGTCGGCGGTGGAGCGGACGAAGGTGCCGTTGCCCTGACGGGACTCCAGGAGCCCGGAGTGCACCAGGACCCGGACGGCCTCGCGGACGGTGTTGCGGCCGACCCCGAGCAGCTGGGCGAGGTCGTGTTCGGTGGGGATGCGGTCGCCGACCGCCCACTCGCCGTCGGCGAGCTGCGCCCGCAGCTGCGCCACCACGGAATCCACGAGCGAGGTCCGCCCCGCCGCCTTCAGTGCCATCGAAATCCTCTATTCGCCCGGTTGCCCAGTCATCCTACAAGTGAGCTCGATCGCCTCACCCGCCCGGCCGCAGCGACCGGACTACTGTGGGCTCGTACGTGTGCCGAACACCCTCATCACCCTCGGGAGTCAGTCATGTCAGACCGCTTCGACGTCGTCGTACTCGGAGCTGGCCCCGGCGGCTACGTCGCCGCCATCCGCGCCGCCCAGCTGGGCAAGCGGGTCGCGGTCGTCGAGGAGAAGTACTGGGGCGGTGTCTGCCTGAACGTCGGCTGCATCCCCACCAAGGCGCTGCTGCGCAACGCCGAGCTGGCCCACATCTTCCACCACGAGGCCAAGACCTTCGGCATCAAGGTCGACGGCACGGTCTCCTTCGACTACGGCGAGGCGTTCCGCCGCAGCCGCACGGTCGCGGACGGCCGCGTCAAGGGCGTCCACTTCCTGATGAAGAAGAACGGCATCACCGAGTTCGACGGCCGGGGCACCTTCCTCGACGCGAACACCCTCCAGGTGAACAAGGCCGACGGCACCGCGCAGACCATCACGTTCGACAGCTGCATCATCGCCACCGGCGCGACCCCGCGGCTGCTGCCCGGCACCGCGCTGAGCGACCGCGTCGTCTCGTACGAGCAGCAGATCCTCGCCGAGGACGCCCCGCAGTCGATCATCATCGCCGGCGCCGGCGCGATCGGCATCGAGTTCGCCTACGTGCTGAACAACTACGGCACCAAGGTCACCATCGTCGAGTTCCTCGACCGCATGGCCCCCCTGGAGGACGAGGAGGTGTCCAAGGAGCTCGCGAAGCAGTACCGCAAGCTCGGCATCGACGTCCTCACCTCCACCCGCGTCGAGGCCATCGACGAGTCGGGCCCGCAGGTCCGCGTCACCGTCACCGGCAAGGACGGCGCGAGCAAGGTGCTGGAGGCCGACAAGGTCCTGCAGGCCATCGGCTTCGCCCCGAACGTCTCCGGCTACGGCCTGGAGAACACCGGTGTCGCGCTGACCGAGCGCGGCGCGATCGACGTCGACGGCCGCTGCCGCACCTCCGTGCCGCACATCTACGCCATCGGCGACGTCACCGCCAAGCTGATGCTCGCGCACACCGCCGAGGCCATGGGTGTCATCGCCGCGGAGACCATCGCGGACGCCGAGACGATGGAACTCGACTACCCGATGATCCCGCGCGCCACCTACTGCCAGCCGCAGATCGCGAGCTTCGGCTACACCGAGGCGCAGGCCCGCGAGAAGGGCTACGACGTCAAGGTCGCGAAGTTCCCCTTCATGGCGAACGGCAAGGCGCACGGCCTGGGCGACTCCACCGGCTTCGTGAAGATCGTCGCCGACGCCCGGTACGGCGAGATCATCGGCGCCCACCTCATCGGCCCCGACGTCACGGAGCTCCTCCCCGAGCTCACGCTGGCGCAGCAGTGGGACCTGACGGTGCACGAGGTCGCGCGCAACGTCCACGCGCACCCGACCCTCGGCGAGGCCGTCAAGGAAGCCATCCACGGCATCGCCGGACACATGATCAATTTCTGAGTCCGGACCCGTTTCGGGGGTTCTTCTCAGGTTTCCCCCATAAAGGGGTGATAGGCACAGAGATGTGCCGAGCGAATCCCCTTCTCATGCGCCGGGTGGCGAACCGTCCCGACCGATCAGGTCGTGGGTGCGTTCGGCACCCGGTACGCATGTCTGGCTGGCGATCATCACGATCACCAGCCTGGTCATCGCGCTCTCCTCGGAGGGTCTCGAGCACTATCTGCTGCACCGCAGCAGCAGCAATCTCTACGAGCTCGCCCGCCATCCGATGCGGGCCCTGCTCGGCAGCGCCTTCTGGATCGAGGACCCGGCGAGCCTGCCCTTCTACGCCGTGCTCTTCGAACTGTTCCACGCGCCGGTGGAGCGCTGGCTCGGCACGGTGAAATGGCTGGCCGTCGTCACCACGGCGCACGTCGCGGCCACCCTCATCAGCCAGAACGTGGTGCTGGCGGCGATCCAGGACCACGACGTGCCGCGCAGCATGGCGCACGTCGTCGACATCGGGGTGAGCTACGGCCTGGCGGCCTCGGTCGGGATCCTGACCTACCGGCTGCCCCGGCCCTGGCGCTGGCCGTATCTCGTGGGGGCGATCGCCTTCTTCGCCGTGCCGATGCTCACCGACCGCACGTACACGGATCTGGGGCATGGGGTGTCGCTGCTGATCGGGCTGGCCTTCTGGCCGATCACCCGGAGAAAACCGCTGGTGGGGCCGGCAGGGCCCGGCGCACACTAGAGGAACGAGAGCGGGGCGGCCGCTTCGAGCGCGCGGAGGCGAACCGCGCGGGCCGCCCCGCTTCCTCGTGCCGCCCCGGGATCCGGAGCAGTCGCTCTATGCCTGCAGCAGGCGCTCCAGGACGACGGCGATGCCGTCCTCCTCGTTGGAGGCGGTGACCTCGTCGGCCACCGCCTTCAGCTCCTCGTGGGCGTTGGCCATGGCCACGCCGTGGGCCGCCCAGCCGAACAGGGGGATGTCGTTGGGCATGTCGCCGAAGGCGATCGTCTCCGCGGCCTTCACGCCGAGCCGGCGTGCGGCCAGCGAGAGACCGGTCGCCTTGCTGAGGCCCAGCGGCACGATCTCGACGATCCCCGGGCCGGCCATGACGACGTCGACGAGGCCGCCGACCGTCTCGCGGGCGACCCGGGTCAGCTGGTCGTCGGTGAGCGTCGGGTGCTGCACGTAGAGCTTGGTGAGCGGCGCCGCCCACAGCTCCGTGGGGTCCTCGTACGGGACGTACGGCAGCGGCCCCTCCTGGACCCGGTAGCCGGGGCCGATCAGGACCTCGCCCTCCAGGCCGTCGCGGCTCGCGGCCACGGCCAGCGACCCGACCTCCGCCTCGATCTTGGAGAGGGCGAGCCCGGCGAGCTGCCGGTCGAGGGTCAGGGAGGTCAGCAGCCGGTGCTCACCGGCGTGGTAGACCTGTGCGCCCTGGCCGCAGACGGCGAGTCCCTCGTAGCCGAGGTCGTCGAGGATGTGCCGGGTCCAGGGCACGGCCCGCCCGGTCACGACGATGTGCGCGGCCCCCGCCGCCGTCGCGGCGGTGAGGGCGTCCCGCGTGCGGGCGGAGACGGACTCGTCGGCCCGCAGCAGCGTGCCGTCGAGGTCCGTCGCGACCAGGCGGTAGGGGAACGGGCTCACTTGGAGATCGGCTCCAGGACCTCACGGCCGCCGAGGTAGGGGCGGAGCACCTCGGGCACCCGCACCGAACCGTCGGCCAGCTGGTGGTTCTCCAGGATCGCCACGATGGTGCGCGGGACGGCGCACAGCGTGCCGTTCAGGGTGGCCAGCGGCTGCACCGTCTTCTTGCCGTCCTTCTCCTCGCGCATGCGCACGGAGAGCCGGCGGGCCTGGAAGCCGTCGCAGTTGGAGGCGGAGGTCAGCTCGCGGTACTTGCCCTGGGTCGGGATCCAGGCCTCGCAGTCGAACTTGCGCGAGGCGGAGGCGCCCAGGTCGCCGGTGGCGACGTCGATCACCTGGAACGGCAGCTCCAGGGAGGTCAGCCACTGCTTCTCCCAGTCCAGGAGACGCTTGTGCTCGGCCTCGGCGTCCTCCGGAGCGACGTACGAGAACATCTCGACCTTGTCGAACTGGTGGACGCGGAAGATGCCGCGGGTGTCCTTGCCGTACGTGCCGGCCTCGCGGCGGAAGCACGGGGAGAAGCCCGCGTAGCGCAGCGGCAGCTTGTCGGCCTCGATGATCTCGTCCATGTGGTACGCGGCGAGCGGGACCTCGGAGGTGCCGACCAGGTAGTAGTCGTCCTTCTCCAGGTGGTACACGTTCTCGGCGGCCTGGCCGAGGAAGCCGGTGCCCTCCATGGCGCGCGGGCGGACCAGCGCGGGGGTGAGCATCGGGATGAAGCCGGCCTCGGTGGCCTGCGCGATCGCCGCGTTGACCAGGGCGAGCTCCAGGAGCGCGCCGACGCCGGTCAGGTAGTAGAAGCGCGAACCGGAGACCTTGGCGCCGCGCTCGACGTCGATGGCGCCCAGCGCCTCGCCGAGCTCCAGGTGGTCCTTGGGCTCGAAGCCCTCGGCCGCGAAGTCGCGGATGGTGCCGTGGGTCTCGAGGACGACGAAGTCCTCCTCGCCGCCGACCGGCACGTCCTGGTGGACGATGTTGCCGAGCTGGAGCAGCAGCGCGCGGGCCGTCTCGTCCGCCTCGTTCTGCTCGGCCTCGGCGGCCTTGACGTCGGTCTTGAGCTGCTCGGCCTTCTGCAGGAGCGTGGCGCGCTCCTCGGGGGAGGCCTTGGGGATCAGCTTGCCGAGCGCCTTCTGCTCGGAGCGGAGTTCGTCGAAGCGGACGCCGGACGACCTGCGCCGCTCATCGGCGGAGAGCAGGGCGTCGACGAGGGCGACGTCCTCTCCACGGGCGCGCTGGGAGGCGCGAACACGGTCGGGGTCCTCACGGAGCAGGCGAAGGTCAATCACCCCACCAGGCTACCGGTGTCACTGGGAGCGGCCCTACTCGATATGGCAATGCGTGGCGCTTTGACCGAATTGCTTTGTTTTCCCGGTATTTTCCCGTACCGGGTTTCTCCACAGCAATGCCCAGTGAGGGTGAGTTATCCACAGGCTGTGCGAAAGTTCTGTGGACGAGGCGGCTCGGCGATCTTCGCCGCCATTTTCCCACTCCTTCGAGTGGGAATTGCTCACCCCGAAGAGTGGCACGTCGGAAGAGGGGTGACAGTGATTTGTCGACCACGCTCCGCGACCTTGTCGACTTGTCCCCAGGTCGAGAAGCGCGGCTGTGGATAACTTCTGTGGGTAACCGAAAAGTATGCAGGTAGGACCGGTGGTCCGAACCTGTGGACGACGCGCCCCGGGCAGCCGGCAGCCGGCAGCCCGCACCCGGCAGACAGGCGCCGCACCCCGGCAGACAGGCGCCGCACCCCGGCAGGCAGGCGCCGCACCCCGGCAGACAGGCGCCCCCGGAGGCAGGGCAGGAGCCGGGCGGACAAGGGGCCCGGTGGTCAGACCGGAGCGGACCCCGCGTTCGCGCCGGAGGTCAGGCCCGGCCGTCCTGGACCCGCGCCAGCCAGTCGGACGCATCCGTGAACTCGGCGTCCGACGTGCCCCGCCGCAGCGGCCGTACGTCCTCACGCGAGGCGCCCGCCCGCGGGTACGAGCCGAGGAAGCGCACGTTCGGGCAGATCCGCTTCAGGCCCATCAGCGCCTCGCCGACCCGGCGGTCCGCGATATGCCCCTCCGCGTCGACGGCGAAGCAGTAATTGCCGATGCCCGCGCCCGTGGGCCGCGACTGGATCAGCATCAGGTTCACCCCGCGCACGGCGAATTCCTGGAGGAGTTCCAGCAGGGCGCCCGGGTGGTCGTCGCCCAGCCACAGCACGACCGAGGTCTTGTCCGCGCCCGTCGGCGCCGCGGGCCGGGCCGGCCGGCCCACGAGCACGAAACGCGTCTCCGCGTTCTCGGCGTCGTGGATCTCCGTGACCAGGGCCTCCAGGCCGTACGTCGCCGCCGCGAACTCGCCCGCGAAGGCCGCGTCGAAACGCCCCTCCTGGACCAGGCGCGCCCCGTCCGCGTTGGACGCGGCGGACTCCCACACCGCGTCCGGCAGATGGGCCCGCATCCAGTTCCGGACCTGCGGCTGGGCGACCGGGTGGCCCGTGACCGTCTTGATCTCCGACAGCTTGGTCCCGGGCCGTACGAGCAGCGCGAAGGCGATCGGCAGCAGCACCTCGCGGTAGATCATCAGCGGCTCGCCCGAGGCCAGCTCGTCGAGGGTCGCGGTCACCCCGCCCTCGACCGAGTTCTCGATCGGCACGAGCGCCGCCGCCGCCTCGCCGTTCCGTACGGCGTCGAGCGCCGCCGGGACCGAGACCATCGGTACGAGTTCCCGCGTCGCGGCCTCGGGCAGCGTACGCAGCGCGGCCTCCGTGAAGGTGCCTTCGGGACCGAGATACGTATACCGGGTGGCTGACATACGGTCACCCTAACGGCCTCGTGCGCCGGGCGGGCTGCCGTTCACGCCTCGAGCAGGCGCTGTCCCACGTACTCGCCCTCGGCCGCCCCGCCGGGCACCGCGAAGAGGCCGCTCGCCTCGTGCCGGACGAACGGCGACAGGGCGTCGCCCCGGTCGAGCTTGCGCTGCACGGGGACGAAGCCGCGCAGCGGATCCGCCTGCCAGCAGATGAAGAGCAGCCCCGCGTCAGGCGTCCCGTCGCTCGCGATCCCGTCGTGGAAGGAGAAGGGCCGGCGCAGCATCGCCGCTCCGCCGTTCTGTTCGGGGGCGGAGATCCGGGCGTGGGCGTTGTCGGGGATGACGGCCCTGCCGTCCGCGCCGATCCTGTTCAGATCCGGCTCGGTCGTCTCGGTCCCGCCGGTCAGCGGCGCGCCGTCGGCCTTCCGCCGCCCGATCACCCTCTCCTGCTTCTCCAGGGACAGCTTCTCCCAGTCGTCGAGCAGCATCCTGATCCGGCGCACGACCGCGTACGAGCCGCCCGCCATCCAGTCCTGGGCGCCGGACGCGCCCTGCGGCACGAAGATCCGCCGGTCGAAGTCGGGCTCCGAGGGCTTCGGATTCCCGGTGCCGTCGACCTGGCCCATCAGGTTCCGGGCCGTCATCGGGCGGGCGGTGGCCCCGGCGGACCGGTTGAAGCCGTTCATCTGCCAGCGCACCCGGGCCGCGTCGCCCGCGTCCTTCTGGAGCGCGCGCAGCGCGTGGAACGCGACGAGCGCGTCGTCGGCGCCGATCTGCACCCACAGATCGCCCTCCGAGCGCTTGGGGTCGAGGACGTCGGAGGAGAAGGCGGGCAGCGGGTCCAGCTGCGCCGGGCGGCGGGCGGTGAGCCCGGTGCGGTCGAAGAACGTACGCCCGAAGCCGAAGGTCACCGTCAGGGACGAGGGCCCGGCGTCGAGGGCGATGCCGGTGTCGGCGGTCGCCGGCCTGCCCGCCATCAGCGCGTGCGCGGTGGCCGACCAGCGGCGCAGCAGCGCGGCGGCCTCCTTGCGGCCCGCTCCCGGGGCGAGGTCGAAGGCGACCAGATGCCCCCGCGACTGAAGCGGAGTGGTGATCCCCGCTTGATGTTTCCCGTGAAACATCACCTCGGTCGCCCCGACCGTGGTGAGGGCGGGGGACCCGCCCGAGCCGGAACCGGTGGAGTCGCCCGACACCGCCGCGGAGATCCCGGCCCCGCCGGCCGCGCCGATCACCAGACCGGCCGCGCCCGCCGCACCGACGGTGCCGAGGACGCGCCGCCGGGAGATGTCGAGCTTGTCGTTGCTCTCGGAATTGCTTGCAGGCTTGCTCACGGGGTTCAGCCGATCTTCACGTTCTTCTCGATGGTGGTCTGGTCGATGTCGGAGGTGCGGACCGTCACCTGCATCAGCCACTCGCCCTGCATCGGGAGCTGGACGCCGTTGGCACTCCAGTGTCCGGTCTGGATCCGGTCGGGCAGCACCGGCAGCGGGCCGATGTCCTTCTCCTCGAGGGTGAAGGCGACCTTGATCTCGGGGACGTCCAGCGGACGTCCGTTGGGCCGCAGCACGTAGATGTGGAGCGCGTTGGCGCCGGTGCGGCCGGGATCGAGGGTGAGCTGCACGGTGCCCTTGCCGTCCACGCCCCCGGTGTCGAAGGGGATGCGGACGTCGATCGGGCGGTCGGGCACGGCCGCGGCGGCGCCCGCGGTGGCCCGGCCCCTGCCCGTCTCCTCCTCCGTGCGGCCCGGCTCGGTGGAGGTCAGGACGGTCGTCACGGCGAGCAGCACGACCGCGACGGCGGCCTCGGTGAGCACCGAACGGCGCAGCCCGGCCCGCTCGGGGTCGGCGTCCCTCGACTTCTTCCGCAGCGCGGTGGCGACGGCGGCCCGCTGCCGCGCGAGTTGCGCGGCCCGCTCGGGGTCGTCCCCGGCGCCGCCGTCGGCCTCGGCGTCCTCCGGGTCCTCGCCCGCTTCCAGGACTACGCCGGCCCCGCTGTCGCCGCCGGCCGCCCGGGACTCCGCGGCGGCCTCGTCCGGGATCCCGTCCGCTGCCTCGTCCGGGACCGCGGAGATGTCCCGTTCCGCCGTCGCCGGCTCGGCCAGCCGCCGTGCCCAGCGCCGTGACACCCAGCCGATCCCCACGAGGACGGCGACCAGGCCGACCTTGACGAGGAGCAGCTGCCCGTACCGGGTGTCCGTGAGGGCCGACCAGGTGCCGACCTGCCGCCAGGACTGGTAGATCCCGGTGGCCGCCAGGACGACGACCGAGCCGAAGGCGACCGTCGAATAGCGCTCGACCGCCGCCCGTTCGACCGACGGGGCGCGGTAGAGGGCGACGAGCAGGGCCGTGAGCCCGCCGAGCCAGGCCGCGACGGCCAGCAGGTGCAGGATGTCGACCGGCATGGCGATGCCGGGCTGGAGCCCGGTCGAGGCGTGTTCGGCGAGCGCCCACGTGCCGGCGATGCCGGCGGCGACGACGGTTCCGCCGAGGGCGAGCCCGAAGGTCAGGTCCTTGTGCTCCTTGTCGTCGGTCCGCCGGGCGTAGGCGCCGAACAGGACGGCGACGAACAGCGCCGCTGCGCCGAGCAGCAGCAGCCGTGAGGAGAGCGCGGCCCCGGTCTTCGTCTGCAGGACGGCCTGGAGCCCGCCCAGGTCGAAGACGTCGCCGAGCTTGCCCGTCTTCGTGTACGGGTGCCGGAGCAGCAGCAGGGCCAGGGTGGCGCCGGTCAGCGTCAGCCAGCCCCGGACCACGAGCCGCTGCACCGGGCGCACGGACGCACCGCGGGGCCAGCAGACCAGGACGAAGGCGCCGCCGCCGACGAGGACGACGAACCCGGCGTACGAGAGGTAGCGCGCGATCCCGTACAGCGCGCCGACGAGTCCGCCGCCGACCGTCTGGTCGGGCAGGGCGACGGAGGTCTGGGAGGGCGCGCCGACGGAGAAGGTGAAGGCTCCGGCGACCGGGTGGCTGTCGGCGGAGACGGTCTGCCAGGCCACCGTGTAGGTGCCGTCGGGCAGGCCGGGCAGCAGCGCGACGCCGTAGCGGACGACGGAGCCGCTGCACAGGTCGCGGATCTCCCCGGTGTCGACCCGCTTCCCCGCCGGGTCGAGGACCCGGATGGAGTCGCCGCTCATGGCGACCTGTTCGGAGAAGGTGAGGTTGACCTCCTTGGGGGCGGTGGCGACCACCGCCCCGTCCTGCGGGTCACTGCCGGTCAGCGCCGCGTGCGCGGACGCGGGGCCCGCGGTGGCGAGCAGCGTGCCGAGCAGCGCGGCGGTGACGAGCAGCAGCCGGGTGAGGGCCGGCCCGAGGCGCGGGGCGGTGGGCGTCATGGGTGTGTCACTCCCTCAAAGAGCTCAGTGCTGCTTGGGGTTGTGGTTGGGTGCCTCGACCGGGAGGTCGACCTTGATCGGGTCGGACTTCTCGAAGTGCAGCTCGACGGAGACCTTCTCGCCCTGCTTCGGCTTGCCCTTCAGCTCCATGAACATGATGTGGTTGCCACCGCGTTCGAGCCTCAGGTCGCCGTTCGCCGGGATGTCGAAGGCCTTCACCTGCTGCATCTTCTGGTTCTTCGTCTCGTGCAGCGTGACGTCGTCGGAGATGCCGCTGGTGACGGAGGTGAGCTTGTCGGCGGTGTCACCGCTGTTGGTGATGGTGAGGAAGCCGCCGGCCATGTCCATCACGGGCTGCGGCATGAAGGCACCGCTGACCGTGAGTTCGGGCTTGCCGGACTTCGAGGAGTCGGACGAGCCGTCGGACGAGCAGCCCGTCAGCGCGAGGGCGGCGGCGAGCGCCACGGTGGCGGACAGGGCGGTGGTGCGGCGGGTCACGGGTTCTCCCCCTTGATGAGCTTCGGCAGGTCCTTGGCGTAGGCGTCGGAGGTGGTGTCCTCGCCGTACAGG
The DNA here is from genome assembly GCF_043202995.1 of Streptomyces sp. NPDC048018. NCBI lineage: Bacteria > Bacillati > Actinomycetota > Actinomycetes > Kitasatosporales > Streptomycetaceae > Streptomyces > Streptomyces sp. NPDC048018. Next base: position 575,063 of record NZ_JBIDBK010000005.1, read on the forward strand.
ACGTAGCCCTGGTCGGTCGTCGGCGAGAAGGCGATCACCTGGGCGCCGTGCATGGACACGACGTCGCCGTTCTTCTCCTTCTTCGGCGGGTCGATGCCGATGCCGATGGAGCGGGCACCGGCCTGGATCGCCGAGAAGTCGCCGGTGAGACCGACGAACGAGGGGTCGCCCGCGGCTGGCAGCCACTTGCCGAGTTCGGCGGCCGTGTCGCGCTCGGGGTCGGTGGTGACGAAGACGACCTGGAGCTTGTCCTGGTCCGCCTTGGGGAGCTGCTTGCGGGCGATGGCGATGTTGCTCATCGTCAGCGGGCAGACGTCCGGGCAGTGCGTGTAGCCGAAGTAGATCAGCGTCGGCTTGCCCTTGGTCTGCTCGCGCAGGTCGTACTTCCTGCCCTTGGTGTCCGTGAGGACCAGGTCGGGCTTGGTGAAGGGCCGGTCGAGGACGGTGGCGGCCCTGGTGTTGTCGGAGCCGCCGGAGACGTCGGCGACCGGCGCGTTCGTGCCGCCGGCCGCCGGGTCGTCACCGCCGCCGAGGCCGACGGCGGCCGTGATGCCGATCGCCGCCGCGATCGCGAGGGCGGCGACGATCAGCGGGGCACGGCGGCCGGGTCGGCCGCCGTCCTTCGTGTTGTCGGGCATGGTGTGTCTTTCGGTCTTGCCGGTGAGGGTCGGAAGAGGGCGTCAGGCCGAGCGGCGGCGGCCGGCCAGGACGCCGTAGGCGATGCCCGCGAGGCCGACGAGGATGCCGACGACGCCGAGCACCCGGGCCGCGCTGTCGGTGGAGGAGGCGGACGCCTCCTCGTGCTCGCCACCCTTGTCGTCGTGCCCGGCCTTGTCACCGGCCTTGTCGTCGGCGGGGGCGGCAGCGCCGTGGTGGTCGCCGGTGGCGGCGGAGAGCTTCAGGACCGGCGCGGGGTTCCCGGGCTCGGGGGCGCCTTCCTTGGACTCCTCGATCCAGCGCACGACCTCGTTGTTGTCGTAGGTCTGGATCGCCTTGAGGACGAGCCGGTCGGCGTCCTCGGGCAGCTGTCCGAGGGAGAGCGGGAACTGCTGGAACTGGCCGGGGCCGATCTTCGAACCGTCCGCGGTCCAGGTGACCTTGGCGACGGCCTCGTTGATCTTCTTGCCGTGCAGCTCCAGCGGCTTGGCGAGCTTCGCCTTGGTGACCTCGACCTTCCAGCCGGGAACCGGCTGCGGCATCACGGAGGCCAGCGGGTGGTCGGTCGGGAAGTTGACCTCGACCTTGACCGTGGAGGCGTTGTCGCGCTCGTTCGGCACCTTCACGTTGACGGTGGCGTATCCGCCCTTGGCGGCCTCGCCCTGCGGCTGCACGCTCACGTGCGCGAAGGCGGTGCCGGACAGCAGCAGGACGGAGGAGGCGGCGACGCCACCGGCGACGGCGGCACGGGTGAGGAACGTACGGGAAACGCTCATGGCAGAAACACTCCAGCTCGAAGACGAGGTGCGGAAGACATCCGCAGGACAGGGTGTGGCGCGGACCGCACGGTCCCCGGACGGATCCGGGGGCGCGCGAAGGGCCGCGGAGCCGCTCGCCGGAAGGAGGGGGAACGGTCCGCGTCAGGCTGCGAGGACGCAGGGGGCGGCCGGCGGGCCGCGCCTGATCACCATGTGCTGAAGTGCCTCGGCCGCCGGCGGCGGCGAGGGGTCGGAGGCCGTACGGGCGGGGCCGCGCGGGCCGGTCGCCGGAGCGCCCGGCAGTCCGGCGAGCAGGGCCCGTACGAGGGAGAGCGCGGCGCGCAGCGAGCGGACGAGCGCGCATTCGGCGAGCTCGACGGCGCCCTGCGCGGACAGCGCGACGAGCCGCCGGAGGGCGAGGTCGCCGCGGCGCAGCAGCCAGCCGGTGGCGAGCGCGGCCAGCAGGTGGCCGAGCAGCATCGGAAGGCTGGGCACGAGTTCGGCGGTCCGGGCCGTGGCGGTCGCCGCGTCCGTCAGGCCGGCCATGTGGTGGTGCGCCCCGGCGCCGGCGGACGCGGGGGCGAGCCCGGCGTCCGTGACGATCCGGGCCGCGTCGGAGGGCGTCATCGTCGCCGTGCCGCGGCCGCAGACCAGCCTGGCGGCGAGCCGCAGCAGGGTCTCGTCGGCCCTCGGGCCGAGGGCCGGCGGGCGCTGCCCGAGCCCGAACAGGACGTGCAGGCCGAGCTGTCCGGCCGTCAGCGCGCCGACGATGAAGGGCAGCGAACGCTCCCGCCCCGAGAGCAGCACGGTGACGCCGAAGACGCCGAGGAAGCCGGCGGCCATCGACCACGCGGAGATCCCCGCGCAGGCGGCCAGCGCGTGGCCGAGCGCGGACAGCACGACGCAGACCGCGGTGAAGACCGCGGCCCTCAGCATGCGTGGCGCGAGCGCGGGGGCAGACATGGCGGGCCCATCATCGCACCAGGCCCGGGCCTCCCATGCGGCAGGTCCGGAAGGTCACCCTTGGGCGGCTTAGGGGCGACATACACCGGCATGGTGATCCCCGCATCCGCCGAACGAGGGCTCTTGGCGCCCTCGGGGGCTTATGGACCACCCCGTCCGGCAATACGTATCGGTATGTCGTGCCGCAGCATGTCGAGCCACAGCCAGGAGGCTGGAGCATGAGCATCTGGTGGTCCCTCCATCTGCGGCGCGAGGCTGCGAGCGTGCCGCTCGCCCGGCGGCTGCTGCTCGGCACGATGGAGACGGCGGGCGTCGACCCGGACGTCTCGTACGAACTGTCGGTGGCCCTCACGGAGGCCTGCGCGAACGCGGTGGAGCACGGCGGGGCCCTGGGGCGCGGCGAGGCCACGGAGGCGTACCGGGTCACCGCCTACCTCGACGGCGAGACCTGTCGTATCGAGGTGGCGGACTCGGGGCCGGGCTTCTCCGGGAAGTCGCCGGCGCCCGCCACGGCGGACGCCGAGAGCGGCCGGGGGCTGCGGCTGATCGAGGAGCTCGCTGACCACGTCCACTTCGGGCGCACGGGCCGGGGCGGCGCACTCGTCAGCTTCGACAAGATCGTCAAGTGGCGCCCGGACGCGCCGCTGGCGCTGACCTAGGGTCCGTCTTTCGGATCATGCCGGGCCCGCGGCGTCTGGCACGCGCATCTGCGGCGTTGTCGTCGGTCGCCAGGGCTCCGCAATGGCTCCCTCCTCCGCCTTGCAGCTGCCCGCACCGGACGCCGCTCCCTGATCCGGCCTGATCCGAAAGACAGACCCTAGGCGCCGCCCGGAGACGGCACGAGCCCCCACCGGCGGTGCCGGTGGGGGCTCGTCGCCCGGTGGGTCAGCCCTTCAGGCCGGCCATCCACGCCTCGACCTCGTCGGAGCGGCGCGGCAGCGCCTCCGAGAGGTTCCGGTTGCCGGACTCGGTGACGAGGATGTCGTCCTCGATCCGCACGCCGATGCCCCGGTACTCCTCCGGCACGGTCAGGTCGTCGGCCTGGAAGTAGAGCCCCGGCTCGACGGTCAGGCACATGCCCGGCTCCAGCGTGGTGTCGACGTACGCCTCGGTGCGCGCGGCGGCGCAGTCGTGGACGTCCATGCCGAGCATGTGGCCGGTGCCGTGCAGGGTCCAGCGGCGCTGGAGGCCCAGCTCCAGGACGCGGGCGACCGGGCCCTCGACGAGACCCCACTCGACGAGCTTCTCGGCGAGCACGCGCTGGGCGGCGTCGTGGAAGTCGCGGTAGGCGGCGCCGGGCTTCACCGCGGCGATGCCGGCCTCCTGCGCCTCGTAGACGGCGTCGTAGATCTTGCGCTGGACGTCCGTGAACCGGCCGTTGATCGGCAGGGTGCGGGTGACGTCGGCGGTGTAGAGCTCGGTGGTCTCCACGCCGGCGTCGAGCAGCAGCAGGTCGCCGGAGCGGACCGGGCCGTCGTTGCGGACCCAGTGCAGGGTGCAGGCGTGCGGGCCGGCGGCGGCGATGGTGCCGTAGCCGACGTCGTTGCCCTCCACGCGGGCGCGCAGGAAGAAGGTGCCCTCGATGTAGCGCTCGCTGGTCGCCTCGGCCTTGTCGAGGACCTTGACGACGTCCTCGAAACCGCGGGCGGTGGAGTCGCAGGCCTTCTGCAGCTCGGCGACCTCGAACGCGTCCTTCACGAGGCGGGCCTCGGACAGGAAGACCCGCAGCTCCTCGTCGCGCTCGGCGGTGACCTTGTCGACGAGCGCGGCCTCGATGCCGGCGTCGTGGCCGCGCACGACGCGGACCGGGCCGGTGGCCTCCTTGAGCCGCTCGGGCAGCTCGCGCACGTCCTTCGCCGGGATGCCGAGCAGCTGCTCCGCCTCGGTGAGGGAGTGGCGGCGGCCGACCCACAGCTCGCCCATGCCGTCGAGCCAGAACTCGCCGTTCTCGCGGTCGGAGCGGGGCAGCAGGTAGATCGTGGCCTGGTGGCCGTTCTTGACGGGCTCCAGGACGAGCACGCCGTCGTGCGTCTGGTCGCCGGTCAGGTACGCGTACTCGGTGGACGCCCGGAAGGCGTACTCGGTGTCGTTCGACCGGGTCTTCAGGTTGCCGGCCGGGATCACCAGGCGCTCGCCCGGGAAGCGGGCGGACAGCGCGGCGCGCCGCTCGGCGGTGTGGGCGGCCTGCGCGATCGGCGCCAGCCCGTGCAGCTCGGTGTCGGCCCAGCCGGACTTCATGTTCTCGGCCAGCTCGTCGGAGACGCCCTGGTACAGGCCGTTCTTGCGCTGCTTGATCGCCTGCTCTTCGGACTCCTCCGGGGTCTCCGGGTGCTCCGTCGTGAGCTCATCGGCCACGGGTCTGCCTCCTTGGGGTACGACACTGAACCTTCACCATCGTACGGTCGTGCGGAAGGGTCCCAGAGGCGGAAGACCCATTACCGCCGGGTCACGGGGGCGCGGGCGTGGCCCTTCTCACGCGGGCCCTTCTCACGCGGACCCCTTCTCACGCGGGCCCGGCTCATTCGAAGCGGGCGGCCAGCAGGACCACGTCCTCGCCCTCGGCGGCGAGGGCGTCGAGCCCGTCCGGCAGTACGGTCCGCAGGACGTGGTCGGCGACGGCGTCCGGGTCGTTCCGGTCGGCCGGGGGCACGCTCGCCGCGGCGGCGTGCAGCCGGGCGAAGGCCCGGTCCATCGGATCGCCGGTGCGGCGCAGCAGCCCGTCGGTGTACAGCAGCACCGTTTCTCCGGGGGCGGGCGACAGCTCGACGCTGGGCGCCTCCCAGCAGGACAGCATGCCGAGCGGGGCGGAGAGCGAGGTCTCGACGTACTCGGTGCGGCGCTCGCCGATGAGCAGCGGCGGGGTGTGACCGGCGCCCGCGAGCACGATCCGGCGTTCGGCGGGCTCGCAGTACGCGAAGAGCGCGGTCGCGGAGCGGGCCGGCTCGGTGATGCGGAGCAGCAGTTCCAGGTCGGAGAGGACGGCGACCGGGTCCTCGCCCTCCATCACGGCGTACGCGCGCAGCGACGCGCGCAGCCGGCCCATGGCGGCCAGGGCGCTCGGCCCGCTTCCGGTGACGGAGCCGACGGCGAGCCCGAGGGCGCCCTCGGGCAGCGGCAGCGCGTCGTACCAGTCGCCGCCGCCCCGGGGTCCTGTGCGGTGCCGGGCGGCCAGCTGCACGCCGGGGACCCGCGGGAGCCGGCTGGGCAGCAGCTCCTCGGCGACGGTCGTGACCTGGGTGCGGGCGCGCCCGACTTCCAGGAGGCGGGCGAGGTGCTCGGTGGCGAAGCGGCCGTAGAGGCCGACGAGGTGGCGCTGGCGTTCGGCGGGTTCGGCGGGCTCGTCGTAGAGCCAGACGACGGCGCCGAGTCTCCCGGCCTTCTCCGTGGCGAGCGGGAGGGCGTAGCTGGCGGCGTAGCCGAGGCGGGCGGCGACCTCGCGGTGACGCGGGTCGAGGTCCTCCTCGGAGCACAGGTCGGGGTGGGCGACGGGCCGGGGCAGGGTGCCCTCAACCAGCGGGTCGAGTCCGTCGAGGATCCGCCCGTACGAGGTGACGCTGCGCGGCACGGTCTCGATGGTGCCGAGCTCGGCGTGGGCGAGCCCGAGGCCGACGGTGCTGGAGGGCCCGAGGCCGTCGGCGGGTTCGAGGACGGCCATGCCGCGGCGGGCCCCGACCAGGGCGGCGCCGGCGCGCAGCACCTCGTGGAGGGCGTCGTCGAGCGCGTCGGTCCTGATCAGGGACTCGGTGAGTTCGTGGAGGAGGGTGAGGTCGGAGACCCAGCCGGCGAGGCGGTCCTGGAGGTGCCCGCCGGCGGACGGCATCGGAGGGAGCGGCGCGCCGATCGGTGCCGCAGTGTGCGGGGGAGGAGGAACAGTGGAATCGATTCCGGCCACTTTCGGCGCGCGCGGCGTGCTCATGGCACTCGGCTTTCCGACCTGCGCGTTTCCTGCAATAGCATCGCAAACCCCCAAGGTCGTTCTGCGCCGCTATCCATCGATCCACATCTACACGCACATGTAGATCGATGTCCAGCATTGTCACCGTGGGACTTCTGGTGTCCGGGAGATGCGGCGAGAGGGTTGAAGACCGGATGAAGTTGGCTGAAAATTACCCCCGGTGTGCACCATTCGCGGTCGACTGGCGTCGTTTGATAGCGCGTCATTTTGAGCGTGACGGGTACGTAATCGGTGACGGGCAGGGGCAGTTGACGACGCCCCTGGGAACGGACGCGGAACCCGGGCGTCCGCCTTGCCGCAGGACGCGCCCATACCCCGAGTGGCGGGGAACATGTCTCCTTCCGGAGCGCCCGCGAGCTCGTACGCGCTGAGATGCACAGCGATACGCACAGTGAAGATATCTGCACGTAGTGTGATGTGGATTCGGCGTTCAACGGAAAGGAACGAGCGCTCATGCGCGAGATCCTCGGAAGGCGACGCGGGCTCCGGTTCCGGCGCGGGAAGCGCGAGGCGGGCACGGACGGGGCCGGCCTCGGCACGAACACCGGCCGGACCCGGCTCGACGCCGCACTCCTGTGCGCCACCGACTGGGACTGGCCCGTCCTGCCCGGCGTCGGGCTCCGGGCGGCGCCGAGCAGGCCCGGGACCCCCCGGACCGGCACGCCGGCCGGTTGGCGCGCGGCCGGCGAACGGGCCCTGGCGGCCTGGGTCGGGCTGACGCGGGGGGCGGCCCCGCGGGCCGACGGCCCCCCGGACGCGGACGCCCCCGCACCCGCCGCCGCGACCTGCGCGTGCCCCGACCCCGAGTGCGTCGTGCCCGGCGCCCACCCCTTCGACCCCGGCCTGCTCGCCGCCACCACCGACGCCCGCATGATCCGCTGGTGGTGGAGCAGCCGCCCCGAGGCCCCGGTCCTGCTGGCCACCGGCGGCCGCGCGCCCTGCGCGGTCAGCCTCCCGGCGCTCGCCGGCGCCCGGGCGCTCGCCGCGCTCGACGCCCAGGGCATGCGGCTCGGCCCGGTCGTGGCCACCCCCACCCGCTGGGCGATCCTCGTCGCCCCCTACGACCTCGAACGGCTCGGCGAGCTGCTCCACGCGAAGGACGGCGTGCCTGCCTCGCTGCGCTTCCACGGCGACGGCGGCTATCTGCCGCTGCCCCCCTCGGTCACGGGGACCGGCCAGGTCCGCTGGGAGCGGGCACCTCTGGAGGGCTCCGCGCGGCCGTGGCTGCCGGACGTGGAGGCGGTCGTGGACGCGCTGGTCGAGGCGAGCACGAGCATGCCGGGCGGCGGCAGCAGGCTCGCCTACTGAGCCCTCCCGCGCCGGCTTCACCCGAACGGGTGCGGAACCCCCGACATCCAGGGGAAACGGTGGCGCGGCCGGCCGCCGCCCCGCCGGCCGCGGATATCTTCGCCGGAGGATCCGTTGCGAAGAAGCAGGTGGGCCGACGTATGGGGCGCATGAGTCCGGGGAAGCTCCGTGGTCTGGGACTCGGTGCCGCCGTGGTGATCGCCGTACTGGTACCGATCGCGGCCTCGGCGGGCCCGGCCGGGAATCCGGCCGGTTCCGGCACCTCCGGCGCTGCCGGGAGCACCGGGAGGACGGGAGCCGCCAGGACCTCCGCGGACGGGAAGCCGGGCCTGCCCGGCGGACTCGGCGCCTCCCGCAGGCCGTCCGGAGCGTCTGGCGGGCCCTCCGCGGCCGCCGGGGAGCGCTCCGGGGCGTCCTCCGCGAGCACGGGCGAGTCCTCCGGGGCCTCCGGCGGGTCCGCCGCCGAGTCCCCTGGCGGGCCCTCCCGTACGACCGGGCTCCCCCGTACGACCGGGTCCTTCGCGGACTCCGCCACGCACTGCGGACCCGAACTCGCCTCGCCCGACGGGGTGGAGGCCCAGACCTGCGTGGTGACGGAGGGCGGCGACGCCTGGGCGCGTACGTACTACCGGAACGCGACGGGGCAGGCGGTCCGTGCCGTGCTCACCCTGATGGCACCCGGCGGGCGGACCGTCCAGGTGCGGTGCGCGGTCGAGGCGCGGGACGAACCGGGGATGTGCGAGACGCCGAAGGAGCGGATCGGGGGCGCGGCCGGAGAGTATGCGGCGGTGGCGGAATTCGCCGGAGCGGGCGAGGGCGACTCCTCGCCCCTGCTGCTGCGCTCGGGGAGCAACGGCGCGGAGACGGAAGGTAGTTGAAGCTTCTCCCGGCTCCGGGCATGAAAACGCCCGATCGCTGGCGACGGGGGATGCACCAGCGACCGGGCTTCCAGAACGGTAACAAGAGATCTGCCGTTCGCAAATTCGATCTCGGTTATTCGGACAGGGATTTAGCCCCCTGACCGAGGGGTTGTGGCGGACGTCACCGACTGGTCGGTCTGTCAGTCACCGATACCGCCCGGGGTATCAGCTGAGCGTCACCTGACGGTTGGTGAGACCGCCGCGCGCCCGCCGCTCCTCGACGGTCAGCGGGGCGTCGGCGGCAAGGGCCCCGGCCAGCCGCTCGGCGAACTCGGCGGCGGGCTTCTCGCAGTCCTCCGCCGTCATCGAGGTCGGCAGGTCCCATACCGGAACCATCAGGCCGTGCGCCCGGAACGAGCCGACGAGACGGGTGTCGGGGCCGAGCGAGGAGGTGCCGGCGGCCTGCAGCCGGGCCAGCGCGTCGAGCAGCTTCTCCTCCGGATACGGCATGACCCAGCGCAGGTGGTTCTTGTCCGGGGTCTCGCACCAGTAGGAGGAGTCGACGCTCGTCAGCTTGACGGTGGGGATGGCGGCGGCGTTGGCGCGCTCCAGGGAAGCGGCGACCTCGGGGTGGGAATTGTCCGAGGACTCCGGAATCCAGAATTCGAAACCGGTGTGCACGACCGGCGCGAAATCGCTGTCCGCGTCGAGCATGTCCTGGAGCCGGGGGCCCTCGGCCGGCACCCGCCGGGGCGTGACCGGGGTGCCGGGCTCCGCGACCAGGGCGCGCTCCAGGGTGTCCGCGAGGTCGCGGGCCAGGTCGCCGGAGGACGAGTCGTTCTGCAGCGCGAGCAGCACGGAGCCGTCGTCGCGGCGCAGTGCCGGCCAGGCCATCGGCAGCACGGTCGCGAGCGTCACGGACGGCACGCCGTCCGGGAGCCCGCCCTTGAGGGTGAGCGGGACGGTCGCGGCGGGCACCAGCTCGCGCAGCGCGACCCAGTCGCACTCGCCCGGCAGACCCTCGAAGGGCCGCTGGACGACCTCGGTGACCGCGTGCGAGGCGGCCCGTCCGTGACACGCCTTGTAGCGGCGGCCCGATCCACAGGGGCACGGCTCGCGCGCGCCGACGACCGGGATCTCCCCGCTCGTGACCTGTGCCTGGTCGGCCTTGCCGGCCTTGCCGGGCTTCGTCTGGGGGCGCTTCTTGGCCATGGTGTGGCTTTCTCCCGATCGCGGCGGTGCTGTGTCGGCGCGAGCCTAGCCGGAGCGCGATCCGCGTGCCGGGAGGCCGGGGCGGGGGGCGTCTCCGGGTACGCCGGTGCGCCCCGGGCCGGGGGCGCCCCGCCTCACGCCCCGGGCCGTGACCGCCGCCGTGCGTCATTCCACGTCGTCGTACCCGTCATTCCAGGTCGTCGTACGCGTCGAGGAAGTCGAGGCCGGAGCCGCCGCCGACCCGGGCCGCGAAGTCCTCGCGGCGATGGCCCTCGGTGACGACCACCCACACCGTGACCTCGCCCGTCGCACTGTCCCGTACGCCCCAGTCCTGGGCGAGCGCGCTGATGATGTTCAGCCCGCGGCCGCCGTGCGCGGTCACCGACGGTGTGGCGGGAACAGGCCTGGTGGGGCCGCCGCCGTCCGTCACCTCGACCGTCAGACCGCCGGCCCTGTCGATCCTCCAGGCCGCCCGTACGTCGCCGTCGCCGACGTCCGCGTCGCGGCCCAGCGGCCTGCCGTGCCGGCAGGCGTTGCTCAGCAGTTCCGAAAGGATCAGTACCGCGTCGTCGACGACCGCTTCGGCCATCCCGTTGCGGTGGAGCTGCTCCCGCATCCGGTGTCGCGCCTCGCCCACGCCCGCAGGGCCATGGGGTACGGCCATGCTCGACGACGTGGGCACCTCCTGTGCCATCACCAACGCCACCCCCGAGACCTCCTTTGCCCCACGCCACGTGGTGAATGCCCCAATGGCCTGGACCGGAAACCGGCCAGTACGACTCCGGTGACGCACTCGTGACGATCGCGTACGTCCCGAACGCGCCGGTGCACACCCCCCACCGCCGCTGTGGGTGGGGCAGAGGCGGTTAAAGGCGGCCCAACTGGGACAGGACCTGCTTGGGCCGGTTCGTGATGATCGCGTTCACCCCGAGCCGCTCGCAGAGTTCCACGTCCTCCGCCTCGTCCACGGTCCACACGTGCACCTGGTGGCCGTTCTTCTGGAGCCGCAGGATCACCGCCGGGTGGTGGCGCACGATCCGGATCGACGGACCGGCGATCCGCGCGCCGGCCGGGAGCCGCCCGTCGCGCAGGCGCGGGCTGACGAACTGGGAGAGGGAGACCGTCGGCAGGGCCGGCGCGGCCGCGGCGATGCGGTGCAGCGAGCGCGGCGAGAAGCTCATGACGCGTACGGGGGAGTCCTCGGGCGCGGCCGGCGTGGCGAGCCCGAACCGGTCCAGGAGCTGGAGCAGCTTCTCCTCCACCTGCCCGGCCCAGCGGGTGGGGTGCTTGGTCTCGATGGCCAGCTCGATCCGGCGCCCGGCGTCGGCGACGAGCCCCAGGAGGCGTTCGAGGGTGAGGACCGAAGTGGCCTCCGGGTCGCCCCAGTCCGGCACCTCGCCGGCCTCCTCGCGTCCCTTCCAGGTGCCGAAGTCGAGGGCCGCGAGATCGGCGAGCTCCAGGGCGGACACGGCCCCGCGTCCGTTGGAGGTGCGATTGACGCGCCGGTCGTGGACGCACACGAGATGTCCGTCGGCGGTGAGCCGGACGTCGCACTCCAGGGCGTCGGCCCCGTCCTCGATGGCCTTCATGTAGGCGGCGAGGGTGTGCTCGGGGGCGTCCTCGGAGGCTCCGCGGTGGGCGACCACCTGGATCGGGAGAGGGTCCGGTTGCTGCGGTGCGTGGGTCACCGCGCCATGGTAAAGGGGTCCGTTATGACCCTATATAAAGAATAGGGTGCGGACGCACAGCTCCGGCTTACAGTGGCCTGACGCGCTGTGGGAAAAGCTGGGCACAGCGACCGTGCATTCTTGTGGACAGGGAACGAGGAGAGAGCTGTGAGCACCGAGAACGAGGGCGCGGAGGTTCCGGCGGACCGGAGCGCCCCGTCCACCCCTCCCGCGACTCCTCCCGCTCCGCCCGCCACGACGGAGCGGAAGGCCGAGCAGGCGGCGGAGCGGGCCGAGACGGCTCGGGAGCCGGTGACGGAGCCCGTCCCGGCCGCCCAGGAGCCGGTGCCGGCGGCCCAGGAGACGCCGGCGGACCCGGGGACGACGCCCATGCCGGTGACCCCTCCGGACGGGCCCGGGGCGCCGCCCGTGCCGCCGGGCCAGGACCCGGGCGCGCATCCCGCGCACGCCGGGGCCGGCGTCGCTGCCGGTGCTGCGGCCGCGCCGCACTCCCCCTACGCGCCCCCGTCCCCCGCGGGCTCCGCGGCCGGCGGCTGGCCGCCCGCCCCGCCCGTGGCCCCCGCCTGGGGCGCCGCGGCGATGCAGCCGGCCCCCACGGGCCCGCGCAAGCGCTCGGGCGGCCTGGTCGCGGCGGTGCTGGCCGCGGCGCTGATCGCCGGCGGTGTCGGCGGCGGCATCGGCTACTGGGCCGCGTCCCAGCGCGACGAGAACGCGACGAGTTCCACGACGGTCTCCTCCGGCGACGCCCCGGCCTCGTTCAAGCGCGACCCGGGCACCGTGGCGGCCGTGGCCGGGAAGGCGCTGCCCAGCGTCGTGACGATCCAGGCGAAGTCCGGCGGCACGGACGGCGAGGGCGGCACGGGCACGGGCTTCGTCTACGACAAGGAAGGCCACATCGTCACGAACAACCACGTGGTGGCCTCGGCGGCGGACGGCGGCACGCTCTCCGCGACGTTCTCCAACGGCAAGACGTACGACGCGGAGGTCATCGGCCGGGCCGAGGGCTACGACGTGGCCGTCCTGAAGCTGAAGAACGCCCCCTCGAACCTGGCGCCGCTCCCGCTCGGCGACTCGAACCAGGTGGCCGTGGGCGACTCGACGATCGCGATCGGGGCGCCGTTCGGCCTGTCCAACACGGTCACGACGGGCATCATCAGTGCCAAGAACCGTCCGGTGGCGTCGGGCGACGGCGGCAGCGGCAAGAACTCGTACATGAGCGCGCTGCAGACGGACGCGTCGATCAACCCGGGCAACTCGGGCGGCCCGCTGCTCGACGCGAGCGGCGCCGTGATCGGCATCAACTCGGCGATCCAGTCCACGGGCAGCGGCTTCGGACAGACGCAGGCCGGCTCGATCGGCCTCGGCTTCGCCATCCCGGTCAACCAGGCGAAGAACGTCGCCGAGCAGCTGATCAAGACGGGCAAGCCGGTCTACCCCGTCATCGGCGCCACGGTGAACATGCAGGACAAGGGCGAGGGCGCGACCATCGCGGAGCAGGGCACCGGCGGCACGCCGTCCGTCACCCCGAACGGCCCCGCGGCCAAGGCGGGCCTGAAGGCCGGCGACGTGATCACCGCCTTCGACGACCACCAGATCGACAGCGGCCCGACCCTCATCAGCGAGATCTGGACCCACAAGCCGGGCGACGCGGTCAAGGTCACCTACGAGCGCGACGGCAAGACGGCCACGGCCACGGTCACCCTCGGCGAACGCACCGGCGACAGCTGACCCGCCCGCTCCCCGCCCCGGCGGGGAGCGCCCCACCCCCTGATCGGCCCCGGCCCCGGCCCGCCTCCCGAGGGAGGCGGGCCGGCCCCGTATCGGCCCCCCCCGTAACGCGCCCCATAACGGCCCCTGGCGCGCGGCGATCGCCGAGAAGCTCCCCGGCGCCCTGCCGGAGTGTCCTGTGCCATCGAACCTGGACCGTTTGTCAGCGAAGTTGGACGACCAGGCATGATCAAGGTATGGACGTAGCGGATGAGCTGGCGCGAGCTGCACAGGACGGAGACGCGGCTGCAGCGACACAGTTGCTGGGTGCCGGTGCCCAGGTGGATGCCCTGGGCATGGCCGGACGTTCCGCGCTGGATCTCGCGGTGCATGCGGGGCACGCAGAGACTGTTCGTGTGCTCCTTGCTGGGGGAGCAGCCCTGCGGCAGTCAGCAGGTACGTAAGGCGAGTTGACGCCGCTGTGCCTGGCCGCGATGCACGGGCACACGGCAGTGGTGGAGGTCCTTCTTGCCGCCGGCGCCCCCACAGGTGCCCAGGGCAGGATGGGATACGTGCCATTGGTGCTGGCAGCTACTACCACAGAACAGGGGCGCCCGCAGATCGTGGATCTGCTCCTACACCACGGAGCGGACATCAACGGGGTGATGAAGGACAAGACCTCCCTTGAGTGGGCGGCCGCCGGTGGGCAGCTGCAGATGGTGCACCATCTGCTTGCCCGAGGGGCGACACCAACAGCGAAGGCGCTGAGCAGTGCCCGCGCGGGCGGCAAGCGGTTTCCGGAAGCCGCAGAGAAGTACGCGCTCATCGGCGATGCCCTGCACGCTGCGGGTATCGAGGACTGAATTTCCGGCCGTCCACGTTCGCCGACAAACGGTCCAGGTTCGATGTCAACAGACACGGAGCAACCGCCGGCGCCGCCCGCCGCGGCCGCTGCCGCCGGCCGGACAGAAAGACAGCGGTCGGGTCCCCAGCCTGACCGGGGACCCGACCACTTGACGCCGTCTACTGGCCGGCGGTCATCGCCCAGCGCACGGTGCCGGGCGCCTGCACCGAGAGGGGCGCGGATGTCCGCTGACGGTCCCCGCCTGTCGGCAGACGCCTTCGGCTGACGCCCGATGCCTACGTGCCGGGAGGGTCCCAGGGGACCCCTGGGACCCTCCCGGCACGTGCGAGAACATCAGGCTATTCACTGCCTTCGAGCGTGATGGAGAATCGGCAAGGAAGATCCTGCGTGTAATTTACGCCACCCTGCCGATAAGCGTACCGACATCGACTCGCTTCGCCTTCAACCTCCCCCGTGACTACGACTCGCGCAGAGTAGTAGAAGTAGCTGAACTCCTTCGGAGCAAGCTTGATGGGAGATTTGGAATAGTCCTTGAACTTCCATGTCGGAAATTCCTGGCTTCCGTCCGGGAAGAGTAGCTTGATCCCGTCCGTCTCTTCACTGCTGAACGCCGCGTACCTCGTTACCTCGAGACCTGCGGGTACATCCAGGACTTTCACTCCGACCAGTTCGATGGGCTTCGACGTGGTGTTCTGCGTCAATGGCAGCGCCACCCAGAAGGCCTGACCCACCTTGGCGTGCGGGAACCCTGCGGTTCCACCCGGTCCGGGGTCTTGCAGGGCGTTGCCTTTGAGGACCCCCGCCGACTCGTGAGAGGGGTGACCTCCGGATGTGGTACTGCACGCCGAGAGGGTGACGAGAGCGAATCCAAGGAGGATTGCTCTAGTTAGAGTAGAACGTACCCTCGCGCTGCCCAATCGGTGCATTGACGCCCCAGATCCAGTGTCGCCCACTCTTGTTCCCTGCCGCAATCTTCTGCTCGTGTTCCCTGTCGTACTGCGTGGAAGCCGAGAGGGAAAGGCCCATCACCGAGACCGCGCCGCCCCACTTGACGCTCCGGCCTACGTTCAAGGAGTACGTGCCGCCCTTGACAAGCTCGGCGCGCCGTGCGGGATTGCTGGCACCGAATCGGAGCGGACCGTCGAGGTGGACAACACTCTTTCCGTAGCTTCCGACCCGGCCTCCCGCGGGTACTCGGTATCCCGTAGCGATGACCCGGTAGTACGCACTGCGCGGGATAGCTCCGCAGTAATATGTGATCTTCTGCTTTTCGTAGTTGATGGGAACGCGCCAGTGCTTGCCGAAGTACGGCCCCTGGTTCGCGAAGCCCGCGCTGCTGCTTGCAGAACTGCCCAGCGTGGCGGTGCCGCTCATCTTCCAGTTCGATCCGGTCGAGACGGCCACGTCGACACTCGTGGAGAGCTTCGACTTGTACTCGAACGACGCCTTGGCGTCGTAGTAGGCATGTGCCTCGCCGACCGTCGTGTACGCGATCGCGTTCGAAACCCTGGTCGTGACGTTGTAGCAGCTTCCGGACGCCCGGGGGTCCAGGGCCCCACTCTGTGCCGCGGCCCCGCTGTCCGCCACCGCTTCAGAACTGACGTCCTTGCCGTTCACCAGGTACGGGTTGTAGCCGGGGCCCGGGGGAGCGCCCTTGTCGTTCTGCCACAGCGGAATCCGCTCAGCGTCGTCAGCCCCCGCGGTGGGCGACGCCTCGAACTGCGCGGCGAATGTCGCTCGCTGCTGAGCGGCCGTGGGTTCGGGCATCTCGGACGTAGGAGAGGCGGCAGGAATGAGGGCGACCGTGTGCGTGGGCTCGGAGGCCGCCGAGGTCGCCAGGGCTGTCCGCGCGCCGCCCGACGTGTCCCGGCCTGCCGGCGACGGCGTGGGCGCGGCGGTCACCTGGTCGACACCGACCATTTCGACGCCGGAGGTGGTGGTGCCGAATGTCGTGACGCTGACGTTGAGGGCCCCGCTGTTGGCATCCACCACCTTCTGCACATCCGCCGGCAGCTGATCGGGGAGCTTGAAGGACCACGTGCCGTCCGCGGCCGTGGTCACTGTGCCCAGCGGAGCAAGCTTCGTCGGCGAGCCGTCCTCGTTGAGCAAGGACGAATCGCTCGGTTCGAGGCGTACGGTCAGGCCTGCCACCGGCATCCCGTTGCCCAGAGTGAATCGGCCGGCGATCTCATCGGGCCGCTCCGAGGGAACTTCGTCCGTGGGCTGAGCGGGCGGAGCGATCGGGGGAAGTTCGAGCTCGTTTCCCAGGCGGGGCTTCTCGTCGAGGGAAGGGCTCAAGCACTCGGCCTGATCGACGAGGAAGGACCCCCGGAGCCCCACTCCCACCTCGGAGTTGGTCTCGACAACAGGGTTGCCCCCGTAGCTCCTCACGGTTCCTTCCGAGCTCGCCACGCCGGTGACGGACTGGGCGTAGAACACGCCCGGCCCCGGACTCCACATCCGCTTCGTCTGAGCGATCCCGCTCGCAACCACGTTGGTGGGGTTGACGACGCTTCCGAAGTCGCCCAATGACGGAACGGTCACCTTGCCGTTGGCACTCACGGCCACCGATTCCTTGTAGGGCCAGTACTTCACCTCCCCGGACGTGAGTGTGTAGACCGTGCTACCGATCGCCCAGACGTCGTCCGCTACGGCAATCGCCGATGCTGCGGAACCGCTACCGCTGAGCTTGCTGCTGTAGGGAGTCATCGTGCCGTTACCTGTGGACGGTTCACTCTGCACGAAGATGGTGATCGAACCGTCCTCCGACTGCGCGAAAATGCGGCCGGCGCCGATTCCTGAGCTTGCGCCACCATTGGCCCATACTCGCTTGTAGGCGCCCCAGCCGCTTCCATACGTCTTGACCGGCGTGAGCAGACTTCCACCGGTGGCCGAATTGTCCTTGTAGGACTTCAGGACGCCATCCTTGGTGATCTCGTAGATCACTCCGTAATCGCCGCCGAATATTCGGCTGTCCCCCGCAAGTGTGGCAGTCACTCCCGAATTAACGAGAGGATTCTCGCCGTTCGCGCTGGAGGGATCCCAGGCGATGTACTTGCGCAGCGTGCGCGGCGGGGCAGGAAAGGGCAGGCCTGGGCCGGGGTAAGACTCCAGCAGGTATGTGTTCGTACTGCTTGCGCACTCTGAAGCTGACGCCACAGCGCTGCCCGTTGCAGCTGGAAGACCCGTCAGGGTGCTGGCTGCGATAGCAGTGAGTATGCAGACAGAAATATTTCTTCGTGAAACGCGATGGCGCGCGGCCATGAATCCCCCCACGGAATTTCGAATGCTGCCAGGTCGGGGCGGCAATGGCGTCATTAGATGATCACCGGCGGGAGGAGTCAAGTGATCGCAGCGCGTATACACGCAGCTTTTGGTCGAATTTCCACCCGTTTGGAGTTTCGCCGCGTGGGGACTTGATGAAGATCTGAGCTTTCGGTGAGCCTGTGTGTGCAATCCGAGGGACGACAAATAAGGGAATCCGTATGCCAGTTGGGGGGTGGATCCGGCCGATCACCAAGTCCGCCGTCGGCTGTAGGGGGGTGGCGAGCGTCACACGAGGCGTTCCGCATCGGACCAGAAGAAGATCAAGTCGGCCTCGGTGGTGAGGGACCCGGCCAGGTGGACAGTCGTTGAGGGAGCGGCGTGAAGGGCCAAGGCGTAACTCTCCGGCGAGTACGCGTTCTTGAGGTGAAACGCACTGAATCCGAAATTCCGTAGCGCGGCAGCGTCTCCGGCCAGAGCACCCTGAGCGTCACCTCCTGTTGCTCCTCACGCCGGGAGGAGCAAGCGAGCAGGCACCCGGATCCCGCCGCTCCGGAGGGGTGGGAGACTCATGGTTGCCCCCGTGGTCAGCTCCCACCGCCTGTCGTGGACCTGACGTCAGGCTTCCGCGCCCGGGGCGCTCAGCCGGTAGGCTGTTGCCGCTCCGCACCAGGTGAGGCGGGGCGAGGTGGGTTGCCCGAGCGGCCTAAGGGAACGGTCTTGAAAACCGTCGTGGCGAGAGTCACCGTGGGTTCAAATCCCACACCCACCGCCAGGTGAACGGCCCCTGACCAGGATCGACGGTCAGGGGCCGTCTGCTTGCCCGGTCGCAGTGACCGCCCGGTGTTCCCCGCCGATCCCTGTCCGATCGGGCGCGGAAGGGGCACGCGGAACGTGTAGAACCGCGCTGCCCGCGGGTGATCGTGGGAGTACCGTCGGCCTGATCACGTGAAGGGGGACGCTGTGTTGTACGCAGACGAGGTGATCCTGAACGAACTCGCACAGGGGCTCACCCCGATGGCCGAGGGGGTCGCCTGGTTCGAGGGCCTGCCGGAAGATGAGCAGCGCAAGGTCCTGCACATGCTGGTGCTGTTCTGCGGTCAGGCTCGCGCAAGAGAGGCCGATGTGCCCGAGAGCATCGCGCGCTCCGGCATTCGTCCCACCCACACGCCCGCGGTGATGCTCACGAAGTGGCGCTTCGGGATGAACAGGCTTCCGACTTATGAACTCACGAAGTCGTTCCGTCCGCTCATGGCCCTCTTCAGCATCGCCGATACCCGCAGACGGGAGACGCACTGCGCCGGCGGTTGTGGTCATGCGTGGCACAACTTGTCAGCTCAGCCGCGGGAGGGGGAAGGGGCGTGAGGGGCGACGCGAAGGTACTCGCCGTGGGGTGGGGGTGCTGGTTGTTGCTGGGGTCAAGACCGCCCCTCACCGATACGACACGGACGCCGGTGACACGGTCTGCTCGGTCTTCTTCGGGCTGTCCACCCTCTTCCCGCTCGGCATGACCGTCCGCTTCCTGTACCGCCTCGTGACGACCCGGGGCCGGGCCGCGGAGCCCCCTGTGGCGGCGAGTGACCATGAGGAGACCGCTGCCGCGTCGTCCTGATGCCGAGCCGTATGGCCGCGACCCACCCCCTCGCGCAGTGCAGACCTGGCGCACTCGCACGCGAGGCCCCCTCTCCGCCGTCCTGTGGCCTCCTCCTCTCCTCCGGGCACGGGAAGGGCACGCTCGGGTGATCCGGGTCCAGCGCCGTCCCGGGCTGCGAGACTCTGCGGGTGGTCTATTCCGCGACAGACGAACTGTCCTCCGACGAGCGCGCGTTCATGATCAACGCGACCGAGATCGACATCCTCGCCGGTGTCCGGGGAGACCTGGCGGAGCCGGCGGCGTCCGGGCCCGCCTCGGATCTCACCCCCATCCTCCTGAGCCTCGTCGACCGAGGGTGGATCGAGGTGTCCCGGCTCGTTCCCTGGACCGCGCCCGACGGAGCCGCCGGTCTGCAACCCGGAGCCCCGGTCCCGAGGCGGGACCTTCCCGCTCTCCTGTCGGATGCGGAGAGCTGGGAGTACCCGCCGTCCGGCGAATGGCTGGGGTGCGTGACGCTCACGCTCACCGAGGCAGGGCGGAAGATCCCCCGCTGATGCCCGGTGGGTGCGGTCACGGGCGCTCACCCTCGTCTCCCCGTGCCGTCGCCAGCCGGCCCGTGCACCGGCCTTCTGTCCCGTTCAGTTCGCCGGGGTCGCTCTCGTCGTGATCGCTGCCGCCGACGCGAGGGTCGCGTCGATCTCCTGCTCCTCGAGGCCCGTGGCCCGCGCCGCCGCGGTGAGGGCCGCGAGGAGCGGGCCTTCGGGGCCGTTCTCGTAGGCCCGGCAGGCGGCCCAAAAGAGGCGGGTGTTGCGCTGGCCCCGTGGGGAGGCGGCCACGAAGCGGACCAGGCCCTGGCCGTCGGCGGACGGAGCGCGGTCCCGGTCCCGGTGGTCCCGGGGCTCCGGGGGTGGCGTTGGGGTCAGCAGGGCCAGGAGGGCCTGCGGGCAGGGGGCCGGCGAGAGGTCGGCCGTGCCGGGCGCCAGGCGGTACGTGCCGCGCGGCGTGACCGAGCCCGGACCGACCAGGTAGCCGCCCGCGCCCCGGATGTCGACGCCGGGGGCCAGTCGGCCGGCCGAGTTGGGGATCACGGTGTCCCGCGGGCCGGTCAGCCAGAGGTGCCGGCCGCCGCCCGGGGTGAGCACGGTGACCGTCGGCGGGACGCTGAAGCCGTGTCCCCTCGCGAGCGCCGCCAGCGCGGCCACCCCGTCCGTCCCCGCGTGCTCGCCGTCGCCCTCCCGTACGTCCAGGTCCACCCCGATCAATCGGTGCGGCGGGCGCCCGCAGGCGATTCCGTATCCGGTCGCCCACGGCGCCGCCGCGAAGAGGGCCCGTACGTCCGCCGGGTCCGTCGTGGCGTCGTAGACGCCGTGCCCGGGCCGGCCGCACTCGCCGCGGCAGGGCACCGGCCGGTGCTCGCCCCGGTGCGGCGAGCGCACGGCGGGGAGCTTGGTGCGGGACAGCGGGATGACGGGAAGCCCGCGCTCCGCCGCGGTCAGGGCGTGCGCGAGGGCCAGGGCGGCGGTCTGCCGGGCAGAAGCGGCCATGCACCTATTTTCGTACACAAGTTCGAACTTGGGAAGGGGGCCGGGTCCGGACTTCGGAAAGGAGCTGCGGAGGGACGGATTGGCCGAAAAGGTGCCGAAACGCTTCCTCTCCTGCCCCGTCCGGCCGGCCCGCCGCCCCGCCGGTCGCGGCGTCCCCAAGCTGCCGCTCCGTCGAGATCGAGGGGGTTTATCGACCGGTCCTCACGCTTGAGGGGGAATCGTCCGCTCCGGGGTGGTTCGCCGGGGATTCGGTGGGCAACTCTGGACTCGCGACGTCGAGCACAACGACCGAGGCGGTCGGCCAACTGCCTTGGACTCATGCGTAGTTCAGAACTTCGAGCTTCATCGGTTCCCGGAGGAACAGACATGGCAAGCATCCGTACCGCCCGCGTTCTCGCCGCTGTCCCCGCCCTGCCCCTCACCGTCGCGCTCTTCGCCGGGGTGGCCCAGGCCGACAACGGCGGTTTCGCGAACGACGGATCGAATGCGAGCGTCGCCACGATCATCGGCAGCGGTGTCGCCGGTGACAACAACGGCAACTCGACCACGACGCAGCAGGTCGCGACCGGTTCCGGCGCCTCCAACCAGAACAGCACCGCGAGCGTGAACGGCTCCGCCTTCACACACATCGACCAGAGCAACGCGGTGGTCAACTTCTTTCCGTGGTGGTAGCCGGCCCGAGGGGGGAGTCTGAGGGGTGAACGACGGCCCGTGCGGCGGTACTTCGGTACCGGCGCACGGGCCGCGCTGCTGTCCGGCGGCAGGGCGATGGCTCGCCGTGACCCGCCGTGATCTGCCGTGGCCCGCCCGGGTCCCGCCGGTTCCCGTCATGCGCCGAGGGTCTGCCGGGATTCGTCGAGCCTGCCGCGCCGGAGGCCGCTCTCCGGTCACGCGCCGGTGCCGTGCCGGCCGGCCCTCCGCCCGCCCCCCTCCGTCCGCTGCCCCTGTCCGCGCCCCGCGCCGCTCCCCTGTGCGGCCCTTTCTCCGTGCACTCCGTCCGCGTCCGGCCCTCTGCCCGCGCCCCGCGTCCGGCCCGGGGATGCGGGGTGTCAGCCCGCTCGCCCGTCCGGTGACCTTGACAGCCCCCATCGATCTGACGGACAGTCAGAAACCTTACATGGCAGTCCTGGAAGTCCTGTCCCGACGAGAGGCGTCGCCGTGCACCTCGCCCCGACCGAACGGCAGCTGCGGCTGCGCGCCGAGCTCCGCGCGTACTTCCGCGACCTGATGCCCGAAGGGCCCCCGCCGCCGACCGACACCGCCGCGCAGCGCACGCTTCTGCGGCGGATCGGCGACGACGGCATGCTGGGGCTCGGCTGGCCCGAGGAGTACGGCGGGCAGGGCCGCGGCCCCGACGAGCAGTTCGTCTTCTTCGACGAGGCCTGTCGCGCCGGCGCCCCCGTCTCGATGGTCACCCTCAACACCGTCGGTCCGACGCTGATGAAGTACGGCACGGAGGCGCAGAAGACCTACTTCCTGCCCCGCATCCTCCGCGGCGAGACCGTCTTCGCGATCGGCTACAGCGAGCCCGAGGCAGGCACCGACCTGGCCTCCCTCCGTACGAAGGCCGTACGGACCACGGACGGGACCTCTCCGCACCACGCGGGCCCCCCGGCGGGCGCCCGCGACGGGAGTGCTCCGGGAGGCGTGATCCCAGTTGCGGCCGCCGCCCACGCCCCCCACGCCGACACCGCGAACCACGCCGACACCGCGAACCACCCCGCCGCCGACACCGCGAACCACCCCGCCGCCGACGCCGCGAACCACGCCGCCGCCGACGGCGCACACCGCCTCGGCGACTGGCTCGTCGACGGTCAGAAGATCTTCACCTCCAACGCCCACAACGCCGACTGGATCTGGCTCGCCTGCCGGACCGACCCCGACGCCCCCCGCCATCGCGGCATCTCGATCATCCTCGTCCCCACCGACGCCCCCGGGTTCTCCTGGACGCCCATCCAGACCGTCGGCGGGCTGATGACCACGGCCACCTACTACGACTCCGTCCGCGTGCCCGCGGGCCATCTCGTCGGGCCCGAGAACGGCGGCTGGGGGCTCATCACCAATCAGCTCAACCACGAGCGGGTCGCGCTCGCCGCGCTCGGGATGCAGGCCGAGGACTTCTACGCGTCGGCGCTCCACGGCGCGCGCACCCCCGATCCGGTGACGGGGAAGCGGCGGATCGACGAGCCATGGGTGCGGATCCGGGCTGCCGAGGCGCATGCCCGGCTGGCGGCGACGCGCCTGCTCAGCTGGCGTCTGGTGGGGGACGTGGAGGCGGGTGGACCGGCCCCCGGCGACGCGAGCGGGGTGAAGTTCGCGGGAACCGAATCGGCGGTCGAGGTCTATCGCATGTGTCAGGAGATCGCGGGCGGGGCCGGGTTCGTCCGAGCGGGCTCACCGGGAGCGTTCGACGGCGGCGAGCTCGAGCGGATGAACCGGGCCGCCCAGATCAACACCTTCGGGGGAGGGGTGAGCGAGGTGCAGCGCGAGATCGTCGCGACGATGCGGCTCGGCATGAAGGGGAGGGGGCGCCGATGAGCCCCGAGCGGAACGACCTGACGGGTGACCCGTCCGGACACCCGTCCAGTGCCCCGTCCGGTCACCCGTTCACTGACCCGTCCGGTCATCCGTCCAGTGACCCGTCCGGTCACCCCTCCGGTGACTCGTCGGGTGACCTGCTGTACGCGCGGCTGCGGACGTACGAGGGACGGTCCGCCT
This sequence comes from Streptomyces sp. NPDC048018, assembly GCF_043202995.1. Classification (NCBI taxonomy): domain Bacteria; kingdom Bacillati; phylum Actinomycetota; class Actinomycetes; order Kitasatosporales; family Streptomycetaceae; genus Streptomyces; species Streptomyces sp. NPDC048018. The sequence continues at coordinate 598,156 of NZ_JBIDBK010000005.1, forward strand.
CCCGTGCCGCCGTCGGCAAGGACCCGGTCAACGAGCCCATGATCCGGCACTGGTGCGAGGTGATGGGGGACGCCCATCCGGCCTACCGGGGACCGGAGGCCGTCGCGCCGCCGACGATGCTCCAGGCCTGGACCATGGGCGGCCTGTCCGGGCACCCCGACCGCTCCGGCGCGTACGAGGAGCTGTCGGGGCTCCTCGACGAGGCCGGATTCACCTCGATCGTCGCGACCGACTGCGAGCAGGAGTATCTGCGGCCGCTGCGCCCGGGCGACGAGATCACCTTCGCCAACGTCATCGAGTCCGTCTCGCCGCGCAAGACCACCAAGCTCGGCACCGGGTACTTCGTCACCACCCGCATGGACGTGCGGGCCGGCGGGGAGCTCGCCGGCACCCACCGCTTCCGCGTCCTCAAATACGCCCCCGCGGGCAGGCCCACGAAGCAGGCCCCGTCGCCCGAGCAGGTCCCCGAGCAGGTCCCGTCGCCCGAGCAGGTCCCGAAACAGGCCCCGAAGCGGGCCTCGGTCGAGGCCCCGAAGCCGGAGCGGGCCGCCGCGCCCCGCCGGCCACGGCCCGTGATCAACCGCGACAACGCCGGATTCTGGGAGGGCGTGGCCGGGCACCGGCTGCTGATCCAGCGCTGCGGCGACTGCGCGACCCTCCGCTTCCCCTGGCTGCCCGGGTGCAACGCGTGCGGCTCGCGCGCGTGGGACACCGTGGAGGCGAGCGGTGCGGGGAGCGTCTACTCGTACGTGGTGATGCACCACCCGCCCTTCCCCGCCTTCACCGTGTCCGATCCCGCGGCCGGCACGGCGGGGCCCTACGCGGTCGGGCTCATCGAACTCGCCGAGGGCGTACGGATGGTCAGCAACGTCGTCGGGGTGCCGTACGACAAGGTGCGCATCGGGATGCCGGTCCGGCTGGAGTTCCTCCGGGTGGACGAGGAGCTCGAACTCCCCGTGTTCCGCGCCGGGACGGGCGCCGGAGGGGAGGGCTGACATGGACTTCACCCCCACCGAGGAGCAGCAGGCGGCCCGGGAGCTCGCCGCCCGGATCTTCGGCGACCTCGCCACCCACGAGCGGCTCGCCGCAGCGGGGACCGGCGTCGACGCCGAGCTGTGGAAGGCGCTGTGCGCCGCGGGTCTCCCCGGGGCCGTCGAGGAGACCGGACTCCTCGGGCTCGTCCTGCTCGCCGAGGAGCAGGGGCGCACGACGGCGCAGGTCCCCTTCACGGCCGGCTGCGTCTACGGGCTGCTCGCCGTCGCCCGGCACGGTACGGAGGAGCAGCGCGCCCGGCTGCTGCCCGGGCTCAGGGACGGTACGACGGTGGTCACCGGCGCCTTCCCGGCGGCCGAGGGCAGGGGAGCCGTACGGGCGGTGGCCGGCGGCCGGCTCACCGGCAGCGTCCCCTGGGTGCCCTGGCTGAGGGAGGCCACCCATGTCCTCGTGCCGGACGAGCACCGGGTCCTGTGGCTGGTGCGCACGACGGACGCCGGTCCGGTCGAGCGGGTCGAGCTCACGGCGCCCTGGTCCGCGGGCCGCCTCGTCCTCGACGGGACGCCGGGCGAGCGCCTCGGGGCGTCGGACGCCCCGCGGGGTGCGGCCTACGCGGACATCCTGGCCGCCGCCCGGATCGCCTTCGCCGGGCTGCAAGCGGGGGTGTGCGCCGGCTCGCTGGCGCGTGCGGTCGCGTACACCTCCGTGCGGGAGCAGTTCGGGCGGCCGCTGTCCTCCCACCAGGCGGTGCAGATGAGAGCGGCCGACGCGTACATGGACACGGAGTCGATCCGGGTCACGGCGTACGAGGCGGCATGGCGCCACGACCAGGGCCTGCCGGCGGCCGAGCACGCCCTCACGGCCGCCTGGTGGGCCTCCGAGGCGGGCAGGCGGGTCGTGCACGCCGGCCAGCACCTGCACGGCGGCACGGGTGCGGACCTGGACCACCCCGTCCACCGGCACTTCCTCTGGGGCCGTCAGCTCGACGCGTATCTGGGCTGCGGCACCGAACTCCTCGCCGAACTGGGCGATCTGCTCGCGAAAGGAGAGGCGGCATGACCGCGACCGGACAGCCCGTGCGGGCCGGGGACCGGCTGGCACCGCTCGTCGTGCCGATCACCCGCACCCTGATCGTCGCCGGGGCCGTCGCCTCCCGGGACTACCAGGACGTGCACCACGACGCCGAGCTGGCCCGGGAGAAGGGCTCCCCGGACATCTTCATGAACATCCTCACCACCAACGGCCTGGTCGGGCGCTACGTCACCGACCGCTTCGGACCCCGGTCGGAGCTCCGCAAGGTGGCCATCCGGCTCGGCGCCCCCAACTACCCGGGAGACACGATGACGTTGACCGGCACGGTCATGGAGGTCGACGGCGGCACGGTCCGGGTGCGGGTGACCGGGGCCAACGGCCTCGGCCACCACGTGACCGGTACGGTCACCGTCGCGCTGCCGCCGGAGGAGGAGCGATGAGCGTCCGCACCCGGGACTCGCTCGGCGGCCGGGCGGCCATCGCCGGGACAGGCGCCACCGAGTTCTCCAAGGACTCGGGCCGCAGCGAGCTCACCCTCGCGGTCGAGGCCGTGCACGCGGCGCTCGACGACGCCGGGCTCGTCCCCGGCGACGTCGACGGCATGGTCACGTTCACGATGGACACCAGCCCCGAGATCACCGTCGCGCAGGCGGCGGGCATGGGCGAGCTGTCGTTCTTCTCCCGCGTCCACTACGGAGGCGGCGCCGCCTGTGCCACCGTCCAGCAGGCCGCCCTCGCCGTCGCCACCGGCGTCGCCGAGGTCGTCGTCTGCTACCGGGCGTTCAACGAGCGCTCGGGGCGCCGCTTCGGCTCCGGGGTGCAGCGGCGCGAGCCCTCCGCCGAGGGGGCGGCGCTCGGCTGGCAGCTGCCCTTCGGGCTGCTCACGCCGGCCTCGTGGGTCGCCATGATCGCCCAGCGCTATCTCCACACCTACGGGCTCACGCCGGACGCCTTCGGCCACGTGGCCGTCACCGACCGGCGCCATGCGGCGACCAACCCGGCCGCGTACTTCTACGGCAAGCCGATCACCCTCGACGACCACGCAGCGTCCCGCTGGATCGCCGAGCCGCTGCGGCTGCTCGACTGCTGCCAGGAGACCGACGGCGGCCAGGCGATCGTCGTCACCTCCACCGAGCGGGCCCGCGACCTGCGCCGCCCGCCCGTGGTGATCGAGGCCGCCGCACAAGGCGCGGGACGCAACCAGGAGGCGATGACCAGCTTCTACCGGGACGGGCTCACCGGGCTGCCGGAGATGGGCGTCGTGGCCCGCCAGCTCTGGCGCACCTCCGGGCTCGCGCCCGGCGACATCGACGTCGGCATCCTCTACGACCACTTCACTCCCTTCGTGCTGATGCAGCTGGAGGAGTTCGGCTTCTGCGGGAAGGGCGAGGCGGCGGACTTCGTGGCGGCGGACGCGCTGCCGCTGAACACCCACGGCGGTCAGCTGGGCGAGGCGTATCTGCACGGCATGAACGGGATCGCGGAGGCGGTCCGGCAGCTGCGCGGCACGTCGGTCAACCAGGTCCCCGGGGCGGCCAGGGCGCTGGTCACGGCGGGCACCGGGGTTCCCACGTCCGGGTTGATCCTGGGCGCGGACGGCTGAGGAGACGGCCCCAGCGGTGGCCGCGGGGGTCGGGGCACCCTTCACTCACGCCATGAGGAAGACCCCACCACACCACCCCCACGCGTTGGGTGAACCCCACGCGTCCGACGCCTCCCACGCGTCCGACGCCTCCCACGCGTCCGGCGACCCCGGCGGGCCCGGTCGCCCCGGTACGGACGGGCCCGGTCGCCCCGGTACGGACGGGCCCGACGCCCTTGGCCCGTCCGACAGTCACGCACGGCCGGATCGCTGCGGCCCGGCCGCGGACCCCGGCGGCTCACGCGCGCACCCCGGCGGCCCCGGTCACCCCGGCAGGACCGAGCCCGCCGGCACGACCGGGCCCGTCGGCGCGCCCCTCGGTCGAGGCGCTTCCGCCGCCTCCGGTGAGCGGCGCCCCGAAGCCCCCGCCCGTCGGCTGCGGGGCGTGCACGTCCTTCTGGGGGCTGCCGTGGCGCTCGGGGCGGTGCTCGCCGCGCTGCTCGTCGGGCCGGATCGTGGCGACCCGGCGCCGGCGCCGGCACCCGCGGCGGCCCCCGGGGCTCCCGCGCCGCAGTACTTCGCCGGGCGGGCGTTCGACACGTGCGAGGCGCCCTCGGCGGCCGTGATGCGGGCCTGGCGGGAGTCGCCGTACCAGGCCGTCGGGGTGTACTTCGGGGGCCGGGGCAGGGGCTGCCCGGCGCAGCGGGAGCTGACGCCCGGGTGGGTGGCCTCGGTGCACGGGCTGGGCTGGCGGATGCTGCCGCTGTTCGTGGGGTCGCAGGCGCCCTGCGTGATCGCCGAGGCGAAGCGGCGGTACGCGATCGGCCGGACGCCGGGCCCCCAGGGCACCCAGGAGGCCGGGGAGGCGGTGCGGGCGGCGCGGGCCCTCGGGTTCGCCGCGGCGAGTCCGCTGTACCTGGACATCGAGGCGTACCGGTCCGACGACTCCGGCTGCACCGCGACGACCATGAGCTTCGTCCGGGCGTGGAGCCGGGAGGTGCGCCGCCTCGGCTACGTACCCGGCTTCTACAGCAGCGCGGACACCGGGATCCGGCAGCTGGAGCGGGAGCGGCGGGCGGGGACCGCGGACCTGCCGTCCGTGGTCTGGTTCGCGCGCTGGCGCGGGGTGCCGGCGCTGGACACGGAGAGCGTGCTGGCCGCGGGGGCCTGGCGGCCGCACGCCCGGATCCACCAGTACGCGGGCAACGTCACCGAGACGTACGGCGGCCGGAGGATGACGATCGACCGCAGCGTCGTCGACGCCCCGGTCGCCCGGACGGGTGGGGAGTGATCCCCGCGGGGCCGCGCCCGGACGCCGCCCCCGGCGTGCCTGCCACAGGCTCGCCCCACCGCCCCCGGCGCCTGCCACGGACCTGCCCCACCGCCCCGCTCGGCCTCCCACCGGGCCGCCCACGCCGCCCCGACCCTGACGCGGGGCCCCTCTGCCCTCCACCTACAGGAGGTGCGGAAATCCCCACCCCTACGACCTGAGGGGGATCGCGGGTCGGGACCTGGGGCCGATCCCCGGGACGGTCGCCCGCTCATAGCGTGGAGGCATGACTCCGGCACCCTCTGGTCCCGTCTGCGCCGGCGCCTCCAAGGCCGCCAACGGCCGGGCACCGTTCGCCTCGTACCCGACGTTCACCTCGTACGTGCGGGCCCGTGGCCCCGTCCTCCTGCGCACCGCGCGCTCGCTGACCGCGAACCCGTCGGACGCCGAGGACCTGCTCCAGACCGCGCTCGCCAAGACCTTCATGGCCTGGGAGCGCATCGAGGACCACCGTGCCCTGGACGGATACGTCCGGCGGGCGCTGCTGAACACCCGTACGTCGCAGTGGCGCAAGCGGAAGGTCGACGAGTTCGCCTGTGAGGAACTGCCGGAGCCGGTCGGGCTGCCGGCGCCGGACCCGGCGGAGCGGCAGGTGCTGCACGACGCGATGTGGCGGGCGGTGATGAAGCTCCCGGACCGCCAGCGGGCGATGGTCGTCCTCAGGTACTACGAGGACCTCAGCGAGGCGCAGACGGCCGAGGTGCTCGGCGTCTCCGTCGGGACGGTCAAGAGCGCCGTCTCCCGGGCCCTGGGCAAGCTCCGGGAGGACCCGGAGCTGTCCCCCGTACGGTGAGCCCTGCCTGGCCGAACGTGTGACCTGGTGCGGGATCCGGCCCCATGCGGCGCGGGTTACCCTCAGTTACGCCAGTAATCACTGGCAATTGGATACTCTCGGGTAGTGACATACCGCCTGGTACGTGCGCAGAATCTCCCCACCCCCACATCACCTACTGCCGCGTAGCGCCCCCGGGAGGACGCCGTGCTCAGCACCATGCAGGACGTACCACTGACCGTGACCCGCATCCTTGAGCACGGGATGACGATCCACGGGAAGTCGACCATCACCACCTGGACCGGTGAGGCCGAGCCGCAGCGCCGCACCTTCGCGGAGGCGGGCGCCCGGGCCGGACAGCTGGCCAACGCCCTGCGTGACGAACTCGGGGTCACCGCCGACGAGCGCGTGGCGACCCTGATGTGGAACAACGCCGAGCACGTCGAGGCGTACTTCGCGATCCCCGCGATGGGCGCGGTCATCCACACCCTGAACCTCCGCCTGCCCGCCGAGCAGCTGGCCTGGATCGTCAACCACGCCGCCGACCGGGTGGTCCTCGTCAACGGCTCCCTGCTCCCGCTCCTCGCCCCGCTGCTGCCGCACCTGCCGACCGTCGAGCACGTCGTCGTCACCGGCCCCGGCGACCGCTCCGTCCTGGACGGCGCCGCGCCCCGCGTGCACGACTACGAGGAGCTCATCGCCGGCCGCCCCACCACGTACGACTGGCCCGAGCTGGACGAGCGCACGGCCGCCGCCATGTGCTACACCTCCGGCACCACCGGCGACCCGAAGGGCGTCGTCTACTCCCACCGGTCCATCTACCTGCACAGCATGCAGGTCAACATGGCCGAGTCGATGGGGCTCACCGACAAGGACACGACCCTCGTGGTCGTGCCGCAGTTCCACGTGCTCGCCTGGGGCCTGCCGCACGCCACGTTCATGACCGGCATCAGCATGCTCATGCCGGATCGTTTCCTCCAGCCGGCCCCGCTCGCCGAGATGATCGAGAGCGAGAAGCCGACCCACGCCGCCGCCGTCCCCACCATCTGGCAGGGACTGCTCGCCGAGGTGCTGGCCCGCCCCCGCGACCTCACCTCCATGGCCCAGGTCACCATCGGCGGCGCCGCCTGTCCGCCCTCCCTCATGGAGGCGTACGACAAGCTCGGCGTCCGCCTCTGTCACGCCTGGGGCATGACGGAGACCTCCCCGCTCGGCACCATGGCCCACCCGCCGGCCGGTCTGACCGCCGAGGAGGAGTGGCCCTACCGCGTCACCCAGGGACGCTTCCCGACGAGCGTCGAGGCCCGGCTGGTCGGCCCCGCCGGCGAGATCCTGCCCTGGGACGGCGAGTCGGCGGGCGAGCTGGAGGTCCGCGGCAACTGGATCGCCGGCGCGTATTACGGCGGTGTCGCCGGCGAGGCCTTCCGCCCCGAGGACAAGTTCAGCGCGGACGGCTGGCTCAAGACCGGTGACGTGGGCGTCATCAGCGCCGACGGCTACCTGACCCTCACCGACCGCGCCAAGGACGTCATCAAGTCCGGCGGCGAATGGATCTCCTCGGTCGAGCTGGAGAACGCGCTCATGGGCCACCCGGCCGTCGCCGAGGCCGCCGTCGTCGCCGTCCCCGACGAGAAGTGGGGCGAGCGTCCGCTCGCCACCGTCGTCCTCAAGGAGGGCGCGACCGCGGACTACGAGGAGCTGCGCGCCTTCCTCGCCGCCGAGGGCGGCATCGCCCGCTGGCAGCTTCCGGAGCGCTGGGCGATCGTGCCGGCGGTGCCGAAGACGAGCGTGGGCAAGTTCGACAAGAAGGTGATCCGCAAGCAGTACGCGGAGGGCGAGCTGGACGTCACCCAGCTCTGACCCGCACCGGAGCGGGCCCGCGACGACACGGGCCCGCTTTCTGCTCCGGGACGGACCTGCCCCGCCGTGGGCGCCCGCTGCCCCGGGGTCGGGCCTGCTCCGGCGGGGGCCCGCTTTCTGCTCCGGGGCGGGCCTGCTCCGGCGTGGGCGCCCGCTGCCCCGGGGTCGGGCCTGCTCCGGCGGGGGCACGCTTTCTGCTCCGGGGCGGGCCTGCTCCGCCGTGGGCGCCTGCTGCCCGGGGGTCGGGCCTGCTTCGGCGGGGCCCGCTTCCGGCTCCGGCGTGAGCCCTCTCCGAGCGGGCCTGCGCCAGGGCCGGTGCTCGTCGCGGCGAGCCCGCCCCCGGCACTGACCGGCCCCGGCAAGCCCGCCCCGGCACCGACCGGCCCCGGCAAGACCGCGCCCGGCACCGACCGGCCCCGGCACCGACCGGCCCTGGCAAGCCCGGCCCCGGCACCGACCGGCCCCCCGGGGCTAGTTGGTGCCGATCTTCGCGAGCAGGTCGACGATCCGGGCCTGCACCTCGGTGCTGGTGGACCGCTCGGCGAGGAAGAGCACCGTCTCGCCCGAGGCCAGCCCCGGCAGCTCCGCCTCGTCGAGGTCGGACGAGGTGTAGACGACCAGCGGCGTGCGGTTCAACTGCCCGTTGGCGCGTAGCCAGTCGATGATCCCGGCCCGGCGGCGGCGCACCTGCATCAGGTCCATCACCACCAGGTTCGGGCGGGTCTCCTGGGCGAGCGTGACGGCCTCGGTGTCGGTCGCCGCCCGGGCCACCACCATGCCGCGCCGCTCCAGGGTCTCCGCGAGCGCCCGCGCGATGTCGTCGTGCTCCTCGATGAGCAGCACGCGCGAGGGGTGCTGCTCGCTGTCGCGCGGCGCGAGAGCCTTGAGCAGGACGGCCGGATCGGCGCCGTACGCCGCCTCCCGCGTCGCCTGCCCGAGCCCGGCCGCGAGCAGCACCGGCACCTCGGCGGCCACGGCCGCCTGGCGCAGGGACTGCAGCGCGGTGCGGGTGATGGGCCCGGTCAGCGGGTCGACGAAGAGCGCGGCCGGGAAGGCGGCGATCTGCGCGTCGACCTCCTCGCGGGAGTGCACGATCACCGGCCGGTAGCCGCGGTCGCTCAGCGCCTGCTGGGTGGCCACGTCGGGCGCGGGCCAGACGAGCAGCCGGCGCGGGTTGTCCAGCGGCTCGGGGGGCAGTTCGTCGTCGACGGGCTGCGGCAGCGGCTGGTTCGAGACCTCCACCGCCCCGCCCGGGCCGTCCAGCAGCTCCGGACCCTCCGCGGACCCCTCGGCGGGCGCCCCTATGGCGTAGGCGCGCCCCTCGGACGCGGGCGTCGGCGCCAGCGTGGGGCCGAGCTTGGGAGCGGCGGACACGGGAGCGGGCGAGGGCACCGGCTGCGCCTGCGACGGGGACTGGGGCTGCGGAGCAGGCTGCGGCGGCATGGACCGGGGCTGCGGCTCCGGCTGCGGCGCGGCGACGGCCTCGGGCCGCGCGGGACGGCCCTCCTCCGCCGGGTTGCCGAGCTTGCGGCGGCGGCCGGACGGGGAGGCAGGCGTCCCGCCGGGCGGAGTGGTGACGGCCGCGGGCTGGACGAAGGGCACGCCCTGACCGAGCGTCCGCACGCTGAAGGCACGCCCCTGCGTGGCGTCCTTCGGAACGGGCGGGGCCGTCGGCGCGGGCGGCGTCGCGGCCTGCCGCGCGGCCGGCATCTCGGGCGGCAGGGGTACGGAACCGGTGCCCGTCCCCGTGGTGGTGGGCGCCGGGGCCGGAGCGGCCGGAGCGGCCGGTGCGGGCAACGGGTGCGGCTGCGACGGCGTGTGCTCGTCCTCCGGCAGTGCCCGTACGGCATCGTGCCGCTGCTGGGCGTCGGGACGGGCGTCGGGGACGGGTTCGCGGTCGGCCTCGGCGGGCCCCAGGGCGAACGGCGTACGCGGTCCCGCCTCCGCCGCGGCCGCCCGCTCCTGCGCGGCGGCCAGGGCACGCCGCCGGCGCCCGGTGGGCTGTGGCGCGGCCGCCTCCTCCGACGCGACGGCGGGCAGTGCGGGCGCGGAGGACGCGAGCGCGGGGGCCGCGGACTCGACCGGTACCCCCTGCGGCGGCACGGTGTCGCCGAGCGCCGGGCGGGACTGAGCGCCTTCGGCGGCGGTCACGACGGAGCCCTCGGCGGGCCGGCCGCGCCGCCGCCCGGTGCCGGTGGGGGCGGCGGCGTCGGTCCCCGCGTTCTGGGCGGGGATCAGCTCGGCCGGGGCCCCGGGCGTGCCGGCGGGCGGCGTGTGGTCCGTACGGCCACGGCGCCGGCCGGTCGGCTCGGGCAGGGGACCGCCCTCGGGGGGCAGCGGGTGCAGGAACGCGTCCGTGGACGAGGCCCGTCGGGCCCGCCGCCGTCCGCCACCGGCCGGGGCGGCACCGCCGAGGCTCGCGTCGGCGTGCGAGGCCTGCGCGGGAACCGAGGCCACGTCGGAGCCGGCGGACGCGGACTGCGGGGCCACGGGCTGCGCCGGCGCTCCGGGTGCGGGATGCGGGGTCACGGGCTGCGCGGGCGCGTCGGATACGGGCTGCGCGGGCGCACCCGGTACGGGGTGCTGGGACGCGCCGGGTACGGGCGGGTCCGGCTCGACCGCCGGGGCCTCGCCCTGCGCCGCGCCGTGCTGCGTTCCGGGGCCGGGCACGGGCAGCGCGAGGCCGCCCTGGGTGTGCGTGGTGCGGCCGGGGTGGTCCGGGGCGCCGGGGCCGGGCAGGGCGAGGCCGCCCTGGGTGTGCGTGGTGCGGCCGGCGTCGGCCCGCGCGTCCGGCCCGGGCTCCGGCAGGGCGAGACCGGAGTGGGCGGGCTCGAGTCCCGGCTGCCCGGGCACTCCTCCGCGCGCCGGCTCGAGAGCGTGCTGCTCGGCGGCTCCGGGCCCGGGCGCGTGCGACGGCGCCTGCGGGAGGGTCCCCCGCCCGGCGCCGAGCGGGACCTCAAGGACGTAGGCGCCGCCGGCCGTGCCCGGTACGTCGTGCGTCTGCACCACACCGCCGTGCGCGGCGACGATCCCGCGGACGACCGGCTGGTGGACGGGGTCGCCGCCCGCGTACGGGCCGCGGACCTCGATCCGTACGACGTCACCGCGCTGGGCGGCCGCGACGACGATCGTGGAGTCGGTGTAGCCGCCGGTCTGCGGGACCCGGCTCTTGCCGGTCGCGTCGACCCCGGCGACGTCGGCGACGAGGTGCGAGATCGCCGTGGTCAGCCGCGCCGGGTCGACCTCGGCCTCGATCGGCGGCGCGTGGACGGCGAACTGGGCCCGCCCGGGGCCGATCAGCTCGACGGAGCCGTCGATGCCCGCCGTGACGACGGCGTCGAGCAGGGCGACCTGCTTGTCCAGCTTCTCCGTGCCCGCGTCGAGCCGCTGGTAGCCGAGCACGTTGTCGACCAGGGTGGTCATCCGGGCGTAGCCGGCGGCGAGGTGGTGGAGGACCTGGTTGGCCTCGGGCCACAGCTGCCCCGCGTCGTCGGCGGCGAGGGCGCTCAGTTCGGCGCGCAGTTCGTCGAGGGGCCCGCGGAGCGCCTCGCCGAGCACGGCGGTCAGCTGCTCGTGCCGGGCGCCCAGGGCGGCGACCCGCTGCTTCTCCTCGGCGAGCTCGGTCTCGTACCGCTCCTTCTGCTGCTCCAGCTCGGTGGTGAGGCGTTCGGTGCGGTCGGCGAGCTCGGCGTGGTGCGCCTCCGTGAGCCGGGAGACCTCGGAGCGGTGCTGGTCCGTGAGCTCGGCGAGTTCGGCGTTGTGGGCGTCGACCAACTGCTGCTGCGGCCGGCGGTCGGTGAAGGTCATGACGGCGCCGACGAGCTGGTCCCCGTCCCGTACCGGCGCGGTGGTGAGGTCGACCGGCACCCGGTCGCCGTTCTTGGCCCAGAGCACCTGCCCGCGCACCCGGTGCTTGCGTCCCGACCTGAGGGTGTCGGCGAGCGGCGACTCCTCGTAGGGGAAGGGCTCGCCGTCCGCGCGCTTGGGGAGGATCAGCTCGTGCAGCTCGGCGCCGCCGAGTTCGCCGGCGCGGTAGCCGAGGATCTGCGCGAAGGCGGGGTTCACGAGGACGACCCGGCCTTCGGTGTCCGTGCCGACGACACCCTCGGAGGCGGCGCGCAGGATCATCTCGGTCTGGCGCTGGGAGCGGGCGAGTTCGGCCTCGGTGTCGAGGGTGCCGGTGAGGTCCCGGACGACGAGCATGAGCAGCTCGTCGCCGGTGTAGCCGCTGTACGAGTCGTAGGCCTCGCGCCCGTCCTCCAGGCTGGCGCTGGTGACCTCGACCGGGAACTCGCCGCCGTCGGTGCGGCGGGCCATCATCCGGGTCGGCCGGGTGCGGCCCCGTTCGTCGGTGCCTTCGGGGCGCCGCATCGAACCGGGGATGAGCCGCGAGTCGAAGTCCGGCAGGAGATCGAGCAGCCCGCGCCCGACGAGCGCGGTGCCGGGGGTCTCGAACATGCCGAGGGCGATGGTGTTGGCGTTGACGACCGTGCCGTTGCAGTTCACGAGCACGAGGCCGTCGGGGAGCGCGTCGAGTATGGCTGCGAGGCGAGCAGCGCCTCGGGATGGCCTGCTGCTCACGAGACGCTTCCTCCCTGAACCCACTGCACTTGCCTGCAGCCCTTGCCTGGTGCCTAGTGGCCTGCGGGCCCCATCTTGCCCCTCGGGTCGCGGCCTGTCACGGAGGGAGTCTAAGGGAGGCGGACGCTCCGCCTAGGGACACGGGGTGGAGGTTCCGTGCCCGGCCCGCCGCCCGACGGCCGCCCGCTCGGCCCCCGGGCCGGTGACCTGCCCGGCCCCGGGGCGGTGACCTGCCCGGTGTCCCGCTCGGGGGCTTGTCGGGTGTTCGGTCCGGTGTCCGGCTCGGCGTCCCGGCTCGGCGCTCGCCCGGGGGCGGCACCGTGTTCCGCCGCCGCCGCCCGGTCCGGCGCCGGACCCGCCGCCCGGTCCGCCGCTCCGTCCGTGGGCTCAGCCCGTGACGCGGGGAAGGACCGGACGGATGTTCTCCCAGCGGTCGATCTCGCAGCCGTTGGCGCGGGAGAAGACGGCGTCGACCGAGCGGCCCTGCCAGCGCCCGGTGATGCGAGCGGTCGCCGGGCCGCCGTACTGCTGGGTGCACATCTGGTCGGCGGGCACCGGCGCGAAGGGATCGCTCCCGTCCTGGGTGAGCTGTCCGAGCCGCTTGCAGGCGTTCTCGGCGGCGGGGTGGGTGCCGCCGGGCGTGCCGTCGCACTTCAGCTCGAACGTCCCGTCGGCCTCGGAGTGGCCGGTCCGCTCGATGCTCACGGTGAGGGACTCGGGTGTGGAGAGAAGGGGCAGCGGGGGCAGGGAACCGAACCCGACGGCGGTGGAGGCGGCGGTGGCGAGGCCGGCGAGGAGGAGGGGGCGCAGCATGACGTACTCCCGTTGTGGTGCGGTGCGTGGAGGCGCGCGGGGGTGGTGGCCGGGGTGGTGAAAGAGGAACCGGCCGTCCGTTCCCCCTTCCTAACGCTCAGGACTCCGCTCCGTTGCGCAACGGGGGATGCGCCGGGTGGGGGCCGGCCGGAGGGCCGCCCGGGGCCGACGGCGCGTGGCGCGCGGGAGGGGGCCGGCCTTTGCCCTGGGCCCCGGGGTCCTAGTACGGTGATAAGCGATTGGTGGCGCAAGGCTCGTCTGTGTCATCATCTGCACGCACCATCCGCGTACGCGCGCGGTGCGAAGGAGGCGTCGCCTAGTCCGGTCTATGGCGCCGCACTGCTAATGCGGTTTGGGTCTTAAAGCCCATCGAGGGTTCAAATCCCTCCGCCTCCGCCAACCCGAAGCCCCGGTCGTCCCGACCGGGGCTTCGGCCGTTCCCGGGCCCGCCGCCGGTGATCACCGGGCTCCGCCTCCCACGGCGTGTGACCCCGGTCTCTTTTCACGCATTTCCCCCGCCGCCACCCCCGCGCCGAGCCCCCGCCCGTCCCACCCTTCCCCGTCGCCTGTAGGGCGTTTTCGCAGGTCACAAGGGGTGTGGTCAATGGATTTCACATGACGGCGGCAGTCATGTAATGTTCTTCCTGTCGCCGCGAGCGGGCCGAAAGGCCGGGGAGCGAAGACGAAAAACAAAACAAGCACTCGTAGCTTAACGGATAGAGCATCTGACTACGGATCAGAAGGTTGCAGGTTCGAATCCTGCCGAGTGCACACAGGTGAGAGGCCCGGACGAGAGTCCGGGCCTCTTGCGTTTCCTGGCCGTACAGCAGCGAAGTACGGCAACCGCGCTGATTGCTGCCGGCCGCGAGCCGCCGTCAGCTGGCGAGCTGCACATGTGCCGGGTGTTCCGGAGCGCGATCACGCGGACGTCGGCGCGACGGGCTCGCAGGGCGAACATCCGGGTCAGGTTCCCCGGTTCGATGGGAGTCCCGTACGTCGTGGTGAAGACGAGCCCGCGGGTGTCCTGCCACAGCTCGGCGGCCGCCTTCCGGTCCCCTGTCTGCTGGGCGCGGCGCATGCGGAGCGCCTTGAGGTAGACGGCGGGGAGGGCAGGGAAGTCGTCCGACTCCTCGGTCTTGGCCTCCCGGTGGAGGCGGCGCTTGCCTCATCGGGGGATGGCTGGAGCCCCGACCAAGGACCGCCTGCACTCGCCCGCGGGCCGGCTGGCATCATCCTCGGGCAGCCGCTGGTCACGGCGGCGCTCACGGGAGGGGACCGGCTGTGTCTGTGGGTATCGCGCTGTTCGTGCTGGGACTGGCGGGCGTGGTGTGGGGGGCGGGGTTCCTGTTCAACGTGCGTGGTATGGCTGACAAGGCCGCCGCGCGGCGCAACGACGTCAGGGCTGTGACTGCCGCACGGACGCTGAACATCGGGCTTACGGAGCCATCGCGGTTCGGTGCCTGGTTCTTCCGTCTTGTGGGCGGCATCGTTCTTCTCGGCTCGCCCGTGATAGCGCTCGCAGGCCTCGCCATCGCCACGCTCGAATGACAGGCAAGGCCGCGTGGATGCGGCCGCTCGGGTGGCGAGGCGAGGTTCGAATCCTGCCGAGTGCACACAGATCGGAGGCCCCTGGACACCGTCCAGGGGGCCTCTGACATCAGCGGGTGACATCAACGTCCGACCGCTGAGATCCCGGTGGGCTCAGAAGCCGCTGCAAGCGGCTGCTGATGAGGGTCCCGAGGCGGTGGCCGTCTTCGGCGAGTTGCCGTCGACGGTCACCGAGCACGTGGCGGTGCCTCCTGATCCGCTCAGGCTGATGAGCAGTGATCCGCCCTTCACGAAGCCCTTCGTCGTCACGGTCTTGCGCCAGGGCAGCTTCTCGACGGTTTCGGACCTGGAGGAGACGCCGTCGTCGTTCCAGACGGAGTAGGCGATGGTGACGTCTCGCGCGTCGCCGGTGACCACGTACTCCACGGTGACCTCCTTCGACACCTCGTCGGAGATGCCGGCGAGGACGGCTGCGCATCCTCCTGCCACGAGTAGGAGCAGAACGAGCAGCACCCACGGCCACTTCCGCCGCTTCTTTCGTGGTGCTGCAGCTCCATGGGGGGCACTGCCGCCCGGTGGTGACTGCCAGCCCGTCCCGGGGTGAGGCGGCGGTGGATCCTGCCTCCACTGCTGCTGGTTCAGATCTGGACGGGGCTCCTGCCCCGAGGGGGGTTCGCTCATCTCCTCAGAGTCCGTCGACACCGTCAGGAGCGCGACTCGTCGGGGCACTCCTGGGGCTCGGCGGCCAGCCGTCGATTTCCGAGCGGAGGCCGGTGCGCGCGCCATCCGGTGGGTGAATGCCCGGCTCCGAACGTCGCCCGGGCCCCTGTCCGCGTCCGCGTTGGTGGCCTGGGCGACGAGGCCCGGTGTCTGCGGCGCGAGCTCGGCGCGCGGAAGGGGGCGTCCGTCCGGTTGCCGGGTCAGCCCTGTTCGGCCGGGTCGGTTCCGTAGAGGGTGGCGGCCGCCGTCGCCTGTCGGGCGTTGCAGGTGGGCTGTTCGTCGGCCGGGGCGGGCCACAGCGGGACCAGGCGGGACGAGGTCGAGGCGGAGTCCATGCGCAGGTAGTGGCACGTGCCGTTGATCCGCAGGGCGACGGCGTAGACGCCATCGGCGCCGGCTCGGCCGGAGACCGCGCTCACCGTGTCCCGGGCCGTCACCAGGCGCATGTCCTTCAGGAACTCCACGGCGCCCCGCGGGGTTTGCTCGTGGCCCGACGTCGGCAGCGGCCGGTAGGCGGACGTGCCGGTGGGGCGCTGTGCGAGCAGGGCGCCCATCTGCGCCGCGATGCTGCCCGGCCTGCCGTCGGTCCGTGAGGCCGGGCAGGGGGTGCCGGACTGCTTCACGCTGTGCGTACCGAGGGCGAAGGTGTAGCGGTAGCAGCGGACCGGATAGGCCTCCGGCGTGACGCTCTCCGTCCCGCTCGGCGGTACGAGGCCGAGCATCACCTCAGCCGTGTGGACCCGGCCGGCGGCCTTGCTCTGCTCGGTGTCCGCGCTCAGCAGCACCCCGCCGCGTGCCTCGACCTGGGCGACGAGGGTGCCCGCGGTGAACCGGCCGCCGTACGGCCGGCCCCCCGAGAAGAAGCCCGCGTTCAGGTCACCGCGCAGGTCCTCGGCGAGCCCCGCGGCCTGGGCGTCGACCGCGGACGTGTCCGGGGCGGTGCTCCGCTGATAGGCCAAGGTGCCGGCCACCCCGGTGGCCCCGGCGACGAGCGCGGTCAGGGCGAACAGCCCGATCCGCGCCCCGGTGCCGCGTCTCCGCTCCTGCCCGGCCCCGGACCGCCGGTCCGCTCGGGCATCGGCAACGGGCGTCGTCATGTCTGTCCCCCTCGGCTGGACGTCCACGGCCCCGGCCCCCGCGGCCCGCACACGGCGCACCGCTCCGCCCGGCTGCTCCCGCTGCCGCGGGACCGGCGGGGCCGACGGCCATCATGACGGCAGGGGTGGCACCCGGACGTATGCGGGTCGCATCCGGACCCGTCCGTGCCGTCGGCCTGCTGGTGATTCCGATGGTCCCCGTGGGACCCCGGAAGCCGGCCCCCGTTCGCCCCCGGGCCCGCCCTCCTGCCGTACCCGGTCCTCGTGCAGCCGACAGGATGCGCCGCAGCCGGTAGCGTCGGGCCGCATGGATGTCTGGTATGCCGCTTACGGCGCGAATGCGGACAGTGCCCGGCTCGCGTGGTATCTGTTCCGGTGCCGGGACCGCGCGGCGCCGGTCGCGTCGCGGGGTGTCGTCCTCGGCGGCGCCCTGTACTTCGCGACCGAGTCGCCCGTGTGGGGCGGCGGACGCGGTTTCTACGACCCCGACGCGCCCGGCAGCGTGCTCGCGCGGGCGCACCTCGTCACCGCCGGGCAGTTCTCCGACATCGCCGCCCAGGAGATGTACCGGGAGCCCGGCGCCGATCTCGACCTCTCCGAGGCCCTGGCCGTCGGGCGGGCCCGACTCGGGCCCGGGCGGTACGAGACGGTGGTCCGCGCCGGGGACGTCGACGGCGTTCCGCTGCTCACCTTCACCGCGCCCTGGGCGATGGGCGACGTGGAGCTCCGGGCGCCGGCCGAGGCGTATCTCCGGTGCATCGGCGGGGGGTTGTGCGCCGCCGGGGCGTGGGACGCGGCCGAGGTCGCGGGCTATCTCGCCCGGTGCCCGGGGGTCCGTGGGCACCGGGGGGCCGACGAGGTGTTTGCCCTCATCGGCGGTTCGAACGCCACACGTTCGGGTGAACCAGACTGATTTCCATGTCAGTTGAATATGCCCTCGGCCTAGCGTGCAGATGGAGGTGATGCCCGATGAACGCCATCGACATCGACGACTTCGTGTACGCCGCCACGGGAGCGCGGCTGCGAAGGCTCACCTTGCCGGACGGGACGCACTGGTTCCCCGCCGTGGACGTGGCCCGTCAGCTCGGGCACAGCAGCGCCCGGCAGGCCCTCCGCGCGCACGTCGGGGACGCGCTGAACACGACCCTCGGTGAGCTTCCGGTCGACATGGCCCCCGCCCCCGGGGCCAGGAGCCTCAAGAAGTCGACGCGGATGGTCTGTCTCGAAGGGGTCGTGCAGCTCGTCAACGCGTCACGCAGGCCCGAGGCCGCGCCGTTCAAGGAGTGGGTCGCCCAGGTCGTCGCCGACGTGCAGCGCGACGGGGCCCACCGGCTCGATCCCTCCCCCGTCGGCGCCACCGGCTTCCTCCTCCCGCAGCAGCTCCTCGACACGCTCGTACGCCTGGAGGAGAGCAGCCTCCGGCTCGACGAGGAGGGCTGCCGGGCGCTGCGGGAGGCCGGGCGCGACCTGCACCGGATCGCCGCCTCCCTGGAGCGGCTGGCCGTCCCCGTCCAGCGTTCCGGGCCCGCGCTCACCCCGCAGGAGCTTCTCGACTCGTGGCGCGAGCGCGACATCGTCGAGAGCTCCGACGTCCACGCCGTCGCCGCCTGCCTCGCCCCCGCACTCGTCCGGGGCGGCGTCCGCTACCGCCTGGAGGAGGTGGCCCGCCGCACCGGGCTCACCGCCGACCGGGTCCGCGACTGCGTCCGCGTCCTCGTCGAACGCGGCTGCATGCGGCACGCGGGCGGCGTGGCCGGCGCCGACGGGGGGCTGTTGTACGTGCTGCCCTGACCTCGGTCGATGTCAGTGGCGCGTACGACACTGGACGCATGGTGTGGCGGAGTGCCGGGATGTCGTGGCGTGGTGGGCTGCCCGCGCTGCGGTGGGAGGGCGGCCGGGTCAGCGCGCTCTCGTACGGGCGGGACATCGCCTTCCGCGCGGTCGGGGAGCGGTGCTGTCCGGGTGCCCGGGGGAACCCGTGCCCCCTGGCCGCCGTGGTGTCCGGGCGCAGCACCGGTGGGCGGTGCGCCGAGTGCGCGCGGCTGGACCGGGCGCACTCCGTCGCCGCCGACACCGTCGCCGACGACCCCCGGCCGTATCGGGTCTACCTGGCCTGGTTCGGGCCGGGCATGGTCAAGGTCGGGATCACCGGGGAGGAGCGCGGCGACGCCCGCCTGCTCGAACAGGGGGCCGTCGCCTTCAGCTGGCTCGGGCGGGGGCCGCTGATGGCCGCGCGGCGGACCGAGGAGGTGCTCCGGCACGCGCTGGCCGTGCCCGACCGCATCCCCTACGCCCGCAAGCGGGCCGTCCGGCACGCCCTGCCGGCCGCCGCCGAACGGGCCGCCGAGGTCGCCGCCGTGTACGAGCGGGCCGTCGGCGTCCCCGCCTGGGCCGAGACCCTCCACCCCCTGCCCTGCCAGGTGCGCGACCACGTCGACGCCTTCCGGCTGGAGGCGCTGGCCGGCCACCGCTCCGGGCCGGAGTTCGTCGTGACCGAGTGCGTCGACGGTGGGGTCATCGCCGGACGGCTGATCGCCGCCGCCGGTCCCGATCTGCACCTCCTGGGCCCCGACGGGCGGCTTCTCGCCCTCGACACCCGGCTGCTCTCCGGGTGGGAGCTCGTGGCCGTTCCGGCCGCCGACCACGCCGTCAGCGTGCCCGTGACCGCAGCGGTGCCGACGACCCCGGCCCCCGGCCCCGGGGACGAGCAGGAGGCGCTGTTCTGACGGCCGGGACGGAACGACACCGGCGGCCCGGGGCCGGGGCGCACGACATCGGCGGCCGGGGCCGCGCGAAGGGCTGAACCGTAAAGTCTTGGATCCCTTCGCAGGCCATCCATGGACACCGCGAGCACCGCCCCCGCAGGGTGATCACATGACCCAGAACCTCGTGGGCGGCTTCGAACCGCCCTACTACACGGCTGTCTTCACCTCGATCCGGCCCGACGACCCCGAGGGTTACGCCGAGACCGGCGCCCGTATGCAGGAGCTCGTCCAGGACGTTCCCGGGTTCCTCGGATACGAGTCCGCCCGCACCCCCGGCGGGATCGGGATCACCGTCGCCTACTTCCGCGACCTGGACGGGATCGCCGCGTGGCGGAGGCACCCCGAGCACATGGCCGCCAAGGAGTACGGGCGCGAGCACTGGTACGAGAGCTACCGCGTGCACATCGGCAAGGTCGAGCGGACGTACGGCCATGACCGGGACTGAGCGGCCCGCTTCCGCCACGTCGGGCGAGGCCGAGGCCGTCCGGGGCTTCGCCCGCCGGCTCGGCCTGCCCGGGCTGGTCGACGTCCACACCCACTTCATGCCCCGCAACGTCCTCGACAAGGTCTGGGCCTACTTCGACTCCGCCGGGCCGCTCACCGGCGTCGAGTGGCCCATCACCTACCGCGAGGAGGAGGACCGCCGGATCGCCCTGCTGCGCGACTTCGGGGTGCTCGCGTTCACCTCGATGCTCTATCCGCACAAGGCGGGGATGGCGGAGTGGCTGGACGACTGGGCCGCCGACTTCGCCGCCCGCACGCCCGACTGCCTCCACACCGCGACCTTCTTCCCCGAGCCGGGCGCCCCCGGCTACGTCCGGCGGGCCCTCGACCGCGGGGCCCGGGTCTTCAAGGTGCACCTCCAGGTCGGCGGCTTCGACCCGAACGACCCGCTGCTCGACGACGTGTGGGGTGCGGTCGAGGAGGCCGGCACGCCGGTCGTCGTCCACTGCGGCTCCGGGCCCGCGCCGGGCGCGTTCACCGGGCCCGGGCCGATCGGGCGGCTGCTCGCCCGGCGGCCGCGGCTGCGGCTGATCGTCGCGCACCTGGGCATGCCCGAGTACGGCGAGTTCCTCGACCTCGCGGACCGGTACGAGGGCGTCCACCTGGACACCACCATGGCGTTCACCGACTTCAGCGAGCGCCTCGCACCCTTCCCGGCCGGAGAGCTGAAGCGGCTGCACGGCCTCGGCGACCGGATCCTGCTCGGCTCCGACTTCCCCAACATCCCCTATCCGTACCTCCATCAGCTCGACGCCCTCGAACGGCTCGGGCTCGGCGACGACTGGCTGCGGGCCGTCTGCCACGACAACGCGGCCCGGCTCTTCGGGCTGCCCCACCGGTCCCCCTGAGGGCGCGTCCGCCGCGCCCCGCCCTCCGGGCTTTCTCAGGGAATTCACAGGGAAGCGAAAGACACGTCTCAGGCGGTCCGGGAACGGTGACGCGTATGACTGCGACCACTTCCCGCTCGCGCGCCGGTCTGCTGCGCGCCGACGGTTCCGCCGTCCGGGTCCTCGTCGTCGACGACGAGGCCTCGCTCGCCGAGCTGCTCTCGATGGCCCTGCGCTACGAGGGCTGGCAGGTGCACAGTGCGGGCGACGGGGCGGGGGCGCTGCGCACCGCGCGTGACTTCCGGCCCGACGCCGTGGTGCTCGACATGATGCTGCCGGACATGGACGGGCTCTCCGTGCTCGGGCGGCTGCGGCGCGAACTGCCGGACGTGCCGGTGCTGTTCCTGACGGCGAAGGACGCCGTCGAGGACCGGATCGCGGGGCTCACGGCGGGCGGCGACGACTACGTCACCAAGCCCTTCAGCCTGGAGGAGGTGGTGGCCCGGCTGCGCGGGCTCATCCGCCGGTCCGGGGCCGCGCAGGCGCGCGCCGAGTCGCTGCTCACCGTCGGGGACCTCACCCTCGACGAGGACAGTCACGAGGTGACCCGGGGCGGTGTGGCCATCCACCTCACCGCCACCGAGTTCGAGCTGCTGCGCTTCCTCATGCGCAACCCGCGGCGGGTGCTGAGCAAGGCGCAGATCCTCGACCGGGTCTGGTCGTACGACTTCGGCGGTCAGGCCAATGTCGTCGAGCTCTACATCTCGTACCTGCGGCGGAAGATCGACGCCGGGCGCAGCCCCATGATCCACACCCGGCGGGGGGCCGGCTATCTCATCAAGCCGGGGGAGTAGTCCGGCGTGGGTCTGCCCGAAGGGCGCCGGGGCGGGCGCCCCTGGTCGCTGCGCACCAGGCTGGTCGTCTCCGCCGTCGCGCTGATCGCCGTCGTCTGCGCGGTGATCGGGACGGTGACGACGATCGCCTTCCGGTCCTATCTCCACGACCAGGCGGACGCGCGGCTGCAGGAGGTCGCGCACCGGGCGGCCGGCCCGCCGCCGGACGCCGTCCTGCCGTCGCCCGGCGGCTTCGACACGCCCCTGGGCTTCGTCATCGGGCCCGGCGCGCCGCTCGGGACGGTCGGTGCGCGGGTGGTGGACGGGGCGGTGGCCTCGGCCGAGGTGTCCGTGTCGCCGCCGGAGGGGGTGTACGGGCCGAAGTACCGTACGAATCCGCTGGATTCGGCGCAGACCGCCGCGCTCGGCGGCGTGTCCCGGGACGGCGGGCCGCACACCGTGTCGTTGCCCGGCGGGCTCGGCGACTACCGGGTCCAGTACGCCACCGGCAAGAACGGCGCCTACTTCATCGGCATCCCGCTGTCCGAGGTCGAGGACGCGCTGTCCACCCTGGTCGTCGTCGAGCTGAGCGTCACCGGCGCCGGCCTCGTCGCCGCCTCGCTCGCCGGGACGGTGCTGGTGGGGGTCGCGCTGCGGCCGCTGCGCCGGGTGGCCGCGACCGCCGCGCAGGTGTCCCGGCTGCCGCTGCACAGCGGTGAGGTGGCGCTCGACCACCGGGTGCCGGAGGCGCAGGCCGATCCGCGGACGGAGGTCGGGCAGGTCGGCGCGGCGATCAACCGCATGCTGGACCACGTGCATTCGGCGCTCGACGCCCGGCAGCAGAGCGAGACACGGGTGCGTCAGTTCGTCGCGGACGCCAGTCACGAGCTGCGCACCCCGCTCGCCTCGATCCGGGGCTACGCGGAGCTGACCCGGCGCGGCCGGGAGGAGTGCGGTCCCGACACCCGGCACGCCCTCGGGCGCATCGAGTCCGAGGCGACCCGGATGACGGGACTGGTGGAGGACCTGCTGCTGCTCGCGCGGCTCGACACCGGACGGCCGCTCTCGTACGAGAGCACCGATCTCTCCCTGCTCGTCGTGGACGCCCTCTCCGACGCCCGGGCGGCCGGGCCGGCGCACCGCTGGCGGCTCGAACTCCCCGACGGGGAGGCCGCGGTGAAGATCCCCGCCGACGGCGCCCGGCTGCACCAGGTGCTCGTCAACCTGCTCGCCAACGCGCGCGTTCACACCCCGCCGGGCACGACCGTCACCGCCCGGGTCCGCACGACGCCGGGCCACGCCGTCGTGGAGGTCGAGGACGACGGGCCCGGTGTCCCGGGCGAGCTGCTGCCGTCCGTCTTCGAGCGCTTCGCCCGCGGCGACGCCTCGCGGTCCCGGCACGCGGGCAGCACCGGGCTCGGGCTCGCCATCGTCCGGGCCGTCACGCTCGCCCACGGCGGTGAGGTGACCGTCGCCAGCGCTCCCGGCCGCACCCTGTTCGCCGTGCGTCTGCCGCGGCAGCGCTGACTCACAGGCTGGGCACAGGCTGACCACACCGGCGTGACAGCGGGCCCGGCGACGGTCGGGACATGCAAACGACAGTGTCCGCCGAAACCCTTCCCGCCCGGGAGCACCTCCCCGTGGGCGCGGCCGGCCGGCCCGTCCTCGACGTGGTGATCCCCGTCCACAACGAGGAGGGCGACCTGGAGCCGTGCGTGCTGCGGCTCCACGAGCACCTCCGCCGCACCTTCCCGTACGCCTTCCGCATCACCGTCGCCGACAACGCCTCCACCGACGCCACCCCGGACCTGG
This sequence comes from Streptomyces sp. NPDC048018, assembly GCF_043202995.1. Classification (NCBI taxonomy): domain Bacteria; kingdom Bacillati; phylum Actinomycetota; class Actinomycetes; order Kitasatosporales; family Streptomycetaceae; genus Streptomyces; species Streptomyces sp. NPDC048018. Next base: position 621,225 of record NZ_JBIDBK010000005.1, read on the forward strand.
CCCGCGGGCTCGCCACCCGGCTGCCGGACGCGGTGCGTTTCGTACGGCTCGAGGAGAAGGGCCGCGGCCGGGCGCTGCGGACCGTGTGGTCGGCGTCCGAGGCGCCGGTGCTCGCGTACATGGACGTCGATCTGTCCACCGACCTGAACGCGCTGCTGCCGCTCGTCGCGCCGCTCATCTCGGGCCACTCCGACCTGGCGATCGGCTCGCGGCTGGCGCGTTCCTCGCGGGTGGTGCGCGGGCCGAAGCGGGAGTTCGTCTCGCGCGCCTACAACCTGATCCTGCGCGGCTCGCTCGCCGCCCGCTTCTCGGACGCCCAGTGCGGCTTCAAGGCGATCCGGCGGGAGGTCGCCGAGCGGCTGCTGCCGATGGTCGAGGACACGGGCTGGTTCTTCGACACCGAGATGCTGGTGCTCGCCGAGCGGGCCGGGCTGCGCATCCACGAGGTGCCGGTCGACTGGGTCGACGACCCCGACTCGTCCGTGCACATCGTGCGGACCGCCGCCGACGACCTGAGGGGCGTCTGGCGGGTGGGCCGGGCCCTCGCGACCGGGTCGCTGCCGCTCGACCGGCTCGCCCGGCCCTTCGGTGACGACCCGCGCGACCGTGAACTCAGCGGTGTGCCGGGCGGCCTGGCCCGCCAGCTGGTCGGCTTCTGCGTGGTCGGGGTGCTGTCGACGCTCTTCTACCTCGCCCTCTACTCCCTCTTCCGGCTCGGTGCCGGACCGCAACTCGCCAACGCGGGCGCCCTCCTGCTCTCCGCCGTCGCCAACACGGCCGCCAACCGCCGGCTCACCTTCGGCGTACGGGGCCGGGACCGGGCCGCCCGCCATCAGGCGCAGGGCCTGGTGGTCTTCGGCATCGGCCTGGCGCTGACCAGCGGTTCGCTGGCCGCGCTCGGTGCCGCGACCGGAGATCCGGCGCACGCGACCGAGCTCGCCGTGCTGGTCGTCGCCAACCTCGCCGCGACCGTCGTGCGTTTCCTCCTCTTCCGGCTCTGGGTCTTCCCGGAGCGCGCCACTGCCCCAAGGACCGATCGATGACCTCCCCGAACTCGCTCGCACGGCGCCTCTGGCGCGGGCGGCCCGACGACGCGCCCTGGGTGCGGCCCGCCTTCTACGGCCTGCTCGTCGTCACCACCGCCCTCTACCTCTGGAACCTGAGCGCGAGCGGCTACGCCAACTCCTTCTACTCCGCGGCCGTCCAGGCCGGCAGCCAGAGCTGGAAGGCCTTCCTCTTCGGCTCGCTCGACGCGGCGAACGCCATCACCGTCGACAAGCCGCCGGCCGCGCTGTGGCCGATGGCCCTGTCCGTGCGCCTCTTCGGTCTGGGCTCCTGGCAGATCCTGGTGCCCGAGGTGCTGATGGGGGTCGCCACGGTCGGCGTCCTGTACGCGGCCGTCCGGCGCCGCTTCGGAGCGGGCGCGGGCCTGATCGCGGGCGCGGTCCTCGCGCTCACCCCGGTCGCCGCGCTGATGTTCCGCTTCAACAACCCGGACGCGCTGCTGGCCCTGCTCATGACGGTCGCGGTCGCCTGCGTGCTGCGCGCCCTGGAGCTGGACGGGGGCGCGGCGCGCTGGCTGGTGTGGGCCGGGGTCGCGCTCGGTCTCGCCTTCCTGGCGAAGACCCTGCAGGCCTTCCTGATCCTGCCGGTGCTCGCGCTCGTGTACCTGGTGTGCGCGCCGGGCGGCCTGGCGCGGCGCCTCGGCCGGCTCGGCCTGGGCGGGCTCGCGCTCGTCGGGTCGGCGGGCTGGTGGGTGGCGCTGGTCGAGCTCTGGCCGGCGTCCTCGCGGCCGTACGTCGGGGGCTCGCAGCACAACAGTTTCCTGGAGCTGACCTTCGGCTACAACGGCCTCGGCCGGCTCAGCGGCGACGAGGTCGGCAGCGTCGGGGGCGGGGGTCGCGGCGGCCCGATGGAGCTCCCGGGCGGCACGCGGCTGCCCGCGGGCGCCGAGTTCGCGGGCGGTCCGGGCGGTCCCGGGGGTGGCCGGGGCGGCGGCTGGGGCGAGACGGGCATCGGCCGCATGGTCAACGACCAGATCGGCGGCCAGATCTCGTGGCTGCTCCCGGCGGCGCTGCTGCTTCTCGTCGCCGGTCTCGTGGTGACCTGGCGGGCCCCGCGCACGGACACGGCCCGTTCGGCGTTCCTGGTGTGGGGCGGCTCGTTGCTGCTCACGACGGGCGTCTTCAGCTTCATGGCCGGCATCTTCCACGAGTACTACACGGTGGCCATGGCCCCGTACATCGCGGCGCTGATCGGCATGGGCGCGGCGGTGCTGTGGGAGGAGCGGGCCCACCTCCTCGCCTCGGCGGCCCTCGCCGCGGCCGTCGCGGTGACGGCGGTGTGGGGCTGGACCCTGCTGGGGCGCACGCCCGACTGGCTGCCGTGGCTGCGCTGGGCGGTCCTCGTGGCGGGCTGCGCCGCGGCCCTCGCGCTGCTGTTCGCGGGCCGTGTCGACCGCCGGTTCGGCCTGGTGGCGGCGGGCCTCGGCCTCGCGGCGGGCCTCGCGGGCCCCTGCGCGTACACGCTGGCCACGCTGTCCGAGGCCCACCGGGGCTCGATCGTCACGGCGGGCCCGGCCGGTGCGGCCCGGGGCGGCTTCGGCGGCGGCCGGGGCGGTCCGGTGGGCGGCTTCGGCGAAGGACGGGTGTTCGGCCCGGGCGGTCAACTGCCCGGCGGCGGACCGGGCATGGGGCAGGGGACGCCGCAGGGCCAGGGGCAGGGCCCCGGTGGGATGCCGGGCGGCGGCCAGGGGCAGTTCCCCGGCGGTGGCCCCGGTGGCTTCCCGGGCGGTGGTCAGGGCGCCGGGCAGACGCCCGCGGCGCCCGGCGAGAACCGGCCGGGCGGCCCGGGCGGCATGGGCGGTCTCCTCGACGGCGCGGACGTCGGCGCCGAGGCCGAGCGGACGCTCCTGGCCGACGCCGACTCCTACACCTGGGTCGCCGCCGCCATCGGCGCCCAGAACGCGGCGAGCTACCAACTCGCCACCGAGAAGCCGGTGATGGCGATCGGCGGCTTCAACGGCAGCGACCCGTCGCCGACGCTCGCGCAGTTCAAGCAGTACGTGGCCGAGGGGAGGATCCACTACTTCATCGCGTCCGGCGGCGGGCTCGGCGGGGGCGCGGGCGGCGGCGCGATCACGTCGTGGGTGGCGGACACCTTCGAGAAGACCACCGTCGGCGGGGCCGCCTTCTACGACCTGACCCAGGTCAGGTAGCCCGCCGGAGGACCCCCCGACATCTCCTGTACGGCGTACGAGAGACTCCTGTACGGTGTACGAGCCATGTCCTCGTACACCGTATAAGGAGTTCTCATGACGGCGACGACCGCCGCGAACGAACGGGCCGCCGGCGGCGGCCACCCGCAGCGCTGGCTGATCCTCGGCGTCATCTGCCTCGCCCAGCTCACCGTGCTGCTCGACAACACCGTGCTCAGCGTCGCCATCCCCTCGCTGACCACCGAGCTCCACGCGTCCACCAGCGACATCCAGTGGATGATCAACGCCTACTCGCTCGTGCAGTCCGGCCTCCTGCTCACCGCGGGCAACGCCGCTGACCGCTACGGCCGCAAGCGGCTCCTGGCCGTCGGCCTCGCGCTCTTCGGCCTCGGCTCGCTCACCGCCGGACTCGCCGACTCCACCGGGCAGCTGATCGCCGCCCGCGCGGGCATGGGCGTCGGCGGGGCGCTGCTGATGACCACGACCCTGGCCGTCGTCATGCAGATCTTCGACGACTCCCAGCGGGTCAGGGCGATCGCCATCTGGGCCACCGTCAGCTCCCTCGGCTTCGCCGCGGGACCGCTGATCGGCGGCGTGATCCTCAACCACTTCTGGTGGGGGATGATCTTCCTGATCAACATCCCGGTCGCCGCGATCGGCCTGGTCGCCGTCCTCAAACTGGTCCCGGAGTCCAAGAACCCGCAGGGCGACCGCCCCGACCTGCTCGGCGCGCTGCTCTCCACGGTCGGCATGTCCTCGGTCGTCTACGCGATCATCACCGGCCCCGAGCACGGCTGGACCTCGGCACAGGTCCTGGTCCCGGCGGCGCTCGGTCTCGCGGTCCTCGCCGCTTTCGTCGGGTGGGAGCTCCGCATCCCCCACCCGATGCTCGACATGCACTTCTTCCGCAACCAGATGTTCGTGGGCGCCGTCGCCGGCGCGATCCTCGTGATGCTCGGCATGGGCGGCTCGCTCTTCCTGCTCACCCAGCACCTGCAGTTCGTCCTGGGCTACGAGCCGCTGGAGGCGGGTCTGCGGATGGCGCCGCTGGCGCTGACGATCGTCGTGCTCAACCTGTCCGGCATCGGCCCGAAGATCGTCATGAGGATCGGCACGCCCCCGTCCGTCGCCCTCGGCCTGGGCCTGGTCGCCGGCGGTCTCACTTCGATCGCCGTGCTCGGCGGCGGCTCCCACGGCACGTACGGCGGCATGCTGCTCGGCCTGGTCCTGATGGGCGCGGGCATCGCGCTCTCCAACCCGGCCATGGCCAACGCGATCATGAGCGCGATCCCGCCGGAGAAGGCCGGCGTCGGCGCGGGCGTCAACGGCACGCTCGCCGAGTTCGGCAACGGCCTGGGCGTCGCGATCCTCGGCGCCGTCCTCAACGCCCGCTTCGCCGCCCTCGTCACCGTCACCGCGACCTCGCTGCCGGCCGCCCTGGCCGCGGCGGGCACGGACGCCGAGCGCCGGCAGATCTCCGACGCCTTCGCCTCCGGCCTCCAGACCAGTCAGCTGGTCGGCGCGGTCGCGGTCTTCGCGGGCGGTCTCCTGGCCGCCTTCCTGCTGAAGCGGGCGGAACGCGCCGAGGAGCGGGCGAAGGAGCACGAGATGGCTGCCTAGCATGGTCTCGGAACACTGACAGACGGAGGCGCGCGATGGTCAAGGCAGCCGACAGGGCCGGCAACCCGGCGCGTTCCAGCGTCTGGCTGGAGAACCGGGCCGCCCGCAGCGGGGGCGGCCCGGCCGGGCTCGACCGGGAGCGGATCGTCGCGACGGCGGTGCGGATGCTCGACGAGGAGGGCCTGTCCAAACTCTCGATGCGCAAGCTCGCGAGCGAGCTGAACGTCACCGCGATGTCCCTGTACTGGTACGTGGACACCAAGGACGACATCATCGAGTACGCCGTCGACAGTTGCTACGGAGAGGTCGACCTGGCCGCGGTCGCGGCAGCCGGCGGGTGGCGGGAACGGATCCGGTTGCTCGCCCTGGCGTACCGCCTGATGCTGGTGCGCCACCCGTGGATGTCGGCGTGCGCCGGCCAGTACCTCAACATCGGTCCGCACGCGATCGCCGTGGGCTCCGCGATGCAGGAGGCGGTCCGGGACACCGGTCTGCCCGTCTCCCGCCAGCCGAGCGCGATCGCGTCCGTCTTCCAGTTCGTCTACGGTTACGGGACGATCGAGGGCCAGTTCCGGCGGGTGGCCCAGCAGGCGGGGATGTCGCAGGACGACTTCTACCTGGACTCACTGAAGGCCTTCCGCGAGGACGAGAAGTTCTCGCAGGCCCTGGACGGGATGAGCGACCTCCTCGACGAGCGGCAGTCCCACGGCAGCGTCGACGCGATCTGGGACCGCGACTTCGACTACGCGCTGGACGTCCTGGTCGCCGGCATCGAGGTGATGGTCGCCCGGCACGCCGGCGACACGGGCGCGGAGGAGCGCCGAGAGCCCGGCAGGACCTGACGCGGCAGGGTTCCCGGGCCGCCCGTGACGCGGCAGGGGAGACCGTTCCGCCGCCCGTGACCTGAGGCGGCAGGGGAGGCCCTTCCGCCCGTGACATCACGCGGCAGGGTTCCCGTCCTGCCCGTGACATGACGGAGCGGCGGGCCGTCCCCTGCCCGCCGCTCCGTATTCCGCCCGGCCGCGCCTCCGCTCGAAGCGCGGCCGGGAGCTTTTCGTCAGGCCTCGACGGCCTGCTTGTCGTCCGCCTTCACGGTGTTGCTCTTCAGCGCGACCTCCTTGATGAACAGCGTCACCAGGAAGGCGAGCAGCGCGAAGGGCGCCGAGTAGAGGAAGACGTCGCCGACGCCGTGCCCGTAGGCGCTCTCCATGACCGTGCGGATCGGGGCGGGCAGCTTGTCCATGTCGGGGATGCCACCGCCGCCCTTGCCCATGGCCGCGGCGGCCTTCGGGCCGAGCTCGGTCAGGCCCTCCTTCACGTAGTCGGTGACCCGGTGGGCCATGACCGCCCCGAGCGCCGAGACGCCGATCGCACCACCCAGGGAACGGAAGAAGGTGACGACGGAGGAGGCGGCGCCGAGGTCGGCGGGGGCCACCTGGTTCTGGGTGCACAGCACCAGGTTCTGCATCATCATGCCGAGGCCGAGGCCGAGGACCGCCATGAAGATCGCGATGTGCCAGTACTCCGTGTCGTAACGGATGGTGCCGAGCAGACCGAGACCGCCGGCGGCGAGGGCGCCGCCGCTGACCAGCCAGGCCTTCCAGCGGCCGGTCTTGGTGATGATCATGCCGGAGACCGTCGAGGAGACGAACAGGCCGCCGATCATCGGGATGGTGAGGACACCGGACATCGTCGGCGACTCGTTGCGGGCCAGCTGGAAGTACTGGCTGAAGAAGACCGTGCCGGCGAACATCGCGACACCGACGAAGAGCGAGGCCGTCGAGGCGAGCGCGATCGTGCGGTTGCGGAAGAGGCGCAGCGGGATGATCGGCTCGGCGGCCCTGGACTCGACGAGGACGAAGACCGCGCCGAGCAGGATCGAGCCGCCCACCATGGCGGCGGTCTGCCAGGACATCCAGTCGTACTTGTCGCCGGCGAAGGTGACCCACACGAGGAGCAGGGAGACGGCGGCGCTGATGAAGAAGGCGCCGGCCCAGTCGACCTTGACCTCGCGCTTCACGACGGGGAGCTTGAGGGTCTTCTGCAGGACGAGCAGCGCGATGAGCGCGAAGGGCACGCCGACGTAGAAGCACCAGCGCCAGCCGAGCCACTCGGTGTCGGTGATGACGCCGCCGAGCAGCGGGCCGCCGACGGTGGCGACGGCGAAGACGGCGCCGAGGTAGCCGCTGTAGCGGCCGCGCTCCCGCGGGGCGATCATCGCGGCGAGGATGATCTGGGAGAGGGCGGTGAGACCGCCGACGCCGATGCCCTGCACGACGCGGCAGGCGATGAGCATGCCGGTGTTCTGCGAGAGACCCGCGACGACCGAGCCCGCGACGTAGATGACCAGGGCTATCTGGACCAGCAGCTTCTTGGAGAAGAGGTCCGCGAGCTTGCCCCAGAGCGGGGTGGTCGCCGTCATCGAGAGGAGGGCGGCGGTGACGACCCAGGTGTAGGCGGACTGGCCGCCGCCGAGGTCGCTGATGATCTGGGGGAGGGCGTTGGAGACGATCGTCGAGGACAGGATGGCGACGAACATGCCGAGCAGGAGCCCGGACAGCGCCTCCATGATCTGCCGGTGCGTCATCGGGGCACCGGGGGCGTCGGTGCTGCCTTCCCGAGCACCTGTGGCAGGCGCGGTGGTAGCCATGAATTTCCTTTGCGTGAAGTCTGCTGTGTGAAGCCGGCGTCGGTCAGGCGTGCTGGGCGCGGCAGTCCCCGAAGGAGTCGCGGAGGCGGCCGAGCAGGGTGGTGAGCAGTGCGACGTCGTCGTCGGACCACTCCGCGAGGTGGCGGGTGAACGCTTCGGTGACCCGGCGGTCGAGCTCGTCGAGCATCGCGCGGCCCTCGGTGGTGAGCCGCAGGATCCGGGAGCGCCGGTCGTCCGGGTCGGGCAGTCGCTCGATCCAGCCGTGCTCCACGGTGTGCGCCACGTGCCGGCTGCACACGGACATGTCGACGGCCATCAACTCGGCCAGCCGGCTCATCCGCATGTCGCCGTGGTGCTGGACGAGGGTGAGCACGGCGGCCGCGCCGCCCTGGCAGTGGGCGGGCAGCACGCGGGCGACACCGCGCTTCACGGCGCCGATGGCGCTCACCGCTCGGGCGAGGTCCTCGTACCGGTTCCGTGTCTCCATCGAGCTCCCCAACATCTTGTTGCTTAGGGCAACGATAGAGATGGATGGTTGCTTCAGGCAAACTAAATCGGTCAAAGCACGCTAAAGAATCGGTAAAGCGGTCCGGAGAGCGCCTCGGGAGGCTGTGCGGAGGGGGCGCCGGGGGCTCCGGCGGGGAGGGAAGGTGCAGGTCCCGGGAAGGGGACATGACCAGGGCTTGGGACGGCGAGCCCGACTTCGCTAGGGTCCGGGCCATGGCACACAACCCCCAAGCACCGTACGGCCAGGGCGCCCAGGGCCCCGAGGGCTCCTACGACCCCGCCGGCAACACCCAGATGTTCCGCGCCTTCGTCGACGAGGGCACCCCGCAGCGACAGCAGCAGCACCAGGCCGTCGCCCCGTCCTCCGGCCCCCGCGTCGGCCTGATCGTCGGCGTGATCGTCGCGATCGCCGTCCTGGCGGGCGTGGCCTGGCTGGCGCTGGGCTGACCCGGCGCCCCCACCCCGAAGCCGCACCCGCCAGAGGGCGGCCGCACCGGACGTCCCCGAGACGTCGGGCGCGGCCGCCCTTTTTTCGGGCAGGTGGCGGCCGTCGTGCACCGCAGCGGGCCGGGCACGACCACCACAGCCGCCCGGGCGGGCGCGCCGCAGGTCGTGCTGGCGCAGACGGCGGACCAGGCGTACGGGGCCGGCCGGGTGGCCGAGCCGGGCATCGGCGCCGGCCCACGAGGGCCGGTACGCCTCGGGTACCAGGTCCCGGGAAAAAAATTCGGCGGCCGTGTCACACGTCCCCGACGGGCGGTGTCAGTGCACCGAGACCGTCACCGCGACGGCAACCGCCCGAAGAGGAGCCCGAGATGTCCACCACCGCCATCGTCGTAACCGCCGTCGCCGCCTTCATGGCGGGCTTCTCCGGGGTGTCGGTCTTCGCCCGCGCCAAGTTCGTCGTCGAGCCGCTCGCCGAGTACGGCGTCCCGCGCCGCATCTGGAACCTGCTCGGTGCCGCCAAGCTGGCCGGCGCGATCGGCCTCCTGGTCGGCTACGCCGTCCCGGCGATCGGCGTCGCCGCCGCGCTCGGCCTGGTCCTGTACTTCGCCGGCGCGGTGATCACCGTGATCCGCGCCCGTGCCTACGCGCACGCCCCGTTCCCGCTGCTCTACATGGCCCCGGCGGTCGCCGTCCTGGTCCTGGCGGCGTGACGATTCACAGGCTGTGGACGAACGACTCCCAGGCCGAACGCCCGAAGACGACAGCAGGGCCCTCCGGGGCCTTGCTGTCACGTACGGGGACGAGGCCGGGGAATCCGGGGGCGACTTCGAGGCAGTTTCCGCCGTCGCTGTCGCTGTAGCTGCTCTTGATCCAGATCGCCGCGCTGAGCTGGTGCCTCTGCATGCTGCTCGAACCCCTTCATCGCCTCGCCGATCAGGGCCGCCGACGCTTGGGCTGACAGAGCGTCCGCCCTGAGCACATCATAGGTCTGGCCGTATCTGGCGAGGACGGATGGATCACCGTAGAAATGGCCGCTGTTCAGCGATTCCGTGTAGAGCCAATCCGCTCCGTCGGGCAGTGTGATCAGGGACAACGACGTTTTGGGGCGGACCAGCTCTGTGGGGCCCGCCGGTGCGACCTGGATCCGGATGTTGGGATACCGACCCACCTCCAGCAGGTGTGCGCACTGGCCACGCATGACCTCCGCGCCCCCGACCACGTTGCGCAGGCAGCTCTCGTCCAGCACGACGACGTACAGCGGGCCGTTCTTTGCCAGGAACCGTTGTTGTCGGCTCAAACGCGCCCGCACCCGTTCGTCCAGCTCGTCTCCGTCGGTGACTCGCGAGAAGATCGCCTGGGCGTATTCCGGGGTCTGTAGCAGACCTGGGACCACCTGCGTCTGGTACTCCCGTAAGGTCGCCGCCTCCGCGTCCATCCGCGCCCGGCGCTCGAACCAGTCCGGATGCTCGACCTCCGGATACCAGTCGATCCGCTGCCACAGCCTCGGTAACACCCCACCCGTCCCCAGGACGTCGTCGCAGGCCTTCGCGAACGCCTCCTGCGGCACCCGCTTCGCCGCCTCCACCCGCGCCACCATCGAGCGGTCGCAGGGGATGAGGCGGGCCAGTGCCTCCTGGGTCAGGCCCGCTGACTCCCGGTAGTGGCGGAGGAGCTCGCCGAAGACCTCCGCCGTCGTCGCCGCCTCCGTGCCGGCCGCCCGCGCGTTCCGCTGGGTCACCCGAACCCCCCTCGTGACAGTGGCCCTTGGCACGCGCTGAGCGTTGTGGGCACCTTCCCCATTGAGCAACGCTGGGGGCACAGAGAGTAATCGCCCGATCGGGTGAGCGTGGAGGGAACGCGTCATGGCAGGGCACACGGAGTGCGGGGCCTATCTGTACGACCCGGCGGCGGAGAAGGTCGGCGAGTACCGGGGGCAGGCGGGGCCGTACGCGATGCTGCGGCCGATCGGTGGCGGGCGGGAGTGGCAGGCGGACCCGGGGCGGGTGCGTCCGGCGACGCCGGCCGAGCGGCTGAGCGCCGGGGTCAGGGCGGCGAACGAGCGGACGGCCGCCACGTACGACCTGAGCCGGCCGCCCGTGCCGGTCCCGCACTGCGCCGAGTGCGGCGAACTCGCGGCCGCCCGCGCCGCTGCGCGGGCGGGATTCGACTGGAGCGCGGAGACGGACGCGAACGTGCTGATGCGCCGGCATCAGGCGGAGAACCACCCCGGAAAAGAAGGTGTGGGCCTTTCCTAGGAGTGCTAGCTTTTTTCCTAGGGTCTCTAGGAAGGGGTGCGGGGCATGGTCCGTGCCGGCATCACCGTCGACCGTCTCGTCCTGGCCGCCGCCGAGCTGGCCGACGAGGAGGGCTTCGACAAGGTCACCGTCTCCGCCCTCGCCCGCCGGTTCGGGGTGAAGGACGCGAGTCTCTACTCGCACGTCAAGAACCTGCGCGAGCTGCGGGTCCGGCTCGCTCTGCTCGCCTCCGGCGAGATGAACGACGCCATCGGCGCCGCCGTGGCCGGCCGGTCGGGCCGGGACGCGCTCGTCGCCTTCGCGGACGCCTACCGCGACTACGCGCTCGCCCACCCCGGGCGCTACGCGGCCACCCAGCAGAGGATCGAGCTCGACGAGGTCGCCGACACCGCCGTGTTCCGCCGTGCCGTCGAGCTGACGTACGGCATGCTCCGCGGCTACGGCCTGACCGAGCCCGACCTCACCGACGCCGGGCGGCTGCTCCGCAGCACCTTTCACGGCTACATCCACCTCGAGCTGGGCGGCGGCTTCGCGCACGCGCGGCCGGTCGCCGCGTCCTGGGCGCGCTCGCTCGACGCCCTGCACCGCACGTTGGAGAACTGGGGGAACGCGGCATGAAGATCAGCGGCATCACGGTCGGCACGGTGAAGGTCCCCGGGGCCACCCTCCGCTACGAGGCGCGTGGCAGCGGGCCCGTCCTGCTGCTCGTGCCGGGTGGCGCGGGGGACGCCGGGCTGTTCGAGGGGATGGCGGACCTGCTCGCGGCCGCCGGGCACACGGTGGTCTCGTACGACCAGCGCGGCCTCTCGCGCAGTCCGCTCGACGGACCGCTCGCCGACCAGCAGGTCGCCGCGTGGGGAGCGGATGCCCTCGCCGTCCTGGACGCGGTCTCACCGGACGGGCCCGCGGACGTCTTCGGCAGCAGCTCCGGCGGCATCGTCGCCCTCGCCCTGCTCGCCGCCCGCCCGGACCGGGTGCGCCGTCTCGTCGCGCACGAGCCGCCCCTGGTGGAGCTCCTCGCCGACCCGGCCCCGTACCGGGCCCACTTCGCCGAGGTGCGCGAACTGCACCGCACTCGGGGGCTCGGGCCCGCCATGGCGCGGTTCTCCGAGACGCCGGACGGCCGGAGGCCGGAGCCCGCGCCGGGACAGGGGCACGGCGAACTGCCGTCGTCCATCCGGCCGATGGCGGCGCGCATGGCCGCCAACATGCCGGTCTTCCTGGAGCACGTGCTGTGCCCCTTCTCCTCCTCCGCCCCCGACCTCGACGGGCTGCGCTCCGCCGCGGACAAGCTGGTCCTGGGCGTCGGCCGGGAGTCCGCCGATCAGGAGGCGCTGGCAGGTCCGTCCCGGCGGATCGCGGAGCTGACCGGGGCCGCACTCGTCGAGTTCCCCGGCGGGCACCTGGGCTGCGTCGAGCACCCGGAGGAGTTCGCGGAGCTGCTGCTCACCGCCATGCGGCGGTGACCTCCCGGGTGTCGACGTGCATGCCGAGCGGCACCCGCCAGGACTCCAGGCAGACGGAGTAGGTGTGGGTCTGTGTCGCCCCGGCCGCGATGGGCGAGGGCAGCGACTGGCTCGACCTGACGGTCGCCCAGTCGACCCCGAGCGAGCCGATGACGTGGGTCGCGAAGCTCACCGTGCCGGAACGGACCGCGGTGCCACCGGTGTTGCGGAAGGTCACGGTGACGTTCTCGCACCAGCGCCGGTCGGTGTCGGTGAGCACCGGGGCGGAGAGCGTGAGGGCGGCCGGCGCCGGGGGCTCCGGGGACGGCGGCGGGGTGGTGGGCGATGTCCCTGGTGTCGAGGGCGCCGGTGTCGACGGGCGCGTGGGCGTCGTGCCCGGGGCCGTGGGCCGGTCCGGCGTACGGGGTGGTGGTCCACCCGGTACGGCCGGCGGCGCGGTGGCCGTACCGCCGGGTGCAGTGCCCGTACGCGTGCCCGGGTCCGTGCCGGGCGCCCCCGGCGGCCTCGGGGACGGGGACGAGGTGCTGGAGGTGAGTCCCGGGTCCGTCGTGGGGGCCGGGTCCAGGGGGACCAGGGTGACCGATCCGGACGGCGGGACCGCGCTCTTCGGCGAGGAGCCGGTGCCGACCGCCGCGTACCCCTCGCCGTCGCCGCCCGCGCCGCACGCGGTCAGCGCTCCGCCGAGGCAGAGCGCGACCACCGCGAGTCCCGGGCGCTTCCTTCGCCGCATGACCGCCATGGCGGCAGTCTGACTGACGGTGTGTCAGGACGGAAGGGGAGCAGGGGAACTCGGTCCCCGGCCGGGTATGGAGGCCGGCTCGCGGCCGGTCCGTCGGACCGGCCGGTGACCCGGCCGGGTGATCAGTCGGCGATCAGGCCCTCGCGCAGCTGGGCCAGCGTCCGGGTGAGCAGCCGGGACACGTGCATCTGGGAGATGCCGACCTCCTCGCCGATCTGCGACTGGGTCATGTTCGCGAAGAAGCGGAGCATGATGATCTGCCGCTCGCGGGGCGGGAGTTTGGCGAGCAGCGGCTTGAGCGACTCGCGGTACTCGACGCCTTCCAGGGCGGTGTCCTCGTAGCCGAGGCGGTCCGCCAGCGAGCCCTCGCCGCCGTCGTCCTCGGGGGAGGGCGAGTCCAGCGAGGAGGCGGTGTACGCGTTGCCGACGGCGAGTCCGTCGACCACGTCCTCCTCCGACACCCCGAGCACCGCGGCGAGTTCGGGCACGGTCGGCGAGCGGTCGAGCTTCTGGGCGAGCTCGTCGCTGGCCTTGGTGAGGGCCAGGCGGAGCTCCTGGAGGCGGCGCGGCACGCGCACCGACCAGGAGGTGTCGCGGAAGAAGCGCTTGATCTCGCCGACGACGGTCGGCATCGCGAACGTGGGGAACTCGACGCCGCGTTCGCAGTCGAAGCGGTCGATCGCCTTGATCAGGCCGATGGTGCCGACCTGGACGATGTCCTCCATCGGCTCGTTGCGGGAGCGGAAGCGGGCCGCCGCGTAGCGCACGAGGGGGAGGTTGAGCTGGATGAGGGTGTCGCGGACGTAGGTCCGCTCGGGGCTGTCCGCGGAGACCCCCTCCTCGTCCAGCGCGCGCAGGCGCAGGAAGAGGGAGCGGGAGAGGGTGCGGGTGTCGAGGGCCTCCGGCACGACGGCCGGCGGGGCGAGGAGGGTCTCCTCGGGCTCCGGGGCCGTGGCCGTGGCTGTGGCGGTGACCGTCGACGGCTCCGTGGCCGTGGAGTCGACGGCGGTGGGTGCCGTCTTCTGCGCGGGCACGGGCGTCTGCATGGACGCGGGCACGGGCGTGAGCGTGAGCACCTTCGAGCTGCCCTGTTCTGCGGACATGCCACCCCCTTTGAGGTCGCGGACGGTCGTGGCGGCCACGACCATCTGAGGAACGCAGCCTCCACCTGAATACCGGAGGCGAGGCTGTGGCAAACGCGGTTCCTGCAGAATGTCACATGTCGGCAACACGCTGTAGTGACTTGTCGACATGGTGGCGGTGAATATCCGCAGGAAACAAGGGGTGTGCGGCATTTGGCCTGCCGAAGAACTGCTCCGAAACGGTCTACCCGTTCTGGTTACGCTTCGATCCTGTTTGCGGATCTCAAGCGGGCGAAGCTGCGGGCGAGGAGCCTTGACACATGCATCTGCGAGACGCCGAGTTCCTGGCTGATCTGAGATTGCGTCAAGTTGCTGTAGTAGCGCAGCATCAGGATCCGCTGTTCGCGCTCGGGGAGCTGGACGAGCAGGTGCCGGACGAGATCGCGGTGCTCGACGCCGGCGAGCGCCGGGTCCTCGTAGCCGAGCCGGTCGAGCAGGCCGGGCAGGCCGTCGCCCTCCTGGGCGGCCTCCAGTGAGGTGGCGTGGTAGGAGCGGCCGGCCTCGATGCAGGCGAGCACCTCGTCCTCGCCGATCTTGAGGCGCTCGGCGATCTCGGCCGTGGTGGGGGAGCGGCCGTGGGCGGTGGTGAGGTCCTCGGTGGCGCCGTTGACCTGCACCCACAGCTCGTGGAGGCGGCGGGGGACGTGGACGGTGCGGACGTTGTCGCGGAAGTAGCGCTTGATCTCGCCGACGACGGTCGGCATGGCGAAGGTCGGGAACTGGACGCCGCGGTCCGGGTCGAAGCGGTCGATGGCGTTGATCAGGCCGATGGTGCCGACCTGGACGACGTCCTCCATCGGCTCGTTGCGGCTGCGGAAGCGGGCGGCGGCGTAGCGCACGAGCGGCAGGTTGGCCTCGATCAGGGCCCCGCGGACGCGGTGGTGCTCGGGGGTGCCGGGCTCCAGGTTCTTGAGCTGCCCGAAGAGCACCTGGGTCAGGGCGCGGGTGTCGGCGCCGCGGGTGCTCTGGGGCCGGGGGCGCGGGGTGTCAGGGGCCCCGGCCTCGTTCTGGGGCGGGACTTGGGGCGCTGCACTGGCCGGCACGTTCACGCCACCCCTTCATGTCAACATCGGTCGACTCATCCGTCAAAAGCGGTCATAGCATCACAAGACATGTCCACTGTGTGCAAGCACCGTATAAGCACGTGTTGAAGGCAAGTTGGGCGGGTACAAACTCGGGCCCCCCGCCGATGGACGGCGAGGGGCCCGGAGGACGAAGGGGGTGAGGCGCCCGCTGCGGCCGGCCGGACGGGGCGCGGCGCGGCCGGGGGGAGGGCGGGGCGGCCGGTCGGGCTCAGCCCTCGAAGGCGTAGTCGGCGATCACCCAGGTCGCGAACTCGCGCCACTGGGCGACGCCCGCCTGGTGCGCCGGGTGGTCCAGGTAGCGCTGGAGCGCGGCGGTGTCCTCGACGGCCGAGTTGATCGCGAAGTCGTACGCGATCGGGCGGTCGGTGATGTTCCAGTCGCACTCCCAGAACTTCACCTCCGGGATCTGCGAACCGAGGGCCCGGAAGGCCTCGACGCCCGCGACCACCCGCGGCTCGTCGCGCTTCACGCCGTCGTTGAGCTTGAAGAGGACCAGATGGCGGATCACGGCGTACTCCCGGTAGTCCTGGATCGTCCTAGTTGACGAGCTCGGTCATGAACTGGCCGACGCCTTGAGCGGCGCTCGATATGCCCTCGAACCCTACCTGGACGAGGTCGGCCGCCCGGGCGGGGGACGTGATGATCGTGTACAGAACAAAGACCACCACCGCGTAGAGCGCGATCTTCTTCGCCTGCGCCATCCGCCTGCCCTCCCCTGGCCTCGTACCCCCTCGGTCGCGCGAGTCTAACCGAGCCCTTATGGACCAAGGGCCCGGCGATCGGGGTCTTTCGCCGCCCGCCGAACGGGTGACGGGCGCGCAGGATGGATGTCGAGCCCGGCGGATCTGGCAGGAATCCGCGGGGCTGTGGAACCGGCCCTCACTGCGGGGTCCGCGCCGCAAGCTTCCCCCCTGACTGCGGCGCCGGACTTGCAGGGCCGGTTCTCATCGGGGGGAGCGGCTTGTCCCCCCGATGCCGCTCCCCCCGTCCGAGCCCCCGCGACGCCCCCTCTCCGCGACGCCGCCTCTCCGCGACGCCCCCACCCCGCGACGCCCCCTTCATCCATGGCATGCGCATGGCTACGCTTCGCGTCCGTGACGCACGTGAAGGACGTTCCCGAAGGGGGTCCGAGTGGTGAGCACGGTGGACGACGACGGCGAGGGCCGGAGCGAGGAGGCGGACGAGGAGGACCCCTCCTCGCGCTCCTACGCCTCCGGACGTGACATGTACGTCGCCGAGCAGGGCGACGTCCACCTCTACATCGAGAACCCCGAGGGCGACCGAGAGCACCGCACGGTCGGCCCGGTCACCGACGACTGCCCGTACCCCGGCCTCGCGCCCTTCACCGCGGGCCAGGCCGACCGCTTCCACGGCCGCCGCCGCCTCCTCACCGAACTCGGCGAACGGCTGGCCGACTGCCACGCCGACCACAGGCCCCTCGTCGTCGTCGCCCCCTCCGGCGCCGGCAAGACCTCCCTGCTCCAGGCGGGTCTCTCGCAGGACCTCGACCGCGGCCGGATCCCCGTTCCCGGCTCGCGCCACTGGCCCCGCCTTCTGCTCACCCCCACCGCCCACCCCCTGCGCGAGCTCACCGCCCGCCTCGCCGAACTGGCGGGGGAGGCGGACCCGACGGCCGACTGGTGGACCACCGACCGGGCCGGCTTCGCGGACCGGCTGCGGCGGACGGCGGAGGGGTCCGGACGGGTGCTCGTCGTGGTGGACCAGGCGGAGGAGCTCTTCACGCTGTGCGCGGACGAGGAGGAGCGGCGGGCGTTCGTGCGGATCCTGGAGTGGCTGGCGGACGGGGCCGTGGCGCTGGTGGTCCTCTCCCTGCGCGCCGACTTCTACGCCCGCTGCGCGGAACTTCCCTGGCTGCGGGCAGCCGTGCAGGACAACCAGCTCCTGCTCCCGCCGATGACGCGGGACGAACTCCTCGACGCGATCCGCCTCCCGGCCAGAGCGGCCGGGCTACGGCTGGAACCGGGCCTCGCCGAGGTCCTGGTCGCCGACTTCGGCGCCACCCACGGCTTCGCCGAGCCCGGCGCGCTGCCGCTGCTCGCCCACGCGCTGCGCGCCACCTGGCAGAACCGCCAGGGAAGGCTCCTCACCGTCGCCGGCTACACCGGCACCGGCGGCGTCGCCCACGCCCTGGGCAACAGCGCGGACCGGGTCCACGACCAGCTCGACCCGGCGGGCCGGGGCATCGCCAGACGCCTCTTCCTCGCCATGGTCACCATCGGCGAGGACACGGCCGACAGTCGCCGCCGGATCCGCCGCGAGCACCTGCTGGCGTCCTTCCCGGACAAGGCGGCCGCGGAGGCCGTCCTCGCCGCCTTCACCGCGAAACGGCTCCTCGTCCAGGAACGGGACACCGTCTCCCTCACCCACGAGGCCCTGCTGACCGCCTGGCAGCGGCTGCACGACTGGATCAACGACGACCGCCCCCGCAACCTCGTCCTCCAGGACCTCGACACCGCGGCCCGCGCCTGGCACGCCACGGGCCGCGAGCCGGACGCCCTCCACCGCGGCAAGCGGCTGGACCGGGCCCTCGCCGCGGCCGCGGACCCGCCCACGGAGGACCCGCTGCGCCGGGACTTCCTGGACGCGTCGCTGCGGCTGCGCAAGCGCGTGGTCCGCGACCGGCGGAGGGTCGTCGCGGTCGTGGTCGCCCTGGCGCTGGTCGCCGCCGTGACGGGCGTGGTCGCCTACCGGCAGAGCGGCTCGGCCCAGGCGGAACAGCGGGCCGCGCTCGCCGCGCGCCTCGTCACCCGGGCCGACAGCGTCCGCGCCGTCGAGCCGGCCCTCGCGGCCCAGCTCAACCTGGTCGCCCACCGGCTGGCGCCCCGGCGCGACACGCGGCTGAACCTGCTGGTGGACGGCAACGCCATGCTGCCGAGGACGTTCCCCGCACACCGGCTCATGCTGTATCTCACGGCGTACCGGCCCGACGGGCGGCTCCTCGCCACCGCGGGCGAGGACGGCACGATCCGGCTGTGGAACACCACGGACCCGACCCGTCCGAGGCCGGTCGGCAAACCCCTGGAGGGCAGCGCACTCGCCACGTATCTCGCCTTCGCCCCCGACGGCCGCACGCTGGCCATCGGCGGCTACAACACCACGGCGATGCTGTGGGACCTCGCGGACCCCGCCCGGCCCGTCCGCCTCGCCCCGTCGCTCGACGGGCAGGGGAGCAGGGTCCAGACCGTGGCCTTCAGCCCCGACGGGCGCCTGCTCGCCGGTAACGGACCGAAGGGGCGGATCCTCCTGTGGGACCTCGCCGACCGGCAGCGGCCGACGCCGCTGCCCCGGTCACTGACCGGCTCGACCGGCTTTCCGCTGAGCCTCGCCTTCGGCCCTGACGGCCGCACCCTCACCGCCGCCGCGAACGACGACACCGTACGCGTCTGGGACCTCGCCCGGCCGACGAGCCCGCCCTCCGTGCTCCGGCCGCCGAACCCGGCCCGCAGGCATTACCGAACGGCGTACAGCCCGGACGGCCGGACCCTGGTGGCGGCCAACGACGCGCGGGTGTGGCTCTGGAACCTCACGGATCCCGCCCGGCCCGCCCTGCGCCGCTTCTCCCTCCCCGCGGTCGGGGACGTGACCGCGCTGGCGTTCAGCCGGGACGGACAGACCCTGGCCGTCGCCGACGCGGGCCGGACGATCCGCCTGTGGAACGTCACCGACCCGGACGCCCCCAAGGGCCGGCCCGCCGCCCCCAACGCCGTGGACGAGGTGCGGGGGCTGGCGTTCAGCCCCGACGGGCGCGCTCTGGTCGGCGGCACCGACCGTGGTGCGGTCAAGGTGTGGAGCCTCCCGGACCGACGGCTGCCCGTCGCCGCGTACGACTCCCGGTCCCTGGCCTTCACCCGGGACGGACGGACGCTCGCCACCGGGGAACGGGACGGCAGGGTCCGCCTGTGGAGCCTCGCCGACCCCGCCCGCCCCCGTCCCGTCGGCACGGTGGACGCCGCGAAGGGCGAGGTGACCACCCTCGCGTTCGGTCCGGACGGGCGCACGCTCGCGGTGGGTTCCTGGGACGGCAAGGACCGACGGGCCGGTCTGTGGGACCTCGGCGACCCCGGCCGCCCGCGGCGCATCGACGAGCGGGCGCTCGACCACAGCGGGCCCCCACCCGCCCTGGGCGCCGACGGGCGCACCGCCGCGGTCGTCGGGGAGGACGGGGTCCACGTGTGGGACCTCGCCGGTACGGCCGGGCCCGAGCGGGCCGACGTTCTCCTGAAGACCGGAGCGGACGGGGTCGGCTCACTGGCCGTCAGTTCCGACGGGCGCGTGATCGCCGCCGGCCACGACTCCGGCGACTTCACACTGTGGGATCCGGCGGGATCGGGCCCCCTCGTGCGGGCGACCGGGGTGTATCCCGGCGGCCTGGCCCCTCAGGTGGTGACGTTCTCCTCCGACGGGCGCGCGCTGGCCAAGGCGGACCGGGCCACACTCACCGCCTGGGACCTCTCCGACCGTGCCGAGCCGGCGGCCCGGGGCGCCGTGACCGGGAGCAGCGTCGTCGAGTCGCTCGCCTTCGCCCCGGGCGCCGACGTGCTGGCCGAGGGGAACGAGGACGGCACCGTCCGCCTCGCCGATCCGGCGGACGCGAGCGCCCTGAGCCGGCCGCTCGCCGACGGCGCCGACGAGGTCACCGATCTCGCCTTCTCCCCGGACGGGCGTCTCCTCGCGGCGGCGGGCGTCGACCAGCCCGTACGGCTCTGGTCCACCGACCCTGACGCCGCCGCCCGTTGGATCTGCCGGGCCACCGGCAACGCCCTCACCCCGGCCCAATGGGCCAGGCATGTCCCCGGATTGCCCTACGACCCGCCCTGCGAGGACCGGGACTGAGCGCATGAAAAAACCTCCCCGACCCGCGTTTCCGCAGGTCGGGGAGGTTTTCTGGCGGTAGCGGAGGGATTTGAACCCTCGGTGAGTTTCCCCACACTCGCTTTCGAGGCGAGCTCCTTCGGCCGCTCGGACACGCTACCGAGAGAGAGCTTAGCCCAAAGGTGCCCGTGGACTGAAATCCGTTCTCCGTCGCAGGTCAGCGGTCCCGGAAGAAGCTGGTGAGCCGGGCCGAGCACTCCTGCTCCAGGACGCCCTGGATCACCTCGGGGCGGTGGTTGAGGCGCCGGTCGCGGACCAGGTCCCAGAGGGAGCCGGTCGCGCCCGCCTTCTCGTCCCAAGCGCCGAAGACCACCCGTTCGACCCGCGCCTGGACGAGCGCCCCCGCGCACATCACGCACGGTTCGAGCGTCACGACGAGCGTGCAGCCGCCGAGCCGCCATTCGCCGGTGGCCGCGGCGGCCCGGCGCAGGGCCAGGATCTCGGCGTGGGCGGTCGGGTCGCCGACGGCCTCGCGTTCGTTGTGGCCGGTGGCGAGGACCGCCCCGGCGGGGGAGAGCACGACCGCGCCGACCGGTACGTCACCGGCCAGCGCGGCCAGGTCGGCCTCGGCGAGGGCGCGCCGCATGGGGTCCCGCCAGGGGTCCCGTACGGGATCGGCGCCCGCGACCGGGCCGGGTGCTGCGAGCGGAGGCACTAGCGCACGGCCTCCAGGATCTCGCTCACGCCGATCGCCTCCGCGATCTCGGTGAGCGCGTCGCCGGACTCGAGGTCGAGCAGTTCCCGCTCGGTCACGCCCAGGTCCTCCAGGATGCGCCCGTCGCCGAGCGGCCCCGCCGGGAGCACCTTGCCGTCCGTCTCGTCCGCCGTGTCGTCGGCCTCCGCCTCCGGCTCACCGTCCTCGGTGCCGTCCAGGTCCAGTTCGTCGAGCGCGCTGTCCGGGTCGTCGTCGCCGCCGAGGAGTTCCGAGGTGAGGATCTCCCCGTAGGAGAAGCGGGCCGCGGCCGTCGCGTTCGAGACGAAGACCCGGGGGTCGTCCTCGCCGTCGACCCGCACGATGCCGAACCACACGTCCTCCTGCTCGATGAAGACGATCACCGTTTCCCCGTCGTCGCCTGCGGACTCCCGGGCCAGATCGGCCAGGTCCGCCAGCGTCTCCACGTTGTCGAGCTCCGTATCGCTCGCTTCCCACCCGTCTTCGGTGCGCGCGAGCAGTGCGGCGAAGTACACCTGACTCTCCCACTGATCAGAGGTGTGATGATCCGGCGGCGCGCTCCTGATGCCCCGCCCAATCGGCATCGTGACAGAAAGCTCGGCTTCAGGAGAGGTCTTCTGCTCTTGCGTCGTGCATCAGTCTGAACGTCACCGCGATCGGGCGGGCGTACGACCCCGGCGCACGGAGGGGGCGCACGGCCCCGCCCGTGCGGGGCTCACCATCGGAAGGTCCGCATGCGCATCGCCTGTCTCATCCGGGCCGCCCGGGCGCGCCGCGGCTGGACGCGATCGCGGAGCGCCTTGGCCTCGTTCAGTTCGCGCAGGAACTGCGCCCGGCGTCTGCGGCGCTCGGCGTCGGTCTCCTGGCGGGGCTCCTCCTCGGGAGCCTTGCCGCCGCGCTTGCTCTCCAGGTCGGGCATAGGCGACACCACCCCATCACTGGGTTCCCTGTGCCCCCCACCTTCCCTCGCCGGCGTGGGTTGATGCCAGTCCCGGCTACTGTGGGGGCATGCGTCTCCACGTCGTCGATCACCCGCTGGTCGCCCACAAGCTCACCACGTTGCGCGACAAGCGCACGGACTCCCCGACCTTCCGCCGGCTCGCCGACGAGCTGGTCACCCTGCTCGCCTACGAGGCGACCAGGGACGTGCGGACCGAGCAGGTCGACATCGAGACCCCGGTGACGCCGACGACCGGTGTGAAGCTGTCCTACCCGCGTCCGCTGGTGGTGCCGATCCTGCGGGCCGGTCTCGGCATGCTGGACGGCATGGTGCGGCTGCTGCCGACGGCCGAGGTCGGCTTCCTCGGCATGATCCGCAACGAGGAGACGCTGGAGGCGTCGACCTACGCCACGCGGATGCCGGAGGACCTGTCCGGCCGCCAGGTGTACGTCCTGGACCCGATGCTCGCGACCGGCGGCACGCTCGTCGCGGCGATCCAGGAGCTGATCAGGCGCGGTGCGGACGACGTGACCGCGGTCGTGCTGCTCGCCGCCCCGGAGGGCGTCGAGGTCATGGAGCGCGAGCTGGCGGGCACGCCGGTGACCGTCGTGACGGCGTCGGTCGACGAGCGCCTCAACGAGAGCGGCTACATCGTGCCGGGCCTCGGCGACGCGGGCGACCGCATGTACGGCGCCGCCGAGTAGGCGCGGAGGACCCCGCAGGACCCGGATTCCCGGTCGAAGCCGGTATCGAGGCCGCTCTCAGCAGCGGCCCGGTACCGGCTTCGGCTTGTTGAGCGCGACCAGCGCCGCGTCCGCCGCGGCCTTCGGGTCGAGCGTCTTGAAGGCCGTACCGATGATCAGGTCGACGTCCGCCGTGCTGCGGGTGTCGACCTTCGTCGTCGTGCCCTTCAGCTGGGTGCCGACGACCGGGAACGTGCCCTTGACGGCCCCGGGGGCGCCGAGCAGCAGTCCGGTGCCGGTGACCTTCTTGTCGTACGCGGCGGGCGCGTTGCCGACCTTGCCGATGACGAAGCCGCGCTTCTTCAGCTCGTCCGCGGTCGTCTTCGCGAGGCCGCTGCGCGGGGTCGCGTTGTAGACGTTGACCGTGATCTGGGCGGGCTTGGGCAGCGCGGCCGCGGCGGGCTGCGGGCTCGGCGTGGCGGCGGGCTTGCAGTCGGCCTGCTTGCCGGCGGTCGTCTTCGTCTCGCCGTCGCCGGAGAAGACGTCGACGAGCTGCAACGTCCCCCAGCCGGCCGCGCCGAGCACGAGCGCGGCGGCCGCCGCCCCGAGGACGATCCTGCGCCGGCGGTGGGGGCGGCGCATGCGGGGGTAGACATCCCCCGTGATGCGGTACTTTCCGCCCATTCCGGGGGGAGTGAGCATGCTCATGAACGCAGCGTAATGCGGCCCGCCGGGGATGCCTACTGGATGATCATGTGATCGCGTCCGGATGGGGGTGAACTGGCCCCGAAAGGATCAGTGGGCGGGGCCGCACCGGAGCCTGGAGGCGGTCCCTGTGGACCCGAGGACGTCCGCGGGGACCGGAGGGGCCGCTGGAGGGCCGAACGGGTCGGCGGAGGGCCGGGGGAGCTCCCCCGAGGGGGTCGGCCGAAGGCCCGGCGGAGGGGCGACGGGCTCGACAGGGCCCGCAGGGGTCGCGGCTCCGCGGTGCCCGCAGGTCCCGGAGGACGGCAGGCGGACCCCGGGGCGCGTGCCGGCCGCCGGTCAGTCCAGTTCGAGCACGCGGGCGTGCAGCACCTGGCGCTGCTGGAGCGCGGCGCGGACCGCGCGGTGCAGTCCGTCCTCCAGGTAGAGATCGCCGCGCCACTTCACGACGTGCGCGAAGAGGTCGCCGTAGAACGTGGAGTCCTCGGCGAGCAGCGTCTCCAGGTCCAGCTGGCCCTTGGTGGTCACCAGCTGATCGAGGCGGACCGGGCGCGGTGCCACGTCCGCCCACTGCCGGGTGCTTTCCCGGCCGTGGTCGGGATACGGCCGGCCGTTTCCGATGCGCTTGAAGATCACGCGGAAAGCCTACCGGGCGAGCGGCTCCCGGCGCAGCCAGGCGGGCCCGGTGCGAAGCTGGGACAAATCATGCGCTAAAGGGACAGGGGTCCGTCATGAGCGAGAGCGAGCAGCCGTCCGCCGAACCGTGGGCGCAGATCGCGGCCGGGTACGCCTTCGACGGCGCGGCACTCGATCTGGGGGCCCTGCTCTGGGACGGGACGTGTCACCCGGAGGCGCAGGTCCGCATCCCGCTGCCCATGCTCAACCGCCACGGACTGGTCGCCGGAGCGACCGGCACCGGCAAGACCAAGACCCTCCAGCTGATCGCCGAGCAGCTGTCCGCCCACGGGGTGCCGGTCTTCCTCGCCGACATCAAGGGTGACGTCTCCGGCGTCTCCGCACCCGGCCGGGACGGCGAGAAGGTGCGCGAGCGCGCCGGGCAGGTCGGCCAGGAGTGGGAGGCGGCCGGCTTCCCCTGCGAGTTCTACGGGCTCGGCGGCACCGGCCCGGGCATCCCGATCCGCGCCACCGTGAGCGGTTTCGGCCCCGTGCTGCTGTCCAAGGTGCTCCAGCTCAACCGGACCCAGGAGCAGTCGCTCGGCCTGATCTTCCACTACGCCGACGCCAAGGGTCTCGAACTGGTCGACCTGAAGGACCTGCGGGCGGTGGTGGCGTTCCTCGTCTCGGACGTCGGCAGGGCCGAGCTGAAGGACATCGGCGGTCTGTCGACGATGACGGCGGGGGTGATCCTGCGGGCGATCACGGCCTTCGAGCAGCAGGGCGCGGGCGGCTTCTTCGGGGAGCCGGAGTTCGACACGGCCGAGTTCCTGCGCACGGCGCCCGACGGGCGCGGCCTGGTCTCCGTACTGGAGCTGTCGGCCGTGCAGGACAAGCCGCAGCTGTTCTCGACCTTCCTGATGTGGCTGCTCGCGGACCTGTACGGCGATCTGCCGGAGGTCGGCGACCTCGACAGGCCGAAGCTGGTCTTCTTCTTCGACGAGGCGCATCTGCTCTTCAGCGGGGCCTCGAAGGCGTTCCTGGAGGCGGTCACCCAGACGGTGCGGCTGATTCGCTCCAAGGGCGTGGGGGTCTTCTTCGTGACGCAGACGCCGAAGGACGTGCCCTCGGACGTGCTCGCCCAGCTCGGCAACCGGGTGCAGCACGCGCTGCGCGCCTTCACCCCGGACGACGCCAAGGCCCTCAAGGCGACCGTGCGGACCTTCCCGAAGTCCGCGTACGACCTGGAGGAGGTGCTGACCGGGCTCGGCACGGGCGAGGCGGTGGTCACCGTGCTGAGCGAGAAGGGCGCCCCGACCCCGGTGGCGGCGACCCGGCTACGGGCCCCGCGGTCGCTGATGGGCCCGGTCCCGGCGCCCGATCTGGAGGCCGCGGTGAAGGGCTCGCCGCTGTACGGGCGTTACGCGGAGGCGGTGGACCGGGAGTCGGCGTACGAGAAGCTGACGGCCGAGCAGCGGGCTGCCGAGGCGGAGGCGCTGCGCGCGGCCGGGGAGGCCGCGGCGGAGAAGGCGGAGAAGACGGAGAAGGCGGAGCAGGAGGCGGCGAGGGCTCCCCGGCGGCAGCCGGAGGAGGAGCCCTCGCTCGCCGAACAGGTCGTCGGAAGCGGCCTGTTCACGTCCCTCGTGCGGTCGGTCGGCACCCAGCTGGGCCGGGAGATCAGCCGGTCGGTCTTCGGGACGGCGCGCCGGAGGAGATGACGCGCGGGCCTACCGCGTCAGCTCGTCGTGGTCGGCGTGCAGACCGCCGCCGCTGCCCGCGTCGCCGGTGGTCGGGACGAAGGCGACCGGCCGCTTCAGGGAGCTGATGTCGTGGGCGTAGGTGCCCACGGCGTTGGCGATGACGTCGATGTTGACGTCGAAGGCCGTCATGTCGATGTTGTGGATGTCGTCGCCCTTGGCGTGGTAGTTCACGTCGTACGCGACTCCCGCCTCGCCGCCGAACTTCTCGGCCTGGCCCGCGGTCTTGATGCCCTCGGCGCCGGTGAAGGTGCCGCCGGAGGGGATGCCCACCTCGATGAACGGGCCGTAGTCGGAGCGCCCGGTGAAGTCGGTGCCCTCGTGCGGCGCCCCGCTCTTGTCCATGAAGGCGTTGATGTCGCGCTCGAGCTGGGCGGAGCCCTCGGGGCCGGGGCCCGCGCCGACGCCGTCGGAGTTGTCGCCGTCGTAGACGAAGAGGCCGTAGTTCGGCGAGGCGATCATGTCGAAGTTCAGGTAGAGCTTGATCTCCTTCTTGCCGAGGGAGCTCAGGCTGGTCACGTAGTGCTCGGAGCCGAGCAGGCCGTTCTCCTCGGCGGACCACCAGGCGAAGCGGATCTTGTTGCGGACCTTGTCCTTCGACTTGGCGAGTTCGAGGGCGGTCTGGAGGAGACCGGCGGATCCGGAGCCGTTGTCGTTGATGCCGGGGCCGGCGGTGACGGAGTCGAGGTGGGAGCCGAGCATCACCGTGTTGGCGGCGTTGCCGCCGGGGGTCTCCGCGATGACGTTGTTGGTGGAACGCTTCTCCTGGAGCTGGCGGATCTCGAAGGAGAGGTTCACCGGGCCCGCGGCGAGTTCGGCGGCGAGCTTCTCGCCCTCCTCCTTCGTGACGCCGCCGGTCGGGACCTTCGCGGCGGCCGCGTCGCCGAGGGTGCCGGACAGGGCGCCGTCGGTGTTGTTGTAGATGATCGCGCCGACGGCACCGGCCGCGGCGGCGTTCTCCTGCTTGGCGGCGAAGGTGCAGCCGCCGCGCTTGACGAGGGCGATCTTCCCGGTGAAGGCGCCGGCGGCGAAGTCGCCCGGCTCGCAGCCGTTGCTGCCGTCCGCGTCGACCGGGGCGGCGGCCAGGCCGGCCTTGATGCCGCCGACCGGGGTCGACTTGGTGTAGGTCATCGCCTTGATCGGCAGGTCGCGCGCGGTGGGCGACAGGACGGCGGCCTTCTCGGCCAGCGTCTCGGTGTACTGGAAGTCGAACTTCTGGTAGGTGACGGCGTAGCCGGCCTTCTTCAGCTGCGTGTACACGTAGGCGGCCGAGGCGTCGTGCCCGAGGGAGCCGGCCGCGCGGTGACCGCCGGCCGAGTCGGCTATCGCCTGGAACTTCTGCAGGTGTTCGAAGGCGTCCTGCGCGGTCGTCTCGCGGACCAGTTTCCTGGCCAGCCTGGCCGCGTCGCGGGCCGGCGCCGCCCCGGGGTCGGGGGTGGCGGTGGCGGGCGCGGCGAGCACCAGCGGGGTGGCGAGTGCTGCTGCGGCCAGAACGGCGGCGGCTCTGCGCTGCGATGCGTTCACAGAAGTCCTTCCCGGTTCCTACGTGGTTGAGGGGAAGTTAGCGATCGCCAGGGGATTCTGTGAACACATCTCACATAATTCCTGTCAGGTTGAACAGGATTGACATGGGGAATTATCAATTCCCCTTGTCCTCGGGCGATTTCGACGCCTTGGCCGCTTTGGCCGCGGCCTTCATCTCCTGCTTGTGGGCGCGTACCCTGGCCAGGGAGTCCGGCCCGGTGATGTCGGCGGCCGAGCGGTAGCAGGCCGTCTCGCCGTACGGGCCGGCCGCCTCCTGCCAGCCCGTGGGGCGCACACCGTACTGCTTGCCGAGCAGGGCCAGGAAGATCTGCGCCTTCTGCTTCCCGAAGCCCGGCAGCGCCTCCAGCCGGGCGCGCAGCTCCGCACCCGTGGCGGCGTCCCGCCAGACGGCCTCGGCCTCGCCCCCGTACTCGTCGGCGAGGAAGCGGCACAGCTGCTGGATCCGCTTGGCCATGGAGCCCGGGTAGCGGTGCACGGCCGGCTTCTCGGAGAGGAGCGCGGTGAACGCCTCCGGGTCCTGGGCGGCGATCTCGTGGGCGTCGAGGTCGTCGCGGCCCATGCGGGTCGCGATCGTGTACGGGCCGGAGAACGCCCACTCCATCGGTACCTGCTGGTCGAGCAGCATGCCGACCAGCGCGGCGAGCGGGGAACGGCCGAGGAGCGCGTCGGCCTCCGGCTGCTGGGCGAGGTGGATCACGGGGCTCATGTCACGATCATCCCGCCGGGCGCGGTCTCCCGCCCGGCGGATCACCCTTCCGCGAGACGTTCCAGGGCCTTCAGGACGAGACGGAGCGTCTCGTCACCGCCCAGGTGCCCGGCGTTCTCCACGACGTGCAGCTCGGCGTCCGGCCAGGCGCGGGCGAGCTCCCAGGCGGTGGTGAGCGGCCCGCCCATGTCGAGCCGGCCGTGGATCAGCACACCGGGGATCCCGGCGAGCCGGTGCGCGTCGCGGATCAGGGCGCCCTCCTCCAGGAAGGCGCCGTGGGCGAAGTAGTGCGAGCAGATGCGGACGAAGCCGAGCCGGGTGTCGTCGACCCGGTCCGTGTACGGGGTGCCCTGACCCTCCGGCGACAGGACGGCGTCCTCCCAGGCGCACCAGTCGGCCGCGGCCCGCTCGCGCACGGCGCGGTCGGGGTGGTCCATGCGGGCGGCGTAGGCGGCGAGCAGGTCCCCGGCGTGGTCGGCGCCCGCCCGGAAGCGCTCGTGCGCCTCGGGGAAGAAGCGGCCGACGCCTTCGTACAGCCAGGCGGTCTCGGAGCGGCGGGTGGTCGTCACGGCCGCGATGACGATCGCGTCGACCCGCTCGGGGTGCGCCTCGGCGTAGGCCAGGATCAGCGTGGATCCCCAGGACCCGCCGTGGAGCAGCCAGCGGTCGATCCCGAGGTGCTCGCGCAGCCGTTCCATGTCGGCGACGAGGTGGGCCGTGGTGTTGACCGACATGTCGGTGGCGGGGTCGCTCGCGTGCGGGGTGGAGCGTCCGCAGCCGCGCTGGTCGAACTGGACGATCCGGTAGCGCGCCGGGTCGAAGACCCGCCGGGCCCCGGGGGAGGAGCCCGACCCGGGCCCGCCGTGCACCACCAGGGCGGGTCGGCCCTCGGGGTTGCCGGCGACGGACCAGTACACGTGGTTGCCGTCGCCGACGTCCAGCAGGCCCTCGGCGTACGGGGCGAGTTCGGGGAAGCGCTGAGGAGAGGAGTCCGTGGGCATCCGGCCGACGCTAGTCGTTGCCGCGCACCCGCGTCGCCGGGTTTTCGCACCACTCCAGGACCGAGCCCCAGGCGCCGTAGCCGTGGTCGGGGTTCAGGTGCCCGCCGCCGGGCACCCGGTCGGTGTCGAGGCCGAGGGGGGTGCCGTAGTGCACGTCGGCGCCCTCGGGGCAGTACGGGTCGCCGTCGCCGTACACGAGCCGCGCGGGCGCTCCGCCGAGCGGCCCGGGGGGCAGCCCGTCCGCGAACCCCGCGATCTCCGGGATCGAGGCGGTCACCGGCGGCGACGGCGGTGCGACGAGCAGCACCCGGTCCGCCGCGGGCGCCCGCCCGGCGCCCACCGCCCGCAGCCACAGCAGGACGCCGAGGCTGTGCGCGAGGACGACGAGCCCGGAGCCGTCCGCGGGCCGCTCGCCGTGCTCCTCCAGCGCGTCCAGCCAGTCCCCGAGCACGGGCGCGTCCGGCTCCGGCAGCTGCGGATAGCGCACCTCGTGCCCCCGGCCGCGCAGCTCACCGGCGAGCCAGTGCTGCCAGTGGCCGGCGGGGCGGTGGTTCTGGAAGCCGTGGAGGATCAGGAACGTCGTCATGGGGCTGATCGTGGGGCGGGTGCGGGGGAGCGGTCCACCCGGTTCCGAGGAGTGGACGGTACGCGGCACGGGCCGAGGGGGGCGGTGCGCGCGGGCCGAGGGGTGGGCGGTGCGTGCGGGCCGAGGGGGGCGGTGCGCGCGGGCCGAGGGGTGGGCGGTGCGTGCGGGCCGAGGGGGGCGGTGCGCGCGGGCCGGGGTTGGACGGTGCGTGCGGGCCGAGGGGGCCGGTGGGCGCGCCGCTCCGGGTGCCTCCGGGCGTCTCAGGGGGACTGCTGCAGGCTCAGGAGCTGCCGTATGCCCGCCTTCAGCTCGTCGGCGGACAGGCGCTGCTCCTGGGAGAGGTGGTGCATCAGGCTGGGCGAGAACGGGGCGAGCAGGAGATGGGCGAGGAGAGGGGCGTTGGCGCCGGGGCGGGCCTGGCCGGCCAGGAGGGTCAGGTGGGCGTGCATCGCGAGGTACGCGCCGCTGGTGTAGCGCGCGGTGGGGGCGGCCGTCTGGGCGGCGAGCAGGATCTCGCGCTGCTCGACCACGCGGTCGACGAGCGCGTCGAGGAAGGCGTCGAGGCGCTGCGCGGCGGGGGCACCCGGCCCGAGCGGCGGCGGGCCGCTCATGTACGCCTCCTGGAACTGGCGCTCCCGGTCGTCGAGCAGGGCCCACAGCAGCTGGGAGACGTCCCCGAAGCGACGGTAGACCGTCCCCACGCCTATGCCGCTCGCATGCGCGACCTGGTTCATCGTGACGCACTCGGGGCCCTGTTCGGCCACGATCCGGGCGGCGGCGTCGAGGATCTTGCGCCGGTTGCGGGCCGCGTCGGCGCGTTCCGGGGCGGGGCCGCCGACCGTCGGAAGCAGGCTGAGCAGCGGCTTCGGCGCGGGCGCGTCCGCCGGTCCGCTGCCGGTGCCCGGTTTCCTCGTGCCCATCTCCTGTCGCCTGCCTTTCGCGCGCTACCCCCTCGGGGCCGTCTCCTCGGTCCGGCCCCGACCCGAGCATACCTGGCCCCCTTGCGAAGCGGATAGATGTCCGCTTACGCTTTCCCCGTTGAAACGGAAAGTGATCCGGTTTTCAGGAGGGCACGTCATGTCCGTCAAGGTCGCCGTCATCTACTACTCGGCCACGGGGAACGTCCACCAGCTCGCCCAGGCCGTCGCCGAGGGCGCCGAGAAGGCCGGCGCCGAGGTCCGGCTCCGCCGGGTGCCCGAGCTCGCGCCCGACACCGCCATCGACGCCAACCCGGCCTGGCGCGCCCACGTCGACGCCACCGCCGGCGACGTCGAGATCGCCACGCTCGACGACCTGGAGTGGGCCGACGCCTACGCGCTCGGCTCGCCGACCCGCTTCGGCAACGTCGCCGCCCAGCTGAAGCAGTTCGTCGACACCTCCGGCGGCCTGTGGAACCGGGGCGTCCTGGCCGACAAGCCGGCCACCGCCTTCACCAGCGCGTACAACGTCCACGGCGGCAACGAGTCGACGCTGCTCGCCCTCTACAACACGTTCCACCACTGGGGCTCGGTCATCGTCTCCCCCGGCTACACCGACCCGTCCGTCTACGCGGCCGGCGGCAACCCGTACGGCACCGCCCACCCGGGTGCCAACGGCGCACCGGACGAGAAGGTCCTCGCCGCGGCCCGCTACCAGGGGCAGCGCCTGACGACGATCGCGAAGCGCCTCAAGGGCCTGGCGGTCGACTGACCCTCCCGCGCCGCGCGCATCGCGCCGGAGCGCGACGAGATGCCCCTGGGGACCTGTCCCCAGGGGCATCTCCCCGTGTACGCGTACGCGGGCGCGCGCCTGCCGGTCAGGCCAGCGACAGGAAGAGCTTCTCCAGGCGGGCGCGCATCTTCTCCGGGTCCTCGCCCGTCCTGCGCCCGTTCTCCATGTCGACGAGGCACTGCTGCAGCCCGGTCGCGATGATCGCGAAGCCGGCCCGGTCCAGCGCGCGGGAGGCGGCGGCCAGCTGCGTGACGACCTCCTCGCAGTCCCGGCCCTCCTCGATCATGCGGATGACGCCGGAGATCTGTCCCTGTGCACGGCGCAGCCGGTTCAGCACGGCCTTCAGCTCCGCGCCGGCGAGATCCAGTTCCACGACCACTCCTCGAACATCCGCTTCCCCGTGACGACGGCCGTGACGGGGACCCATGAGGACCAAGGATGACATCAGCCCGCGGGTGCGTACCGCCGGAGGAACATCTCGACCCCGTCCGTGAGGAGCCGCTCGCCGAGGCCGGCGTCGAGCTCCGCCCCGTACTGGTCGAAGACCATCTGCGGGAAGACCAGCAGCGAGTAGAGCTGCAGGACCGCGACCTCCAGGTCGGGGATGTCGAGGAGGCCGCGTTCGGCGAGGGTGCGCAGGGCGTCGGCGACGGCGGGGTGGTGGCCGGCCGGGCCGTGCGTGCGCCAGGCGTCGCCGAGTCCGGGGAAGCGGTGCAGTTCGGTGGCGACGAGGGTGCGCAGGGCGCGCCCCTCGCCGTCCTCGCGCACGGCGCGGACCCAGGCGCGGCCCGCCTCGGTGAGGGCGGCGGCGAGCTCGGCCCTCCCGGGTCCGGCCTCGGCGAGGCGTCGCAGGTCGGGGCCGCCCTCCCGGTCGCCGCCGAGGGGCTCGTCGAGGGCGTTCGCGACGACGGCGGTGAAGAGGGCCTCCTTGCTGCCGAAGTGGTTGTAGACGGTCACCTTGGAGACGCCGGCCTCGGCGGCGATGGCGTCCATGCCGACGCCGAAGCCCTCGCGGAGGAAGAGGGTGCGGGCGGCCCGCACGATGGCCTGGCGCTTGCGGGCGGCGCGGGCTCCGGTGGGTGCGGTTTTCATGGGTCCACCCTAGGCACGGACTGAACTGAACGGTCGAGTTCATAAAACCCGCTCTGCCCCCTCCCTCATAACTGAACTGTCCCGTACAGTTCAGTTATGAGGCCTCACCCGGATGTCCACACCCACGCCCCCGTCCGCGCCCCCGCCCCCGCGGGACGCCGAGCGGCTCTCGCCCTGCTGTGCGCCGCCCAGTTCATGCTGGTCCTCGACGTCACCGTCGTGAACGTGGCGCTGCCCGCCGTCGCCGCCGACCTCCACCTCGACCGCACCGCCCTGACCTGGGTGGTCACCGCCTACACCCTGTGCTTCGGCGGCCTGATGCTGCTCGGCGGCCGGCTCGCCGACGCGCTCGGCGCCCGCCGCGTCCTGCTCGCCGGCCTCGCCCTCTTCACCGCCGCGTCCCTGCTCTGCGGCCTGGCACCGGACGCGCCCCTGCTCATCGGCGGCCGGATCGCGCAGGGCGCCGGCGCGGCGCTGCTCTCCCCGGCGGCGCTCGCCCTCGTCACCACCCTCTTCCCCGGCCCCGAACGCTCCCGCGCCCTCGGCGTCTGGGCGGCCGTCGGCGGCAGCGGCTCGGCCGTCGGCGTCCTCCTCGGCGGCGCGCTGACGGACGGCCCCGGCTGGCCGTGGATCTTCTTCCTCAACGTCCCGGTCGGCGCGGCCCTCCTCGCCGCCCTGCCCCGCGTCCTGCCGGCCCCGCCCCGGCACCCCGCCCGACTCGACCTCCCGGGCGCGCTGCTGGTCACCGCCGCGACGGGCTCCCTCGTCTACGGCCTGATCCGCGCGGGCGACACGGGCTGGACCTCGCCCCCGGCCCTGCTGCCGCTCCTGGCCGCCCCGGTCCTCTACGCCCTCTTCCTCGCCGCCGAGAGGACGAGCCCCGCCCCCCTGATGGACCCGGGGATGCTCACCCGCCGCCCGGTCCTCGCGGGCTCCCTGCTCATGCTGGTCGCGACCGGGCTGCTGATCTCCTTCTTCTTCCTCGGCTCGGTGCTGCTCCAGCACGTCCACCACCTGTCCGCCCTGCGCACCGGCCTGTTCTTCCTGCCGGTCGCCGTCGCCACCGCCCTCGGCGCCCACCTCGGCTCCCGCCTGGTGGCCACGGCCGGCCCCCGCGCCCTGGCGACGGCGGGCACGGCCCTGACCGCGCTCGCCCTCCTGCCCCAGGCCCTCCTCCCGGCCGACGCGGGCCCCTGGTCCACCCTGCTGCCCTCCCTGACCGTCGCCGCGCTCGGCCTGGGCGCCGTCTTCGTCACGGCGACCACGACCGCCCTCGGCCTGATCACCCCCCACGAGGCCGGCCTCGCCTCCGGCATCGTCAACACCAGCCACGAACTCGGCGGCTCCCTCGGCGTGGCCGCCGTCTCCACCGTGGCGGCCACCGCCCTGGACGGCCCGGACCCGGCCGCCTTCACGACCGCCTTCACCCTCCTCACGGCCGCGGCCGCCCTGACGGCCCTCCTCACCCCCCTCCTCGTCCCGAAGGGCACCCCCCACCTGACGGGCGGCCCGCACGCGCACTGAACGAAGCCGCCCGCCCGCCCACGAGTAGCCACCCGCACGCGCACCCGCACCCGCCCGGCCCGGGAGCACGCCCGAGAGGACCTGTGCGTGGCAGGTCCTCTCCGTGGGCGGGCAAGGCCTCAGGCGGTCGCGGCGTCGCCCAGGTCGCTGCCGCCGCCCTCGTCGATCGCGCGGATCACCACCGGGTAGACGGGGGACCCGGGCGGGGCCGGGCACTGGGCGACGCGGGCGGCGATCTCCGTCACGCGGTCCAGGCTCGCGCAGTCGAGGACCCAGTAGCCGGCGAGGACCTCCTGCGTCTCGCCGTACGGGCCGTCCGTGACGACCGGGCGGCCCTCGGCGTCGGCGGTCACGAACCGGGTCCTGGCGGGCTCGACGAGGCCCTGGGCGTCGACGAGCTCCCCCGTCTCGGCCAGGTCGTCGCTGACCGAGTTCATGTAGGCGAACATCGCCCTCAGATCCTGCTCGCTCCAGGCCGGGCTGTGGTCCGAGGCCCTGCCCTTCATGGCGAGGTAGTCGGCCTGTGCGCCCTGCACCATCACCAGGTACTTCATGACGTTCTCCTTCGGTTGCCGGGGCTCGCGCGGTGGGTGGGTCGCCTGCCGCGGTCCCTTCACAGGAGACGTCGGAGCCGGTGCGCGTTTCCCGGCACCTCGCCGGAGGTCACCTGTTCGGGCGGGCCCTCAGGTACGAACGGTCCCGTTCCGCGACCCGTCCGCGCGGGCCCGCGGAGCGCAGCACCACGTCGAGGACCGCCACCCGCGCGGTCAGACCGCGGTGCGCGGCCGGCCCGGCGAGCAGGAGGGCGGTGGAGGTGCGCCGGGCCGATATCGGCAGGACGTCGCCGGTCACGCGCCCGCCGCCAGTTCCCGCTCCAGGGGCGTACGGAAACGCGGGGTGACCCGCACGTCGCCGACCCAGGCGGTCAGGCGCGCCGCCTCCGCCCGGATCGCCGCCACGGCCTCCTCGCCCACGTCCGCCAGGAGGCGCCAGACCACCTCGCCGTCCGGGCGCTGCGCCCAGCCGCCGACGACGCGGCCGTTCCACCAGACCGTCGGGCCGATGTTGCCGCTGCGGTCGAAGAGGGCGGGGCGGTGATCCGGGTCCAGGTACCAGTCGCGCGCCTGCCGGCCCATCGGCGTCGGGTCCAGGGCCGGGAGCAGCGCCGCCCACGGCTCGGGCGGGTCGGGTACGGGGTCGAGGTCGGCCGGCAGGACGTGCCCGACGCCCTCGTCGAGCGCGACCCGTCGCGTGCCGAGGGCCGACAGCGCGCGGCGTACGTCGGTGACCTTCCAGCCCGTCCACCACTTCAGGTCGGCCTCGGTCGCCGGCCCGTACGCGGCCAGCCAGTGCCGTACGAGCTCCGCCTGCGCCTCGGCGGCCGGGAGGTCGCTGTGCGGCGGGACGAGCGCCCAGGGGAAGCGGCTCGACGTCCAGCCGCCCTGCGGGCGGCCCCGGGCGATCCGGCCCTCCATGCCGAGGAGCCGCAGGATCCGGCTGGACACCGACTGCGGGCCCTCCTGGTTGGTGCCCACCCCGTACACGTACTGCGCCCGCAACCGGGGCACCGCGGCGCCGAGTTCCGTCCCCGTCGCCTCGCCCCGGTCCGTCAGCTCCGCGAGCACCTGCCGCTCGGTCTCGGCCAGCCATGCCTCGTCGTAGTCGCTGCCCGCCGCCAACTGCCGCACCAGCGACGCGCGTTCGCGCATGGCGGCCGCCTCCGACGAGGAGGAGTGCACGGCCGCCGCCAGCGCGGTCGGGACGACGAAGACCGTGTGCCGCATCCCGTGCATGCGCGTCAGCGTCCGGTCCTCGTAGAGCGCCCGCTCGACCTCCGCCACCGGGTCACGGTCCGCGGTGAGCCGCGCCCCCACCGCCAGGAACACCGTCGCCGGGTCCGTCGCGTGCAGCGCCACCAGGGCGCCGGCGACCTCCTCCGCCGTCGACACCCGTGCCGCCCCGGCCAGTCGGTGCCGTAGCGCGAGCCTGGCCCGGCGCTCCCCGGCGCCGATCGTTCTCGTCGTCCCCGTGCTCTTCTCGCTCATGGCCCCAGGATGGCCTCGGGGGGCCGGGAAGTCCGTCACCGTTCTCACGAACTCGTCCTTCTTGCCGAAGAGTCGACCGGGACCGCCCCGGACCGGCGCACCCCGCCGCCGGGCACGGGAGACGGGCGGACGCGTCGCGCCGCCCGGTGGGGTGGGCTCGGAGGGGTGGGCTAGGAGCGGGGCGCGACGGCGGCGGGCCGGGACGGCGGCGGGCCGGGACGGCGGCAGGCCGGGACGGGGGCGGGCACCCCGGCCGGCGGCCCGCCTCGCGCGGCTCAGTCCGCGGCCGCGCGCTCCCCCACCGGCCGGCGTCGCAGACCCGGGTCGGTCAGGGCGGCCGGCTGCCAGACGCCGTCCGCGCGATAGAGATCGGTGCCCGGCGGCACGATCGCGTCGATGCGGTCCAGGACCTCGTCGGTCAGGACCACCGAGGCGCCCTTCAGCAGGCCCTCCAACTGCTCCCGCGTGCGCGGTCCGAGGATCACCGACGTCACCGCCGGGTGCGCGGCGACGAACGCGACCGCCAGCTCGGGCAGCGTGCAGCCGATCTCGTCGGCGAGCGCGGCGAACTGCTCGACCGCGTCGAGCTTGGCCGCGTTCCCCGGCAGCGCCGGGTCGAAGCGGTGCGGGGTGAGCGCGGCCCGCCCGCTGGTGAGGTCGACGGGCCGGCCCTTGCGGTACTTGCCGCTGAGGAAGCCGGAAGCCAGCGGCGCCCAGGTCAGCACCCCCATCCCGGACCGCTGCGCGACCGGCAGGACCGAGGTCTCGACGCCGCGCGCGAGCAGCGAGTACGGCGGCTGCTCGCTGCGGAAGCGGCGCAGACCGCGCCGCTCGGCGACGGCGTGCGCCTCGACGATCTGCTCGGCGGGGAAGGCCGAGCAGCCGAAGGCGCGGATCTTGCCCTGGGAGACGAGGTCGCCGAGGACGTCGAGGGTCTCCTCGATGTCGGTGCGGTGGTCGGGCCGGTGCACCTGGTAGAGGTCGATCCACTCCGTGCCCAGCCGCTTGAGGCTGTTCTCGACGGCCCGGACGATCCAACGCCTCGACGAGCCGCCCCGGTTGGGGCCCTCGCCGCCGACCGGGAAGTACACCTTCGTGGCCAGCACGGTCTCCTCGCGCCGCCGCGGGTCGCGCAGTGCCTTGCCGACGATCTCCTCGGACTCGCCCGCCGAGTACATGTCGGCGGTGTCGACGAAGTTCACGCCCCGGTCGAGGGCGGCATGGATGATCCGTACGGCGTCCTCATGATCGGGGTTGCCGACCGCCCCGAACATCATCGTGCCGAGGCAGTACGTACTGACTTCGATCCCGGTCCCGCCGAGTATCCGATAGCGCATGGGCCGCACCCTAGGACCTGGAGTCCGCTCCAGGGCAAGGGGTTTCGGCGAGGAACCCCGCCACCAGACGGTGCAGCACCTCGGGCCGCTCCAGGTGCAGGTCGTGCCCGGCGCCCGGCAGGCAGGCGCCGCGCAGCGCGGGGAGCCGCCGGGCCATCCCGTCGTACTCCTCCCGCGCGAGGAAACCGTGCTGTCCGACCACGGCGAGGACCGGCACGCGGATCGCCGCCCACTCCTCCCACCAGCTCCGCCCGGCGTTCTCGGCCAGCGAGGCGGTCATCACCTCGGGGTCGAAGCGCGGCCGCAGTCCGCCGTCCCGCTCCTCCAGGCCGTCCGCCCAGCCTTCGCCCACGGGCCCGCCGCCGAGGTGGGCGACGGCCGCCTCCCGGGACGGGAACGGCACCGGCCAGGCCCGCAGCCAGTCCCCGACGTCTGCCAGCGCCTGCGGGCCGATGCCGCCGGGGCCGGCCTCGACCAGGACGGCGCCGGACAGGCGGGCGGGGTGGCGCGCGGCGGTGAGGAGGGCGGCGTGCCCGCCGTAGGACTGCCCGACGAGCACCGGCGCCCTCAGGCCGAGTGCGTCCAGGACGGCCAGGACGTCGTCGACGTAGGCGGTCCGGGAGACGTCGGCCGGGCGCCGCTCACTGGCGCCGTGGCCGCGCTGGTCGAGGGCGACGACCCGGTGGCCGTCGGCGCGGAGCCGGTGCGCGAGGGCGTCCCACTCGCCGACGTGCCCGGCGAGCCCGTGGAGCAGGAGGAGCGGCCGGCCGTCGCCGCCCCAGTCGCGCAGGGAGAGGCGTACCCCGTCGCGTACGAGGGTGCGCTCGGTCCAGGGGCACGGGGCCGGCGTCTGGGCCGGATCCCCGGCCGGTTCCTGGGAGGGCTCCCGGGCCGGTTCCTGGGAGGGCTCGCGGGAGGGTTGGCGGGAGGCCGGTGCCTGCGCCGGGTCGTGGGCGGGCGGGACGGCGGTCACAGGGTCTCCAGCTGGCGGTCGGCGTGGCTGCCGGGGCAGAGCAGCGCGTCGGCGACGGCCGTACGGGCGTAGAGCACGGACCGGCCGCTGCGGTGGGCGCTGACCAGGCCGGCGTGCTTGAGGGCGATGAGGTGCTGGGACACGGCGGCGGCCGACAGGCCCGTCGTCGCGGCGAGTTGGGTGGTCGAGGCGGGGGTGTCGAGTTCGGCGAGGAGGAGGGCGCGCGAGCGCCCGATGACGGCGGCGACGGCCTCGGTCGCGGAGCCGGTGGTGCGGGGCTCCCACAGATTGCCGATCCCGCGCGCGGGATAGGCGAGTTGGGGCGGGTCCGGGGCCACGGAACGGGTCAGGACCTTGGGCCAGGCGAACGCGGACGGGATGAGCAGCAGTCCGGAGCCGGCCTTGTCGCGGGTGAGCGAGCAGGAGCGCCGGACCAGCTTGAGCGTCCCGTCGTCCCACCGCACGGTCTCGTGGAGTTCGCCCAGGACGCGGGCGGAGCCGTGCTCGGCGACCTGACGGGCGCGGTGGAAGACGTCTGCCTCCAGGAGGCTGCGGATCCGGGCCCAGTAGGGGGCGAGCGCGAGCTCCCAGTACGTCTCGATCTCGGCGCAGAGCCGGTCGAGGTCGATGTCCCCCTCCGCGACGGGGAGTTTGCCGGCGTCGCGGCGGATCAGCTCGGGGGAGGCCCCGCGGATGGCGTCGAGTTCCCCGGCGAGGGTGGGGAAGGGCCCGGTGGGGGTGGGGGTGAGGAAGTCGGCGAGGAAGGTCCCGCCGGGCACCAGCCTGGCGAGCAGCCCGCGGTCCAGCCCGGCCCGGGCGACCCGGGGGCGTACCTGCGCGGCCCAGCGCCGGTGCAGGGGCGGGTCGACGTCCTCCCGGAGGAGACGGAAGCTGGTGACGACCTCCCACATGGGGGAGACGGCGAAGCGGGTCTGGGCCAGATCGGCGGCGGAAAAGCTGAGTTCGGACTCCATGGGTCCCCCTGACGAGCCGCGGTCGGGACGCGCCCGGCCGCGGAGCCGACCTGAGGCCGCGGGCCGGACGAGCATCCGGATTCGGCCTGAGCTTAATCATTGGAGGGCGGTGGGGGCAGGGGCGCAGTCTCGGCGCATGCCCTCCTCCTTCACCGGCCTTCCGGCCACCGTCTGGACCGTGTTCGGCGGCACGATCGTCAATCGCCTCGGCCACATGGTCACCCCGTTCCTGGTGTTCTTCCTCGCCTCGCGCGGCGTCACCGGCACCGACACCTCGTACGTGCTCGGCGCGCTCGGCGCCGGCAACCTCCTCGGCCCGGCCGTCGGCGGCGTCCTCGCCGACCGCCTCGGCCGGCGCCCCACGATGCTCATCGGCCTGATCGGGGCCGCGGCGGCGCAGGGCGCGCTGTTCGTGGCGCCCGGGGTGTGGACGATGGCCGCGGCCGCGCTGCTGATCAGCGCCGCCGGGACGGTCGTCCCGCCGGCCGCGTACGCGCTGATGGCCGACGCCGTCGAGGCCGAACGCCGGCAGCGGGCGTACGCGCTCTTCGGCTGGGGCGTCAACATCGGCACGGCCGTCTCCGGTGTCCTCGGCGGCCTGCTCGCCGCCCACGGCTACTGGCTGCTCTTCGCGGTCGACGCCGGCACCATGCTCATCTACGCGGGCATCGTCGTGACCCGTCTGACGGAGCCGCCCCGCGGGCCGCGCGCGGCGGGCGACGGCCTCGGCTACGGCGTCGTCCTCCGCGACCGGCTGGCGATGCTCCTGCTCCCGCTCTACGGCGTGCAGCTCTTCGTCTACTCGCTCACCGAGGTCGCCCTGCCGCTCGCGATCCACGACAGCGGTCTCTCACCCGCCGTGTACGGCGCGATGGCGGCCGTCAACGCGGTCCTGGTGGTCGCCGTCCAGCCCTTCGCGACGGCCCGCCTGGCCCGCCTGCCGCAGATCCCGGTGCAGGCCGCGGGCAGCGCGCTGATCGCGGTCGGCGTCGCCCTGACCGGGGTGGCCGACGGGATCCTCGCGTTCACGCTCTCGGTCGTGATCTGGTCCCTGGGCGAGGTGGTCGTCGCGGGCATCGCGGCCGCCGTCGTCGCCGACCTGGCGCCCGCCCACGCCCGCGGCCGCTACCAGGGCGCGTACAGCTGGACCTGGGGCGTCGCCCGCTTCGGCGCCCTCACCCTGGGCGTGACCGTCTACACCGGCGCCGGCCCGGCCGCGCTCTGGTGGACGGCCCTCGTCGCCGGCCTGACCACCGCGGCCGTCACCCTCACGCTGTCCCGCCGCGTGACCGCCCGCTCCGCCCTAGCGGCCGCCGCCGTTCCGGCCGGCGAGGGTGTGGGCCACGAGGGCGTTGGCATGGCCGTGGCCGAGCCCGTGCTCGGACTTGAGCCAGGAGACGAGCTCCATGTGCCGGGTGAGCGGGGAGGCGTCGATGAGCTCGAACCACTCGGCGACGGGACGGCCGTACTTCTTCTCGATGGAGGGGAAGTAGCTGGCGGGACCCTTGACCGTGGCGGGCGTGGCGGACATGAGGCGACCTCTTCTCTGCGGGATGCGGCCGAGCGCTGCTGACGACCGGACGGCACACCGCCGGACCGCTCGCTGCGGAGGGACCGACGACGTACGAGAGGGCAGACCGGCGCCCCACCGAGAACTCATCGGTGGGGCGCCGGTCTCTTTCGATCTTCTCCGCTTACGAGGGGTCGTGGGCAGGGGGAGACCGTGCGGACGTGCCGAACTCGCCTACGCGTCCACCGAGCGGAAGGGGAGACCGCGCGCAAGGGGAGACCGCGCGCAAGGGGAGACCGCGCGCAAGGGGCGGCCGTGGGGGCCGGGGCGGCCGTGGGGACGGGCCGACAGCGAGGACGGACCGACAGTGAGGACGGACCGACAGTGAGGACGGACCGACAGTGGGGACGGACCGACAGGGCACGTGCCCGGGCGCCCGCTCCTAGCGCGCCACCGCGTACCCCGCCAGCCGCTCGCGCAGCCGCTCCCGGCACTCCGGCCATTCCGTGTCCGTCACCGAGAAGACCGCCGAGTCGCGCAGGCGCCCCTCCTCACCGGGGGCCCAGGAGGCCGACCAGTTGCGGAGGACGCCCTCGAAGCGGGCGCCGGTCCGCTCGATCGCGGCGCGGGAGCGCGCGTTGCGGGCGTCGGTCTTGAGGTCGAGGCGGGAGACACCCCAGACCTCGAAGGCGTGCTGGAACAGCAGGTACTTGGCCTCGGTGTTCACGCCGGTGCCCTGCGCCGAAGCGGCCAGCCAGGTGAAGCCGACCTCGACCGCCTGGAGCGCGCCGCCGCCGGGCCGCAGCCGCGGGTCCCAGAAGGAGGTGACCCCGACGGCGCGGCCGGTGGACTTCCGGATCTGGGCGTACGGCGCGAGCGTGCCGGCCGCGGCGCGGCCGTGCTGGGTGTCGATGTACGCGCCCACCTCGGCGGCCGTCGGCACCCACGTGTACGTGTACGTGTCGCGGTTCTCCGTCACGGCGGCCGCGAGGTCCGCGGCGTGGCGGTGGCCGAGCGGCTCCAGGCGGACGAGATCGCCCTCCAGGACCGGCCCTTCGAGCGTGAACGTCATCGCCTGCCAACCCTCCCCGTCGCGGTCCGCGCGCCGTGGCCCGTGCCACGGCCCGTCACGGGCCCGCGTGATCGCCCGCAGCCTCGCAGATCGCCTCCCGCGTGTCGCGCGATTTCCACCCGGGGACTCACGCCTGCTCCTAGGCTCGGGACGTGACGGAGAACGAGATCAAAATCAAGGCCATCGCCGCACTCACGGCGCTGCGCGGGGGAGTCGAGGAGAGTCTCGTCTCCGACCTCCTGGGCGAGGTGATCCCGGGTCAGTTCGCCGTACCGGCCGAGGCGACCGCGGAGGAGGCCGGCCTGTCGGTGCTCGCGCAGCTCTCCGACCCGCTGAGCGCCCTCGTCAACGGCTTCATCCTCGCCTTCGACGCCGTGGCCGACGCCCATGACGCCGCCGGCGCGCAGCCCGACACCGAGTCGATCCTCCAGGAGCTGGCCCTGCGGCTGGCGAGCGACAACTACGGCTGATCCGGGCCGTCCGCTCCCCGGCCCCGGACCGGCCCGCGCCCCCCACCCGGCGCCTGCACCGCATCGCCGGGGCGCCGCCGCACCGCCGGGGCGCCGCCCGCACTGTCATCCCGTCGGGGCGCCGCCTCCTCCGCGCCGCGCGAGCGCCGCGAGTACCGCGCCGCGGGGGTGGGCCGTGCGGGTCGTCGCGGCCGGTGCCGCCCCGAGCGACAGCCCCGCCCCGACGGGATGACAGTGCGGCCGGCCTCGCCACCGCGGTGCGCCGATCACCCCGGAGGGGTGTTCACCGGTGCGCCTGCGCGAAGGGCGCGGTGCAGCTGCCGAGGATGCGCCCATGCGCCTTTCCCCCTCCTTGTCGCGCCGTGCCCTGCTGCCGTTCGCGGCCGCCGTCGCCCTGCTGGCCACCGGGGTCACCTCGGTGGCCACGGCGGCCGAGGCCTGCGGTTCGGTCATCACGGCCCCGCTCGCCCCGCCGGCCCCCGCCGACGAGCCCTGTCCCAGCACGGACCCGGTCGTGTGCCGGATCCGGGTGATGCCGATGGACGAGAAGGTCGAGGCCCAGCGGACCCGTATCCGCTACCACGGCCTCCTGGAGGACATGCACCGGACCGAGGCGGACATGCGGGCCGCGGGCGCCACCGAGGAAGAGGTCGCCCGCGAGCTGGTCGAGATGCGCAACCAGGCCAAGGAGATCACCCGGGCCGGGATGACCCCCGAAGAGGTCCGGATCCTGGAGGAGCGCAACCAGGCCAAGTACGGCAACCCGCTGGGCCCGACGGCCGACCAGCTGTACGCGAAGTACGGCTCGTGGGAGCAGGTCGGGGCCGCGGCGATGCGCACGAGCTACGCGGTCGATCGCGAACTGAGCCTGGAGTACCGGCCCTGCCCGGTCTGACCGGGGCCCGACGGGGCGCCGCGGCCGGGCCGCCCCCGCGGCGGCGACGGCCGTGCCGACCGCCTCAACCCTTCCTCCGCAGCGTCATGAGCGCGCCCGGCTCGGTGAGGTCCCTGGTGTACAGGAGGCCGCCGTCCGCCAGCGTCCTGACCAGGGGGTAGGTCACGTCCCCGACGACGCACTTCTCGTCGGGCGAGGACCCCGTCACACGGGACGCGTAGGTGACCCGGCCCTGGTCGGCGTCGGTGAGCGTCCACGCGCTTTCGCACCACGTGCCGGTCCTCGGCGTCTCGACGCGGATCCTGCTCTTCTCCTGGCTGGGCGCCGACTGCACGAGGGTCAGGGTGACGGTGGTGACGGCCCCGTCGGCACCCTTGCTCTCGCCGACCCAGGTACCGAGGAACTTCGCGGGGATGACGCCCGCGCCGGGAGCCGTACTCGGCGTGGGGCCGGTGTCGGTCGGCCCGGGGGTCCTCGCGTGCGGGGCGGCGGATGTCGTCCCGCCCCCGGACGGGGCCGTCCGCCCGGGGTCCTTCCCCGCGTCCTGCCCGTCGTTCTTCCGCAGCTGCTCGACCAGCAGGTATCCGCCGCCCAGCACCAGCACGCCGGCCAGCACGGCCGCCAGGACCCCGTACCCCCGCCGGCCGCGGGGGCGCCGGGAGGACGGCGCGCGGTCCGGTACCGGCGGCGTCGGGAGAGGAGCCGGCGCGTACGGCCCCAGGGGCCCCACGGTCGCCGGACCGAAACCCGCCGGGGCCGGCGGCCCGAACCCGGGCGTACGGGGGGTCCCGTCCGCACCGGGGGTCCCGTCCGCACTGGGGGTCCCGTCCGCACCGGGGGTCCCGTCCGCACCGGGGGTCGCGGGCACACCGCCGCCCGGCAGGGGCTTCGCCTCCTGGTCCGCCCGCTCGCCCCCCGCCGCCCCGCCGCCCCCAGGCTCCCCGGGAGCAGCGGCCCCGCCCTCGGGAGGTACGGCTCCGCCCCCGGGGGACGGCTCACCCGCGGGAGGAACGGCCCCGCCCCCGGGAGGAACGGCCCCCCTGGGAGCAACGGCTCCGCCCCCGGGGGACGGCTCACCC
The DNA here is from genome assembly GCF_043202995.1 of Streptomyces sp. NPDC048018. Taxonomy (NCBI): domain Bacteria; kingdom Bacillati; phylum Actinomycetota; class Actinomycetes; order Kitasatosporales; family Streptomycetaceae; genus Streptomyces; species Streptomyces sp. NPDC048018. The sequence continues at coordinate 665,138 of NZ_JBIDBK010000005.1, forward strand.
TCGGGAGGTACGGCTCCGCCCGCGGGAGGTACGGCTCCACCCTCGGGAGCAGCGGTCCGGCTGCCGACGGCAGCGCCCGGATCCTCGCCGGGAGCGGCCTCGTTCCCGGCGGGAGCCGGGTTCCCGGCCGCCGTCTCGGGCGCCGGGGCCGGAGCCGGGTACCCGGCGGCCGCACCCTCCCGTGCCTCCCGGCCCCTGTCCCCGGCCTCCCGCTCCGCCTTCCGTGCCTCCCGGCCCCTGTCCCCGGCCTCCCGCTCCGCCTCCCGAGCCTCCCTCTCCCCGTCCCCGGCTTCTCCCTCCCCCTTCCGGGCTTCCCTCTCCCCGTCCCCGGCTTCCCCCTCCAGGTCCAGCAGCTGCACGGCGCTGCGGCCGACCGCCGCGGCCAGCGCCGCGGGCAGCCAGTCCCCGTGCCCCAGCCGGGCGGCCGCGGCGCCGTCGTCGCCCAGGCGCTCCCGCAGCACGCCGGGTGTGGGGCGGGCCGACGGGTCCTTGGCCAGGCAGTCGCGGACGAGGGCGTGCAGCGGGCCGGTCAGCCCGGAGAGGTCGGGCTCCTCGTACAGCACCCGGTAGAGCAGGACGGGCGCGCTCACGTCGGAGCCGAACGGCATCGTGCCCGTCGCCGCGTACGCGAGCACCGCGCCGAGGGAGAAGACGTCGCTGGGCGGCCCGGCGGGCAGGCCGTTCGCCTGCTCCGGCGACATGAAGCCCGGCGAGCCGAACACCTGTCCGGACCGGGTGAGCCCGGTGGTGGCGTCCAGTGCCCGCGCGATGCCGAAGTCGATCAGCCGCGGCCCGTCCAGGGTCAGCAGCACGTTCGACGGCTTGACGTCCCGGTGGACCAGCCCGAGGCCGTGCACCTGGGCGAGCGCCTCGGCGAGGCCGATGCCGAGGGTGCGCACGGCCGGCTCGGGCAAGGGGCCGAACTCCCGTACGGCGGCGCCGAGCGCGGGCCCGGCGACGTAGCCGGTGGCCACCCAGGGGAGCTCGCCGTCGGTGTCCGCGTCGAGGACCGGCGCGGTCCAGGTGCCGCCCACCCGCCGGGCGGCGGCCACCTCCTGGCGGAACCGGGCCCGGAACTCGGAGTCCTCGGTCAGGTCGCGACGGACCACCTTGACGGCGACGGTCCGGCCGCCCGGGGTCCGCCCGAGGTAGACCCGCCCCATCCCGCCCGCGCCGAGTCTCCGGAGCAACCGGTACCCGCCCACCTGCCGCGGATCGTCCGCTGCCAGCGGCTGCATGCCCCCACGCTCCCCCCGCGCCCCGGCGCGGCCGTCCCCGTTTCACGTGCCCCGAGCAGACGCTAGCGGCCCGGGACCGTCCGCGGGACGGGTTCGCGATCACGGCGACCGCGTTGCTCTCCGCGAACCCGTCACCGCGGGAGCCGGCGGGGGGCGGGGAACGGCGGAGGCCCGGTCCGCCGATGCGGACCGGGCCTCGGAGCGAGTCCGGTCAGAACTCCAGCACCTCGCGGTCGAGCGGATAGCGCGCACGGTGCGGACCGTCGTACGGCGAGGGCGTGATCGGCAGGACGCCGGTCGGCTGCAGGCCCAGGTTGTCGTCCCAGATCCGGGGGTCGACGTGGCCGACGACGCGGAACCACCGGAAGGTGAACGGCGGGCTGTCGGTCGGGAAGAACTGGGGCGTGGTCATCACCTGGAAGTGCAGGTGCGGCGTGGTCGAGTTGCCGCTGTTGCCGATCAGCCCGAGGACCTGACCGGGGTCGACCCGGTCGCCTTCCCGGACCCTCAGCGAGCCGGGCTTCATGTGGGCGTAGAGGAGGAAGCGGCCCGGGGCGACCTCGACGGTGACGTGGTTGCCGACGGTGTCCTCGATCGGCGGGATGGGCGGCGTCCGGGGCGGGGTGTTGTCCGGGACGCCGTCCTGGACCTGCACCACCCTGCCGCCGGCCGAGGCCACGATCGGCTGACCGTAGCTCAGGTAGCTGGTGAGCAGCGCGGGGTCGCCCTGCCAGGTCTGCCCCTGCTCACCGACCCGGTACCAGTCGATCGCGAAGCGCTGCGGCACGTAGAAGCGGCCGTTGATGGGGGCGAGGCCGCGCCGGTGGTGGGTGTTGCCGCAGCAGGACTCGCTGGAGTACCAGGTGCCGGGGCGGACCGGCGGGTTCAGGTTCAGCGGCGGGGTGCCGGAGGTCCTGGTGGGCTGCACCGTCTCCTCGAACGGGGAGGGACCGGAAGGGCTCAGGACGGCACCGGAGAGACGGTGTTCGAGCACCCTCGGTACCCGCTGACCGCGGTCGAAGGTCAGGTCGATCCAGATGATCCACTGCTGGGAGCCCGGGATGACGGTCGGCGTGGGCGCCGGGGGAGCCGGAGTGTAGGCGTCCGCGCCCGGCAGGGGGTCGCCCACGGGATTGGCGGCGTCGGCCAGCGCCTGCCCGCTCAGCGAGCCGACGACCTGATGGGTGCGGGCGTCCCGCACCTCGACGCGGTCGAGCCGCAGCGACGTGCGGGTGGACAGGGCGCTCGTGGTGAGCAGCTCGTACGAGAGGTGCGTCTTGTCGTCCGTGGCGACGAAGGGCGCCGGTTCGGTCATCACCGCCGCCGTCAGCGGCGTGAACTGTGCGATGGGCGCCGGATGGGCCGCGCCGGCCCCGAATCCGGGTTCCGCCGAGGCCACCAGCATGCCGGCCGCGAGCACGGCAGCGGCGAGCCCGCGAAGTAGCGGGCTGCGGCCGGTGCGTTTGCGAGGGTCGCGCTCTGCCATTGCGCTCTTTCGTTCGTCGGATCCGGGCCGCGAACGACGCCGGCACGCCCCGCGCAGAGGCGCAGGCCCATGTAATCCGGCGCCGCGTCACTCCTGGCGGAGGGCGCCGGAGCCGGGCGCCGAACTACACCCGTCCAGCCGCACCGCCCGGCGGCCCCGCCTCCGGGCAGCGCCGTGGGCGCTCCCCGCGCGCCCACGGGCCCGACGAACCTCGGCGAGCCACTGCGGTGCGATCGTGACGGGGGGCGCCCGCGTCGAGGGCGTGACCGAGCCGGCGCACGTCGGCATACGTCAGCTGCTGCGCGTACCCCCAGACCCGGAAAACGTCGAAGGGCCCCACCGCGAACGGTGGGGCCCTTCGACAACGTGCCCGGTGAGGCACTGGCGGAGGATACGAGATTCGAACTCGTGAGGGGTTGCCCCCAACACGCTTTCCAAGCGTGCGCCCTAGGCCTCTAGGCGAATCCTCCGTGGAGAACATTACATGACCGGAGAGGGTGCTCGCGCACACGATGTGGAGCGGGGGCGGCCAAGGGTGCAGGTCGAGGAGGGGGGACGGGCCGGGGCCGGGATCGGGTACTCTGGGCGCAGCCCCTCACGTGGCGCTATCTGACTGAACTCCCCCAGGGCCGGAAGGCAGCAAGGGTAGGTCGGCTCTGGCGGGTGCGTGGGGGGCGCTTGCGTTCCCGGGTTGTCAGTGGGCGCCTATAACCTCGTATACGTGTCGTCTCTCGCGCTGTACCGCCGCTACCGCCCCGAGTCCTTCGCCGAGGTCATCGGGCAGGAGCATGTCACCGACCCGCTGCAGCAGGCGCTGCGGAACAACCGGGTCAATCACGCGTACCTGTTCAGCGGGCCCCGCGGCTGCGGCAAGACGACCAGCGCCCGGATCCTCGCGCGGTGTCTGAACTGTGAGAAGGGTCCCACCCCCACGCCCTGCGGCGAGTGCCAGTCCTGCCGGGACCTCGCGCGGAACGGGCCGGGCTCGATCGACGTCATCGAGATCGACGCCGCCTCGCACGGTGGTGTGGACGACGCCCGTGACCTGCGGGAGAAGGCCTTCTTCGGGCCCGCCTCCAGCCGCTACAAGATCTACATCATCGACGAGGCGCACATGGTCACCTCGGCGGGCTTCAACGCCCTGCTGAAGGTGGTGGAGGAGCCGCCGGAGCACCTCAAGTTCATCTTCGCGACGACCGAGCCCGAGAAGGTCATCGGCACCATCCGGTCGCGCACCCACCACTACCCCTTCCGGCTCGTCCCGCCCGGCACGCTGCGGGACTATCTGGGCGAGGTCTGCGGCCGCGAGGGGATCCCGGTCGAGGACGGGGTCCTGCCGCTGGTCGTCCGGGCCGGCGCGGGGTCCGTGCGTGACTCGATGTCGGTGATGGACCAGTTGCTCGCCGGCGCCACCGAGGCCGGTGTGACGTACGCCATGGCCACGTCGCTCCTGGGATACACCGACGGATCCCTGCTCGACTCCGTGGTGGACGCCTTCGCCGCCGGCGACGGCGCCGCCGCCTTCGAGGTCGTCGACCGGGTGGTCGAGGGCGGCAACGACCCGCGGCGCTTCGTCGCGGACCTCCTGGAGCGGCTGCGCGACCTGGTGATCCTCGCGGCCGTGCCCGACGCCGCCGAGAAGGGGCTCGTCGACGCCCCCGTCGACGTCATCGAGCGCATGCAGGCGCAGGCGTCCGTCTTCGGTGCCGCCGAGCTCAGCCGCGCCGCCGACCTCGTCAACGCCGGTCTCACGGAGATGCGCGGCGCCACGTCGCCCCGGCTCCAGCTGGAGCTGATCTGCGCCCGCGTGCTGCTGCCCGGCGCCTTCGACGACGAGCGTTCGGTCCAGGCCCGTCTGGACCGGCTCGAGCGCGGCGCCGCCGACGCGCCCCCGGCCGTGTTCACGACGACCTCCCCCGCGCCGCAGATGGGGTACGTGCCGGGGCCCGACGCCCACGTCCCTCCGCCGGCTCCCGCGCCGGCGCCCGCCCCCGTGCGGGAGGTTCCCGCTCCCGCGCCCCAGCAGGCTCCCGCGCCCCAGCAGGCACCCCCGCCTGCCGCCCCCGCCGCCCAGCCGCAGCCCGGTGCCTGGCCCGGGGCCGCGCGGCCCGGTGGCGGCGGGCCCGGCGCCTGGCCCGGTGCACCGGCCCCGGCGGCCGCCCCGGCGTCGCATGCGCCCGCCCCGCAGGCCCCCGCGCCCCAGGCCGCCCCTGCCGCGGCGGCCGGCGGCTCCGGCAACATGGCCGCGGGTGCCGCCCAGGTGCGCAACATGTGGCCGCAGATCCTGGAGGCGGTCAAGAACCGCCGCCGGTTCACCTGGATCCTGCTCTCGCAGAACGCGCAGGTCGCGGGCTTCGACGGCACCACCCTCCAGCTCGGCTTCCTCAACGCGGGCGCCCGCGACAACTTCGCGAGCAGCGGCAGCGAGGACGTCCTGAAGGCGGCCCTCGGCGAGCAGTTCAACGTGCAGTGGCGGATCGAGGCGATCATCGACCCCTCGGGCGGCGCCAACCCGCCCCCGGCCGCCGGCGGCTTCTCCGGCGGTGGCGGCGGCGGAGGTGGCTTCGGCGGCGGTGGCGGCTTCGGCGGAGGCGGCCGGCCGGCCCCGCCCGCCCAGGCCCCCGCGTACGCGCCCGCCCCGGCCCCCGCGCCGTCGCAGTCCGCCCCGCAGGCCGCCGCGCCCGCCCCGGCGCCGGCTCCCGCTCCCGTGCAGGCCCCGGCCGCCGCGCCCGCCCCGCAGGCGCCGCCGCCGGTCGCGCCCGAGGACGACGTCCCGGAGGAGGACGACCCGGACCTCGTGGACTCCGCCCTGTCCGGCCACGAGCTCATCGTGCGCGAGCTCGGCGCCACGGTCCTGGAGGAATACACGAACGAGTAGGCGCGTCTCGCTCGGTGGCCCGCACAAGGGGCATCCCGCCCCTCGGGCTACCCTGGCTGGCGTGAAGGTCCTCGTCATCGGCGGCGGCGCCCGCGAACACGCCCTGTGCCGCTCCCTCTCCCTCGATCCCGACGTCACCGCTCTGCACTGCGCGCCCGGCAACGCCGGAATCGCCGAGGTCGCCGAGCTCCACCCCATCGACCAGCTCGACGGCGCCGCCGTCGCCGCTCTCGCCGGCGAGCTCGGCGCCGACCTGGTCGTCGTCGGCCCGGAGGCTCCGCTCGTCGCCGGTGTCGCCGACGCCGTCCGCGCGGCCGGCATCCCGGCCTTCGGCCCCTCTCGGGAGGCGGCACAGCTGGAGGGCTCCAAGGCCTTCGCCAAGGACGTCATGGCCGGCGCCGGTGTGCCCACCGCCCGCAGCTACGTCTGCACCACCCCGGAGGAGATCGACGAGGCGCTCGACGCCTTCGGCGCTCCGTACGTCGTCAAGGACGACGGCCTCGCCGCCGGCAAGGGCGTCGTGGTGACCGACGACGTCCAGGAGGCCCGGGCGCACGCCCTCGCCTGCGACCGGGTCGTCATCGAGGAGTTCCTCGACGGCCCCGAGGTCTCCCTCTTCGCCGTGACCGACGGCACCACCGTCCTCCCGCTGCAGCCCGCGCAGGACTTCAAGCGCGCGCTCGACGGCGACGAGGGCCCGAACACCGGCGGCATGGGCGCCTACTCGCCGCTGCCGTGGGCCGACCCGAAGCTGGTCGACGAGGTCCTCGCGACCGTCCTGCAGCCCACCGTGGACGAGCTGCGCCGCCGCGGCACCCCGTTCTCCGGTCTGCTCTACGCGGGTCTGGCCATCACCGGCCGCGGCATCCGGGTCATCGAGTTCAACGCCCGCTTCGGCGACCCCGAGACCCAGGTCGTGCTCGCCCGTCTGCAGACCCCCCTGGCCGGACTGCTGCTGCACGCGGCCGAGGGCACCCTCGCCGACCAGGCTCCGCTCGTCTGGCGCGACGAGGCGGCCGTCACCGTGGTCGTCGCCTCGCACAACTACCCGGGCACCCCGCGCACCGGCGACCCGATCGAGGGCCTCGCCGAGGTCGCGGAGAAGGACGCGCCGCACGCCTACGTCCTCCACGCCGGTACGCAGCGGGACGGCGACGCCGTCGTGAGCGCGGGCGGACGGGTGCTGTCGGTGACCGCCACCGGTTCGGACCTGACCGAGGCCCGCGAGCGCGCCTACGCGGCGGTCGGCCGTATCCGTCTTGACGGTGCGCAGCACCGTACGGACATCGCCGAGAAGGCCGCCCGGGGCTGACGCCCGGCGCCTCCAGGGCGCGGTCGTGCAGTGAAGCGCACGGCCGCGCCGACGTCATCACCTTTGCCCAAAGCCATTCCATCGGGTGACGGCTCGCCCATCTGGATGACGCCCGCCGACGCCCCAACTAGGGTGCGGCGAAGGCGTTCCCGGTGAGCTTCCGGGTGTGCTCCGGCACTTGGCCCACCGACATTGCGATGTCGGTGGCGGGTGCCACAGTGGGGGAGTGAGCAACACCGCCACGGGCAGTCCCGGACAGGGCAGGAGGGGGTGATGGACGGCGTGACCGGCACCGGTACCGCACTCGGCGAGGAGCTCGGCGCGCGCGCCGCGCGCACCCGGGCCCTCGCGGTGCTCCGCGTGCGGGGCAGGGCCCTCGGTCTCGCGGTCCTTCCCGCCGCCGTCGCCGTCGTCCTCTACGCGGGCGGCGTCACCGACCACTTCACCGGCCCGGGCTGGGACGCCGCGCGCTGGGTGGTGACCGTCATCGCCGTGATCGTGCTGCTCGTGGCGGCCGCCGTCGCCCTGGTCGTGGCGCGTTCCCGGCCGGCCATGACGCCGACGGTGGAGCTCGCGGAGAGTTCCGCCCCCGACCTCTACCGGCTGGTGCGCGACCTCGCCGACCGGCTCGGCGTCCCCGCCCCCTCCGCGATAGCGCTCACCCCGGACTGCGACAGCTGGCTGGAGGACCGCTCGCACCCGGCGCACGCCCGGCACCAGGGCCACCAGGCCGGGGAGGCCCCCGTCCTGGTCATCGGCTCTCCCTTCCTGTGGTGGATGCGGGTCGGCGAGCTGCGCGCCGTCCTCGCCCCCGTCGTCGCCGGCACCGGCCCGGCGGCGCACCCCGACATAGCCGCGGCCCGGCGCTTCGTGCGCGGTCTCGACGCGGCGGTGGCGGTGCCCCGGCAGCCCGGCCTCGACCCGGTCCGCAGGCTCGGCGCCGCCGGCGTGGGCCGGCTGGCCGCGATCCTGCTGAAGGGCTGCCGCGATCACGTGGCCGAGATGGAGCGGGGCGTCGCGGCGGCCGGCTCCGAGCGGGCGCAGGCCGTCGACTACGGCGTACGGATCGTCGCCCAGGAGCAGGTCGGCCTCGCCTACGCGGGCTGGGACCGGCTGCTGACGCGAGTGGCGCTGCCCGCCTGGCGGATGGGCCGCTGGCCCACCCACCTCGACGCGGGCGTGGTCTCCGCGCTCACCGAGCTGTCCCGCCGCGACCGCCTCGCCGAGGGCTTCACCTCCCGCCTCGGCGAGCGCCCCGCCTGCGACCTCCTGGAGGAGCCGGGCGCGGTCGACGAGGCCACCTCCCTGCTGGCCGCCCGCCTCTTCCACGGCGCCCCGGCCGAGCCGGGCGCGGACTGGGCCCCCGTGCAGTGGAGCGAGTACGCGGAGGAGGTCGTGGACCGCAAATGGCGCACCGACGCGTCGCGCCTCCACCAGGTCCTGGACCGCCTCGGCCCGACGGTCGCCCGGGAACCGGGGACCCCTGCCCACGAGCCGGGAGCACCCACCGCCCCGGACCCCGCCACACCCGCCTCCGCCGGCAGCGCCCCCTCCGCCTCCGCCGGAAGCGCCGCCGATGCCACCCGCGCCCCGGCAGCAGGAAGCGCCGGAGACGCCGCCCGCCCCCCGGCAGCCGGGACCGCCGCCGACGCACCCCCCGACAGCTCCGCCGCCCCTGCGCCCCAGGGCAGCCCCACCGCCCCCGCACCCCCAGACAGCTCCGCCGCCCCGGCCCCGGCCGGAAGCGCCGCCCCCGCACCCCCCGACAGCCCCGCCGCCCCGGCCCCGGCCGGAAGCGCCGCCCCCGCACCCCCCGACAGCCCCACCGCGCCCGCCCCGGCCGGGACCGACGCCGCCCCCGCCCCGGCCGGGACCGCCGCCGGCGCCACCCGCGCACCGGCGGCCGGGAGCGCCGCCGATCCGGCCTCGGGCGCCCCCACCCTCTCTCGCGTCATGGCCCACCTCGCCGCCCCGCAGGCCGGCGACGGCGGAGTGGCCGACGCCCTCGCCGCCGCGCTCACCGCCCAGGCGGCCCGCGAGGAGGGGCTGCGGCCGGCGGCGCCCGCGGCCGAGGGACCGGACGGGCCGCTGCCGCTGTTCCCGCTGCAGCCGCCGCGCAGCGGACGGGACCTGCTCGCGGACCACGTGGCGGCGATGGTCTGCTGTGCGGCGGTCGACACGGCCGAGGCCGCGCCGGGGCTCGACTGGCTGGACGGGCCGGCCCTGTTCGTCCGGGGCGAGCGGAGCACGGATCTGACCGGCGTCGTCCTGGCGCTCGTCGAGGACGGCGATCCGGAGCCCCTGCGCGCCTGGCTGGCCAGGACCGGGGTGCGCCCGGAGAAGCCCGTACGCCTGGTCTGAGGCGGCCGGCCGATGCCCCGGACCCGGAGGACCGACTTCCACTCCCGCCAATTCACGACGAAGGGTGACGGAGTGCGTGCGTTATGTGATGTGCTGGAGACCGGCACTGACAGAGGCAGTATCCACAGGCACTGACCGGCCGACCGGGGGAGTCGAGGGAGGGCGCGGCATGGGGGCGGAGCAGATCAGGCGGTGGGAATCGGGCGCGCTCGCCCATGCGGTCTCGGATCCCTTCGGCCAGGGCCCGCTGCCCTGGCTGCGCGGTTCGGAGAACTACTTCGACGACACCGGCCAGATGGTGCCCTGGTACGCGGACGAGACCCTGGCCCGCGGCGGCACCGGCGGTCCCCGCACGGCCGACGACGTGCACGGCCAGATCAAGGGCTTCGTGTCGAGCGGCGCCGTCGCGCCCGGCGAGGCGATCGACTTCCACGTCACCGTGGACCCGCCGCAGCAGTTCTCGGTCGACATCTACCGGATCGGGCACTACGGCGGGGACGGCGCCGCCAAGATCACCACCAGCCCGCGGCTGTCCGGGATCGTCCAGCCGGCCCCGCTGACCGCCGACCGGACCGTGTCCTGCCACCACTGGTGGCAGTCCTGGCGGCTGCAGGTCCCGTCGTACTGGTCGATCGGCGCCTACGTCGCCGTGCTCACCACCGCCGACGGCTACCGCTCCCACATCCCCTTCACGGTCCGCGACGGCCACCCGGCGGACCTGCTGCTCGTCCTGCCGGACGTGACCTGGCAGGCGTACAACCTGTACCCGGAGGACGGCCGCACCGGCGCCAGCCTCTATCACGCGTGGGACGAGGAGGGCCGGCTGCTCGGCGAGGAGGACGCGGCGGTGACCGTGTCCTTCGACCGTCCGTACGCGGGCGCGGGCCTGCCGCTGCACGTGGGCCACGCCTACGACTTCATCCGCTGGGCCGAGCGCTACGGCTACGACCTGGCGTACGCGGAGACCCGGGACCTGCACGCGGGCCGGGTCGACCCGAGCCGCTACCGGGGCCTGGTCTTCCCGGGCCACGACGAGTACTGGTCGGTGCCCATGCGCCGTACGGTCGAGCTCGCCCGCGACCAGGGCACCTCACTGGTCTTCCTCTCCGCCAACACCATGTACTGGCAGGTGGAGCTCGCGCCGTCCCCGTCCGGCGCCCCGGACCGGCTCCTCACCTGCCGCAAGCGCCGGGGCCCGGGCCGCGCCGCGCTCTGGCGGGAGGTCGACCGGCCCGAGCAGCAGCTGCTCGGCATCCAGTACGCGGGCCGGGTGCCCGAACCGCACCCGCTGGTCGTACGGAACGCGGGCCACTGGCTCTGGGAGGCCACCGGCGCCGGCGACGGCGACGAGGTCCCCGGGCTGGTCGCGGGCGAGGCCGACCGTTACTTCCCGCGCACCGCGCTCCCCGAGCACCAGGGCCGCATCCTGCTCTCCCACTCGCCGTACCGGGACAGCGAAGGGGCCCTGCGGCACCAGGAGACGAGTCTCTACCGGGCGCCGTCCGGCGCCTGGGTCTTCGCCTCGGGCACCTTCGCCTGGTCGCCGGCGCTCGACCGCCCCGGCCATGTGGACAGCCGCATCCAGCGGGCCACGGCGAACCTCCTCGACCGCATCTGCAAGAGGGACTGAGCGGGGGGTCACAGGGCCCGGCGCCCGGGACCGCCGGGATGTGCGAGAGAATCGGACACGCTCCTGGATCAACCTACGCGGAGGAACCGTGTCCGGATTCGTAGAAAAGCCCGAACCTGTCCAGGTCCCGGGCCTGACCCATCTCCACACGGGCAAGGTTCGCGACCTGTACCGCAACGAGGCGGGCGACCTCGTCATGGTGGCGAGCGACCGCATGTCCGCGTACGACTGGGTGCTGCCGACCGAGATCCCCGACAAGGGCCGGGTGCTGACCAGGCTCTCGCTCTGGTGGTTCGACCAGCTCTCCGACCTGGTCCCCCACCACGTCCTGTCGACCGAGCTCCCCGCCGGGGCCCCGGCCGACTGGGCGGGCCGCACCCTGGTCTGCAAGTCCCTGGACATGGTCCCGGTCGAGTGCGTCGCCCGCGGCTACCTCACCGGCTCCGGACTCCTGGAGTACGACGAGTCCCGCACGGTCTGCGGCCTCGCGCTGCCCGAGGGCCTGGTCGACGGCTCGGAGCTGCCGGCCCCGATCTTCACGCCGGCGACGAAGGCCGCCGTCGGCGACCACGACGAGAACGTCTCCTACGAGGAGGTCTCCCGCCAGGTCGGCCCGGAGACGGCCGCACTGCTCCGTCAGACCACCCTCGCCGTCTACTCCCGTGCCCGGGACATCGCGCGCGAGCGCGGGATCATCCTGGCGGACACGAAGTTCGAGTTCGGCTTCGAGAGCACCCCGGAGGGCGAGCGCCTGGTCCTCGCCGACGAGGTCCTCACCCCGGACTCCTCCCGCTTCTGGCCGGCCGCCGAGTGGCAGCCGGGCCGCGCCCAGCCCTCGTACGACAAGCAGATCGTGCGGAACTGGCTGACGTCGCCGGCCTCCGGCTGGGACCGCAAGAGCGAGCAGCCGCCGCCGGCCCTGCCGAGTGAGGTCGTGGAGAAGACCCGCGGCAAGTACATCGAGGCCTTCGAGCTGCTGACCGGCCACGCCTGGTCCTGAGGGAACGAGAAAGCCCCCGGTCGATTCGACCGGGGGCTTCTGCATGGAGCGGACGACGAGATTCGAACTCGCGACCCTCACCTTGGCAAGGTGATGCTCTACCAACTGAGCCACGTCCGCATGCGCCGTAGCGCGCTGCTAACTATACACAGGATGCCGGGTGCCGATGACACGGTTTCCCGGGCCGTGGGCTGTGGTGGTCGCCACACTCCGTGAGCGATACGACAAAGGCCCCGGTTCCTGAGAACCGGGGCCTTTGCTCCCTGAGCGGACGACGAGATTCGAACTCGCGACCCTCACCTTGGCAAGGTGATGCTCTACCAACTGAGCCACGTCCGCATTGCTCCCGACCGGCTTTCACCGGGCGGTGCGAGCACCACTGTACCTGATGCACCTGAGTGCTCGGTAATCGCGATGCAGAGCGGGTGACAGGAATTGCACACTGCGCCTTCCCCCTGGAAGGGGGCTGTTCTGCTACTGAACTACACCCGCACGCTGCGTGAGGTCCGGCCCTGCGGCCTCGCCCCTCGGCGTGCTCCAGACTCTAGCGGATCATGTGGGGTGCGTGGCAAATCGGCTTCCGCGTGCGGGGTCAGCTCGCGGCGAGGAAGGCCTCGTAGACCCGCTTCGGGATGCGGCCCCTGGCGGGGACGTCCATCTTGTTGGACTGCGCCCAGGCGCGGACGGCGGCCGGATCGGGGGCGAGCACGGTGTGCTTCTGCGCTGCCGGGGCGCCCTTCGGGCCGGAACCGGTCCCCGGCTTGGCGCTCAGCTTCCGGCCGGCGGCCAGGTAGGGGGCGAGGGCCTTGCGCAGTTTCTTTGCATTGGCGGGATTCAGGTCGATCTCGTACGTCTTCCCGTCCAGGCCGAACGCGACCGTTTCCGCCGCCTCTCCGCCGTCGATGTCGTCGAAGAGAGTGACCACCACACGCTGTGCCACGGATATCGGTCCTTTCCTGCGGAGGGCCGCTCGTTTCGGTCCGGGTTCACCGCTCTGACGTGCGGTGATGCCGAGGTGACGACGCTCCGGGGGCAACGCTGTGCTCGTTGGAGTTGCTCTGCATTCCCTTTGTACAGCGCCCGGTCCCGCATTGTGAAGCCCAGTCAATTGTTTCCGCGTGTCTCCGTCGGCGGGTGATATTCCGCTTGAATTCGGCGGCCCGGTGTGCGGGGGTGTTTTGTAGGATCCTTCAGACTTCTACCCGCGTAGAATTTGGAGGCAGGTACGCTGAAGGAACCGCCCACGCAACACCACCACCGGGAGTGCCAGTGGCACGCGTCGTAGTCGACGTCATGCTCAAGCCGGAGATCCTCGACCCGCAGGGACAGGCGGTGCAGCGTGCACTGCCCCGCCTCGGGTTCGACGGCATCGCCGACGTCCGCCAGGGGAAGCGCTTCGAGCTCGAGGTGGAGGGACCGGTCGACGAGGCCGCCCTCGCCCGCATCCATGAGATGGCCGAAACCTTCCTTGCCAACACCGTGATCGAAGACTTCATCGTGAAGGTGGAGTCGTGACCGCACGCATCGGCGTCGTCACGTTCCCCGGAACGCTGGACGACCAGGACGCGCTGCGTGCCGCCCGCCTCGCGGGCGCCGAGCCGGTCTCGCTCTGGCACCGCGACAAGGACCTCAAGCAGGTCGACGCGGTGGTCCTCGCGGGCGGCTTCTCCTACGGCGACTACCTGCGGGCCGGAGCCATCTCCCGCTTCTCGCCGGTGATGGAGACGATCATCGAGCAGGCGAAGGCGGGCATGCCCGTCCTCGGCATCTGCAACGGCTTCCAGATCCTCACGGAGGCCCACCTGCTGCCCGGCGCCATGCTGCGCAACAACCACCTCCACTTCATCTGCCGCGACCAGAAGCTGCGGGTGGAGAACGCGGAGACCGCCTGGACCTCGGACTACACCGAGGGCCAGGAGATCGAGGTCCCGCTCAAGAACATGGACGGCCGGTACGTCGCCGACGAGCGCACGCTCGACGAGCTGGAGGCCGAGGGGCGGGTGGCCTTCCGCTACCTGGACGTGAACCCCAACGGCTCGCTGCGCGACATCGCGGGCATCACCAACGCCGCCGGCAACGTGGTCGGCCTCATGCCGCACCCCGAGCACGCCGTCGAGCCGCTGGTCGGCACCGGCAAGACCGACGGGCTCGGTTTCTTCACCTCGATCCTCAAGAAGCTGGTCAACGCCTGATGACTCTGGACACGGTCAAGCACGCGACCGAGACGCCCGACGTCGAGCAGCCCTGGAAGGAACTCGGACTCAAGCAGGACGAGTACGAGCGCATCCGCGAGATCCTCGGCCGCCGGCCCACCGGCGCCGAGCTCGCCATGTACTCCGTCATGTGGTCCGAGCACTGCTCCTACAAGAGCAGCAAGGTCCACCTGAAGCAGTTCGGCGAGAAGGCCCCGAAGAACGACGCCATGCTCGTCGGCATCGGCGAGAACGCGGGCGTCGTCGACGTCGGCCAGGGCTACGCGGTCACCTTCAAGGTCGAGTCGCACAACCACCCCAGCTACATCGAGCCCTACCAGGGCGCGGCCACCGGCGTCGGCGGCATCGTCCGCGACATCCTCGCCATGGGCGCCCGCCCGGTCGCCGTGGTCGACCCGCTGCGCTTCGGCGCCGCCGACCACCCCGACACCAAGCGCGTGCTGCCCGGCGTCGTCGCCGGCATCGGCGGCTACGGCAACTGCCTGGGCCTGCCCAACATCGGCGGCGAGGTCGTCTTCGACTCCTGCTACCAGGGCAACCCGCTGGTCAACGCCGGCTGCATCGGCGTCATGAAGCACGAGGACATCCACCTCGCCAAGGCCTCCGGCCCCGGCAACAAGGTCATCCTCTACGGTGCCCGCACCGGTGGCGACGGCATCGGCGGCGTCTCGGTCCTCGCGTCCGAGACCTTCGACGACACCAAGCCCACCAAGCGCCCCGCGGTCCAGGTCGGCGACCCGTTCCAGGAGAAGCTCCTCATCGAGTGCACCCTGGAGATCTTCCAGGAGAAGCTGGTCGCGGGCATCCAGGACCTCGGCGGCGCGGGCCTGTCCTGCGCCACCTCCGAGCTGGCCTCGGCCGGCTCCGGCGGCATGCGGGTCGAGCTGGACACCGTGCCGCTGCGCGACGCGACGCTCTCGCCCGAGGAGATCCTCATGAGCGAGTCGCAGGAGCGCATGTGCGCGATCGTGGAGCCCCAGCACGTCGACCGCTTCATGGAGATCTGCGAGAAGTGGGACGTCACCGCCACCGTCATCGGTGAGGTCACGGACGGCGACCACCTGGAGATCTTCTGGCACGGCGAGCTCATCGTGGACGTGCCCCCGGGCACCGTCGCCCACGAGGGCCCGACCTACCACCGGCCGTTCGCGCGCCCGGACTGGCAGGACGCCCTCCAGGCCGACGACGCCGGCAAGCTGGCCCGTCCGCAGAACGGCGCCGAGCTGAAGGACCAGGTCCTGAAGCTGGTCGGCTCCCCGAACCAGGCCTCCAAGGCGTGGATCACCGACCAGTACGACCGCTTCGTGCAGGGCAACACCGTGCTCGCCCAGCCCGAGGACGCCGGCATGGTCCGGATCGACGAGGAGTCGAACCTGGGCGTGGCCATGGCGACCGACGGCAACGGCCGGTACGCCAAGCTCGACCCGTACACCGGTGCGCAGCTCGCGCTGGCGGAGGCGTACCGCAACGTCGCCGCCTCCGGCGCCAAGCCGCTCGCGATCTCGGACTGCCTGAACTTCGGTTCGCCCGAGGACCCGGCCGTGATGTGGCAGTTCGCCGAGGCCACCCGTGGTCTCGCGGACGGCTGTCTGCAGCTGGGCACCCCGGTCACCGGCGGCAACGTGTCGCTGTACAACCAGACCGGTGACGTGGCCATCCACCCGACGCCCGTGGTGGCCGTCCTCGGTGTGATCGACGACGTCAACCGCCGCACCCCGATCGCCTTCGCGGAAGAGGGCCAGCTCCTCTACCTGCTCGGCGACACCAAGGAGGAGTTCGGCGGTTCGGCGTGGTCCGAGGTGATCCACCAGCACCTCGGCGGCATGCCGCCGGCCGTGGACCTCGACCGGGAGAAGCTGCTGGGCGAGATCCTGATCGCGGCCTCCCGCGACGGCATGATCGACGCGGCCCACGACCTGTCCGACGGCGGTCTGGTCCAGGCGGTCGTCGAGTCCTGCCTGCGCGGCGGCAACGGCGCGCGCCTGGTCGTGCCCGAGGGTCTCGACGCCTTCACCTTCCTCTTCAGCGAGTCGGCCGGCCGTGCGGTCGTGGCCGTCCCGCGCAGCGAGGAGCTCCGCTTCACCGACATGTGCGGTGCGCGGGGCCTGCCGGCCACCCGCATCGGTGTCGTCGACGGCGACGCGGTCGACGTGCAGGGCGAGTTCAGCGTCTCCCTGGAGGAGCTGCGCGCGGTGCACGAGGCGACGATCCCGGGCCTGCTGGCCTGACCGGATCCGTACGCGCACGGACAGAGCCTCCGCCCTTCCCGGGCGGGGGCTCCTGCCGTGTGGGGACGGCCGGGGATCAGTCGTCGAGCGAGTAGAAGGCGTCGAGTTCCGCGATGTCCTCGACGCACTCGTCGATGTCGGAGACCTTGCCGCCGATGATCGTGAAGAAGAGGGCGCCCGGCATCTCGATGCCCCGGTCACCGTGCTCGGCGAACCACTTGTGGCTCGCGATGGCGTGACCGCGCCCGTCGACGCAGATGCTGCCGAGTTCGATGCGCATGCTGCCACCGGTGTACTCGGCCATGGCCCCGTACATGGCCAGGATGTTGTCCCGGCCCTTGAAGTGCCCGCCGAACCGGGTGCTGCCGGGTGCGTGGTGGGTACAGTCGCTGGTCATCATGGAGGCCAGACCCTCCATGTCGCCTTTCGTGAACGCTTCGTAGCCCTGGCGCACCAGGACGGCATCGGGGTGCTCGTGATGGGTCATGGTCCCGGCACTGCCTTTCGATGAGGGGATGTCCCCCTCCCTCAAGTCTCGGGGCTAGCCTCAGCCCATGCCACCTGCCAGGAAGCGCACCCGCAGCTACGACCCCGCCAAGATCCGCGCCGCCGTCCTCGCCCAGTTCGGGCACGTACGGGACGCGGTGCTCGCGCTGTCGGCGGAGGCGCTCGACGCGCCGACCCGGCTCGGCGCGTGGACGGTGCGGGACCTGGCCGCGCACCTCGCGTGGATGGTCGGCAGCGTGCCGCAGCTGCTGGCCGAGCCCGAGCCCGCGAAGCAGGAACTCCCGCTGCTGGAGTGGCCGTCCGCGGCCTCGGCGGCGGCCGAGCGGATCGACGAGCACACCCGGGGGCTCGACTCCGCGGATCTCGCGGCTCTGTACGGGCGGACAGCCGAGGCGTACGAGCAGGTGCCGGCGGCCGCCGCCGACACCCGGCTGCTGCCGGTGAGCCTCGGCGCGATGACCCTCGCCGACTTCCTCGTCACGCGGACCGTCGAACTCGTCGTCCACACCGACGACCTGAACGCCGCGACCGGGCTGGAGATCCCGTACGACCGGCAGGCGCTCGCCGCCTGCACCCGGCTGCTGGCCGACGTCCTGGCGGCCGGGGCCCCCGGCGGCGCGGTGGAGGTGCGGGTGCCGCCGTTCGCGGTGGTGCAGTGCGTCGAGGGGCCGCGGCACACCCGCGGCACCCCGCCGAACGTGGTCGAGACGGATCCGCTCACCTGGATCCGGCTCGCGACCGGCCGGGCCGCCTGGGCGACGGAGCTGGACGCGGCCCGGGTGAGGGCGAGCGGCGAACGCGCGGACCTCACGGGCCTGCTCCCGCTGATGGGCTGACCGGCACCGGTACCGGCCGGGACCGCGCGGCGGGGGAAGCGGACCGTGAGGCACCGGAACCGTGCGGCGACGGCGTCCGTCCCATCCGCATGCAGAAGCAGCGCACACTCGCAGCCCTCGCCGTCTCCGCCCTCGTCCTGCTCTCCGCATGCGGTACCGAGCAGGGCGCCGCCCCCGGGTCCGGCGCCGACAACCCCGACCTGCCCGTCCAGGGCAGCAACTGGACGATCGCCGCGGTCACGCTCGACGGCACCCGCTCGGTGGCCCCGCCCGGGGCGCACCTGGCGATCGACCGTGACGGGCGCGCCCAGGGCGACAGCGGATGCAACCACTTCGGGGCCTCCGTGGCCGTGCACGGCGACACCCTCACCGTCTCCCCGCAGGAGGTCACCGAGATCGGCTGTCCCGCCGACCGGGTGCGGTTCGAGCGGGCCCTGCTCAAGGCCTTCAGCGGGGAGCTCGAGGGGCGGCTGAAGGACAAGGTGCTCACCCTGACCTCGGCCGACGGCCGCAAGGGCGTGGAGCTGACCGCCGAGTCCGACGCCCCGCTCGTCGGCACCACGTGGACGGTGGACGCGCTGCTCGACGGCGCCACCGCCGGTGCGCTGCCGGCCGGCTCCGAGGGCAGGGCGAAGCTGACCTTCGGCAAGGACGGGCGGCTCACCGGCAGCCTCGGCTGCAATCGGGTCACGGCCCCCGCGAAGATCACCGGCAGGACGATCACCCTGGGGGCGATCGCGACCACCCGGATGATGTGCACGGGTCCGCAGATGGAGCTGGAGACCAAGCTGTACGACGCCCTCGACGGCCCGCTCACCTACCGCCTCGACCACCGCACCCTGACCGTCAAGGACAGCGACGGCCAGGGCTTCACGGCCCGGGCGGCCTAGGTTCTGTCCTCCGGGGCGGGCCCCAGGCCGCGGGGCGGAGGCGTCAGCTTCCGTAGGGGAGGAGTCCGGCGTCCGTCCGCTCCCAGGCGGCCCTCAGCTCGGCCAGCCGCTCCTTCTCGAACGGGGCCCGGTCGGCCTGTTCGCGGGCGTCCTCGGTGAGGTGGAAGAGCTGGTCGCGGCCGCTCTTGCCCCGGTAGTACTTCCAGTCGCCGCGGCGCAGCGCCCGCTCGCCCCGCACCCGCCAGAACAGGTCCCGCTCGGGGACCCGCTCGCCGCGCAGCAGGTGCCCGGCGAGGCTGGTGCCGTCGAGCGGGTAGGCGGGGTGGGGCCGGGCGCCGCCGATCTCCAGGAGGGTGGCGGTCCAGTCGGGGGAGTAGACGGGCAGGTCGCTGGTCTGGCCGCCGTCGACGCGGGCGGGCCAGCGCAGGATCGACGGGACGCGGATGCCGCCCTCCTGGAGGGAGCCCTTGTTGCCGGCGAGCGGCCAGTTGTAGGAGAAGCGTTCGCCGCCGTTGTCGCTGCCGAAGAAGACGAGGGTGTCGCGCTCGCGGCCGGCCCGCGCGAGGGCGGCGAGCACCTTCCCGACGGAGCGGTCGAGGTCCTCGACCATCTCCTGGTACTTCTCCACGGAGCCGCCGTCCTGGTGCCACAGGGCGGAGCGGTCGCCGGCCTTGATCCGCCGGACGATCTCGGCGCTGGTCTCCTCGTCGCCGTCGGCGATCCAGGGCCAGTGGGGGGTGGTGAAGTTGAGGTTGAGCAGGAAGGGCCGGTCGTGGTCCCGGCTCACGTACTCGCTCGCCCGTTCGGTGAGGATGCGGGTGTAGTAGCGGAGGTCCTTGTACTCGGCGTCGCCCTCGTACAGGTCGTACTCGCCGCCGAGGCCGAGCTTGGAGTAGTACTCCAGGGCGCCGCCGAAGTTCCCGAAGAACTCGTCCCAGCCGGAGCGGGTGGGGGAGTAGTCGGGCAGGTAGCCGCAGTGCCACTTGCCGATGAGCGCGGTGCTGTATCCGGCGTCGCGCAGGAGCGAGGCGAGCGTGGGGTGGGTGGGCTCCAGGCCGGCCGACCTGTCGGCGATGGGTTCGGCGAGGCCGCCCCTGGTGCGGCCCGGGTAGCGGCCGGTGTACAGGCTGAAGCGGGTGGGGGAGCAGGTGGCGGAGCCGGAGTAGGCGTCGGTGAAGCGGACCCCCTGGCGGGCGAGCCGGTCCAGGTGGGGGGTGCGGATGTGCGGGGAGCCGTAGGAGGAGAGGTCGGCCCAGCCGAGGTCGTCGCCGAGGATGAAGAGGATGTTGGGCCGGGGTGCGTGGCGGCCGGTGGCGGCCCGGAAGGGCCGCTCCTGCGCGGTGGCGGATCCGGCGGTGGCCGGGGCGGCGGAGGCGGTGGGGGCCGGGGCGCCGAGGGCGACTCCGGCGGCGGCGCCGACGGCGGCACCGCCGAGGGCACGCCGGGACAGGGGCGTGGACATACGGGTCTCCTGGGGGGAACGCAGCGGGGGACGCCGGGGCGAGGCCGGCGCGGGGGCCGGGCGATGCCGGCGTGGGGGCCGGGGAGGCCGGCGTGGGAGCCGGGCGATGCCGGCGTGGGGGCCGGGGAGGCCGGCGTGGGAGCCGGAGCGATGCCGGCGTGGGTGCCTGCGCGAGGCGAGGGGCAGCGCTGAGGCGGATGTGCCGGTTCAGCCGCGGCGACAGATCGCGCTCGCGACACGGGCCAGGTCCACGTGTCGCCGCGCCACAAGGGTGACCGAGAGGTCGAGGTCGCTGACGGGCTGCATGATCGGGAAGCCTGGCCGAGGAGGGCGGGAGGTGTCAACGACCGTCCCGCACCGTGGACTCCGTCACATCCCGACCGTTCACCCCGTACCGTACGAGCGTCCGCTCGGGACGCCGCCGATCTTGACTACCGGTCGGTAACCCTTGTGCCCCTTGCTTTGTGGGCTCCGACAAGGATCGATGGATCAGTTCGTGCGATCCTACGAGGAGCGGGAAGGGCCTACCACGCCCCGTCCGCGAATTCGGACCGATGGTCGATCTCGCCTACACTCGGTGGCGTGCCACGTGGTGACGGACGACTCAACCACGACCTGCTCCCCGGTGAGAAGGGCCCCCAGGACGCCTGCGGCGTTTTCGGAGTCTGGGCTCCCGGCGAAGAGGTCGCAAAGCTCTCGTACTTCGGGCTCTACGCCCTCCAGCATCGGGGCCAGGAATCCGCGGGAATCGCGGTCAGCAACGGCTCCCAGATCCTCGTCTTCAAGGACATGGGACTGGTGTCCCAGGTCTTCGACGAGACCTCTCTCGGTTCCCTCCAGGGTCATATCGCGGTCGGTCACGCCCGCTACTCGACCACCGGGGCCTCCGTGTGGGAGAACGCTCAGCCGACCTTCCGGGCGACCGCCCACGGCTCGATCGCGCTCGGCCACAACGGCAACCTGGTGAACACGGCCCAGCTGGCCGAGATGGTCGCGGACCTCCCGAAGAAGGAGGGGCGCACCACTCAGGTCGCCGCCACCAACGACACCGACCTGGTGACCGCGCTGCTCGCGGGCCAGGTGGACGAGGACGGCACGCCGCTCACCATCGAGCAGGCGGCCGCGAAGGTCCTCCCCGACGTCCGGGGCGCCTTCTCCCTCGTCTTCATGAACGAGCACACGCTCTACGCCGCCCGTGACCCGCAGGGCATCCGCCCGCTGGTCCTCGGCCGGCTGGAGCGCGGCTGGGTGGTCGCCTCCGAGTCCGCCGCCCTCGACATCTGCGGCGCGACCTTCGTCCGCGAGGTCGAGCCGGGCGAGCTGATCGCGATCGACGAGAACGGCATCCGCACCTCTCGATTCGCAGAAGCGAAGCCCAAGGGCTGTGTCTTCGAGTACGTCTACCTGGCGCGCCCAGACACCGACATCGCCGGCCGGAACGTCTACCTCTCCCGTGTGGAGATGGGTCGCCGGCTCGCCAAGGAGGCCCCTGTCGAGGCCGACCTGGTGATAGCGACGCCGGAATCGGGCACCCCGGCCGCCATCGGCTACGCCGAGGCCTCGGGCATCCCGTTCGGCGCCGGCCTGGTGAAGAACGCCTACGTCGGCCGGACCTTCATCCAGCCCTCGCAGACCATCCGCCAGCTGGGCATCCGGCTGAAGCTGAACCCCCTCAAGGAAGTCATCAAGGGCAAGCGCCTGGTGGTCGTCGACGACTCGATCGTCCGCGGCAACACCCAGCGCGCGCTGGTCCGGATGCTCCGCGAGGCCGGCGCCGCCGAGGTCCACATCCGGATCTCCTCCCCGCCGGTGAAGTGGCCCTGCTTCTTCGGCATCGACTTCGCCACCCGCGCGGAGCTGATCGCCAACGGCATGTCGGTCGAGGAGATCGGCAAGTCGCTCGGGGCGGACTCGCTCTCGTACATCTCCCTCGACGGGATGATCGAGGCGACCACCATCCAGAAGCCCAACCTGTGCCGCGCCTGCTTCGACGGCGAGTACCCGATGGAGCTTCCCGACCCGGAGCTGCTCGGCAAGCAGCTCCTGGAGACCGAGCTGGCCGCCGGCCCCGCCGCCACCGCGGCGGCCGACGCCCTGCGCCGTCCGTGAGACCCCGCTGCACCCCCGCAGTACACGACACGAAAGTTCTTCAGCATGCCTGAGACCACCGGTGCCAGCTACGCCTCTGCGGGCGTCGACATCGAGGCGGGCGACCGCGCCGTCGAGCTCATGAAGGAATGGGTGAAGAAGACGCAGCGCCCCGAGGTCCTCGGCGGCCTCGGCGGTTTCGCCGGCCTCTTCGACGCCTCCGCCCTCAAGCGCTACGAGCGTCCGCTGCTCGCCTCGGCCACCGACGGCGTCGGCACGAAGGTCGACATCGCCCGCCAGATGGGCGTGTACGACACGATCGGCCACGACCTGGTCGCCATGGTCATGGACGACATCGTCGTCTGCGGCGCCGAGCCGCTCTTCATGACCGACTACATCTGCGTCGGCAAGGTGCACCCCGAGCGGGTCGCCGCCATCGTGAAGGGCATCGCCGAGGGCTGTGTGCTGGCGGGCTGCGCGCTCGTCGGCGGCGAGACGGCGGAGCACCCGGGCCTGCTCGGCCCGGACGACTTCGACGTCGCCGGCGCGGGCACGGGTGTCGTCGAGCACGACCGGCTGCTCGGCGCGGATCGCATCCGTACGGGGGACGCGGTCATCGCCATGGCGTCCTCCGGTCTTCACTCCAACGGGTACTCGCTCGTCCGCCACGTGGTCTTCGACCGCGCCGGCATGACCCTCGACCAGCAGGTCGAGGAGTTCGGCCGGACCCTGGGCGAGGAGCTCCTGGAGCCCACCAGGATCTACTCGCTCGACTGCCTGGCGCTCACCCGGACCACCGACGTGCACGCCTTCAGCCACATCACGGGTGGTGGCCTCGCCGCCAACCTGGCGCGGGTGATCCCGGACGGTCTGCACGCCGTGGTCGACCGGTCGACCTGGGCCCCGGGCGCCGTCTTCGACCTGGTCGGCAAGGCCGGACAGGTCGAGCGCCTGGAGCTGGAGAAGACCCTGAACATGGGCGTCGGCATGATGGCCGTGGTCCCCGCCGACTCGGTGGACGCCGCCCTGGCGACGCTGGCCGACCGGGGCGTCGAGTCCTGGGTGGCCGGTGAGATCACCGAGCGCGGCGAGCACGCGACCGGCGCGGAGCTGACCGGCGACTACGCGAAGTAGTCCATCGTCGGAAACCACGAAGGAGCACCCCCGTCCGGGGTGCTCCTTCGTCACATCCGCCGAAGGTCTCGCACCAGGGCGCCGCAGGGAGGCCCAGCGGCCCGTCAGCGGCCGCGGACAGCGAAGAAACCCGGTCCGGGTAGCCCGGACCGGGTTTCTTCGTTCAGAAGGTCAAGCGCGACGCTGAGTGGACGCCGGACCGGACTCGTCGTCCTCGTCCTCGTCGTCCGTGTTGTAGAGATCCGCGTACTGCGCGTACGGGTCGTCTTCCTCGTCGTCGTCTTCGAACGGCTCGCCATTCGGCGGCTGGCTCGAAGTCGATGCGCCCAGCTCATTGGCCAGACGCGACAGGTCAGTCCCGCCGCTGCTGTACTTCAGCTGGCGGGCGACCTTGGTCTGCTTGGCCTTTGCCCGGCCGCGCCCCATGGCTCGACCCCCTCGGTGACGGGGCTCTTTGGCCCCAGAGTCTTGACACGCGTTCATGGTCCGGAACGGGCTCTCTAAGAGAGACCGGTCCGTAGGGCTTCAACGGTACCTGTTTCCGTCGGTCTACGGTACGCCGCGCGCATCACATACCCCGGTACAGAACCATCGAGGCGCCCCGTCCTCGCTGGTCAGTCGCGATTTTAACCTCTTCTTGAGGTCCGACCCGCCGATCGGCGTGAGCGAAGTCTCGCGAATCGCCCTCCGACCGGCGGGCCGCCCCTGCCGAGCTCAGCCCCGGCGGGCCTCGGCCATGCGCTGTTCGGCGATCCGGTCGGCCGCGGCGGCCGGCGGAATGCCGTCGGACTTCGCACGTGCGAAGATCTCCAGGGTGGTGTCGAAGATCTTCGTGGCCTTCGCCTTGCAGCGGTCGAAGTCGAAGCCGTGCAGCTCGTCGGCGACCTGGATCACGCCGCCGGCGTTCACCACGTAGTCGGGGGCGTAGAGGATCCCGCGCTCCACGAGGTCCTTCTCGATGCCCGGGTGGGCGAGCTGGTTGTTGGCCGCGCCGCAGACGATGCGGGCGGTGATGAAGGGCACGGTCTCCTCGTTCAGGGCGCCGCCCAGCGCGCACGGCGCGTAGATGTCGAGGCCCTCGACGCGGATCAGCGCCTCGGTGTCGGCGACGACGGAGACCTGCGGGTGCTTCTCGGTGATCCGGCGCACCGACTCCTCGCGCACGTCGGTGATCACGACCTCGGCACCGTCCTCCAGGAGGTGCTCGACCAGGTAGTGCCCGACCTTGCCGACGCCGGCGACGCCGACCTTGCGGCCGCGCAGCGTCGGGTCGCCCCACAGGGTCTGCGCGGAGGCGCGCATGCCCTGGAAGACGCCGAAGGCGGTGAGGACGGAGGAGTCGCCGGCGCCGCCGTTCTCGGGGGAGCGGCCGGTGGTCCACCGGTTCGTCCGGGCCACGACGTCCATGTCGGCGACGTAGGTGCCGACGTCGCAGGCCGTGACGTAGCGCCCGCCGAGGGAGGCCACGAAGCGCCCGTAGGCGAGGAGGAGTTCCTCGCTCTTGATCTGCTCCGGGTCGCCGATGATGACGGCCTTGCCGCCGCCGTGGTCGAGGCCGGCCATGGCGTTCTTGTACGACATGCCGCGGGAGAGGTTCAGCGCGTCGGCGACGGCCTCCGCCTCGGTGGCGTACGGGTAGAAGCGGGTGCCGCCGAGGGCCGGGCCCAGGGCGGTGTTGTGGAGGGCGATGACGGCCTTGAGGCCGGTGGCGCGGTCCTGGCACAGCACGACTTGCTCGTGGCCCCCCTGCTCCGAATGGAACAGGGTGTGCAGTACGTCAGGAACGCCGGTCACATCGGTCACGGTGGTGACTCCCAAGTACGAAGCGGCGGAAGGTCCCCCCTGCGGGTGGGGGTGGGACCTGGTCGGCAGAAGGGTAAGTCCTACCTGGCCGTAGCAGGGGCGCAGTGCTCAGGATCACCCCCTACAGGATGACCCGCGTGGAAGGATTCACGACATGTCGGTCCCTTCGTCGGTGTTCGTCCCCTATGCCTCCTACCTGCGGGTGTACGAGCCGCTGGCCGCGTTCCCGGAGCCGGAGCGGGGTCACTGGTCCCGCTACGCGTGCCGGACGGACACCCCCGGGGCGCAGGAGGAACTGAGGCGTTCGCTGGCCGACCTGGTGCCGGTGCCGCCGGTCCCGGTGCCGGTGCACGAGAGCGGTGACGCGTTCGTGGCGACGGTGGACGGGGTGGTGCTGGTCTGTCCGTGGCGGACCCGGCTGCGCGGCTGGCTGGCCCTGGAGGAGCTGGTGGGCGGGAAGCTGCCGGCCCCGGTCCTGGACGCGATGCTGCCGCCGGTCGTACGGGAGCAGGTGGCGGCGGACCACGGGCGCTGGCTGGAGCGGAACCCGGACGCGCGGCCGTGGATCCGCAGCGCGGTGTGGCGGGTGCCGTTGAGCTGGTTCGCGGTGTTCTCGGACGAGGAGCGGGAGTACGCCGCGGGGGACCGGGCGGTGGGGCAGGTGCCGGTGCTGCGCTACCGGACGCCGATGGTGCAGGCGCGGCGGCGGCTGGCGCGGGCCCTGAAGGCGCTGCGGGGGGCGATCGCGGAGGGGCCGATGACCGAGAGCCTGGTCGGCGTGGGCCGCTGGCTGGAGGAGTTCCACCCGCGGGCGCTGGTGGAGCTGGACTACGGCGGCCTGGTGCACGCGGTCGGCGCGGAGACGCTGGCGGCGGACCGGTCGGCGGCGGACCTGGCCGAGGGGATCGCGGCGCTCCGGGACGGCGACGGCGAGGGCGCGGAGGAGGCCTACGGGCGGCTCGCGGAGCGATGGCGGGCGATTCGCAACCTGCAGTTCGCCAACTGACCATCGGCCGGACGTGTCCACCTGATGTAAATGATCTTCATCGCTGGACACCTGTTCGGTTCTTTGGTGTGCTCTTGGGGCCGGTGGTGAAGGCGGGGCAGGACGTAGGTCCCGATCCGGGCCTTTGACTCAAGGGTGACGGACAGCACTTAACGCACCCTTGCGCCCATCACCCACCCTCGTGCCAAAATAGGACAAGGAGTCCGGGGAGGGTTCCTTCCGTCCAAGTAAGGGCGGAACGCTCAGCATTGCACTCTATGGGGGGTCTGAGGACTCCTGATCGCCACTGTGACTGATCGTCACAGTGGCGTGACTGTCCGTTATGGCATGGTCCATCGACTTCCGCCGCTGATGAACACCTGCGAGGGCAATTCCATCGGTTTGGCCGACGTGGCTGGACGGATGGTGTAGTTGTAGTGCCGAGGACAAGCCGTTCGTCCTATAACCGACTCGGCCCGCTTCTGCCATTTCGGGCAACGCGGGTCAAGGTGCAGAATTTAGAGGAAAGAACCGAGAAGGTTCGGTTCTCCCGAGGAGGCCGCTCATGACCGCTCGCACCCCTGATGCCGAGCCGCTGCTGACCCCCGCCGAGGTTGCCACGATGTTCCGCGTGGACCCGAAGACGGTGACCCGTTGGGCGAAGGCCGGCAAGCTCACGTCCATCCGCACGCTGGGTGGACACCGCCGGTATCGCGAGGCCGAGGTCCGCGCCCTGCTGGCGGGTATTCCGCAGCAGCGCAGCGAGGCCTGAGGCGTACGCGAAACCCTGTAACACCCCGTTTCACCGGGCACATTCCGGGTCCCCCAACCCGGTTCGCCCACCCCAAGCTCTGCCGACGGGCGCCTGCCCCAACAGGCTTCACGTCATCGATCGCGCTGGACTCCGCCGGGTCCAGCGCGATCTTTTTTGTGTCCCCGTGGGCCCGCTCCCAGGCCGTGCAATTGCACATATTAAATTGGGGCTATGTAGGGAGGGTGTAAGCGAGCCACCTCCTGAAACGGATTCAGTGACTCCCGTCACACCGTCAAACCGTGGCCCCGGAACAGCCTTCCACCCCCGGCAGGGTCACCGCCCCGCCGTTGGTCACCCCTTGGTGGGACCTTGGTCCTTCGGTGGGCAACGCAAGAAGGCCCGCACCGAACGGTGCGGACCTTCCACTGGCGATCCTGACGGGACTTGAACCCGCGACCTCCACCTTGACAGGGTGGCGAGCTAACCAACTGCTCCACAGGACCTTCGCAACCGTTGTTGCCTGGCTGCGAGGAAAACTGTACAGCAGGTCAGCGGTCTGGTCGAACTCACCGACGGCGAGGGCCCCGCTACGGCGCGGCCGCGTCGATCGCCTTCACGATCCGCTTGTCCGACACCGGGTGCGCCGTGCCCAGCGCGTGCGCGAAGTAGCTCACCCGCAGCTCCTCGATCATCCAGCGGATGTCGGTGACCGAGGCCGGCACCGGGCGCCCCTTCGGGAGCTGTTCGAGCAGCCAGGCGTACTCGTCCAGCATCTCGTGCACCTTCTCCATCCGGGTGGTGTCCCGCTGCACGCCCGTCGGCATCTGCTGCAGCCGCCGGTCCACCGCGACCAGGTAGCGCATCAGATCGGGCAGCCGCTTCAGGCCCGTACGGGTGACGAAGCCGGCCGGCATCAGCCAGGACAGCTGCTCCCGCACGTCCTGCAGGTTCCGCAGCAGAGCGGGGCTGTTCGCGGCCTTCAGACGCCGCTCGCAGGCCTGCCAGGCCGCCAGGACCTGCTGCACCTGCCCCACCGTCCGGACCGTCAGGTCGACGAGGTCGGCGCGGACCCTGTCGTACAGCTTCCGGAAGGACTCCTCGTCCCACACCGGGCCGCCGTGGTCCGCGATCAGCCGGTCGGCCGCGGCGGTCGCGCAGTCGTCGAACAGGGCCTGGATCGATCCGTGCGGGTTCGCCGACAGGGCCAGCTTCTGCTGGTTGGTCAGCTTGTCCGAGGCGAACTTCGCCGGGTTCACCGGGATGTTCAGCATGATCAGCTTCCGGGTGCCCCGCCACATCGCCTGCGCCTGCTCGGCCTCCGAGTCGAAGAGCCGTACGGCCACGGTGTCGCCCTCGTCCACCAGCGCCGGGTACGCCTTGACGGGCTGCCCGGCCCGCCGGGTCTCGAAGACCTTCGTGAGCGTCCCGATCGTCCAGTCCCTGAGCCCCGTGCGCTCCAGGGAGGGACCGGAGCCGTCCGGGCCCGCCGTGGCCGCCTTGGCGGCCTTGGAGAGCGCCTGACGGGCCTTGGGACGCAGCTGGAGGCGCAGCGCCTCCAGGTCCTTGTCCTCGGCCAGCTTGCGGCGCCGCTCGTCGACGATCCGGAAGGTCACCTTGAGGTGCTCGGGCACCTTCGCCCAGTCGAAGTCCTCCGCCGTGACGGGGACCCCGACCATCCGCTGCAGCTCGCGGGCGAGAGCCGTCGCCAGCGGCTCCTGCACCGGGACGACCGAGTCGAGGAAGCGGCCCGCGAAGTTCGGCGCGGGCACGTAGTGGCGGCGGATCGGCTTGGGCAGGGAGCGGATGAGCTCGGTGACGACCTCCTCGCGCAGCCCCGGGATCTGCCAGTCGAAGCCCTCGTCGGTGACCTGGTTCAGCACCTGGAGCGGGACGTGGACGGTCACGCCGTCGGCGTCCGCGCCCGGCTCGAACTGATAGGTCACCCGGAACTTCAGCGCTCCCTGCCGCCACGAGTCCGGGTAGTCGTCCTTGGTGACCGCCCCCGCCTTCTCGTTGATGAGCATCTCGCGCTCGAAGTCGAGGTACTCCGGCTCCTCCTGGCGCTTGTGCTTCCACCACGAGTCGAAGTGCGCGCCGGACACGACGTGTTCGGGCACCCGCTGGTCGTAGAAGTCGAAGAGCGTCTCGTCGTCGACCAGGATGTCCCGGCGCCGGGCACGGTGCTCCAGCTCCTCGACCTCGGTCAGGAGCCTGCGGTTGTCGGCGAAGAACTTGTGGTGGGTGCGCCAGTCGCCCTCGACGAGCGCGTTGCGGATGAACAGGTCGCGGGAGACCTCGGGATCGATCCGGCCGTAGTTCACCTTGCGGTCCGCGACGATCGGCACGCCGTACAGCGTGACCTTCTCGAAGGCGACGACGGCGGCCTGGTCCTTCTCCCAGTGCGGCTCGCTGTACGTCTTCTTCACCAGGTGCTGGGCGAGCGGCTCGACCCACTCGGGCTCGATCCGGGCGTTCACCCGGGCCCAGAGCCGTGAGGTCTCCACCAGCTCGGCGGACATGACCATCCGCGGGGGCTTCTTGAAGAGGGCCGAGCCGGGGAAGATCGCGAACTTGGCGCTGCGGGCACCGAGGTACTCGTTGCGCGTGTTCTCCCGCTTGCCGTCCTTGCCGTCCTTGGACTCCTTCACGTCCTTCAGGCCGATGTGGCTGAGGAGGCCGGAGAGCAGGGACACGTGGACGGACTGCTCGGGCGCGTCCTCCTCGTTGAGGTGGATGCCCATCTGCTTGGCGACCGTGCGCAGCTGGCTGTAGATGTCCTGCCACTCGCGGATGCGCAGGAAGTTCAGGTACTCCTGCTTGCACATCCGGCGGAAGGAGCTGGAGCCGCGCTCCTTCTGCTGCTCGCGCACGTAGCGCCACAGGTTGAGGAAGGCGAGGAAGTCGCTCGTCTCGTCCTTGAAGCGGGCGTGCTGCTGGTCGGCCTGGGCCTGCTTCTCGGCCGGCCGCTCGCGCGGGTCCTGGATGGACAGCGCCGCCGCGATCACCATCACCTCGCGGACGCAGCCGTTCCGGTCGGCTTCCAGGACCATGCGGGCGAGCCGCGGGTCGACCGGGAGCTGGGACAGCTTGCGGCCCTGCGGGGTGAGCCGCTTCTTGGGGTCCTTCTGGTCCGGGTCCAGTGCGCCGAGCTCGTGGAGGAGCTGGACGCCGTCCCGGATGTTGCGGTGGTCCGGCGGGTCGATGAAGGGGAACTTCTCGATGTCGCCGAGGCCGGCCGCGGTCATCTGGAGGATGACGGAGGCCAGGTTCGTCCGGAGGATCTCGGCGTCCGTGAACTCGGGCCGGGTGAGGAAGTCGTCCTCGGAGTAGAGCCGGATGCAGATGCCGTCCGAGGTACGCCCGCAGCGGCCCTTGCGCTGGTTGGCGCTGGCCTGGCTGATCGGCTCGATCGGGAGGCGCTGCACCTTGGTGCGGTGCGAGTAGCGCGAGATGCGGGCGGTGCCCGGGTCGATCACGTACTTGATGCCGGGGACGGTCAGCGAGGTCTCGGCGACGTTGGTGGCGAGCACGATGCGGCGGCCGGAGTGCGCCTGGAAGACCCGGTGCTGCTCGGCGTGGGACAGCCGGGCGTACAGCGGCAGGATCTCCGTGTCGAAGAGCTTCTTCTTGATCAGCGCGTCCGCCGTGTCGCGGATCTCCCGCTCGCCGGAGAGGAAGACCAGGATGTCGCCGGGCCCCTCCTTCTGGAGCTCGTCGACGGCGTCGCAGATCGCGGTGATCTGGTCCCGGTCCGCCTCCTCGGAGTCCTCCTCCAGGAGCGGCCGGTAGCGCACCTCGACCGGATACGTGCGGCCGGAGACCTCGACGATCGGGGCCTCGCCGAAGTGGCGCGAGAAACGCTCCGGGTCGATGGTCGCGGAGGTGATCACGACCTTCAGGTCGGGGCGCTTCGGGAGGAGCTGGGCCAGATAGCCGAGCAGGAAGTCGATGTTGAGGGACCGCTCGTGGGCCTCGTCGATGATGATCGTGTCGTAGGCGCGGAGCTCGCGGTCCGTCTGGATCTCGGCGAGCAGGATGCCGTCCGTCATCAGCTTGACGAAGGTCTCGTCGGGATTGACCTGGTCCGTGAAGCGGACCTTCCAGCCGACCGCCTCCCCGAGCGGCGTCCTCAGCTCCTCCGCCACGCGCTCCGCGACCGTGCGGGCGGCGATCCGGCGGGGCTGGGTGTGCCCGATCATGCCCCGGACGCCGCGGCCCAGTTCCAGACAGATCTTCGGGATCTGCGTCGTCTTTCCGGAACCGGTCTCGCCGGCGACGATCACGACCTGGTGGTCGCGTATCGCCTCGGCGATCTCGTCCTTCTTCTGCGAGACGGGCAGCTGTTCGGGATAGGTGACGGGCGGCACGAGGGCCGCGCGCGCCTCGACACGCTCCTTGGCCTTGCCGGCCTCGGCGGCGATCTCGTCCAGGACGGCCGCGCGGGCCTCGGGCTTGCGGATGCGGCGGGCGCCTTCGAGACGGCGGCCGAGCCGGTGGGAGTCCCGCAGCGAGACCTCGGCCAGGACGGACTGGAGGGCGGCGAAGGAAGTAGACATACGGAATCCAGGATCGCACCTGCGGACGAGAAGCGGCGAACCGATTTACGAGGGCGGCGCGGCGACCATGCGTAGTATTTCGGGCACACCGGCCAGCACCGTCCCGAAAGGTTTCCGCATGTCCCGCACCCACCGCGCGACGGCGGTGTTCGCCGCGCTGGCGGGGCTGGTGCTGGGCCTGCTGGTCTGCGGCACGGCGACGACGCCCGCGGCAGCGGGCCCGGGCACGGTGGCGAGCGCGCCGGCCGGCGGACCCGGCTGTGACCGGGGACACGGCGATGTCGAGGGGGCCGCGGCCCCCGCCGTCCCGCCCCGCCCGCACGGCTTCGGAGAACTGCTTCCCGCGCTCGCGGGCAAGCGGACCCCCTGCCCCGGCTGGGGCGCGGACCAGGACGCGGCCGACGCGCCGCAGGGCCCCGCGCCACCGGAGCCCGTGTCGCCGACACCGGTGGAGCTGTCGGTCCTGAGGGTCTAGACGGACGCCTCCCGCCGTCCGTCCCCTTCTCTCCTCCGTCCTCAGGAGCGCTTTCGCATGCCCAAGTCCAAGCCCGTCGTGATCGTCGCCGGGGTGGCCCTCGCGGCCACGCTGCTCGGCGTCGTCTCGTACGCCACCACCAAGCCGTCCTCGCCCTCGGGCTCCTCCGTGGCCGAGGTCTCGGCGGACCCGTCCGCCGGTGTCTATCCCGAACTGGAGGCCTACGCCCGCCGCGACGCGAAGGACGGGCTGGCCCTCGGCCGCGCCGACGCGCCGGTCGTCCTGATCGAGTACGCCGACTTCAAGTGCGGCTACTGCGGCAAGTTCGCCCGGGACACCGAGCCCGTCCTGGTGAAGAAGTACGTGGACGCCGGCACCCTGCGCATCGAGTGGCGGAACTTCCCGATCTTCGGCGAGGAGTCCGAGGCGGCTGCCCGCGCCTCCTGGGCGGCAGGGCGGCAGGGCCGGTTCTGGCAGTTCCACGCGGCCGCGTACGCGCCGGGGGCCAAGGAGAAGGGCTTCGGCGCCGAGCGCCTGACCGCCCTCGCCAAGGAGGCGGGCGTCGCCGACCTCGCCCGCTTCACCCGGGACGCCGACAGCGCGGCGGCCCGGGAGGCGGTGCGCAGGGACCAGGAACAGGGCTACGCGCTCGGCGCCACCTCGACACCGTCCTTCCTGGTCAACGGCCGCCCGATCGCGGGTGCCCAGCCGATGGAGACGTTCACGGACGCCATCGAGGCGGCGGCCGGGGCGGCGAAGGCGGCCGGATCCAAGGCGGCGGGACCGGGCGCGGGCGGGGAGTCGGCCGGGGCCGCGCGATGACCTCCGGGATCGGCTACTTCGCCGCCTTCCTCGGCGGTCTGCTCGCCCTCCTCAGCCCGTGCAGCGCCCTGCTGCTCCCGGCCTTCTTCGCGTACTCCGTCGACACCCGCTCCCGGCTGGTCGCCCGGACCGGCATCTTCTACGCGGGCCTGGCCACCACCCTCGTCCCGCTGGGCGCGGCCGGCTCCTTCGCCGGCCGCCTCTTCTACGGCCACCGGGACCTCCTGGTCGCCGTGGGCGGCTGGCTGATCGTGACCCTCGGGGTGCTGCAGATCCTCGGGCTGGGCTTCGCGTCCCGCCGGCTCGCCGAGGCGAGCGGCCGGATCCGCCCCACGACCGCGTTCTCGGTCTACGCCCTGGGCCTGGTCTACGGCCTCGCCGGCTTCTGCGCGGGCCCCATCCTGGGCAGCGTCCTGACGGTGGCGGCGCTCAGCGGCAGCCCGGCCTACGGCGGCCTGCTCCTCGCCGTCTACGCGCTCGGCATGGCCGTACCGCTCTTCCTGCTCGCGCTGCTCTGGGAGCGTCACGACCTGGGCCGGCGCCGCTGGCTGCGCGGGCGGCCGATCCGCCTGGGCCGCTTCGAGCTGCACTCGACCTCGCTGCTCTCGGGCCTCTTCTTCATCGCCCTCGGCACCCTCTTCCTCGTCTTCGACGGCACCACGGCCCTGCCCGGGCTGCTCTCGGTCGACGACTCCTTCGCCGTGGAGGAGCGCGTGGGGGCCCTGGGCCGCGCGGTCCCGGACTGGGCGCTGCTCGTGGCCGTGGTGGCGGTCGTGGCGGCGGCGCTCGCGTGGCGCGGGCGCCGCGGCCGGGACCGGCAGCGGGCCGGGGAGTAGGGGGCGCAGGGAGGGCCCGGCCCCGAGGGGCGTCGCGGGAGGGACGTGGCCGGTCGCGGGGGTGGCGGCCGGCCACGGGGGTGGCGGCCGGCCGGCCACGGAGGATCCGGGGCCGGGGGCCGGGGGCCGAGGGATCCGGGGCCGGGGGCCGGGGGGAGAGCCCGACGGTCGGGAAACGCAGAAGGCCCCGTTCTTGCGAACGGGGCCTTCTCCTTGTGGCTGGGGCCGGGGTCGAACCGGCGACCTATCGCTTTTCAGGCGATCGCTCGTACCAACTGAGCTACCCAGCCACGAGATCGTTTCCGATCTCAGCGATCCTGACGGGACTTGAACCCGCGACCTCCACCTTGACAGGGTGGCGAGCTAACCAACTGCTCCACAGGACCATATGGTGTGCGAGAACAAGTCTCGCACAGGGTTGTGCGTGCCCCCAACGGGATTCGAACCCGTGCTACCGCCTTGAAAGGGCGGCGTCCTGGGCCACTAGACGATGAGGGCTAAGGGCCCGCCTGGGCGCTTCTCAGCGCGTCGGGGACGTGAGAAGCATATGGGATGCCGGCCGGTATCGCCAAAACGGTTTCCCGGGGCGGTCGTGGCGGGCTTCCCGGGGGCTTCGCGGGGGGCTTCCGGCGGGCTTTCCCCGCCGGGCGCGTCATCCCCAGCCGAGCTCGTGCAGGCGTTCGTCGTCGATGCCGAAGTGATGGGCGATCTCGTGCACCACGGTCACGGCCACCTCGTGGATCACGTCCTCCGGCGTCTCGCAGTAGCGGAGGGTCGGGCCCATGTAGATCGAGATGCGGTCCGGGAGGACGCCGGCGTACCACTCCCCGCGTTCGGTGAGCGGCGTTCCCTCGTACAGGCCGAGGAGTTCCGGGTCCGAGGGGTCCGGTTCGTCCTCGACGAACACCGCCACGTTGTCCATCACCCGGGTGAGCTCGGGCGGGATCGTGTCCAGGGCCTGGGACACCAGTTCTTCGAACGTGTCGCGCGTCATCTCCAGCACAAGGCCATTGTCCGGTGCCGAGGGGGTGAACCGCAGCGGCACCGGAGTGACGATCGCGTGAGGACGGTGACCTCCGTGGGCTCCGCGGGTCCCGTGGGGCAGGGGCGCCCCCGTGGAGCGCTCGCTCGCGGGCCGAGTTCCGACAGCGGCGCGGAGGGCGTGTCCCCGGTGGCGCAAAGGGAGTTGGGCAGGGCAACGCGTTCGAACCGCGTCCCGTTCCTGCCTGTCCCGTCCTGGAGGTGCCTCCGTGCGCCATTTGCCCACCCCTGTGAGATGGGCCGCCACCGCGATGGCGGTCGCCGCCTGTGCGGGTCTGAGCGGCTGTATGAGTGTCGGCGACGAGGGGGCGAAGCCGGCGCCCAGCAGTTCCGCGGGGAAGCGCGGCGCGGCGGGCGGCTCCGGGGAGGACGGCGGGCTCTCCGGTTCGCACGGCGGGGGCGGCTTCGACCGTACGGGGCAGAGCCGGCCCGACCCGGACGGCGAGGACGAGGGGACCCCGGTGCCGAGCGGCTCGGCGTCCGTCACGGCGAAACCCTCCGGCGCGGCGGGCCCGGCCGGCCCGGGCGGGGCGCCGAAGCCGCAGCAGCCGCCGGACGGCGCGGACGGCGGGGCCGGCGGCGCGGCCGGAGGGTCCGGCGGCACCACGACCCCTCCGGTCGATCCGCCCCAGCCGACGCCGACCCAGGAGCCCTCTCCGACCCAGGAGCCGACGCCCGAGCCGACCGTCACCGAGTCGCCCACGACGACGCCCGGCGCGGACACCCACATGGGTGCCATGCGGGCCGCGGACGGGCCCGGCCGGGCGACGGAGCCGGAGGCATCACCGCAGGCCGGGCCGGTGTGACGCGGCTCGGTTTGCCAAGGCTGGGGGAGAGTGCGTATGGTGGTAGATCGTTTGATCCCATTTGCCCGGCGCCACGACCGAAGAGCGCCGTGACTGGCGCGTACTCTCCCTTGCCGTGGCTGACCGCATTGAGGCGGTCGTAGTGCGAAACACGGAGTTGACGGGCGCGTGCCGAGACTCCGGAAGGTTTCGCATTTCGCATGTCCATTTTCAGTTCTGATCACGCTGTCCTGCCCGAGAACGACGAGATCGTCGTCGACGCCGTAGAGGCCGTCGACGCCGTGGACCTCGCCGAGGCCACCGACGCCGTGGACGTCGTCGAGGCCGACGAGGCCCCCGCCGACGAGACCCCCGAGATCACCTTCGGTGACCTGGGTCTCCCCGAGGGCGTCGTGCGCAAGCTCGCCCAGAACGGCGTGACCACCCCCTTCCCGATCCAGGCCGCGACCATCCCGGACGCCCTGGCCGGCAAGGACATCCTCGGCCGTGGCCGCACCGGCTCCGGCAAGACCCTCTCCTTCGGCCTCCCGCTGCTCGCCACGCTGGCGGAGGGCCGCACCGAGAAGAAGAAGCCCCGCGGCGTCATCCTCACCCCGACCCGTGAGCTCGCGATGCAGGTCGCGGACGCCCTCCAGCCCTACGGCGACGTGCTCGGCCTCAAGATGAAGGTCGTCTGCGGCGGTACGTCGATGGGCAACCAGATCTACGCGCTGGAGCGCGGTGTCGACATCCTCGTCGCCACCCCGGGCCGTCTGCGCGACATCATCAACCGCGGCGCCTGCTCCCTGGAGCAGGTCCAGATCGCCGTCCTCGACGAGGCCGACCAGATGGCCGACCTGGGCTTCCTGCCCGAGGTCAC
Organism: Streptomyces sp. NPDC048018; assembly: GCF_043202995.1. NCBI lineage: Bacteria > Bacillati > Actinomycetota > Actinomycetes > Kitasatosporales > Streptomycetaceae > Streptomyces > Streptomyces sp. NPDC048018. Next base: position 701,338 of record NZ_JBIDBK010000005.1, read on the forward strand.
CGAGCTGCTCGACCAGGTTCCGGCCGGCGGCCAGCGCCTGCTCTTCTCCGCCACCCTGGAGAACGAGATCGACAGCCTGGTCAAGCGCTACCTGGTGAACCCGGTCACCCACGAGGTCGACCCGTCCGCCGGCGCCGTCACGACGATGACCCACCACGTCCTGGTCGTGAAGCCGAAGGACAAGGCCCCGGTCACCGCCGCCATCGCCGCCCGCAAGGGCCGCACGATCATCTTCGTCCGCACCCAGCTGGGCGCCGACCGCATCGCCGAGCAGCTCCGCGAGTCCGGTGTGAAGGCCGACGCGCTGCACGGCGGCATGACCCAGGGCGCCCGTACCCGCACCCTCGCCGACTTCAAGGACGGCTACGTCAACGCGCTCGTCGCCACCGACGTCGCCGCCCGAGGCATCCACGTCGACGGCATCGACCTGGTCCTCAACGTGGACCCGGCCGGCGACCACAAGGACTACCTGCACCGCTCGGGCCGTACCGCCCGTGCCGGCCGCTCCGGTGTCGTGGTCTCCCTGGCCCTGCCGCACCAGCGCCGCCAGATCTTCCGTCTGATGGAGGACGCGGGCGTCGACGCCTCGCGTCACATCGTCGGCGGGGCGGGCGCGTTCGACCCCGAGGTCGCCGAGATCACCGGCGCCCGCTCGCTCACCGAGGTCCAGGCCGACTCCGCGAACAACTCGGCCAAGCAGGCCGAGCGCGAGGTCGCCGACCTCACCAAGCAGCTGGAGCGCCTGCAGCGCCGCGCCGTCGAGCTCCGCGAGGAGGCCGACCGCCTGGTGGCCCGCGCCGCCCGCGAGCGCGGTGAGGACCCTGAGGCCGCCGTCGCCGAGGTGACCGAGGCCGCCGAGGCCGAGGTCGCCGCCGCTGCCGCGGTGGCCGCCGAGCCGGTGCGCGAGGAGCGCCGCGACTTCGACCGTCGCGACGACCGCGGTGGCTTCGACCGCCGGGACAACGACCGTGGCGGCTACGAGCGTCGTGACAACGACCGTGGTGGCTTCCGCCGGGACAACGACCGTGGCGGCTTCCGCGGCAACGACCGCCGGGACAACGACCGTGGCGGTTTCCGTCGGGACAACGACCGTCCGTCGGGTGGTTTCCGCCGCGACAACGACCGTCCGTCGGGCGGTTTCCGTCGGGACAACGACCGTCCGTCCGGTGGCTTCCGCCGTGACGACCGTCCGTCGGGCGGCTTCAACCGCGACAACGACCGTGGCGGTTTCCGTCGGGACAACGACCGTCCGTCCGGTGGCTTCCGTCGCGACGACCGTCCGTCGGGTGGCTTCAACCGCGACAACGACCGTGGTGGCTTCCGTCGGGACAACGACCGTCCGTCCGGTGGCTTCCGCCGTGACGACCGTCCGTCGGGTGGCTTCAACCGCGACAACGACCGCCGGGACAACGACCGTGGCGGCTTCCGCCGCGACGACCGCCCCTCCGGCGGCCACCGTGGCAGCGACCGTCCGTTCAACCGCGACCGCCGCGACGACCGCCCCTCGAACGGTGCCCGTCGTGACGACCACCGCCCCTCGGGCGGCGGCTTCCGCCGTGACGACCACCGCCCGACGGGTGGTGGCTTCCGCCGCGACGACAAGCCGCGCTGGAAGCGCAACGGCTGACACGCAGTAAGTCCGTGAAAGGGCCCGCGTCCCGCACTCCGGTGCGGACGCGGGCCCTTTCCGTCCTCGCGGACACACCCGGCAGCACCGTGAACCGACGACCGCGGCGCGCCCCCGCCCCGCCCCACCCGGCGCCGGGGCCGCGCCGGGGCGATACCCGATCGGTTTGGACGAGCGGTCGGGCTATGCTGCTCGGGTGTGCTTGTCCACGGGCCGTTAGCTCAATTGGCAGAGCAGTGGACTTTTAATCCATTGGTTGTGGGTTCGAGTCCCACACGGCCTACCAAGCGCAGGGCAGGGAGGACCATCTGACCTGCTGGGGAGCGCCCCGACCGGTTTCGACTGGTCGGGGCGCTTCGGCGTTCCAGGGGCTGTGCGTGAGCGATGCGTGAGCGGACGGTCTGGGCCGGAGGCGGATCCCGACGGACTGAGGGGCACCTGGCGGCCTCACCGCCTACAGGCGAGAGGCGGCATCCGCCCACGGCGGCATGTCGAACCCCTCGTCGACCATGTCCTCCTCGTACCAGCCGGAGCCGGCCAGCCACGTCTCCAGCCACTCGGGCGATCACGCCGCGCTCACACGCCCCCTGGAAGAGGGAGCCGACGTGAACGAGGTCTGCTTCGGCATGACTTTGCTGACGCACGCCATCGAACTGGAAGGGGACTCGGCTCTTCGGTCAGGGCAGCCGATCGACAGCGCTCTCACCGCAACCGTCCTTGCCTATGGTGCCGACCCCACCGCCACCCCCGACGGCGGAAGCAGTGCTTACGAGATGGCCCGGTTCTACGACCACGACATGGCGATCCGGGTGCTGGACCGGTTCACCGCTCGGCACGGCTGAGTCGCCGGCACTCGGGCAACGCGGACCCGGCCGGACGGCCGGTGCCGCTCGGCCGGGTCCTGATGGGCATCCGGGAGATCATGGCTGCGGACCAACCGGGGGAGACGCAGGGGCAGGGGAATCATGGTCGCGTTTTACGCATCCGCTGCGGACGGAATCGCCCGCAATCCGGCGCTGCCGACGCCGCTGCTGCTGCGCCTGCTCGCCGTCGACGGGGGCGGTGACCGTCCGCCCCGTGACGCCCTCCAGCGGGCCGGACTCCCCGAGCCGGCCGTCGGGGTGATCCTGGCCCACCCGAACCCGGGCGCCCGGATCGACTTCGCCATGAGCGCCAGGGCAGAGCCCGCACAGCGGGCCCGGCTCGCGGACGACCCCTCTCCCAAGGTGCGGGCCGCTCTCGCGTACGGACCCGAGGTGTACGACCCGCGCACAAAGGTCGCGCCGCTGCCGGACGCCGTGTGCGCCCGCCTGCTCGACGACCCGGATCCTTCCGTCCGCGCGGCCCTGCTGGACTCGCCCCATCTGGCGCCGTCGTTCGTGGCCTCGATGGCCCCTCACCACGATCCGGCGGCGCGCCGGTGCGCGGTGCGTGCATGGGAGATCCTGCCGCCGGGCCAGCGGTTGGCGCTGCTGGCCGACCCCGACGCCGAGGTGCGGCGAGCCGCCGCACTGTGGGAGTGCCGACGGGACGCACGCCTCACCGCCGAACTCCTCCGCGATCCTGAGTCCGCCGCCGAGGCGCAGCGCTGCGGGCTCCTCGGCCGCGCCGACGCCGAGCGGTGCGTCGCCGAGCGGACGCACCTGGCGGCCCTCGCCGAGAACCCGTCGCTGCCCGCCGACCTCGTGGAGCGGCTCGCTGTGGACCCCGACGAGGACGTACGGCTCGCGGTCTCCGTCAGGCCCGAGCTGGACGAGACGCGGCGCATGGCGATCGACTTCACCGCCGGGGAGTTCGACCGGGGGGACGGCGTGCGGTGGGTACGGGACGGGCTCGCCGACCCCGAGGTGCTGCGTCGGGCCGCGGCCTCCGCCCACCCCCTGCTCCGGCGCGCCGCCGCCCAGAGCCCCCACCTGCCGTCCGACCTGCTGTGCCTCCTCGCACGCGTCGAGGACCCGGTGTTGGAGAACCTCCTGGGCATCTACCACCCCGACACCCCGGAGGAGGTCCTGATGCGTGTGTTCGCGCGGCTCGGCGGGACGTTCTCCGCCTGGATGGCGGAGACGCATCCCCGCTTTCCCCGCGAGGGTCTCGCCGTGCGCTACGCGGACCACCCGGACGGGAACTACCGCCGGCTGGCGGTCCGGGACCCGGCGGCCACGCCAGAGCTGATCGAACGGCTCAGCCATGACCCCGCGGTCTGGACGCGCCAGGCGGCGGCCGGTGACCCCCGCCTCCCGTTCCACCGGCTCCGCGAGGTCCTTCACGTCCCCGAACTGGCCTCCAGCGCGGGTGCCAACCCGGGGCTGCCCGAGGAGGAGATGGCCGGGGTCCTGGACCGGGCCGGTGTTCCCGCCTGACCGCTGAGAAGAACCGCCCCGCTCTGCTTCGTCCCCCCTACGGCTTGTCCGGCTCATCCAGAGTCGTCGGCGCCTCCTGCGCGCGGGAGAGGAACAGTCTCCTGCTGGGGAGCGCCCCGACCGGCTATGGCTGGTCGGGGCGCTCCGTCGTTCGGGGGCTTGCGTGGGCGAGGGCGGGGTTCCGTCACCGTGGCCCCAGGCGGGCGGGGCCACGGGGCGGGTGACCCGGCCGGGGACCTCGCGCGTCCGGGGCTCAGAGCGGTGCCTCGACTCCGAGGCCTCCGGCGGTGATGGCGCCTCGTAGTGCGTGGGCGATCTCCTCGGGTTTGAGGTCGATGCCGTCGAGGCCCTCCAGGGTCAACGGAATCTCCTCCAGCGCGTATTCGCCGCGGCCCTCGGCGCTGAACTCGGGGCCGGTGCGGTCCTCGAAGGACCAGGTCGCGATGCGGGCGAGGTAGACGAGCTGGCGCTCGTCGTCGGACTCCATGGTGTGGAAGAGGCGGACGATGTCGGCCTTCCCCGCGATCTCCTCGTGGATCTCGCGGTGGAGGGCAGCCTCGCGGGACTCGTCGCCGGGTTCGACGCCGCCGCCGGGCAGGACCCAGTACTCGGGGATGCCGGGCCTGGTGCGGCGGATGGCCAGCATCGTGCTGTCGGGGGTGACGAGGACGGCGCGGACTCGTTCGATCATTTCGGGCGGTCTCCTTGCTTGTTGGCGGTCTTCGGCGGAGCAGCCGGCCGCCGTCGACGTGGACGGACTGTCCCGTGGTGAACGAGGCGGAGGGTCCCACGAGAAACGCCACCAGGGCGGCGACGTCCTCGGGCCGGCCACGGCGCGGGGCGCACGGGCGCGTGATCGGGTCCTCCGGCCGCCGTGGCCCGGGCGTTGCGGGTCTGGCCGGCCTCCGTCAGCGCACGCCCAGGGACGCCAGGCGTGGGGGGTCCGCGACGATGTCGATCTCGACGACGCGGTCCTCGACGACCGTGAAGGCCATGAGGGCGACCGGGGAGCCGTTCGCGAGGGAGACCAGGCCGGCCGCGCCGTTGACCGTGACGCGGCGGGCCTCGTGGCGGAACCTGGCGAAGGTGAGGGCCTGGGCGGTGACCGCCTCGGCGCCGCGGACCAGTTTGGAGGCGGCCGTGGTGAGGACGCCGCCGTCGACGCGCAGGAGGACGTGCGGGTCGAGGACGGCGAGCAGGCCCTCGAAGTCGCCGCCCTGGGAGGCGGCCAGGAAGGCGTCGACGACCGCGCGCTGCCGGGCCGCGTCGGGTGCGGGGGCCGGGGCGGCGCCCTGGACGCGGCGGCGGGCGCGGCTGGCGAGCTGGCGGGTGGCGGCCGGGGTGCGGTCGACGATGGGGGCGATCTCCTCGAAGGAGACCGCGAACATGTCGTGGAGCACGAAGGCGAGGCGCTCGGCCGGCGCGAGCGTCTCCAGGACGACCAGGAGCGCGAGCCCGACGGAGTCCGCGAGCAGCGCCTCCTGCTCGGGGTCGGCGGTGCCCTCCTCGCGCACGACCGGGTCGGGGATGTAGTGCTCCAGCGGCTCCTCGCGGCGGGAGCTCCGGGAGCGCAGCAGGTCGAGGCAGACCCGGCCGACGACGGTGGTCAGCCAGCCGCTCAGGTTCCGTACGTCGCTGACGTCGGAGCGGTTCAGCCTGAACCAGGCCTCCTGGACGGCGTCCTCCGCCTCGCTGAGCGAGCCGAGCATCCGGTAGGCGACCGCCCGCAGATGCCCCCGGTCGGCCTCGAATCGTTCGGCCAGGAGATCCTGGGCGGCGCGGTCCTCGTCCATCGGTCGTCGTTCCCCTTCGCGTCCGGTCACATCGTGATGACGAACGGGGGGCCGGGAACGTGACGCCGTTCCGCTGCGTGAGATCCCCGCCCCGTACGGGACAACGCGCGGGATTCCCCGGCCGAACCCCCGGACCGCCGTGGATCGCCACTTCAGCGTGATGATCACCGTCTCTAGATTGATCACCATGACGACGACGCCGAACCAGGTCAACCCCGTTCTCCGGACACCCCCGGCCTCCCCTGCGGCCGCCGCGGCCTACTTCTCCGCGAGTCTCGCCTTCCACGCCGACGTCTCCGACGTGGCCTCCGCGCTCGCCGACGCCCGGGCCACCGGCGGTGATCCCGGATTCGTCGTGCTCGACTCGCGTTCCACGGCCTCCTGGGACCAGGGGCACGTGCCGGGCGCCGTGCACCTGCCGACCGCGCTCATCCCCGAGCAGGCCGAGCAGCTGCTCGACCGGAACGTCCCGGTCGTCACGTACTGCTGGGGCCCCGGCTGCAACGGCGCCACGCGGGCCGCGCTGGCCCTCGCCGAGCGGGGCTTCCAGGTGAAGGAGATGCTGGGCGGCTTCGAGTACTGGGTGCGCGAGGGCTTCGCCTACGAGACCTGGGAGGGGCCGGCGCACAAGGAGGCCGACCCGCTGACGGCGCCGGTCGACGCGGACGACTGCGGCTGCTGACGGATACCGATTTCCGAACAGGGGTGTTCATGCCGTAAGGTGGTGTTCACCGACGCGGGGTGGAGCAGCTCGGTAGCTCGCTGGGCTCATAACCCAGAGGTCGCAGGTTCAAATCCTGTCCCCGCTACTCAGTAGCACGAAGGCCCGGATCCGGAAACGGATCCGGGCCTTCGTCGTTCCCGGGTGCCGCTCCTGATGTCCGGCTTGACCTTTACGCAACGTCAAGTTCTACCGTCGTGGTCATGGAGTGGTCGATCCAGGAGATCGCCAGGAAGGCCGGCACCACCAGTCGCACCCTGCGCCACTACGGCGAGCGGGGACTGCTGGAGCCGAGCCGGATCGGCGCGAACGGTTACCGGTACTACGACCAGGCGGCACTCGTGCGGCTGCAGCGGATCCTGCTGCTGCGCGAACTCGGGCTCTCCCTGCCCGCGATCGCCGAGGTCCTCGAAGGCCAGCGGGACACCTCGGTCGCCCTGCGCACGCATCTGGCCCTCCTGGAACAGGAGCGCGAGCGCATCGGGCGGCAGATCGAAGCCGTACGGACCACTCTCCACAAGACCGAGAGAGGAGAACGGCTCATGGCCGAGGAAGTCTTCGACGGCTTCGACCACACCCGGTACGAGGCCGAGGTGACCGAACGCTGGGGGCGGGAGGCGTACGAGCGCGGCGACCGCTGGTGGCGTTCGCTCGGCGACGCCGAGAGGAAGGCGTTCCAGGACGAGCAGGTCGCCATCGCCCGGGCCTACGCGGCGGCCGCCGCGAAGGGCCTCGCGGCCGGCGGCGAGGAGGTGCAGGAGATCACCCGGCGGCACCACGCCTGGCTGTCGGCCACGACCACGCCGAGCAAGGAGTACTTCATCGGGCTCGGGCAGATGTACGTCGACGACCCGCGCTTCAGGAAGAACTACGACCGGCACGGCGAGGGCACCGCCCTGCTCGTCCGGGACGCGATGCGGATCTGGGCCGAGCGGAACCTGTAGGGCCGTTCGGCGGGCCGGCCGCCCCCGGGCCCCCGCCCGCCGGTCGGCCCGTCGCCGGTCTGGGGCCGGCACTTCGGCGAGCGGGCCGGGGCGTCCCGCTCGGACGTGCGCGATGTCCGAAAGCGGCCCGTTCCTTTGCGCGGCCCGCTCGCGCCCCGTAATCTCACGCGCACCATGAGTGACCACGGTGCGACGATGCGCGAGGCAGGACGGCGGGCGCCCGCCGTCCTGCTGCTGTGCGCGCTCTTCGCGCTGCTCGCGGGTGTCTGTCACGGCGCGCACGGGCACTCCCTGCCGCTCGCCGCCGGCCCCGCCGGGGCCGGGTTCTCCGCCCCCGCCCCGCAGCACGGCTGCGAAGGGCCCGGCGAGGGCTGGTCCTTCGACGCGCATCTGCCCGCGCAGTCCCCGGGCACGCAGCTGTCGGCGCCGGCCGCCGCCGGCACCGTCCTCCCCGCCTACGCCGAGCCGTACCCCGGGGACCCGCGCACGCGCTGCGTCCGGGGCAGGGCGGGGCCCGGTCCCGAACCGGGCCGGCTGCTGATCACCCTCGGAGTGGACCGGAACTGACGCCGGGTCGCGCACCCCACGACTCCGGCTCCTTCCGTGCGTCCGCGCCAGTCCGCGCGGGCGCCTCACTCCAAGGGACGCACCCCATGACGCACCCCGCCCGCCTCCTCTCCGCCGCCGGGCAGACCGTCGGCAACACCCCCGTGCTGTGGGTGGACGACGGCTACTGGGCCAAGCTCGAAGGCTTCAACTTCGGCGGCATCAAGGACCGTGCCGCGCTCCACATGGTCGAGCAGGCCCGCCGCCGCGGCGCCCTGCGGCCCGGCGCCCCGATCGTCGAGTCGACCTCGGGGACCCTCGGCCTCGGCCTCGCGCTCGCCGGCGTCCTGCACGGGCATCCCGTGCACGTCGTGACCGACCCCGGCCTCGAACCCCTCGTGGAGCGGCTGCTCGTCGCCCACGGAGCCCACGTGCACGTGGTGCCCGAGCCCGGCCCGACCGGCGGCTGGCAGCAGGCCCGGATGGACCGGGTCGCCGAGCTGCTGACCTCCCTGGACGGCGCCTGGTGGCCCGACCAGTACGGCAACCCCGACAACCCGCAGGCCTACGCCGGGCTCGCCGCCGAGCTCGGCGAGCAGCTCGACCGGATCGACGTGCTGGTCTGCGCGGTCGGCACCGGAGGCCACTCGGCCGGCATCTCCCGCGCGCTGCGGGCCGGTTCCAGCCCGGCCCTGGAACTCGTCGGGGTGGACTCCGTCGGCTCCACCGTCTTCGGACTGCCGGCCGGCGAGCGTCTGATGCGCGGCCTCGGCTCCTCCATCCACCCCGGCAACGTCGACCACGGCGCCTTCGACGAGATCCACTGGGTGGCGCCCGCGGAGGCGGTCCGGGCGGCCCGCCGGCTGGCCGCCCGGCAGTTCGCGACGGGCGGCTGGAGCGTCGGCGCGGTCGCCCTGGTCGCCGGCTGGCTGGCCCGTACCCGGCCGCGCGGCACCCGGATCGCGGCCGTCTTCCCCGACGGGCCGCAGCGCTACTTCGACACCGTCTTCAACGACGAGTTCTGCACCGCGCACGGGCTGCTCGACGGCCCGGTGCGCACGGAGCCCGACGCCTGGACCGAGGGCGTGCCGGTGGACGGCTGGACCCGCCGGCGCCTCGACCGCAAGAACGGCGCGCGCCTCGGGGAGCGCGTGTGATGACGACGGCGACGGTCCCCGCCCGGGGCGGGATCTGGAAGCAGACGCGCACCTTCGACCCGGCCGTGCGGCTGCTCTTCCTCAACCAGCTCACCATCAACCTCGGCTTCTACATGCTGATGCCGTACCTGGCCGCCCATCTGGCCGACGGGCTCGGCATGGCGGCCTGGGCGGTGGGCCTGGTGCTCGGCGCGCGGAACCTGTCCCAGCAGGGCATGTTCCTGGTCGGCGGCGCGCTGGCCGACCGGCTCGGCTTCAAGCCGCTCATCGTCGCCGGCTGCGCCCTGCGGACGGTGGGCTTCGGGGCGCTCGCCTTCGCGCAGTCGCTGCCCATGCTGATCGCCGCCTCGCTGGCCACGGGCCTCGCGGGGGCGCTGTTCAACCCGGCGGTGCGCGCCTGCCTGGCGGCGGAGGCGGGGGAGCGGCGGGTGGAGGCGTTCGCGCTGTTCAACGTGTACTACCAGGCGGGCATCCTGCTCGGGCCGCTGGTCGGGGTGGCCCTGACGGGGGTGTCGTTCCGGCTGACGTGCGTGGTGGCGGCGGTGCTGTTCGCCGGCCTCACCGCCGTACAGCTGCGGCATCTGCCCGCGGGGCGGTCCGCGGAGGCGGCCGGGGACGGCGGGCGGACCGGCGGGCAGTTCCGCACGGTGCTCGCCCACCGGGTCTTCTGGCTGTTCTCGCTCGCGATGACCGGCTCGTACGTGCTGTCCTTCCAGGTCTATCTGGCGCTGCCGCTCGCCGCGGACGGCACGGCGGCGACCACGGCCCTGTTCGTGGTCTCGGCGCTGGTGGCGCTCGCCGGGCAGCTGCGGATCACCGCGTGGTGCCGGGCGCGGCTCTCCCGGGAGCGGTGTCTGGTGCTCGGGCTCGCCCTGATGGGGGCGGCGTTCCTGGTGCCGGCCGCGCTCGGGCGGTCCCTGGTGGGGCTGTTGCTGTGCGCGGCGGTCCTGGCGGTCGCGAACGCGGTGCTCTACCCGTACGAGATGGACACGGTCGTCGCCCTGGCCGGGGGCCGCTGGGTCGCCACCCACTACGGGCTCTACAACACGGTCTGCGGGATCGGCATCACGCTCGGGAACCTGGGCACCGGCGCCCTGCTCGACCTGACCGGCTGGTCGGCGACGCCCTGGCTGGTGCTGTGCGCGGTGGGTCTCGGGTGCGCGGCGGCCATGGCGGCGCTGGCCCGGGGCGGGCGGCTCGCGGTACGCCAACCGGCCGAGGAGGAGTCGCCGGGCCCCCGGGCCTGACGGCACGCTGGGACGGGCGCGGTACGGTCCGCCGCCGTGGACGGACCGGGCAGGAGAGCACAGGTGGGGCGAGCAGCGGCGGACGGCGTGGCGGGCGGTGAGGGCGCGGGCCGCCCCTACCGCGGCGCACGGCGCTTCCTGCGCGCGCTCCCCCCGCTGATCATCGTGGGCGGGGTCGTCTTCGACCTGTCGACCCCCGCCGCGTACACGGCGTCGCCGCTGTTCTCGGCGGCGCCGCTGATCGCCGCGCCCTTCTTCTCCACCCTGACCACGCTGCTCACGGGCATCGCCGCCGTCCTCGCCAGCATCGGCCTGCACTTCTACAACGGGACGGCCGACCAGATCCCGTCGCTGACCGAGACGCTGACGGTGGTCACCGTCTCGGCGCTCGCGCTGCTGATCAACCGGGTGGTGCGCAGGAGCGGCGAACGGCTCGCGTCGGCGCGGGTGATCGCGGAGACGGCGCAGCGGGCGGTGCTCCCGGCGCCCGCCGGCCGGATCGGCGGGCTGCAGATCGCGGCCCGTTACGAGGCGGCTCAGGCCGACGCGTTCATCGGCGGCGACCTGTTCGCGGTGCAGGAAACCCCGCACGGGGTGCGGCTCGTGGTCGGGGACGTCCGGGGCAAGGGGCTCGACGCGGTGGAGGCGGTGGCCGTGGTGCTGGGCGCCTTCCGGGAGGCGGCGGAGCAGGAGGGGACGCTGGAGGGGGTGGCCGCGCGCCTGGAGCGGGCCCTGGCCCGGGAGGGCACCCGGCGGGACGGTCTCGACGCCTTCGAGGGCTTCACGACCGCCGTGCTCGCCGAGATCCCGGGCGGCGACCGGGTCGTACGGGTGGTCAACCGCGGCCACCCCGAGCCGCTCCTGCTGCGCGAGGACGGCGGGGTCGAGCTGCTGCGGCCGAGCGATGCCGCGCTGCCGCTGGGGATGGGGGAGCTCGCCGCGTGGCCGGACCGGGCCGACGAGGCGTCCTATCCGCCGGGCTCGACGCTGCTGTTCTACACGGACGGGCTCTCGGAGGCGCGGGACGCGGACGGGGTCTTCTACGACCCGGGGGAGCGGCTCGCGGGGCGGCTCTTCCCGGGGCCGGAGGAACTGCTCGACGCGCTCGTGGCGGACGTGCGCCGGCACACCGGCGGGGGCGCGACGGACGACATGGCGCTGCTCGCGGTGAGCCGTCCGGCGGCCGGTCAGCCGGAGCGGCGGCGGACGATGCCGGTCGTGCCGGCGGGGGATCCGGGGGCTCGGTGACCGCTCGTAGTCGCAGGGTGTCCCTCCGATAACCATTGACGTAACGTCAGAAACGGGGCTCGTTACCGGCGCGTATCTGAGTGGAGCTCAAGTCGGGCGATTCCCTCCTAATTCAGTGAATGATCAAGAGGGACGGCTTGGAATCGAGTGGCCGGGTCTATTAACGTTCGATAACGCAGCGCGGTCGTCCCAGCCGCCGCAAGAGGCGGCACCGTGCGCACGCGCCGAATCCCGCAAGGGAACCGGGGAACCACCACTTGGGGTGAATCGGGCCCCACCGCACCCATGCGGCACGCCCGTAGGAGACCTTCCTGCTCCGAACCCGTCAGCTAACCCGGTAGGCGAAAGGAAGGAAAGGAGAGCGCCTCCGTGGCGTCCGACACCCCCGCTCCTCAAGCCCCCTTCGACTACTTCGACTCCGCCGGTGCGGCGGGCGCCGCGGGCGGCGAGGAATGGAACCCGACGGAGGACTCCCTGCGGGACCGCCGGTCCGGCGGACGGCACCGCGTCGTCAAGCAGCGCTCCAACTTCGCCCGCTCCTCCACCGTCCTCGGCGTCGGCGTCATCGCCGCTGTCGGTGCCGGCGGCCTGGCCACCGCCCAGCAGAAGCCCCCGGTCTCCATAGCCCTGCCGGACGTCGACCTGCCCGACGCCTCCGAGCTCCCCGGCGTCGGCGAGCTGATCGGCCACGACAAGAGCGACACGGGCGGCGCGGTCGGCAACACCACCCAGCCGCTCACCGCGCTCACCTACACCACCACCGACGCCACGGCCTCCGGCACCGGCGCACAGACCCGGACGCAGGCCGACGCCGGCGAGACCCTGCGCGCCCGCATCCTCCAGCAGGCCGAGCAGCAGCAGGCCGCCGCCGACGCCGCGGAGAAGGCGGCGGCGGAGAAGGAGGCCGCCGAGAAGGCCGCCGCGGAGGCCGCGGCCAAGGCGGACGCGGCGGAGAAGGCGGCCGCCGAGGCCGAGAAGAAGGCCGCCGAGGAGGCCGCGCGCAAGGCGGAGGCGGAGCGCCTGGCCAAGCTGGCCGCCGGCTTCTCGCTGCCCACCTCCTCCTACACGATCACCTCGACCTACGGCGAGGCCGGCTCGATGTGGTCCTCCGGCTACCACACCGGCCTGGACTTCGCTGCTCCCACCGGCACCCCGGTCAAGGCCGTCCACGGCGCCACCGTGAAGTCGGCCGGCTGGTCCGGCGCGTACGGCTACCGCATCGTCCTGGAGCTCGAGGACGGCACCGAGATCTGGTACTGCCATCTGTCCTCGATGACGGTCGGCGTCGGCCAGTCCGTCGGCACCGGCGAGACCATCGGCCGCGTCGGCGCCACCGGCAACGTCACCGGCCCGCACCTCCACCTGGAGGTCCACACCCCGTCCGGCGACGGCATCGACCCGGCGGGCTGGCTCCGCTCCAAGGGCCTGAGCATCTGACGTCCGTCCCCGCGGGACCCGTCCCGCGGGTCCCGGTGGCCAGGAATAGGCCCGACGGTGCGGACCGTTGACCACCCCATGACTTCTCTTCGCCGTCTTGGCCGTTCCGACCTGCACGTCTTCCCGCTCTCCCTCGGTGGCAACGTCTTCGGCTGGACCGCCGACGAGGCGCAGTCCTTCGCCGTCCTCGACGCCTACGCCGCCGCGGGCGGCAACTTCGTCGACACCGCCGACGTCTACTCGCAGTGGGCCGAGGGCAACGAGGGCGGTGAGTCCGAGACCGTCATCGGCCGCTGGCTCGCCTCCCGCGGCAACCGCTCCGACGTCGTCGTCGCCACCAAGGTCGGCGCCCACTCCCGCTACAAGGGCCTGGGTGCCACGAACATCAAGGCCGCGGCCGAGGAGTCGCTGCGCCGCCTCGGCACCGACTACATCGACCTGTACTACACGCACTTCGACGACGAGTCCGTGCCGGTCGAGGAGATCGTGACCGCCCTCGACCAGCTGGTGAAGGACGGCAAGGTCCGAGCCGTCGCCGCCTCCAACATCTCCCCGGAGCGGCTGCGCGCCTCGCTCGACTTCGCCGAGGCGGAGGGCCTCGCCCGTTACGTCGCCCTCCAGCCGCACTACAACCTGGTCTCCCGCGACACGTACGAGGGCCCGCTCCTCGACACCGCCGAGCAGGGCGGTCTCGCGGCCGTGCCGTACTACGGTCTCGCGGCCGGCTTCCTCACCGGCAAGTACCGTCCCGGTGCCGCCGTCGCCAGTGCCCGCGCCCAGGGGGCCGGCCGTCACCTGGAGACCGAGCGCGGACGGAAGGTGCTCGCCGCCCTCGACGCGGTGGCCGCGGCCCACGACGCCGAGCAGGCGTCGGTCGCCCTGGCCTGGCTGGCCTCCCGCCCGACCGTCGCCGCCCCGATCGCCTCGGCCCGCACGGTCGAGCAGCTCCCGGCGCTGATCGCGGCCACGCAGCTGAAGCTGACGGACGCGGAGCTGGCGGCGCTCACGGAGGCGTCGGAGGCCTGAGGCGCCGAGGCGCCGCCGGGGCCGAGGCGGCGTTGCGCCGCGAGGCCTGGCCCGGGCCGGCCGGTCGCGGCGGGCTAGCTCCGGTACGGGTTGTAGCCGCCGTAGTCCAGGTACTGCGGCGGCGCCCAGACCCGGCCGGTCGCCCGGGCCGCGTACGTGAGCGCAGGAGAGGCGACCTGCCGGCGCTGCCACAGGTGGTGCAGCAACTCCTGCTCGCGGGCCGTGAAGTCGGGCGCCGCCTGGCCGCGCCGGGCGCGGTGCCGCAGGAACGCCAGGGTCGTCGCGAACGCCTCGTACTCCCCGACGGCCTGCGCGGCCGGCTTGCCGAAGCTGCGCGCCGCGTATCCGCGGGCCAGCGCGCGGGCCCGCATGGAGGAGAGCGCCAGCGGTTCGTCGAGAGCGAGCCACCCGGCCGTCGCGTAGGCCGGGAGCTCGCCGGATATCGTGCGCAGCTCCTTCTGGCGGCTCCATATCGCGAGCCAGGTGAGCAGGGCGAAGACGGGCACCATGAACATGCCGTAGACGACGACGAACGCCAGCGGATGGAAGGTCGCCGACCCGTTCCACAGCGCGTGCATGCCCATGGCGCCGAGCAGGCCACCGACCGGCAGCAGCACCAGCCGGGTGCGGCGGAGCCGGGCGGTCGCCGGCAGCAGGGCGGCGAAGCCGAAGCCGAGGCCGGTGAGCGAGGTGAACAGGGGGTGCGCGAACGGGGACATGATCACCCGGACGAAGAACGTGCCCACCGTCGTCGAAAGGCCTCCGGTGCCGAGGTCCATGTCCTCACCGAAAGCGTTCCCCAGATAGAGGATGTTCTCGGTGAAGGCGAAGCCGGTGGCGGTGAAGCCCGCGTGGACGAGGCCGTCGACCGGGCCCGTGAAGTCCCTGCGCCGGAAGAGGAAGAGGAGCAGCACGGCCGCTCCCTTGGCCGTCTCCTCGACGACCGGCGCGACGGCCGTGGCCCCGAGGGTGTCGGCGGATCCGCGGTCGGCGGTGGCGCTGCTGATCCACTCCACGGCGAAGGAGTTGGCGAGGATCGCCACCAGGGTGGAGGCGAACGCTCCCCAGGCGAGCGCGAACAGCAGGTTCTTCCAGGGGGCCGGCTCGACCCGGTCGAGCCAGCGGAACGCGGCCAGGAGCAGGGGCACCGGCAGCACGGCGAGACCGAGGCCCACGAGGAAGCCCTCGGTGCCGGTCTCCTCCCGCACCAGCGCGAGGATCGCCAGCGCACAGATCGCGAGCGCGGTGATGAGCACGACGGCCCGGAGCAACCGGCTGCGCCAGAAGGCCTTGCGTGGCTTGTAGCGCCACTTGGCCCGCTCCGGGACGGCGGCGAAGTCCGGCTGGTCGCTCTCCAGGGCGGGCACGGGAGCGGGCGCGGGGATCACCGCGTGGGCTGGGGCGTTGCCGGACTCGGTGACGGGTCCGGCAGTGGGGTTCGACGACACGCAACGACCCTAACGAGCGCCGCCGACAGCGGCGAGGGAGTTCCCCGCAGCCTGTGGAAAACCTCCCGGGTCATGCCGTCCGGGTCGTGCCGTCCGGGTCGTGCCGTGCGGGTCAGGCCGGGTCGTGCCGTCCCGGTCGTGCCGTCCGGGTCAGGCCGGGTCGTGCCGTGCGGGTCAGACCGTGCGGGGTCAGGCCGGGCCGGGGAGCGGTGTCCGGTGTGTGCCGGACGCCGCGAGCCCGGCGTCGTCGCGACGACGCGGCTCAGAGCCCGGCGCGCCGGGTGAAGAGCAGATCGTGGACGACGTGGCCCTTGTCGAGGCCCTGGCCCTCGAAGCGGGTGAGCGGCCGGTAGCCGGGCCGGGGCGCGTAACCGCCGTCGGCCTGGGTGTTCTCGAAGTCGGGGTGCGCGTCGAGCACCTCCAGCATCTGCTCCGCGTACGGCTCCCAGTCCGTGGCGCAGTGCAGCAGACCGCCGGGCTTCAGACGCGGGGCGAGCAGGGTGAGGAACTCGGGCTGGATGAGCCGCCGCTTGTGGTGGCGCTTCTTGGGCCACGGGTCCGGGAAGTACACCCGGCAGCCGGCGAGGGACTCCGGCGTGAGCATCTCGCGCAGCAGGATGATCGCGTCGCCGTTGGCGACCCGCACGTTGGTGAGGCCGTTGCGGTCGGCCAGCCCGAGCAGGTTGCCCTGGCCGGGGGTGTGGACGTCGACGGCGAGGATGCCGGTGCCGGGGTCGGCGGCGGCCATCTGCGCGGTGGCCTCGCCCATGCCGAAGCCGATCTCCAGGACGACCGGCAGCCCGCCGAACATCTCGTCCAGGTCGAGGACCCGCTTGCCGTCGATGTCGAGGCCCCAGTCGGGCCAGCGCTTCAGCATGGCCTCGGCCTGGCCCGCGGTCACCCGGCTGCGCCGCGGCTGGAAGCTGCGGATCCGCCGCTCGAAGTGCGCCCCCGCGGGGTCGGGGGAGGGACCCTCGCCCGGCGCGAACATCCGGCTGCCCAGGCGTGCGACGGGCCGGCCGTCGTCGGCCGGAGCCGTGGCGGGACCGGCGGGGACGGGGGGCGCGGTGTTCTCAGGCTGCTCAGACACAATGCCCCCGATTCTACGGCGCACGGCACGATGACACCGGTGCCGCCGGGACCGGGCGGGGACCGCCGGGGGCGCGCCGGGGGTCGCCAGGGGGCCGCCCGAGGGGACCGCCAGGGGCCGCCCGGCGGACATCGATCCTGCCCGGGTCCGTGCTGCCGGCGGCGCACGTCGCCGGGGTGCCTGCCAGGAGAGCGCGGTGTCCGTTGCCCGAGGGTCCGCTAGAGGCGGTGTCCGTTGCCCGGGGGTCCGCTAGAGGAGGGCGAGTGCCCGGCCCGCCACTTCGCGTCCGATGGGCAGTGAGGCCGTCGCCGCAGGGGACGGTGCGTTGAGCACGTGCACCGTCCGGACCGACTCGCGGATCAGGAAGTCGTCCACGAGCGTGCCGTCCTTCAGCACCGCCTGTGCCCGGACGCCCGGCGTCGCCCGGCGCAGGTCGCGCTCCTCGACCAGCGGCAGCATGCGCCGGACCGCCTCCGTGAAGGCGCGCTTGGAGAGGGAGCGGTGCAGTTCGCCCGCGCCGTAGCGCCAGTGGGCGCGGGCGATCGCCCAGCTGCCCGGCCAGGCCAGGGTGCCGGCGAGCTCGCGGGGGCGGACGACCGTCCAGCCGTATCCCTCGCGGGCGAGCGCCGGGACCGCGTTCGGGCCGACGTGGACGCCGCCGTCGATGCCACGGGTGAGGTGGACGCCGAGGAAGGGGAAGGCCGGGTCGGGGACCGGATAGACCAGGCCGCGCACCAGTGAGGGGTCGGTCAGCTCGTAGTACTCGCCCCGGAAGGGGACGATCCGCATCTCCGGGTCGTCGCCCGCGAGCCGTGCCACCCGGTCGCAGTGCAGGCCCGCGCAGTTCACCAGGACCCGGCCGCGCACCACGCGCCCGGTGCCTGTGCGGACGGCCACGCCCCAGGGGCGCCGGTCCACGGCGGTGACCGCAGAGCCGTACAGGATCCGTGCCCCGGAGGCCTCGGCCAGCTTGGCGGCCACCGCCCCGTAGTCGACGATGCCCGTCGTGCCCACGTGGATCGCGGCGAGTCCGCGCACCCGCGGCTCGTACTCGCTGATCTGCGCCGGGCCCAGCTCGCGGACCGGGATCCCGTTCTCCCGGCCGCGCTGCACGAGCGCGTGCAGCCGGGGCAGCTCCTCGCGGTCGGTGGCCACGATCAGCTTGCCCGTGACCTCGTGGGGGATGCCGTACTCGGCGCAGAACTTCACCATCTCCGCCGCGCCCTCGACCGCGAAGCGCGCCTTGAGGGAGCCGGGGCGGTAGTAGATCCCGCTGTGGATCACGCCGCTGTTCCGGCCGGTCTGGTGGCGGGCCGGGGCGTGCTCCTTCTCCAGGACCGTGACCCGGGTGCCCGGGGCGGCGCGCGTGATCGCGTACGCCGTCGACAGACCGACGATTCCGCCGCCGATCACCAGCACGTCACAGTCATACCGGACAGACACCTGCGCCACCTCCCACCCCTGATAGTGCACTGGCCCACTGACAATGCCGCTAAACCGCCCGCCCACTGGGACGCGCGTCACGCCGGAGCCACGAGCAGCGGACGGGCCCGCTCCCGCAGCTCCATGACGCGCGGTTCGTCCCCGTACGGTTCGAGCCGGTGCAGCAGGTCCCGGACGTATTCGGTGGTCCGCGCCGACGAGATCCGCCCGGCCACCTCCACCGCGCGCGTGCCGGCGGCGCAGGCCGCGTCCAGGTTGCCCGACTCCAGCTCCGCGACCGCCGACACCACGAGCCGCAGGCCGTGCGAGCGGACGAACTCCTCGGTGGGCCGGGACAGCGCCTGCTCGGTGAAGCGGCGCACCTGCCGGGGCAGCTTCAGGTCGCGGTAGCACTCGGCGGCGTCGGCGCAGAACCGGTCGTACGAGTAGAAGCCGAGCCAGGTCGGGTCGGGGTCCCCCGCGCGGGAGCGCTCCAGCCAGCCCTCGGCGGCCTTCAGCGCGGCGGCGGCCGCCGTCCCGTCGCCCGCCTTGGCGTGCGCGCGGGCCTCGACGAGCCGGAAGAAGGACATGGTGCGGGCGGTGGCCAGGCCCCGGTTGCGTTCGAGCGCGGCCTGGGCGAGGTCGACGCCCTCGTCGGCGAAGCCCCGGTAGGTCGCCTGGAGCGACATCGACGCCAGCACGTAGCCGCCCAGGGGCACGTCCGCGGCGGCGCGGGCGAGCCGCAGCGCCTGGATGTAGTAGCGCTGGGCGGCCTCCTGCTGGCCGGTGTCGAAGGCCATCCAGCCGGCCAGCCGGGTCAGCTCGGCGGTCGCGCCGAACAGGGCGCGGCCGACCTCGTCCGAGTACGAGCCGAGCAGCAGCGGCGCGGCGTCCACGCGTAAGCACTCGGGGACCATGGAGGAGCGCCAGTCGCCGCCGCCGTACTTGGAGTCCCAGCGGCGCGCGTCCTCGGCGGCCTCGCGCAGCTTGGCCACGTCGCTGTGCCCCACGCGCGCGTGCTCCGCGTTCTCGCCCGCGCCGACGGCCGCGGCCGCGGCCGTGACCGGGCCGATGGCCGGTGCCAGGCGCGTGACCGCCCGTTCCACCGACGGATCGGCGGGCGTGATCAGCCAGCGCGAGGCGGGTGTGGCGTAGGCGCTCACGGAGAAGGAGCCGGCGAGCGACTGCCAGATCCCGCTGCCGCTGCGGCGACCGGCCAGATCCAGCCGGTACAGCTCGGTGGCGGCGCGGACCGCCTCGCCGACGTCGCGCGGGAAGGCGAGTCCCACCTCCGGCGCCGGGTCGGCGTCGGCGAGCCCGATCTCGTGCAGCGGCACGGGCCGGCCGAGCTTCTGGCCGATGGCGGCCGCGATCAGGTGCGGGGCGGCGCCCTGCGGCACCATGCCCTTCGACACCCAACGCGCCACCGACGTCTTGTCGTAACGAAGCGTCAGACCTCTTTGCGCGCCGAGGTCGTTGACGCGCCGGGCGAGCCCGGCATTGCTGATTCCCGCGAGGGCGAGAACCGTGCCGAGCTTTTCGTTCGGCCCGCGTTGCTCCCTGGACATGACGCCACCCCTCGACACGACACCCAGACGGCCGCCACGACGCCGGGCATAGGCGTGCGGCATTCGTAAGCACAGCGTAGTTCGCCGGATCCCGACCGTTAAGGGGCGGTGTTCCGTATGGCGAGATTGTTGTGGGATGGAATGAGTGGCGGGTCCGGCGCCGCCCGTCGTGCTCCCGCCGTGTGGCCGTGCGCCCGCCCGTGCGCTCTCGTCGGGTGCCGGGGGGAGCGCTTCCATGAGTCCTGCGTGGGTCGGCCCACTTGGCCGAGGACCGACGGTCCGGTCCGGTGGGCTGGGGGACACCGTCGCCCCATTCCCCGCGGGCGACGGGCGGCTCCGGGAGGCGACCGCCTCCCGGACTGCCGGAGACCTCCAGGAGTGGTCTCCGGCCTGCCGGGGGTCGAGAATGGCCGAAAGGCGCCCGTTCCTGCGCCCGGTTCAACTGGCCCATGCCAGGGGCGCATTCGCGTTCCGGCGATGCCTTCTGTGATACCTCCTGTGCGCCCTCGGCATGGCAGCATGTCCTCCACTCGACCTTTGTGGAGGCGGCGATGCGGTGGCTGGTGGGCTGGAGCAGTGTCGCCGCGCGCTTCGGCGCACCGCTCGCGTCCCCGCCCGGCTCGGCCGGCGCCGTCGGCGACCCCGCCGAGGGGCGCACGGTGCACCCGGTCGGCGCGCAACTCCTGTGGGGCGATCCCGATCCGCTGTGGGCGGTCGGCGACTGGCGCCCCGACGAGGTGCGCCTGGTCTCCGTCGACGAGCACACCCGGCTCGCCGTGCTCGGCTGCTGCGCCGCGAGCG
This sequence comes from Streptomyces sp. NPDC048018, assembly GCF_043202995.1. Taxonomy (NCBI): domain Bacteria; kingdom Bacillati; phylum Actinomycetota; class Actinomycetes; order Kitasatosporales; family Streptomycetaceae; genus Streptomyces; species Streptomyces sp. NPDC048018. Next base: position 721,773 of record NZ_JBIDBK010000005.1, read on the forward strand.
ACGAGGAACTGCGGCGCGGACTGCTGACCGCGCGCGGGGGCGCACTGCGGCATATGACCGCGTGGCCCGGCAGCTACACCGCGGTCGTCAGGATCGGCCGCCGCATCACCGTCACCGGTGATCTCGCGGGCGCCCGGCCGGTGTTCCACACCCCGTGGGCGGGCGGCACGGCCTACGCGACCGCCGCCCTGCCGCTCGCCGACCTCACCGAGGCCCAGCTCGACATCGGGCACCTGGCGGCGCTGCTCGCCTGCCCTGAGACCCCCGAGGCGCTGCGCGACTCCACCCCGTACGAGGGGGTGCGCCGGGTGCCGCCCGGGCACGCGCTGATCCTGCGCGAGGGCTCGCGCGAGATCACCGGCTACGAGCCGGTCGCCTCGCTCGCCGTCGCCGCGCCCCAGGCGGATCCGCGGCAGGCCGTCGAGGCGGTGCGGGACGCGCTCGTCGAGTCCGTGCGCGCCCGGCTCACCGCGCCCCGGCACGCCCCCGAGGTGCCGCTGCCCGACCCGGGGCCCGTGCCCGGCATGGGCCCGGCCGACCGGCGCGCGGCCCGTGGCGGCGCGCCCGCGCCCGGGATCGGCGCCGACCTGTCCGGCGGCAGCGCGTCCGGCACCCTCGCCCTTCTCGCGGCCGGGCTGCCGGGAGTGCCCGGCACGATCCTCGGCCACGGCACCGGCGCGGGGGAGCGGCTCCTGGCCGTCACCTTCAACGACCTGGCCGGCGCCGGCAGCCCGGACGAACTGGCCCGGGCCCGCGAGATCGCCGCCAACCCGCGGCTGCACCACGTGGTGGTCGCGGCCGGTGAGGAGGCGCTGCCGTACGCGGACCTCGACGGGCCGCTCACGGACGAACCGGGCCCGTCCCTGGTGTCGGCCGAGCGGCACCGCCGGCGGCTCGCCGGGGGCAGCGCGGACCACCTCACCGGCTTCGGCGCCCGCCAGGTCCTGGACGCCCATCCGGCGCGTCTCGCGGACCTGCTGATGGACCGTCGGCGCCGCTCGCTGGTGCGCCCGGTGACCGCCCTGGCCAAGGCGTCGGGCCCCTCGGCGGGCGCGCTCCTGGTGCCCCTCCAGGTCTACCGGGCGGCCCGGCGCCTCGCCCGTACGCCGTACCGCACCGGCCTGGAGGCGGCCGCCACGCGCGTGCTGGAGGCCAACCGCGCACCCGCCGGGTCCTACGGCCCCCTGGAGGCCTCGCTGTCCGCCCTCGCGTGGTCGCGGCCGGGACCCGCGGCGCGGTGGCTGACGGGGGAGGCGCTGGCGGAGGTGTCGTTCCGGCTGAACCGGGCGGCGACCCTGCCGGCCGCCGTCCAGCGTCCGGGCGAGGCACGCGCGCGTGCCGCCCTGGTCCGGGCCGCCGCCGACCTCCGGGTCCTGGAGCAGGCCGCGGAGGTCCGCAGCCAGCGTCTGCACGCCCCCTTCCTGGACAACCAGGTCGTCCGGGCCTGCCGCGCCCTGCCCGAATCGCTGCGCGTCCAGCCCGACGCGCGCGCGACGGTGCTGCGCACCGTCCTCGCGGGCGCCGGCATCCACGACCTGCCGCCCGGCTGGGGTGCCCCGCACCCGGCGGTCCCGGCCACCGCCACCCGGGCGGGCCTGCGCGCCGCCCTCCCGCAGCTCCTCGCCCTCTTCGACGCCCCGCTCCTCGCCGACGCGGGCCTGATCGAGGCCCGCGTGGTGCGCCGCGCCCTGCGGGCGGCCGCCGACGGCGAGCAGGTCCCCCTCGACGGCCTCGCCGACCTGATCTCCACCGAACTCTGGCTGCACCGCCTCCTCGCCCGCCGCGGCTCCTGCTGGACGGGCACGGCCGCCCCACGCCACCGCGCGGTCCCGGGCCCCCTCATCCCCACCGCCCGGTCCCTGCCGGCGTGAGGAGCGACGCCGCCGAAACGTCACAGCACGCTCGCTCGACGAGACGGTCCCCCGGTTCAGGCGGCCCTTCCAGCCCGACGCCGGGCGCCGGGGCTTCCCGGGAGCCGGTAAACCCCGAGGCGCGCGGCATCCCCAGCCGCGACAATGGGCCGGTGCGTTATCTGATCCTCGGCACCACCGACGCCCTCGACGCCCAGGGCGCGTCCCTGCCCCTCGGCGGGGCCCGGCTGCGGGCGCTGCTCGCCGCGCTCGCGTTGCGCGGAGGACGCACGGTGTCCGTCGGGGAGCTGGTCGACGACGTGTACGGGGACGAGCCCCCGGCCGACGCCCAGGCCGCGCTGCAGGCGCTCGTGGGGCGGCTGCGGCGCGTGCTCGGGAAGGACGCCGTGGCGTCCGGGCCGGGTGGGTACCGGCTGGTGGCCGGGCCCGACGACATCGACCTCCACGTGTTCGAGCGGCAGGTGCGGGACGCCGGGGCCCGGCTCGGCGCCGGCGACGCCGAGGCCGCCGCCGCGCTGCTGCGCACCGCGCTCGGGCTGTTCCGGGGCCCCGCCCTCGCCGACCTGCCCGAGTCCGCCGGCGTGCGCCCCGAGGCCCAGCGGCTCGCCGCGCTGCGGCAGCGGGTCGAGGCCGACCTGCGCCGCGGCGCCACCGCCGGGCTCGTACCCGAACTGACCGAGCTGACCGGCGCGTACCCGTACGACGAGACCTTCCACGCCCAGCTGATCCGCGCCCTGCGCGCCGAGGGCCGCCCGGCCGACGCCCTCGCCGCCTACGAGGCCGCCCGCCGCACCCTCGCCGACGGGCTCGGCGCCGACCCCGGCCCCGAGCTCACCGCCCTGCACGCCGAGCTGCTCGCCGGCGGGCCCCCCGCCCCGAGGCGCCCCGAGCCCGTCGCCGAGGCCGGCAACATCCGCCCGCGGCTCACCTCGTTCGTCGGCCGCGAGCCCGAACTCACCGCGCTCCGCGCCGACCTGGAGCGCTCCCGGCTCGTCACCCTCACCGGCCCCGGCGGCTCCGGGAAGACCCGACTCGCCGAGCAGGCCGCCCTCCGGGCCGCCGGCGCCGCCGCCTGGATCGCCGAGCTCGCCCCGCTCGACGACCCCGAGGCCGTACCCGGCGCGGTCCTCTCCGCCCTCCGCCTGCGCGAGACCAACCTGATCACCCGTGAAGGGCTGCCCCTCCGGGACGACCCCACCGCCCACCTCGTCGAGCACCTGTCCCGGCGGTCCCTGCTCCTCGTCCTCGACAACTGCGAGCACGTCGTCGGCGCCGCCGCAGCCCTCGCCGAGACCCTCCTCACCCACTGCCCCGACCTGCGGATCCTCGCCACCAGCCGGGAGCCCCTCGGCGTCCCCGGCGAGGCCGTCCGCCCCGTCGAACCCCTCCCGCCGGCCCCCGCCCACCGGCTCTTCGCCGAACGGGCCCGGGCCGTCCGCCCCGCCTTCCGCCCCGAGGACGACCTCCCGGCCGTCGACGAGATCTGCCGCCGCCTCGACGGCCTCCCGCTCGCCATCGAGCTCGCCGCCGCCCGGCTGCGGCTGCTCACCCCCCGCCAGATCGCCGACCGCCTCGACGACCGGTTCCTCCTCCTCACCTCCGGCTCCCGCACCGTCCTGCCCCGCCAGCAGACCCTGCGGGCCGTCGTCGACTGGTCCTGGGAGCTGCTCGAACCGGAGGAGCGCGACCTGCTCCGCCAGGCCTCCGTCTTCGCCGGCGGCTGGGACCTCGCCGCCGCCGAGGCCCTGGACCCGGCCGCCCCCGGCACCGCCGACACCCTCGGCGCCCTCGTCGACAAGTCGCTGGTCGTCGCCACCCCCACCGACGACGGCGAGATGCGCTACCGCCTCCTGGAGACCATCCACGAGTACGCGGTCGAGCGGGCGGCCGAGACCCCCGAGCTGCTCGCCGCCGCCGAGGCGGCGCACACCGCCCACTTCACCGCCCTCGCCGAACGGGCCGAGCCGCTGCTCCGCTCCGGCGAACAGCTCCCGTGGATCGCCCGCATCGAGCGGGAACTCGACAACATCCGGGCCGCCTTCCACCGCGTCAGCCTCACCGCCCCGGACGAGACGGCCGCGCTCCGGCTGGTCTTCGCCATGGGCTGGTTCTGGTGGTTGCGCAACTACCGCCCCGAGGGCCTCGCCTGGGTCGAGCGCGTCATCCGGCTCGGCGACGACCCCGAGGACCCCGCCGACCCGCGCTACTGGCCCCGCATGCAGCTGCGGATGCTGTACCTCTTCCTCGCCCTGGAGAGCCAGGCCCTGCCCGCGCTGGAGGGCGCCCCGGAGACCGTCGCCCTCATCGAGCGGGTGCGGGGCGCCTTCTCCTCCGAATCCGGCCCGCAGTCCGCCCGCTTCCCGGGCCTGCTCTGGCCGTTCACCGCCTACTTCACCGACGAACCCCGCGAGGTGCGCGCGCTCCTCGACGTCGCGGTCGCCAACGCGCGCCGGTTCGGCGGGGAGTGGGAGACGGGCGTCTCGCTGATGTTCCGCACCCACATGGTCATCGACATGCCGGGCGGCATGCCCGGGGTCGACGACGACCTCGCCGAGCTGCGCGAACTGTCCCGGCGGGTCGGTGACCGCTGGATGCGGGCGCAGGTCGCGAGCGCCGCCGGTGAGGCCAACATGGTGCGCGGCCGGCACGAGGAGGCGCGTGAGGCGTACGAGGAGGCGCTGGGGCTCGCGCGTGAGGTCGGCGCGCACGCCGAGGCGCCGTTCCTCATCGCCCGGCTCGCCGAACTCGACTTCCGCGTCGGCGACGTGACCGCCGCCGCCAAGGGCCTCGACGAGGCGTCGGCGATGGCCGAGCGCCACCACGTCCGCGACGGCGCGACGTACGTCCGCTTCCTGCGGGCCGGCATCGCGCTCTTCGAAGGAGATCTCGCCGCCGCCCGCGCGCACATGGAGGCGGCCGGCACGGTGATGGACGAGAGCACCCCGCCGCCGCACTTCCAGGCCCTCGTGACGGGGCTCGCCGCCCGGATCGAGGCCCACGAGGGCGCGGGCCGGGCGGCCGTCGCCCATGCTGCCGAGGCCCTGCACATGGCAGCGGAGGCCCAGTGCGCCGAGGTCTTCGCGGCCTCGCTCGCCGAGGGCGTCGCCACCACGCTCGCCCTCACCGGCGAACCCGCCCTCGCCGTCGGCGTCCTGGCCGCCGCCGACACCTGGCGCGGCGACATCCCGCGCGCGGTGCCGGAGCTGCGCGAGGCGGAGGACCTCAGGGCCCGGACCCGTGCCGTGCTCGACCCCGCCGCCTACACGGCCGCGTACGAGGCCGGGCGCGCGTTCACCGCCGAGGACATCCTGACCCGTGTGGCGCCGTACGCCGGCTGACGTGCTCAGGAGCAGGTGATCCGCGACTCCGCCCAGTCCGCGACCGCCGCCCGGCCGAACGGGGTGTGCTCCTCGACCACGAGCCGCAGGGTGCGGCGGCCGGAGAGGCCGACGTGCACCGGGACCGGCGCGTCGCCGCGGCGGAGCACCGGGGAGCGCCACAGGAGCTCGTCGTCGCCGTACACGGCGAAGCGGACGCCGCCCGGCCCGAACGGCACGGTGATGTCGTCGATGCCGACGACCGCGTCGTAGCCGGTGCACTGCCGGTTGAGGGAGATGAACAGCGACGACGGCGCGTGGACGCTCACCCCGTGGGCGTACCGGGTGCCGCTCGTCGTGAGGCCGGAGCGCTGCCACATCCAGCTGGACCGGGCGAGGTCCACCTCGGGCTCGGTGCCGTCACCGAAGATCCCGTAGGCGAGCCGGTCGACCGGGTAGACGGTCGGCGGTGCGGGCGGCGGGGGCGGCGGTGTGGTCCTGGGCGGGGTGGGCCGGGGCGACGGCCGGGGCTTCGCCTTCGGCGACGGGGTCGGCTCGGGGCTCGTTGTCGCGCGCGGTGTGGCGCGCGGTGGCGCGCTCGGCGGCGGCGTCGGCCGGGGTTCGGGGACCGCCGCCCGCACGGGCGGGGGCGTCGGCTTCGGGGTGGGGCGGGGGGCCGGCTTCGGCGCGGGCGCCGGTTCGACGGGGGCGAGGACCGTCGGCGCGGTCGTCGGCCGGGCGACGGGCTGCGGCTCGGAGCCGGTGAGCGCCCAGACCAGACCGGCGGTCGCGGCGACGGCGGCCACGGCCGCGATGCCCGCCTTGGCGGGGATGCCCAGGCCCTCGGCGGCGGCCGCGGAGGACGCGCCCGCCGTCCCGCCCGCGCCGCCCGTGCCGGTGGCGGCCGCCGCGGCACCGGCGGCGCCGGCCCCGACCACCCCGCCGGCGACGGCACCGGCCGCCTTGAGCGCGTATCCGGCGGCGAACCAGCCGATGACGGCGACCGGCAGCAGCGCGGGGATGCCGGCGTTCACGTGCGCCAGCTCACCGGCGGCCAGCCGGCACTTGGCGCACTCGTCGAGGTGCTTGCGCAGTCCGCGTTCGGCCCGCATCCGCAGCCCGCCGCGCGCGAACGCGCCCAGCCGGTCGGCATAACGGGCGCAGTCGCCCCCCGCGGTGAGCGCCTGGCTGACGTGGGCCTGGAGGTAGGCCTGCTTGAGGCCTTCGCGGGCCCGGCTGGCGAGCACGGCGGTGGCGTTCGCGGTCAGGCCGAAGAGCGGGGCGACCTCGCTCGGCGACTCCTCCTCGACGGTGGTGTGCCACAGCACGGCCTGCCAGCGCTCGGGCAGCGAACGGAACGCCTGCATGGCGAGCGAACGTTCGGCGTCCTGCATGGCGCGCACGTCCGCGCCCAGGTCCAGGCCCGTCCCGAAGCCCGCGGCCTGCTCGGGGACCTCGGAGGCGCGGGAGGCGTCCTCGACGAACAGCGCGAAGTCCTCGACGAGGTGCTCGCGCTTCTGCGTCCTCGTCCAGGTCGCGGCGACGCGGCGGACGCTGGTCAGCAGATAGGCCCGCACGGCCTGTTCGGGACCGGCTCCGCCCCGTACCGCCTGCAGGGTGCGGGCGAAGACCTCGGCCGTCAGGTCGTCGGCGGTGTCCGCGTCCCGGCAGCAGGTGCGGGCGTAACGGCGGACGGCAGCCGAGTGCCGGCGGAACAGCTCCTCGTAGGCCCCGTCGTCGCCCTCCCGCATCCGCCGCACGAGTTCGGCGTCGGACGGCGGCAGGTCGCGCGGCGGCGGCAGGACGGACGTGGAGACCGCGTCCTCGGCGGTGGGCCGGCCCGCCGAGGAGTGCCCGCGCTGCTGCGGCACGCTCGCCTCGGCGGCGATCCCGGCGTCCGGTGCCGAGGCCCCGTCCGGGCTCCCGTGGGCCGGCAGGCGCGGGGAGGGCGGTGCCGCGCCCTCCGCGGTGCCGGCGGCGGCCGGCGTCTCGTCCCGACTGTCACCGCTCATCGCGGAAGCCCCCGTAAGCACGCTCGGACTCGAACGCCGCCCAGCCTGCCACAGCGGGATGGCGCGCCGAGCCTCCGCGTCCACTTACCACTCGTCCGGGGCGACTTCCCGTATCCGGGCGTAACCGCTCATCCGTTCGTGTCACGCTCGACGGTCCACCAGGACCGCCGAGCACCGCGTCCCCCGGCCTCCCCGGGGCCGCCCGCTACCGCGAACGCAGCCCTTCCAGAAGGATGTCGAGGAGCCGGGTCGACGCCGCCGCCTGCTGGGCCGCGTCCGGGAGCGCCGGCGCGGCGGTGGCTATCACGAGCAGCACGTCGGACACCGTCACGTCCGTCCGCAGCTCGCCCGCCTCACGCGCCCGCTCCACGAGCCGGCCCACGACCTCCAGGAGCTCCGCGGCCCCGGTGTCCTCCTGCTCGACGGCCGGCACCGCGCGCGGCGCGACGACCCGCTCCTCGACCTGCTGCGCATATCCGACGGAGCCCGCCGGCACGGACGCCCGCTGCTGCGGCACCCGCGCCTCCTCCGGCGCACCGGCCGGCAGCAGCACGTCGTCCACGCCCACCCGCAGCACCTGCGGCGGCAGCAGGCGACCGGCGCCCGAGGCAACCGAGGTGCGCAGGAAGCGGGACAGCGCCGACCACGGCTCGTCCTCCTGGCCGAGTGCGGTCCGCGCCTGCTCCGTGAGCCGCGCGGTCTCCTCCTCGGCTATCCGCCGGACCAGCACGTCCTTGCTGGGAAAGCGGCGGTACACCGTGCCGACGCCGACCCTGGCGCGACGCGCCACGTCCTCCATCGGAGCGCCGTAACCGAGCTCGCCGAACACCTCGCGCGCGGCACGCAGCACGTGCTCCAGATTGCGCTGCGCGTCCACGCGCAGCGGTGCGGACCGCCCGTTGGGCGCCGCATGCGCCGTACGGAGCTGCCCGTAGGAATCCTGAATCTGCATAAGCGTTCCCCCGCTCATGATGTCTCCCCCCGGAGACTCCCCGCCCTGATACGGGGGTCCGACCGGGCCGCGCCCTTGGTCCTCACGCGGCGGTCCGACACCCCGACGAGGTACGAACATAGTTGAGTCGGGGTCAATTCAGAAGGGGCAGTTCCGTACGGTGCGCCCCCCGATCGGAGCAAGGACCCGGACCCTCCCGATTCCGACCCCGCCCCGAACCGGCCACTTCCACCCTGACCTGGGTACTTCTCCACCCCGTGGGCCCCTTCGCCACCCCGCGCCTCCGTACGCCTCCGGTCACACAATTTGCCGGGCCTGTGGACAAACACCGGAAGGCGTTGCGTCATGGGACAGTGACCGAACCTGTGCGCATTCTCGTTGTCGGCGGTGGCTACGTCGGGATGTACACCGCGCTGCGCCTGCAGCGGCAGCTCAAGGCGGAGCTGAGAAGCCGCGCGGCCGAGATCACGGTGGTCACCCCCGAGCCGTACATGACCTATCAGCCGTTCCTGCCCGAGGCAGCCGCCGGCTCCATCTCCCCGCGCCACGTCGTGGTCCCGCTCCGCCGCGTCCTCGACCGCTGCACGATCGTCATCGGCGAGGTCCACGCGATCGACCACGCCAAGCGGACCGCGACCCTCTCCACCCTCGCCACCGAGGAGGAGGGCACCGGAAGCCTCCGGCTCGGCTACGACGAGCTGGTCATCGCCCCCGGCTCGGTCTCCCGCACCCTCCCGGTCCCCGGCCTCGCAGACCACGGCATCGGCTTCAAGACCGTCGAGGAGGCCATCGGACTGCGCAACCACGTCATCGAACAGATGGACATCGCCAGCTCCACGCGCGACCCCGCCATCCGCGACGCCGCCCTCACCTTCGTCTTCGTCGGCGGCGGCTACGCGGGCGTCGAGGCGCTCGCCGAACTCGAGGACATGGCCCGCTACACCTCGCGGTACTACCACAACATCAAGCCCGAGGACCTGCGCTGGACCCTCGTCGAGGCCTCCGACCGGATCCTGCCCGAGGTCGGCGAGGAGATGGGCCGCTACGCCATCCGTGAGCTGCGCGGACGGAACATCGACGTCCGCCTCGGCACCCGCCTCGACTCCTGCGAGAACCGCGTCGCCGTCCTCAGCGACGGCACCCGGCTGCCCACCCGCACGGTCGTCTGGACCGCCGGCGTCCGGCCCGCGCCGCTCCTCGCCGCCACCGACCTGCCCCTCGACGGCCGCGGCCGGCTCGTCTGCACCCCGCAGCTCGCCGTCGCCGGGGTCGCCCACGCCTGGGCCGCCGGCGACGCGGCCGCCGTCCCCGACGTCACCGCCGACGAGCCGGGCCGGGAATGCGCTCCCAACGCCCAGCACGCCGTCCGCCAGACCAAGGTGCTCGCCGAGAACATCGCCGCCTCCCTGCGCGGACAGCCGCTCAGGGAATACGCGCACGCCTACGCCGGCTCCGTGGCGTCGCTCGGCCTCCACAAGGGCGTCGCCCACATCTACGGGCGCAAGCTCAAGGGCTACCCGGCCTGGTTCATGCACCGCGCCTACCACCTCAGCCGGGTCCCCACGTTCAACCGCAAGGCCCGCGTCCTGGCCGAGTGGACCTTGTCCGGCCTGTTCAAACGCGAGATCGTCTCCCTCGGCTCCCTGGAGCACCCGCGCGCAGAATTCGAACTGGCCGCCACACCCCCACCGGCGCCGAAGGACAGGCCCCCGGGCGAGAACCCGGGCGGGTCCCCGGCCTGACATCACTGTCAGTGCACTCGTCCACACTGGACGTGTGACCATAGGTGGGCTCACACCTGCACAGAGTGACTCTGCACGGCAACGACACCACGAGGCATACAGATCCGTGAACTTCACCCGTTGGAGCGCCAGGCTCCCCGGTACGCAGCGCCGCTCGGCGTCCCGGGGGACCGAGGGCTCCGTGCCCGCGGCCCGCGGTGAGTACGGGCCAAGGTCGGAACACCTCGGCGAGGGGAGCGCCGACGCGGACACCGCTGGCCTCCCCGCGCTGGAGGACTTCACCGTGCGGGAGATCGTCGGCCGCCTTCCCGGCCTGGTCGCGCTCGTGTACGGCCCGGAGCACCGCATCGCGTACGTCAACGAGGCGTACGCCGCCGCCTTCGGCCCCCGCCCTGCCGGGGCCACCGTCGCCGACACCTGCCCCGAGGCCGGGGAACTCGGCCTGCTGCCCCTGCTCGACCAGGTCCTGCGCAGCGGCAAGCCCCGCACCGTCAAGTCCCGCCGCACCCAGGACGGCGGGTCCTACACCGTCACCTGCCTGCCCGTGGAGAGCCCGCACCTCGCCGAGGGCGGCGTCCTCGTCCACGCCGCCGACGTCACCGACCACGCCGAGGCCGCCGAACGGCTCCGCGCCAGCGAGCGGCGGCACCGCGAGACCGCCGTCACCCTGCAGCGCTCCCTGCTCCCGCAGGACCTGGAGCAGCCCGACGACCTGCGGATCGCCGCCACCTACCAGCCCGGTGGCACCGACGCCGCCGTCGGCGGCGACTGGTACGACGTCATCACCCTCGGCGCCGGCCGCACCGCGCTCGTCATCGGCGACGTGATGGGCCGCGGCGTCCGCGCCGCCGCCGTCATGGGCCAGCTCCGCACCGCCGTCCGCGCCTACGCCCGGCTCGACCTGCCGCCGCACGAGGTGCTCCAGCTCCTCGACGGCCTGGCCGCCGAGATCGACGCCAGCCAGATCGCCACCTGCGTCTACGCGGTCCACGACCCCAACGAGGGCAAGCTCGTCTACGCCTCCGCCGGCCACCTCCCCATCCTCGTCCGGGACGAGGACGGCTCGGTCCGCCGCGCCGAGGACCCCACCGGACCGCCGCTCGGCACCGGCGGCTGGCTCCACAGCTCCGGCACCATCGCCCTGCCGCCCGGCTCCACCGCCGTCCTCTACACCGACGGCCTGGTCGAGCGCCGCCGCGAGGACATCGACGAGGGCGTCGCCGCGCTGGAGCGCGCCCTGTCCGGCGCCATCGGCACACCGCAGGTCGTCTGCGACCGGCTGATGCGCTCCCTGGGCGTCACCGCCGAGCACGACGACGACGTGGCCGTCCTCGTCGTGCAGCACCCGGCGCGCAAGGGAGCCGCCGCCGAGCTGTTCCACAACGCGGCCCTGGAGCTCCTCGGCGGCGTCGAGGCGGCGCCCCGCGCGCGTGCCTTCGCCTCCGGGGTCCTCGCCAGCTGGCGCTTCCCGGTCGAGCTGTGCGACCTGGGCGTCCTCGCCACCAGCGAGCTGGTCGCGAACTCCCTCCAGCACGGCACCCCGCCCATGCGGCTGCGGCTCCGCCGCACCGACCGGCGCCTGATCATCGAGGTGACGGACGGCGACGACCATCTGCCGCGCCGCCGCAGGGCGGAAACGGAGGACGAGGCGGGTCGCGGAATCTCGATCATCGCGACGATCGCCTCGTCCTGGGGAAGCCGCCGCACACCCGGCGGCGGCAAAGCGGTGTGGTGCGAGTTCGCCCTGCCCGGCTGACCTGCGGGGCAGGGAGCGGTCAGGCCGCGGCGGTCTCGCGCTGCGGCTCGTGCCGCGCCACGACCTTCGACGGCCTGGTGGCGGGCGCCGGCTGGTTCTGCACCGGCGTGAGCCGCTTGCCGAGGCGGATCGCCAGGAAGGTGATCCCGAGCGAGAAGAGCACGAAGGTCAGGATGTACGGGCCGTGCAGGGAGGCCCCCATCGGACCGCCCACCGCGGGGCCGACCGCCAGCGCGAGCTGCTTCACCAGGGCGAAGGCCGAGTTGTACGTGCCGACCATCGACTCCGGCGCCAGGTCGGCCACCAGCGGGGCGACCGTCGGCGCCAGCATCGCCTCACCGAGCCCGAAGAGGGCGTACGTGGAGACGAACGCCGCCGTCGCCATCGCCTGGCTGCCGTGGCCGAGGCCCGCGTAGCCGGCGAACAGCCACGCCACGGTCCAGATCAGACCGACCGCGGCGATGACGCGGGTCCGCTTGCGGCGCTCGACGAACTTCAGCACCAGGAACTGGGCCGCGACGATCACGGCGGTGTTGGCGGCGAGCGCGATGCCGAGCGTCGACGGCGCGATCCCGGCCGCCTCCGTGCCGTACGCGGCGAGCCCCGACTCGAACTGCCCGTAGCAGGCGAAGAACAGCACGAAGCCGAGCACGCACAGCTGCACCATGGCCCTGTGCCCGAGCAGCGCACGGACCCCGCCGTTCCGCCCGGCGGCCGGCCGCGCGTCCTGGAAGGCGGGCGACCGCGGCATCCGCACGGTCAGCACGATCGCCGCGAGGACGAGGAACATCGCCGACTCGATGGAGAACAGCAGCAGGAAGCTGTCGGGACGGCTCGCGTCGACCAGCTGGCCGCCGATGAGTCCGCCGACGCCCAGACCGAGGTTCTGCAGGAAGAACTGCATGGCGAACGAGCGGGTGCGGGTGCCCGGCGTCGAGCACCACACGATCATCGTGGCGAGCGCCGGCTGCATCACGGCCGTACCGGCACCGAGCAGCGCCGCCGAGCCGACCGCCGCGGGGACGGTGGACGCGAGGCCCATCCCGAGCGCACCGAGCGCGGCCAGCAGCGAGGCCACGAGCAGCACGGGCATCGGCCCGCGCCGGTCGATGGCCCGCCCGCTGAAGGGCAGGACCATCAGTGCGGCCATGGCGAAGACGGCCAGCACGACGCCCGCGGTGCTCGCACCCAGGTCTCGCACCTGAGCGACGTACACATAGAGGTACGGCACGGTGAAGCCGAGTCCGAACGCGCTCAGCGCGCTGCCTGCCTGAATCCGGCGCATCGCCGCGCCCATCGCCTTGGTCACACTCACCCACTTCGGTCGCGGGTTCAGTGCTGTAGCCCTGAACCCTGAAGACTTCAATCCTAAAGTTCGATGCTTAAAGATACACATAGAAGGACTTCAACGCCAACGAGCCGCGTGGGATACTCGGCCGCATGTCCGACAACCCCGAGCCGTCCGGCTCGTCGGCCCCTCAGGAGCCGACGCTCGACGAGCAGATCGCCGCCTACCAGCGCGAGTTCCGCGACCTCGACCCCCAGGTCGAGAAGGTGGTCTCCGCCCTCGGCCGGCTGAACCGCCGGATGAACGTGGCGTACGGCCGCCAGGTCGCCGACCTCGGCATCAGCAACGCCGAGTGGGAGGTCCTGAAGACCCTCGTCCTCTCCGGCGCCCCGTACCGCCTCGGTCCCGGCGAGCTCGCCAAGCGCCTCGGCCTCACCCCGGCCGCCATGACCCACCGCATCGACCGCATGGCGGGCGAGGGCCTGGTCACCCGCGACCGCGACGAGAACAACCGCGTGCGCGTGATCGTCGAGCTGACGGACGAGGGTCGCCAGAAGTGGCTGGAGGCCATGCGGATGGCGACCGACTTCGAGGAGGAGCTCCTCCAGGACCTGTCGGCGGAGGAGCGGGGTGCCCTGGGCGAGATGCTGATCCGCCTGCTGCGCCGCGTGGAGCTGACCCAGCCGGACGCGGGCGGCCGGCTCACCGACCTCGACTGAGCACGCCTTCGAGGGCTTGTTCGAGGGCCGGTCCGAGGGGTCGATCCGATGGGCAGCCGAGGTTTGACACGCCCCTGGGCGACGCGTAGTGTTCTCCGAGTTGTCACAGAGCCGGAACGGTTCTTCGACAGCCACTCCCGCCGCAGTAGCGGCACCTCAACTCCGCACGATCTCCTCACCGGGACGAATTTCGGCATGCCGAAATTCATTTCGAAAGACCCGATTACGGGTCGCCGGGGAAATCAGCTAGAGTTCAGGACGTCGGAACGGCCCAACAGCCGGGAAGACGAATCCCGCTGACTGGGAATCAGACGCCGAAAGGGTCTGATAGAGTCGGAACCGCCGGAAGGGCCCGGAACGACGAAAGTCGAAAAGGGACCGGAAAGCACCGAGGAAATCGGGTCGGA
>NZ_JBIDBK010000006.1:0-604816 GCF_043202995.1 Streptomyces sp. NPDC048018
GCCTGGCCGTGGGGCCACCCACCGCCCTCGCCCCGCCCCGCCCCGCTTGGGGGTTGTTATTTTTCGGTCCACCCCCCCCTCCGGGGGGGGCCCCCCACCCCCGCCCGCCCCACCACCGTCACATCCGCTTACGTTCTTCCCGCTGCGGGTCACCGGACCGGATCGGTGACCGCCGTCCACGGGAGAACGGGGGTGTGCTCATGCGGATCGGACTGCTCACCGAGGGCGGCTATCCCTTCGCCGCCGGCGAGTCCGGACTCTGGTGCGACCGGCTCGTCCGAGGGCTCGCCCCGCACGAGTTCGACCTCTACGCGCTGAGCCGCGACGCCCGCCAGGAGGCCGGCGGCAGGCTGCCGCTCCCGGCCAACGTGCGGGCGGTGCGCACCGCGCCGCTCTGGACCGCCGAGGACGCCGGCCGCGGCTACGGACGGCGCGAACGACGCCGCTTCGAGGCCGCGTTCGAGGACCTGGCCGGCGGCCTGTGCGCGGCGCCCGACACGACGGGCGAGCCGTTCGGCCGGGGCGCCGGCCGCGGCGACGAGGCGGCTGCCGAGCGGTTCGCCGCCGGACTCTACGGCCTCGCCGAACTCGCCCGCGCCTGCGGCGGCCTGAGCGCCGCGCTCCGCTCCGAGCGGGCCGTCCGGATCCTGGAGTCCGCCTGCCGCGCCCCCGGCGCACGCCGGAGCGTGGCCGCCGCCACCGTCACCGACCAGCTCGCCTTCACCGACCAGCTGGAGCGGGCCCTGCGGCCGCTCTCCCTCGGCTGGTACGCCGAGGAGGACGGCCCCGACGGGACCGGCGGCCTCGGGCTCGTCGACCTCTGTCACGCGGCCTCCGCCGGGGCCGCGGCGCTCCCGGGCCTGCTGGCCAAACGCTTCTTCGGCACCCCGCTGCTCGTCACCGAGTACGGCGTCCAGCTCCGCGCCCACTACCTCGCCGCCACCGGCGCCGCGCTCGCCACGCCCGTACGCGCCCTGCTCGCCGCCTTCCACGGCCGGCTCGCCGGCGAGGTCTACCGCCAGGCCGCGCTCCTCACCCCCGGCAACACGCACGCCCGCCGCTGGCAGGAGAGATGCGGTGCCGAACGGGCCCGGCTGCGCACGGTCTACCCCGGCATGGACGCCGAGCGCTTCGCCGAGGTCGGCGAGGACGAGGAGAGCGGCGACCCCACGACGCTGTCCTGGATCGGCCGGGTCGAGCCCGCCAAGGACCTCGTCGCCCTGCTCCACGCCTTCGCCGAGGTGCGGCGGCGGCAGCCCGACGCACGGCTGCGGATCATCGCCGCACCCCTGCGCGAGCCCGGCGCCGCCGCCTACCTCGCCCACTGCCGCGGCCTCGCCGAACAGCTCTTCCCCGACGAGGCGGCCGGCGCCCACGCGGTCGGCGAGAACCCGGTCTCCTTCGAGGAGCTGGGCGGTCCCGAGGCCCCCACGCTGGAGGACGCCTACGCCGCCAGCGCCGTCGTGGTCCTCTCCAGCGTCGTCGAGGGCTTCCCCGTCAGCCTCGTCGAAGCCATGTTCTGCGCCCGGGCCACCGTCTCCACGGACGTCGGCGCGGTCGTCGAGGTCATCGGCGGCACCGGACTCGTCGTACCCCCGCGCAACCCGAAGGCGCTCGCCGACGCCTGCCTCGCCCTCCTGCGCGACCCCGACCGGCGCCACCGGCTCGGCGCCGCCGCCCGGGCCCGCGCGCTGGAGCTGTTCACCGTGGAACAGAACCTCGCGGCGTTCCGCGGCATCTACCTCGAACTCCTCTCCCACTCGCCGGTCCGCCGCCGCACCAGCAGCGGCGTGCCCTTCGCGCACCCGGCCGAGGCCCATGTGCCCGGCAGCTGGGCGGACCAGCCGGTCACCGCCGCGGCCGGCACCGGAGACCCCGATGCCTGAAGGAGGCACAGCCATGCGCGGCCCCGCCGCCCCCACCAGCCCCGGCCCCTGGGACTCCCGCTCGGAGGCCCTCCTCAAGGCTCCCGCGCTCACGGCCGACGTGGCCGGCCCCGCGATCCCCGACCTCGACCTCTCGGCCGCCCCCGCGGGGCCGACCCTCCCGGCCGCCCCCGCGGCACCGGCCGCACCGGTCGCACCGGCACCCACCGCCCGGCGGGATACCGCCCCGGTCCACCCCGGACCCGCGACCGGGCCCGCGACCGGGCCCGCGACCGAGACCGCTCCCGAGACCGACCCCGTGCCCGTCCTCGTCGGCGCGGCCGGCCCCGAGGTCCCTGCCGAAGCGATTCGGCAGGCCGTGCCCGCACCGGCGCCCGGACCGCGGACGCGCCGGGGCCCCGCCGATCCCGTCAGGGCCCTGATGCACCGGCACCGGGAGCTGTGCGAACGGGCCGTGGACCCGCTGGAGATCGCCGCCGGTCTCGAGGCACACGGGGTCACCGACCGGACGGCCGCACGCTTCCGGCACCGGGACGTCTTCTCGCTCGCCGAGGAGCTGTACGCGCGCGTGCCGCGTGGCGAGGGCGGTGCCCGGAGCGCCGCGCCCGCGAGGACGGCGGACGGCGGGGTGGGGGGCTGGGCCCTCGCCGTCTGCGGCCCCGGAGTCGTCGCCGCGCTCGGCACCGCCGGACTCGCGCTCAGCACCGGGGTGCCCCGTCTCCTCGTCGGGGCGGCCGGGGCGCTCGGGCTGGCCGGCGCGCTCTTCGGAGCCGTGCGGCGCGGGCCGCTGCGGGCCTCCGGACGTACCGTGCCCGCCTCCGCGCTGTGGACGCTCTGGCTGCTCGCGTACGCGGCGGCCGGCGACGGACTGCTCGAACAGCTGCTCAGCGGAGGACCGGACGGCGGACCCACCGTCGTCACCGCCCTCGACGCGCCGGCCGACGGCACCTGGGGGTTCGACACCGGGCCGCTGCTCGCGCTCGCGCTCTCCGTCGTCCCCGCCGCCTGGTGCGCCCACCTGTTCGCCGTCCGGGCCCGCCGCCGGCTCGCCGCCAGCCGCGGACTGGACGACTTCGCGGCCGGCGCCCGCCCGCTGCTCCTCGGCGGCGTCCTGCTCCACCTCGCCGCTCTCGCCGGGCTGCTCGCCCTCACCGGCTTCCGTCCCGGCACCCTCGCACTCGGCACCCTGCTCCTGCTCGCCCGGCTGCTCACGGCGCACGGCCACCCCGAGGGCGCGGCCGGCGTCCTCGCCGCCACCTGCGCCGGCGAGGCCCTCGTCCTGGCGAGCGTCCTCGCCGCCCGGCTCCCGGGCTGCGACCTCGTCGGCGTGCCGGTCCGCTCGGTCGTCGACCACTGGGGCCCCGGGGCCGTGCCCGCCCTCGTCTGCGGCGGCGCCGCCCTCGCCCTGCTCGTCCACGCCGCTACGGCGCTCTCCCGGGCCTCGGCCCACGCCTGACCCCGGGGCGCACCCGCGGAGCCGACGCCGCCGGCGTACCCCTCCTTCCCCCTCGTAGACCCTCCCAAGGAGACGAAAGAGACATGACCCCCCAATCCCACGCCACGGCCGGTCGGCACGAAGGGGCCGCACGATGAGGGTGCTGCTGCTCGGAGCCAACGGATTCATCGGCCGCTTCGTCGCCGACCGCCTGCTCGCCGACCCGGCGGTGCACCTCACCGCGCTCGGCCGGGGCGACGACGCCGACGTGCGGTTCGACCTCGCGACCGGCAGCCCCGGCGCCCTGACCCGGTTCCTCGACGCGGTCCACCCCGGAGTGGTCGTCAACTGCGCCGGAGCCACCCGGGGCGGCGCCCGCGACCTGACCCGGCACAACACGGTCGCCGTCGCCACCGTCTGCGAGGCCCTGCGCCGCAGCGGCTGCGGAGCCCGGCTGGTCCAGGTCGGCTGCGCCTCGGAGTACGGGCCGAGCCAGCCCGGCTCGTCCACGGCCGAGGACGCCGTGCCCCGGCCCGGCGGCCCGTACGGCGTGTCCAAGCTCGCCGCCACCGAACTCGTCCTCGGCTCCGGCCTGGACGCGGTCGTCCTGCGGGTCTTCTCCCCGGTCGGCCCCGGCACCCCGGCCGGCTCCCCACTCGGCCGGCTCGCGGAGGCCATGCGCCGTGCGATGCAGGCCGGCGACGGCGAGCTCAAGCTCAGCGGACTCGGTGTGCAGCGGGACTTCGTCGACGTCCGGGACGTGGCCCGGGCCGTGCACGCCGCCTCGCTCTCCGCCGCCCAGGGCGTGGTCAACATCGGCACCGGCCGCGCCGTGAAGCTCCGCGACGCGGCCGCCGTCCTCGCCAGGGTCGCCGGCTACGCGGGCCAGCTGCACGAGCTCGACGGACCGCCGCCGCGCTCGGTGATCGGCGCCCCGCGCACCGAGGCGTCCATCGCCGAGCAACTGGCCGCCGCCCCCTACCCGTACCCCGACGGCTGCGGCCCCTGGCAGCAGGCCGACGTCCGCACCGCGCGCGACCGGCTCGGCTGGCGGCCCCGGATCAATCTGGAGGAGTCCCTCGCGGACATCTGGATGGAGGCGGCATGCCGCATCTGACCGCCACCGGGACGGTCACCGACATGGGGGTGGGCGTCCCCGGCTACGCCCACCCCCTGCTCGCGCCCGTCGAATGGGCCGAACTCACCCGCCCCGGCACCCCGGTGCACTGGGCCGTGCTCAACGTCGCGGAGGGGCCGGGCGCCCGGCCGGACCCGCACTGCCTGGCGGCGGCGGGCAGGCTGCGCAACGCGGGCGTCCGGGTGCTGGGCCACCTCGACCTGCGGTACGGCTCGCGCCCCTTCGGCGAACTCGTCTCCGACGCCCAGCGCTTCCTCGACTGGTACCGGACGGACGGCTTCTACCTGGACCGCGCGCCGGCCGACCGGGCCGACCTGCCGGGCGTCCGGCGGATCGCCGCCACCCTGGAGGCGCTGCGCGAGGACACCGTCCATCTCGTCCTGGCGCACGGCACCCATCCGTACCCGGGCTACGCGGAGAGCGCCGACCAGCTGGTCACGTTCTCCGGGGCGTGGACGGACTACCGCTGGTCGCAGGTGGCGGAGTGGACGGCCGAGTACCCGGCGGGGAAGTTCGTGCACCTGGTCCACGGGGTGCCCCGGACGCATCTGGACGAGGCCCTGCGGATCGCCCGCTGGCAGGGCGCCGGCACGGTCTTCATGACCGACCGCAGGGGCCGGCCCGGACAAACCGATCAATTCCACACGCTGCCCGGCTACTGGGACGAAATCGTCTCGCGTATCGGACGGGGTGTCTCGGAATGAGAAGGGCCGTGGCAGTGTTGTGCGGAGAACAACCGTACTGACATACCGACCATCGGAGACTCCGTGTCGCTGCCACCCCTGGTCGAGCCGGCTTCCGAGCTCACCGTAGACGAGGTCCGCAGGTACTCCCGCCACCTGATCATCCCGGACGTCGGGATGGACGGACAGAAGCGGCTCAAGAACGCCAAGGTGCTCTGTGTCGGCGCCGGCGGCCTCGGTTCGCCGGCGCTCATGTACCTGGCCGCGGCCGGTGTCGGCACGCTCGGCATCGTGGAGTTCGACGAGGTCGACGAGTCGAACCTGCAGCGTCAGATCATCCACAGCCAGTCCGACATCGGCCGCTCCAAGGCCGCGTCGGCGCGCGACAGCGTGCTCGGCATCAACCCGTACGTGAACGTGATCCTCCACGAAGAGCGGCTCGAGGCCGAGAACGTGATGGACATCTTCAGCCAGTACGACCTGATCGTCGACGGCACGGACAACTTCGCGACCCGCTACCTGGTCAACGACGCCTGCGTGCTGCTCAACAAGCCGTACGTGTGGGGCTCGATCTACCGCTTCGACGGCCAGGCCTCGGTCTTCTGGTCCGAGTACGGCCCCTGCTACCGCTGCCTCTACCCGGAGCCCCCGCCGCCGGGCATGGTCCCCTCCTGCGCCGAGGGCGGCGTCCTGGGCGTGCTGTGCGCGTCCATCGGCTCCATCCAGGTCACCGAGGCGATCAAGGTCCTCGCCGGAGTCGGCGACCCGCTGGTCGGCCGCCTGATGATCTACGACGCCCTGGAGATGCAGTACCGCCAGGTCAAGGTCCGCAAGGACCCCGGCTGCGCGGTCTGCGGCGAGAACCCGACCGTCACCGAGCTCATCGACTACGAGGCCTTCTGCGGCGTCGTGTCCGAGGAGGCCCAGGAGGCGGCGCTCGGCTCCACGATCACTCCGAAGCAGCTCAAGGAGTGGATCGACGACGGCGAGAACATCGACATCATCGACGTCCGCGAGCCGAACGAGTACGAGATCGTCTCGATCCCCGGCGCCCGCCTGATCCCGAAGAACGAGTTCCTCATGGGCAACGCCCTCCAGGACCTCCCGCAGGACAAGCGCATCGTCCTGCACTGCAAGACGGGTGTCCGCAGTGCGGAAGTCCTCGCCGTCCTCAAGTCCGCGGGCTTCGCGGACGCCGTCCACGTCGGCGGCGGCGTGATCGGCTGGGTGCACCAGATCGAGCCGGAGAAGCCGGTCTACTAGGTCCTGTCGTCACACTCCCGTCGTTGCCCGGAGGGCAGGCGGGAGTGTGCAGGCAGGCCCTGGGGGTCCCCCGGACCGGGCCGCCGCCCGGCACGATCCGAGGCCCACGGTCCGGACCGCGCACGCTGCCCGGCAGCGTGCGAGGGGCCCGGTGGTGTCCGTCGCTCCGACGGACACCACCGGGCCCCTCTCCGTCTGCGTCACTGGCACACGGTCCCGGAGGCGGGCACCCTGCCCTCCAGGAGATACGCGTCGGTCGCCGCCTTCACGCACCGGTTGCCGCTGTTGTAGGACCCGTGGCCCTGGCCCTTGTACGTGACCTCCACGCCGACGCCCGGTCCGAGGGCCTCGACCATCGATCGGGCGCCCTCGTAGGGGGTGGCGGGGTCGCCGGTGTTGCCGATCACCAGGATCGGGGCGGAGCCGGGGGCCGAGACGTCGGGATGCTCCCAGGTGCCCGGGACCGGCCACGGGGCGCAGCTCGCGAGGGCCCAGCCCATGTAGTCGCCGAAGACCGGGGAGGCCTGGCGGAACTCGGGCAGCCGCTCCTTGGCCTGCCCGAGGGTGAAGCGCTCCTTGAAGTCCACGCAGTTGATGGCGGCGTTGGCGGCCTGGATGTTGCTGTAACTGCCGTTCTGGCTGCGCCCGTTCATCGAGTCCGACAGGGCGAGCAGCAGCGCCCCGTTGCCGCCGTCGGCCTCGTCGAGGCCCTGCTCCAGATACGGCCAGAACTCCTTCGAGTACAGGGCCTGCGCGATGCCGTTGGTCGCCTGGGTCTGGGTGAGCATCCGGTCGCCGATGCCCGGGATGGGCTTCTTGTCGAGCTCCGCCAGGAGATCGGTGATGAAGCCCTCGATCTCGGCGACCGACGAGCCCGGCAGCACACACTTGTCGCCCCGGTCCACACAGTCCTTCGCGAAGTTGTCCAGCGCGAGCTGGAAGCCCCTCGCCTGCCCGAGGGCGCCGGCCTCCACCCCCGCCGTCGGGTCGATGACCGCGTCGAAGACCGCGCGGCCGACGTTCTTCGAGAAGAGGTGCGCGTAGACCCCGCCGAGTTCGGTGCCGTACGAGATGCCGAAGTAGTGGAGCTTGTCGTCGCCGAGGACCCGGCGCATCAGGTCCATGTCGCGGGCGGCGTTCTCCGTCCCCACGTAGGGCAGGTGGGGGCCCGCGTTCCGGTCGCAGCCGTTCGCGTACTTCCGCTGTGCCGCCGCGAGCGTCCGCTCCTCGGCGGCGTCGTCCGGCGTGAAGTCCAGGGCGTAGTAGGCGTCGAGCTCCTTGTCGGTGGCGCATTCGACGGGCTCGCTGCGGCCGACTCCGCGCGGGTCGAAGGACACCAGGTCGTAGCGGGAGCGCAGGCCCTCGAAGTCGGTCGCGAAGCTGGGCAGACCGGTGACGCCGGAGCCGCCGGGGCCACCGAAGTTGAAGACCAGCGAGCCGATCCGCCGGCTCGTGTCGCGGGCCCTCGCGCGGATGAGAGCCAGCTCGACGGTGTCGCCGTCGGGCTTGGCGTAGTCGAGCGGCGCCTTCATGAAGCTGCACTCCCAGGGCGCCCCGCCGGGCAGCGGCGACGGCGCGGGCCCGCCGCCCTCCGCCGGCGACGGCGGCAGGCACGGCGACCATTCGAGCTGCTGCCCCGCCAGCGCGTCGAGCCCGACCGGCCCGCTCGGCTCCGCGGCCGCCTCCTTGTCCCCGTCGTCGGAGCACCCGGCGGTGAGCAGCAGGGCGGTCGCGGTGAGCAGGGCGGCACGCTGAGCGGCGGAGATCGGCATGTGCCCATCGTCTGCCGCCCCCCGGGCCGCCGCGCGGGCGGAGGGCCATGCGGGTGGCGCCCGGCAGCGCCCGGGGCGGCGGTCGCCCGCACCCCGCCCGTCCGCCACCGCGGGCCGCGCCCGCGGGCCCCGCCGCGGGCGCGGCCCTACAGGGCCTCGCGCCTCGTCAGCCAGTTGAAGCAGATCCAGCCCGGCAGGACCGGCAGCCACAGCGTCAGGAGCCGGTAGAGCAGCACGGCCGGAGTGGCGACGTCGATGGGCAGTCCGACCGCCAGCAGACCCGCGAGCAGCGCGCCCTCGACCGCGCCGACGCCGCCCGGCGTCGGCGCCGCCGAACCGAGCGCGTTGCCCGCGAGGAAGACGACGGCCACGCTCGCGTAGCTGATCGACTGGTGCCCCTGCCCGAAGGCCCGGATCGAGGCGTCCAGACAGAGCACGAACGCGCCCGTGAGCAGCAGCATGCCGCCGATGCCGGTCACCAGCTTCATGGGCCGCTGGAGCACGTCCAGCATGCGCGGCACCACCCCGGCGAACAGCGAGCGCAGCCGCGTCGACACGAACTTGCGCATGAACGGGATCGCGGTCACGACGAGCACCAGCACCGCCGCCGTGAGCAGTCCGGCGATCACCGTCCTCGACGGGCTGAAGGACTGCGACTTCTCCGTGCCGGTCAGATAGCCGAAGGACAGCAGCAGCAGGATGTGCGCCCCGAGCCCGAAGAGCTGCGAGGCACCGACACTCGCGACCGCGAGCCCCGGACGCACCCCCGCACGCTGCAGGAAGCGGGTGTTCAGGGCCACGCCGCCGACCGCCGCCGGCGCGACGATCTTCACGAACGAGCCGGCGACCTGCGCCACCACCGTCCGCCAGAAGCCCACCCGCTCGGGCACGAAGCCCAGCAGGCTCATCGCCGCCGCCACATAGCTGAACGCCGAGAACACCACGGCCGCCGCCACCCACCGCCAGTCGGCCTCGGCGACCGTCGACAGCGGGGTCCGGGCGATCTGCGACAGCAGGAAGTACGCGGCGACGGCGCCCGCGATGAGGCTGACGAGCGTCCGCGGCTTGATCCGCTCCAGACGCACCGGCTCCACCGGCGCCTGCGGCCGGATCCGCAGCACCTGCTGGCGGATCTGCGCCAGCAGGTCCTCCTCGCGGGCCTCGTCCAGGGCCTCGTCCAGCGCCCGCTTCTCGGCCTTCTTCTCGGCCCGCGCGGCCTTGCGGTCCGCCACCAGGTCCGCCTGCGCCCGCGCGTCCGCCCGTTCCTGCTTGGCCGCCTCCGAGGCCGCGAGGACCGCCTCGCGCTCCCGCGCCGAGCGCTCGCGGGCGAGCCGGCGCAGCTCCGCGCGGGTGGACCGGCTCAGCGCGATGGGCTGGAGCAGCGGCAGACAGTCGGCGATCGCGTCCGGGCCGAGCACCTCCACGGCCGCCGTCACCGCCCGCTCGGCCCCGACCCGCAGGCCCAGCGTCGTGAGCATCTGCGCGATGTCCATCCGCAGGACGAGATCGCCCGCGGCGATCTCGCCGCCGCGCAGATCCGTGAGGATCACCCTGCCGGAACGATCCACCACGATCGCGTCGCCGGCGAGCCTGCGGTGCGCGATCCGGCGCGACTGCAGCGCCTTCACCTGGCGCCAGGCGCTGCGCACCAGCTCGTCGGTGATCTCCTGGTCGTCCAGCGAGTCCAGGTTCCGGCCGCCCAGGTGCTCGTAGACGAGCATCACGGCGTCCGGGCCGAGCTCGGAGGTGGCGATCAGTTTGGGTGCGTTGGCGCCCGCCGCGATCGCCGCGTACGCGAGCAGTGCCTCCTGCTCCAGGGCCTGGCGCAGGGACACGATCGAGCGGCGGGTGGTGATGGTGCGCAGGGTGAGGCGCCGCCAGGCCCGGTAGAAGAAGCCGTGCGCCTGCTGCTCGCGGTCGACGACCGTGACGTCGAGCGGCGGCCCGTCCTCCAGCGTCACGATGTAGCGCCGCCCCCGGTCCCCGCTGTCCGCGGCGTCCGGCACGCCCTCGGCGCGCAGCGCGGTCACCGGCCGGAAGCCGACCCGGCGCAGGCCGGCCAGCAGTGTCTGCCCGGTGGGCCGGACGTTGGGGGAGCCGACCGCGTAGAGCGTGCCGTAGGCCACCGTCCAGCCGATCAGCACGGTGAGGATGATCGAGAAGGCGGTGGTGTAGCCGGCGACGAGCATGGTGAAGGCGTCGAGCAGCAGCACCACCCACAGCACCACGCGCCAGCGCGGTCTTCGGGCCATGCCCACCGCGGTCATGTACGCGATGACCGGTGCCAGGTAGTTGTGGACCGGGTCGGTGAGCCCGCCGCCGGACTGCGGCTGGGTCAGCGCGTCCTGGATGGTGCCGGGCGCCGCCTTGGCCACCCACAGGTCCGTGGCGAGCGTCACGCCGTGGGCGAGCACGGCCGCCAGCACGCCGTCGGCGATGCGCAGTCCGTCACGTTTCACGAGCCGCTCGATGGCGAAGGCCACCGGGACGAGCAGGACGGCGATGGACGACACCAGACCGGCGATCTTGACGAAGACGTCGGGGGCGCCGCCGGCGCCCTTGTTGATGTCCTGCTCCAGGCCGGAGGTCGTGCCGTGGGCGAAGGCGGCGATGGCGAGGACGACGGCGATGGCGAGGACGCCGATGAGCAGCCGCATCAGGTCGGACGGCCGGTGCACGCGGGCAGCGAGCAGCGGCTCGTCGCCGGATACGCGCTCGGGCGCGCGCTCGGGCGGACTGTCCTGCGCCATCACCATGTCCGTCTCTGCGTGCCGTTCCGTGGTCGTGGTCGGCGGCGCCGTCGTGGCCGCCGATGCCGTCGTGGCCGCCGCCGGCGTCGCCGTCATGGCCGCCGTCGCCGTCGCCGTCGTCTCGTGTTCTTGATCTCGTATCACCAGTCACCGCCCGCACGATGGTGGCACGAGAAGGGGCCGTACGGAGGCATCAGGGGGTTGTCGGTGCGGTGCGGCAGGATGGGCCGAATGGAGAACCAGGAGCTGCCCGAGCTGCCCGCGTACGCGGAACGGGTCCTTCAGGTCGCCGAGCAGATCCCGCCCTCGCGGGTGATGACCTACGGCGACGTCGCCGAATGGCTCGGCGAAGGGGGGCCCCGCCAGGTGGGCCGGGTCATGGCACTGTACGGCAGCTCCGTGCCCTGGTGGCGCGTGGTCCGCGCGGACGGCACCCTGCTCCCCGGCCACGAACACCGTGCCCTCGGTCACTACCGGGCCGAGGGCACCCCGCTGCGGGAGCCGGAGGGCGGCCCGGCCAGGCTCGACATGCGGCGCGCCCGCTGGGACGGCACGGACGGGTGAGGGCGCGGCGGACCCCGGTGCCACGCCTGACGGCGCGACACGTGGGGGACGCGGGCGGGATCGCGTAACGTCGAAGCTCGCGTTTCTCACCGGAGCACCCCGAGGAGCGCGCGCGGCCCGACCGGCGACGCGAGCGACCCCCGCGGCGCGCGCGACCCGAGCGGGCCGTGAGACCCGCACACCCACCAGCAGGACCGGCGACCCACGTGACTTCCTCCTCGACCCTTCGGCGTACGCGGGGCCCCGGCGCGTACCGGCTGGTGCGGGCCGTCCCGGCGCCGGTGCGGCCCCCTGTGCTGGACGCAGCGCAGCGCGCCGTGGTTGAGCACGCGGACGGACCCCTTCTCGTCCTCGCCGGACCCGGCACCGGAAAGACCACGACACTGGTCGAGGCGGTCGCGGCCCGCATGGAACAGGGCGCCGACCCCGAGCGGCTCCTCGTCCTCACCTTCAGCCGCAAGGCCGCCGTGGAACTCCGCGACCGGATGGCGGCCCGGCTCGGCGGACAGCGGCCGCCGCAGGCCACCACCTTCCACTCCTACTGCTACGCCCTGGTCCGCGCCCACCAGGACGCCGACCTCTTCGCGGAACCCCTCCGGCTGCTGTCGGGACCCGAGCAGGACCTGGCCGTACGCGAGCTGCTCGCCGGCCATGTCGACCTGGAGAAGCTCGGCCTCGGCCGGCTGCGCTGGCCCGACGAACTCCGCGCCTGCCTCACCACCCGGGGCTTCGCCGACGAGGTCCGCGCCGTGATCGCGCGCTCCCGGGAGCTGGGCCTCGGGCCGCGCGCCCTGGACGCCTTCGCCCGCCGCGTCGGCCGCCCCGACTGGCGGGCCGCGGCCGCGTTCCTCGCCGAGTACCTCGACGTCATGGACCTCCAGGGCGTCCTCGACTACACCGAGCTCGTCCACCGGGCGGTTCTGCTCGTGGAGTCCGCCGCGCCCGGCACGCTCCCCGCGTACGACGCGATCTTCGTCGACGAGTACCAGGACACCGACCCCGCCCAGGTGCGGCTGCTGCGCGGGCTGACCGCCCCCTCGGTCGTCGCCTTCGGCGATCCCGACCAGTCGATCTACGCCTTCCGGGGTGCCGACGTGAACGGCATCCTCGACTTCCCGGCCGCCTTCGGCGGCGGCGTCCGCGTCCTCGGCACCTCGCGCCGCTCCGGCGCGGCGCTCCTGGCCGCGACCCGGCTGGTGACCCAGCGCATGCCGCTGCCCCGCCTCCCCGCCGCCGCCGTACGGGCCCACCGCGCGCTCGCACCGGTACGGGAGGGGGGCCGGGCGGAGGTCTACACGTACCCCACCGCCTCCACCGAGACCGACAACATCGCCGACCTGCTCCGCCGCGCCCACCTGGAGGACGGCGTCCCCTGGCACGAGATGGCGGTCCTCACCCGCGCCGCCGCCCACCTGCCGGCCCTCCGCCGCGCCCTCACGTCCGCGGGCGTCCCGGTCGAGACCGACGCCGCGGACACCCCGCTCCGCCACGAACCGGCCGTGGCACCGCTGCTGCTCGCCCTGCGGGCGGCGGCGGGGGGCGAGGCCGCCCCGGAGGGGGAGAGCGGCGCCGCCGAGCCCCTCGGCGACGGCAACGGCGACGGCGACCCCGGCGAGGGCGGTGACGCCGACGGCCATGCCGGTGGGGACGCGGACGCGGACGCCGGTGCCGCGGGCGTCGCCGCGCCCGGGTGGCTCGACGTCGAGACCGCCGTCGCGCTGCTCGCCTCGCCGCTCGCCGGGATGGACCCCGCCGACCTCCGCCGGCTCGGACGGGCGCTGCGGGACGAGGAGCGGGCCGGCGGCAACAACGTGCCGCCCCCCTCGGACGTGCTGCTGGCCCGGGCGCTGGCCGAGCCCGAGCGGCTCGTCGCGCACGACCAGGCCTACGCGCGCGGCGCGAAGCGGCTCGGCGAGCTGCTGCGGTCCGCGCGGCACAGGCTGGCCGCGGGCGGCACCGCCGAGGAGGCCCTGTGGCTGCTCTGGAACGGCACGCCCTGGCCGGGGCGCCTGGAGCGCTCCTCCCTGCGCGGCGGCCCGGCCGGGCGCAACGCCGACCGGGACCTCGACGCCGTGTGCGCCCTGTTCGAGACGGCCGCCCGCGCCGAGGACCGGGTCGGCGGCCGAGGCGCGCTCAACTTCCTCGAAGAGCTCGACGCGCAGGACATCGCCGCCGACACCCTCACCCGCCGGCACACCCGCCCCGACGCCGTCCGCCTGATGACCGCCCACCGCTCCAAGGGCCTCGAATGGAGCCTCGTCGTCGTCGCCGGCGTGCAGGAGGGGCTGTGGCCCGACCTGCGCCGCCGCGGCTCCCTCCTGGAGGCCGACCGCATCGGCCGCGACGGCCTCGCGGAGCCGCTCACCCCCGGCGCCCTGCTCGCCGAGGAGCGCCGCCTGTTCTACGTCGCCGCCACCCGCGCCCGCGACCGGCTCGTCGTCACGGCCGTGAAGGCCCCCGCCGAGGACGGCGACCAGCCCTCGCGCTTCCTCACCGAGCTCGGCGAGGAGCCCAAGGAGGTGGCCGGCCGGCCCCGGCGCCCCCTCGCCGTCGCCGCCCTCGTCGCCGAGCTGCGGGCCACCACCGTCGACCCCGGGGCCTCGCCCGGGCTGCGCGCCGCCGCCGCCGAACGCCTCGCCCGGCTCGCCGCCCTCGCCGACGAGGACGGCCACCCGCTCGTGCCCGCCGCTCACCCGGACCGCTGGTGGGGTCTCGCCGAGCCGACCCGCAGCGAGGTGCCGCTGCGCGACCGCGACCGGCCCGTGGCCCTCTCCGGCTCCGCCCTCGACCAGCTCGCCAACACCTGCGCGCTCCAGTGGTTCCTGGGCCGCGAGGTGAAGGCCGACACCCCCGCGACCGCCGCCCAGGGCTTCGGCAACGTCGTCCACGTGCTCGCCGACGAGGTCGCCTCCGGCCGTACCCCCGCCGACCTCGACGTCCTCATGGCCCGCCTGGACTCCGTCTGGGACGCGCTCGCCTTCGACGCGCCCTGGAAGTCCGCGCAGGAGAAGGAGAACGCCCGGGTCGCCCTGGAGCGCTTCCTGCACTGGCACGTCATGGACCGGGCCGGCCGCACCACCGCCGCCACCGAGCACGACTTCGACGTCACCCTGGGCGCGGGCCCGTACGAGGTCCGCATCCGCGGCTCCATGGACCGCGTCGAGGCCGACGAGCAGGGCCGCGCCTACGTCGTCGACTTCAAGACCGGCAAGGCCGCCCCCACGAAGGACGAGGTCGCCCGCCACCCGCAGCTCGCCGTCTACCAGCTCGCCGTCCGGGAGGGCGCCGTCGACGAGGTCTTCGGCGGCCGCACCCCCGAGCCGGGCGGCGCCGAACTCGTCCACCTCCGCCAGGCCGCCCCCAAGAAGGAGGGCGGCGACGCCCTGCCCAAGGTCCAGGCGCAGCAGCCGCTCGAAGGGGAGTGGGTGGGCGACCTCCTCGCCACCGCCGCCGGCCGCGTCCTGGACGAGCGCTTCACCCCGACCACCGGTCAGCACTGCACGACCTGCAGCTTCCGCGCCGCGTGCAGCGCCCGCCCCGAGGGCCGTCACATCGTGGAGTAGGCCCGCGGACGGTCGTGGCGGCGATCCGGGCAAGGGGCGCGCACCGGTACGGGACGAGGGGCGCGGCCGGGGAACGCGGGGCGCGGGCGCGGGGCCGGGGGCGGGAACGCCGGGCGAGGGGCGTTCCCCGGCGAGGCTCCAGGGCCGCGGAGTCGCGGCGAGCGGCCCGCTCCGGCACCCTGGAAGGCCGGGGGACTCGGGGAGTGTCCGCGAGGAGGCTCGCATGGCGTACCGCACCACCAGGCTCCGTGTCGCCACCGCCGTCGCCGCCGCCCTGATCGCGGGCGCCGCGCCCGCCACCCTGGCCCAGGCCCAGGCCCCACCGGCACCGGGGACGGCGGCACGGGCGTCGGCGGCACAGGGACCGGCCGGGGCCGTGCGGGCGCCCAGCCCGTCCGCCGACCCCTTCCAGGGCCTGACCGCCGGCCAGATCGGCGACAAGGCCGTCACCGCCACCCGGTCCGCGACCTCGCTGCGCATGGCCGGCCGGGTCACCACCGGCGGGCAGCCCCTGGACGTCGACTTCTCCGTCGACGACAAGAACCAGTGCACCGGCCTGATCAAGCTCCAGGGCGGCGCCGCGGAGCTCCGCAGGACCGGCGGTCTCACCTACATGAAGGGCGACGAGAAGTTCTGGCGGGCCTCCATGGCCTCCCAGGGCATGCCCGAACCGCAGATCGAGGCGACCATCGAGCTCCTCAAGGGCCGCTGGCTGAAGATCGCCCCCGGGCAGGCCGGCAGCGGTGACCTCGGCGGCGTCTGCGACCTGAAGGCGCTCCTCGCCGACCTCGGCAGGAACAAGGCCGAACTGGCCGGACTGGTCCGCGGCCCCGACGCCGAGGTGCAGGGCACCCCGGTCGCCACCCTGGTGAGGCGGAAGCCCGGCGGCGAGACCACGACCGTGTCCGTCTCGCAGCGCGGCAAGCCCTACATCCTGAAGATGGTCAAGACGGGCGGCTCCGGGCCCGGCAGCGTGGTGCTCTCCGACTACGACAAGCCCGTGAAGGTCGTCGTCCCGCCCGAGGACGAGACGGTCGACCTGACCAAGCTCGACCAGGGCGGGCCCGCGGAGCAGCCGGTGTGACGGACATCGCGGAGGGCCGGGACTGTCAGCGGGTCCCGTTAGCCTCTTTGGGGTGACCGCACTCCTCACCGACCCCGAGCAGCTCAAGGAGCTCCTCGGCATCCCCTTCACCCCGGAGCAGACGGCCTGCATCACCGCGCCGCCGGCCCCGCAGGTCATCGTGGCCGGCGCCGGGTCCGGCAAGACGACGGTGATGGCCGCCCGGGTGGTCTGGCTGGTCGGTACGGGCCAGGTCGCCCCCGAGCAGGTCCTCGGTCTCACCTTCACCAACAAGGCCGCCGGGGAGCTGGCCGAGCGCGTCCGCACCGCTCTCGTCCGGGCGGGCGTCACCGACCCCGACGTCATCGACCCGGACAACCCCCCGGGCGAGCCCCTCATCTCGACGTACCACGCCTTCGCCGGCCGGCTCCTCACCGACCACGGGCTGCGGATCGGACTGGAGCCCACCTCGCGGCTGCTCGCCGACGCCACCCGCTACCAGCTCGCCGCCCGGGTGCTGCGCGAGTCCCCCGGCCCGTACCCGGCGCTCACCCGCTCCTTCCCGACCCTCGTCGGCGACCTGCTCGCCCTCGACGCCGAGCTCGCCGAGCACCTCGTACCGCCCGAGCGTCTCCTCGCCCACGACACCGAGCTGCTCGCCGAACTCGCCGGAGCCAAGCTCACCAACGCCGACCTGCGCAGACTCCCCGAGACCGGCACCGCTCGGCGCGAGCTCCTCGACCTCGTCGTGCGCTACCGCGCGGCCAAGCGCTCCCGGGACCTGCTCGACTTCGGCGACCAGATCGCCCTCTCCGCCGAGCTCGCCACCACCCGGCCCGAGGTCGGCGCGATCCTCAGGGACGAGTTCCGGGTCGTCCTCCTCGACGAGTACCAGGACACGTCCGTCGCCCAGCGCCTGCTCCTGTCGGGCCTCTTCGGGCACGGCACCGGGCACGCCGTCACCGCCGTCGGCGACCCCTGCCAGGCCATCTACGGCTGGCGCGGCGCCTCCGTCGCCAACCTCGACGACTTCCCCGAACACTTCCCGTACGCGGACGGCAGCCCCGCCACCCGCTTCGCCCTCTCCGAGAACCGGCGCAGCGGCGGCCGCCTGCTCGACCTCGCCAACGGCCTCGCCGCACCCCTGCGCGCCATGCACGAGGGCGTGGAGGCGCTGCGTCCCGCGCCCGGCGCCGAGCACGACGGCGGCGTCCGCATCGCCCTCCTCCCCACCCACGCGGAGGAGATCGACTGGCTCGCCGACTCCCTCGCCCACCTCGTCCGCACCGGCACCGCCCCCGGCGAGATCGCCGTCCTGTGCCGCACCGCCACCGACTTCCCGGCGATCCAGGCCGCCCTCGTCGCCCGTGACGTCCCGGTCGAGGTCGTCGGACTCTCCGGCCTGCTCCACCTGCCCGAGATCGCCGACCTCGT
Organism: Streptomyces sp. NPDC048018; assembly: GCF_043202995.1. NCBI lineage: Bacteria > Bacillati > Actinomycetota > Actinomycetes > Kitasatosporales > Streptomycetaceae > Streptomyces > Streptomyces sp. NPDC048018. Next base: position 17,552 of record NZ_JBIDBK010000006.1, read on the forward strand.
CGCCGTCTGCGAGGTCCTCCAGGATCCCGGCGCCAACGCCTCCCTCGTACGCCTCCTCACCGGCCCCCGCTGGCGGATCGGCCCCCGCGACCTGGCCCTCCTCGGGCGCCGCGCCCGGCTCCTGGTGCACCGGCCCGGCGAGGAGTCCGCGGACGCCGACCAGCGGCTCGCCGCCGCCGTCGAGGGCGTCGACCCGGCCGAGGTGATCTCCCTCGCCGACGCGCTCGACACCTTCCTGGACTCCGGCGGCGAGGACGACGGCCTGCCCTTCTCCGCGGAGGCCCGGGTCCGCTTCGCCCGCCTCGCCACCGAGCTGCGCGCCCTGCGCTCCTCCCTGGCCGATCCGCTGATGGACGTCCTGCACCGGGTGCTCGCCGCCACCGGCCTGGAGGTCGAGCTGTCGGCCTCCCCGCACGCCCTCGCCGCCCGCCGCCGCGAGACCCTCGGCAACTTCCTCGACATCGCCGCCCGCTTCGCCTCCCTGGACGGCGAGGCCACCCTGCTCGCCTTCCTCGGCTTCCTGCGGACGGCCGCGCAGTACGAGAAGGGCCTCGACAACGCCCTCCCCGGCGGGGAGAACACCGTCAAGGTGATGACCGCCCACAAGTCCAAGGGCCTGGAGTGGGACGTGGTCGCGGTGCCCGGCCTCGTCACCGGCCAGTTCCCGTCCACCCGCGCCCGCGAGTCCTGGACCTCCCAGCCCCAGGTGCTCCCGCACGCCCTGCGCGGCGACGCGGCCACGCTGCCGCGGCTCGACACCTGGGACGCGAAGTCCCTCACGGCCTTCAAGAACGGCATGCGGGACCACCAGCACACCGAGGAACTCCGCCTCGGCTACGTCACCTTCACCCGCCCCCGCTCCCTCCTCCTCGGCTCCGCCCACTGGTGGGGCCCCTCCCAGAAGAAGCCGCGGGGCCCCTCGGACTTCCTCCACGCCCTCTACGAGCACTGCGCCTCCGGGCACGGCGAGATCGAGGCCTGGGCGGACGAACCGGCAGAGGGCGACACGAACCCCCTGCTGGCCGCGGACCTGGCCGACCAGGCCTGGCCGCTGCCCCTGGACAAGGACTCCCTGGAACGGCGACGGGAGGCGGCGGAGGCCGTCACGGCCCGGCTGTGGGCCCTCGGCCCGCACCACGCGGGGGCGGCCGGCCCCGGCGCCGCGACGGCGCCGCGCACCTCCCCGGCCGAGGCCGGCGACGACCTCTGGCTCCCGGAGGACCTGGAGGACCCGGAGGTGCCGGAGGACCCGGCGGAGACCCCTCCGTACGAGGAGGACCCCTGGGCCGACGAGCCGCACGCGCCCGCGCCCCGGGCGGCGGGGGAGCCGCCCGCGCCCCGGCCCGGGGAGCCCCATGTGCCCGCGCCCCGGGCCGAGTCCCGGCCGCTCACGCCCGAGGACGCCAGGACCGTCGCCTCCTGGGACCGCGACCTCACCGCCCTCACCACCGAACTCCACCGCACCCGCGCCACCACCCGGGACGTCCTGCTCCCCGCCTACCTCTCCGCCTCCCAGGTGCTCCGCCTCGCGGCCGACCCCGACGGCTTCGCCAAGGAGCTGGCCCGGCCGATGCCGAAGCCGCCGCAGCCGGCGGCCCGGCGCGGCACGCGGTTCCACGCGTGGGTGGAGTCGCGCTTCGAGGAGCTCCCGCTGCCCATGCTCGGACCGGACGAGCTGCCCGGCGGCGAGGAGTTCGCGGGCGAGCCGGAGATCCTGGACGAGCGGGACCTGGAGGTGCTCAAGGAGGCCTTCGACCGCACGCCGTACGCCCGCCGCACCCCGTACCGGGTGGAGGTCCCCGTCCACCTGTCCCTCGCCGGCCGGGTGGTCCGGGGCCGGATCGACGCCGTCTACCGGGACCCGGACACCGGTGGGTACGAGATCGTCGACTGGAAGACGAGCCACCTGCGCACCGCGGATCCGCTGCAGCTGGCGATCTACCGCCTCGCCTGGGCCGAGCAGCACGGCCTCGACCCGGAGGAGGTGGCCACCGCCTTCGTCTACGTACGGACCGGCGAGGTGGTCCGCCCCGCCCGGCTGCCGGGAAGGGCGGAACTGGAGGCGGTGCTGCGCGGCGGACCGGCCGGGGACGCCGCGTTCCCCGGGGAAGCCGAGGACGGAGCGCCGTCCGGCGCCGGATAGGCTCGGGGCCATGAGCGAGACCCCGGACAACGCCGTCCACGCCGTGCGCACGTACATCGAGCAGCACCGATCCGCCTTCCTCGGCGACCTCGTCGAGTGGCTGCGGATCCCCTCGGTGTCGGCGCAGCCGGACCGGGCCGGGGACGTGCGGCGCAGTGCCGAGTGGCTCGCCGCCAAGCTCACGGAGACCGGCTTCGCGACCGTGGAGGTGTGGGAGACCGACGGCGCCCCGGCCGTGTTCGCCGAGTGGCCCTCGGACGACCCGGACGCGCCGACCGTGCTCGTCTACGGCCACCACGACGTGCAGCCCGCCGCCCGCGAGGACGGCTGGCACACGGACCCGTTCGAGCCGGCGCTGGTCGACGGCCGGATGTACGCCCGGGGCGCGGCCGACGACAAGGGCCAGGTGTTCTTCCACACGCTCGGCGTCCGGGCGCACCTCGCCACGACCGGCCGGACCGCGCCCGCCGTCCATCTGAAAATGGTGGTGGAGGGCGAGGAGGAGTCGGGTTCGCCGCACTTCCGCGAGCTGGTGGAGAAGCACGCCGACCGGCTGGCCGCCGACGTCGTGATCGTCTCCGACACCGGCATGTGGTCCGAGACCACCCCCACCGTGTGCACCGGCATGCGCGGGGTCGCGGACTGCGAGATCGATCTCTTCGGCCCCGACCAGGACATCCACTCCGGTTCCTTCGGCGGCGCCGTGCCGAACCCGGCCACCGTCGCCGGCCGGATCGTCGCCGCCCTGCACGACGCCGACGAGCGGGTCGCGATCCCGGGCTTCTACGAGGGCGTCACCGAGCTCTCCGACGCCGAGCGGGCCCTCGTCGCCGAACTGCCCTTCGACGAGAGCGCCTGGCTGGCCACCGCCAGGTCGCACGGGACCCTCGGCGAGGCCGGCTTCACCACCCTGGAACGGGTCTGGGCCCGCCCGACGGCCGAGGTCAACGGCCTCGGCGGCGGCTACCAGGGCCCCGGCGGCAAGACGATCGTCCCCGCCTCCGCCCACCTGAAGCTGTCCTTCCGGCTCGTCGCGGGCCAGGACCCGGACCGCATCGAGGCCGCCGTCCGCGCCTGGCTCCCCGGACTGGTCCCGGCGGGCATCCGCCACGAGATCGTCTTCGGCGCCCCGACCCGGCCGTGCCTCACCCCGCTCGACCACCCCGCCCTCAAGGCGGTGGCCGGCGCGATGAGCCGCGCCTTCGACGGCGCCAAGATCCGCTACACCCGCGAAGGCGGCTCCGGACCGGCCGCCGACCTCCAGGACGTCCTCGGCGCGCCGGTACTGTTCCTGGGCATCTCCGTCCCGTCCGACGGCTGGCACGCCCCGAACGAGAAGATCGAGCTCGATCTCCTCATGAAGGGTGTCGAGACGACCGCTCATCTCTGGGGGGACCTGCCCGCCGCCCTCACCGACGCCGGGCGCTGAGCCGCACACCGCAGCGCGCCGACCGTCGAAGACACTGACACCGATCCGGGGGAGTTGGAAGCACCTGTGAGCACCCTGAACAACGCGTCCGCGGACCGCCCGATCTCGCTCACCGCCCCGAGCGGGATCGACCGTGCCGCCCATCACCGCCTCGACGAGGCGTGGCTCGCGGCCGCCTGGAGCCACCCGACGACCCGCGTCTTCGTGGTCTCGGGCGGCCAGGTGCTGATCGACGACACGTCCGACGGGCGGACGGAACTGGTGATGACCCCGGCCTTCGAGGCCCCGGTCACCGAGACCCACCGCTACTTCCTGGGCACGGACGCCGACGGCGTCTCCTACTTCGCGCTCCAGAAGGACAGCCTGCCGGGGCGGATGGACCAGTCCGCGCGGCCGGCCGGGCTGCGCGAGGCGGGGCTCCTGCTGTCGCCGCGCGACGCCGGCCTGATGGTGCACGCGGTGGCCCTGGAGAACTGGCAGCGGCTGCACCGCTTCTGCTCCCGCTGCGGCGAGCGCACCGTGGTCGCGGCGGCCGGGCACATCCGCCGCTGCCAGGCCTGCGGCGCCGAGCACTACCCGCGCACGGACCCCGCGGTGATCATGCTGGTCACCGACGACCAGGACCGGGCGCTGCTGGGCCGCCAGGTGCACTGGCCCGAGGGCCGCTTCTCCACGCTCGCCGGCTTCGTCGAGCCGGGCGAGTCCATCGAGCAGTCGGTGGTGCGGGAGGTCTTCGAGGAGGCGGGCGTCACGGTCGGCGAGGTCGAGTACGTGGCCAGCCAGCCCTGGCCGTTCCCGTCCAGTCTGATGCTGGGCTTCCTCGCCCGGGCGACGTCCTCGGAGATACACGTGGACGGCGAGGAGATCCACGAGGCCCGCTGGTTCTCCCGCGAGGACCTGGCCGCCGGTTTCGAGTCGGGCGAGGTGCTGCCGCCGTACGGGATCTCGATCGCGTCCCGGCTGATCGAGCTCTGGTACGGCAAGCCGCTGCCGAAGCCGGGCGACGTGATCTGAGCCGCTCCCGAGCCGCCCCTCGGCAGCGGTGCCCGAGCCGCTCTCCGGCAGCGGTGCCCGAGCCGCCGCCGAAGCCGGCCGACGTGATCCGCGCCGGTGCCCCCGGCCCTCCCGCGGCCGGAAACGGAAGCGGAACAGCCCCCTCCCGGTCTCCCGGGAGGGGGCTGTTTCCGGTCACCGCCGGGTGTCAGGTCAGACGGCGAGGGCCTGCTTGACCTGGGCCAGGCTCGGGTTGGTCATGACGACCTCGTCGCCACCGGCCGTCGGGAGGACGCGCACGGTCGGAACGGTCTGGTTCCCGCCGTTGACCTTCTCGACGAAGTCCGCCGACTCCGGGTCCTGCTCGATGTTGATCTCCGTGTACGCGATGCCCTCGCGGTCCAGCTGGCTCTTCAGCCGGCGGCAGTAGCCGCACCACGTGGTGCTGTACATCGTCACAGTGCCCTGCATGGCCAGGCGCTCCTCTAGTCTCGCGGTGCTCGGGTCGGTGCCGAGAAGAAGAACGTACGTCGTCTACCGGCCATTCCCGGAATTCGTATGACCACGGTCTCCCCCCTGTGGACAGTGCTCCGCACCCGTCCCGCGGACCTGGCAGCATGGCGGGGTGACAGCAGCAACGCACTCCTCTCTCTTCCCGCAGGTCCCGGAGACGGCCGACGCGGTGCTCGACGGGCTCGACCCGGAGCAGCGCGAGGTCGCCCTGGCCCTGCATGGTCCGGTGTGCGTCCTGGCCGGTGCCGGCACGGGCAAGACCCGCGCCCTCACCCACCGCATCGCCTACGGGGTGCGGGCGGGCGTGTTCGTCCCCTCCAGTGTGCTGGCCGTCACGTTCACCAACCGTGCCGCCGGCGAGATGCGCGGCCGGCTCAGGCAGCTCGGGGCGGGCGGGGTGCAGGCCCGCACGTTCCACTCCGCAGCCCTCCGTCAGCTCCAGTACTTCTGGCCGAAAGCGATCGGTGGCGAGCTGCCCCGGCTCCTGGAGCGGAAGGTCCAGCTGGTCGCCGACGCCGCCGCGCGCTGCCGGCTTCGGCTCGACCGGAACGAGCTGCGGGACGTCACGAGCGAGATCGAGTGGGCGAAGGTCACCCAGACCGTGCCCGCCGACTATCCGGCGGCCGCCGCCAAGGCGCTGCGCGACGCCCCGCGCGACCCGGCCGAGATCGGTCAGATCTACGCGATGTACGAGCAGCTCAAGCGCGACCGCGACGTGATCGACTTCGAGGACGTGCTGCTGCTCACGGTCGGCATCCTGCAGGACCGGCACGACATCGCGGACCAGATCCGCCGGCAGTACCACCACTTCGTGGTGGACGAGTACCAGGACGTCTCGCCGCTCCAGCAGCGGCTGCTCGACCTGTGGCTCGGCGACCGCGACAGCCTGTGCGTGGTCGGCGACGCCAGCCAGACGATCTACTCGTTCACCGGCGCCACCCCCGACCACCTGCTGAACTTCCGCACCCGGCACGCCGGCGCGACCGTCATCAAGCTGATCCGGGACTACCGCTCCACCCCCCAGGTCGTCCACCTGGCCAACGGCCTGCTCAGCCAGGCGAGCGGCCGGGCCGCCGAACACCGCCTGGAGCTGGTCTCCCAGCGCGACCCCGGCCCCGAGCCCCGCTACACCGAATACGCCGACGAGCCCACCGAGGCCGAGGGCACCGCGCGCCGCATCCGCGACCTGATCGCGGCCGGCGTCCCGGCCGGCGAGATCGCCGTGCTCTACCGGATCAACGCCCAGTCCGAGGTCTACGAGCAGGCCCTGGGCGACGCCGGCGTGCCCTACCAGCTGCGCGGCGCCGAGCGCTTCTTCGAGCGCAAGGAGGTGCGCGAGGCGGGCGCGGCCCTGCGCGGCGCGGCCCGCTTCGGGGCGAACGACTCCCTCCTGGACGGTGCCGACGACCTGCCCGCCCAGGTCCGGGCCGTGCTCTCGGGGCAGGGCTGGACGGGAGAGCCGCCGGCCGGCTCCGGCGCCGTCCGGGACCGCTGGGAGTCCCTCGCCGCACTGGTCCGGCTGGCCGAGGACTTCGCCCGGGCCAAGCCCGGCGCGACCCTCTCCGACCTGGTCGCCGAGCTCGACGAGCGGGCCGCCGCCCAGCACGCCCCCACCGTCCAGGGCGTCACGCTCGCCTCCCTGCACGCCGCCAAGGGCCTGGAGTGGGACGCCGTCTTCCTGGTCGGTCTCACCGAGGGCATGATGCCGATCACCTACGCCAGGACGGACGAGCAGGTCGAGGAGGAGCGGCGGCTGCTCTACGTGGGCGTCACCCGGGCCCGGGAGCACCTGTCGCTGTCCTGGGCGCTCTCGCGCTCACCGGGCGGCCGGCCCTCCCGGCGCCCCACACGCTTCCTCAAGGGGCTGCGCCCCGGATCGGGGTCCCTCGGCACGGTCACCACGAGCGGCGGTGCGGGAGCGGGCGTCGAGCGGGGCGCCCTCGCCGCCCGGCGCCGGCAGCGCGGGCCGGTGCGCTGCCGGGTCTGCGGCGCCACCCTCACCGAGGCCGGCGAGATGAAGCTGCTGCGCTGCGAGGACTGCCCCTCGGACATGGACGAGGGCCTCTACGAGCGCCTGCGCGAGTGGCGCGCGGTGCAGGCCAGGGAGCTGGGCCAGCCGCCCTATTGCGTCTTCACCGACAAGACGCTCATGGCGATCGCCGAGCGCGTGCCCGACTCCGACGGGGAGCTCGCCGCCATCTCCGGCGTGGGCGTGCGCAAGCTGAACCGCTTCGGCGCCGACGTGCTCGCCATCTGCGCAGGTGAGGTGGGTGGAGGAAGCGACGGCGAGGACTGAGGAAAACTCGTCGGAAAAATAGTTTGCGCCCGCCCCGTCAAGCCCCATAGGTTCTTAACCACGGAAACGGCGGCTTCTTCGAAGCCCTGTCTTCGTGCTGTACTTGTCCAAATGAACACGAGGGTCCGGCTCACCCCGAGCCCTCCGAGACGCCGAGAGGAGGCGATTCCAGTGATCAGCATCAAGAACATCAAGACCAGCACCGCCAAAATGACCGATCGCTCGGTCGTCTCCGCCTGCTCGCTCGGCCTCTCCACCGTCGCTCCTCACGCTCTCCGGGGCACCGGTCTGTCCGGCGCCGGCCTGCCGCTCGGCATGCCCGCCGTCCTGATGGACCGCCTGGAGCGCAATGAGCGACCGACCAAGGCACTGGAAGCAGGAGTAGTGGGCAAGGCCCAGGCCTCGGCCTATGGCTTTGCGGCCACCGCGACCGGTGCCGGTATCGAGCAGCAGACGACGCAGCACCACACGATGTGGGCCTTCCGTGGGCTCGAACCCTGGAGTGATCCAGCCTGATCGACGATCAGGCCGGCGCCTTCAGGGCCGCGGAACCCCATCAGGGATCCGCGGCCCTTCTGTTTGTCCCCGAACGGGGCTGACGGAACGAGGGGGCCTCGGGACCAGCAGAACCCGGTACCAGCCGAAAACCCCGGCCCAACAGGTCGAACGACCAGACGAGGAAAAAACCCCGTGCAACTCGAAGCGCACGCCCCGTCCGTACCGCCTTCCGGATCGATCACCCCGCCCGGCCTCACGAAGGACTCCGCCTTGACCCCCCTCACCGCGCTCACCGCGCTCGACGACGCCATCGAGAACCTCGGCGTACCCGTCCCGTGCCGCTCGTACGACCCCGAGGTCTTCTTCGCCGAGTCCCCGGCCGACGTCGAGTACGCCAAGTCGCTCTGCCGGACCTGCCCGCTCATGGCGGCCTGCCTCGAAGGCGCCAAGGAGCGCCGCGAGCCCTGGGGCGTCTGGGGTGGCGAGCTCTTCGTCCAGGGCGTGGTCGTCGCCCGCAAGCGGCCCCGCGGCCGCCCGCGCAAGAACCCGGTTGCGGCATGAACGCCACCGGAACCGTCGACCGCCCCCTCACGCACGATCCCCAGAAGCAGGCCCCGATGACCTCGTCCGCCTTCGAGCCCTCCGGCTCCGCGACCCCCAACGTTTCGATCAGTGGCGCGAACCGCTCGCGTCAGAACAGGACCCGAGCCATGCAACTCATTCCAGAAGCCCTGGCCCGTGCTCATATGCACGACCGCCTGCGGGAAGCCGAGGCGGAACGCCAGGCCGTGCGCCTGGTCGCCGCCCGGCGCATGCAGCGACGCGCCGAGCGCGTGTCGATGCGCGCCCGCCGCGCGCTCGCCATGGCCGTCATGCACTGACCCGACGCCCAGGCGACGGGCACTGACCCAGGCACACCTCAGACGCGGGGGCCGGTCCGAACGGACCGGCCCCCGCGGTGCGTTGTCCGGTCCGCGGGCGGTCGTCGGGTTATCGTCACCAAGGTGAACGACGCCCCCACGAAAGAGCGCCCCTTCGTGTGCGCCCGCTGCGGCAAGACCGCCCAGGAGCTGCCCCTCACCTGGACCTGCTCGGTGGAGAACGGCACCCGCCAGTACTTCTGCGAGGACTGTGCCCGGGCCAACATCAGGGCCATCGAGGGCCGCCTCGACTCCTCCTGGTGGTGACCCGCCGGCCCGATCCGGTCCGCGCTAGGCCTCACTCACGAAGCCCGGCAGCCACGCCTCCAGCTCGTCCCGCAGCCGAACCGTCGCGCCCAGCTGGCACAGCACCCCGATCGTGCTCAAGGTCACACGGTGTATCAGCAGATACGAGGGCGGCAGATTCAGCTGCCTGCCCAACTGGTGCGCGGGGGAGCGGGGGTCGGCGACGCGGGCCGCCTGGGCGCGCATCCAGCCGCGGGTGAACCCGAAGGCCTCCACCTCCGCCGGCTCGATGATCGGCAGCAGGTACTCCAGGACCGCGTCCGGGTCGAGCGCGACGGACTTCCGCACGAAGCCCTCCGCGCACAGCAGCCCGTAGACCGTCTCCGCCTCGCCGGCGAGGGTCATCCGCAGGCAGGTGCCGATCGTCTCCGGCAGTCCGCCGGGCAGCCGGTCGACCGTGCCGAAGTCGAGCACCCCGAGCCGCCATGCGCCCGCGGTGTCGTCCGTTCCCTCCGGCCCGGGCAGCAGCCGGAAGTTCCCCGGGTGCGGGTCCGCGTGCAGCAGCCCGGTGCGCGCCGGCCCGGAGAAGAGGAACCGGGCGAGCAACTGCCCCGCCCGGTCGCGCTGCTCCGGCGTACCGTCCGCGATCACCTCCGAGAGCGGGAGACCGTCCATCCACTCCGTGACCAGGACCTGCTGCGACTGGTGCACCACCGCCGGGACCACCACGTCCGGATCGCCCGCGAACTCCTCCGCGTGCGCCTGCTGCGCCGCGGCCTCCAGGCCGTAGTCCAGCTCCTCCGCCACCCGGTCGCGCAGCTCCGTGATCAGCGGCTTGATGTCCATGCCGGGGATCAGCGGGCCCAGCAGCCGGGCGAACCGGCTCAGCTGCGCGAGGTCCGAGAGCAGCGCCTCGCCCGCCCCCGGATACTGCACCTTCACCGCGACCTCACGCCCGTCGTGCCACACCGCACGGTGCACCTGTCCGATCGAGGCGGCCGCCGCCGGCTTCTCCTCGAACTCCAGGAACAGCTCCCGCCACCCCGCGCCGAGCCGCTCCTCCAGCACCCCGTGCACGGTCCGCGTCGGCATCGGCGGCGCGGCCTCCTGCAGCCTGGTGAGCGCCGCCCGGTAGGGCCCGGCCACCTCCTCGGGCAGCGCCGACTCGAAGACGGACAGGGCCTGTCCGAACTTCATGGCCCCGCCCTTCAGCTCGCCGAGCACCTTGAACAGCTGCTCGGCCGTGCGCTGCTGGAGCTCGCGCGCGACGATCTCCGCAGACTTCCCGCCGATCCGTTTGCCCAGGCCCCAGGTGGCCCGGCCGGCGAAGCCGAGCGGCAACGCGGCCAACTTGGCGGTCCGGGTGACCGCCTTCCGGGGAAGATCAGACATGCGCCCTCCAGATCCCAGACTGCCGTGCCGCACGGGGCCGTTACCCCGCCATTGTGTCCTGCGGCCCCCGAGCCGCCGAGGCAAGCTCCCCTTCCGCGTCGCGCCGCGCCCCGCACGGACACGCCGGGTGCGCCCGGACCGGCGCCGAGCGCCACTCGAGCAGGGGCAGCGACACCTCCCAGCGCGCCCCGGTGCTGGACGGCAGGTCGCCGTCGAGGAAGGCCAGGGCATGCGCGGCGGCGAGCCCGGCGACCGCCTGGGCGAGCCCCACGTCGCAGGCCGGCAGCGGATGCGGCGCGCCGGAGCGCCACTGGGCCGGCAGCCGCGGCCACACGGGCTCCCGGTCCGCCCGCTCCCGCTGTATGCAGCCCGCACAGGCCGTCCCGCCGGGGAGCACCAACGGGCCCACCACACCGGTCGCTTCGAGCACCCCCGCGTAGAGGTGCGGCGTACCGGTCCCGAGCCAGGCCTCGGCCGGGAGCGGGTCGGGCACATAGGCGCCCAGACCGTCCCGCGGTGTCACCACGACGAGGGAGAGCCCCGGCTCGGCGGTCCCGTCACCCGGCCGGCGCCGCCCGTCGTGGGGCGGCCGGCCGCCCGGCGCGGCCCGCGCCACGAGCCGCCGGGCCGCCACCGCCCTGCGCTCGCCGACCGCCTCCGCGGGCAGCCCGCCCGGCGAGACCTCCCACGGCGTGACCGTGCCGGAGTCCAGCACCTCGACCCGCCCGACGCCCGCCGCGGACAGCAGCGCCGCGACCGCCGCGCCCACCCGGCCCGCTCCGCGCACCTGGACCCGCAGCTCCCGGCGTGCGGCCAGTGCCCGTGCCGCGCCGTCCGGCGCACGATGCACTACGGACAGTGAGGCCAGGTCGGCGCGCACCGGATCGAGCCCGGGGTCCGCCCGCCCGGGCGGGCCGCCCGGTGGGCGTACCGAGGCGTCCGCGAGCAGCCCCGCCTCCGCGAGCCGCCCGAGCAGCGCCTCCAGGCGGCCCTCGCGCAGTCCGAGGGCCGCGGCCTCCGCCCGCAGCAGCTCCATCCCCCGCGTCCCGTCGAGGAGACCCAGCAGACTGCCCGTGGCCGGGTCGACCGGCCCCAGCACCACCGCGTGCGCGGGGGTCACCCCGTACTGGACGCACGACATATTCCGCCAAGCGCGCCGCAGCGCGGGTTTCACCATCGGATGCATGACCTCGACCCCCGTAAACGATCTTTGCTCGTGCTTCGTCGTCCAAGGTCAGATTGCCCGCGCCGGGCGTGCGGTGCGGAAAGTTGTCCACAGGGGGGAGGTATTAATCATTCGAATGGTGCGGGACTTCCGCCGCACACAGCGGGTAACGTCGGGGCCGTGCCGGCCGACCCACAGCGCAGTGCGACAAACAGGCCGCCCCGCGGCGGCTCGGGGACGAATGCGGTCGAGGTCCGCAGGAGTTCCCGCCGGAGCCGAACGGTCTCCGCCTACCGCGAGGGCGACCGGACCATCGTGCTCATCCCCGCCCGGATGTCCGAGGCCGAGGAACAGCGCTGGGTCACGGTCATGCTCGACAAGCTGGCGGCCCAGGAGAGCAAGAAGGTCCTCGGCGACCGCGAGCTGACCGAGCGCGCCGAGCGTCTGTCGGCCCAGTACTTCGGCGGCCGTGCCCGCCCCGCCTCCGTCCGGTGGGTGACCAACCAGAACACCCGCTGGGGCTCCTGCACCCCCTCCGAGGGCAGCATCCGGCTCTCCCACCGGCTGCAGGGGATGCCCGAGTACGTCGTCGACTACGTCCTGTGCCACGAGCTCGCCCACCTCCTCGTGCCCGGGCACGGGCCGCGCTTCTGGCGGCTCCTGGAGGCCTACCCGCGCACCGAGCGGGCCCGCGGCTATCTGGAGGGCGTGGTGGCCGCCGGCCGGCTGCCGCACCTGCCGCACGCTCGCGGAGAGTGATACCGCTCTCGCTCCGGTTCTGTACCGAACGGGTACGCGCTTGCCCTGATCTCACGAACAGCCGTTAGCCTGGCGCGACGCATTCGTACTTTCGGGATGGGGGACGGTCGTCACATATGGCCAGGGAATTCCAACGCGGCCACAAGGCCAAGATCAGTGATCTCACGGCGGGGACCGATCTGTACGTGGGTGTGCAGATCGCGGGGCCCGGCCTGACCTTCGACATCAGCTGCTTCGGCCTCGACGCGGACGAGCGCCTCTCCGACGACCGGTACTTCGTCTTCTTCAACCAGCCGAAGTCGCCCGAGGAGTCCGTCCAGCTGCTCGGCCCGCAGGCCGGCGACACCGAGTCCTTCCGCGTCACGCTGGACCGCGTCCCCGCGCACATCCACAAGCTGTCCTTCACGGCGACCATCGACGGTGCCGGGCAGATGTCGCAGGTCGGACCCGGCTGGATCAGGATCGTCGCGGGCGGCGAGGAGGTCGCCCGCTACGCGTTCACCGGTGCGGAGTTCACGACCGAGCGCGCGGTCATGCTCGGCGACTTCTATCTCAAGGACGTCTGGCGGTTCGCCGCCGTCGGTCAGGGCTTCGACGGCGGCCTCGAAGCGCTGCTGAAGAACTTCGGCGGCGAGGTCGCCGAGGAGGAGCCCGCCGCGCAGCAGCCGCAGGGCGCCGGCCCCGGCTTCGCCCCTCCGGCCCAGGCCCCCGCACCACCGGCGTTCGGCGCCCCCTCGGCGCCCCAGGCGCCCGCACCGGCGTTCGGCGCCCCGCCGGCCCCGGCGCCCGCCCCGGCGCCGATGCACTCCCAGCCGACCATGGTGGCGCCCCTCACGCCCCCCGCGCCGGCCCCGGCGCCCGCGCCCGCTCCGCCCGGGCCCGCCCCGGCGCCGTACGGACAGCCGCCGCAGCCCCCGCAGTACGGGCAGCTCCCCGGCCAGACCCCGCCGCACGGCGCCCCCGCGCCCTACGGCCAGCCGGCCCCGGCGCCCTACGGCCAGCAGCCGCCGTACGGTCAGCCGCAGTTCGGCCAGGTCCCGCAGCAGGTCATGCCGCAGGGGGTGCCCCAGGGCATGCCCGCCGCCGGCGCCGGACTCGCCAACGCGCTCGCCCCGTACAAGGAGACCGCGACCGGCGCCCGCTGGACCCCGCAGAACCAGCAGCTCATGCGGGTCGACCTCGCCATGGGCGGCGCCCCCGTGCTCGCCCGGCAGGGCTCGATGGTCATGTACCAGGGCAAGGTCGACTTCGCCTACAAGGGAGCCGGCTTCGCCGGCCGCATCGTCGGCAACGCCACCGGCCAGGAGATGCAGCTCATGCGCTGCACCGGCCGCGGCCAGGTCTTCCTCGCCGAGGACGGCGCCCATCTGCACCCGATCGAGCTCCAGGGCGACGCCATCTGCGTCTCCGCGGAGAGCGTGCTGGCCTTCGACGAGTCGCTGCAGCACGAGGTCCGGCGCATCGAGGGCCACGGCATCCCCGGCGGAGCCCTGTTCACGATGCAGTTCCAGGGCACCGGCACCGTCATCGTGAAGACGCACGGCATCCCCGTCGTGCTGCCGGTGACGCCGACCACCTTCGCCGACTGCAACGCCGTCGTCGCCTGGTCCGCCGCGTCCCAGGTCGTCCTCTCCAGCCAGGTCCGGCTTCGCCGCAACGCCTACCCGGGCCACAGCGGGGAGACCGTGAACCTGCAGTTCCGGGGCGCCCCCGGCAACTTCATCGTCGTCCAGCCCTACGAGGTCTGAGGGAGCCCGGAACCATGAACCAGCAACTCGCGGGCTACGCCCCCACCCCGGTCACGGCCCGCATGGAGAACCACGGCCGCTCCATGCTCAAGGTCGCCATGGCCGCCGGCCAGGACCTCTTCGCGCGGACCGGCTCGATGGTCGCCTACGAGGGCTTCGTCACCTACGAGCCCAACCCGCCCGCCGTCCGGCAGTTCGCCCAGCAGTGGCTCACCGGCGAGGGCGCGCCCGTCATGAAGTGCTCCGGCGACGGGCTGCTCTACCTCGCCGACTACGGCGCCGACGTCGTCGTGATCAACCTCCAGAACGACTCGATCTCCGTGAACGGCTCCAACGTGCTCGCCTTCGACGCGCACCTCCAGTGGGGCGTCGAGCGGGTCAAGGGCCTCGCCAAGTTCGCCGGCCAGGGCCTGTTCAACGTCGAGATCGCCGGAACGGGCTGGGTCGCCATCACCTCCCGCGGCACGCCGATCGTCGTCGACTGCGGTCGCGGCGAGGACGAGACGTACGTCGACCCCGACGCGCTCGTCGCCTGGTCGCCCGGGCTCAAGGTGAAGGGCAAGCGCAGCTTCAAGGCCTCCTCCCTGATCGGGCGGGGCAGCGGCGAGGCCTACCAGATGGCCTTCTCCGGCCAGGGCATCGTCGTCGTACAGCCGAGCGAGGACAGCACCGACCGCCTGCGGGCCCGGGGCTGAGGGGGAGCGAGAACACCATGCAGAGCCCGCTTTTCAACCACGCCGAACAGCAGAGCCAGGAGCGCTACGTCATCCAGAACCCGCAGCTGCTGCGGGTCACCCTGGCCGGCTCGGACGACATCCTGGCCCGCAAGGGCGCGATGGTCGCCTACCAGGGTCTCGTCGACTTCGACGGCGAGTACCAGACCCCGGGCCAGCGTCGCGCCCGCGCCCGCACGGGCGAGGGCCTCGACCTGATGCGCTGCTCGGGTCAGGGCACGGTCTACTTCGCCAACCTGGCCCAGTACGTCCACGTCGTCGACGTCGACCAGGACGGCCTGACCGTCGACAGCTCCTACGTGCTGGCGCTCGACTCCACGCTGCACACCGAGGTCATCGCGGTGGACAGCCAGTACGGCGTCTCCGGCACCGGCAAGTACCAGCTGAACATCACCGGCCGCGGCAAGGTCGCCCTGATGACCTCCGGCCAGCCGCTGATGATGCAGGTCACTCCGGACAAGTACGTCAGCGTCGACGCGGACGCCATCGTCGCCTGGTCCACCGGTCTGCGCGTCCAGATGCAGGCGCAGACGGTCAACAGCAGCGTCATGCGCCGTCGCGGCAACACCGGCGAGGGCTGGGAGCTCAGCTTCCTCGGTCAGGGCTTCGCCCTGGTGCAGCCGAGCGAGGTCATGCCGCCGCAGAACGTCGCCCTCGGACAGGGCGTCGGAGCCCAGTTCGGCGTCGGCCAGCACGGTTCGCGCGCCCAGAACCAGAACAACGCCTGGAACTGACCCGGGCTCCCGGGCCGGGCCGCGGCGCCCGGGCCATCAGGGCACGAGCAAGGGGCGGTCGCCACGGCGACCGCCCCGTGCGTCGTACGGCTTCGCCCGCCGTGTACGCCCTACATCCGCTTCAGCGTGTTCTCCAGGAGCCGGACCACCGACGTGTCCGCCACGCCCGCCACCTCGTCGTACGCGAACCAGCGCAGGTCCAGCGACTCCTCGCTGATCTCCGCCACCGCGTCCGCCGGGGCCAGCGCCGCGTACTGGACGTCCAGGTGCCAGTGGCAAGGCGCCGGGATCGGATGCCGGTCGAGCCGCACCGGGCCGCCCGGGAGCAGCGTCAGACCGGCCTCGATCCCGGACTCCTCGCGGGCCTCGCGCAGCGCCGCCGCCTCCAGACCCGCGTCGCCCGGCTCGCAGTGCCCGCCCATCTGCAGCCACATGCCCAGCTTCTTGTGCAGGGTCAGCAGCACCCGCCCGCGCGCGGGGTCGATCACCAGCGCGCTGCTGGTGAGGTGACCGGCCTGGCACGGCTTGTACATGCCGTCCGGGTGCGCCGCGAGGTGCTCCAGATAGACGTCACGCAGTTCCGGCTGGTCCCCGTACTCCTTCAGCACGAGGACCGCGTCGTCGTACAGGCTCACTTCTTGTCGCCCTCGCCGTCGCCCTTGTCGCCGGAGCTCCCGGAGTCGCCCTTGGCGGCCTCGCCGAGCATCTTGTCGAGCTCGGAGAAGTCCATGTGCTCGCGGTGGACGAAGCCGTCCGGGTCGTCCAGGTCCGTCGCCGTCGGCAGCATGTCGGGGTGCTCCCACAGGCCGTCCCGGCCGTCGACGCCGCGCGCGTCCGTCAGCGAGGCCCACAGGCGCGAGGCGTCCCGCAGCCGGCGCGGCCGCAGCTCCAGGCCGATGAGGGTGGCGAAGGTCTGCTCCGCGGGGCCGCCCGACGCCCGGCGCCGGCGCAGCGTCTCGCGCAGCGCGTCCGCCGAGGTCAGACGGGACTTCGCGGCCTCGTGCACCACCGCGTCGACCCAGCCCTCGACGAGCGCGAGCGCCGTCTCCAGGCGGGCCAGGGCCGCCTTCTGCTCCGGCGTGTCCTCCGGCTGGAACATGCCCTGCTGGAGAGCCTCCTGCAGCTGCTCGGGATGCGTCGGGTCCAGCTGACCCACCGCCTCCTCCAGCTTGGAGGTGTCGACCTTGATGCCCCGGGCATAGCCCTCGACCGCGCCGAAAAGATGCGAGCGCAGCCACGGCACGTGCGCGAAGAGGCGCTGGTGGGCGGCCTCGCGCAGGGCCAGGTACAGCCGCACCTCGTCAGCGGGGACGCCGAGGTCCTTGCCGAAGGCCGCCACGTTCAGCGGCAGCAGCGCCGCCTTGCCGGCCGGGCCCAGCGGCAGACCGACGTCCGTGGAGCCGACGACCTCACCCGCGAGCACGCCCACGGCCTGCCCGATCTGCTGGCCGAACATGGCGCCTCCCATGGAGCGCATCATGCCGATCAGCGGGCCCGCCACGGCCTGCATCTCCTGCGGCAGCACGTCGCCCATCGCCGCGCCGACCCGCTCGGCGACCGGGTCGACCAGCTGCTGCCAGGCCGGCAGCGTCGCCTCGACCCACTCGGCGCGGCTCCACGCCACGGCGGTGCCGGCACCCGAGGGCAGCGAGGTCGCCTGGTCCAGCCACAGGTCGGCCAGGCGGACGGCCTCCTCGACCGCCGCGCGCTCGGCCGGGCCGACGCTGGCGTCCTTGGTGCCGTCGGACGTGCCCTGGGCCACCACCTGGCGGGCGATCTGCTTGGCCATGTCCCAGTTGACCGGCCCGCCCTCGTAGCTGAGCATCTGACCGAGCTGCTGGAAGGCGGCCCCCAGGTCCTGGGGGTTCAGTGAGCCGAACATCGCCGCGAAGGGGTTGTCCGCGCCGCCCGGTCCGCCCATGCCGGGCAGCCCGCCGAAGCCGAACGGATCGCCGCCGCCCTGGCCGCCGGACCCCTGGCCACCTCCGGTGGGGTCCTTCTTCTTGCCCTCGTCGCCGTTCTCCGGCTCCTCCGGCGGAAGGCCGAATCCGAATGGGGTGTCACTCACAGGTTTCCTCGGCTCGTAGGGCCGCCGGCGTGACGCCGACGGCGGGTTCTCGGCTCGGCTCGCCTCCCCGACTCCACACCACCAGCGTAGACATCCGCACCGGATCCGGGCTCGGTGCTCCGCCGCGCCGTGGCCTGCGGCAGGATGGACGCCACCTGGTACGTACGCGTCATTCGGGTACGTACTGAAGACAACCGCTGGAGACGCCCGGTGAGTTCCCCAGATCCTCAGGTTCGCGCAGCGCGAAACCACTCGACCAGCTCCGCCGCGCGCGGCCCCGTCGTCGCGGTCACCGGTGCCGCGTCCGGTATCGGCGACCTGCTGACCCGGCGCCTGGCCGCGTCGGACGAGGTCAAGCAGGTCATCGCCATCGACGAGCGCCGCGGCGAGGTGACCGAGGCGCAGTGGCACATCCTCGACGTGCGCGACCCGGCCATCGCCGAGAAGCTGCGCGGCGCAGACGTCGTCGTGCACCTCGCGGTCGATCTCGACCTGGAGACCGATCCGGCCGCGCGGACCGCGTTCAACGTGCGCGGGACCCAGACCGTCCTCACGGCCGCCGCCGCGGCCGGGGTGCACCGGGTGGTGCTGTGCACCTCCGCGATGGTCTACGGCGCGCTTCCGGACAACGACATCCCGCTCTCCGAGGACGCCGAGCTGCGCGCCACCGCCGAGGCCACCGGCGTCGGCGACCTCCTGGAGATCGAACGGCTCGCCCGGCGCGCCCCGCGTGCCCACCCGGGGCTCCACGTGACCGTCGTCCGGCCCGCGGTCCTGGTGGGCGGCACGGACACGGCGCTGACCCGCTACTTCGAGTCGCCGCGCCTGCTCGTCGTCGCCGGATCGCGTCCCACCTGGCAGTTCTGCCACGTCGACGACCTGGTCAGCGCCCTGGAATACGCGGCCCTGGAGAAGGTCGACGGCGAGTTCGCGGTCGGCTGCGACGGCTGGCTGGAGCAGGAGGAGGTCGAGGAGCTGTCGGGCATCCGGCGCATGGAGCTGCCCTCCGCCGTCGCCCTCGGCGCGGCGGCCCGGCTGCACCGGATCGGCCTCACGCCGTCCCCCGCGGGCGACCTCGCCTACACGATGCACCCCTGGGTGGTCAGTGTCGGGCGGCTGCACGACGCCGGCTGGCGCCCGCAGTGGACCAACGAGGAGGTGCTCGCCGCGCTCCTGGAGGAGGTCCAGGGCCGGCACACCGTCGCGGGTCGCCGGCTCGGCCGCAAGGACGCGACGGCGGCGGGCGCGGCCGGTGCCACGGTGGCGCTGCTCGGCACGGCGGCCCTGGTCCGGCAGATGCGGAAGCGGCGCGGCCTGTAGGACCCTCCGACGGAGGGGCCGGCCCGCCGGTGGAAAACGCTATTCCGCGCCGTCGGTGCCGTACGGCACGATGGAGGGCATGGCAGACAAGCACGCCCCCGTGAGCGACCACCCCGGCGAGCGGGCCTCGGACGACCCGGTCAAGCTCCTCGCGATCCGTGACACGCCGCTCTCGGTCGACGAGGTCCTCCGCGCCGTCGGCGACGACGCGGCGGGCGGCACGACGCTGTTCGTGGGCACGGTGCGCAACCACGACGGCGGCGCCGACGTCGACGCGCTCGGCTACTCCTGCCACCCCTCCGCCGAGGCCGAGCTCCGCCGCGTCGCCGAGAAGGTCGTCGCGAACCACCCGGTCCGCGCCCTGGCCGCCGTGCACCGAGTGGGTGACCTCCGTGTGGGTGACATCGCGGTGGTCGTCGCCGTCTCCTGCCCGCATCGCGGTGACGCCTTCGAGGCCTGCCGCCGGCTGATCGACGACCTGAAGCACGAGGTCCCGATCTGGAAGCACCAGAAGTTCTCGGACGGCACCGAGGAGTGGGTAGGAGCCTGCTGAGGGCCCGCCCGACACTGTGGGGGTCCCCCCGGCCGGAGGCTGGGGGAGGGTAGGAGCCTGCTGAGCGCTCGCCCGACACTGTGGGGGTCCCCCCGGCCGGAGGCTGGGGGAGGCTGGGGGCCTGCCGAGGGCCGGGTGCCGGGCAGGGATCCGGCGGGTCGGCAAGGAGCCACGCCGACGACCTGTAGTCGAACGCCCCGATTTGCGTAACCGCACCCCAGGCGTGAGCGTTGGTCTCGCGGATGAATAATCTGCTGATCAACTCACTGGGGACCATTGGGGATGGGAGGTCGGGATGGCAGCGCTCGCGTGGTTGCTGATTCCGGTTTTCGCAGTCGTCGGCGCGGCGATATGGGGAAGCTGGGCTTCACGTAACAAGACCATCGGGGATGTCGCCGAGCTGGCGGGCTACGCGCGCTTCCGGGACGCCATGGAGCGGTCCCACACCATTCCGACAGCCTCCGTCGGCACCGCTTCCGCTTCGCCTCTTCCGGAGCGTGAGACGTCCCCCGCGGCGACCACGGGCTGATCCTCGTACGGACCGCCCCGGGGGTGCACTCACAGGCCGGTCCCGTACTGTCGTTCCATGCCACGCCGCACCGCGACGATGCTCGCCTCGACCCTGGTCCTGATCACGCTGCTCTGTGTCGGCGTCCTCATTCCGGTGCCGTACTCGGAGATGAGCCCCGGCCCCACGGTGAACACGCTCGGTGAGGCGCGCGGCGAGCCGGTCCTCCAGATCTCCGGCCGGCAGACCTACCCGACGACCGGCAACCTCAACATGACGACGGTCCGCGTCACCGGCGCGGACTACCGGATGAACGCGGTCGAGGCCGTCTACGGCTGGCTCGCCCACGACAGCGTGGTGGTCCCGCACGACACGCTCTACCCGGACGGCAAGACCGAGGAGCAGTCGAGCCAGGAGAACGCCGAGGAGTTCAGCCAGTCCCAGGAGAGCGCCAAGGTCGCCGCCCTGAAGGAGCTGGGCATCCCGGTCACCACCAGGGTGGTCGTGGCCACCGTCGTCAAGGGCACCCCGGCCGAGGGGAAGCTGCACGCGGGCGACGTCATCCGGGCCGTGGACGGCACCGCCGTCAAGGAGCCGGGCGACGTCTCGAAGCTGGTCACCCGGCGCAAGCCGGGCCAGGACGTCGTCTTCACGATCGTCCCGGCCCAGGAGGCCGCCGCCGCGGAGAAGGCCCACAAGGACGCCACGACCACGCGCAAGGTGGTCATCACGACGAAGAGGTCGGAGGAGGGCGACCGGGCCATCGTCGGCATCCAGGCGGGCACCGACCACGTCTTCCCGTTCACCATCGACATCAAGCTGGCCGACGTCGGCGGCCCCAGCGCGGGTCTGATGTTCGCGCTCGGCATCGTCGACAAGCTCACCCCGGACTCGCTCACCGGCGGCAGGTTCGTCGCCGGCACCGGAACCATCGACGACCAGGGCAAGGTCGGCCCGATCGGCGGCATCGAGATGAAGCTGGTCGGCGCCCGCAAGGCCGGCGCCCGCTACTTCCTCACGCCCGCCGAGAACTGCGCCGCGGCCGCGGCCGACACTCCGGACGGTCTCACGCTCGTCAAGGTCGACACGATCGACGACGCGACGAAGGCGCTGGAGAAGCTGCGCAAGGGCGACACGGCGTCCCTGCCCAGCTGCTCCAGCAGCTGAGTCCGGCGGGCGGTTACGACGCGAAGGTCGCCGCCAGGGCGTCCGCGAGCCCCGGGACCAGGTCGGGGCCGGTGAGCACCTCGGTCGGAGTGTCCTTCTCGCGCAGCCGGATCGCCGCCTCGCGCGCGCCGTCCCGGAGCACGGCGACGGTCATCCGGACCTCCTGGCGGTCCGGGTGGGAGGCGACCCACTTGGCGAGCCCGGCCTCGTTCAGGCCCTTGGGCACGGCGGCCTCGGCCGACGGCGGCAGCATCAGACGCTCCACCGTGAGCGCGCAGCCGGCCACCGCGTCGGGCCAGGCGATGGTGCCGAGGAATTCGTCGAGCGGCTTGCCGGCCGGCAGCTCCTCCTGCTCGATGGGCGTGTAGGTGGTGGTGTCGGCGCCGCCGGCACCCAGCTGGGCGGCGAGCTTGGGCTCCTGCCGACGCAGCTTGGCGGTGTCGACCAGGGCGAAGAGCCGGGCCGGCCGGTCCCAGCCGAGGCCCGACGCGTACTCGTCGATCTCGAGCACGGCACGGGTGAGGGGGCTCGCGGCCATCGGGGGACCGGAGGGGGAAACGTTGGACATGACCAATATCCTGCCTCCTCTTCCCGCTCGGACGGGAACTAGGTAAAGCGTCAGTAAGTTGCATCAGTGGGCTCTACGATCGCGGAGCCTGCTTCAGACGCACTGAACGCACCGTTCTCACGCATCAACCTCGAGGGGCGCACGTTGGCTTTCCAGATGCCGGACCGCGGAGGCGGCACAGGTCCGTCCGGGCCAAGGATCCGAGTCGGACGGCCGTCCCGGCGCGCCCGTACGCTGCTGATGACGCTGGGTGTCCTGGCCGTCCTCGCCATGGCGTTCGTGATGTTCGCCGGGTTCTGGACGGACTGGCTGTGGTTCCGCTCGGTCCACTACTCGTCCGTGTTCACCACCACGCTGTGGACCAAGATCGGCCTCTTCCTGGTCTTCGGTCTGCTCATGGCGCTCGCCGTCGGCCTGAACATCTGGCTGGCGTACCGGCTGCGGCCGCCGCTGAGCGCGATGTCGGTCGAGCAGCAGAGCCTCGACCGGTACCGGATGGGCCTCGCGCCCTTCAAGAAGTGGGTGCTGCTCGCGGTCACCGCCCTGGTGGGCCTGATCGCGGGTGCCTCCGCCTCCGGGCAGTGGCGCACCTGGCTGATGTGGGTGAACGGGGTCTCGTTCGGCGAGAAGGACCCGCAGTTCCAGTTGGACGTGTCGTTCTACGCGTTCGACCTGCCCTGGTACCGCTTCCTGCTGGCCTTCGGCTTCGCCGCCGCGATCCTGTCGCTGATCGCCGCCGCGCTCACGCACTACCTGTACGGTGGGCTGCGGGTCACCAGCCCGGGCGCCCGCGCGACGGCCGCCGCGACCGGACACCTGTCGGTGCTGCTCGGCGTCTTCGTCTCGCTCAAGGCCGTGGCGTACTGGCTCGACCGGTACGGCCTCGCCGTGAAGTCCAGCGACTTCAAGGCGACGGGCAACTGGACCGGTCTGCGGTACGTGGACGCCAACGCCTATCTGCCGGCCAAGACCATCCTCTTCTGCATCGCCGTGATCTGCGCCGTGCTGTTCTTCGCGACGCTGTGGCGGCGCACCTGGCAGCTGCCGGTGATCGGATTCGGCCTGATGGTGCTCTCGGCGATCCTGATCGGCGGGCTGTACCCGGCCATCGTGCAGAAGTTCCAGGTCCAGCCGAACGAGCAGGCCAAGGAAGCGCCGTACATCAAGAAGAACATCGACGCGACCCGCAAGGCCTACGCCATCGACTCCACCAAGCCGGAGGAGTACTCGGGCAAGTCGACGGTCAAGGCCAAGGACCAGCTCCGCGCCGACGCCGACACCGCCGCCAGCTACCGGCTCGTCGACCCGAACATCGTGTCGCCGACCTTCCAGCAGCTGGAGCAGAAGCGGAAGTACTACCAGTTCCCGCTGACCCTCGACGTCGACCGCTACAAGGGTCAGGACACCGTGGTCGGCCTGCGCGAGCTCAACATCCGGGGCATCCCGAAGCGCAACTGGATCAACGACCACTTCACCTACACCCACGGCTACGGCGCGATCATGGCCAAGGGCACCCAGACGGACGCCAACGGCTCGCCGGTCTTCACCGAGCAGGGCCTGCCGACGACGGGTCAGCTCGGGCCGTACGAGCAGCGCGTCTACTACGGCGAGAAGACCGACCAGTACTCGATCGTGGGCGGGCCCCAGAAGGAGCTCGACTACGAGGAGAACGGCGAGAAGACCACCAGCTACGCCGGCAGGAGCGGGGTCAACCTCTCCAACGCCTTCAACCGGGCGGCGTACGCGGTCGCGTTCAGCGAGCCGCAGATCCTCTACTCGGGGGCGATCGGCGACGGCTCGCGGATCCTCTACAACCGCACCCCCAAGGAGCGGGTTGAGGCCGTCGCGCCCTGGCTGACCATCGACGGCGACGCCTACCCGGCGGTCGTGAACGGGCGCATCCAGTGGATCGTCGACGCGTACACCACCACCAACGGCTACCCCTACGCCTCCCGCACGACGCTGGGCGAGAGCACGGCCGACGCGCTGACCGTCGGCAACCAGCAGCGCGCGGTGGTCGCCCAGCAGAACCAGGTCAACTACATCCGCAACTCGGTGAAGGCCACCGTCGACGCCTACGACGGCACGGTGAACCTCTACCAGTGGGACACGAAGGACCCGGTCCTCAAGACCTGGATGAAGGCCTTCCCGGACACGGTCAAGCCGCGCTCCGAGATCGCCCCGGACCTCATGCAGCACCTGCGCTACCCGCAGGACATGTTCAAGGTCCAGCGTGAGCTGCTCACCCGCTACCACGTGCAGGACCCCGCGCAGTTCTACAGCGGCTCGGACGCCTGGCAGGTGCCGGACGACCCGACCAACAAGGACGGCAACGCGGTCCCGCCGTACTACCTGAGCATCAAGCTGCCCGGGGACCCGTCGCAGCAGTTCTCGCTGACGACGACCTTCACGCCGAACGGCCGGCCCAACCTGGGCGGGTTCATGGCGGTGGACGCCGACGCCAACAGCAAGGACTACGGGAAGATAAGGCTGCTGAGAGTCGGGGAGGACGTGCCGGGTCCCCAGCAGGTCCAGAACAAGCTCAACAGCCTCCCGTCCGTGGCCACGTTCGTCCGTGACATGAAGGGTGCCGACTCCGACATCCTCTACGGCAACCTGCTGACGGTGCCGCTGGACGGCGGCTTCCTGTACGTGGAACCGGTCTACGCCCAGGGACGCAACCTGCCGTACCCGCTGCTCAAGAAGGTCGCGGTCTCGTACGTGGACGCGGACCAGCCGGCCGGGGACACGACCAAGGACACCACGGTGTTCGAGGACAACCTCACGGCGGCGCTGAACGCGGTGTTCGGGGTCGAGGGCTCCGCCCCGCCGACGACCCAGCCGCCGGGCACCAAGCCCCCGACCACCACCCCGCCGACGAACGACGCCGCGCTGAAGCAGGCCATCGCCGACGCGCAGAAGGCGTACGACGACGGGGAGGCGGCGCTCCAGAAGGGCGACTGGGCGGCCTACGGCAAGTCGCAGGAGGCCCTGCAGGACGCGCTCAAGCGGGCCGCCGACGCCGGAGCGAAGCTCCAGAGCGGTACGGGAGCCGGCGGGGGCAAGCCCGCCCCGAAGCCCACCCCCAGCTCCTCGGCGAGTCCGCCGGCCGCCCCGGGGAGCTGATCACCGGTAAGAGCACCACTCCGCGTCGTGATAGGTTGTGAACACAACGACGCGGGGTGGAGCAGCTCGGTAGCTCGCTGGGCTCATAACCCAGAGGTCGCAGGTTCAAATCCTGTCCCCGCTACTGAAGACAAGGCCCGGATCCATTGGATCCGGGCCTTCGTCATGCCCCGAAGAGCGGTATGGATGGGGTGAGTTGGGGCGGGACGTGTTTGACTTGTCACTCTGTGGGCATGTCGACAAAACGCTGAAGTGACCTCACTGGCTGCGGTATACGAGGTGTACGCGGGTTGCAGGTGGTGCGACGATGGTATTTATGGGGGACAGGGCAACTCTGTTGGAGACAGGGCGGTTTGTGCAGCGGCATTCGGGAAACGCCGCAGACGAGATCATCGAGGCCGCGGGGGCCGTCGATGCGGCCGTCGACACCACCGCCGAGCACGAGACCGAGGCCGAGACCGAGGCCCGTCACCGGCGTGCCGCCGAGAACGGCGACGCCGCGGCCATGAGCGTCCTCGGCGCGCTGCTGCTGCGCCGGGGCGACCTGGACGCCGCCGAGCCGTACCTGCGCGCGGCCACCGGCCAGGGTGACCGCGCCGCCGCCAACAACCTGGGAGTCCTGCTGCACCAGCGCGGCTACCCGGACGAGGCCGCCGGCTGGTGGCGGGTCGCCGCCGTCGCCGGCTCCGCGCCCGCCGCGCACGCCCTCGGCCGTCATCACCGCGAGCGCGGGGACGAGCCCGGCGCCGAGTACTGGCTGCGCCAGTCCGCCGAGCAGGGGCACGCCCTCGGCGCGTACGCCCTCGCCGACCTCCTGGAGCACCGCAGCGACGTCGGCGCCGAGCGCTGGCTGCGCGCCGCCGCCGAGCAGGGTCACCGGGAGGCCGCCTACCGGCTCGCCCTCGCCCTGGAGCGGCGTGCGGAGCCCGACCGCGGCCCGCACGCCTACGACACCGCCACCGGCCTGCGCACCCCGGCGACCGGACCGGCGGACGCCGGCAAGGCCCCTGCCGCGCCCCGGGCCGCCGTGCCCCGGCCCACCGCGCCCAAGGAGGGGCTCGCGGAGGCCGAGCAGTGGTTCCGGCAGGCCGCCGCGCGCGGCCACCGCCGGGCCGCCCTGCACCTGGGCGCGCTCCTGGAGAAGCGCGGCGAGCTCAAGGAGGCGGGCCGCTGGTACCTGACCTCCGCCAAGGACGGCGAGGCCAAGGCGGCCTGCGCGCTCGGCTTCCTGCTGCGCGACGCGGGCGACGAGGAGAGCGCCGCCGTGTGGTGGCTGCGCGCCGCCCAGGACGGCGACGGCAACGCCGCCAACGCGCTCGGCGCGCTGCACGCCGCCCGCGGCGAGCAGCAGACCGCCGAGCGCTGGTACCGCGCCGCCATGGACGCCGGCGACGTGAACGGCGCCTACAACCTCGGGCTGCTCTGCGCCGCCCAGGAGCGCACCGCGCAGGCCGAGCAGTGGTACCGCCGGGCCGCCTACGCCGGCCACCGTGAGGCCGCCAACGCGCTCGCCGTCCTGTTGCTCCAGGCCGGGGACGCCAACGGCGCCGAGCCGTGGTTCTCCAAGGCCGCGGAGGCGGGCAGCGTCGACGCCGCCTTCAACCTCGGCATCCTGCACGCCGGCCGTGACGACGACCGCACCGCGCTGAGCTGGTACGAGCGCGCCGCGGCCGCCGGGCACACCGAGGCCGCTCTCCAGGTCGGCATCGCGTGCCTGCGCGACGGCGACGAGCAGGCCGCCGAGCGGCATCTGCGGTGCGCCGCCGGTGGCGGCAGCGCCGAGGCGGCCTTCCGGCTCGCCTCCGTGCTCGACGCGCGCCGGCCGACCCCCGGGCCGCCGGCCCTCGGGGCGCCGCGCGAGGAGAAGAGCGAGTGCGAGGAGTGGTACGAGCGCGCCGCCGAGCAGGGGCACCGCCGTGCGCAGGTGCGGGTCGGGATGCTCGCCGCCGCCCGCGGCGACGTGGCGGAGGCGGCCCGCTGGTACCGGGAGGCGGCCGAGGCCGGCTCCCGCAACGGTGCGTTCAACCTGGGGCTGCTGCTCGCCCGCGAGGGCGGCGAGCGGGAGGCCGCCCTGTGGTGGACCCGCGCCGCCCACGCGGGGCACGGCCGGGCCGCGCTCCGGCTCGCCCTGCTGGCCGCGCGCCGCGGTGAGCTGACCGAGGGACGCCGCTGGTGCGCCCGCGCCGTGGAGCTCGGTCCGGCCGAGGTGGCGGAGCGGGCCGCGCGGCTGAGCGAGGCGCTGCACCAGGAGCTCACGGCGTAACGCGGCTCACCCGCCTCACCCGTCTCACTGATTTGCCCTGCTCCGAACGGTCCCGTAAGGTTGTGCTCACCGACGCGGGGTGGAGCAGCTCGGTAGCTCGCTGGGCTCATAACCCAGAGGTCGCAGGTTCAAATCCTGTCCCCGCTACTCAGTAGCACGAAGGCCCGGATCCGGAGACGGATCCGGGCCTTCGTCGTTCTCCGGCCGCGAGGTGCGGGCGTGCGGGGGCGGACGGGAAAGCCCCCGCCGGCTGCCGGCGGGGGCTTCGTGTCGTTCGGGGGTCACGCCGTGGTGGCGCAGTTCGGGCAGATGCCCCGGTAGGTGACCTCGACGTCCGAGATCGTGAAGCCGAAGCGCTCCGAGTCGGGGAGGTCGGCCAGCGGGTCGCCCGCCGGGTGCACGTCGCGGATCGCGCCGCAGCGGGCGCAGACCAGGTGCTGGTGGGGCCGGTGCGCGTTCGGGTCGTACCGCTTGGCGCGGCCGTCGGTGGCGACCTCGATGACCTCGCCGAGGGTGACCATCTCGCCCAGCGTGTTGTAGACGGTCGCCCGGGAGATCTCGGGCAGGCGCCGCACGGCGCGGGCGTGGACCTCGTCGGCGGTCAGGTGTACGTGATCGCCGTCGAGCACCTCGGCCACGACACGACGCTGCGCGGTCATCCGCCAGCCGCGGCCGCGCAGTCGTTCCAACAGGTCACTCATGGGGGTCAGGGTAACAGTCGCCTTCGGCGAGTTCCGAATCGGTGTGAGTTTGGATCCGGGCTTGACTTGGACGAAGTCCATCATAGGATCGGGCACGGAAGGGCGGGGTGGGCACAGCCGGGCCCGCGGCGGACCCGCCTCCTCCGCTTCCGCTCCGCGGACGAAGACCTCGGCAAGCGGCTCGACGCCGCGGTCCAGGCCCTGCGCGGCCGAGGGCGCCTGTCGTGGGAGAAGAGGGCCGGACGTCCGTACCCGTACGGGGTCCGGCCCTCTCGCTCGTCCTGGGGCCGTCGTCAGACGGCCAGGCGGGCCGGTGTCCAGCAGCGGATGATGTCGCGTACGGAGACGATGCCGACCGGTCCGTGGTCGTCGAGGACCACCAGGTGACGGAATCCGCCGCGGGTCATCGCGTCCGCGGCCTCCTCCAGGGTCCAGGTCGGAGCGGCGAAGACGACGTCGCGGGTGGTGTGGGCGTCGGCGGTCTCGTGGTCGGGATTCCGGTCGCTTCCGAGGGCGTTGAGGATGTCGCGTTCGGTCAGGATGCCGAGTCCGCTGGTGTCGGTGTCGAGGACGATCGCCGCGCCGACGCGTCGCGCCGACATCAGGCGGGCCGCCTGGCGGAGGGTATGGGCCGGGCCGATGGTGAGGACCACCGAGCTCATGGCGTCACGGACGAGCATGAAGGGGACCACCTCCTGTTCGAGAACTCTTTCACAAGTTCACAAGTGGGGGGAGTCTCAGAGTGACACCGAGAACGGCGGCCAACAAGGGGGCGCGCGTGGTGCGCGGGGGTGCACACCCGTCCCGCGAGCGGGCGTTCGTGGACACCCCAGGAGGGGTCAGCCGCCCAGGTAGCCGAGCAGCTCGCCGTGCAGCAGGCCGTTCGACGCCGCCGCGTTGCCGCTGTGCGGGCCGTGCCGGCCGTCGAGACCCGTGAAGGTGCCCCCGGCCTCCTGGACCACGATCGCCGTGGCCGCCATGTCCCACAGGGACAGCTCCGGCTCCGCGCAGATGTCCACCGAGCCCTCGGCGACCATCATGTACGGCCAGAAGTCGCCGTACGCCCGGGTCCGCCAGACCGCGCGGCCGAGGTCGAGGAAGCCGTCGAGCCGGCCGCGCTCCTCCCAGCCGGTCAGGCTGGAGTACGCGAACGAGGCGTCCTCCAGCCGGCCGACCTTCGACACCCCGAGGCGGGTCGCCTTGGCGAGGCTGCGGCCGGTGTACGCGCCGAGCCCCTTCGCCGCCCACCACCGGCGGCCGATCGCCGGCGCCGACACGACGCCCACCACCGGCTGGAAGCCGGTGTCGCCGGCCTCCATCAGCGCGATCAACGTCGCCCACACGGGCACCCCGCGCACGTAGTTCTTGGTGCCGTCGATGGGGTCGATCACCCAGCGGCGCGGGCCCGTGCCCTCGACGCCGTACTCCTCGCCGAGGATCGCGTCCCGCGGCCTGGCGCGCTGCAACTGACCGCGGATCAGCTCCTCGGCAGCGCGGTCGGCCTCGCTGACCGGGGTCATGTCGGGCTTGGTCTCGACCTTCAGGTCGAGCGCCTGGAACCGGTCCATCGTGGCCGCGTCCGCGGCATCCGCGAGGACATGGGCGAGACGCAGATCGTCGTGGTAATCGGCCATGGTCGAAACTCTATCCCCCGGACAGGGATCGGTCGGCGGTGGGCCTTGACAGTGCGTGGTCGCGCGTCAACGCTGAGCGCAGTGACGACCTGGCCGGGAGGCGACGATGCCGACTGCCCGTAAGCCGCCGAAGGCGCCGAGCGCCCGGGAGGCGCTGCTCGACGCGGCCCTCGCGGCCCTCGGCGCGCTGCCCTGGTCCGCGGTGCGGATGGTGGACGTCGCCACCGCCGCGCGGGTCTCGCGGCAGACGCTCTACAACGAGTTCGGCAGCAAGGAGGGGCTGGCCCGCGCCCTGGTGCGGCGAGAGGCCGACCACTACCTGCGCGGCGTCGAGACCGTCCTCGCCGAGCCGGGACCGCCGGGCCGCCGTCTGGTCGCCGTCGCCGAGTGGACCGTCGCCACGGCCGCCGCCCGGCCCGTCCTGCGCGCCCTGCTCACCGGCGCCTGGGGGGAGCGGCTGCCCGTCCCCCGGCCCGTGCGCACCGGGGCCCGCGCCGCCGCCGTCCCCGAGCAGCGGCGTGCGGACGCCGGGGTGCCGTCACCGGGCGAGCTGCTGCTGCAGGCGAGGGACCGGGCGGCGGCGCTGCTCGCGGAGGATCCCGGCGCCGCCGCCCGCTCCTGCGAGCTGGCGTTGCGGCTCGCCCTGTCGTACGTCGTGGCCCCGGCGCGGGCGACGGCTCAGTGCGCGGAACCCGACAGCTGGAGGCCGATGACCCCCACGATCACCAGCGTGATCGAGACGATCTTGAGCGTGGACACCAGGTCGCCGAGGAACACCATTCCGTAGATCGCCGTCCCGGCGGCCCCGATCCCGGTCCACACCGCGTACGCGGGGCCGACGTCGAGCTTGCGCAGGGCGAGCGTCAGCAGACCGAAGCTGCCGAGGGCGAAGCAGGCGAACGCGACCGTCGGCCACAGGCGCGTGAAGCCGTGCGAGAGCTTCAGGCAGACCGCGAACCCCGTCTCCAGGATCCCGGCGACCACCACCAGCAGCCACGCCATCGTCAGTGCCTCCCACGCCGTCGGTGACTGCTTCGTCTCACTTGGTGCGATTATGCACTTACCAGGAGGTCGCGTCGGCAAACGCGGGCGCCAGGGGTGACGCGTCGTCAGTCGCCCTCGCGGCGCTCCCGCGTGGCGAGCAGCCGCCGCAGCGAGAACAGCCGCGCCGGGTCGGCGTGGCCCTCCTCGACCCAGGCGTCGAGCGCGCAGTCCGCCTCGTCGTGCGAGCAGGCCCGAGGGCAGTTCTCCGTGCCCGGCTCCAGGTCGGGGAAGGCGTGGATGACCCGGGACGGGTCGACGTGGTGCAGCCCGAAGGAGCGCACGCCCGGCGTGTCGATGACCCAGCCGTCCGCCTTGTCGAGCGGCAGCGCGAGCGCCGAGGTCGTGGTGTGGCGGCCGCGGCCGGTCACCGCGTTCACCCGGCCGGTGATCCGGCGCCGCTCCTCCGGCACCAGCGCGTTCACCAGGGTCGTCTTGCCCACGCCCGAGTGCCCGACGAAGGCGGTCACCCGGTCGCCCAGGTACGCGCGCACCCGGTCCGCCGCCCCGCCGTCGTACAGCTCCTCGCGGTTCACCACGACGTACGGGATGTCGAGGTCGCCGTACAGCTCCAGGATCTTCTCCGGCGGCGCCAGGTCCGACTTCGTCAGCACCAGGAAGGGGGTGAGCCCGCCGTCGAAGGCCGCGACCAGGCAGCGGTCGATCAGGCGCGGGCGCGGCTCGGGATCGGCGAGCGCCGTCACGATCGCCAGCTGGTCGGCGTTGGCGACGACCACCCGCTCGTACGGATCGTCGTCGTCCGCCGTACGGCGGAGCACCGAGTCCCGCTCGCTGATGCGCACGATCCGCGCCAGCGTGTCCTTCTCGCCGGACAGGTCGCCCACCAGGGAGACCCGGTCGCCGACCACGGCCGCCTTGCGGCCCAGCTCGCGGGCCTTCATGGCCAGGACCACCCGGTCGTCGACCAGGCAGGTCAGCCGGCCCCGGTCCACGGTGAGGACCATGCCCTCGACGGCGTCCTCGTGCTTGGGGCGGATGTTGGACCGGGGACGGTTGCCCTTGCGGTTGGGCCGCTGGCGGATGTCGTCCTCGTCGGTGCGCTTGCCGTAATGCCGCATGGCTCAGGCTCCGAGCATTTCGGTCCACATCCTGGGGAAGTCGGGCAAGGTCTTCTCGGTCGTCCGCACGTTCTCGATCTCCACGCCCTTCACGGCGAGGCCGAGCAGCGCGCCCGCGGTCGCCATCCGGTGGTCGTGGTACGTGTGGAAGACCCCGCCGCGCAGCGGACGCGGGCGGATGTGCAGCCCGTCCCCGGTCTCCGTGACGTCGCCGCCCAGCCCGTTGATCTCCTTGGTGAGCGCGGCGAGCCGGTCGGTCTCGTGCAGCCGCAGATGGGCCACGCCCCGCAGGGTGGACGGCGAGTCCGCGAGCGCGGCGACGGCCGCGATGCCCGGGGTCAGCTCGCCGACCTCTCCCAGGTCGATGTCGATGCCGTGGATCCGGCCCGAGCCGGTGAAGGTCAGACCGCGCTCGGTCAGCTCGCAGGAGCCACCCATGACGGTGAAGATCTCCCGCAGCGCGTCACCCGGCTGGGTGGTTCGCTCCGGCCAGTCCGGCACCGTGACCCGGCCGCCGGTGACGAGCGCCGCGGCCAGGAAGGGCTGGGCGTTCGACAGGTCCGGCTCCACGACCAGGTCGCGGCCGAGCAGCGCGGAGGGCGCGACCCGCCACACGTCGGGCTCCCCGCCGTGCTCCGGCTCGTCCACCTGCGCGCCGACCGCGCGCAGCATGTCGACCGTCATCCGGATGTGCGGGAGGGAGGGCAGCCGGTCGCCGACGTGCCGCACCTCGACGCCGTGGTTGAAGCGTGCGCCCGAGAGCAGCAGGGCGCTCACGAACTGGGAGGACGAGGAGGCGTCGATCTCCACGACACCGCCCTGCAGACCGCCGCCGCCGTGCACGGTCATCGGCAGCGCCCCGCGCGCGTCGTCGTCGATCCGGGCGCCGAGGGCGCGCAGCGCGTCGATCACCCCGTGCAGCGGGCGTTCGTGGGAGCGCGGGTCGCCG
Source organism: Streptomyces sp. NPDC048018 (assembly GCF_043202995.1). NCBI lineage: Bacteria > Bacillati > Actinomycetota > Actinomycetes > Kitasatosporales > Streptomycetaceae > Streptomyces > Streptomyces sp. NPDC048018. The sequence goes on from NZ_JBIDBK010000006.1 coordinate 50,099, forward strand.
TCGAAGCGGACCGGGCCGTCGGCCAGGGCCGCGACCGGCGGCAGGAAGCGCATCACCGTGCCGGCGTTGCCGACGTCCACGGTCGCGGGGCCGCGCAGCCCCGCCGGGAGGACCCGCCAGGCCTCGCCGGAGCCGTCCGGGCCCACGCCCTCCTCGATCTTCACGCCGAGGGTGCGCAGCGCCTCGGCCATCAGCAGCGTGTCGCGCGAGCGCAGCGGCCGGCGCACCCAGCCGGGTTCGGCGGCCAGGGCGGCGAGCACCAGGGCCCGGTTGGTGACCGACTTCGATCCGGGCACGGTGACGGTGGCGTCGACGGGGCCGCCGGCGTACGGGGCGGGCCAGAGGCCGGTGAGCGGATCGATGGGCGCGGAGCTTTCGGTCATGCCCTCACTGTACGGGGGGACGGGAGGCCGCTACACGCTCGCTGCGCGCCCACTACAGGCCGAGCAGCCAGCGTCCGCCGCCGATCAGGGAGCAGATCGAGACCGCGTGGAAGAAGAACAGCCACAGCGCCGGCGGCACGTGGGTGAGCCGGCCGAGCTGGTCCGCGTCCGAGTCCCCGGCCCCTCCGTGCCGCCGTTTGGCCTGCAGCTCGAAGGCCGGGCGTACGCCGCCGAGCAGCAGGAACCAGACCGCCGCGTACGCGAAGACGGACTGCACGTCCGGGGAGGTCAGCCAGGACACCAGGAGGAACACCGCGCCGGTGAGCAGCACGGTGAAGATCCCGTACGCGTTGCGGACCATCACCAGCAGCGCCACGAGCAGCGCCGTGGCCAGCCAGAGCAGCAGCGTGATCCGGTGCGAGGAGAGCAGCGCGGCGCCGCCGAGGCCCAGCAGCGGGGCGGCGGTGTAGCCGGCGGCGGCCGTGAGGATCATGCCGAGGCCGGTCGGGCGGCCGCGCGAGACGGTCAGCCCGCTGGTGTCCGAGTGCAGCCGGATGGACTGGAGCCGGCGCCCGGTGACGAGGGCGACCAGCCCGTGACCGCCTTCGTGCGCGATGGTGATCGCGTTCCTGGACAGGCGCCACAGGGAACGCGGCACGACCGCGGCGAGGGCGGCGACGGCCGTGGCGATCACGATCCACTCCGCGGGCGCGGGCTGGGTGCCGAGGACTTCGGTCATTTCTCGGACGGCTCCTCGGTCGGGGGACGGGACCTGGCAGTGTGGCACTCATGTGCGGACGGTATGCAGCGAGTCGGCGGCCCGAGGATCTCGTGGAGGTCTTCGAGGTCGAGAAGTGGGAGCCCGAGGAGACCCTGGCACCCGACTGGAACGTGGCCCCGACCAAGGAGGTCCACGTGATCCTGGAGCGTCCTCTCAAAGACGCGGAATCGCGGCGGCCGGTTCGCCAGATGCGCACACTGAAGTGGGGCCTGGTGCCGTCCTGGGCGAAGAGCCCGGAGGGCGCCGCCCGGATGATCAACGCCAGGTCCGAGACCCTGCACGAGAAGCCCTCCTTCAAGAAGGCCTTCGCCGCCCGCCGCTGCATCGTGCCCGCCGACGGCTACTACGAGTGGGTGACCGGCGCCGCCGAGCGGGACCTGGAGGTCGAGGGGAAGCGGAAGCGGCCCCGCAAGCAGCCCTACTTCGTGACCCCCGCCGACGGCTCGGTCTTCGCCATGGCCGGCCTGTACGAGTTCTGGCGGGACCGCACCCTGCCCGACGCCCACCCGCAGGCCTGGTGGGTGACCTGCTCGGTGGTCACCACCGAGGCGGAGACCGCTCCGCTGGGTGTCGCGCCCGCCGAGGGCCCGGCCTCGCTCGCCGACATCCACCCGCGGATGCCGCTGATGCTGACGCCGGACCGCTGGGACGCCTGGCTGGACCCGTCCCGCACCGCGCTCGACGAGCTGCGCGGACTGCTCGCCCCGCCGCCGGAGGGCCTGATGCGGGCCTATCCGGTGTCGACGGCGGTCAGCAACGTACGGAACAACGGGGCCGAGCTGCTGAAGGAACTGGAGGGACCGGAGGAGGGAACCCTCTTCTGAGCCCCGCCGGGGCCTCGTGCGCCGGGACACCGGGGCCTCATGAGCCGGGTCCGCGCGTCCCGGCGGTGCAGGATGGGGGCGTGACGAAGAGCGAGATCGTTCCGACCGACGCCGGGGACGCCCGGATCACCTGGGCCGCCGCCAGGAAGCCCTGGACCGTGCTCGCCGTGAGCCACGGCGCGGGCGGCGGCATCGAGGCCCGCGACCTCCAGGCCCTCGCCGCCGCGCTGCCCGCCGAAGGGGTGACGGTGGCCCTCGTCGAGCAGCCCTGGCGGGTGGCCGGGAAGAAGGTCGCCCCCGCCCCGAAGACCCTGGACACCGGCTGGCGCGGGCTGTGGCCCGTGCTCGCCGCCCCCGGCCTGCCGGTGATCGCCGGCGGGCGCAGCGCGGGCGCCCGGGTGGCCTGCCGGACCGCACGCGAGCTCGGGGCGGGCGCCGTGCTCGCGCTGAGCTTCCCGCTGCACCCGCCGGGCAGGCCGGAGAAGTCGCGAGGTGACGAACTCCTGGGGGCGGGCGTGCCCACGCTCGTCGTGCAGGGCGGCAACGACCCCTTCGGGAGGCCCGCGGAGTTCCCGGACGGCCCCTACACCCTCGCCGAGGTCCCGTTCGGCGACCACGGCTTCGCCGTGCCCAAGCGGGCGACGCTCACCCAGGAAGAGGCGGTCGACATGATCGTCCGCGAGGTCTCGGGGTGGATCGCGTCACTTCGGTGACCGCACGGTCGCTGCGGGAATGCGGAACGGGGGACCGCTGTTGTGAGGGACATCGGTGCCGGAGAGACCAAGGAAGAGGGAGTCCGCCGTATGGGTCCGACCATCTGTCCGAAGCGCCCGCAGGCCGCTGACCTCGACTGGACGGTGCTGCCCGGGCCTAGGACCGCCCCTATTCGGGCGGCGGGCGGAGGGGTTCCTCGTCTATCCTCCGAAGCGAGCGGGTCCGCGTTCGGATTCGCCGCAGCGCTGGAGGAGGTGGGTCCGGTCACTGGGACCGACACAGGGACCGACGACGGCCCCGAGGAGACGACCGAGGAGCGCAACGCGCGCTTCGAGCGGGACGCCCTCGGCTACCTCGACCAGATGTACTCGGCCGCGCTGCGCATGACGCGCAACCCCGCGGACGCGGAGGACCTGGTGCAGGAGACCTACGCCAAGGCGTACGGATCCTTCCACCAGTTCCGTGAGGGCACGAACCTCAAGGCGTGGCTGTACCGCATCCTCACGAACACCTTCATCAACTCGTATCGCAAGAAGCAGCGTGAGCCCCAGCGCTCCGCTGCCGAGGAGATCGAGGACTGGCAGCTCGCCCGCGCCGAGTCGCACATGTCGACCGGACTGCGGTCCGCGGAGTCGCAGGCCCTCGACCACCTCCCCGACTCCGACGTGAAGGAAGCGCTGCAGGCGATCCCCGAGGAGTTCCGCATCGCCGTCTACCTCGCCGACGTCGAGGGCTTTGCGTACAAGGAGATCGCGGACATCATGGGGACACCCATCGGTACGGTGATGTCCCGACTGCACCGGGGCCGCCGCCAGCTGCGCGGCATGCTCGAGGACTACGCCCGTGAGCGCGGGCTGGTTCCCGCGGGCGCCGGAGAGTCGACGCACGATCTGAAAGGCTCGGGCTCATGAGCTGCGGAGAGCCGCACGAGACGGACTGCTCTGAGGTCCTGGACCACCTCTACGAGTTCCTCGACCGGGAGATGCCCGACGGTGAATGCACCAAGTTCGAGGTGCACTTCGAGGAGTGCTCCCCGTGCCTGGAGAAGTACGGCCTGGAGCAGGCCGTCAAGAAGCTCGTCAAGCGCTGCTGCGGCAGCGACGACGTGCCGATCGACCTGCGGGCCAAGGTGATGGGCCGGATCGAGATGATCCGCGAGGGGCACCTGCTCCCCGAGCAGGACGCCACGGCCGCTCCGGTGACCTCGCAGGAGCAGTAGCCGGCACACGGCCCGAAGGCCGGGCGAGGCTCTCGCCCGGCCTTCGGCGTACCCGGTCCCGGACCCGCACCGGTGTGTCCGTCGGCTGATCGGCTTGTATCACCCGATGGTGCGAATCGGTCCGGGCCGCCCGCCCCCGCCGCGTCGAATCGCTAGCGTGACGGGCGTGATGGGCGCGAAGGTCATTCCGCGGGCGAGGGCCGTTCGGTCGAAGGCCGCCGCACGGTCGAAGCCCGCCCGGCGGTCCCGGGCCGTGCCCCGGGCGGCACGGGCCTACGTCTGCTGCGCCCTGCTCGTCGCCGTCGCGCTCGGCCTGCCCGCGTTACGCCCCGGCGCCGGCACCCCCTGGCCGACCGTCCTGCTGCTCGCCGCCCTCTACGCGGTGTGCGAACTGCCCGGCCGCTGCCGGTTCGTCGGCCGCGCCTTCCGCGGCGCCCCGGGGTCCGCCCACGTGTCCCCGGGCACCGGCTCCTTCTTCCCCGTCCTGCTCGCCGCCGCGCTGCTCCTGCCGCCGGCCGCCGCCGCGCTCGCCGCCGTGCCCGGCGCCCTGCTCTCCCGCGTCGAGCGGCCGCCCTTCGCCCTGCGCCGGGCCTGGCGGGCCGCCCAGCTCGCCCTGGCCGTCTGGGCCGCGGCCGTGGCCGGGCAGTCCCTCCAGCGCCCGGGGGCCCTCGGACGCGGGCCCGACACCCCGGACTTCCCGTACGTGCTGCTGCCGGCCGGGGGCGCCGCGCTCGCCTTCTGCCTGGTCCTCACCGCCCTCGACGGCGGCATCCGCGCCACCGCCGAACAGCTCCCCCCGCGCACCGCCTGGCGCGGGCTGCTCGGCCGGGCCCTCGCCCCGCACGCCGTGCACGGACTCGCCGGACTGATGATGGCCGTGCTCTGGCGCAGCAGCTACGGGCCGGTCGCCGCCCTCTTCGTGCTGCTGCCCATGTACATCTCCTGCTGGAGCTTCGCCCAGTACCACCGCGAACGCGCGGCGCACCAGGCCACCATCCGGGCCCTCGTCCAGGCCGTCGACATCAAGGACCGCTACACCCGCGGCCACAGCGAACGGGTCGGTCACGCCTCCGTCCTGATCGCCCGTGAGCTCGGCATGGACGAGCCGCGCCTGGAGGTCGTCCGCTTCGCCGGCATCCTCCACGACGTCGGCAAGCTCGGCGTGCCGACCCGGGTGCTCCGCAAGGACGGGCCGCTCACCCCCGAGGAACGCCGGGTCATCGAGCTGCACCCCGAGTACGGCCACGAGATGGTCCGCGGCATCGGCTTCCTCGGCGAGGCCCGCACGGCGATCCTGCACCACCACGAACGCATGGACGGCAGCGGCTATCCGTACGGCCTCAAGGGCCGGCAGATCCCCGAGTACGCGCGCGTGGTCGCCGTCGCCGACGCCTTCGACGCCATGACCTCCACCCGCTCGTACAGCAGGGCCCGCCCCGTCGGGACGGCCCTCGCCGAACTGGAGCGGTGCGCCGGCACCCACTTCGACCCGCGCATGGTCGACGCCCTGGCCCGTGCCCTGCGCCGGCACGGCTGGCGGACCGAGGTCACCGCCGACGAGCCCGCCGTCCCCGCCCAACGCACGGCGCAGCCCGGCACGGACCGCACCGGCAGCGGCGAAGCCGGCACCACGAGGGCGGCCGCCGGTGCCCGAGCGCGCGGGGCCCGCACCGAGCGGACCGGCACCAGAGAGACCGGTGGGGTGGGAGCGTCCGCCGAGGCGACCACGGCCGCGTCCCCGGAGGATCCGTCGTGAGACCGCACGGGCGCGCCGGGCGCGTCACCGTCCGCGCCGTCCACGGGGCCGCCCTGCTGCTGACCCTCGCCGGCCTCGGCGCCACCCTCTGGCAGGGCGTCGACGAACCGGGCAGCGCCCTCGCCTTCGGCCTCCTCATCGCCCTCGGCGAGCTCGCCCGCCGGGGCGCCCAGCCCGGCGAGCGGGAACCGGCCCCGGTGGCCGCCGCCGGTGCCCTCGCGTACGCCCTGCTCGGGCAGAACGGCGGCCAGGCGAGCACCCACGGCGTCCTCCAGACCGTCGCCGTCGTCGTGGCGGCCGGCCTCGCCGGGATCGTGCCCCACGTGGCCCGCGGCCGCGGCCCCGACCGCGACCAGCTGGCCCGGCGCACCCTCACCGTCGGCTTCACCGCGCTCTGCTTCCAGCCCCTCTACAACGCCGGCACCCTCACCGCCCATCTCGGCCGCGGCCCCTCCTACGCCCTCTTCCTGCTCCTGCTGCTCCTGCTCACCGCCCTGTGCGACGCCGTCCTCGCCGCCCTGCTGCACCGTGCCCGCACCGGCCACCCCTACGGTCCGCTGCTCCGCGACGAGCTGCGCGCCCTGCTCGGCATCGGCTCCGCCGTCTGCGCCACCGGCACCGTGATGGCGCTCGGCGTCGCCGTCGCCGGGCTGTGGGCACTGCCCGTCTTCGCCGTACCGCTGCTGCTCGCCCAGGTCTCCTTCCGGCGGTACGCGGCCGTGCGCACCACCAACCGGCAGACCATCGCCTCGCTCGCCCGCGCCACCGAGATCGCCGGCTGCACCCCGCACGGCCACGCCCACCGGGTGGCCGCGCTCAGCCGGGCCGTGGGCCGGGAGCTCGGCCTGTCCGGGACCGAGCTGACCGTCCTCGAACACGCTGCGCTCATGCACGACATCGGACAGCTCTCGCTCGTCGACCCCGTCGACGGCGGCGCCACCGCCTCGCTGCCGGCCGAGGAACAGCGCCGGATCGCCCTGCTCGGCGGCGCCGTGGTGCGCCAGAGCGGCGTCCCGGAGGCCGTCGCCGTGGTCGTCGAGCGGCAGGCCGACCCGTACCGGGAGCAGCCGCTGTCCGCCCGGATCGTCCGCACCGTCAACGCCTACGACGACTTCGCCGCCGGCAGCGCGGGCGGCGGTCTCGGCGCCCTGGAGCGGCTGCGGCTCGGCACCGCGCGCGACCACCACCCCGACGTGGTCGAATCCCTGGCGAGGGTCCTGGCACGCGGAGGTGTCCCGACGGGCGTCGCCCCCGTCCCACCGGGGTAACCCATGGGTAATGAGCGCGCGTCCGACCGGGCATGGTTGGATGCGAACAAGAGGGTGAAGCGACCGGCAGGCGGGAATCGTGAGGATCTTCGGGAAGGTACGGCATCGGCCCTCCGCCTCGTGGCGGCAGGCCACCGACCGCGCGTTCACGCTGATCGGCGACGGCCGGTACGAGGACGCGGGGGCGCTGCTGACGCGCGCGGCGGACCTGGAGCCCTGGCTCTCCGAGTCCTGGTTCAACCTGGCCCTGCTGCACAAGTTCCGGCACGACTGGGAGCAGGCCCGGGCCGCCGGGCTGCGCGCCGTCGCGCTGCTCGACAAGGAGACCGGCGCCCCCGACTGGTGGAACGTGGGCATCGCCGCCACCGCCCTGCAGGACTGGCCGCTGGCCCGCCGCGCCTGGCAGGCCTACGGGCTCAAGGTCCCGGGGGCCTCGGCGGGCACCGGCGAGCCGGCCGGCATGGACCTGGGCAGCGCGGCCGTGCGGCTCTCCCCGGAGGGCGAGGCCGAGGTCGTGTGGGGCCGCCGGCTGGACCCGGCCCGGATCGAGGTGCTGTCCATCCCGCTGCCCTCCTCCGGCCGCCGCTGGGGCGAGGTCGTCCTCCACGACGGTGTGCCGAACGGCGAGCGCACCACGAGCGCCGGCCCCTCGTACCCCGTCTTCGACGAGATCGAGCTGTGGGCCCCGTCACCGGTGCCCACCTGGGTGGTCCTCCTGGAGGCCGCCACCGAGGCCGACCGGGACGCACTGGAGCAGCTCGCTGCCGATGCCGGCTTCGCCGCCGAGGACTGGTCGTCCTCCGTACGGCTGCTCTGCCGGGCCTGCTCGGAGTCGACCATGCCCAGCGCCGAGGGCGAGGGCGAGCACCTGGACCCGCACGACCACAGCGAGCCCGGCCACCCCGGCCCGCTCGGGCACCGCTCGCCCGGCGAGCTGTGGGTCCCGGAGCGCGAGTGCGGCATCGCCGCCCCCGCGGGCCTGGTCCGCGGCCTCCTCGACGGCTGGGTCGCGGACAGTCCGGACAGCCGGGAGTGGCGGGATCTCGAAGAGGTCTGCTGAGCAGGGATGTCCGGGCCCGTAGGCTGTCCCCTGACGGAATCGGGTTTCAGGGAAGGCGCGGCCGGAGATGGCGCAGCAGCAGACGGACGAGCAGATCGACGACTTCATCGTGGACACGGAGGACTGCGAGGAGCGTGAGCTCGCCCACCGTGAGCGGGGCACCTCGCGGCCCATCACGGTCGTCGGCAACCCCGTCCTCCACCGCGAGTGCAAGGACGTCACGGAGTTCGGCGACGAGCTGTCCCAGCTGATCGACGACATGTTCGCGAGCCAGCGCACCGCCGAGGGCGTCGGCCTCGCCGCGAACCAGATCGGCGTGGACCTGAAGGTCTTCGTGTACGACTGCATGGACGACGAGGGCGTCCGCCACGTCGGCCACGTCGTCAACCCGGTCCTGGAGGACCTGCCGGCCGAGCTCCGCGTCCTCGACGAGGCGAACGAGGGCTGCCTGTCGGTCCCGACCGCGTACGCCGAGCTGGCCCGCCCCGACTACGCCGTGGTGCGCGGCCAGGACCTGGCGGGCAACCCGATCCGGGTCCGCGGCACCGGCTACTTCGCCCGCTGCCTCCAGCACGAGACGGACCACCTCTACGGCCGCCTCTACATCGACCGCCTGTCGAAGCGCGACCGCAAGGACGCCCTGCGCCAGATGGAGGAGGGCACGCCGCGCTACCCCGTCGTCGCGAACGACTGACGCTCGTGGACATGCCGAAGGGCCCCGCTCCCCCCGTGGAGCGGGGCCCTTCGGCGTACCGGTGCGGACCGGCGGGCTAGAAGTCCTCGTCCAGGTCCACCGAGCCCTCGACCGCCACCTGGTAGGCGGACGGGCGGCGCTCGAAGAAGTTGGTCAGCTCCTGGACGCCCTGGAGCTCCATGAAGCCGAACGGGTTCTCCGAGCCGTACACCGGGGCGAAGCCCAGGCGGGTCAGGCGCTGGTCGGCGACGCACTGGAGGTACGCCCGCATCGACTCGGTGTTCATGCCCGGCAGGCCGTCGCCGCACAGGTCGCGGCCGAACTGGAGCTCGGCCTCGACGGCCTCCTTCAGCATGTCGGTGACCTGCTGCCGGAGCTCGTCGTCGAAGAGGTCGGGCTCCTCCTTGCGGACGGTGTCCACGACCTCGAAGGCGAAGTTCATGTGCATCGTCTCGTCGCGGAACACCCAGTTGGTGCCGGTGGCCAGGCCGTGCAGCAGACCGCGCGACCGGAACCAGTACACGTAGGCGAAGGCGCCGTAGAAGAACAGCCCCTCGATGCAGGCGGCGAAGCAGATCAGGTTCAGCAGGAAGCGGCGGCGGTCGGCCCGGCTCTCCAGGCGGTCGATCTTCTCGACCGAGTCCATCCACTTGAAGCAGAACTGCGCCTTCTCGCGGATCGACGGGATGTTCTCGACGGCCGCGAAGGCCGCCGCACGGTCGTCCGGGTCGGGCAGATAGGTGTCGAGCAGCGTCAGATAGAACTGGACGTGCACGGCCTCCTCGAAGAGCTGGCGCGACAGGTACAGGCGCGCCTCCGGGGAGTTGATGTGCTTGTACAGCGTCAGGACCAGGTTGTTGGCCACGATCGAGTCGCCGGTCGCGAAGAAGGCGACCAGGCGCCCGATCATGTGCTGCTCACCGGGGGTGAGCTTGGCGAGGTCGGCGACGTCCGAGTGGAGGTCGACCTCCTCGACGGTCCAGGTGTTCTTGATCGCGTCCCGGTAGCGCTCGTAGAAGTCCGGGTAGCGCATCGGGCGGAGGGTCAGTTCGAAGCCCGGGTCCAGCAGGTTCTTTTCGGCGGACGTCGTCATTACTGGCAGGCCTCGCAGGACTCGGGGTTCTCAAGGGAGCAGGCGACGGCGTCGGCGTCGGGCGCCGCCTGCTGGACGGGGACGGTGCTGGCCTGGGCGGCGCGGGCGATCCGGGTCGCCGGGCGCGAGCGCAGGTAGTACGTGGTCTTCAGGCCCTGCTTCCAGGCGTACGCGTACATCGACGACAGCTTGCCGATGGTCGGCGTCTCCATGAACAGGTTCAGGGACTGCGACTGGTCCAGGAACGGCGTACGGGCCGCCGCCATGTCGATCAGACCGCGCTGCGGGATCTCCCAGGCCGTGCGGTACAGCTCGCGGACCTCGGCCGGGACCCAGCCGAAGCCGGCCACCGAGCCGTTGGCGTCGCGCAGCGCCTCGCGGGTCTGCGCGTCCCACACGCCGAGCCGCTTGAGCTCGTCGACCAGGTACGAGTTGACCTGGAGGAACTCGCCGGACAGCGTCTCGCGCTTGAACAGGTTGGAGACCTGCGGCTCGATGCACTCGTACACGCCGGCGATCGAGGCGATCGTGGCGGTCGGGGCGATGGCCAGCAGCAGGCTGTTGCGCATGCCGACGGCGGCGATCCGCTCGCGCAGCGCGGCCCAGCGCTCGGGCCAGTTCAACGTCACGTCGTAGTGGTCGGGGTGCAGCACGCCGCGGGCGGTGCGGGTCTGCTCCCAGGCCGGCAGGGGGCCGCTGCGCTCGGCCAGGTCGGCGGAGGCCTCGTACGCGGCGAGCATGATGCGCTCGGCGATCCGGGTGGAGAGCGCCCGCGCCTCGGGGGAGTCGAAGGGCAGCTTCAGCTGGAAGAACACGTCCTGGAGGCCCATCGCGCCCAGGCCCACCGGGCGCCAGCGGGCGTTGGAGCGCCCGGCCTGCTCGGTCGGGTAGAAGTTGATGTCGACGACCCGGTCGAGGAAGGTGACGGCCGTGCGGACGGTCTCGTCGAGCCGCTCCCAGTCCAGGTCCGAACCGGCCACGAAAGCGCCCAGGTTGACCGAGCCGAGGTTGCAGACGGCCGTCTCGCCGTCGTTCGTGACCTCGATGATCTCGGTGCAGAGGTTCGAGGAGTGGACGACCGTGCCGGGCTCGGCGGTCTGGTTCGCGGTGCGGTTGGAGGCGTCCTTGAAGGTCATCCAGCCGTTGCCGGTCTGCGCGAGGGTCCGCATCATCCGGCCGTACAGGTCACGGGCCGGCATGGTCTTCCGGGCCAGGCCCCTGGCCTCGGCGGCACGGTAGGCCGCGTCGAACTCCTCGCCGTACAGGTCGACCAGTTCGGGAACGTCCGCCGGGGAGAACAGCGACCACTCGGCGTCCGCGTTGACCCGGCGCATGAACTCGTCCGGGATCCAGTGCGCCAGGTTCAGGTTGTGGGTGCGGCGGGCGTCCTCGCCGGTGTTGTCGCGGAGCTCCAGGAACTCCTCGATGTCCGCGTGCCACGTCTCCAGGTAGACGGCGGCGGCGCCCTTGCGGCGGCCGCCCTGGTTCACGGCGGCGACCGAGGCGTCGAGGGTCTTCAGGAAGGGGACGATGCCGTTGGAGTGTCCGTTGGTGCCACGGATCAGCGAACCGCGGGCGCGGATCCGGGAGTAGGACAGACCGATGCCGCCGGCGTGCTTCGACAGGCGCGCGACCTGGTGGTAGCGGTCGTAGATGGAGTCCAGCTCGTCCTGCGGCGAGTCGAGCAGGTAGCAGGACGACATCTGCGGGTGGCGGGTGCCGGAGTTGAACAGGGTGGGGGAGGACGGCAGGTAGTCGAGCCGGCTCATCAGCCCGTACAGCGCCGCCACTTCGTCCAGGGCGCGGACGGAGTCGTCCTCGGCGAGGCCGGCGGCGACGCGGAGCATGAAGTGCTGCGGCGTCTCGATCACCTTGCGGGTGATCGGGTGGCGCAGCAGGTAGCGCGAGTAGAGGGTGCGCAGACCGAAGTAGCCGAAGCGGTCGTCGGCGGCGAGGTCGATCGTCCCGTCGAGCCGGTCGGCGTGCAGGGCGACGAACTCGGCGGTGCGGTCGGCGATCAGCCCCTCGCGGTGACCCACGGCGACGGAGGCGGAGAAGCAGACCGCGCCCTGGCCGGCGGCCTCCTCGGCGATGGTGAGCGTCAGCAGCCGGGCGGCGAGCCGGGAGTAGGCCGGGTCCTCGGCGATCAGGCCCGCGGCGGCCTCGGTGGCCAGCTCGCGCAGCTCCGCCTCGTCCGAGCCGGCGTGCCGGCCGCGCAGGGCGGCGGCGGCGACCTTGCCGGGGTCGGTGTCCGGGAGATCGGCGGTGAGATCGGTCAGGGTCCGCAGGAGTACGGTCCCGGGGCCGTCGCTCTCGATCGCTGCGGCCGGATCGGCGGGCGCGATGGTCACGTGGGGGCTCTCCCTCGCTCGGCTCGGGGCCAGGGCGGGAGGCGGGAACGGGCGGCCGCACGCACGGCGGCGCCGCGTCCACCGGCCCACTCCGCGAGGCCCGGACGTCTGTGGCACCCGGAACGGACGGACCGGGCGCACTGTCGGCAGGTCTTCGGACTCGCTCGTACGACGAAATGCACGAAGCACACCGTTGCGGGACAGTTCCGGATTTCCACCGGATTCCCCTGCGGCGACAGCGAGCACGAGCATACATGTGGGGGGCGCCTCTGATGGCACCCCCCACATGTTGTGTGTCGTGTGTTTCCCTACAACTCCAGGGCGTAGCAGAGAAGTACGAATTCGGGCCGCTCGGGGATGGGGGCCCAGTCCCGTTCCGGGGCGCGGAGGAAGCCCAGGCGTTCGTAGATGCGGTGCGCGGTGCGCATCCCGGTCTGGGTCGACAGGACGATCCGCGCACAGCCCGGGACGGCCCGGGCGCGATCGACGCAGGCCCGGACGAGCGCCTCGCCGACGCCGCGGCCGCGGGCGGCGGGAGCCACGGCCAGCATCCGGATCTCGGTCTCTCCGGGCTTGGCGCGGTCGCCCATCACCCCGGGGGCCGGGACGAAGGTGACGCCGCCGAGGAGGGCGCCCTCCTCGCCCACGGCCACCAGGACGTCGGCCACCTCGGCCCGTCCGGCCACGTTCCGCAGATGGCCCAGGTACCAGTCGTCCTCGCCGCGCAGGAGGTGCCCGTCGTCCAGGTAGGCCCGGCCGGTGATCTCGCCGAGGGTCTCGTACTCCTCCGGCCGTACATCTCTGATCGTGAAGTCCATGCTCCAGTCTCCCGCGGGCCGTCCGCTCCGCGGGCGCCGGTGCCCCGGACTTCGCGCGTCCGCAACACACGGCCGCCGGGACCCCCTGGCAGGGGTCCCGGCGGCCGTCGGAGCCGTGCCGGGCTCAGTGACCGGCGCCGACCTTCGGCAGGTCGGTGGAGACGCCCGGGTCGCCGGCGTCCGCGGTGTAGTCCTCGGGCGAGGTCTCGTCGACGCCGTCCGGCGTGCCCACGGCCCGCAGGACGAGGGTGAGGACGACGGTGACGAGGACGTTGAGCACGAAGGCGGTGAGGCCGATGTAGCCGATCTCGCCGATGCCCGGGATCTCGGCCGCGGAGCCGCCGAAGTGCTTCTGGGTGGGGCTGGCGACCCCGTACGCGGCGGCCGTGCCGTAGACCATGCCGACGGCCCAGCCGGCGAGCAGCGCCCAGCGGTGCATCCAGCGGGTGAACAGACCGCCGACCAGGGCGGGGAAGGTCTGCAGGATCCAGATGCCGCCGAGCAGCTGGAAGTTGATGGCGACCGTCTTGTCCATGGTGAGGACGAAGACCAGGGCGCCGACCTTCACCAGCAGCGAGACCAGCTTGGAGACCTTGGTCTCCTGCGCGGGGGTCGCGTCGGGCTTGAGGAAGTCCTTGTAGATGTTGCGCGTGAACAGGTTGGCCGCGGCGATCGACATGATCGCGGCGGGCACCAGCGCGCCGATGCCGATCGCGGCGAAGGCCACGCCCGCGAACCAGTCCGGGAACATGTTCTCGAAGAGCTGCGGGATGGCGAGCTGACCGTTCTTCACCGTGACGCCGGCCGCGATGGCCATGAAGCCGAGCAGCGCGAGCAGACCCAGCATCAGCGAGTACAGCGGCAGGATCGTGGTGTTGCGGCGGATCACCTCACGGCTCTTGGAGGAGAGCGTCGCGGTGATCGAGTGCGGGTACATGAACAGGGCGAGCGCCGACCCCAGCGCCAGCGTGGCGTAGGTCCACTGACCCGCGTCGCCGGGCACCAGCGCGCCCTTGGGCTTGCCCGTGGCGGGGTTGACCGTCGCGTAGGCCTCGCCGGCCTTGGCGAAGATCTCGTCGAAGCCGCCCAGCTTGATCGGGATGTAGATGATCGCCACCGCGATGACGATGTAGATCAGCGTGTCCTTGACGAACGCGATCAGCGCGGGCGCGCGCAGTCCGGACGAGTAGGTGTACGCGGCCAGGACGCCGAAGGCGATGAGCAGCGGCAGGTCCTTGACGAACCAGTTGGTGTTCTCGCCGCCGCCGACGCCCATCACGTCCAGGACGGCCTGGATGCCGACGAGTTGGAGCGCGATGTAGGGCATGGTGGCGAGGATGCCGGTGACGGCGACCGCCAGCGACAGGCCCTTGGAGCCGAAGCGGCCGCGGACGAAGTCGGAGGTGGTGACGTAGCCGTGCTTGTGGGAGACCGACCACAGGCGGGGCAGGAAGGTGAAGATCAGTGGGTAGACCAGGATCGTGTACGGCACCGCGAAGAAGCCGGCCGCGCCCGCCGCGTAGATGGCCGCCGGGACGGCGACGAAGGTGTACGCCGTGTAGAGGTCGCCGCCGAGCAGGAACCAGGTGACCCAGGTGCCGAAGGACCGGCCGCCGAGACCCCACTCGTCGAGGGTGTCGCTCTCGGCCCGGCGCCAGCGCGCGGCCAGGAAGCCCATGACCGTGACGGCCAGGAAGAAGAACACGAAGACGCCGAGCGCGACGCCGTTCACGCCGTCCTTCATCGCGCGTCACCCCCCTTGCGGGCGCGCTGGTCGCGCTGCCACAGCTTGTACGCGATCACGGTGAGCACGGTGGAGACCAGCACCCAGAGCATCTGGTACCAGTAGAAGAACGGGACGCCGATCAGGATCGGGTCCACCTTCGCGTACGAACTCACCCAGAGCATCGCGACGAACGGCGCGAAGAGGCAGAGCGCGATGACCACCCTCAACGGCGTGATGACCGGTTGTTTCCCTTGTGTCGCTTCTGACATGGCGAAACCGTCCCCTCACTGATCACCTCGTGATGACGGGGAAATCTAGGGGACGGTCCCGCTGTTAGGAACCCCTGTCCGTATAACGGATCAGGTGTCATGACGGGAGGTCAGCCGTTGGGGCGCTGCAGGCGGGCCACGAACTTGTAGCGGTCGCCGCGGTAGACCGAGCGCACCCACTCGACCGGCTCGCCCTGCTCGTCGAAGGAGTGCCGGGACAGCATCAGCATCGGCAGGCCCACGTCGGTGCCGAGCAGGCCGGCCTCGCGCGGGGTCGCCAGCGAGGTCTCGATGGTCTCCTCGGCCTCGGCCAGCCGCACGTCGTACACCTCGGCGAGCGCGGTGTAGAGGGAGGTGTACTTCACCAGGGAACGCCGCAGCGCGGGGAAGCGCTTGGCGGACAGGTGGGTGGTCTCGATGGCCATCGGCTCGCCGCTCGCCAGGCGGAGGCGCTCGATCCGCAGCACCCGGCCGCCGGCGGAGATGTCGAGCAGCCCGGCCAGGGTGTCGTCGGCGGTGACGTAGCCGATGTCGAGGAGCTGCGAGGTGGGCTCCAGGCCCTGTGCCCGCATGTCCTCGGTGTACGAGGTGAGCTGCAGGGCCTGCGAGACCTTGGGCTTGGCCACGAAGGTGCCCTTGCCCTGGATCCGCTCCAGGCGGCCCTCGACCACCAGCTCCTGCAGGGCCTGGCGCACGGTGGTGCGCGAGGTGTCGAACTCGGCGGCAAGGGTGCGCTCGGGCGGGACCGGGGTGCCGGGCGGCAGGGTCTCCGTCATGTCGAGCAAGTGCCGCTTCAGTCGGTAGTACTTGGGCACGCGCGCGGTACGGGTGGCTGCGCCGCCCTCTGTCTCCGTGCTGCCCGCGTCCGTGGCCATGGCCTGCCTTCCCGACTCCTGTGCTGCTGCCGTCACCGGCTCCTCCGTCTGTCGCGGCTCACATGGTGGCACGGACCGGTCACGGGTCGTCGCCCTCCCTCAGGTGTCGGTCCGATAACGGACCCGACTGCCCTTCTTATACACCCTTGACACCCCTAAAGGTCTAGGCCAAGCTCCGGGTACTGGTCTACACCATTAAAGACCAGGTCCCAGCCCCACAGCAGTACTCGACGTATGTCTCGCGTCTTCGCGCGGTGGGAGGGGGAGCAGGCATCCCTGAGGAGGGTGGCGTGAAGCGCAAGCTCATCGCGGCGATCGGCGTCGCGGGCATGATGGTCAGCATTGCCGCGTGTGGAGGCTCCGACGACAAGGGCGGGGCGAAGGCCGGCGGAGACGCCAAGGAACTCACCGTCTGGCTCACGGTCGACGCCCAGAACAACTGGCCGGAGCTGGTCAAGGCCGCCGACGACGCGGTGACCAAGAAGCACCCCGGCATCAAGATCAAGCACGAGTACTACGGCTGGCCGGACAAGAACACCAAGCTCGACGCGGTGCTCGCGACCGACAAGGCCCCGGACGTTGTCGAGATGGGCAACTCCGAGATGATCAGCTACATGGCCAAGGGCGCCTTCGCCGAGGTCGACCCGTCGAAGTTCGAGAACTCCGACAAGTGGCTGGACGCCCTCAAGGACTCCGTCACCTACAACGGCAAGACCTACGGTGTCCCCTACTACGCCGGTGGCCGCGTGGGCACCTGGCGCAAGGACATCGCCGCCGAGGCGGGCGTCAAGGCCGCCCCGAAGACCTGGGCCGAGCTGACCGCCGCGCTCGACGCCATCCAGAAGAAGAAGGGCGACAAGTTCAGCGCCTGGTACCAGCCGTCGCCGGACTGGTACGCCGCGATGTCCTTCGTCTACGAGGCCGGCGGCTCCATCGCCAAGCAGGACGGCGAGAACTGGAAGGCGAACCTCTCCTCGCCCGAGTCCGTCAAGGGCCTCACCGAGTACAAGAACATCGTCGACAAGTACATGCACGGCGACAAGACGAAGGACGAGTCCGACCGTCCCGTCGTCTTCGGCCAGGGCAAGTCCGCGACGATCTTCGCCGCCGGCTGGGAGGGCGCCACCGCCGCCGACCCGAAGTCCGACAAGGTCGGCGGGCTGAAGGACAAGCTCGAGAACTTCGTGATGCCCGGCCCGTCCGGCAAGAACCTCCCCGTCTTCCTCGGCGGCTCGGACCTGGCCATCCCGGTCAAGTCCAAGGCGCAGGGCGTGGCCGGCGAGTGGATCGCCGCCTTCACCGGCGCCGAGGGCCAGAAGGGCCTCATCGCCAAGGGCAACCTGCCCAACAACAAGGCGGACCTCGCTCCCCTGAAGAACGACCCGGCCACCGCCGTCCCGGCGACCGCGGCCGAGTCCAGCTGGTTCGTCCCGACCGCCCCCGGCTGGGGCCAGGTCGAGAAGGCCCAGACCCTCAAGACGATGCTCATCGAGATCGCCAACGGAAAGAAGTCGGTCGAGCAGGCGGCCAAGGACGCCGACGCCGCGATCGACAAGGTCATCAACACCAAGTGACCTTCGAGCAGGGCCCCGTCGCCGTGACGGGGCCCTGCCGCCCGTACCACGAGAGGGACCGTTGAGGAGCACGGGATGAGTGCCGCAGACACAACCACCGCGAAGGTGCCGCCGGTGCGGCAATCGCCACCATCCGGCTCCCGAGCCGGAACGCCCGCCCCCCGAGGCGGGAAGTCCAAGGGCGGGGCCGGGATCCCATGGCTGCTCCTCGCGCCATGTCTGCTCGTGCTCCTGCTGGTGCTCGGCTATCCGCTGATCCGGCTGGTCACCCTCTCGTTCCAGAAGTTCGGCCAGCCGCAGCTCTGGGGCTTCCAGGAGCCCGAGTCGGCCGGCCTGGACAACTTCACCAACATCCTCGGCGACGCCGAGTTCTGGGCCGTCGTGCTGCGGACCGTGATCTTCGCGGCCGGCGCCGTGATCGTCACCATGGTCCTCGGCATGATGATCGCCCTGCTCCTCCAGCGCGTCTCGGCCTGGGTCAAGGTGCTGATCAACGTCGTGCTGGTGGCGAGCTGGGGCATGCCCATCATCGTCGCCACCGCCATCTTCAAGTGGCTCTTCGACGCCGACTACGGCGT
This sequence comes from Streptomyces sp. NPDC048018, assembly GCF_043202995.1. Taxonomy (NCBI): domain Bacteria; kingdom Bacillati; phylum Actinomycetota; class Actinomycetes; order Kitasatosporales; family Streptomycetaceae; genus Streptomyces; species Streptomyces sp. NPDC048018. Next base: position 68,082 of record NZ_JBIDBK010000006.1, read on the forward strand.
CCTCAACTGGCTGCTCAGCCGCCTCCCCGGCGTCGACATGGTCGGCCACAACTGGTTCGCCAGCGGCCCCGAGGGCCTGGCCGTCATCATGCTCCTGGTGGTCTGGGGCGCCGTGCCCTTCGTGGTCATCACCCTGAGCGCCGGCCTCACCCAGGTGCCCAAGGAACTCGAAGAGGCCGCCCGCCTCGACGGCGCCGGCGCCTGGGGCGTCTTCCGGTACGTCACCCTGCCCATCCTCAAGCCCATCATCGTCATGCTGACGACGCTCTCGGTGATCTGGGACATGGGTGTCTTCCCGCAGGTCTACGTGATGCGCAACGGCCACCCCGAGGCCGAGTTCCAGCTGCTCACGACGTACTCCTTCGACAAGGCGTTCGTCGTCAACGACTACGGCACCGGCTCCGCGATCGCGCTCGTCACGGTCGTGCTGCTGCTCGGCGTCGTGGCGGTCTACATGCGCCAGATGCTCAAGATCGGAGATGTGGAGTGAGCGCAGCGAACGCACAGGGCGGCGCGAGCGTCACCAGGGCTCCCGCGGTCACCCGCCGTCCGCGCAAGTCGAAGCTCGGCTGGAACCTGCTCGGCCTGCTCGTCTTCGTCACGGCCGGCTTCCCGGTCTACTGGATGATCAACACGGCCTTCAAGCCGGCCAAGGACGCGATCGACCCGGACCCGCACTTCTTCCCGTCCACCTTCACGCTGGAGAACTTCAAGCGCGCCCTGGACATCGCGGACTTCTGGGGCCCGGTCACCCGCAGCCTCCTGGTCTCCACCGTCGTGGTCGTCATCGGCATCGCGGTCGGCCTGCTCGCCGCCCTCGCCATCTCCCGCTTCGCCTTCCGGGGCCGCAAGATCGTCATCGTCGGCATCCTCGCCGTCCAGATGGTCCCGCTCGTCGCCATGATCATCCCGGTCTTCCTGATGCTCAACGACCTCGGGCAGTACGACAAGCTCAGCGGCCTGATCATCACCTACCTGACCTTCATCCTGCCCTTCACGGTGTGGACCCTGCGCGGCTTCATCGTCAACATCCCGAAGGAGCTGGAGGAGGCCGCCCAGGTCGACGGCTGCACCCCCACCGGCGCCTTCCTCCGCGTCGTCTTCCCGCTGCTGGCCCCGGGCATGGTCGCCACCTCGGTCTACGGCTTCATCCAGGCCTGGAACGAGTACCTCTACGCCCTGATGCTGATGAGCCAGCAGAACCAGACGGCCACCGTCTGGCTCGGCAACTTCATCACCAAGAACGGCACCGAGTACGCCCCGATGATGGCCGGCTCGACCATGATGGCCGTCCCCATCGTGATCCTCTTCCTCCTCGTCCAGCGCAAGATGGCCGCGGGTCTGACGGCCGGCGCCGTGAAGGGATGACGTCCGCCTCATGACCACTCTCGCAACGGGCACCGACACCCTGACCCGGGACGCGCTCACCGTCCTCCAGCCCGGATTCGTCGGCACCACCGCTCCCGACTGGCTGCTCCGGCGGATCGGCGAGGGGCTCTCCTCGGTCGGCCTCTTCGGGCGCAACATCGCCGCCCCCGAGCAGCTGGCCGCGCTCACCGCGCAGCTGCGCGCCGAGCGGGACGACGTCCTGGTCGCCATCGACGAGGAGGGCGGCGACGTCACCCGCCTGGAGGTCAAGGAGGGCTCCTCCTTCCCCGGCAACTACGCCCTCGGCAGCGTCGACGACGTCGAGCTCACCCGGGCCGTGGCCCGCGAGCTCGGCCGCCGGCTCGCCGAGTGCGGCGTCGACCTCAACTGGGCGCCCTCCGCCGACGTCAACTCCAACGCCGACAACCCGGTCATCGGGGTCCGCTCCTTCGGCGCCGACCCCGCCCTGGTCGCCCGGCACACCGTGGCGTACGTCGACGGCCTGCAGTCCGTGGGCGTCGCCGCGTGCACCAAGCACTTCCCCGGACACGGCGACACCAACGTGGACTCGCACCACGCGCTGCCGCGGATCGATGTGGACCTCGCCACACTGCACGCCCGTGAGCTGGCACCTTTCCGCGCCGCCATCGCCGCGGGTACCAAAGCCGTGATGAGCGCGCATATCCTGCTCTCCGCACTCGACCCCGACCGTCCGGCCACCCTGAGCCCGCAGATCCTCACCGGTCTGCTGCGCCGGGAGCTGGGCTTCGAGGGGCTGATCGTCACCGACGGGATGGAGATGCAGGCCATCTCGTCGACGTACGGCATCGAGCGCGGATCCGTCCTCGCGATCGCCGCGGGCGCCGACGCCATCTGCGTCGGCGGCGGGCTGGCCGATGAGGACACCGTACTGCGCCTGCGCGACGCGCTGGTGAACGCGGTACGGACCGGTGAACTGCCCGAGGAGCGGCTGGCCGACGCCGCGGCGCGCGTGCGCGCCCTGGCGTCCTGGACCCAGGCGCACCGGGTCAGGGGGGCTGGATCGGGGCCGGGCGCGGCGTCACAGGAGGGGACCGCGCCCGGCACCGACGTGGGTCTCGTCGCCGCCCGCAGGGCCCTCAGGGTCACGCCCGGCGAGCGCCCGTACGAGCCGGTCACCGCCGCGCCCTACGTGGCCTCCTTCACCCCGGTCGCCAACTTCGCCGTGGGCGACGAGACCCCGTGGGGAATCGCCGCCGAGCTCGAGCGGCTGCTCCCGGGCACCGCGACCGGCTCCTACGGCGCCGAGGCCCCGGCGGACGCCGTCCTGGCCGCCGCCGGGGAGCGGCGCGTGGTCGCCGTCGTCCGGGACGCCCACCGGCACCCGTGGATGGCCGGGGCCCTGGACGCCCTGCTCGCCGCCCGTCCCGAGACCGTGGTGGTGGAGATGGGCCTGAACGAGTCGGAGCCCCGGGGCGCCCTGCACATCGCCACCCACGGCGCCGCCCGCGTCTGCGGCCGTGCGGCCGCCGAGGTCATCGCCGGCCGCTGAGCCGGCGGCCCCGGCCGCGTACGGGAAAGGGGCCCGGCACCTGGATCAGGTGCCGGGCCCCTTCGCGTACCCGGGTGCGCGGAGGTCCCGGGGCCGTGCCCTTCGGCTGGTGCCGGGCTCGCGGCGCCCGGCACGGTCTCCCGGAGCGGACCTAGATGCCCTGCCAGGGCGGCTTGTTCGCGAAGGTGTGGCGGAAGTAGTCGGCGAGCTTCAGCTTGGACGCGGCCGCCTCGTCCACGACCACCGTCGCGTGCGGGTGCAGCTGCAGGGCGGAGGCCGGCACGAGGGCCGCTACCGGGCCCTCGACCGTCTGCGCCACGGCCTCGGCCTTGCCCTCGCCGGTGGCGAGCAGCACCAGGTGACGGGCCTCCAGGATGGTGCCGATGCCCTGGGTGATGACGTGGTGCGGCACCTGCTCGATGTCGTCGTCGAAGAAGCGGGCGTTGTCGACCCGGGTCTGCTCGGTGAGCGTCTTGATCCGGGTGCGGGAGGCGAGCGAGGAGCAGGGCTCGTTGAAGCCGATGTGCCCGTCGGTGCCGATGCCGAGGATCTGCAGGTCGACGCCGCCGGCCTCGGCGAGCACCCGGTCGTAGGCCTCGCAGGCCGCCTGGACGTCCTCGGCGGAGCCGTCGGGGCCCATGAAGGCGTCCTGGGAGAGCCCGAGGGGCTCGACGACCTGGCGCAGCACCGTCGAGCGGTACGACTCGGGGTGCCCGGCGGGCAGGCCCACGTACTCGTCGAGCTGGGCGATCCGGGCCCGGGAGGCGTCCACGGAGCCCGCCTGGACCTGGGCGATCAGGGCGTCGTAGATGGGCAGCGGGGTCGATCCGGTGGCCACGCCGAGCAGCGCGTCGGGCTTGCGGCGCAGGAGGTCGGCGATGCCGTCCGCGATGAGCTCTCCGCCCGCCTTGGCGTCCTTGACGATGACAACTTCCACGCTGTGCCTGCCGATCTGGTGAGGGGCTGGGAAGGACCTGGTGGTATAGACCAATCTAAGGCCAAATCTAGCAGAGCGCGGGCCGCCAGCCCATGCCGTTCCGCCCCGCGGGACGGGTTCCTCCCATCGTCAGTCGCCCCTGTCCCACCAGCCACTCGAACCCCGCCGGGCCCTGCTCCCCGCGGTCGGTCGACAGCGCCCCCGCGCCCGCCGGGGCGCGCACGCGCATGGTCGACGGCGGGGGCCTGCGCCGGGAGGCGGGGAGGTGCCCGGAGGTGGGGAGGTGCCCGGAGGTGGGGAGGTGCCGGGAGGTGGGGGAGCGTCCGGAGGGCCGGGAGGCGGGGGAGACCCGGAAGGGCCGGGAGGTCCCGCGGGGATGGCGGCGGCCGCGAGCGCGGCGCGGCGGGGGAGGAACCCGCGGGCCGCGGCGCCTGACGGGACCCTCAACCCGTCCGGCACCGCAGCCCGGAGTCGCTCGGCCGGGGGTGTGCGGTCCCACGGCCGTGTGGGAGGTCTCGGCGCAGTCAGGGCAGAGAGCGCCGGGTACCTCGTCCATCCTCCTGTGCGGGGAGGATGGAGGCTCGGTCGACTCATTGTGGACTAGACCATTCTTGTCTGTCCATCCATGCGCACACGGTCGTACCGGGGCCATCCTCCAACACGGAAGCCCGGAGATCCAGGTTCACCGCCTGTTAATTCCGCCGGGTACGCTCGCTCACGTGCCCTCCATGAACGACCTCGTACGCCAGCACACCGCTCTGAGCGAGTCCGACCTCGACTGGCTCCACATGCTGGTGTCGGAGTGGCAGCTGCTCTCCGACCTCTCCTTCGCCGACCTCGTGCTCTGGGTCCCCACCCTCGACGGCACCCGGTATGTCTCGGTTGCCCAGATGAGGCCCAACACCGGCCCGACCTCGTACCAGGACGACATGGTCGGCCACCTGGTGCCGCGCGGCCGCCGCCCGCTCCTCGACGCGGCCCTCGACGAGGGCCGGATCGTGCGGGAGGGAGATCCCGAGTGGCGCGAGGAGGTTCCGGTCCGGGTCGAGTCCATCCCCGTGCGCCGTGACGGCCGCGTCCTCGGCGTCATCGCGCGCAACACCAACCTGCTCACCGTGCGGACGCCCTCCCGGCTGGAGCTCACCTACCTCCAGTCGGCCTCCGACCTGGCCCAGATGATCGCTGCCGGCTCCTTCCCCTTCCCGGGGGAGCAGGTCGACATGGACTCCTCGCCGCGGGCCGGTGACGGTCTCCTGCGGCTCGACGCCGAGGGTGTCGTCCAGTACGCCTCGCCCAACGCCCTGTCCGCCTACCACCGGCTCGGCCTCGCGGCCGACCTGGTCGGTCAGGACCTCGGGCAGATCACCGCCGAGCTCGCCCCGTCCCGCGGTCCCGTGGACGAGGCCCTGGCCAAGATGGCCTCCGGCTACGCCCCGCGCGAGTTCGAGGTCGAGGGCAACGGCGGTGTCATCCAGCTGCGGGCGATCCCGCTCAAGCCCAAGGGCACCCGGATCGGTTCCCTCGTCCTGCTCCGGGACGTCACCGAACTGCGTCGCCGCGAGCGCGAGTTGATCACCAAGGACGCCACCATCCGGGAGATCCACCACCGGGTGAAGAACAACCTCCAGACCGTGGCCGCCCTGTTGCGCCTCCAGGCCCGCCGGATGGACTCCGACCGCGGGCGTGAGGCCCTCAACGAGGCCGTGCGGCGCGTCGGTTCGATCGCCATCGTGCACGAGACGCTGTCCCAGAACCTGGACGAGCGCGTGGAGTTCGACGAGATCGCCGACCGGGTGATCGCGATGGTCGCCGAGATCTCCCCGGGCAAGGTGACCTGCCGGCGCAACGGGCGCTTCGGCATCCTCGACGCCGAGGTGGCCACGCCGCTGTCCATGGTCCTCACCGAGATCCTGCAGAACGCGCTGGAACACGCCTTCGCGCCGGGGGAGCAGGGCACCGTCGAGGTCACGGCCGTCCGCGGCGAGTCCCGCGCCGACGCCCGGCTCCTCATCACGGTCAGGGACGACGGCCGCGGGCTGCCCGAGGGCTTCGACCCGCAGCGGGCCGGCAACCTCGGCCTGCAGATCGTCCGGACGCTCGTCGAGGGCGAGCTCGGCGGCAGCTTCGACATGCAGCCCGCTGCCGATCGCGGCACCAAGGTCGTCCTCGACATCCCCGTACAGCCGCAGAAGTAAAGGGAGTTCACCGCTTCGGGATGGTGAACTCACCGTCGGAAACTCCGGGTCGTGAGCACACCGTCGCAAACTCGCCCTCGTGAACTCACTGTCGTGAACTCGCTGTCGGGAACGCACGGTCGTGATCTCGTGACCGTGATCTCCCTGTGGAGATCTCGCGGGTGTGATCTCCACCGCCGCGATCTCCCGGGGTGAACTCACCGGCGTGTACGCGCGGTCGGTACGCGCCGGCGTGATTCACCGTGGTGATGTCGTCACGGTGAGCCCATGCCGCCGAATTCACCGCACCGGGTTCTCCGCGGTGAGTTCTCCCGGGAGTTCGCCGTGTTGTGCTCGTGACGGTGAGTACTGTTCCGCGTGCCCGTCGGGGCGTTCAGAGCAGCGAGCCCCGGACCGAGGGAAACGGTCCGGGGCTCGAATGCTGTGGGTTAATCTCTGCGCGCTGCGGCTCGGGGGGCGGTGAATGCGTACACGGTGTACGCGCCGCCGGGCCTCAGGCTGTGCAGGTGGCTCAGGCGCTCGCGTTGCGCGCCCGGTTGCGGGCGGCGCGGCGCTTCATCGCGCGGCGCTCGTCCTCGCTGAGGCCACCCCAGACGCCGGAGTCCTGGCCGGACTCGAGCGCCCACTGCAGGCACTGCTCCATGACGGGGCAGCGGCGGCAGACGGCCTTGGCTTCCTCGATCTGCAGCAGCGCAGGACCGGTGTTGCCGATGGGGAAGAACAGCTCGGGGTCTTCCTCACGACAAACGGCGTTGTGACGCCAGTCCATGGCTGCTACCTCTCTTGGTTTTACATGCAGGTGCTTGTGAATGTGAACGCTTTCACGAATCCCCCCGCAAGGGAAGGGCCGACTGCCAGGTGAACTGGTGTGGTCCAGGGTTTGAGGAGGGGTTCTGACTCTCAGTGGAGGCCGGTCTTGCGGGCCGTCCCGATCGCCAAGAAGAGACTCGCAAACCTCGGCAGCGGATACAACCCCTTCCGGAAAGTTTTTTTTGATTCCTCGGTGTCGGCTCCGTCACAGCCGTACTTCTAGGGGGTGGAGGGCAGCCTAAACGTTCGAGTGGAAGGACTTTCGGTCCTTCTGGTCACACAATCACACGCAGTGCACGGCGTACGCCTGTGAACGTCACGCTCGTACGCAGTCCCAGGTGGTCTCCGTCCATCTGAAGGGGGAGAGGCACCTTCGAATGCAAGGTGAAGTCGGTCAGATCGTGGAGGGTCATCGCGTGCTTCCCGTGCGGCCCCCGTTCGGGGGTCGAGGTGAGCAGCTGGGTCGCGTAACGGGCCACCGCCGGGGTGGAGAGCCGGCTCAGTCCGAGCACGTCGAGGGCGGTCTCGAAGGAGGCCTCCGGGGACGCGTACACGGGGCGATTCCCCAGGTAGGTCCAGGGGGAGGTGTTGCAGATTATGGAGAGGACGAGGTTCTCCACCGGGTCCTCGCCGGGGCGGTCCAGGGTGATCGTCCCGTGCCGCCGGTTCTGCTCGCCCAGGAACTGGCGCACCACCTGGCGCAGATAGAGGGCGTGCGTCGAACGCTTGCCCCGCTCGCGCTGCTGTTCGACCCGGCCGATCACGCTCGCGTCGAAACCGAATCCGGCGCAGAAGGTGAACCAGCGCTCCGGAACGCCCTCGTCGTCCGTGCCCGGTGTCCCCGAGGCCAGTCCGAGGCTCACCGTCCGCGCCCGTCGTTCACGCAGCGCGTCCAGCAGGGCCCCGGTCGCCTCCACGGCGTCGTTCGGCAGTCCGAGCGCCCGTGCGAAGACGTTGGTCGAGCCTCCGGGCACCACCGCGAGGCCCGGCAGCCGGTCCGGATCGGGTCCCCCGTGCAGCAGTCCGTTGACCACCTCGTTGACCGTGCCGTCACCGCCGAGCGCGACCACCATGTCGATGTCGTCCGAGTCGGCGGCCCTGCGCCCCAGGTCGCGCGCGTGCCCGCGGTACTCGGTGGTCACCGCCTCCAGCTTCATCTCGCTGGCGAGCGCGTGGATCAGCACGTCACGTGTGCGGGCACTGGTGGTGGTTGCTGCCGGATTGACCACGAGAAGCGCGCGCATGGTCGCCAGGGTACCTACCCGGCGGTACCGGGCGCAGTCCCGGCCCGTTCCCGCCCGCCTCCGCCGGCTCCGTACCCGCCTGCCCCGCCTCCGCCGGCCCCGTACCCGGCCGCCCCGTACCCGTCCGCTCCGGACGGTCCGCCCGGGCCGGTGGGGGCCCGCCCTGTTCCGGCCCGAGCCCTCCGGTGCCGGCCCGCCCCGGCTACCCTGCCTGCATGAGCAGTGCGAGCAGTGCGGACATGAGCAAGACGGAGCGTACGGAGCGGGGCCCGCGGCCCGGGCGTCTCACCGCGGCGGCCGTCGTGGCCGGTGTCGAGGGCCTCGCCCTGGCGGCCGGCGGCCTCTACCTGCTGGTGAGCACCCTCACCGACCGGCCCGACGACCTCACCTCGGCCCTCATGGGCGGGGTCACCCTGATCGCCCTGGGGCTCATCCCGCTCGTCGCCGCCCGTGGCCTGTGGCTGCGCCGCTCCTGGAGCCGCGGTCCCGCGGTCATCATGCAGATCCTGGCGCTGCCCGTGGCATGGCAGCTGCTCCACGACGAGGTCCTGATCCCGGCGGGCATCGCCCTCGCCGTCCTCGCCGTGACCGGTCTCGTCATGCTGGTCAGCCCGGCCACGACCGCGGCGCTCGGCATCAAGCGCCCCGGCCAGGACACGCCGTAGCCCTGCGGCCACCCGGCCCGGTGGCTCGGTGGCCCCGGCTCTCCCGGCCGGCCCGGCGCGTCCGACCGGCGGCTCCCGGTCCCCCGGGCCGCGGCCCCGGCCGGGAGTCCGTGACATCCCGGCCGGACGCTTTCCGGGCCCTCCGTCACTCCTCGACGAGCAGCTTCTCCCGCAGCTGCGCCAGCGTGCGCGCGAGCAGCCGGGAGACGTGCATCTGCGAGATGCCGACCTCCTGCGCGATCTGCGACTGGGTCATGTTCCCGAAGAAGCGCAGCAGCAGGATGCGCTTCTCGCGCGGCGGCAGGTCCTCCAGGAGCGGCTTGAGCGACTCCCGGTACTCGACGCCCTCCAGCGCCTCGTCCTCGGCACCCAGCGTGTCCGCGACCGCCGGCGACTCGTCGTCGGTGTCCGGCACGTCCAGGGAGAGCGTCGAGTAGGCGTTCGCCGACTCCAGGCCCTCCAGGACCTCCTCCTCGGAGATCCCGAGCCGCTCCGCCAGCTCGTGCACCGTCGGCGAGCGCCCGTGCTGCTGCGACAGCTCGGCCGTCGCCGTGGTCAGGGCCAGCCGCAGCTCCTGCAGGCGCCGGGGCACGCGGACCGCCCAGCCCTTGTCGCGGAAGTGGCGCTTGATCTCGCCGACCACCGTCGGGGTCGCGTACGTGGAGAACTCCACCCCGCGGTCCGGATCGAAGCGGTCCACCGACTTGATCAGGCCGATCGTCGCCACCTGGGTCAGGTCGTCGAGCGGCTCGCCGCGGTTGCGGAAGCGCCGGGCCAGGTGCTCCACCAGCGGCAGGTGCATCCGCACCAGCCGGTCGCGCAGCGCCGCCCGCTCCGGCGAACCCTCCGCAAGACCGCGCAGCTCGATGAAGAGCGCCCGCGCCCCGGTGCGGTCGTGCGGGTCGGGGCTCGCGTGCTCCTCGTGGGCAGCTGGGCCCTCCGGGGCCCCGGGAACGGCTTCGTGCTGCTCGTGCTCGCTCATCTGGTCCGCCTGCTCCGCGTGATCCGTAGCGACCTCGACTGCGGCCTTGACTCCGGCCTCCGTCTCAGGGTGCGGCCGGGCCTGCTGCTCAGGGATGCCGGCCGTCGCGTCCCCGCTCCTCACGCCGGGCCTGGCCCCGCGCCGCGCTGTTTGTACAGGCTGATGGAGACGGTCTTGTCGTCGGCCACGGACGACTCCACCTTGCCGGCCAGGGCGGACAGCACCGTCCAGGCGAAGGTGTCGCGTTCCGGGGCCCGGCCGTCCGTCGTCGGAGCCGACACGGTGACGTCGAGCGAGTCGTCGACCAGTCGGAACACGCAACTCAGCACCGATCCCGGCACCGCCTGCTGGAGCAGGATCGCGCACGCCTCGTCGACGGCGATCCGCAGGTCCTCGATCTCGTCGAGGGTGAAGTCCAAGCGCGCCGCGAGACCGGCCGTGGCCGTACGCAACACGGACAGGTAGGCACCCGCAGCGGGCAGCCGGACTTCCACGAAGTCCTGGGTCCCGGGCTCGCCTGCGATCTGGGACACCCTCACCTCCAAGGTGGCACAAGCTCTTTCGGGGTCCGGGGAGGAGCCCCCCGGACCAGGCGGTACGCAGTAGGTTGCGCAGTCCGCCGAGACGCTATCGCGATCCGTCCCGCCGTGTCGCCGGGGGCCCGTGCGGACCGCCCGCGGACCGCCCCCTTCGGGCCGGACCGGTGGGACACCCCCCGGCTGCCCGGCGGCCGCGGAGAACCCGCGGAGGGGTGACGTACCCAGCCGTCAGACGATCGAACCGTCCACGAAGCACCAGCGCCAGCGCTCGTTCGGCTCGAAGGTCCGCATCACCGGGTGGCCGGTGGCGGTGTAGTGCGCCGTCGCGTGCCGTCCGAGGGACGAGTCGCAGCAGCCCACGTGACCGCAGCTGAGACAGAGCCGCAGCTGGACGGGGTGGGTGCCGTCGGCCAGGCACTCGGGACAGGTGTCGTTCGCCGGCGCCGGTTCGGGGCGCGGCATTTCGGCAACGTGCGGGCACTCGCTCATGATGGCCAGGTTACGTTGTGGCACGAGCGGCGTGAGGGCACGAACGGGGACCGGGCATGGACGCATTGCAGCTGGTGGCGCTGATCGCGGTGAGCGCCGCGATCGCGGGCTTCGCCCGCAGGACCCCGGTCCCGGCGCCGCTGCTGCTCGTCGCGGCCGGCCTCGCCGCCGCCTATGTGCCCGGGGTGCCCGACTACACCCTCGACCCGCACATCGTGCTCCCGCTCATCCTGCCGCCGCTGCTCTACACGGCCGCGGTGGAGTCCTCGTACCTCGACCTGCGGGCGAACATCCGGCCCGTCGCCCTGCTGTCCGTCGGTTACGTGCTCTTCGCGACCGTCGCCGTGGGCTGGCTCGCGTACGTCCTGGTGCCCGACCTGCCGCTGACCGCGGCGCTCGTCCTCGGCGCGGTCGTCGCCCCGCCGGACGCGGTCGCCGCCACCGCCATCGCCCGCCGGCTCGGCCTGCCGAACCGGATCACGACCATTCTCCAGGGCGAGTCCCTGGTGAACGACGCCACCGCGATCACCGCGTACAAGGTCGCCCTCGCCGCCGCCGTGGGGGAGGGCGTCAGCTGGGCCGGCGGCCTGGGCGAGTTCGCGCTCGCGGCGGTCGGCGGCATCGGCGTCGGACTGATCCTCATGGTGCCCATCCACTGGCTGCGCACCCATCTGCGGGAGGCGCTGCTCCAGAACACCCTCTCGCTGCTCATCCCGTTCGTCGCCTACGCCGCGGCCGAGGAGGTCGGGGCCTCCGGGGTGCTCGCCGTCGTCGTGGTCGGCCTCTTCCTCGGGCACAAGAACTGGAAGGTCGACTTCGCCACCCGCCTCCAGGAGGAGGCGGTCTGGAAGATGGTCGCCTTCATCCTGGAAGCCGCCGTCTTCGCGCTGATCGGCCTGCAACTGCCCTACGTCGTCCAGGGCCTCGGCCGCTACGGCATCGGCGAGGCGGCCTGGTACGCGGTCGGGGTCTTCATCGCCGTGGTCGTCGTCCGCTTCGTCTGGGTGTACCCCGCCACCTTCCTGCCCCGCTGGATGTCGGTCCGCATCCGGGAGCGCGAGCCCGAGGTGGACTGGCGGGCGCCGCTGGTCGTCGGATGGGCCGGCATGCGGGGCGTGGTCTCGCTCGCCATCGCCTTCTCCATCCCGGTCGCCACCGAGGGGGCCGAGTTCCCGGCCCGCAACCTGGTCCTCTTCCTCACGTTCACCACCGTGATCGGCACCCTCGTCGTCCAGGGCCTCACCCTGCCGCCGCTCATCCGGATCCTGAAGCTGCCCGGACGGGACCGCTACAAGGAGACGCTCGCCGAGGCACAGGCGCAGAGCGAGGCCTCCCGGGCGGCCGAGGAACGGCTCGACGCGCTCCTCGCCGACCCTGCCAACACCCTGCCCCCGCCCCTCGGCGACCGGCTCCGCACGGTTCTGGAGCGGCGCCGCAACGCCGTCTGGGAGCGGCTCGGCGCCGTCAACGAGATCACCGGCGAGACGGCCGACGACACCTACCGGCGCCTGGCCCGCGAGATGATCGACGCCGAGCGCGAGGTCTTCGTACAACTGCGCGACGCCCGCCGCATCGACGACGAGATGATGCGCAGCCTGCTGCGCCGGCTGGACCTGGAGGAGGCCGCGGCCTACCGCGAGGAGGCCGCCTGAGGCTCCGGCGCCCCGGTGACCACGGCCGCGATCCGGGTGCCGGGCCGGAAGGCGCCCTCCTCGGCGAGCGTCAGCAGTCCGTGGAGCATTTTGGCGACATACAGGCGCTCGATGGCGAGTCCATGCCGTGCCCCGTGCCGGGCCTCGAAATCCTGTGCGAACGCGTCGAGCTCGGGTGTCGTACGGGCGTAGCCGCCGCCGTGGAAGCGCTCGTCGAGCCGCCAGTCGCCGCGCGGGCCGCCGAACGCGGCCTCCTGGAGAGCGGTGATCTCCGCGCCGAGGAAGCCGCCCCTGAGGACGGGGACGCCGAGCACACGGCCGTCGAACCCGGCGGCGAGGCCCGCGAGGGTGCCGCCCGTACCGCAGGCGACGGCCGCGGTGTCGGCCACGCCCCGGAGCTCGCGGCCCAGCTCTCGGCAGCCCTCGACGGCGAGCGGGTTGCTGCCGCCCTCCGGGACGACATAGGTGTCCCCGGGGGCGCCGGCGAGCGCCAGCAGCCGGGCCAGGACCCCGGGCTCGTGCTTCGCGCGGTACGTGGCGCGGTCGGCGAAGACCAGGCGCATGCCGTCCTCCGCGCAGCGCGCGAGCGAGGGGTTCAGCGGTCGCCGGGCGAGCTCGTCGCCGCGCACCACGCCGATGGTGGCGAAGCCGAGGAGCCGGCCGGCGGCGGCGGTCGCCCGCAGGTGGTTGGAGTACGCGCCGCCGAAGGTGAGCACCGGGCGGCCCGCGGCCGCCCGCAGGTTGAGGGCGAGCTTGCGCCACTTGTTGCCCGGCAGGCGCGGGTGGATCAGGTCGTCGCGCTTGAGCAGCAGCGTCAGGCCGTGCCGGGCGAAGCGCTCGTCCTCCACCGGCTCCAGCGGGGAGGGGAGCCGGGGCCGCAGGTGGGCGGGATCGAACGCGTTCACCCGGCCATTGTCCCCGGTCGGGGCCGCCGGGCGGCGGACGGCGTCGGCCGGTCGCCGCGGGCGGCGGCCGGAGGACGCCAGGGACCCGTGGCGGGCCGAGCGGTGGGTGAGGGAGGCGGGCGGTGGACGGGGTGGCGGGGTGGCCCCGCGGTTCAGCGCAGCCGGTCGGCGATCCGCTCGCGCATGGACGCCATGGTGAAGCCGCGCGGGTCCACCTTGCCGGGCTGCCACTCCAGGTGGCCGATGACCGAGCGCTGGGTCCAGCCGTGCACCCGGCAGACCGCCGCCGCGGCCTTGGCGATGGCGTCGAGCTGGACCTTGGGCCACGGGTCCTTGCCGTCGCCGAGGTTCTCGCACTCGAAGCCGTAGAAGTGCCGGTTGCCGTCCGTGGTGGCCTCGTCGTCCACGGGCAGGCGCTTCTCGGCGATGACGGCCCGCAGCACCTCGTCGTCGCCGAGGCCGGCGTGGTTGGCCCGCCCGTAGCCGACCAGGTGGACGGTGCCGTCCTTGGCGATCACGCCGTGGCACAGCGGCCCGGGCAGGGAGGCGTAGCCGTCCCGGCAGATCCGGACGGTGCTGCTGGTGCCGCGGGTGACGGTGTGGTGGATCATCACGCCGTGCACGGGGCCCCAGGGGCCCTTGTGATTGCGGTTGTGAGTGCGCCAGTCGCCGACCTCGACGACGGTCAGCCCCTCGCGGTGGAGGGCGTCGAGAAAGCGGCTCGCGGACATGGGTGGGGACATGGCCGACTCCTTTCGGACACGGGACCACGATGGTTCCCTGCTCTGCTTCGGGAGTACCGGAGTGCCGTGCTCCGCTGCCATCCGTTCGGATGCTGTGCGAGCCGATCCGGACAGGTCGTGGGCTGTTCGAGTGGAAATCGTGCGCCATGCCCTTGCGCGGGATGGTCAAGTCCCACTCGTTTGTGTAATGGCGCGGGCACGCTCCGTGCTGAAAGGCTTCCTCTCGCAGGTCCGGCGCATCGAGAGGGAGTTCCATGTCCGTTGGTTCGGTTGGCGACGAGGTCCGCGCGGATCAGGCCGCACCGCAGCAGAGTCTCGGCACCGCCGCCGCGCGGAACCTGGCGAGCACCACCAAGTCGGCGCCGCAGATGCAGGAGATCACCTCCCGGTGGCTGCTGCGCACGCTGCCGTGGGTGCAGGTCCAGGGCGGCACCTACCGGGTGAACCGGCGGCTCAGCTACTCCGTGGGGGACGGCCGCGTCACCTTCGTGCAGACCGGCGAGCGCGTCGCCGTCATCCCGGCCGAGCTCGGCGAGCTCTCCGCCCTGCGCGGATACGACGACCCGGACGCCCTCGCCGAGCTGGCGGCCCGCTGCCGCCAGCGCGCCTACGCCCCGGGAGAGGTCATCGCCACCCGCGGCGAGAGCTCCGACCGGGTCCACCTCCTCGCCCACGGAAAGGTCGAGCAGATCGGCGAGGGCCCCTACGGGGACGAGGCCGTCCTCGGTGTCCTCGCCGACGGCGCCCACTTCGGCGACGCCTCCCTCCTCAGCGAGGACGCCACCTGGGAGTGGACCGCCCGCGCCGCCACCGCCTGCACGGTCCTGGAGCTCACCCGGGCCGACGTGCTCCATCTCGCCGAGCGGGCGGACTCGCTCGCCGGCCACCTCGCCGCGCTGACCGCGCTGCCGCACCAGCGCACCAACCCGTTCGGCGAGGCCGCCATCGACCTCTCCGCGGGCCACGTCGGCGAGGCCCTCGTCCCGCACACCTACGTCGACTACGACGCCTCCCCGCGCGAGTACGAGCTGAGCGTCGCCCAGACCGTCCTGAAGGTCCACACGCGCGTGGCCGACCTCTACAACCACCCGATGAACCAGACCGAGCAGCAGTTGCGGCTCACGGTCGAGGCGCTGCGCGAGCGCCAGGAGCACGAGCTCGTCAACAACAAGGAGTTCGGCCTCCTCGCCAACTGCGACTACGGGCAGCGCCTCCAGCCGCACGACGGCGTGCCCGGCCCGGACGACATGGACGAGCTGCTGTCCCGGCGGCGCGGCTCCCGGATGTTCCTGGCCCACCCGCGCGCCATCGCCGCCTTCGGCCGCGAGCTCAACAAGCGCGGCCTGGCCGCCGACACGATCGACCTCGACGGCACCCGGATCATGACCTGGCGCGGGGTCCCGATCTATCCGTGCGACAAGATCCCCGTCTCCGACGCCCGCACCACCTCGATCCTCTGCCTGCGCACGGGGGAGAAGGACCAGGGCGTGATCGGGCTGCACCAGACCGGCCTCCCGGACGAGATCGAGCCCGGCATGTCCTGCCGCTTCATGGGCATCGACGAGCAGGCGCTCATCTCCTACCTGGTCACGGCCTACTACTCGGCGGCGGTCCTCGTCCCGGACGCGCTGGGTGTCCTGGAGAACGTGGAGGTCAGCCGCTGGCGCTGAGCCGGCACCCCGGGGTGGGGGCCGGGCCGACGGGCCCCCACCCCACCCCTCCCGTCCCCCGTGTCCCGGCCCCCGGGCGGGACCGTGAACTCCGGGCCCGCACAGGGCCCCGTGCAGAAAGCGACAGCGAACATGACCGCGACCAGCGCGGAGACCGCGACCGGAGAACAGGACGCCGTACTGATCCTGGACCGGGCACGCGGCGCCGTCGACCCCCAACTGCGCACGACCGTGGCGTCGTTGCCGGGGCAGATACGGCGTGTCGCCGCCTATCACCTCGGCTGGGAGGAGGCGGACGGCACGCCGGCGAGCGGATCGGGCGGCAAGGCGATCCGGCCCGCCCTGGTGCTGGCCGCGGCCCGCGCCTTCGGCGCGGACCCCGCCCCGGCGGTGCGGGCCGCGGCGGCGGTGGAGCTGGCGCACAACTTCACCCTGCTCCACGACGACATCATCGACGAGGACCCGACGCGCCGTCACCGGCCCACCGCCTGGTCCGTGTTCGGCGTCCCGGACGCGCTGCTCGCGGGCGATGCCATGAACGCGCTCGCGCTGCGACTGCTCGCCGAGGACCCGCACCCGGCCGCGGGTGCGGCCTCGGCCCGGCTCGCCGCCTGTGTCATCGAACTCTGCGCGGGGCAGCAGGCGGACTGCGCCTTCGAGGGGCGCGGGCCGCACGAGGTGTCCCTGGACGAGGCGACGGCCATGGCCGTCGCCAAGACCGGGGCCCTGCTGGGCTGCGCGTGCGCGCTCGGCGCGCTGTACGCGGGGCAGGCCGAGGAGGCGGTCGCGGCGATGGACGCCTTCGGCCGGGAGGCCGGGCTCGCCTTCCAGCTGATCGACGACCTGATCGGCATCTGGGGCGACCCGGGACGCACGGGCAAGCCGGCCGGCGCCGACCTCGTCGCCCGCAAGAAGTCGCTGCCCGTGGTCGCGGCGCTCGCCTCGGGCACCCCGGCGGGGCAGGAGCTCGCCGAGCTGTACGCGCGCCCGGCTCTCGACGCGCGGGGGGTGCGCGCCGCCGCGGACGCGGTGGAGCGGGCCGGCGGCCGGGACTGGGCGCAGGGCCAGGCGGCGGAGCGGATGGCCCGAGCGGTGGAGCAACTCTCCCGGGCGGTGCCGGACTTGTCGGCGGCAGGGGACCTGCTGGCGCTCGCGGAGTTCGTGACGCGGCGTACCCGCTGATCTTTCACCAAGGGCTTGCGCATACCACTACGGTTGGAGCACTATGGGTGAAGTGGTCAGTAGGCCGCGCCTCCCCGAGGAAAGAGATTCCGGCTTGCGCAAGCTCACGTACTACGTCGCCTGCACCCTCGACGGCTTCATCGGCGATCCCCATGGCGACGCCTCCTCCATGTTCCAGTTCGTGGACGAGGAGTACGCCGCTTTCATGAACACCGAGTACCCGGACACCATCCCGACGGCCTTCCGTGAGGCATGGGGCCTCGCGGGCGTGCCCAACAAGCGCTTCGACACGGTGATCCAGGGCCTCGGCTCGTACCGCCTCGCCCTGGACGCCGGCATCGCCAGCCCGTACGCCCATCTGCGCGAGATCGTCGCGACCCGCTCGCTCACCGAGTCGCCCGACCCGAACGTCGAGCTGGTCAGCGGCGACCTGGCCGCCAGGGTCCGCGAGCTCAAGGCCGAGGAGGGCTCGCTGGGCCTCTGGCTCTGCGGCGGCGCCCAGGTCGCGGGACAGCTCGTCGACGAGGTCGACGAACTCGTCATCAAGTCCTACCCGCAGGTCTACGGCTCCGGAACGCCGATGTTCGGAACCGGCTTCGGCATCCGTGACTTCACGCTCGAGGACGTGCGGTCCTTCGGCAACGGGGTCGTCGTGCGGACCTACACCAGGAAGCGGTGAGGCGGGCCGCGCCCTAGGCTGGAGACATGGCCGACACGGCGCCGCACACCACACGGGACCCCCGGGCCGAGCACCCCTGCCCGGCCTGCGGGCAGCTCCGTCACGTGCTCGCGAAGCGGCACAAGGTCCTCGGGACCTGGGTGCCCGAATGGGAGGTGCAGCCGTGCCGCAACCCGCGGTGCGAGCTGTACGAAGCCGAGCGTCCCGAGGACGCCTCGGCGTCCGCCCCGGGGAGTGCCGGCGACGCCTCCGGGGGCGACGGCGCGGAAGCCGCGCCCCCGCACGTGACAGGCAAGAACGGCGAGACCGGGAGAAGTCCGGCCCCGGGGTGACCGGCCGCGCGCCGGAGCCGGTCATACCGCTACAGTCCGCGCATGTCATCGGAGTCGACAGAAGTCTGGACCGGCTGGTACCGGGACCGCCGTGGCGCGGAAGCGATCGCCATCACGACCGACGGGGGCCGTGTGGCCGTCCGCATCAGGGGAATCGAGTACACGGGCGCGAGCTTCGACGCCCTCAGCGCCGCGGACGAGGGCGGGCAGGCCCTCACCGGGTGCGTCCTGGAGTGGGACCTCCCGCTCCCCGTCCTCGTGGACGGCACCACCCAGCAGGCCACGCTCGGCTGCCTGCTGACCCTCGGCGAGCGCGCCGACCTCAGCCTGACCCTCCACTACGGCGGGGCGGCCTACGAGTCGGGCGTCGCGGGCGGCGATTTCGAGGAGGCCCTGAACCGGGTCCGCCGGCAGCTGCCGCCGGGCACCGAGTTCGGCCGGAGGCTGCCGCAGGCGGCGTGACGGGCCGGGCGGGGCTGCTCCCCGCCCGGCGGGGACGGCGGGGAGACCTCAGGCGAGGCCGTCCCAGCCCCAGCGGGGCGTGGGCCCGGGCTCGCCCAGATCCGTACCCGGCGCCGAGGCCGAGACGTCCTTGGCGATCCGGGTTCCCCAGTCGAAGTACTCCAGCACCCGGCGGCGCAGCAGTGCGTCGTCCGGGAGCTCCTTCTCCACGGCGTCGGTCATCAGCTCCATCCAGCGCAGCCGCTGCTCCTCGGTGATGCCGAGTCCGAGATGCGCGGTGAGCAGGGCCTGGTGACCGCCGTGGTGCGCCGTGAAATCGGCCGGGCCGGAGAAGATCTCGGCGAGCCACACGGCGACGTGCTCGACATGGGTGGGAGTGAAGCCGGCGAAGACGGGGGCGAGGAGGGGGTCCGCGAGGACCGCCGCGTAGAAGGTGTCGGAGAGCCGGCGCAGCGCCTCGGCGCCGCCGATGGCCTCGTACAGGGTGGTGCTCCGCTCATCGGGCATGCCGGCCACGCTACCAAGCGGCCCCGCTCCTCACCCCCGGCTCGCTCAGCCCGCCTTGAGGGCCGTGGCGAGCCCGTAGCGCCACAGCTGGTCGACGCGGGCCCGCTCCTGGGAGTTCGGGTTCGCGTTCTGGCAGGACGTGCCGGGCCCGCCGCCGGACATCAGCTCACTGCACGGGCCGCTGTAGTGGTCGGGGAGGCCGAGGACGTGACCGGTCTCGTGGGCGGTGACGCGGGTGGAGTTGTACTGCTGGTTCTGCCGGTAGTCGAGGAAGATGTACCCGCCGCCGTGCCCGTCGGTGCTCGCGTACGAGCCGCGGGAGTCGTTGCCCTCGTAGTACGCGAAGTCGGCGTTGGCTCCCTCCACCAGGCGGACGTTGACGACGGAGCTGTTCCAGATCTGCGCCGAACGCGCTATCTGGGTGCGGAAACTGGGTGCGTTGGCGGAGCTGTAGACGACGGTGACGGCGGTGGCGCCAGGCGTGGCGGCCCGCTTCTTCGCGACCGACTTGACGACGGCGTCGAAGAACGCCTGGTTGGCCTTGGCCTCCTCGGCCGAACCGGCGTAGGCCGCGTAGGAGCGGTCGGCCGGCTGGTGGGCGGAGGCCGGGGCGGCGCCGAGGGAGAGGGTGAGACCGGCACCGAGGGCGGCGGTGAGTAAGGACGTGAGGATCTTCGGATGACGCATGGGGGGCTCCTCCTGTGGGGTTGAGGAGAGTGTCGGGGGAGCCGGGGCGGATGGGGAATGATGTCATCCGCCGATAACGCGATGACATCACGCCGATCCCAACTGCGTGCACTGGCAAGCTAGTTGACGCTGACGGTCGTGGTCGGCGGCGGTCTGGCGCAGGGCCCTGGGGCAGCCCTAACCTCGGACCATGGAGCTGGAGGTGAGGCACCTGCGGGCGCTCTGCGCCATCGCGGACACCGGCAGCCTGCACAAGGCGGCCCGCCAACTCGGCGTCAGCCAGCCCTCCCTGACGACCCAGCTCCGCCGCATCGAGAACGCCCTGGGCGCCGAGCTCTTCTCCAGGGGCCGCACCGGCTGCCACCCCACCCCGCTCGGGCGCACCGTGCTCAGCAGGGCCCGCCCGCTCGTGGACGGCCTGACCGCCCTGATCGCCGAGACGCGCGCCGCCGCGGCCCGCACCGGCGCCGGCCCGGCGCTCCGCGTCGGCTCCACCGCCAGCCGCGCCCTCCCGGGCTGGCTCCGCCGTCTCCGCGAGGACCAGCCGGGCGCCGACATAGCGCTGCGCGTGGACGTCTCCGCCAACGCCCTGCTGCGCACGGCGGCCGCCGGACAGCTCGACCTGGCCTTCGTGCACGAGGTCGAGGGCTGCCCGCTGCGGGTCCCGGACGGCCTTCACGGCCGCGTCCTGGTGGAACGGGAGCCGCAGTTCATCTCCATGGCCCGCGACCATCCGGCGGCGGGCCGTGAGGTCGTCGACCTCGCCGACCTGGCCCACGACCGCTGGACGGTCGACCCGGCCGTCGACGGCGAATGGGACGGGCTGCGCCGCGTCCTGGCCGCCGCGGGCCTCGATCCGCCGGTCCTGCAGGCCGACTACCACACGGCCGCCTCCCTCATCGCCCTCGGCGAGGCCGTCGCCCCGTGCCAGCCCACCTCCTCCCCCCGCGAGGACATGGCCGTCCGCCCCCTGCGCGGCGACCCGCTGGCCGTCCGGCTGCTGCTGTACGCGGCACCGGGCGTCCCGCTCGACCGGCCGTACGAGGAACTGACCGCCGCCTACCGCGAGGCGGCCCTGCGCGCGGCGCCGTACCGCAGGTGGCTGCGCGCGGGCGGGACGGCGGGACCGTGCATGATGACGCTATGAACGATCACGCGGACCGGCGGGCCGTCCCGGCGCCGCCGAGGGGCCACCGCACGCGCACGACAGGCCCGTCGGGGCCCGGGGACCTCCCGGCGGCCGCCCTGGAGCGGCACGGCCGTGCGGGGGAGGTCCGGTGACCGTCCCCCTCGCCCGCCGGGCCCACCACGAGGACCTGCCCCGGGTCGCCGAACTGGCCGCCGAGCACGCCGCCTACGAGAAGGCCGCGCCCCCGCCCGCCGACCTGGCGGCCCGCCTCCACCGCCTCCTCTTCGGCACCGAGGCCCCCCGCCTGCGCTGCCTGGTCGCCGAACTCGCCGACGGGACCGTCGCCGGCTACGCGACCTGCGCACCGGAGCTCTCCACCTGGGACGCCGCCGAGTACCTCCACATGGACTGCCTCTACCTCACCGAGGCCGCCCGTGGACACGGCCTCGGGGCCCTCCTGATGGCCGCGGTCCGCGCCGAGGCCCGCGCCCTGGGCCTCCGTCAGATCCAGTGGCAGACCCCCACCTGGAACGACGGTGCCATCCGCTTCTACGACCGCCTGGGCGCCACGTCGCGCGAGAAGCGGCGTTACTCGCTTCCGGCGGAATGAGGCAGCAGGCCCCGACCGTGGTGGCCCGCACGCGGAAGGGGCCCGGCCGCCGTGCGGCCGAGCCCCTCACGGGATGCGGGGACGAGGGCGATCACGCCCGCTTCGTCTTCTGCCAGGGACCTGCCCCGCGACGGTGCCGCCCCGCGGCGGCGCTGCGTCAGCTCTGTGCGGCTTCGCCGTCCGGCTGCCCGGCGCCCTCGGCCGAGCCCGTCTTCTCGCGCATCTTGCGCACCAGCTCGGCCTTCTTGTCCGCCGCGTTCTGGCGGTCGAGGTTGCGGTGCGGACCGTTGTTCTGCCGTTCGGCGCGGGACAGCTTCTTGCGCTGGCCGCCGCCCTGGCCCACGGGGTTGTTGATGTTCTTGCTGTCGGTCACGGGTTCTCCCGGGAGTGAGGTGGAGGGGTCTGCGGATTCATCGGTGGGAGAAGGCGGTGACAAGCGGGTCCGGCTCGTCCTCGGCCGCGCCTCCGAGGCCCTCACGGTACGGGATCCGCGCCGCCCACCCGTGGCCCGGGCAAAGAAGACCGCACCCGGCCGCCGTGGACGCCGTGCTCGACGGCCTGCGGACCGGGTGCGGACAGCTAAGCGGCGCGACCCGCGAAAGTGCAGGTCAGGCCGCCTAGAAGGAGATCAAGCCTTCTTCGTCTCCCAGAAGATGCGGTCGATCTCGGCGATGAGCTCCAGCGCCTTCTCGCCCGTCTTCGGGTCCGTCGAGGCCTTGGCCGCCGACAGGGCCTTCAGGGTGTCGTTCACGAGCTGGTTGAGCTCGGGGTACTTCTCGAAGTGCGGGGCCTTGAAGTAGTCGCTCCACAGCACCGAGACGTGGTGCTTGGCGAGCTCCGCGCGCTGCTCCTTGATGACCGTGGCGCGGGCCCGGAAGTGCGGGTCCTCGTTGGCCTGGTACTTCTCCTGGACGGCCTTGACCGACTCGGCCTCGATGCGGGCCTGGGCCGGGTCGTACACGCCGCAGGGGAGGTCGCAGTGGGCGCTGACCTTCACCTTGGGGGCAAACAGGCGGGAGAGCATGCTGCTGTCCTTCCTCGTGATCGTCTTCTCAGGTGCGACATTACTCGGTGAGAAGCGTGATTTCGCGAGCGCCCCCTGGTGCTTAGGACAAAAGTCCAGGGTCACCATAAGACTCGTGGACGATCGGACCGGGAGGTGTCGAATGGTGGAATCGGGGCGTGAGCCCGGGCGGGAGTCCGGGGCCCCGTTCGGGATCGCCGAGGTGACGGGGGTGTCGATGGTGCCCACGCTGCTTCACGGCGACCAGCTGTTCGTGCACTACGGGGCGCGGCTGCGGGCCGGGAACGTGGCGGTCCTGCGGCACCCCCTGCAGCAGGACCTGCTCATCGTGAAGCGGCTGGTCGAGCGGCGCGACGCCGGCTGGTGGGTGCTCGGCGACAATCCGGACACCGAGGGGGACAGCCGCGTGTTCGGGGTCGTACCGGACCAGCTGGTGCTCGGGCGGGTGCGGCTGCGCTATCGGCCCGTCACCCCCGGGCGTCAGCGGTCGCCCGGTGCGGTCGCCTCCTGGCTGCTCTCGGCGGTGAGGCCGGTGCGCTCGGCCTCCGCCTCCAGGCGCTTGCGGGCGCGGTAGGCGGCCACGTTGGCGCGGGTGGCGCAGCGGTCGGAGCAGTAGCGCCGGGAGCGGTTCGTCGAGGTGTCCAGGTAGGCGTTGCGGCAGGGGGCCGCCTGGCACAGTCCGAGGCGGTCGGCGCCGAACTCCGTCAGGTGGAAGGCGAGCCCCATGGCGGCGATGGCCGCGTAGCCCGCGGTCGCGTTCGACGGGTGATCCGCGAGGTGCATGTGCCAGCGCGGCCGCCCCTCCTCGTCGAGGTGGTCGTGGCCGGAGATCTGCGGGCTCACCGGGAACTCCAGGAGCAGGGAGTTCAGCAGGTCCACGGCTCCGGTGTGGTCGCCCTCGTCCGCCGCGGTGAAGACCCCGCGCAGCCGTGCCCGCACCGAGCGGAAGCGGGTCACGTCGGCGTCCGTCGCGCGCCGGGCCATCTGGGAGGCCGCGCCGAAGAGCTCCCGGACCGCCTCGACCGACGTGAGGGAGTCCTTGTTGCGGGCCGGCTCCTCGGTGTTGACCAGACGTACGGCGTAGTCCGAGTAATAGGCCAGTTCCACTTGTAGTCCTTACTCCGGCGGGCTGGGGTCGGGGCGGGGAAGGGTAAGCGACGCTTTCCTTTCGAGGGTATTACGGCGGCGGTGGCGGCGGAGCCGGGAACGGCTGTCCGGTGCCGTGGGGGCGCTCGACAGACTCCGCGCCACGCGCGGTCGGGGGCCGGAGGTTCCCGGCGAGCCGCACAGGGGGACGACATGCCGAATGGCCCGCCGGGTCACCCCGGCGGGCCATTCCGCTTGGCTACAGCACCTTCGAGAGGAACGCCTTCGTGCGGTCGTGCTGGGGGTTGCCCAGGACGTCGCGCGGGTGGCCCGACTCGACGACCACGCCGCCGTCCATGAAGACGAGCGAGTCGCCGACCTCGCGGGCGAAGCCCATCTCGTGGGTGACGACGACCATCGTCATGCCCGACTCCGCCAGGTCGCGCATGACGTCCAGGACGTCACCCACGAGCTCCGGGTCGAGGGCCGAGGTCGGCTCGTCGAACAGCATCAGCTTCGGCTCCATCGCCAGCGCGCGGGCGATGGCCACGCGCTGCTGCTGGCCGCCGGAGAGCTGCGACGGATAGCTGCCGGCCTTGTCGCCGAGACCGACCCGGTCGAGCAGGCGCAGGGCACGCTCGCGCGCCACCGCCTTCGTCTCGCCCTTCACCTGGACGGGCGCCTCCATGACGTTGGCCAGGGCGGTCATGTGCGGGAACAGGTTGAAGCGCTGGAAGACCATGCCGATGTCCCGGCGCTGGGCCGCGACCTCGCTGTCCTTCAGCTCGTACAGCTTGTCGCCCTTCTGGCGGTATCCGACCAGCTGGCCGTCGACCGACAGGCGGCCGGCATTGATCTTCTCCAGGTGGTTGATGCACCGCAGGAAGGTGGACTTGCCGGAACCGGACGGGCCGATCAGGCAGAACACCTCGCCGTTCTGCACTTCCAGGTCGATGCCCTTGAGGATGTGCGCGGCGCCGTAGGACTTGTGGACGCCCTCGGCCTTCACCATGGCAGTCACTTGGCCACCGCCTCACGGTTGGAGAATCGGGAGAGGTTCGCCTTGACCTTCTGCCACGGCGTCGGGGGCAGCGAGCGCAGCGCACCCTTCGCGTAGTGCCGCTCCAGGTAGTACTGGCCGACGCTGAACACCGACGTCAGTGCCAGGTACCAGACCGAGGCGACGAAGAACATCTCCATCACCGCGAACGAGGTGGAGGCGATGTCCTGGGCACTGCGCAGCAGGTCCTGGTACTGCACGGCGACGACCAGGGACGAGGTCTTCAGCATGTTGATGAACTCGTTGCCGCTCGGCGGGATGATCACCCGCATCGACTGCGGCAGGATCACCCGGCGCATCGTCCGGCCCTGGGACATGCCCAGCGCGTGTGCGGCCTCCGTCTGACCCTCGTCGACCGACTGGATGCCCGCGCGGACGATCTCCGCCATGTACGCGCCCTCGTTCAGGCCGAGCCCCAGGAGGGCGGCCAGGAAGGGCGTCATGACGTCGGTCATCTCGTCCTTGTAGAACCCGATGTTGAAGATCGGGAAGATCAGGGCGAGGTTGAACCAGATGAGCAGCTGGACGTAGACCGGGGTCCCCCGGAAGATCCAGATGTAGAGCCAGGCGACGCTGTTGGTCACCGGATTCTTCGAGAGGCGCATGATCGCGAAGATGATGCCGAGGACCAGGCCCAGCAGCATCGAGGCCACGCTGATCAGGATGGTGTGCCACAGACCCGTGAGGATGCTCGGGTCGAAGAGCTTCTCCGGGACGGTGGCCCAGCGTACGTTGCCCTGGGAGAAGGCGTAGACGACCAGCGCGAGGAGTGCGACGACCAGCACTCCGGCGATCCAGCGGCCGTAGTGGCGCACCGGAATGGCCGTGATCGCCTCCGGCGGGGGGCCCGCCGGGGCGGGTGACGCCCCGGACGGAACCTTGTCGATCTTGTCAGTCACAACGACTGCCCTTCGGTGTTACGGGACGAGGGTCAGGAGCCGCCGTTGATCTTGGCCGCGGGGATGGCGCCGTCACCGGCGTTCCAGTTCTCCAGGGCGGCCTTGTAGCTGCCGTCCTTGATGGCCGCGTCCAGGGCCGCGGCGAGCGCGTCCCGCAGCTGGACGTCCTTCTTGTCGACGGCGATGCCGAAGAAGCCGGCGTCCGACTTGTTGGCGATGGCCTCGAAGTCGTTGCCGCCGCCGGCCGTCTTGGCGATGTAGGCCGCGACCGGGGAGTCGTTCAGGTCGGCGACGGCGCCGCCGGCCTTCACGCGGGTCTGGGCCTCCGCGTCGGTCGGGAAGGACTCGAAGGTGAGGGCGGGCTTGCCGTCCTTCTTGCACTTCTCCGCCTGGTCCTTGGCGGCCTGCTCGTAGGTGGTGCCCCGCTGGACGGCGAGCTTCTTGCCGCACAGGTCGTCCAGGGACTTGATGTTCTGGGGGTTGCCCTTCTTGACCAGGATGCCGGTGGAAGCGGTGAAGTAGTCGACGAAGTCGACACCGGTGCCGGTCTTCTTGCCCTTGTCGTCCAGACCCTCCTGGCGGGCCTTGGTGTCGGTCATCGAGGACATGACGATGTCCGTGCGACCGGTCGGCAGAGCGGTGAGGAGGGTGTCGAAGGTGCCGCTCTCGAACTGGAAGTTCACACCGAGCTGCTTGGAGAGGGCGGCCGCGATGTCGGGGTCGACACCGACGATCTGCTCACCCTTCTTGAACTCCATCGGTGCGTAGGTGGCGTCCGTGCCGACCTTGATGACGCCGGCCTTCTGGATCTCGGCGGGGAGCTTCGAGAAGAGGGGGGCCTTGCTCGCGGCGGCGGAGGAGGAGCCGCCCTCCTTCGTGGAGCCGCCCTCGGTCTGGTCGCCACAGGCGGTCAGCAGCATGGAGCCGGCGACCGCGATGGCGGCGACCGCGGCAAGACGGGAGGTGCGGGTCTTGGCGGTCGTACAGCGCGTGGAGCGTGCGGTCATGGTCGGGTTCCTCCGGCGTGTGAGGGAGTTGCCTTAGGCCGCGCACGCACCTTCGAGTGCCGCGACCTCGTGTGATTCACGCATCTTGCCATTCGGACTGCCTCAATCCGATGGGCCCGGATGTCAAAATCGGGTAACGGGACCTCCCGGAATGTCGGAGACCAGTCCCCCCAAGGGAGAACTTCTCCTGAGAGGGGTTCCCCTCGCCGAAAATTATCCCGCTGATCTCGTCATTCGGACGACACGAAGGACTCTATTCGGGTGGGGAATACATCTTTCGGGACATCCCGTGACGTGTCGCTTTCTGTCCGCACCCGGTAGCGCTCGGTATGAGTCGTGTCACCGATGCCGTATCGACTCGTCTCCGGACCCGTCCGTCCGGTAAGAAGGATCCTTACACCCCTCATCCGGGGCTCAGGGCGCGTTGTGCGGCGCGCCCGCGCGGCTGCCAGACACGGCGGCCGCGGGACCCGCCCACCTCCTCAACAGGGAGTGGCCACCCTCAAATGAATGAAGACTTAAGGGGTCAACCCAATGGCAGCGGAGATCGTCAACCCACGCAGTGACAGCGGTACGGAGGGGGCTCCCGGCGAGCTCTTCGATCCGGCCTTCGCGCTGCACCGCGGCGGCAAGATGGCCATCCAGGCCACCGTGCCGCTGCGTGACAGGGACGACCTGTCCCTCGCGTACACGCCCGGCGTCGCCAAGGTGTGCACGGCAATCGCGGAGCAGCCCGAGCTGGTCAACGACTACACCTGGAAGTCCCAGGTCGTGGCCGTCGTGACCGACGGCACGGCGGTGCTCGGCCTCGGCGACATCGGTCCGGAGGCCTCGCTTCCGGTCATGGAGGGGAAGGCCATCCTCTTCAAGCAGTTCGGTGGCGTGGACGCGGTTCCGATCGCGCTCGCGACCAAGGACACGGACGAGATCATCGAGACCGTCGTCCGGCTCGCCCCGTCCTTCGGCGGCGTGAACCTGGAGGACATCTCGGCCCCCCGGTGCTTCGAGATCGAGCGCAAGCTCCAGGAGCGCCTGGACATCCCCGTCTTCCACGACGACCAGCACGGCACCGCGATCGTCACCCTCGCCGCCCTGCGCAACGCGGCGAAGCTGACCGGCCGGACCCTGGGCGACCTGCGCGCCGTCATCTCCGGCGCCGGTGCGGCCGGTGTGGCCATCGCCAAGTTCCTGCTGGAGGCCGGTATCGGCGACGTCGCCGTGGCCGACCGCAAGGGCGTCGTGAGTGCGGACCGCGATGACCTGACGGACGTCAAGCGCGAGATCGCGGAGCTGACCAACCGGGCGGGTCTGTCGGGCTCCCTGGAGACCGCCCTCGCCGGCGCGGACGTCTTCATCGGCGTCTCCGGCGGCACGGTCCCGGAGGAGGCGGTCGCGTCGATGGCGCCGAACTCCTTCGTCTTCGCCATGGCCAACCCGAACCCCGAGGTGCACCCGGACGTCGCGCACAAGTACGCGGCGGTCGTGGCCACCGGTCGTTCGGACTACCCGAACCAGATCAACAACGTCCTGGCGTTCCCCGGCATCTTCGCCGGCGCGCTGCAGGTCCGGGCCTCCCGGATCACCGAGGGCATGAAGATCGCCGCGGCCGACGCCATCGCGGGTGTGGTGGGCGACCAGCTCGCCGCCGACCTCGTGATCCCGTCCCCGTTCGACGAGCGCGTCGCCCCGGCCGTGGCGGCCGCGGTCGCCGCAGCCGCCCGCGCGGAGGGCGTCGCCCGGCGCTGACGTGCCGTCGCGCAGCGATCCCCCGTGAAGGGCCCCGTACCCGCCGTACGGGGCCCTTTCGGCATGTCGGGCCCCTTTCCCGACAGGGCGGCGACGGAGGTCGGGCGTACGCCCGGGCGGTGGGGCGCGCAGGTGAGGGACATGCGTCACACCGGTGCGTGGTTCCGCGAGATCGGCGTCGGCCCCTAAGGTCGGGCCCATGTTCGCCGCCTACGCTGCCCGAATCGACCGCGACCAGCCCCTGAACGGCCTCGAACTGGGGGAACGCCCCGAGCCCGAGGTGCGGCCCGGCTGGACCACCGTCACCGTCAAGGCCGCCTCGCTCAACCACCACGACCTGTGGTCGCTGCGCGGGGTCGGACTGCCCGAGGAGAGGCTGCCGATGATCCTCGGCTGCGACG
The DNA here is from genome assembly GCF_043202995.1 of Streptomyces sp. NPDC048018. Taxonomy (NCBI): domain Bacteria; kingdom Bacillati; phylum Actinomycetota; class Actinomycetes; order Kitasatosporales; family Streptomycetaceae; genus Streptomyces; species Streptomyces sp. NPDC048018. The sequence goes on from NZ_JBIDBK010000006.1 coordinate 96,623, forward strand.
CCGCGGGCATCGACGAGCACGGCAACGAGGTCGTCCTGCACTCCGTCATCGGTCAGACCGGCCACGGTGTCGGCCCGGACGAGCCGCGCTCCATCCTGACCGAGCGTTACCAGGGCACCTTCGCCGAGCGGGTCGCCGTGCCCAGCTGGAACGTGCTGCCCAAGCCGAAGGAGCTCTCCTTCGAGGAGGCCGCCTGCCTGCCGACCGCCTGGCTCACCGCGTACCGCATGCTCTTCACCAACGCCGGTGTACGGCCCGGGGATTCGATCCTCGTCCAGGGTGCGGGCGGCGGTGTCGCCACGGCCGCCATCGCCCTCGGCAAGGCCGCCGGTCTGCGGGTCTTCGCGACCAGCCGGGACGAGGCCAAGCGGAAGCGGGCCGTCGAGCTGGGCGCCGTCGACGCCTTCGAGCCCGGCGCGCGCCTGCCGCAGCGCGTGGACGCGGTCATCGAGACCGTCGGTGCCGCGACCTGGTCGCACTCGGTCAAGTCGCTGCGCCCCGGCGGCACGCTCGTCATCTCCGGTGCCACCAGCGGCGACCGGCCCTCGCACGCCGAGCTGACCCGGATCTTCTTCCTGGAGCTGAAGGTGGTCGGCTCGACCATGGGCTCCAAGGACGAGCTGGAGGACCTGCTCTCCTTCTGCGCGGCGACGGGGCTGCGCCCGGTGATCGACGAGGTGCTGCCGCTCGACCGGGCCCGCGAGGGCTTCGAGAAGATGGCGTCCGGCGAGCTGTTCGGGAAGATCGTGCTCACCAACCCGTGACGACCTCTTGATGACGCGTCAGGAGTACTGATGGGATCTCCGGCACAGGAAACGTGAACAACGCTCACCATCCTCGTGCCGGAGGTCCCCTTGTTGCGAACCACCCTCGCGGCGGGCGCCGTTCTCGCCTCGCTGCTCGCCCCGACCGCCGCTCACGCGGATCCCGGCGGGGACGCGATACCCGCCCTCACCGACGCGCGCGGCCGCGCCCTGACCCTGCGCGGCTGGAACCTCGCCGACAAGGCCCACAGCGGTGACCAGGCGCTCAGCGGCATCACCGAGAAGCACTTCCGCGACATGCGGGCCAAGGGCTTCGGCTTCGCGCGCCTGGTGGTCTTCTGGGACGACCTGGAGCCGCAGCGGGGCAGGTACAGCCAGTCCTATCTCCGCAAGATCGAGCGGATCCTGGACTGGGCGGAGCGGTACGACGTGCAGGTCGTCATCGACGCCCACCAGGACGTCTTCGGGCCCGCGTTCGGCCACCGGGGCATCCCGGCCTGGGCGACCCGCACCGACGGACTGCCCTTCACCCCGCACCCCGGCGACTGGTTCTCCGAGTACTTCGAACCCGCCGTGCAGCGGGCCTTCACCCACCTCTACGAGGATCCGGACCTGCGGCAGGCCCAGGCCCGGATGTGGCGCGTGCTCGCCGAGCGCTTCCGGAACCACCCGGCCGTCCTCGGCTACGACCTGATCAACGAGCCCATGGGCGAGCTGCGCGAGGGGGAGGACCTGGCGACCGCCGCGCGCCGGATCGAGCGTGAGCAGCTGACGCCGATGTACAACCGGCTCGCGGACGCGGTCCGTCCGGCCGACCGGGACGGCTGGCTCTTCGTCGAACCGACCCCGATCGTGGGCGAGGGCGTCCCCACCGGCCTCGGCCGGATCGACGACCCCAAGATCGTCTACGCCCCGCACTTCTACAACTCCGGCATGGAGGCGGGCGCCGACTACGACCCGGCGGCCGGCTGGATCGAGAACTACGAGCGGGCCGTGACGGCGTACCCCAAGGCGTACAAGGTCCCCGTGGTGGTGGGCGAGTGGGGCCCGCTCAACAACGCGCTGCCGAACATGAACCGCTTCTTCCGTGAGGCCATGGCCTCCCTCGGCCGTTACAGCTCCGGCTGGGCGGGCTGGGAGTGGTGCTACGGGGGCGGCTACTGCGCCGTGGACGGCGCCGGCGTCTTCCGTGCGAACAAGGAGCTGACCGCCGAGCCCTACGCCGAGGCCGTCGCCGGCACGGTCCGGACCAGCGGCTACGACTCCGCGGCCGGCGTCTACCGCCTGGCCTACGACTCCGCGGACCGGCGCGGCTCCCACGTCACCGAGCTCTCCCTGCCCCCGGGCGCGTGGCAGGTCGCGACCCGGGGCAGGGCGATCGTGCTCCGCCCCGAGCCGGGCAGGGCCCTGGTCCTGGCCGCCCCGGGCGCCCGGGTCACGGTGACGGTCACCCGGCGCGGCTGAGGCGGCTCTGGGCGCAGGGCGCAGGGCGAGGGGACGGGGGCCGGGGCCGAGGGGCGAGGGGACGGGGGCCGGGGCCGAGGGGTGAGGGGACGGGGCGGCGGGCGAGGGGGTGGGGCGAGGGGGTGGGGCGGTGGGCCGGGAGCGCAGGGCGAGGGGCGGTGGGGCCGGGAAGGGAACAGGGCGAGGGGCCGGGGACGGCGCAGGGCGAGGGGACGGGGCGGTGGGCGAGGGGCCGTGGGGCCGGGGACGGCGCAGGGCGAGGGGGCCGGGCGCCGCCGCGGCGGTTGTGGGCCCCGTGCGGCGGACCGGTAGGCCGCCCCGACCGACGGGCCGCGCGGTCGGCCCCCGCCCGCCCCAGCCGGGGCCCCGGTCGGGGCGGGGCCCCTTCGACCGGGCCGGATGCCTATGGGGCGGGCCGGTGGGCCTCGGCAGGGCCTGTGCGCCTCGGGTCGGGCCGGTGGGCCCCGGTCGGGCGGGTGCCCCTCGGTCGGGCGGGTGCCCCGGTCGGGCGGGTGACGACCCTCGGTTGGGCCGGCGCCCCCGGCCGGGCGGGTCACCCCCGGTCGGGCGGGTGACCCCCGGTCGGGCCGGCGCCCCCGGTCGGGCGGGTGCCCCCCGGTCGGGCGGGTGCCCCTCGGTCGGGCGGGTGCCCCTCGGTCGGGCCGGTCACCCCCGGTCGGGCCGGTGACCCTCGGTGGGGCCGTGCGGCCTCAGGGCCGGCGGGCCTACCGGTCGGCGTTCCGGTCCGGCTTCAGCACGGAGAGGATGCTGTCCGCCGCCGCGCTCAGGTGGCGGCGGGTCTCGGTCATCTGGTCACGGCTGACGCCGTGGTCGCGGGCCGCGTCCCGGATGTCGTCGCGGAAGCGGTCGAGGAGCCGGTCGAGCTCGCGGGCCGGGTCGGCCGCGGTGTCGACGTCCCTGGCCCAGTCGGAGACGGCCTGCTCGGGAGAGGCCGGGCGGGCCGAGGGCGAGCCGTGGGCCGAGCCCGCCACCAGGCTGCCCAGCTGGGCGGTGATGTCGGAGATGCCCTCCCAGACGCCCTTGGGCCATTCACCGCGGGCCAGCCGGTCCTGCACCTGGTCCTGGACCTGCTGGGCGATGCGCTGGAACTCCTTCGCCTGGCGCTTGGCCGACTGGGCCTCCGCTCGCGCCTGGCGGGTCTGTTCCTTCCACTCCTCGCGCGCCTGGCGGGCCTGCTCCTTCCACTCCTGGCGGGCCTTGCGCAGTTCCTCCCTGGGGTCGGGGAAGGACGAGGACGTGCTGCGCGATGCGGTGGCCGCCGCACGCATCTCGCTGCGCAGCTTGCCCGCCGCGCCGCGCACGTCGTCGCGGATCTCCGCGGCCAGCTCGGAGACGGACTCGCGGATCTCCAGCTCCAGATCGGCCAGTTCGCCGCCCCGGCCGGCCAGCTCGGCGCGACCGGCGTCGGTGATCGAGTAGACCTTGCGGCCGCCCTCGGTGGCGTGTGTGACCAGGCCCTCGGCCTCCAGCTTGGCGAGCCGGGGATAGACCGTGCCGGCCGAGGGGGCGTAGAGACCCTGGAAACGCTCCTCCAGGAGCCGGATCACCTCGTACCCGTGACGGGGGGCCTCGTCGAGCAGCTTGAGCAGGTAGAGGCGGAGGCGGCCGTGGGCGAAGACGGGCGGCATGTCAGAGGACCTTTCCGGACGTGGGGGAGGTGGCGGTCCAGCCGTGGCCGTCGGGCTCCGGCTCGGGGCGGCGCAGCAGGGCGATGGAGCCGGAGACCGTGGTCGCCTTCAGGGTGCCCCGCCCGTCGCCGAGGGTGCCGGTGATGGACTTGGCGCCCCACTGGCCGCCGACCCGCAGGTCCTCGAAGGCGTTGGAGACCGAGCCGCTCGTGGTGCTCGCCTCGACCCTGGCGTCCGACGGGTGCGGCAGCCGGATGGCGACCTCGCCGGAGACGCTGGTGAGCCGGATGTCCGCGGGCGGGCCGGCGAGGTCCGCCGCCGGGTCGAGGTCGATGACCATGTCGCCGCTGACGGTGTCGGCCTTCACGGAGGAGCAGGCCCCGTCGATCACCGTGACGTCCCCGGTCACCGAATTGACCTGCAGCGCACCCGTGACGGCCTGGGCCTCCAGGTTCCCGGAGACGGTCTCGGCGCGGACCGGGCCGGCCAGGCCGACGAGGGTGGTGTCGCCGGTGACCCCGCGAACGGCGGTGCGCCCCTTGATGCCGGAGATCACGGTCTCGGCGCCGATGGCCCCCACCTCGACGTCCGCGCCCGCGGGGACGGCGACGGAGACGACGACCTTGCGCCGGTGACCCTTGGGGTCGAGCCACTTGAGGAAGCCCTTCCAGTGCAGGTCCTCGTAGCTCACCGTCAGAGTGGAGCCCTCCTGCGAGACGACGAGCGGCGGGCCCTCGATCTCGGAGATCTCCAGGCGGGCGGAACTCTCGTCGGTCCCCACCACGTTCACCGTTCCGTTGACCACGCGGACCCGGAGCCGGGTCACGGACTCGGTCAGCGGGATCTTCCTGGGCTCGGTGACGGACCACTCTGTCATGGTGCTGCCCTCCCGTGTCATGGCCGGCGCCGCCGCTCGCGGTGCACGCCGGGTGACGCAACATATCGCGTCTTCTCGATACACGATATATCGCGGTCCCCCCAAGTCAACCCCGGTTCATCCCGCCGGGGCCGCCCGAGCCGGTCATTCCCCGCCGTACCTGGACAAATTGACCTGGCGTAGGGCCATGAACGCGACATCGGGATCCCGCTTCGCCGGGGCGCTGCTCCTCTGCCGTGCCGAGCCTTCGGCGGTCCGCCCGCAGGCCCGCCGGCTGCCGGAGCAGCTGCTCCTCGCGCCCGCCGGAGCCGGCCGGCGCGTGCTCGTCCCGGAGGGTAAGCCCTGGCCCGACGACGGCGAGCCCGTCGAACGGGTTGTCACCGGCTGGGCCACCGCCCTCGCCGTGTCCGTCGCCGGCCGGCCCGTGCTCGCCCTCCCGACGGGCCTCGCCCCCGGCGAAAGCCCCGGCCGGCTCCGCTCCGCCGCGCACGCCCAGGGCGCCCGAGCTCCTCGAAGGAGCCGGCCGGGGCGGGACCGTACGCGCCGAGCTCGACGTGGTGGAGGGCGGCCCGCTCGGCCCCTGCCTCCGCGGCCCCGGGCCCGCCTCCTGGGCGCCGCCCGGCTCGCCGCCGGAGTTCCGCTGCCCGCATGCGGGATCGGCCGCCGCGGCGGGGTTGACGGCGGCCGGCGTGCTCCTCGGCGCCCACGGCGGGCCGGGGCTCGCGTACGACCGCCTGCGCGTGCTCCGCCGGACCAGCCTGCGGCCCCGTCGGAGCCCCGCCCGCGCCACGCGCCGGCCCGGCCGCCGGCCCCGTCGGAGCCCGGCCTACTCGTCCTCGTCGTCCTCGTCGTCGAGGCGCGCGAGCCAGGTCGCGAGGCGCTCGACCGGCACCTCGAAGTCGGGGTTGAGATCGACGAACGTACGCAGCTGCTCGGCCAGCCACTCGAAGGTGACCTCCTCCTCGCCGCGCCGCTTCTCCAGTTCCTCGATGCCACGGTCGGTGAAGTACATGCGATCAGAATATGCCGTGGTGAGACGCCGGAGGCCCGGCACCCCTCGGGGTGCCGGGCCTCCGGACGTGTCCGGGACGCCTACGCGTCGAAGACCTCCGCGACCAGCTGAGCCTGCTCCGCCTGGTGGCGCTTGGCAGAGCCGACAGCCGGGGACGAGGAGTGCGGGCGGGAGATCCGGCGCAGGCGCTCGCCCGCCGGGATGTCCGCGCCGACCGCCAGGTCCAGGTGGTCGATCAGGTTGAGCGCGATGAACGGCCAGGCACCCTGGTTCGCCGGCTCCTCCTGGGCCCACAGGTACTTCGCCGCGTTCGGGTACTTGGCGATCTCGGCCTGCAGCTCGGCACCCGGCAGCGGGTACAGGCGCTCCAGACGGATGATCGCGGTCTCCGTGTCGCCGCGCTTCTGACGCTCGGCCTCCAGGTCGTAGTAGACCTTGCCCGCGCAGAAGACGACCTTGCGGACGTCGGCCGGGTCGACCGTCGAGTCGCCGATCACCGGGCGGAAGCCGCCGGTGGTGAACTCCTCCACCTTCGACGCCGCGGCCTTCAGGCGCAGCATCGACTTCGGGGTGAAGACGATGAGCGGCTTGTGGTGCGGGTTGTGGACCTGCCAGCGCAGCAGGTGGAAGTAGTTCGACGGCAGCGTCGGCATGGCGACCGTCATGTTGTCCTGGGCGCACATCTGCAGGAAGCGCTCCGGGCGCGCGGACGAGTGGTCCGGGCCCTGGCCCTCGTAGCCGTGCGGCAGGAGCAGCGTGACGCCGGAGGTCTGGCCCCACTTCTGCTCGGCCGAGGAGATGAACTCGTCGACGACGGTCTGCGCGCCGTTGACGAAGTCACCGAACTGGGCCTCCCAGACGACCAGGGCGTCGGGGCGGGCCAGCGAGTAGCCGTACTCGAAGCCCATCGCCGCGTACTCGCTGAGCAGCGAGTCGTAGACGTTGTAGTGGGCCTGGTCCTCGGCCAGGTAGAGCAGCGGGGTGTAGTCCTCGCCGGTCTCCTGGTCCACCAGGACCGCGTGACGCTGACCGAAGGTGCCGCGGCGGGAGTCCTGGCCCGACAGACGGACCGGCGTGCCCTCCATCAGCAGCGAGCCGATGGCGAGGGTCTCGCCGAAGCCCCAGTCGATGGTGCCGTCGTCGATCGAGGCCGCACGGCGCTGCATCTGCGGCAGCAGACGCGGGTGGACCGTGATCCGCTCCGGGATGTTGACCTGCGACTCGGCGATCCGCTTCACGACCTCCTGGGAGACCGCGGTGGTGACGGCGACCGGGAACTCCGGCTTCGGGTCCGGGACCTGGGTCGGCGCCGGGGCGGCGGTGGCCTCGCGGACCTCCGCGAAGACCTTCTCCAGCTGGCCCTGGAAGTCCTGGAGCGCCTGCTCCGCCTCTTCCAGCGTGATGTCGCCACGACCGATGAGCGACTCGGTGTACAGCTTGCGCACCGAACGCTTCTTGTCGATCAGGGTGTACATCTGCGGGTTGGTGAACTGCGGGTTGTCGCCCTCGTTGTGACCGCGGCGGCGGTAGCAGATGAGGTCGATCACGACGTCCTTGTTGAACGTCTGGCGGAACTCGAAGGCGAGCCGCGCCACGCGGACGCAGGCCTCCGGGTCGTCGCCGTTCACGTGGAAGATCGGGGCCTCGATCATCCGCGCCACGTCCGTCGCGTACATCGACGAACGCGAGGACTCCGGGGCGGCGGTGAAGCCGACCTGGTTGTTGATGACGACGTGGACCGTGCCGCCGGTGCGGTAGCCGCGCAGCTGCGACATGTTGAGCGTCTCGGCCACGACGCCCTGGCCGGCGAAGGCCGCGTCACCGTGCAGGGCGACCGGCAGGACGGTGAAGTCCGTGCCGCCCTTGTTGATGACGTCCTGCTTGGCGCGGGAGACGCCCTCCAGGACCGGGTCGACCGCCTCCAGGTGCGAGGGGTTGGCGACCAGGGAGACCTTGATCTGCTCGCCGTCGAGACCCGTGAAGGTGCCCTCGGCGCCCAGGTGGTACTTCACGTCGCCGGAGCCGTGCATCGACTTCGGGTCGAGGTTGCCCTCGAACTCGCGGAAGATCTGCGCGTACGACTTGCCGACGATGTTCGCGAGGACGTTCAGGCGGCCGCGGTGGGCCATGCCGATGACGACCTCGTCGAGGCGCGACTCCGCGGCGGAGTCGATGACCGCGTCGAGCAGCGGGATGACGGACTCGCCGCCCTCCAGCGAGAAGCGCTTCTGACCGACGTACTTGGTCTGCAGGAAGGTCTCGAAGGCCTCCGCCGCGTTCAGCCGGCGCAGGATGCGCAGCTGCTCCTCGCGCTCCACGCGCGCGTGGGGACGCTCCACGCGGTCCTGGATCCACTTGCGCTGCTTCGGGTCCTGGATGTGCATGAACTCGATGCCGGTGGTGCGGCAGTACGAGTCGCGGAGCACGCCGAGGATGTCGCGGAGCTTCATCATCGACTTGCCGGCGAAGCCGCCGACCGCGAACTCGCGCTCCAGGTCCCACAGGGTGAGGCCGTGCTCGGTGATGTCCAGGTCGGGGTGCTTGCGCTGCTTGTACTCCAGCGGGTCGGTGTCGGCCATGACGTGGCCGCGGACCCGGTAGGAGTGGATCAGCTCGAAGACGCGCGCGGCCTTGGTGACGTCGTCGTCGTGCGACGCGTCGATGTCCTTGAGCCAGCGGACCGGCTCGTAGGGGATGCGCAGCGACTTGAAGACGTCGTCGTAGAAGCCGTCCTCGCCGAGGAGGAGGTTGGCGACGATCCGCAGGAACTCGCCGGAGGCCGCGCCCTGGATGACCCGGTGGTCGTAGGTCGAGGTCAGGGTCATGACCTTGGAGATGCCCAGCTTGTTCAGGGTGTCCTGGGAGGTGCCCTGGAACTCGGCCGGGTAGTCCATGGAGCCGACGCCCATGATGACCGACTGTCCGGGCATCAGACGCGGCACGGAGTGGACGGTGCCGAGGCCGCCGGGGTTGGTCAGGGAGACCGTGACGCCGGTGAAGTCCTCCATCGTCAGCTTGCCCACGCGGGCGCGCTTGACGATGTCCTCGTAGGCCTGCCAGAACTCGAAGAAGTTCAGGGTCTCGGCCTTCTTGATGCCGGCGACGACGAGCTGGCGGTCGCCGTTGGGCTTCACCAGGTCGATCGCGAGGCCGAAGTTCACGTGCTCCGGCTTGACCAGGGTCGGCTTGCCGTCCTTCTCCGCGAAGGAGTGGTTCATCGCCGGCATGGCCTTGATCGCCTGCACCATCGCGTAGCCGATCAGGTGCGTGAAGGAGATCTTCCCGCCCCGGGCGCGCTTCAGGTGGTTGTTGATGACGATCCGGTTGTCGAAGAGCAGCTTCACCGGGACGGCGCGGACGGACGTGGCCGTCGGCATCTCCAGCGAGGCGTTCATGTTCTTCGCGACCGCGGCGGCCGGGCCGCGCAGGGTGACCAGCTCGGGACCCGCGGGGGCCTCCGCCGCCTTGGCCGGAGCCGGGGCGGCCGCGGCCGGAGCGGCCTTCACGGCGGCCGGGGCGGCGGCGGGCTTCGCGGCGGGCGCCGGGGCCGTGGGGGCCGCGGCGGCGGGCTGCGCGGGGGCAGGAGCGGCCGGGGCGGGTACGGCGGCCGGAGCGGCAGGCGCGGCCTGTGCGGGGCCCGCCTGCGTCGTGGCGGAGGTGCTCTGGGTGCTCGGTGGGGTGGCGGCCGGGGCCGCGGGGGTCTCCCCGGCTCCCGGCTTGTAGTCGGCGAAGAAGTCCCACCAGGCACGATCGACCGAATTCGGGTCCTGGAGGTACTGCTGGTAGATCTCGTCGACGAGCCACTCATTGGCACCGAAGGCGGTTGCAGGGGACTTTCCCTGCCCGTCTTGGTCGGTCGGGGAGCTCGGGGTACTGGGGGACTGAGACGACACGGCGGCAACCGCCCTCTTCCGCTTCACAAGGTGATGGACAGCGGAAATAAAGGCTACGCCTCCCCGGCCGGGAGGTGCAGGCCGGGCACTCCAACGTCGCGCAAGTCACACTTGACGAGGTGTTTCGGGGTCGTGAATGGCGGGAAACAACCGTGGTTCCGCACCTGCGAGGGTACGGGGAACCGCGGCTACGGCCGGATCCGGCCGTACCCCTGACCACGTCCCGTGCGTCTGTCGTACAAGAACACGCAGAACGAGAGCTTCCGGTTCGAACCCTACGTCAATCGCGGGGAGGGAAGCTGCCCGGAAGAGTGAGCCTGATCCGGCACCCGCGTGACGATTCGGCCACTCCGATGTGGCCACCGTGCAGATCCACCGCCCAGCGCGCGATCGCCAGGCCCAGACCCGTCCCGCCGTCGCTGCCCGGGCCCTGCTGCGCCGGGACCGTGCCCCGGTTGAAGCGCTCGAAGACCTTGTGGCGCTCCGCCTCCGGAATGCCCGGACCCTCGTCCTCGACCTCCAGCTCCAGGGAGTCCGGGGCCGGCCCGCGCCGGGCCCGCACCGTCACGCGCCCGTGCGGCGGCGAGTGCTTCACCGCGTTGTCGATGAGATTCGCCATCACCTGGTGCAGTCGCTCCGCGTCGGCGTCCGCGGTCAGCTCCGGCGGCGAGACGTCCAGGTGCAGGTGGACGTCGGTGCGGTTGTGCAGACCGGAGGTGGAGGAGAGCCCGCGCTGCGAGGCCGCCAGGTTCGCTTCCCGCAGAATTCCCGAGAGGTAGGGCCACACCTCGAAGCGGCGTCGCCGCAGCGTGACGACACCGTTGTCGAGCCGTGACAGGTCCAGCAGCGTCTCCACCAGCCGGCCGAGCCGCTCGGTCTGCTTCAGGGCCGTGCGCATCGTCTCCGGATCGGCCTCGGAGACCCCGTCCACGACGTTCTCCAGGACCGCGCGCAGCGCCGCGATCGGGGTGCGCAGCTCGTGCGAGACGTTCGCGACCAGCTCCTTGCGGTGCCGGTCCACGGCCTCCAGGTCGTCGGCCATGCGGTTGATCGTCGAGGCCAGGTCGCCCAGCTCGTCACGGCGGTCGGCGCCGCGCACCCGGCGGCTGAAGTCGCCGCGCGAGATCGAGCCCGCGACCGTGTTCATCTCGTCCAGCGGGGCCGTCAGGGACTGCGCCACGAACTGGGTGATCAGCAGCGTCGCGATCATCGCGAAGACCGTGATGTAGCGGAACTCGGTCGAGGTCCGGATCGCCACCAGGGCCAGACCCGAGGTCAGCAGGACCGCCCCGACCACCAGGGCGCCCAGCTTCGTCTTGATCGAGATCGCTATGCGGCGCCGCCGCCCCGGACGCCCGGGGCGGGCCGGCCGCGCGGGGCGCCCGGGCCGTGCCGGCCGCTCTCCCGACCCTCGCCGGCTCACGGCGCCGGGGTCTCCAGTGCGTACCCGACGCCGTGGACCGTACGGATCCGCTCGGCCCCGATCTTCCGGCGCAGCGCCTTGATGTGGCTGTCCACGGTCCGGGTGCCGGAGGCGTCCGCCCAGTCCCACACCTCGGCGAGCAGCTGCTCGCGCGAGAGCACCGCGCGCGGGGTGTTCGCCAGGCAGACGAGCAGGTCGAACTCGGTCGGCGTCAGGTGCACGTCCTCGGCCTTGACCCGGACCCGGCGCTGCGCGTGGTCGATCTCCAGTTCGCCGAGCCGCAGGATGCCGCTGCGCGGCGTCACCGCCGCGAGCGCGGCCCGCTCCACCCGGCGCAGCAGCACGTGCACCCGGGCGGCCAGCTCACGCATCGAGAACGGCTTCGTCATGTAGTCGTCGGCACCGACGCCGAGGCCGACCAGCATGTCCGTCTCGTCGTCCCTCGCGGTGAGCATCAGGACCGGGACGGGCCGCTGGGCCTGCACTCGGCGGCAGACCTCCAGGCCGTCGAAGCCGGGGAGCATGACGTCGAGCACCATGAGGTCCGGCTGCCAGGCCTCGGCGGCGTCCACGGCGGCCGGGCCGTCGCTCGCGGTCTGCACGAGGAAGCCCTCGGCGCGCAACCGGGCGGCGATGGCGTCCACGATCGTGGTGTCGTCCTCGACGACGAGGACTCTGCGCTGGGCCCCCGGAGTCGCCGCACCCTGGTTCGTGGTGTGTGTCTGCTCCATTGCCCCGCCTCGCGTCGCCGATGTCGGTGCAGCAGCCTAGAGGCAGCGGCGCGGTCAAGGCTACGCAGGCGATCACACGGGCCGGACGGCGAGGTGGACCACATCGGGGACGCCCCGGGCAACCGGGATCTCTTCGGTCCGTACCCCGTTGAATCCGGCATTCCGCAACGACTCTTCGAAATCGGCTGACGGCTGTGCCGACCATACGGCGAGGATTCCGCCCGGGTTGAGGCGGGCCGCGCAGAGGCCCAATCCCTCGGCGGAGTAAAGGGATTCGTTGTCCTCGGTGACCGTCCAGTCGGGCCCGTTGTCGATGTCCAGACAGAGGGCGTCGTACGTGTCCGGGGTGGTGCGGAGATAGGTGAGCAGGTCCGTGTGCAGGATCACGGTGCGCGGGTCGGCGAGCGCGGCGCCCGAGATCGCCGCGAGCGGACCCCCGCGGTGCCACTCGATGATCGCGCCCTCACGCTCGGCGACGGCGATCGTGCCCCAGCGGGGTTCGGCGGCTGCGTGCGCGAGCGAGAAGCCCACGCCCAGGCCGCCGATCAGCACCGAGGGGCGGGAGTGGCCGTCCGTCGGCAGCGCGTCCAGGGCCGCGTCGATCAGCAGGCGTTCCGAGCGTCCGTCGGAGGTGTCCATCAGGAAGGTGCCGTTGGCGATGATCTCGAAGTGTGTGTCGCGCTGCCGCAGGACGACTTCTCCGTACGGACCCTCACGGCGGTCGAGGGTGACGGGACTTGACATGTTCACACTCCGTGGCTCGGTAGGTACGGGCTGTCCCGGCCATCCTCACCAAGTGCGGTCGGCCGGGACAAACCCTTAACGCCTCCGGAGGCGCGGGGCCTCGTGCCGTCCGGCGGGTCCGGGCGCGCGGGTCCGGGCGTGCGGGTCCGGGCGTGCGTGGTCGGCCGTCGGGCCCCGGGGTGAGGGCCTCAGGGGGAGGTGGGCGGGTGGCCTTCGGGCAGGGCCTTGAAGACCCGCTCCAGGGCGGCCGGCCGGTCCTCGCCGTCCTGGGTGACGACGAGCCGGTGGGCGTACGTGACGGAGTACGTGAAGCCGTCGGCGACCTGGCTCCCGGTGGGCCGGGCCGGCACCTTCGCGTACGCCGGGTCCTCCAGGGCGGCGCGCAGCTCGGCGACCTGCGCCGCGGTCAGGCGGCCCGAGGTGGGCGGCCGGGTGCCCTTGCGGAGCGTGTAGGTGCCGTCGTACTGCACGACCAGCTTGTTCCGGACCCCGGCGAGGCCGCCGTTCACGACCACCTCGACCAGGACCTCCTGGGGTGCCGGCTCGTCGGGGCGCCCGGTCGTGGCCGTGGGGCCGGGGGTCGGGCTACTGGGCGCCGGTGGGGAGCTGTGTCCCGAGTCGTCGGGGTCCGCCGCGGGGGCCTGGCTGCAGCCGGCCAGGGCGACGACCGCCGCCAGCACCGCCGCGGTCCCGTACCGCTTCACGTACTTCATGGGGTGAGCATGCCCGCACACCCCGCCCTCGCGCAGCCCGAACGCGTCAGCCCGTGCGCACGATGCCGGTGAGCGGGCCCCGGTGGTACCAGTCCAGGGAGTCGTAGAGCGCCATCCCGTCGGTGGTCGCCGCCAGCACGCCGGTCTCCGCGCCCGCCTGTGCGGCCGCCGCCTCCAGGGTCCGCATGACGTTGGCGCCCAGCCCGCGACGGCGGTGGGCGGGGTCCGTCTCGATCTGGTCCGCGACGGCCGTGAGCCCGGTGGGCGCGATCTGTCCGCGGGCCGCGAGCGCCCCGTCGGGCGCGAGGATCCGGACCCGGATCACCCCGTCCCGGGTCTCCGTGGTGCGCGCGTAGCCCTCGGGAGGGGCGGGCCGGGCGGCCGGGTCGAGCTTCTTGGTCATCATGAACCCGGGGTCGTCCGGGACGGCCCACCCCTCGGTGATCCAGGGCGCGACCTCGTCTGGCGTCGCCATCACCTTGAGCCAGGCGTGCGGCTCGCGGATCTCCGCGCACAGCCGGCCCACGGACTCCGCGTCCGGGTGCGGCAGCACGTGCCGGAAGGGGTGCTTCGGCAGACCGACGTCGATCCGGTAGCCCCAGGGCTCGACGACGGCGGGTGGGGTGCCCCGGGAGACGGCCCAGCCGGCCACCCAGGCCGAAGTAATAGACGCAATATCCATGAGGGCATTACAGCCCCTGTTCGCGGCCCGTGGAGGGCTGATCGCTCAGAGCGAACACCCACCGGGGAACAATCAACCGCTCACATGCATTGAGTCGGCATAGCTCAACTTGACTGCCGAAGGGGAGATCATGGCTTCTGAGTCCGTGGCGTCCGCGCCGCTCACACTGCCTGTGCTGCCGCTCGACGACGAGGTCGTGCTGCCCGGAATGGTGGTGCCGCTGGACCTGTCCGACAACGACGTACGGGCCGCGGTCGAGGCCGCGCAGGCCGCCGCGCGAGGCGGGAACGGGAAGCCGCGCGTGCTGCTCGTGCCCCGGGTGGACGGCACGTACGCCGCGACCGGCGTCCTCGGCACCGTCGAGCAGGTCGGCCGGCTGTCCGACGGCGACCCCGGCGCGCTCATCCGCGGCCGGGGCCGCGTCCGCATCGGTGCCGGCACGACCGGGCCCGGCGGAGCCCTGTGGGTCGAGGGCGTCGTCGTGACGGAGACCCTGCCCGACCCGCTGCCCGGCGCCGTGACCGAACTGGTCAAGGAGTACAAGGCACTGGCCACCAGCTGGCTGAAGAAGCGCGGCGCCTGGCAGGTGGTGGACCGCGTCCAGCAGATCGAGGGCGTCGGTGCCCTCGCCGACAACTCCGGCTACTCGCCCTTCCTCACCGTCGAGCAGAAGGTCGAACTCCTGGAGACCGCCGACCCGGTCGCCCGCCTCAAGCTCGCCACCGCGCAGCTGCGCGAGCACCTGGCCGAGCAGGACGTCGCCGAGACCATCGCCAAGGACGTCCAGGAAGGCGTCGACAAGCAGCAGCGCGAGTTCCTGCTGAGGCGTCAGCTGGAGGCCGTGCGCAAGGAGCTGCGCGAGCTCAACGGCGAGACCGAGGGCGACGAGTCCGACGACTACCGCGCCCGGGTCGAGGCCGCCGACCTCCCCGAGAAGGTCCGCGAGGCGGCCCTCAAGGAGGTCGAGAAGCTGGAGCGTTCGAGCGACCAGTCGCCCGAGGGCTCCTGGATCCGCACCTGGCTCGACACCGTGCTCGAACTCCCCTGGAACGAGCGCACCGAGGACTCCTACGACATCCAGGCCGCGAAGGCGGTCCTGGACGCCGAGCACGCCGGCCTGGAGGACGTCAAGGAACGGATCACCGAGTACCTGGCTGTGCGCAAGCGGCGCGCCGACCGCGGCCTCGGCGTCGTCGGCGGGCGCCGCGGCGGCGCCGTCCTGGCCCTCGTCGGCCCGCCCGGCGTCGGCAAGACCTCCCTCGGCGAGTCCGTCGCGCACGCCATGGGGCGCAAGTTCGTCCGGGTCGCGCTGGGCGGCGTACGGGACGAGGCCGAGGTCCGCGGACACCGGCGCACGTACGTCGGCGCGCTGCCGGGCCGGATCGTCCGCGCGATCAAGGAGGCCGGGTCCATGAACCCGGTGGTCCTGCTCGACGAGATCGACAAGGTCGGCTCCGACTTCCGGGGCGACCCGGCGGCGGCGCTCCTGGAGGTGCTCGACCCGGCGCAGAACCACACCTTCCGCGACCACTACCTGGAGGTCGAACTCGATCTCAGCGACGTGGTCTTCCTCGCCACGGCGAACGTCCTCGAAGCCATCCCCGAGGCCCTGCTCGACCGCATGGAGCTGGTCCGGCTCGACGGCTACACCGAGGACGAGAAGGTCGTCATCGGCCGCGACCACCTGCTGCCCCGGCAGCTGGAGCGGGCCGGTCTGACGGAGGGCGAGGTCGTCCTGGAGGAGTCGGCGCTGCGCAGGCTGGCCGGCGAGTACACCCGGGAGGCCGGCGTCCGGAACCTGGAGCGGTCGATCGCCCGGCTGCTGCGCAAGGTGACCGCCCAGCACGAACTGGGCGAGCGGGAGCTCCCGTTCGCGGTCGGCGCCGACGATCTGCGCGGACTGATCGGGCGCCCGCACCACGTGCCCGAGTCGGCGCAGGACCCGGCCGAGCGCCGCACCGCGGTGCCGGGCGTGGCGACCGGACTCGCCGTGACGGGCGCCGGCGGCGACGTCCTGTTCGTCGAGGCCTCCCTCGCCGACCCCGAGACCGGCGCCGCCGGGCTGACCCTCACCGGTCAGCTGGGCGACGTGATGAAGGAGTCCGCGCAGATCGCCCTCTCCTTCCTCCGCTCGCACGGCGCGGAACTGGAGCTGCCCGTCACCGGTCTCAAGGACCGTGGCGTGCACATCCACTTCCCGGCGGGCGCGGTCCCCAAGGACGGTCCGAGCGCGGGCATCACGATGACGACGGCCCTCGCCTCGCTCCTGTCGGGCCGGCAGGTCCGCACGGACGTCGCGATGACCGGCGAGGTCTCCCTGACCGGCCGGGTGCTGCCCATCGGCGGCCTGAAGCAGAAGCTGCTGGCCGCACACCGGGCGGGCATCACCACCGTCGTGATCCCCAAGCGGAACGAGGCGGACCTGGACGACGTCCCCGCCGAGATCCTGGAGAAGCTGGAGGTCCACCCGGTCACGGACGTCCGGCAGGTCCTGGAGATCGCCCTCACCCCGGCGGAGGTGGCGGTGAGCGCGGCGGCCTGACCCACCCGCCTGACGCACGCGGAGTCCGGCGGCCGGGCGCACCCGTCAGCCCACTGCCGGACGAGCCCGGGCGCCGGCGGCTCCGGGCGTACCCGGCGGCGACACGACGCGCCCCGGCGACGGCCGGCCCGACGCGCCCCGGCGTTCGGCGGCTCCCGGCACGCCCCCGCGTCCCGTGACGGGGCGCCCTCCCTGGCGGAGGGCGCCCCCTCGGCGTCTCAGGCGGGGACGGTACGGCGCACGGCGTCGGCCACGACCGGGGCCAGGCTCACCCCGCCGGTGTGCGCGGCGCGCTGGAGGTCGGCCCCGGTGCCCCGGGCGAGCAGCAGCTCCGTGCCGCGCACCGCCCGGTCGAGGTCGCCCGTGGCCCGCAGCGCCGGGGTGACATGGTCGACCAGGGCCTCCAGCACGGCTGCGGCCGGGGCCGGGCGCCAGGTCAGCGGGTGCAGCAGCTCGCCGCCGAGACCGAAACGGCTGGCCCGCCAGGCCGCGAGGCGCAGCACGACGGTCGGCACCGGGTCGGCCTCACGGCCGGCCCGCCAGGCCCGCGCCTCCGTCTCCACCAGGGCGCGCACGAGCACGGCGAGGAGCAGGGCGTCCTCGGGGTGCTGGCACACGTCGCCGACCCGCACCTCCACCGTCGGGTAGCTGCGGGACAGCCGGGCGTCGAAGTAGACCATGTGGTCGTCGACGAGCACCTCGCTCGCCAGCATCGCCCGCGTGGTCTCCTCGTGGGCGTCGACGTCGCCGTACAGCTCGGCGGGCCCGCTCATCGGCCAGCGTGACCACAGCTGGTGGCGCCAGCTTGCGTACCCCGTGTCCTGGCCCTGCCAGAACGGCGAGTTGGCGCTGAGCGCGAGGAGCGGCGCGAGCCAGGGCCGGATCCGGTCCAGGACCCCGACGCCCTCCTCGGCCGAGGCGAGGTGCACGTGGACGTGGCAGGCGCAGGTCAGTTTGTCGTCGATGAGACGGGCGTAGCGGTCCTGGATGAGCCGGTAGCGGTCGCTGGGGGTGAGGAGCGGGTCGTAGCGCATGGGCGCGGTCGCGAGCGCCGCGACCGCGACCCCCGCCTCCTTGGCCGCGGCCGCGGCGGCGGACCTGGCCTGGCGCAGCTGTTCGGCGAGCTCGTCCGCCGTGACGCACGGCCGGGTGCCGATCTCCAGCATCTCGCGGAACAATTCGGGCTTCACCGGCTCGCCCCGGTCCGCCTTCGGCCGCACGTCGGCGTGCCAGGCGGCGATCTCGGTGACGGTGCCGGCGAGCGGCTGCGGAAGCCCGCTCCCGGGATCGACCAGGAGCAGCTCCTCCTCCACCCCGAGCGTGCGTGGTCCCGGCCCGCGGTGGTAGTCCCACGGCTGCTGATCCCGCATGGAGTGCTCTCCTTCACGGTCGGACGAGGTGCGCTGGCGGCCGTTCGAACAGAGCTCTCCCGAAGCTTGTCCACGGAGGCACCGCCTCCCACCCGTCCCGGGACGGATGGCGTGAAATCGATACCGGAGCACCGGAAAGGCCCCGGGAAGAGGACGTCGAACGTCCTCTTCCCGGGGCCGGGGCGAGCGGGCCGTCACCCGGTTGTGCGCGGCCTCACCGGGTGCGTGGGGCGGGCGGCGGCGGGCGGGTGGGCGCGGCCGGTCGGTCTACGACTCGCCGCGGCGGCGGGTGAGGAGGAGGCTGCCCGCGCCGAAGACGGCGAGTGCTCCGGCGCCCGCGAGGGCGAGGGGGAGCGGGGACGCGGGCGTCTCGGCGATGTCGGCGGAGAGCGCCGGGGGCCGCTCGTCGCCGCCGTGGCCCGCGTGGCTGACCGTGGAGAGCGGTGCGCCCGCGGTGAGTTCGGCCTCGGTGGGTGCCTCGGCCGCGGCCGAGGCCGCCGTACCGCCGAAGGTGACGTCCGAGCAGCTGTAGAAGGCCTCGGGGCTGTCGTTGCGCTGCCAGACCATGTAGACGATGTGGCGGCCGGTGCGGTTCGGGAGGGTGCCGTTGAAGGTGTAGTAGCCGTCGGTCGAGGTGCGGGTGGTGGTGTGGACGGCGACGGGGGTGGTGTCGAGGTCGGACCACTTCAGCGGCTGGGTGGGGTCGAAGCCCGGCCTGGTGATGTACATCGTCATGGTGCCCGAGTGCGGGGCGGTGACCCGGATCCGGAAGCCGAAGGTGCCGGCGGCGACCGCCGTGGCCGGCCAGTCGGTGCGGGCCCAGTCGAGCGCGCGGTACTTCTCGCGGTTGGCCGAGCAGAGCTTTCCGTCGGGGATCACCGTCTGGTGCCTGCCGTCGGCGTTGGCGATGTTGACCTCGTTCCAGTCGTAGAGCGGCTGGGTGCCCGAGTCGGCGACGAGGTCCTTGCACACCTGCGAGTCGGGGGACTCCGGTCCCTCCGCGTAGCAGGCCGCGATCCGGCTGACCGGGTCGAACACGGCGCCGTGGGCCTGCGCGGCGGTCGGGGTGAGGGCGGTCAGCGCCGCCGCCGCGGAGAGCGCGGCGACGAGGGCGGGGGTGCGGCGGTAAGGCGGCATGCGGGGGCTCTCTCTCGTGCGTGGGGGAGTACGGGTGAGCAACACACTGCGGACGTACGGGAGTTGCCGGCCGTACGCCGCCCCGAGGGTCGCATTGGTCCATACCAATGGGCAAGGGGTGTGACGAAGAAGGCGGGCCCCCGGGTGTGCCGCTCACCCGAGGGCCCGCCGCCCCACGCACGCGTCGCTCGCGCGCCCGTCAGCCGTTGGCCAGGGCCTGCACCCGCGAGTAGTCCCCGTTGAAGTGGTTGTGGTCGCCGACCGTCGGGCCGGACGAGGTGTACTGCCACATCGTGTAGTAGCCCCAGCCGGCCGGCAGCGTGCCGACCTCGGAGGCGTACCGGGCGATCCACAGCGGGTTGGCGCCGGCGAAGCCGCCGTAGTTGCCCGTGCACTGGGTCCACCAGCTCGTCGCCGTGTAGATCACCGGGTCGCGGCCGGTCCGCGCCTTGTAGCGGTCCACGAAGTCCCGGATCCAGGCGACCATCCCGGACTGCGTCTTGCCGTAGCAGGTCGCGCCGTACGGGTTCCACTCGATGTCCAGCGCACCCGGGAGCGTCCGGCCGTCCCTCGACCAGCCGCCGCCGTTGTTCACGAAGTAGTCCGCCTGCGCCGCGCCCGTCGTCGTGTCGGGGGTCGCGAAGTGGTACGTGCCGCGGATCATGCCCACGTTGTACGAGCCGTTGTACTGCTGCGTGAAGTAGGTGTTCTTGTAGTACGTGCCTTCCGTCGCCTTGACGTAGGCCCACTTCACCCCGCTGTTCCACAGCGTCTGCCAGGCCACGTTCCCGTTGTGGCTGGAGACGTCCACGCCCTCGGTCTGGACGGCCTGCGCGGAGACGCCGCCGGGCGCGCCGCCCTGGCCGTCGTGCGCGATCACGCCCATGCCCATGTAGGCGGAGCCGCGGGCCGGCGCCTGCCGGGCGCCGGGGTCCTGGGCGGCGTCGGCGGTCCCGGAGAGGGGCAGCGGGAGGAGGAGGGCCAGGGCCGCGAGGGCGGCGCCGGCGAGGGTCGTTCCGGATCTGTGCACACGCATTGCGTGCCTCCGAAAGGCTCGGTGGGGGGAGCGAGGTCGACATGTCTATGGTGTGGACATGTCAGGCGGGGTCGCCGTGGACGACGCTACGCACGTAGACCCGCCGGCGGAAGGGGGCCAGGGGGCTGCCGTTGGTCTACGCCTGCGAAATACTGAAAGAGCTGCGGCGATGGCCCGCGGCGCAAGAAACTTTCAGCGAGCGGAAAGCGTGCGAGGGGTGCTGACGTGCACGTAAGCGGTACGGGGAGTGAATCCGGACCCGAGGGCGGGAGTGGTGTGGACCAGGAGTTCCTCGCCCTGGAGCGCGAACTGGCGGTCTTCCTGCGCCGCGCCCGCTCCCAGTCCGGCGAGATGGCCCGCGAGGTCCACCCCGAACTGGAGCCCGCCGCCTACGGACTCTTCGTGCGCCTCGACGACGCCGGACCCCAGCGCGCCACCGACCTCGCCGGCTATTTCGGCGTCGGCAAGGCCACGATGAGCCGCCAGCTGCGCGCCCTGGAGGAGCTCGGCCTGGTCGCCCGCGACCCCGACCCCGCCGACGGCCGCGCCTCGCTCGTCCGTCTCACCGAGGAGGGCCAGGGCCGCTTCCGGCACGTGCGGGACGCCCGCCGCGAGCGGTACGTGCGCAAGCTCGCCGACTGGGACCGCGCGGAGGTCGCGGAACTGGCCCGGCTGCTGCACCACTTCAACGTGCGGTCGGCGGAGGGCTGACCGGCCGCAGCTCCGCGTACACCGCCGTCGCGTCGTCGTGGAGCTTCCGGCGGCGGGTGCCGCCCGCCCCGGCGGCCGCCGTCTCCAGGGCCCGCACCCGGCGGAGCAGGCCGCTCGGGCCCTCCGCGTCGAGGACGTCGAAGAGGTCCGCCCAGTCGCCCTCGCCGAACAGCTGGACCCAGCGCGTCGCCCCGTCGCTGAGGGCGGCGAGGGCCCGGACCCGCGCCCGGGGGCTCGTGCCCGACACCGCGCGGGCCGCCACGGACGGGTCGGCGGCCGCCGTGAAGAAGCCGCCCTCCCGGTTGCGCAGCCGGTCCGTCGCCTCCAGGGAGCGCAGGATCACGTCCGGGACGTGGTCGAGCCGGTCGTCGAGCACGGCCCGCACCGCGCCGTCGGGGGACCGCAGGAGCACGGCCGCGTCCGACAGGACGAGGTGCTCCACCACCTCCGCGTCCCAGCGGGCCAGGGCCACCGTCGCCTGCGGAGTACGGACGTGAGAAAGGTCACAGGTGTCCCGGTGGGTGTCCGCGGTGCGCCGGATTGCCAGCGACAGGATCTCGGGCAGCGTCAGATCGCGTCGCGAAGCGGACAGTTCCGTCAAAGCGCCGCCGAGCCGCGCGGTGAACCAGGGCACCCCGTGCACGCAGCCGTCCTCGCCCGCCGGAGGCGTCACCCCGTCGAGGACCACCGCCACGCCCCCCGTCCCCGCGGCGGGCAGAGCGGCGGCCGCCCAGTCCTCATTGGGGCGTTCGGGACTGCCGGGGAGGGTCGCCGCTTCCGTACGCATGATCCACAGTCTGCCCCGTGTGCGCCCGGTCTGCATCGCTCCTTCACAACGCCTCCAAACGGCCGAATCTGGCCTATACCAAGGTGGCGTGGGGGTGCGCGAGCCCGGAGCCGCGGGCTCCGGGAAGCTGCGGGCGGGCATCCTGCCAAAGCCCGCGCGGAAGATCCAACCGGGGGTAGGCCCGGCGCCCCGGACGCCCCCGCGCGAAGTTGTTCGCCAACTCATGAGTGTTGTTCACTCGTTCGGGTGGCGGAGCGGCCGTTGCGAGTCCCCCGACCAGAACCGCTGAAATGGTCGGAAGACACACCAGGGGTGGGGGCTCTTACATGTGACCGGTCGTCACCTCTGCTTCATGGGCGGACGAGTCAAGGATGCGAGCACCGGTGCAGAAGAAGCGGCCTCGGAGCAACAACGGCACGCGGAGCCAGACCCCCGGTGACCCGCAGAGCCCCGGCCTGCCCGCCGAGCCCCCGGCCGGCCGTACGAAGCGGGTCCGCAGCCGGCTCGTCGCCGGCGTCGCCCTCGTCGGCATCACCGTGCTCGCCGCCGGAGCCCCCGCCGTCCTCACCGCGTCCGGCGACCTCGACGACACCGTCGAACTCGTCGCCCTCGCCGAGCTCGACCGCCAGGCCGTCACCCTCGCCCACTCGCTCTCCGACGAGCGCGACGAGGTCGTCGCCTACGTCGCCGCGGGCCGCGACGAGCAGTCCGGAGACGGCGCCGACAGCGGCCCCCAGCGCCGGATCACCGCGGCCAGGTCCGCCCGCGTCGACCGCCAGATCGACGAGATCCACGAGGCCGCCCCCGCCGACCTGCGCCGCGACCTCGCCGCCCTGCCCTCCATCCGCCGCGCCGCCCTCACCGGCAAGGGCGGCGCCCTGGAGGCCCACCGGGCCTACACCGACGTCATCGCCAAGCTCCAGGCCCTCGCCGACCAGCTCGCCGAGAACACCCCGGCCCGCGCCGCCGAGGCCGTCCGTGCCCCTGCCGCCCTCGGCCGGGCCAGCGAACAGGCCTCCGCCGAGCGCGGCCTGCTCCTGGCGGCCCTCGCCGTCCCCCGGCCCGAGTCCGGCGGCACCCGCCGCTACGACCCGTCCACCGGCTCCTACGTCACCGACCGGCCCGAGGGCGCCGCCGAGGCCGACCGGACCCGCAACGCCCTCTCCGCCGCCGCCCAGCAGGCCCGGGTCCGCGAACTCGCCGCCCTCGCCGACTTCGACCAGGCCGCCCCCACCGCCGCCCGCGACTCCCTGGCCGCCGGCGTCACCGGACCCGACGTCAAGAACGCCGAGCGCTACCTCGCCCGGCTCACCGACCGTCCCGAACTCTCCGAGTCCGAACTCGACACCGACCCGGTCCGCCTGGAGGCCGCGCTCTCCGCGCGCATCGAGCAGATGCGCGGCGTCGAGTCCGCGTTCGCCACCCAGCGCGCCGAACGCTTCGCCCAGCTCCGCGACGACGACGTCACCGCCCTCGAACTGCGCATCGCCTTCCTCGGTGGCTGCCTGATCATCGCCATCGGCATCTCCACGTACGTCGCCCGCAGCCTCACCCGGCCGCTCGCCGTCCTGCGCATCGGCGCCGCCCGGCTCGCCGCGGCCCCCGAGCCGCAGCACGAGCAGCCCCTTCGCTTCACCGGGCGCAACGACGAGTTCGCCCAGGTCGTCCGGTCCCTCAACACCCTCCAGGGCAAGCTCGCCGGGCTCGCGGGCCGCGTGGAACAGCTCGACGGCGAAAGCGCCGACCTGGCTGGCGCCCGCGACACCCTCGCCGCCGAACTCGCGGCCCAGCGGGCCGAGCTCCAGGGCCACACCGCCCTGCTCACCGCCGAGCTCGAACGCCTCCGCGGCACCGTCCAGCACACCTTCGTCAACCTCTCGCTGCGCAGCCTCGGCCTGGTCGAGCGCCAGCTCGGCGTCATCGAGAAGCTGGAAGAGCGCGAGCAGGACCCGGACCGGCTCGCCACCCTCTTCAAGCTCGACCACATGGCGACCGTCATGCGCCGCCACAGCGAGAACCTGCTCGTCCTCGCGGGCCACGAGCACCACCACGGCCACCCCGGCCCGGTCCCGCTCGTCGACGTGCTGCGCGCCGCCGTCAGCGAGATCGAGCGCTACGAGCGGGTCAGCATCCAGTCGCTGCCGCCGCACGCGCAGGTCGCCGGCTTCGCCGCCGACGACCTCAGCCACCTGCTCGCCGAACTGCTGGAGAACGCCACCTCCTTCTCGCCGCCCGACACCCAGGTCCAGCTCTCCGGCTGGCTGCTGGAGTCCGGCGAGGTCATGCTCTCCGTCCAGGACGGCGGCATCGGCATCACCGCGTCCCGGCTGGCCGAGCTGAACGCGCGGCTGGCCGACCCCGAGATCACCGACACCGACGGCGAGGGCCTCGGCATCCGCGTGACGGCACTGCTGGCCTCCCGGCACGGCGTGCGGGTCGAGCTGCGCGAGCAGAAGCAGGGCGGCACCGCGGCCGTCGTGGTCCTCCCGCTCCCGCTCCTCCCCACCGCCCCGCCGGCCGCGGTCCCGCCGACCGTCGCCGTCTCCGGCACGGGCCCGGCCGCCGTGGTCAACCTCCCGGGCTCGGTCGCCGAGGCCAACTCCAACACGCTGCCCTCGCGGCACCGCGACCCGCTGGTCGAGGCGGCGGAGCGGGCGATCGCGGCGGCCGGGGCGGAGCCGGAGACGCGGACCCCGACGGACCAGGCGCCCACGGCCGACCCTGTGGCCGCCGAGGCCACGGCGGCCCCCGGCTTCCCGGGGGGCGCCGCCGAGTCGGGCGCCGCCGAGTCCGTGTACGAGCCCGACGCGGGCGCTGCCGAGCCGGCGTACGGGACCGAGGCCCGCGCTGCCGAGCCGGCGTACGGGCCCGAGGCCGGGCTCCCGGTGCGTCCCGAGGCCGCGTACGCACCCCCGACCGAGGGGCCCGAGGCCGGGGCGTACGCCTCCGACTCCGTGGCCGCCTTCGGCGCGGGGCCCGCGTCCCCGGAAGCCTCCGGGCCCGACGCCGCCGAACCCGCGCCCGCCCCCGGCGAGTCCGTCTCCGAGACGACCCTCCAGGTCCGCCTGCCCGACCCGCCGCCCGAGCCGGACGCGCACGAGCGCGCCGCGGAGCAGCCCTCGGACGGGCACCAGGCACCGGCCACGCCCGAGCCCCTGGCCCGGCGCCGGCCGCCGGCCGTGGCCACCGCGCCCGACGCACCGACCGACCCCGCACCCGAGCCGGAGCCCGGCCCCGGGACGACCACGGGCGCCCCCGAGCCCGAGGCCGATCCCGCGGGTCCGCGCCCGGGCCAGTGGGAGCGGGTCACCGACAAGGGGCTGCCCAAGCGCACGCCGCGGATAGTGCGTCAGGCCGGTGCCCCCGCCGCGCCGGCACGCCGCGGTGGCGTGGACGCCGAGGCGTTGCGTCGGCGGCTCGGCGGTTTCCAGCGGGGAGCCGAGGACGGCCGCCGTGACGTGGCCGCCGAGATCCACGCCGCACAGACAGCACGGCCCGATGAGAACACGGAGAAGACGGGGGACACAGTCGAGGAGGCACGCAGTTGACTGCGACCGGAACATTCGGACTGAGCAGCGAGGCCCGCAACCTGCAATGGCTGCTGGGCAACCTCGTCGAGGAGGTGCCGGGCGTCCGCTCCGTCGCGGTCGTCTCCTCCGACGGACTGCTCCTGCTCTCGTCGGACCCGGAGGTGCAGGCGCAGGCCGCCGCACCCGACGCGGATCGGACCGCCGGGCCGCGCGGCTCCAGCGCCGACCTCGCCACCATCGTCTCGGGCATCGGCAGCCTCACCGTGGGCGCCGCCCGGCTGATGGACGGCGGCGGGGTCAAGCAGACGATGGTCGCGATGGAGGACGGCAGCGTCTTCGTCATGTCGATCAGCGACGGCTCGCTGCTCGGCGTGCACGCCGCACCGGACTGCGACATGAGCGTCATCGCGTACCACATGGCGCTCTTCGTCGGCCGGGCCGGACACGTCCTGACGCCCGAACTCCGCAGCGAGCTGGCCAAGTCCGCCCATGCCGTGGAGACCGACCGGTGACCGCCGCCGCGCACGCCCACCGGCTGCCGATACGCGGGGAGGGGCGCCGCCCCTCCCGGGTCCGTCCCTACTCGCTCACCGGCGGCCGCACCCGCTTCGGCCACATCCTCCTCGTGGAGACCTTCGTGGCCGCGCTCGAGGCGGCGCCCGAGCGCAAGGTCCTCACCGACGGAGGGCCGGCCGCGCGCGGGCTGATGCCGGAGATGCGGGCCATCGTCGAGGTCTGCCGCCGCATGCGGACGGTCGCGGAGATCTCGGCGCTCCTGAAGATGCCGTTGGGAGTCGTCCGGGTGCTCCTCAGCGACCTGGCCGACCAGGGAAAGATCCGTGTGTACGGGACCGGTCACGGTACCGGCCAGCCCGACCGCGCGCTCCTCGAAAGGGTGCTGAGTGGACTCCGCCGTCTCTGACGCCTCCGTCGTCACCGAACCCCCGGCCCTCGCCGGGATCCCCGCCCAGTCCACCGGCGAGCCCGAACCCGAAGAGGGCGCGCAGGACTGGCAGCTCGACCACACCCGCGCCCCGATAGCGACCAAGGTCGTCGTCGCGGGCGGTTTCGGCGTCGGCAAGACCACCTTCGTCCGCGCGGTCTCGGAGATCACCCCGCTCCAGACCGAGGCGCTGATGACGCAGGCGAGCGAGGAGACCGACGACCTCACCGCCACGCCGGACAAGCTGACCACGACCGTCGCGATGGACTTCGGGCGGATCACGCTCGACGACGACCTGGTGCTGTACGTCTTCGGCACGCCCGGGCAGCAGCGCTTCTGGTTCATGTGGGACGACCTGGTGCGCGGCGCTATCGGCGCGATCGTCCTGGCCGACACGCGCCGGCTCACCGACTGCTTCCCGGCGCTCGACTACTTCGAGAGCTGCGGGCTGCCGTACGTCGTGGCCGTCAACCACTTCGAAGGCACCGAGCGCTTCGAGGTCGAGGACGTCCGGGACGCCCTGACCGTCCCGCCGCACGTCCCGATCACGATCATGGACGCGCGCAAGCGGTACAGCGTGGTCGAGACGCTGCTCGCGATGGTCGAGCACGCCCTGGCCGCCACCCCCGAGTAGCCCCGGGCCCCGCGCAGCCCCCCGCGCAGACGCCCGGCCCCACCCCCCGCACCCCCTTCCCCAGCACTCCCCAGCACTCTCAAGGTCGCCCCATGCGGAAGATACTCATAGTCGGCGCCGGCCAGTCCGGTCTCCAGCTCGCCCTCGGACTGCAGTCGAAGGGCTACGAAGTCACCCTCATGTCCAACCGGACCGCGGACGAGATCCGCTCCGGGCGGGTCATGTCCACGCAGTGCATGTTCGACACCGCCCTCCAGCACGAGCGCGACCTGGGCATCAACTTCTGGGAGTCCCAGGCCCCGCGGATCGAGGGCCTCGGCGTCTCGGTGGCAGGCCCCGAGTCCCAGCGGGTCATCGACTGGGTCGGCAGGCTCGACGGATACGCGCAGTCCGTGGACCAGCGGGTGAAGATGGCCGGCTGGATGGAGACCTTCGCGCAGCGCGGCGGTCAGCTCGTCATCCACGGCGCGGCCGTCGGCGACCTGGACTACTTCGCGCGCGGCTACGACCTGGTGCTCGTGGCGGCCGGCAAGGGCGAGCTCGTGTCGATGTTCGGCCGGGACGCCGCCCGCTCCCCGTACAGCGAGCCGCAGCGCGCCCTCGCGGTCGCGTACGTGCACGGGCTCGGCCCCCGCCCCGAGCACCCCGACTTCGACGCGGTGCGCTGCAACCTGGTGCCGGGCGTCGGCGAGCTGTTCGTGATGCCGACCCTCACCACCTCCGGCCGCGCCGACATCCTCTTCTGGGAGGGCGTGCCCGGCGGTCCGCTGGACGTGTTCCAGGGCGTGAAGGACCCGGCCGACCACCTGGCCCTCACGCTGGAGCTGATGGAGAGGTTCACGCCCTGGGAGTACGCGCGGGCCACGAAGGTCGAACTGACCGACGCGGGCGGCACGCTGGCCGGCCGGTACGCCCCGACCGTGCGCAACCCGATCGGCCACCTGCCCGGCGGCGGCCTGGTCCTCGGCGTCGCGGACGTGGTCGTGGCCAACGACCCGATCACCGGCCAGGGCTCCAACTCGGCCGCCAAGTGCGCGGCCGCCTACCTCGCCTCGATCGTCGAGCACGGCGACCGCCCCTTCGACGAGGCCTGGATGCAGTCCACCTTCGACCGCTACTGGCAGACCGCCCAGCACGTCACCAAGTGGACCAACGCGATGCTCGGCGTCCCGCCGGAGCACGTCCTGAACCTGATCGGCGCCGCGGGCCAACTCCAGCCGGTCGCCGACCGCTTCGCGAACGGCTTCGACAACCCGGCGGACTTCGAGAACTTCTTCTTCGACCCGGAGAAGACGGCTGCCTACCTGGAGTCCGTCACCGGCGCCTGACGATCCCCGGACCGCCCCCGCCACCCGGTCTCCGGACCGCCCGGCCCCGGGGCCGTACGGCCGGTCTCCGAGCCCGCCCGACTGCTGCCGCCCGGTGCCACGCGCCGGGCGGCAGCGGCTTTCGGGCCGGCGCGGGGGACGCGGCCGTGGCGTTCCCGCTCGGGGCGGTGCCCGGTCCGGTCTCAGCCGCTCCCGCTCCCGGCCCGGCTTTCGGGGACGGTCCCGGGCTCGGGAGAGGTATCGGATGCGGCCCCGGCCCCTGCCGCCCCGACGCCGGCCCCGGCCCCGCTGTCGGCCGCGCTCCCCGTTCCTGTCCCCGTCCCCGTCCCGGTCGGAGGCTGATCGGAGCCGGAGAAGCCCTCGTCCGAGCCGTCCGTGGCTCCCGCCGGGAGTTCGGGCGGCGCGAACGTCTTCAGGGGCACGCCGTCGGGGTCGGGGCGGACGGCGCCCAGGACGGGGTTGGCGGCGAGGGGGGAGACCTTGACGCGGGCGCCGGGGCGGGGGGCGTGGATGACCAGGCCGTCGCCGAGGTAGAGCGCGACGTGGGTGGCGTCGGGGAAGTACACGACCAGGTCGCCGGGGCGCAGCTCGGTGAGCGGGACGCGGGGGAGCGTCTGCCACTGTTCCTGGCTCGTGCGGGGGAGTTCGCGGCCCGCCACCGCCCAGGACCGCTGGGTGAGGCCCGAGCAGTCGTACGTGTCGGGGCCTTCGGCGCCCCACTCGTAGGGCTTGCCGATCTGGAGTGCCGCGAAGCGCAGGGCCTCGGCGCCCTCCCGCGAGGGCGTGAGGGTGTCGTCGAGGGTGCCGGAGCCGAGGAGCTCGCTCTGGGCGCCGGCGGTCTGGGTGGTCTCCAGGGAGGTCAGGCGGGCGAGCTGGGCGGGGGAGAGGGAGGCGAGGAGCTTCTCGACCTCGTCGAGCCTGGTGCGTACCGCCGCCCGCTGCTTCTGCCGGGCGGCGAGGAGGGTCTGGCGGCGGGTCAGGGCCGTGCGGGAGGCCGTCGCGAGGGTCGCCGCCTTGCGCTCGGCGGCCTCCAGGCGGGAGATCAGGGCGACGCGTTCGCGGGCCGCCCGGGTCACCAGGTGGTTCTCGTCGAGCGCGCGCCGCGGGTCGGGGGCGAGCAGCAGGCTCAGGTAGGGGGAGAGCTCCGTGCGGCCCTGGTACTGCTGCCGGGCCAGTCGGCCGGCCTCGTCGCGTCCGCGGGCGAGCGCCTGGCGGGCGGCGGCCAGCGCGGTGTCGGTGCGGCGGGTGTCGGCGGTCTGCCTCTTCAGCGCCTCGTCGGCCCTGTTGTAGGCCTCGGCGGCCCGCTCGGTCTCCTGGTACAGGGTGCGCAGCCGGGTGAGCAGGCCGGCGACCGAGTTCTCGCCCCCGTCGACCGGCGCCGCCGCGGCCGTCCCGCTCAGGGCGGTCCCCGTCAGGGCCGTCGTGGCCGCCAGCACTCCCGCCAGGGCCCCCGTGCAGATCGTGCGCAGCAGTCGTCCCGGCACGTCACCACCTCCATCGGGATGATGACGTTCACGATGATGTGATCAGTGGATGAAATGGCGGGTGTCCGGACGGCTCACTCCTTCGGCGCAGCCGGCTTCTGCCACGGCCACCGGATCGCCCGGCGCTCCCGCCCCTCCGGCGCGTAGACGTACACCCAGCCCCGGTGCAGCCCGAGCCGCTTCGTGTAGCCGATCGGCTCGCGGTGGTACGCGTACACCGTCGCCGGGTGGCCCCCGTGGGCCGGGACCGGGACCTCGTACCACTTCGGCGGATGACCGGTCGGCCCGAGCAGGATGGGCAGCACCCGGCCGTCGAGGGGGCCGCCGCGGAAGGGGGTGTTCTCGCTCTTCACCCCACCAGTGTCCCCTCCCCGCGGCTCAGAGGAGGTGCGCGGCCTCGCTCACCACGGGGATGACGTTCCTGGCGAGCGTGCCGACCCGTCCCGTGGCGCGCTCCTGGGCCAGCAGCCGGGTCACCACCCCGCCGGTCTCCGCGTCGCTCGCCGCGGTCGCCGCGAGCAGCGCCACCAGATGGTCGACCAGCCAGTCCCGGAGGTTCTCGGCCCGCGGCCGCTTCCCCTCGTCGACCCAGATCAGCGAGGCCGCCTCCACGGCCGCGATCCAGGTCCTGACCATCATCCCGAGCCGCGGCCCGGGCCGTTCCGCACCCAGGTGGAAGAGGATCTGCTCGGCCGCGGCCCGCCGGACCTCGTCGACGATCGCCGTGGTCCGCGAGGTCTCGGCGACGCTGCCGCCGCGAAGGAGCGCGGCGAACCCGGCGTCGTGCTGGTCGACGAAGGCCAGATAGCGGTCCAGGACCCTGGCGAGCCGCTCGGTGGGCGGGCCCTCGGGCGGCTCGGCGAAGCAGTGTTCCAGGGCGTCCGCGGAGGAGCGCAGCGCCGCCTCGTACAGCTGCTGCTTCCCGCCCGGGAAGTAGCGGTAGACGAGCGGGCGCGAGACCCCCGCGGCCTCGGCGACGTCGTCGAGCGAGACGTCCTCCGGCGGCCGGTGCGCGAACAGCGTCTGGGCCGCGTCGAGCAGCTGGATCCGCCGCTCCTCGACGCTGAGCCGGCGGTACGCGGGCGAGGCGGCACTGGTCATGTCCCGCAGCGTAACCCCGCCGCCGGTCCCTCAGGCCAGCAATCCGGACGACTTCCAGAGCCTGCGGCCGGCGCCGCGCAGCACGCCGATGTCGTCCAGGAAGTCGGTCAGCCGCTTCGCCCCGGACTGCATCACCTCGCGCCGGTGGCCGCTCGCCCTGACCTGGGCGACGGCCTCGCGGCGGTCCAGGCCGACGTTCTCGTAGACGGCCGGGTTGACGAAGCAGGTCGAGAAGACCCGGGCCGCCTCGCCGCAGCTGAGCCGGGTGAACTCCTGCTCCCAGCGCGGCGCGGTGATCATCTGGCGGCGCAGCTCCTCGCGTGCGTAGCGCACATGGCGGGCCTCCTCGACGACGTGGATCCGGGTGACGCCGCGGACCAGCGGCTGGACGCGCTCGTCCGGGAAGGTCAGCCGCTGCATCCAGTCGAGGATCTCCTCGCCGAGCAGGGTCGCGGCGAAGGACCCGGGGGTGGTGGAGACGGTCTTCAGGACGCGGCCGAGGTTGTGGTAGATCCGCGGCACCGGGTACTCCGGCGCGCCGCCGCGCTTGATCAGCTTGGCGAACATCATCGAGTGCCGGCACTCGTCGGCGATCTCGGTGAGGGCGTAGCGCACGTGGTCGCTGGTCAGCGCCTTGTCGTAGATGTGCCGGACGAGCAGCTGCATGAGGATGATCTCGAACCAGATGCCGAGCGAGGCGAGCGAGGCGGCCTCGTGGCGCGAGAGGTCGACGCGCTGCTCCTCGGACATCCGCCGCCACAGCGGGGTGTCGTAGAGCGAGACCAGCTCCGGCGGCCAGAACCACTTGCCGTCCTCGAAGGGCGCGTCCCAGTCGAGCTCGGTCTCGGGGTCGAAGGAGTGCTTGAGGGAGGACTCCAGGAGGCGCCGGGCGACCTGCTCGCGGTCGCGGAGCGGGCCGAGGGCGTCCTTGAGGAGGGCGAAGTCGGGCTCGGTGAGACTGGCCATGGCGGGAGGCACCTCGCGCTGGGTCGTCGATGGGGTCGAGGGGCGCCGACGGACGTGCGGCAGCCTGGGAGGGTCAACGTCGCCTTCCCGAAGCCGAGTTGGCCGGCGCGTCGATTCTCCCGGCTTTATGAGACTCCCCGTCAGTAACGCCGTCAATCCCCCGCGCACGACTTGTTGACCCTGCGTCTACCAACGTGTGAGCCTGCTGGGAACCGTAGGAAGGAGCCGTCAGTGTCGACGCACGACCTCTACGCCCAGGCCCCACCGGAGCGCCTCTGGCAGGTGCCGGCGAGCGGCGCTGCCCGCTTCACCTGGGAATACGACGTGAACGCCACCGGACGTGACCGCCTCCTCGCCCTCTACCAGAAGGGCAAGGACAAGCAGTGGGACGGCGCCACCCGGATCGACTGGGACCTGGACGTCGACCCGTACGACCCCCTCGGCACCCCCGACGAGGCGCTGGCCCTCTACGGCAGCCGCCACTGGGCCAAGCTCACCGACAGGGACAAGGGCGAGCTGCGCCGGCAGTACACGTCCTGGCAGTTCAGCCAGTTCCTGCACGGCGAGCAGGGCGCGATGGTCTGCGCCGCCCGGATCGTCGAGTCCGTCCCCGACCTGGACGCCAAGTTCTACTCGGCCACCCAGACCATGGACGAGGCCCGGCACGCCGAGATCTACGGGCGCTTCCTGCACGAGAAGATCGGGCTGCTCTACCCGATCAACGACAACCTCCAGAGCCTGCTCGGCGACACCCTGCGCGACTCCCGCTGGGACATGCCCTACCTCGGCATGCAGGTCCTCATCGAGGGGCTCGCGCTCGCCGCCTTCGGCATGATCCGCGACACCACCGACAAGCCGCTGCCCAAGCAGATCCTGGCGTACGTGATGCAGGACGAGGCCCGGCACGTGGCCTTCGGACGCATGGCGCTGCGCGACTACTACCGGCAGCTCACCGACGCCGAACTGCGCGAACGCGAGGAGTTCGTCATCGAGGGCTGCTACCTCATGCGCGACCGGCTGCGCGGGGTCGAGGTCCTGGAGAACTTCGGCATCCCGAAGAAGGAGGCGGAGGAACTCAGCGAGCAGAGCGAGTTCCTGCACCTGTTCCGCAGGCTGCTCTTCAGCCGGATCGTGCCCTGCGTCAAGGACATCGGCCTGTGGGGCGAACGCCTCCAGAAGGCCTACCTCGACATGGGCGTCTTCGACCTCGGCGACTCCAACCTCGACCTCCTCATGACCCAGGACGAGGAGATCGCCGAGGCCCTCGACCGCGAACGCTTCGCCGCCGAGGAGGCGGCGCGGGTCGCGGAGGTGGCGCGGGCGATCGCGGAGGGCGGGGCGGGGGCTTAGGGCGGCGGAACGGGGGAGCGCCCGGGACGGGGCCGGGGGGCTCCCGGGACGGCGCAGGGGCGAGCCCCCGCCGCGGGAAAGGGGTGAGCCCCCGGCGCCTCGACGGCGCCGGGGGCTCACCCGTGCGGAACGATCAGATCGGTCGGGACGTCATCCGAAGGCCAGCTTGTCGCCCCAGCCCGATCCGATGACCGTCTTCACCGGGGGGTTGGTGTTGGTGGTCGACGGGTGGTAGATGGCCATGTGGCCGTCGGACTTGAAGCGGGCCCAGATGTCCGGGATCCCGTCGTTGTTGATGTCCGGGATGCCGATCGCCGCGTCGACGTTGGCCTCGGTCCAGCTGGTGCCGAAGGCCTCGTCCCCGGCGACCGCGTTGGCCGCCAGCATCAGCGAGTTGAGGTCGACGCTGCCCGCCACCGCGCCCGGCTTGCCGCGGCGGAGGTACATGGTGCCGTTGTCCAGGTTCCGCCAGAGGAGGTCGGGCGTGCCGTCCTTGTTCATGTCGGCCAGGTTGACGATGTCACGGCGCGCCCAGGCGTCCGGGTTCATCTGCGTCGCGGTCTGGAAGGCGCCGCCGGTGTAACCCGAGAGCACCCAGAAGCCCGCCGCGTCGCGCAGCACGATGTCGGGCAGCTTGTCGCCCGTGATGTCGCCGAGGACCTTCATCTGGATCCAGGTGGACGGCGCGGGCGCGTTCGCCGGGAGCCGGACCTTCATCCGCTGCGCCACGTCGAAGGAACCGTAGCCGTCACCGGGGTAGAGCCAGAAGCCGCCGTCCGGCGTGCGGGCGAACAGGTCCGTCGTGCCGTCACCCGGGTAGACGTCCTGGTAGTGCCCGATCAGCGCGGCCTTGTTGCCGAGCGTGGACGCGGCGTCGTACCAGTGGCCCGGCGGGTTCAGGGTCGTCGTGCCGTCCTTGTTCCTGAGGTACGAGGACGTCAGCTGGCCGTACAGCTCGCCACCCGGCTGGTCCGTGCCGCCGGCCGGCTGGCCGGGATACGTCCGCAGGACACCGGTGGCGTCGATGACCATCAGGTCGGGGGTGCCGTCGCCGCCCACGTCGCCGGGGCTGTCGGCGGAGTCCTTCGGCGGGACGTAGGTGGTGTAGTCGGTCCGCGCGCTCGCGTTGCCGAGGCTGTCGTAGGCGTACACCTGGAGGGTGTTGGGGCCCGCGTTCACCGGCTTGAGGGCGGTGACGGTGGCGAGGCCGTTCGCGTCGGCGTTCACCGTGACCGGGGCGACGCCGCCCCACGCGTACGTGAACTTCACGGCGCCCGGCGACTCGAAGGTGATCGGGCCGGTCTGGCCGAACTTCACCGTGGCCCAGGTGGCGCCGTCCGAGGTGGTGCGCAGCCAGACGTCACTGGTGACGATCGGCTGCGAGGGGCCGCTCGGGTCGACCGTGATGCGGCAGGGCTCGGTGCCCGGCGGGTAGTTGGTGGACGTCGCGCCCGCCAGGTCCTCGCCCATGGCGTCCCACGAGAAGGTGGTGTTGGCGGTGATGTCCTTCAGCAGCGGATCGGTGACCGGGATGGTCAGCGAGGCGGTGCCGCCGGTCTGACCGATCGTGACGTAGGTGCCGGTCGGGACCGTGCCGCCCGTCTTCCAGAACCGGAAGCGGACCCGCTTCATGTTGTTGTCGGGGTCCTTGGCGGTGACCTTCAGGGTGATGTTGGTCTTGCCGACCGTCACTCCCGCGCCGGGGCCGGGGGTGCAGGGACCGCCGGGGGTCGAGGTGCCGGCGGTGGGCTCGGACGGGTTGCGGTTGTAGACCGCCTCGATCGTCGCGGAGGTCGCCCTGAACTTGCGCCAGGTCTGGCTGTCCGACTCGCTGGTGGCACGCATGCCCAGGGTGAGGGTGGAGCTGCCCTGGTCGGTGGCGTACTGCGCGGCGGACTTGACGTTGAAGGCCTCGTAGTCGTCCGGGCAGGAGGACGAGGACCAGCCGTGCGCGAAGGACTTGCGCTGGATCTCGGAGGACCAGCTCGGCTGCGCGTTCCACGTCGTACCGGACGAGATGGCGCCGGTGCGCCACAGCTGGAACTCGCGCGTGGTGCAGGACCAGGAGTGGTTGTTGAGGACCTTGAAGGTGGCGCTGGTGATCTCCGCGCCCTTGATGGTCTTGTCCCAGTCCATCCGCCAGAACGAGCGTGCGGTGCCGCCGGTGTCGCTCTCGTGGCCCACGCGGGCGTCGGAGGTGCCGGAGGAGAAGTTGGTGCCGTTGAAGAAGCTGGTGCTCGGGTACGGCTTGTACGCGACGGTCCAGGCGTCCCAGCCGGGGTTCAGCGGCGGGTCGACGTACAGCGGGTACGTGACGTCCTTGCGCGTCGCCAGGCCGGTGGCGGCGAAGCCCAGGCCGAGCCGGGCGGCGTGGGTGTTCTCGCCGTCCAGGGTGATCGGCAGGGGCGCGGACCGCGCGCCGGGCTCGACGCCGGTGAGGCCGGACAGCTTCAGCACGTCGGCGGGCGTGGCGACCGACGTACGGTTCGGGGTGCCCTGGGGCAGCTCGGGGTCACGGCCGCTGGAGTCCCACGCGAACGGCGTCGGGATCGAGGCGACCTCCTTGCCGGCCCCGTCCAGGACCTGGACCCGGCTGGCCTTGCGGTCCTGCCGGAAGGTGGCCGTGCCGGAGCGCAGCCCGTAGGTGACGGTCTTCAGGGACTGCTGGGCCGCGGCCTCGGGGGTCTTGACGATCAGGACCTGGGCCAGACCGCCCTCCTCGCGGGCCACGAGCAGCAGGTCGACCCCGGGGAGGACCTCCGGGTAGAGGGCGCGCGGACCGTCGAGCACCGGCTCGGGCAGCGTGCCCGGCCAGGTGTAGGCGATGGTGTGCCCGGCGTAGTCCACCTCGGCGAGCACCGTCTCGCCCGGGGCCTCGGCGCGGGCGAAGGAACGGTCCGCACGGGTCTTCCGCGCGTTGCCGCTCGCGAAGCGCACCGGAACGGCGGGGTTCGCGGGTGCGATGCCGAGCCCGCGGGGGGCCTTGGCCGAGCGCTTCAGCCGGTTGTCGACGGGAGCCCAGTGGCCCTCGGCGTTCTTCGCCCGGGTGGGCGCGGCCGTGATCCGGGTCTTGAACTGTCCGTCGGGCAGGGCCCAGGTCAGCGCGGTCTGGGTGGTCGCCGTGTCGACGAGCACCTGCTTGCCGGTGCGGACGGCTTCGGCCACGGCGACGGCTTCGTCGCGGGGACCGGTCGAGGCGGGGGTGACGTCGGTCGTCCCGCCCGCTGTGGTCGGGGAGTCGGCGCTCGGCTGCCACCAGGGCAACAGGGCGGCGGTGAGGGCGGCCAGTACGAGGCCTAGGGTCAGGGACAGCCGCGTGCGCGTGCGCACGAAGGGGCTGAGAAATCGGGGCGGCGCGGTCACGGCGGTCTACTCCCGTGGGAACCAAGCGGATTGGGGACAACACGGACAGCCCCGAACGGCAGGCCGCGGGGCAGAAGGCGCGCACACGATCACACACGTGAAGGGCAGCGTCTACGCGTGGAGATGTTGTGAACCCGTTATGCAAACGCGGAACCGATGTGAGGGCTCGTCAACTACGGCCGGTTAAGGGCTTTTGTGGGGCCCTATTGACGGCAATCGGCAATTTCATCCGAACTGCCGGGTCGGTCGTAAGCGGAGTGGTCTGGTCCAGTTCAGCCTGTGACGGGGATCACTTCGACGCGCGTAGCCCGCATGGATCGATCTTGAATCTGTGTCGTACATGACAGAGAGTGCGCACGCACGCGCCTGAGCCAGGCGTGTGCCGTTTGGTGTTTCCGCACCTCGTCCGTTGTCTGAATTGCCAGGGTGGGAGTCGACGCGCATGCGTGCTTCAGGTCCGCTGTCATGGCTGGGGCGGGGACGCCCAGCCATGACGGAGTCACAACGAAGGCGCCGGCGGCGAAGCCGCGCGGCGATCGTCCTCTTGTTGTCCTCGACATTGACGGTGACCAGCCTGGGCGGGCAGGCGCTCGCCATCCCCGGTCCCGGCATGAACCGAGAGAAGGACATCGCCCAGGTCGACCTCCCGGACCTGCCGAAGGCCACCGAGGTCGACGGTGACGAGGCGTCCGAGAAGAGCCTGACCCTGGCTCCCGAGGATCCCGCCGACCCCTACAGCCCCAAGGCCGTCGCGCCGTGGACCTCGGGCACCGGCAACGCCCCGATCGCCGCGACCGACACCCCCGGCACGACCGTGCCCGTCACCAACGGCACGACCACCCTGCCGGTCGCCATCGGCGTCCCCGAGGGCGGCGACGCCGCGGCCCTCGCCGGCAACTGGACCGTGGGCGTGGCCCCGCAGACGACCTCGCAGGACGCGGGCGTCTCCGGCATCATCATGAAGCTCACCCCGCCGGCCACGGTCGACCCGGCCGCCGAGGTGGCGGTCAGCATCGACACCACCGGCTTCGCCGACCTCTACGGGCCCGAGGCGGCAGACCGCTTCGGTCTGGTGCTGCTGCCCGAGTGCGTCTACTCCTCCCCGACCACCGGCGACTGCGCCGACGGCGGCGGCACGAGCCCGATGTCCCTCTCCGACGGGGACAAGGACGTCAAGAACGGCAAGAAGCACTTCCAGCGGCTGGACAGCACGGTGGAGACCGTGCCGGCCAAGGACGCGCCCACCAGGGCCACCGCGGTCAAGAACTCCCCCACCCGCAAGATCCTGAGCGGCACCGTCCCGGTCTCCAGCCTCGTCGGCGAGGGCTTCGTCCCCGCCAAGGCGACGAAGGCCTCCTACCAGGACGGTGTCCAGCCCGCGGTCGCCGCGAACGGCGGCGCCGCCCTCGGTGGCCTCGACACCGGCGCCTCGGGCTCCGGCGACTTCACGGCCTCGCCGCTGCTGTCGTCCGGCGCCTGGGCGGCCGGCTCCTCCTCGGGTGCCTTCACCTACTCCTACGACGTGCAGGTCCCGGAGACCGCCGGCGGCCTGATGCCGAAGGTGTCCCTCGGGTACTCCTCGCAGACCGTCGACGGCCGCACCTCGTCGAGCAACAACCAGGCCTCGTGGATCGGTGACGGCTGGGACTACAACGCGGGCTCCATCACCCGCACGTACGCCAACTGCCGGCAGGACTCCAAGAAGGACGGCTCCAACAACAAGACGCACCGCACCGCGGACCTGTGCTGGGGCTCGAACAACGCCACCCTCTCGCTCGGCGGCATGACCACCGAGCTGGTGTGGGACGCGGCCAAGAGCAAGTGGTTCACTGCCAACGGTGACGGCTCGAAGATCGAGCAGGTCAAGGGCCAGGCCACCGGCAACGGCGCCAAGGACGGCGAGTACTGGATCGTCACCACCAAGGACGGCACCAGGTACCACTTCGGCCTGAACAAGCTGCCGGGCTGGTCCGACCACGGCACGGCCGCCGACGACCCGACGACGGACTCCGTCCTGAACGTCCGCGTCTACGGCAACCACCCGGGCGAGGACTGCTACAAGGGCTCCACGACCGACGACTGGAAGAACTCCTACTGCACGCAGGGCTGGCGCTGGGGCCTCGACTACGTCGAGGACGTCCACGGCAACGCCATGTCGCTGTGGTGGAAGAAGGACCAGAACTACTACGCGCCGAACTTCGACTTCTCGCACCCGATCTCGTACGACCGGGACGGCTGGCTCGACCACATCTACTACGGCCAGCGCAGCGACAACATCTTCACCGCGACCGCGCCGGCCCGGGTCGGCTTCACGGTCGACGAGCGCTGCTACACCGTCGACGGCGTCACCTGCACCGAGGCCAACTTCACCTCGAAGGACCCGCGCAACTACCGGCCCTGGTTCGACACCCCGGTCGACCTGCGCTGCGAGTCCGGCAAGAAGTGCTGGAACGCCGGCCCGTCCTTCTGGACACGCAAGCGCCTCGCCAAGATCACGACCTCGGCCCAGCGGCGCACCGACACCGACGCCCGCCAGGCCGTCGACGAGTACGAGCTGACGCAGAGCTTCGCCGCGAACGGCGACCCGGACCACGCCGACCCGCTCAAGACCGGCCCGAACACCGCCCTGTGGCTGGAGTCCGTCCAGCGCACCGGCTACGCCCGCAAGGGCAGCACCGACGCGAGCGTCAAGCTCAACTCGGTGTACTTCGAGGCCAACGCCGAGGACATGCCGAACCGCGTCAAGGCGGTCCACCCGAACCGGCCCGGCTTCTCCCGGCTGCGCATCGCGCGCGTCATCAACGAGTACGGCGGCGAGACCGTCGTCCGCTACAAGCCGATCACCGGCGACTGCGCCAGCGGCGCCCTGCCGCTGCTCGACCAGCAGCCCGGTGAGACCAGGGACGCGGCCATGGCCCGTCTCCAGGCCCAGCTGAAGACGAACGACCGGCTCTGCTACCCGTCCTTCTGGAACCCGGACCCCGAGGTCGAGGACATCGACTGGTTCCACAAGTACGTCGTGGACACCGTCGAGGAACTGCCGAACATCGACGGCAGCTTCAGCACGCGGACCGAGTACGGGTACAAGAACCCGGCCTGGAAGCTCGCCGAGGCCGAGTTCACCAAGAAGTCCCAGCGCACCTACTCGCAGTTCGCGGGCTTCGAGCAGACCACGGTCCTCACCGGCCCGGTCGTCGAGGGCACCGCGGACGCCCCCGGTCAGCGCTCCAAGGCCGTCACCCGCTTCTTCCGGGGCCTCGGTGCCACGGTGCCCGTGAAGGACATCACCGGCGCCGAGATCGCCAAGGACGAGGAGCCCTTCGCCGGCCGGATCGCCGAGGAGCTCACGTACACCGACTCCACCAAGGCCGACTCGGACTGGCTCTCGCGCTCCATCACCAAGCCGGAGGCCACCGAGCTCGCCAGGCGCGACCGCGACGACGGCCTGAGCCCGCTGCGGGCCTGGCGGGTCACGGAGCCGGAGGAGACCGCGTACACGAAGTCGTCCGGCACGAACACGGACGACCCGCGCACGGTCCGCTCGGTGAAGACGTCGACGACCTACGAGTCGACGTACGGTCTGCCGACGCTGGTGGAGTCGCTGGGCGACGTCGACAAGAGCGGCGACGAGTCGTGCACCAAGCTGGAGTACCTGCACCAGACGACGAAGAACATCATCGGTCTGTCGAAGCAGGTGCTGGTCTCGCCCACCCTGTGCGCAAACGCCAACTGGACCGACCTCAGCACCCTGAGCGACGCTAGCCGTACCTCGTACGACGGCACGCCCTACGGGACGGCGATCGCCGCCAACACCCGTGGTCTGGCCACCGAATCGTGGTCCCTCAAGGGTGACGGCACCGGTTTCCGGTCCAACGGCACCACGGGCTTCGACTCCGTCGGCCGCGTGATCCGGGAGACCGACCCGGACCAGATGCAGCAGGCGAACCCGAAGTCCTCGACCATCAGCTACGACTCCATCGGGCCCGCCACCGGCCAGGTCTTCAAGGTCACGACGACCAACGAACTCGGGCACACCCAGGTCCAGGAACTGGAGCCGGGGCGCTCGACCACGCTGAAGACCACCGACGCCAACGGCTACGTGAGCGAGGCTGTCTACGACCCGCTGGGCCGTCTCGCCGAGGCCTGGGCTCCGGGGCGTTCTCCCGGCTCCGGCGTGCCGGACTTCCGCGCGGTCTACACGATCCCGGCGGAGGAGACCGACCCCAGCGACGCGAAGATCAAGATCCGCAAGCCTCCGTACGTCACCACCTACGCGCGGGGCTACGAGAACAGGATCGAGACCTCCGTCACCCTCTACGACGGCCTGGGCCGCGAGCGTCAGACCCAGGAGGAGGCGGACAACGACGCCGGCTGGTTGATCACCGACACGCTGTACAACAACTCCGGTGAGGTCTACCAGACCAACAACGCCTACCTGACGCAGGACGCGAAGCCGGGCGAACTGTTCAGCCCGCTCGCCGACACGGCCGTCCCCAACATCACGCGCTACACCTACGACGGTCTCGGCCGCGTGTTGAAGGAGACGCCCTACCTGAAGTGGATCGACCCGACCACCAAGGAGTCCTTCTCGAAGGCCTACGAGGACCGGGCCGTCAGCTACGAGTACGGCGAGGACTGGTCGAAGGTCATCCAGCCTCAAGGTGACTCGTCCTACCGGGTGTGGACCGACGCGCTGGGCCGGACCCTCCGCACCGACACCTTCAACCCGGCCGCGCCGGGGGGCTTCACGTCGACTCGCTACGAGTACGACCAGCACGGCCAGGTCGTGAAGGCGACGCCTTCCGCGGATCAGACCCACCCCTGGACCTGGACCTACGACCACAACGGGCGTGAGGAGACGGCCACCGACCCGGACACCGGCACCACGCGCACCCAGTACGACAACCGGGGTCGCGTTCTCACCGTCACGAATGCCCGCGGTGTCAAGGTCTGGAGCGGCTACGACGAGCTGTCGCGGCCGACGCAGCAGCGTGTGGACAGCGCGGGCGGTGCGCTGCTGGCCGAGTTCACGTACGACACCACGCCGGGCGGCAAGGGGATGCCCGCGTCCGCCGTCCGCTACACGGACGGCCTGGCGTACACGCAGAAGATCAACGGCTACACGAAGGACTACCAGCCGACCTCCACCACCCTTTCGCTGCCGCAGTCGATCGCCGACACGTGGGGGCTGAGGAAGGACTACGACTACGGCTACAGCTACTCGGACACGGGTGCGCTGGAGGAGACCACGCTGCCGGCGGTCGGCAAGTTCGACGCCGAGAAGCTGGTCGTTCGCTACAACAAGGACGGCAAGCCGCTCTCGATTTCCGGCAAGGACTGGTACGGCTCCGAGACGGCCTACTCCCCGTACGGCCAGGTCCTCCGTTCCACCCTTGGTGCCCAGCCCTACCGGGTGTGGACGCAGAGCTCGTACGACGAGGCCGGTGGTGAGCTCCAGGAGCAGTCGGTCTACCGGGAGCAGAACAC
Source organism: Streptomyces sp. NPDC048018 (assembly GCF_043202995.1). NCBI lineage: Bacteria > Bacillati > Actinomycetota > Actinomycetes > Kitasatosporales > Streptomycetaceae > Streptomyces > Streptomyces sp. NPDC048018. The sequence goes on from NZ_JBIDBK010000006.1 coordinate 138,344, forward strand.
CGCTTCCCTGGTCGGCGGCAACCTGGTGTCGAACCGGGCGTACACCTACGACCCGGCGGGCAACGTCACCTCGATCCAGGAGAAGTCCGTCGGGATCGACGAGCGCCAGTGCTTCGTCTACGACCCCATCGGTCAGCTGAAGTCGGCCTGGACCTCCAAGGACCAGACGACCTGTGTCAACCCGCGCAACGCCGACGGTTCGCTGAACAAGAACACCGACGGCACGATGCGGGTCGCCGCCGGCGCGGACGGCTCCGGCTACTGGCAGGAGTACGAGTACGACCTGGTCGGCAACCGCACCAAGCTGACCGAGAACGACCTGTCCGGCGACAGCACCAAGAACGCGGTCACCACGTACGCGTACGGCAAGAACGCCGCCAAGGACCAGCCGCACACGCTGACCAAGGTGTCGAAGGCCTACAAGACCCCCGCGGGGGCGCAGGTCACGGCCGAGGCCACGCGGCTGTACGAGCTGACCGGCGAGACCAAATCGGTCACGTCTATCCAGAACGGTGACAAGCAGGACCTGACCTGGACGTTTGATGGCAAGGTCGACCGGATCACCGGTCAGGGCAGTGGTGGCAAGACCCCGTACGTGGGTCTCGGCCAGAAGTGCCTCGACCTGAAGTCCGGTCTCGCGGCCGCAGGCCAGGGCGTCCAGCTGTACGGCTGCAACGGCACGGTGGCGCAGTCCTGGCACTTCGACCCGGCCCCGGGCCAGGCGGACGCCAACGTCGGCACCATGGAGGTCTACGACACCTGGTGTCTCCAGCCGGCGGCGAACACCGCGGGCTCGGCGGTCCAGCTGCAGAAGTGCGGCACGACCACCGCGGCCGCGACCGCGCAGCAGCTCAAGCGCAACGCGACCGGTCAGCTGACCCACGTCGCCTCCGGTCTGTGCCTCGCGGTGCAGGGCGCGGCGAACGTGAACGGCACCGCGATCGTGCTCGCCACCTGTGACGCGGCCCAGGCCGCCCAGCAGTGGCTGGCGCAGAACGACACCCGCCACATCTATGCTCCGGACGGCGAGCGACTGCTCACCATCCAGGGCAAGCAGGCCACGCTGAACCTGGGCGAGGCGCAGGTCACCGTCCAGGCGGGCGGCGTCCTCGTGCGCACCGAGCGCACCTACTCGGCACCGGGCGGCGCGATCCTGCGCTACGCCAACGGCACGGGCTCGGAAACGCTCAACGCGCTCACCATGGATCACCAGGGCAGCGTGTACTCGGAGGTCGCCCTCTACGCCGGCATGCCGGTGCGTGTACGGAAGCAGGACCCGTTCGGCAACCAGCGCGGCGCCGACACGGCGGGGCAGAACATCCAGACCCACGAGGGCTTCCTCGGCAAACTCCGGGATGACGCCTCCGGCTACATGCCGCTGGGTGCCCGTCTGTACGACCCGGCGGTCGGGCGCTTCCTGTCCGCCGACCCAGTGCTCGACGTGAACGACCCGCTGCAGTCCAACGGGTACGCCTACGCACAGAACAACCCGGTCACCTACTCCGACCCGACCGGTGAGTCGATCGCTCTGACCGCTTCCGAGCGCGCCGCTGCCCTGGCCGGCGCCGGTCTGTCGGCCGCCCAGGTCGCTCAGGCGCAGGCGATGCAGGGCAAGTCCCTGACCTCGGTGATCCTGGCTGTCGCCTGGGAGACGCTGAAGGACTTCATCGGCATCAACGACGCCATCGCCTGTTTCGGCGGCGACATGTGGTCCTGCGTCAGCATCGTGGTCGACGCCATTCCCTGGGCGAAGCTCGGGAAGATTCCGGCCGTCATCAAGGCGGTCAACCGCACGATTGACGCCATCAAGGCGTTCAAGGTCGCGAAGCGGGCGGCCGAAGCGGTCCTCAAGGCGGCCAAGGCTGCCGAATCAGCCGCGCTGAAGGCCAAGAAGCTGGCGATCGAAAAGGCCAAGAAGGAGGCCGCGCAGAGAGCCAAGAAGAAGGCAGCCGAAGCCGCCAAGAGAAAGGCGGAGGCTGCGGCCGCCGCGAAGCGCAAAACCGGAAACAACGTCCACAAGCAGGCCCAGGCCAAGGCGGCACCCAAGTCCTCTTCGCACACGGGCGGACGTGGGAAGAATTCCTCCGGTGGCGGCAAGGGCTCCGGTGACGGGGGCAAGAGCGGCGGAGGCGGCGGCAAGTCCGGTGGCTCCGCCCGCAGCAAGGGTGGAACCAGCGGCAGCGGTGGCTCCGGCAAGGTCGACGGCGACAGTGACGCCGGCGCGGCCGGCGCTTCGTGCCCGATCAACAACAGTTTCGTGCCGGGCACGAAGGTGCTGATGGCGGACGGCACCACCAAGCCGATCGAGAAGGTCAAGGCAGGCGACAAGGTCGTCGCGACCGACCCGAAGACCGGCGAGACTCGCATCGAGACGGTCACCGCTCGAATCAAGGGACAGGGTCTCAAGCACCTCGTCAAGATCACGATTGATGCCGACGGGGCCAAGGGCTCGAAGACGGCCGAGATCACGGCGACCGACCGCCACCCCTTCTGGGTGCCCACGCTGCGCAAGTGGGTGGACGCCACCGATCTCACGGCCGGCCAGCGGGTCCGGACCAAGACGGGCTCCGACGCGTCGATCACATCGGTCCGGCACTGGGTCGCGCAGGGTGCGACGGTCCACAACCTGACGGTCTCCGACATCCACACGTACTACGTGCTGGCCGGGGACACGACCGCTCTCGTGCACAACTGCGGAGGTACCGTCGGCGGTCACACCGCCGCGTGCACGTGTGCCTCGGGCGGGCCTCCGGTGGGACCGATCAACGCCCATCTCGCCGGCAGCACCCACCCGGTGACGGGCGTGCCGTTCGACGCCCAGGGATTCCCGGACTTCAGCAACTACCGGGACCCCGCCACGCCGGATGTCGTCATCACCCTGACCGGTAACAGACGGAAGGATTTCGCTGCGGCTGACAAGGCAGCCGGAATCACGGCGTCGTACCGAAAGGGGAAGTGGACGTGGAACCATCACCAGAACTGCGGAGTGATGCAGCTCGTCGACATGTCCGTTCACGCGAAGACCGGCCATACCGGCGGGTTCTCGATCTGCTAGAGAGGAGTCTGTGATCGTGATCTTCGATCAGGCGGAAGAGTCCGAGTTCGTCGGTCCGCCGGTGGACGCCGAGATGATTCGGCAGGCCGAGGACGTTCTGCGGGTTCGCCTGCCCAAGAGCTACGTCGATCTGCTGGCCGTCCAGAACGGCGGCCTGCTGAAGAACCGGTGCTTCCCCACGGAGTTCGCCAATTCCTGGGCGGACGACCACATCTGTGTCGACGCGCTCTGGGGCGTCGGCGGCGATTGGGGAGTGGACGTCGTGTCACCCGGCCTGATCGCCGAATGGCAGTACCCCGAGATCGGTGTCGTCCTGGGCATCACGCCCTCGGCGGGTCACGACACGGTGATGCTCGACTATTCCGAGTGCGGACCGCTCGGTGAGCCCTCCGTGGCGTACGTCGACGAGGACCGGGTGCCTCGGCGCCTGGCCGACTCCTTCACGGAGTTCGTGAACGGCCTCGTCTCTTGTCGCACGTACGGCGATGACGAGGACTGATCTCTGATCGGTCTCCGCAGTGGCCCCGTCGGTTTCCGGCGGGGCCACTGGCGTGTTCCGGTGGTGTCACGGTGCTTCCCGTCCCTCCCTCTCCAGCCGCAGCCCCTCCTCCATCACCGCCCGCGCGATCGGCGCCGCGTTCCCCCCTCCGCTGATGTCCGTGCGGTTCGCCTCGGCGTCCTCGACGACCACCGCGACCGCGACGGCCGGCTGGGCGGAGTCGGTGGCCTGGGCCCAGGCGATGAACCAGGCGTAGGGGGTGCCGGTGTTGCCGAGGCCGTGCTGGGCGGTGCCGGTCTTGCCGCCGACCCGGGCGTCGGGGATGGCGGCGTTCGTGCCGGTGCCGTCCTCGACCGCGCGGATCATCAGGTCCTGGAGGCGGGCCGCGGTGGACGGGCTCATGGCCTGGCGGTAGCTGCGGCGGCCGCTCGTGTCGACCGTCGTGCCGCGCGAGGTGGTGGTGCGCTCGACCAGGTGGGGCTGGGCGATCTCGCCGTTGTTGGCGACGGCCGCCGCGACCATCGCCATCTGCAGCGGGGTGGCCGCCGTGTCGAACTGGCCGATCGACGACAGGGCCAGCTGGTCGGGGCTCATGTCGGTGTCGAAGTTCGACTTCGCCACCCAGGACGGGATCCGCAGGCCCGTGTCGTTGAAGCCGAAGTCCTGCACCTTGGCCACCATGTCGTCCAGGCCCACCTTCACACTCAGCCCGGCCATCACCGTGTTGCACGACCACCGGATCGCGTACGCGAGCGAGGCGTTCGCGCAGCCGGTGGCCTCGTTCGGGAGCACCTGGCGGGTACCGGGCAGCACGAACGGGTCCGGGATGCCCGTCGGCGCGTCGACGTCCGTCACCACCCCCGCGTCCAGCGCCGCCGCCGCCGTCACGATCTTGAAGGTCGAGCCGGGCGGGTACGTCTGCCGGATCGCCCGGTCCAGCATCGGCTGGTGCGGCGAGGTGTTCAGCCGCTTCCACGCCTCGGAGACCGCCGACCCCGTGCCGGACAGCAGCCCGGGGTCGTACGAGGGGGAGGACACCAGCGCGAGGATGCGGCCGCTCGACGGTTCGATCGCCGCGACCGCGCCCCGCTTTCCGCCCAGGCCGCGGTAGGCCGCCTCCTGCATCCGGGACCGGATCGTCGTCACCACGTCCCCGCCCGGCTGCCGGCCGCGGCTGACGCCGGCCCACAGCGGCAGCGGCGCCAGCATCGGATCGGTGCCCGACAGCAGGTCGTCCTCGGCGTTCTCCAGGAGCGTCGTCCCGTACGTCTGCGAGGCGTAGCCGGTCACCGGCGCGTACAACGGGCCCTGGGTGTACGTGCGTTCCCAGCGCAGCTGCTGGCCGCTGTCGCGGGAGCCGGTCACCGGCCTTCCGTCCACGACGATCTCGCCGCGCGGCTGGCCCCAGCGGGTGATCGCGATGCGGCGGTTGGCCGGGTTGTCGTCGTACGCGTCCGCCTCGAAGACCATCACCCGGGCCGCGTTCACGAGCAGCGCCGCCAGCAGGAGGAGACAGAGCGCGGCGGCCCGCCTGATGTAGCGGATCATTCGACCTCCCTCATCTCGCGGCCTTCCTCTCGGCGTTCCTCATCGCGCGTCCTCCGTGATCGGGGCGATGACGCCCGCGTCCGCCATGTCCGGTCGCGGCGCGCGGGCCGAGTCGGAGACCCGGACGAGCAGCGCGACGATCACCCAGTTCGTGACGACCGACGAACCGCCCTGTGCCAGGAACGGCATCGCCATGCCCGTCAGCGGGATCAGCCCCATCACCCCGCCCGCGATGACGAACACCTGGAGCGCTAGGATCGACGCGAGGCCGATGGCCAGCAGCCGGCCGAAGGGGTCGCGCAGGGCCAGCCCGGCCCGGTAGCCGCGGGCCACGAGCAGCGCGTAGAGCAGGAACAGGGCGGTCAGGCCCACCAGGCCCAGCTCCTCGCCCGCCGTGGCCAGGATGAAGTCCGACTTGGTGGCGAAGCCGATGAGGACCGAGTGCCCGAGGCCGAGCCCGGCGCCGAGCATCCCGCCCGCGGCGAACGCGAAGAGGGACTGGGCCAGCTGGCCGGGGCCGTCGCCGGCCCGGATCGAGGCGAAGGGGTCGAGCCAGTCCTGGACCCGGGTGTGCACGTGCGGTTCGAGGCTGCCGACCAGGAACGCGCCCGCCGCCGCGAGCAGCAGGCCGACCGCGATCCAGCCGGTGCGCCCGGTCGCCACGTACAGCATGATCACGAACAGGCCGAAGAAGAGCAGCGACGTGCCCAGGTCCCGTTCCAGGACCAGGACGCCGACGCTCAGCACCCAGATCGCCACGATCGGGCCGAGGACCCGCCCGGTGGGGAACTGCAGCCTCCAGACCTTCCGGCCGGTGTACGCGAGCGCGTTGCGGTTGGCGGCGAGGTACGCGGCGAAGAACACGGCCAGCAGGATCTTGGCGAACTCGCCGGGCTGGAAGGAGAGTCCGCCGATCCGGATCCAGATCTTGGCGCCGTTCACGGCGGGGAAGAAGATCGGCAGCGTCAGCAGCCCGAGCGCCGCCGCCACCGACAGGTAGGCGTACCGCTGCAGCACCCGGTGGTCGCGCAGCAGCACCACGACCACGATGAACAGGGCGATCCCGAGCGTCGACCAGACCAGCTGGGTGGGGGCCGCCCGGTCGTTCGGCGTCTCCAGGTCGAGCCGGTAGATGAGCACCAGGCCGAGTCCGTTCAGCAGGACGGCGATCGGGAGCAGGAGGGGGTCCGCGAACGGGGCGCGCAGCCGCACCGCGAGATGCGCGAACAGCGCGAGCAGTCCGAGCTTGGCGCCGTAGCGGGCGGCGTCCGGGGGTACCGCGCCGCTGCGGGCGAGGCCGACCTCGGCGTAGCCGTACACGCAGATCAGGACCGCCCCGACCAGCAGCGACAGCTCCACCCCGCGCCGCTTCGGGACGCGCACCCCGGGCGGGGGCGCGTCCTGGGGAGCGGGGCGGGGTGCGGTCATGGACCGCAACGTAGCAAGCAGTAAGCCTTATGTCCCTTTTGTGTGACGGTGCGCCGTCACGCCCTTCCTCCGGGCGCTTCGAGGTCGGGGGAAGGCTCCGGGGGCGGGCCGGGGCCGGGGCGCTGTCCGGGGCCGGGTCCGTGGTGTGTGTGGGGTGCGTGGGGTGCGGTCCGGGTCCGGGGCGCGTGGGTGTCCGGGGGTTGGGGTCCCGGCGGGGCCGGGTCCCGGGCCTGGTCCCCCTTCGCGCACCGTTACGGCTTCGCGCTCCGGTCCGGGTCCGGGTTGCCTTCCGTGTCCGCGGCGGGGTCGGTCAGGTGTACGTACTCCGGGAGCGTCAGGCGGGCCACCGCGCCGCCGCCCTCCTCCGCGGGCGCGTTGGCGAAGACCAGCTCCGCACCGATCACCTCCGCCTGGCCCACCGCGATCGTCAGGCCGAGCCCGTGGCCCTTGCCGCCGCTCTCCGTGCGGAAGCGCTGCGGCCCGGTCGCCAGCAGGTAGTCCGGATAGCCCGCGCCGTGGTCCCGTACGGTCACCACCGGCCCGTCCACCGTCAGGACCACCGGCGGGGCGCCGTGTTTGTGCGCGTTGGCGACCAGGTTGCCGAGTACCCGCTCCAGGCGCCGCTTGTCCGTCTCGACCGCCGCGGCACGCACCACCCGCGTCTCGGTGCTCGTGCCGGAGGTGGCGGCGGAGGCGCGCGCCACCCGCTCCGCGAGCGGCGCCAGGTCGTACACGTCCAGGTCGACCCTCTCCGTGCCGGCGTCGAGCCGCGAGATCTCCAGGAGGTCCTCGGTGAGCCCGCGCATCGCGCTGACCCGGTCCCGCACGAGCTCCGACGGGCGTCCCTCGGGCAGCAGTTCGGCCGCGGCGGACAGCCCGGTCAGCGGGGTGCGCAGCTCGTGCGCCACGTCCGCGGTGAACCGCTGCTCGGTCTGCAGCTTGCGCTGCAGCGAGGTGGCCATCGTGTCGAGGGCCCCCGCGACGATGGCCACCTCGTCCTGCGGCCGCGAAGGGTCCTTCGTACGGGGATCGTCGACGCGCGCGTCCAGGTCGCCGGCGCTGATCCGCCGGGCCACCTGCGCGGTCGCGTGCAGGCGTCGCGTGATCCGCGTGACGGCGAAGGCCCCCACGAGCAGGGTCGCGCCGATGGCCAGGACGGAGGAGCCGAGGATCGAGCGGTCGAGTCCCTCGATGGTGTCGGAACTCTGCGTGTAGTCGACCCTGACGGCCAGGGCGCGGCCGTCCGCCGGGCCCGCCGCCCACATCGTCGGGCGCCCCTGGTACTCGGTGACCATCGTGCCGCTCTCGCCGCGCAGCGCGAGCGCCCGCAGCGAGTCCGGCAGCCCGGGCGGGTCCACGCCGGCGAACCGGGGGAGCGGTTCGCCCGCCTCGTACAGCCGGCCGACCTCGCCGAGCCGCGTCAGTGCCTTGTCGCGCGAGTCCTTCACGGTCTGGCCGGCGACGGAGACGTGCACGAGCACACCGAGCAGCGCCGCCAGCGCGCAGCACATCACGGTGATGAAGACCGCGGCCTTCCAGGTGAGGGTCGCGGTCCACGCCGGCAGGCGCGGCCGCCTCACTGGCCCGCCTCGGGGGCCACGGGCGGCGGCGCCGGGATCGGTTCCGTGCTGCCGGAGGGCGCCGGGGTGGGGGTGGGCGTGACGAAGACGGGGGCCGGGACGAGCGTGGCGCCGGTGCCGGGCGGTTTGACCCGGACGATCTCGTCCCGGGCCGGCAGCATCGCACCCTGCTGTTCGTCCCAGGACCAGGCGGTCCGGTACTCGTAGCCGGGGATCCCGGCCGAGCTCGACCGCGTGATCAGGTCCCGGCCGGCCAGCTCGACGCTGATCACCTGGTCGACGGTCGCCATGATGCGGGTCAGCCCGTCGTTCTCGGCGAGGTAGACCCGGACCCCGAGCTGCTGGTCGGGCATCCGGATGCCGACGATCAGCTCGTCGCGCCCGTTGCCGGTGAGGTCGCGGTAGTACGGGGCGAGGATCGGGCAGTGCGCGCGGTCGGTGTCGCAGGCCTCGATGGCCCGTGCGGTCTCCGCGTACATCCCGTCCGCCCCGGAGCGCGCGTCGGCGTGCGCCCGGACCTCGGACCGGACCACCTCGACCGGGTCGACCCGGTGCACGTCGTTGTCCGGGACCCTGATCCCGGCGACCCGCTCGGTGTCGGTCTCGCCGTAGTCGATCGGCGGGTTGGTCGCGGGCGGCAGATCGGGCCAGAGCCGGACCGGGCCGACCGCGTCGGGGGTACGGCCCGCGCTCCGCAGGCCGCCCTGGCCGCTGCAGCCGGTGAGGACGAGGGCGAGCGCGCAGAGCACCGCGACCGGGACGGCCGCGGTGGCGGCGATCTGTACGGGGCGCGCTCCCACGCTCTTCCTCTCTCCTCCTCCGGGGTCCCTTCGGGCCTCGGGGTTCCCTTCGGGCCTCCGGCTACCTTCCGGTCCCTCGCCCGCTTCCGGTCTCCGGGGCCCTTCGGGGCCCTGGGCGGGGCCGCCGCAGGTGAGGAGGCGTGGCTCGGGACGGGCGGTTCTCCCGTAGACCTTATTCGTATGGAAGTCCTTTTTGTCTACTTACTTGCTCTCGCGCAGCGTGGACCGAGCCTTCTCGCCGTCCGGCGGCCGGCGTCGATCACCTCCCCGACCTGCGGTTTTGCCGGGGTGCCGTGGGGCCGGGGCGGGGGTCGGGGCCGGGGGGGCGGGTGCCGGGTTGCCGCAGTGCTGCGGGACCGCAGTGCCCGCAGTGCCCGCAGTGCCGCCGTGCCGCAGCGATGCGCGCCGGGGGCCGCCGGGCTGCTCTACGGGCGCGGCTTCGCGCGCGGGCACGCACGTGTAGGGGGAAAGGCCGCCGGCCCTCCCCCCACACCCACCCGTTCCGTCAGAACCCGCGCCGCTCCAACTGGGACAGCGCGGCCCGGCACAGGGTGAGGAGCTTCTCGTCGTCATGGACGTCGTGCGAGCCGGCACCGTCCTCGCGGGCGTTGTGGCGGCGGGCGCGGGCCAGCTCCGCGCGGATGGCCGGTTCCGCCGCGGCCGCCGCCGGACCCATCTCCGCGAGGCACTCCGCCACGGCCACGCGGGCGTGGCGGTTCTCCTCCCAGGCCGCGAGCAGCGCCGGAAGCACCGGGCCGGCGTCCCCGGCGACCCGCCACAGCGCCGCGGCCGAACGCACCCGCACCCACAGGTCCCGGGCGCCCAGGCCGGCCCGCAGGGCCGGGGCCGCCTCCGCCGCCGCCGGGCCGATCGCGCCCAGCGCCTGCGCCGCGGCGCACCACTCGACGCCCGTCGCCCCCGGCCGCAGCCATCGCTCCAGGGTGCCGAGGGCCTCCGTGAGCGAACCGTCCAGCGACCACACGGCCCGCGCCGCCATCGAGGAGACCGCCGCCGAGTCCGAGCCGAGCAGCCGCCGCGCCTCCGGCAGCGCCTCCCGGGCCCCCGGTCCGAACGCCGCGAGCGTGCGCAGACACGCCTCGCGCACCCAGTCCTGCCGGTTCGACGGCGCGCCGCGCAGCACCCGCAGCACCTCCGGCAGCGCCTGGGTGCCCCGGACCGACGCGAGGGCGAAGAGCAGCGGCGCCGCACGGTCGTACAGCAGGTCGTCGAGCTCCACCTCCGCGAGCCTGCGCCGCAGCAGCGGCGCGAGCGGCAGCGCGGCCGGCCCGAGCGCGTCCACCGCGTAGAGCAGCTCCCGCCGCACCTCGCGCTCCTCCTCCAGGGCCCGCGCGAGCAGCGGGATGGCGCGGGCGTCGCCCGAGCGGGCGAGCGCGAGCAGCGCACCGCCCCGGCCGGCCCGCGTGCCCGGCATCCCCAGCGGCCCGGCCGGCGACGTGGCCAGCCTTACGGCCAGTGCGTCCGCGGCCGGACCGCCCAGCTCGAACAGCCGCTCGAGGAAGGACGTGGCCGCCTCTCGCAACCGCGGCTCCGGGTCGCTCAGCTGCTCCCCGACGAGCCGTACGACCTCGTCGTAGCGCCCGCGCCAGACCCGTATCAACCCCCCGCACAGCCAGATCGCGTCCGAGCGCTGCCCCCAGTCGGGGCTGCGCAGCTGGGCCGCGATGAGTGCGATGCGGTCGTCGACCCGGTCGTCGAGGGCGCCGTGCAGCGTCCGGAGCAGTTCCTCCGTCCAGGGGGTGGGGCGGCCTGCGGAGTGCTCCTCCAGGAGCTCGCGGACCTGTCCGATCAGCGTCGGCGCGGCCGCTCTGGGCGTCTCGACGGGCCGGTCGAGCGGCGCGGTGCGGACCTCGTCGAGCAGGACCGTCACCCTCTCCACGACGTCCATCGGGATGGCCGCGGGCGCGCAGCGGGCGAGCTGGGCGAGCGCCGCGAGCCGGAGGCCCGGTGCCTGCGCCGCGCGGGACAGCCAGTCCAGCCAGTCGACGGTCTGGGCGCGCAGCGACTCGTGGCGCAGGGCGATCCGGCCGACGGCGGCGACGAGCGCCAGCCGCACCTCGGTGTCCCGCTCGATCGTGAGCCGCTCGCGCAGCAGGTCGAGCACCCGCGCCGGTTCGTGGTGCAGCGAGGCCAGTGCGCAGGGCGCCGCGAGCCGCACCTCGGGGTCGGGGTCGTCGACGAGGTCGAAGAAGACGTCGGCGCCGGCCGCGACCGCGGCGGCCGCCATGGCGTAGTTCGCCGCCGGGAGGAAATCGGCGTCGTCCGGGTCGAGTTCGTCCGTCTCCTCGTCGCCGCACAGGTCGATGCCGCCGACGCTGGTGAGTAACTCGACGATGCCGCCCCGGTCCTGGACCGTGGGGTCGGCGACGAGTTCGAGGAGGAAGGGGATGCACGCGAGCGTCGAGTCGTACACGTCGCCCTGGTGGTGCACCGCCCCGTACATGCCGTCGAGGGCGTTCTCGCGTTCGGCGGGGTCGTCGGAGGCGAGTCCCCGCAGCAGCTCCGGAACGTCGTCCGCGGGGCCGTACGCATGCCCCAACGAGGCCCAGTCGACCTCCTCGATCCCCGTCAGCATGCCCGACCGCCTTCCCCGTGAGCGCTGTACCAGGCAGCAAGTGTGCACCAGCGCAAGGGCAACAAGGCCCTGCCTGCCGGACGCGGTCCCGAAACCCCCTCACGGCCGCTCGCTTTGCGCCACCCGGAGGTCCGCCGGGGGCCCCGGCCGACCCCCGACCCGCCCCTCCGGGGCCCTCGTGACGGCCCTCCAGCGGGTCCGCGGCCCCGCGCGCGCACGGCGGACATGCGCACTTGCGCGCCGGGGCGCGGGGAGGGGCTCCCGCGGCGGGCGCACAGGGAGTTTGTCCTGAACGGAGCGGAGGAGAGGAGGAGGCGAGATCCGGCCGAGGGGCGCGTTCCCGTACGAGGAGAGGGCGGGGCCGTGTATGGCGGGGCGCCCGACGGGGATGCGCGCGCCCACGCCGCCCGCGACGGCCGGGCCGGCGGCCGCGTCGGCGGCGGGGTCGTCCGCCGGCGCGCCCTGGGCCGTCGGAACGTCCTGGGCCGCCGGAACGCCAGGGGCCGACGGTGCCAGGGCGGTGCGTCGGTGCCGGGCGGCGAGTCGGTGTCGTGGGAGAGGGGGCAGGCGGCGAGTCGGTGTCGTGTGGCGGGGTCGGCGTCATGTGGCGCGTCGGCGTCAGGCAGCGCCCTCGTGGGGGGTGCCGTCGCCCGGACCGTCGGTCTCCCGCGCCTCCGGGGTCTCCTCCCGTACACGGACGAACCGTGCGACGTCCTGGCGGCTGCGGATCAGCCGGAGCTCGACGGGCAGCGGGTCGGCCAGGGGACGGACGGGACCGTGCTCGGGGTCGGTCACCGGGTCCGCGGCGAGCCGGCCCGCCGCGAACTCGGCGACCTCGCGGGCCTGCTGCCCGGTCAGCCGCGGGGCGGTCCGCAGGGTGCGCCCGTCCGCCAGCCGTACGAGGGCGGCGTGCGGCCGCCCGGGCGGCCCGAACACCCCGACCAGCAGGGCGTCTTCGGTGTCCGCGTGCCGGATCTTCCGCCAGGACCAGGTGTGACCCGGCCGGTACGTCGAGTCCCAGGCCTTGGCCACGACCCCCTCGACGCCCGCGTCCCGCAGTGCGCCGAACCACTCGCGGGCGGTCCGCTCGTCCTCGGTGGCGAGCACCCGCTGGAGCGGGGGCCCGGTCCCGGCGAGGGCGGTGCCGAGGAGCGTCCAGCGTTCGCGGAGGGTGCGGCCGCGGAGGTCGTGGCCGGGGAGGGCGAGCAGGTCGAAGGCGATGTACGAGACGGGGATCCCGGCCCGCTCGCGATCGCGGTGGGAGCGGAGGAGGTCGGTGAAGCTGAGCCGTCCGTCGCGGTAGGCGCAGAGCTCGCCGTCCAGGACGATCCCCGGGGGCAGGGCCTCGCCGAGGTAGGCGGCGATGCCGGGGAACTCGGGCGCCAGGTCGCGCCGGTTCCGGGACTGGAGGAAGACCTGGCCGCCGTCGAGGACGAAGGCGAGGGCGCGGAAGCCGTCGAGCTTGAGGGAGTACTGGAAGCCGCCGCGGGTGCTGCCCTGCCGGGGCATCTCGTCGACGGCCTTCGGCCGCATGACCTCCAGGGGCGGTCGCAGGACGACGTCCGGATCCGCGCCGGCCCCCGCGCTCTGTCCGCGGGCCGGGGGTGTCACGGCAGGACCCCCGCCGCGTCCGGGTCGAAGAGCGGGGCGAGCAGCTCGCCGTACGTCTCCAGGCGGGGAGCGATGTCGTCCATGAGGAACACGAGCGGATCCGGAGCCCCGACCGCCGCAGCCGCAGCCGCAGCCGCCGCAGCGCCTGCGGTGCTCCCCCCGGCCGCGTCGGTCCCCTCTGCCCCCGCGGGGGCACGCCTTCCACCCCTCCGGCCCTGCCCGTCCCTCCCGTCCCTCCCGTCCTTCCCATCCCTCCCGTCCGTCCTGCCCCTCCCGCGGCTCCCGCCCGTCCCCGCCCCGCCCGCATCCCTCGCCTCCGCGGCCTCCCGGACCTCGTCCCAGGTGACCGGCGCGGAGACGGTCGGCAGCCGGCGGGCCCGCAGGGTGTACGGCGTGGCCGTGGTCTTCGCGGCGGCGTTCTGGCTGTGGTCGACGAAGACCTTGCCCGGCCGCAGCGCCTTCGCCATCCGGTGCACGACGAGCCGCGGCAGCGCGGCCTCCGCCTCGACGGCGAGCCGGCGCGCGTAGGCGGAGACCCGGTCGGAGGGGGTCGGGACCAGGGGGACGAGGAGGTGCAGACCCTTGGACCCGGAGGTCTTCACGCAGGCGGTGAGGCCATCGGCGGCGAGGCGTTCCCGCAGGTGGAGGGCGACCCGGCAGCATTCGACGACCGTCGCGGGCGGGCCCGGGTCGAGGTCGAGGACCAGCCGGTCGGCGACGGCGGGGGAGTCCTCGCGCCACTGCGGCGTGTGGAACTCGACGACCAGGTTCGCCGCCCACATCAGGGAGGGCAGGTCCTGGATCATGACCTGCCGGGCGCGGGGCGCGTCGGAGCGGGGCACGGGGGTGGTGTTCACCCAGGCGGGGGTGCCGGGCGGCGGGTTCTTGGTGAAGAAGAGCTGCCCGTCCGGGCCGTCCGGGTAGCGCAGGAAGGACACCGGGCGATCGCGCAGATGCGGCAGGATCGCGGCCCCGACGGTCGCGTAGTAGTGCAGGAGCTCGCCCTTGGTGGTGCCGGTGGCCGGGTGGAGGACCTTGTCGAGGTTGCTGAGCGCAAGGCGTCGCCCCTCCACCTCTGTGATGGGCGTCATACGATGAGAATCCCATGATTCCCGTACATCTGGCGTGAACCACAGAAATCCTGTGAAAGGGGATGAATCGTGCGATCAATCTGGAACGGGGCCATATCCTTCGGGCTGGTCAGCATTCCGATCAAGCTGGTCAACGCCACCGAGAGCCACTCGGTCTCGTTCCGGCAGATCCACGCCGAGGACGGCGGGCGCATCCGCTACAAGAAGGTGTGCGAGCTGGACGGGGAGGAGGTCACCCAGGCGGAGATCGGCAAGGCGTACGAGGACGCCGACGGGACCATGATCCCGATCACCGACGAGGACCTGGCCACCCTGCCGCTGCCGACGGCGAAGACGATCGAGATCGTGGCCTTCGTGGCGGCCGGCGAGATCGACCCGCTCCAGATGGACGCCGCCTACTACCTCTCCGCCAACGGCGTGCCGGCCGCCAAGCCGTACACCCTGCTGCGCGAGGCGCTGAAGCGCAGCGACAAGGTGGCCGTGGCGAAGTACGCCCTGCGCGGGCGCGAGCGGCTCGGGATGCTGCGGGTCGTGGACGACGTGATCGCCATGCACGGACTGCTCTGGCCGGACGAGATCCGCGCGCCGGAGGGCGTGGCGCCCGAGACCCAGGTGACGGTGCGCGACGCCGAACTCGACCTGGCGGACGCCCTGATGGCCACGCTCGGCGAGGTCGACATCAACTCGCTGCACGACGACTACCGCGAGGCCGTGGAGGAGATGATCGCGGCGAAGGCGGAGGGCGGCGCGGGCGTGGCCCCGGCCGAGCCGGAGACGGGCGGCGGCCAGGTCATCGACCTGATGGCGGCCCTGGAGAGCAGCGTACGGGCGGCCAAGGAGGCCCGCGGCGAGAAGGCGGAGGCCGCGGAGGCGGAGGTCACCGAGCTCCGTTCCCGGAAGAGGACGGCCGCCCCGGTGCCGAAGGAGACGGGCGCGAAGAAGTCCACGGCGCGGACGGCCGCGAAGAAGACGGCGGCGCCGGCCCGGAAGTCGACGGCGAAGACGGCGAAGACGGCCAGGTCGACGGCGTCGGCGACGAAGTCGACCGCCACGAAGTCGACGGCGAAGAAGGCGGCGGCGAAGAAGGCGCCGGAGAAGAAGGCGACGGCGGCGAAGAAGCAGCCGGCCAAGACCCAGACGGCGAAGAAGGCGACCCCGCGCAAGCGTTCGGCGTGACGTGACGTGACCGCTCTCTGTCCTGGTGGCGCGGCGTGCGGGGGATAGGGGCGCGGGGGTGCGGTGATGCGCCGATGGCCGGAAGCCGTGAGGTCGAGGTCTCGCTTTCGCCGCCCTCCGGACGCGCACACGTGTACGGTCAGGGAGGCCCGCAGCCCCGCGGGAACGGTCGCACGGCACCAGGCCTGCGGGCGAGCGGGCGGACGCGCCGCGTACAGCGCACCAGCACGGCGGACGAGCAGGGGATCACCGCTACGGATCACCGCCACCGGTGACCGCTGCCGATCGCCCTCACGCGGCACCGTCACCGATCACGCCCACGGGCCGCCGCGGCGCACCGCCGCCCCAGGACAGCCGGAGGACACCGACCGATGCAGGCCGACGCCTGGCTCCTGGACCTCGACACGGCGCGTGACGCCGCCCTCGTCGCGAGGCTGGACACCTCCGTACTCGACGCGCGCGAGCGGGAGCGCGCCGCCGCCTTCGTCCGTGCCGCGGACCGGGCCCTGTACGTCACGGCCCACGTCGTGCTGCGCGCCGTGCTCGCCGAACTCCACGGCGTACGGCCCCAGGACCTGACCTTCACGCGGGAGCCGTGTCCCTGCTGCGGGGCGCCGCACGGCCGCCCGGCACTCGACGCCGGGGCCCTCCCCGTACCGCCGCTGCACTTCTCCCTGTCGCACACCCAGGGGCGGATCCTGATCGCGACTGCGCCGGTCCCGGTCGGCGCAGACGTCGAACGGCGCCCGGAGCCGGCGTCCGTGCGGGAGCTGCTGTCCGTACTGCACCCCCTGGAGCGGGCGGAGATCGAGGCGGCGGGGGAGCCGGCGGGGCGGGCCGCCGCGTTCGGCCGCATCTGGGCGCGCAAGGAGGCGTACCTGAAGGGCCTGGGTACGGGGCTGGGCAGGGCCCCCCACTTGGACTACGTGGGCGGCGAGCCGGAGGGGAGCGGCGCCCTGGAGGAACGGCGGGACCCCACAGGGGCAACGCCGCAACGGACGCCACCTGCGCCCCCCGCCCCACCTGCGCCCCCCGCCCCACCCGAGACCCGTACCGACCCCGCGGCCCCGGCCCCACCCGCGACCCCCGCCCCGACCCCTGCTCCGTCGCGGACCCCGGCCCCGACCCCGCCCCGCCATCCCGACGCGTGGGTCCTCCATGACCTGCCCTGCGGCCCGGCGCACCACGGCGCGGTGGCCCTGAACGCCCCGCGTTCGGAGGCCGGGCCGCCGGTGCTGCACCGCCTCGCCCTCGACGCGTTCGCCGCCACGGCCGCGCGGCCCGGGACGTGAGGGGGCAACCGCCCGTCGCACCACGGTGGTTAACCCCGTAAACCGGGATGAACCGAACCCGTCCCATGAGGCGCCCCTTCTCCCCGCACCCGCGCCATCCGCCCCCGAGGGGCACGCCCGCACCCGCGCCGTCCGGCCCGAGGGGCACGCCCGCACCCGCGCCGTCCGGCCCGAGGGGCACGCCCGCACCCGCGCCGTCCGGCCCGAGGGGCTCGCCCGCACCCGTGCCATCTGTCTCCGTGGAGCCCGCCCGCACCCGTGCCATCCGTCTCCGTGGAGCCCGCCCGCACCCTCGGCGGCGCCCCTACCCCACCCCCATAGGACCCCTCGACGACCCTCAAGGCGGTCAGCTCGCCGTATAGCGGACGCAGTTGGCCGCCCTTCGGACAACTGTCGGTCAAATCCTTGTTGCATACCTGTCAATCAGGCCTGCTCGCTGGCACGCTCGCTCCCGCACCACCCCCCACACAGATCCCCCACGCGTAACAGCGAAGGAGCCCGCGTGACCCGCCAGCAGTCCTCGCGCCGTACCCCCCGCACCACCGCCCGCGCCGCCGCCCTGATCGCATCGGCCGCCATGGTCGTCGTCGGATTCCAGACCGGATCCGCCAACGCCGATGCCCAGCGCGAAGCCGGCGCGACCGCACTCGTGCTCTCCGGCGGCCAGCGTGCCGCCGCCATCCACGAGGCGCAGACCGAAGCGGCCGGCACCGCGAAGGCCATCGGCCTGTCCGGCCAGGAGAAGCTCGTCGCCCGTGACGTCGTCAAGGACGCCGACGGCACCGTCCACACCCGCTACGAGCGCACCTACGAGGGCCTCCCGGTCCTCGGCGGCGACCTCGTCGTGCACGAGAAGAAGAACGGCGCCCGCTCCACCACCAAGGCGACCGAGGCCCGGATATCCGTGGCGAGCACCACCCCGGCCCTCGCCGCGTCGGCCGCCGCCAAGACGGCCGTCGCGTCGGCGGACACGAAGGCGGCCACCGCCTCCAACGCCCGCAAGGTGATCTGGGCGGCCACCGGCAAGCCGGTCCTCGCCTGGGAGACCGTGGTCACGGGCACGCAGGCCGACGGCACCCCGAGTCGCCGCCACGTCATCACGGACGCCAACAGCGGCAAGGAGCTGTACGCGTACGAGGCCATCGAGACCGGCGTCGGCAACACGATGTACAGCGGCCAGGTGACGCTCGGCACCGCCCCCTCGTACACCCTCACGGACACCGCCCGCGGCGGCCACAAGACGTACGACCTGAACGGCGGCACGTCCGGCACCGGCACGCTCTTCACCAACTCCACCGACACGTGGGGCAACGGCCTGGCCTCCAACCGCGAGACGGCGGCCGCGGACGCCCACTACGGCGCGGCCGTCACGTGGGACTTCTACAAGAACGAGCTGGGCCGCAACGGCATCCGCGGCGACGGCGCCGCCGCCTACTCCCGCGTCCACTACGGCAACGCCTACGTGAACGCGTTCTGGGACGACAGCTGCTTCTGCATGACGTACGGCGACGGCATCAGCAACACCCACCCGCTGACGTCCCTCGACGTGGCCGGCCACGAGATGTCCCACGGCCTGACCTCCTCCACCGCCAACCTCCGCTACAGCGGCGAGTCCGGCGGCCTGAACGAGGCGACGTCCGACATCTTCGGCACCTCGGTCGAGTTCTTTGCGAACAACTCCACGGACGTCGGCGACTACCTCATCGGCGAGAAGATCGACATCAACGGCAACGGCACGCCGCTCCGTTACATGGACAAGCCGAGCAAGGACGGCAAGTCGGCCGACTACTGGTCGAAGTCCGTCGGCCGCCTGAACGTCCACTACTCCTCGGGCCCGGCCAACCACTTCTTCTTCCTGCTGTCCGAGGGCAGCGGCACGAAGACGGTCAACGGCGTCACCTACAACTCGCCGACCTACGACGGCTCCACCGTCACGGGCATCGGCCGCCAGAAGGCCTACAAGATCTGGTACAAGGCCCTCTCCACCTACATGACCTCCTCCACCGGCTACTCCGGCGCCCGCACGGCCACCCTCTCGGCGGCCAAGGACCTCTACGGCGCGGGCAGCGCCGAGTACAACGCGGTCGCGGCGGCCTGGACGGCGATCAACGTCAAGTAAGGCCGAGTAAGGCCGAGTAAGGCCGAGGGTTCGCGTAAGCGAGGCGAGGTCACCCGAGCGCGAAGGGTGTCCCGGGGCCGTTCCCGTCCACGCCGGACGGGAACGGCCCTTCGCCGTCAGGTGCGCGACCGGGGACCGCGCCCGCCGACGCCCCTCCCCGTGACGCGCCCCGCCGCCACCTCAACTACCGCAGTCCAGGCGGTTCGTGACGGGGCGCCGGCAGGGTGCGGAACGGTTGGGACGTTGTTAGGGTCTTCCGTGCGGTGGATCGGACAGCGGCCGGATCGGACGTCGGGGATCACCTGGGACGGGATCACCCGTCGCGGAACATCTGTGACGGATCGCGGCAAAGGATCGCGGCAAAGGATCGCGGAAGCGAATCCCTGTCTTCCCGCCGCACGCGACGACGGGGGAGGGACGGGGAGCATGCCCTGGGACGAGTGGGAGCGGGCCAAGGCCGCGGTGCGGGCACGCCACGACGCCGGGACGCGGCTGAACCAGCTGGCGCCCGGAGGCGGCGGCGGTGACGCGGATCTGGTGGTGTACCAGGACGACCTGGGGGCCGTCGGCCACGAGGCGTTCGTTCTCCACGGAGAGCTGAAGAAGAAGGCCGACATCGCCGGGGCGGGAGCCGACAAGGCGGGATCGGGCTCCACGATGCAGGCGGCCGCCGCGCTCAAGAGCCACGACCTGGGGCTCGGTGGGGCACTCGAGTTGACGGTCGAGGTGTGGACTTCGCAGGTGAAGCACGTCCTGCAGGCGTGCGCGCACATCTCGAACCACCTCGACTACAGCAAGAAGCTGCACGCGCGGGAGGACGAGGCGATCGCCGCCGAACTCCGCGGCCGGACGGGGCCGGTGTCCGTGTCGGCGCTGAACGACTACTTCACGTAGGAGGAATCATGGGTGACTTCTCCTATTCGGACCTCATGGCGCTGGACCTCACGAAGCTGGGGACCGCGGCGACCGACTGGAAGACCATGGCCGGCGACCTGGCCAAGCTCGCCACCGACGTCCGCGACGGACTGGCCAGGAAGGCCGACGCGGCGCGCTGGCAGGGCGTCAACGCCACCGTGACGCGGGAGTTCGTCGGAAAGACCGCCAAGGAGTTCTCCGACCTCCAGAAGGAGGCGGAAAGCATCGCGAACGTCCTGGCCGATGCCCACAGCGAGCTCACGCGCTACCAGAAGCAGGCGCGAACCCTCACCGAGTCGGCCGGCCAGGGGGACCCGTCCCACAATCCGCCCGACCCCGGGCTCCTGGTCTTCGACGGCCCCCACGGCACCGTCCGCGTCTCCGAGAAGATGTGCACCCCGGAGGGCACGGACCAGCGGACCAAGGACCGCATCCGCTGGTACGCGGACACCCTCACCGGCATCGTCCAGCACGCCGCCGAGGTCGACGCGGCAGCCGTACGCGCCCTCGGCAAGAGCCACGGCAACGACCCGCAGAACGCGGGCCACGCCCGGTACACCTCCCTGGACGAGGAGCAGCTGCCGCGCGCGAACGAACTCGCCGGTCTCGGGAAGGACGCGAACCCGCAGCAGCGGGCGGAGCTCCGTCGCCTGTGGGACTCCCTGAGCCCGGAGGCGCGGGCCCAGCTGTGGCTCGCGCAGAAGGACGACCTGATGGCGGCGGGCATCCTCAGCCCGACGATGCCGCAGATCGCGGCGGACGCCGGCGCGGGAAGGCACGGCTCCGAGTCGCCGGGCTTCGAGGAATGGGCCACCGAACAGAAGATGAAGCTCCTGGCGGAGGGCGCCGACTGGAAGGGCATGACGGACGCGTCCCGCCACATGGCGCACTACCTGGGCAACAGCGGCAGCCCCATGAACCTGCCCGTGGACAAGATGATGACGGACGTGCCCGGCTTCGCGTCGTACGTCGACGACATCGTCCGCGTGAACCAGGACGACTGGCGCAAGCAGGCCCTGGAAGAGTTCCGGAGGAACGGCGGCAAGCCGGTCGCCTTCCCGGTGGAGGCGAAGGCGCCGGAGGGCTTCTACTTCACCCAGGAGACCGACCAGAACTGGTTCTACGCGGTGGGCGGCGCCAACTCGAACGTCACCGGCGTCGTGACCGCCGTTCCCGACGCCCACGGCAACCCCAGGATCGGCATCGACTACCAGGCCAACGTCTGGGACCGCTACAACTGGGACGAGGGCAAGGGCGTCAAGGTCGGCCCGATGGAGATCCCCGACGGGCAGATGGCCAAGCTGCACCGGGTGGGGCTCGCCCAGGAGTTCGACATGTCCGGCAGCAGCACCGTGAAGCACTACGACCTGGGCTCCGCGGCGCCCAACAACGACCCGCTCCCGGGTCCGGAAGAGAGCAGGGACGGACGGATGAACCCCGGCCGAGAGCAACAGCAGGACCGGACGACCGGGGGTCCGAGGACGGGGGTCGTCCGATGAGCCGACCGCGGACGAACAGCAGCCGCGCGGGCCGCGGACGGCTGGTGGCGTGGGCCGCGGCCGGTGCGACGGCGGTCGCCCTCGGCGTGGCGGGATGCGGCGACCCGGGCGGCAGCGGCGCCGGCGGCGGACGCACCACCACGGGCGGCACCCACGCGCCGGGCCGGACGACGGACTCCACCTGGGCCGAGGGCATCACGCCGGAGTGGATGAGCCGGCAGATGGGCCTCCCGGTGCCGGCCACGGCGCAGTCGCCCAAGGCGGCGTACGAGATCACGTCGCGCTTCGACACGGGCCTGCTCACCTTCACGCTGACCCGGTCCGAGGCCGAGACCTACCTGAAGGCGAACCCGCCGAAGGGCAGATGGCTGGAGCCCACGGCCCCGACCGAGGTCAAGCCCCACGACTTCGCCCACTTCGGCCTGCCGGAGCCGGAGACCCTCAGGGACGGCGTCCGCTACGGCTACGTCTGCCCGGGCACGGCCACCGGCTCCCCCTCCCCGACGTCCGAGGACCCGTTCGGCTCACCCGACGCGTACGACACGTCCGAGGGGCGCTGCGTCCGCCTCTACGCCCATGAGTACGCCCCGGACCGCACCCGCCTCTACCTCCGAGCCCACTACGAACCGGGCATCAGCCCCCTCCCGGTCCCCCCGTCCCCCTCACCGAACTGACGAGCGGCCCAGCCGCACAGGGCAGCCCCGGCCCCTCGCCGGCCGGCTGCCCGCGGGGGTGCCCGAGCACGTACGCCTCCACCGACGGCACGGCCCCGACGCCCGACTCACCGCCGTGACCAGCGCCCCCCACGGAGGCCGGTCGGAGTCTCCTCGGACCGCAGCATCCGTGGCCAACCGCGAGGTACTGTTCGATCCCGGCCGACCGGCCCCGGCCCGGGACCGACCAGCCACCGGCTACCGGGGGGAACGACCGTTGACCACACCCTGGACCGACCTGGGCAACAACGTGTGCGGCATCCTGCACGACCGTCACGACGCCACCGCCGTGACCGCCCGCTTCGCCCGAACGGGCTGGCGCTCTCGTTCGTCGTCCTGGTACGGCTACGAGGTGGAAACCGGTTGGTGTCGGCTGGAGGTCGATCCCGTCGACGGCCCGGACATCCTGCTCAACGGAGCCGTGGACCCCGCGCGCCTCGACGACTTGGCGCAGCTCCTCACGTCGTTCGGCTTCGCGTACACGCTGGAACTGCGCGACGGGAACGACACCTTGGTGCGAGAGCTCCGGGGTTGACCCACCGACCCTGCCGAAGGCGCGAAGAGGACTCGGTCAGGCTGCCGCCCTCCGTCTACTCGTAGAGGGTGGCTGCCCTGAGCGCCCGGGCCATGAAGGTCCAGTCTCCGTCCGGCGGAGCGGGATCTCCCGAGCGGCGGTACAAGCCCGGGCAGTCGTCAACGCACGCAGCCAGGGCTTCGAGGAACGAGTCCAGGGTGTTGTTCTCCCACTCGTGGCCACGGGCACGGAACTCGTCGTGCAGGTCACGAAGGAAGGCGACGAGTTCCTCACGGCTGCGCGGCTCCGGAAGCATGCCGACAGGCTACCGAACGAGATCTCGCAGGAGCCGCGCCCAGCCGGACGCCCACCGCTTGCTGATCGCCGGAAGGTGCTGGGACGAGTCGGAAAGCGATCCGCCACCAGTGATGGGGAGGTGGCTCGTACGGATGGGCGTCGGGACCTTCGAGGATGAGCAGGTCAAGACTCTGCACGATGGTGCGCAGTTCCCGGGAACTCTTCTTGGGTAGTGCGCAGATGGCCAGCTTCAGCAGATCACGCTCGTCTGCCGACTCCGGGCCGCCGACCAGCCGGACCGCATCGCTCCGACGCCCGAGGCCCTGGGCCCCGTTCCGGGCCTCCGTCGTCTCCGGGCTCCCGCTGAGCGCAACCAGTGACACATAACGACGAAGGGTCGGACTCAGTGAGACTGAGTCCGACCCTTCGTCTTCGGCACTTCAGCAGGTCAGCGGCTTGATCACGCTGTCCGAACTGGAGTGCCCCCGGCAGGATTCGAACCTGCGCACACGGCTCCGGAGGCCGTCGGTGTTTCCGGCGTTCTTCGCAGTTCAGAGGCATTGCTGATGTACCGTCAGGCGCCTTGTCCCACACATGTCCCGCGAAAATGAAATGTCCTACTTGGTTATCATTCTGTGTTGGGGTCAGTCGTGTTGAGGTCGGGTCACGCGGCCTGGTGGGCGACCGCGACACACGGACGCCCATGACGGTCAGTGGCTCGCCTTCGCCGACCAGGCCGCTTCATCTGCTGGCCGCCCCGCTCGCCGGCCAGGCCGGGCAACGTGGTCTATGAACGGTGGACTGGTCCGCTCGGGCATCCAGGATGATGCTGTCACCCAGTTGCTCGGCGAGGGGGCCAGCGTGGCACCGTCTCATGCCGGGACGGATGTAAGGCGGACGGCGGTGCTGCCGACGCCCCCGGCCTGTGAAGGCGGCACGCGATGCGGCAGCGTGGGTGACGCGGTGCGGCTCAGTAGTCGGCGTTCGGCGACGAAATGCCGACTACTGCCACGTCGATGCCCTGCGCACGCAGCGCCCGGGCCGCCTGGAGCAGGGACACCTGGGCGAAGGTGAACAGGTTCTTCGTCGTCAGGGCCTTGCCGCTCTTGAGCGAGATGGCGTAGACGACCTTCCGCGGGGTGAAGTCCTCGCCGACAGCGTGCCCCGGGTGCCTTTCCTGCGCGCGCCGGGCGAACTCGGCGCGCGCCTCGGCATCGAAGCGCAGGGCGTCGGCGGAGACCCTGCCCTGGGCGAAGAGGTGGCTCAGCGGCGCCGAGGAGGCGACCCTCTTGACGTGGATCAGGGTCCCGTCCTCGGAGAGCAGGTCCGCGGCCTCGAAGCCGTGCGGATGCTGGGCGGTCCGGATGAGCCGACGATCCAGGCAGAGGTAACCGTGCTTCGACGCCACCAGGTTGTACTCCTCCTCCGTCGTGAGGTCGGTCGTCCAGGCCGGCAGGGGACAGTCGGCTGGTGTGGTGAGCAGGGTGTCGACCTCGCTCCTGATGCCCTCCAGGTACTGGTCCCCGATCTCGAACCAGCGTCCCTCGTGGTGGAAGTAGCGGCTGGCGTCGAGCGGGATCTCGGCCGTGATCCACTTGTGGGCCTTCACCTGGGCACTCACCGGGTCGGTGCCCTCCTCGTCACGATGCATCTGTATGTAGCCCGCGGACAGGGCTTCGAGGCGCCTGCCGGGAGGGATGCCGTCGAGTAGCTCCAGGATGTCGTCGATCGCCGGAGAAGCCATGAGCCGGCGGACGGGTCCGACCTTCACCTGGTAGGAAAGTGCGGCGTCCTCCTGGTCGAGGCAGGCCGCGGGGACGGCCAGAGCGAGCGATCCGGTGTCCGCCGAGGCGCCCAGCAGATCGTCCAGGCGGGCCTCCAGGACGCTGCGCCGTGGGTCTCCGCTTTTGAGCGGTCGAACGCGAGCGATCGCCTCGAATTCGGGTGCCGGAGACCGGCGGGCGAGGATCGCCCGGATCTGTGTGAGGTCGTGAAGCAGGTTCTCGGGCTCCGCACCGAGATGGATCTTCAGGGCGTCCGTACCGGCGACCTGAGCCGTGCGCCGACTGCGCTTGCCGATCGTGAGCTCCGTCGAGCTCAGGGTGCCGACCAGTCGGCTGACCACTTCGCCGTACTCCTCGATGGGGAACGCGCGGATGTGCTGCCCCTGGGCGGCCGAGCTCCGGTCCGTGCGTCCTCTGGCGTCCATCAGACTGTGTGTGACCTGGCGGATGGCGTCGGGCTGCGCGGCGCGCAAGACGAAGTCGAACCCGAAGCCGGGGGAGATCCTGCTCTGATCCAGCAGGAGGTGCCCCATGCCGAAGGTGAGGGCGAAGACGTCGTCGGCTACGGGGAGGAGCAGCGCGCATGCCGACGTGCGGTTCTCCACAGGCGGCTTGCGCCCGGTGAGGACGTGCACAGCCGACGCCCAGTCGGGCGGACGGTGGCGGCCGATCACCCCGTGACACAAGAGCGCGGGAGTGCCTGCGGTGATCACGTCCTCCATGACGAAGGAGTGATCACGCTCGTACCTGCCATTGAGCGCGGCGCGCAGGTCGGAGGGAGACGCGCCTGTGTTCCGGAGCAGGTAGAGGGTGCTGTGCCGGGTCTTGAGGGGGGTGGCAGGGCTGTGGGTGCGGGTCGGGTCGAGTGGCACGGTGGCTCCTGGGGTTGCGGGGTGAGGCCAGTGATAGCTGCGTTCAGTAGATGGTCTGGTGAAAGCACTGTCAAACATTAATCTTCGTTTGGCTTCTGGTGTACTGTGTGAGCTGTTCGCCCTGAGGAGAGGTGCCGGCAGGCCATGTCAGAGACAACAGCCCATGTGACAGCCGCGGAGATCTCGCGCATCGCCGGTGTCACCCGGGCCACGGTCAGCAACTGGCGCCGACGACACGCCGACTTCCCCGCCCCGTCCGCCGGCACCGAGACGAGTCCGCTCTACGATCTTGGAGCGGTACGAGAATGGCTCGGCACGCGCGGGCACTCGCAGGCTGCCGACCCGCGGGAGGAACTGCGCACGGCGGTCCGCTTCCACGCGCCCGACCCGGATGGGACGACCGGCCGCATCGGCTTCGTTCTCACCCTCGCCCGCCGCTCCCCGGACGAGAGGGCGGCGCTGGCTGACCTCACGGACGCCGAGCTCGCCGATCGCGCCGCTGAAGAGGTGGCCGGGCCCCTGGCCTCGCTCCCCGGTCCGACGCCCCCGAGTCCCGTCTTCTCCGCCGCGGACGGCCCTGTCCTGCGCGCGCTCCTTCGCTGCGTACGCGAGGAAGGCGGTCAGGCCGCGCTGACGGTGCTGGCCGAAAGGGAACTGGAGGACAGCGCCGCGACCGGCGTCCACGGAACCCCGGAACCCCTGGCGCGCCTGGTCGCCGCCCTGCTCCCCGCCGGGGTCGAGCGTGTGCTTGATCCGGCCTGCGGCAGCGGCGCGCTGCTGGCGGCCGCCGCCGAGTGCGGCGCCACCACCCTCCTCGGCCAGGACTCCGTGCCCGTACAGGCTCAGCGCGCCGCCGTCGGGCTGAGCCTCACCGCCCCGCGGGCCGAGGTCACCGTACGCGTCGGGGACAGCCTGCGCGCTGACTGCTTCGATGATCTGAAGGCGGACGCGGTGGTGTGCAACCCGCCGTACGGAGACCGTGAGTGGGGCCACGACGAGCTCGCCTACGACCCGCGCTGGGCGTACGGCGTGCCCGGCCGGTCCGAGTCCGAGCTCGCCTGGGTGCAGCACTGCCTCGCTCACCTCGCTCCCGGCGGCTGGGCCGTACTGATCCTGCCTCCGGCCACCGCCTCCCGCCCCGCCGGGCGCCGCGTCAGGGCCGAGCTGGTGCGCAGTGGCGCTGTGCGGGCCGTGCTCGCCCTCCCGGCCGGGGCGGCGGCGCCGCTCCACGTGGGCCTGCAGCTGTGGGTACTTCAGCGGCCCGAGCCGGGCGGCCCGGAGCGCAAGGCGGTGCTGTTCGTCGACACGGCCGGGACACCCTCGTCGAGTACGGGGGGACAGGCGACGGGCGCGCCGCGTACGGGCTCCTCCCGTGCCCCCGTCGACTGGGTCGGCCTGACTGCCCGGACCCTCTCCCACTGGCACGCCTTCACCGCCGACCCGGATCGGTTCACGGCCGAGCCCGGCACCGCGCGTGCGGTGCCGGTCCTCGACCTCCTCGACGACCTCGTCGACCTCACCCCGGCCCGCCAGGTCCGCATCTCGCGCACGGACGTCGATCCCGCCGAGCTGTTCACCCGTACGGAGACAGGCCGCCGCGAGCTGACAGAGGCGGCCCGCCGTCTCCTCGACGCGGCGGACCTCGCCGGCCGGTCCGAACCCGGCGGCTCGCCCCGGGAATGGCGCACGGCCACCGCCTCCGATCTCACCAGGGGCGGGGCGCTGACCCTGCTCCGTACCGTGGCGGACACCAAGGGGCCGGAGCCGGACGGCGCTTCCTCCGCCCCAGGGGCGCCAGTGCTCACCGGGGCCGACATCGCCCGCGGTACGGGCCCGACCGGCGACCCGGCGGACCTCCACTCCCTGGCTCCCGCCCCGGTGATCGCCGCGGGCGACGTCCTCGTACGGGCGATTGTGGGCGGTACGGGGCCGATGGCCCGCGTGGCCGACGAGATGGACGCGGGTGCGCTCCTCGGCCCCCAGGTCCATCTCCTGCGCCCCGATCCGGCCCGCCTGGACTCCTGGTTCCTCGCCGGTTTCATCGGCTCGGCGGAGAACATCGCGGGCGCCTCCACCGGCAGCACCGTCCTGCACGTCGCTCCGGGCCGGCTGCGGGTCCCGCTGCTGCCCCTGGGCGAACAGCGCCGTTACGGAGAGGCGTTCCGGCACGTCCACGAGCTACGTGCGCGGGCGCGTCGGGCGGCGCGGCTCGCGGAAGAGACGGCGGCTCTGCTGGCGGACGGTCTCACGGGCGGCGCGCTCCTGCCGTCCGGGACTCCGGCGGACGCCGATCCGTCCTGAACCCGACTCGTACGCACTCCCATCGACCACACTTGTCCGCACCCGCTCCGGTTGGGCGGGACGGTTCGGAAGGAAACCGGGGAACCCCTTGAACAGCAGTAAGCACACGGAACTGGCGAACCACGCCTGGTCCGTCGCCGACCTCCTGCGCGGTGACTACAAGCAGTCCGACTACGGCAAGGTCATCCTGCCGTTCACGGTGCTGCGCCGCCTGGAATGCGTCCTGGAGCCCACCCGCGACAAGGTCGTGGAGACCGTGGCCCGCTTCGAGGGCCAGGACCTCGACACCGACCACTTCCTCCGCCGCGCCTCGGGGCACTCCTTCTACAACAAGAGCGACCTGACCCTGAAGAAGATCGCGGGCGACCCCAGGAACGCCGCGGTCCTTCTGCAGAAGTACGTGGGCGCCTTCTCGGACAACGCCCGCGAGGTCCTCGACAAATACGAGTTCGCCCAGCAGATCAAGCGGCTGGACGGCGCCGACCTGCTCTACAAGGTCATCGGGAAGTTCACCGACCTGGACCTGCACCCGAAGAACGTGCCCAACCACAACATGGGCTACATCTTCGAGGAGCTGATCCGCCGCTTCGCGGAGCAGTCCAACGAGACCGCCGGTGAGCACTTCACGCCTCGCGAGGTCATCAAGCTCATGGTGAACCTGCTGATCGAGCCGGACGGCGACGCGCTCACCATTCCGGGCGCGGTCCGCACCGTCATGGACCCGGCCTGCGGCACGGGCGGCATGCTGTCGGCGGCCGAGGAGTTCATCAGGAAGCACAACCCCGACGCCACGGTGGAGGTGTACGGGCAGGAGCTCAACCCCGAGTCCTGGGCCATCTGCCGGTCCGACCTGATGATCAAGGGCCAGGACCCGGAGCACATCGCCTTCGGCAACTCCTTCAGCGACCCCGGCCACGGCCGCGAGAAGTTCGACTTCCTCCTGGCCAACCCGCCATTCGGCGTGGAGTGGAAGAAGGTCAAGGACGAGGTCGAGTACGAGCACAAGCACCTTGGTGAGGCAGGCCGCTTCGCTGCGGGCCTGCCGCGCATCAACGACGGCTCACTCCTCTTCCTCCAGCACATGATCTCGATGATGAAGCCGGTCGACGTGAAGGGCGGCGGCGGCTCCCGCATCGCCATCGTCTTCAACGGCTCTCCGCTCTTCACCGGCGCGGCCGGCTCCGGCGAATCCGAGATTCGCCGCTGGATCCTGGAGAACGACTGGCTCGAGGGCATCGTCGCGCTCCCGGACCAGCTCTTCTACAACACCGGCATTTCCACGTACTTCTGGATCCTGACCAACAAGAAGTCCCCCGACCACAAGGGCAAGGTCATCCTGCTGGACGCGCGCGACCAGTTCCAGAAGATGCGCAAGTCGCTGGGCGACAAGCGCAAGGAATTGGGCAAGCAGCACATCAAGGACGTGACGCGCCTCTACGGCGAGGCGATCCAGGTCGCGGCGGACCCCGAGCACCCTCAGCACTCCAAGGTCAAGGTCTTCGACAATTCGGCCTTCGGCTACCAGCGCATCACGGTCGAGCGCCCGCTGAAGCTCCGTTTCGAGGTCACGGAGGAGACGCTGGCGGCTCTGGCAGCGGCGAAGCCGGTCCAGAAGCTGCCGGACGCGGAGTCGTTCGTGGCGGCTGTGCGTACGCTGCTGGGCTCGACATGGTCGAAGAAGTCCGACGCGCTGGTGGCCTTGAAGGACGCGGTGGTAGCGGCGGGCCTGCTGTGGCCGACGGGCGCCCCCTTTGCGAAGGCGCTGCGGGACGCGGTGGGCGTCCGGGATTCCGAGGGCGAGGTGCAGCTCGTCAAGGGTGAGCCGGAGCCGGAGCCGGACGCGGAGCTGCGGGACTACGAGAACGTGCCGTTG
The DNA here is from genome assembly GCF_043202995.1 of Streptomyces sp. NPDC048018. Classification (NCBI taxonomy): domain Bacteria; kingdom Bacillati; phylum Actinomycetota; class Actinomycetes; order Kitasatosporales; family Streptomycetaceae; genus Streptomyces; species Streptomyces sp. NPDC048018. The sequence goes on from NZ_JBIDBK010000006.1 coordinate 167,904, forward strand.
GGCGAGGACGTCGAGGAGTACCTGAAGCGCGAGGTGCTGCCGCACGTGCCGGACGCGTGGATCGACCACACGAAGACGAAGATCGGCTACGAGATCCCGTTCACGCGGCACTTTTACGTATACGAGCCGCCAAGGCCGCTGGCGGAGATCGACGCGGAGTTGAAGGCGCTGGAGGCGGAGATTCAGGAGCTGCTGGGGGAGGTGACGGAATGAGCGAGGTACTGGGCATCGGGCTGCCGAGTGGTTGGGCAGCAGCACCGCTGAAGCACGTGACTAGTGTGCTCAACCGTGGTTCGGGGCCTAACTACGTCGACGATGGTCCGGTTCGCGCCATCAGTCAGGCTGCGAACCAAGCCGGTGGTCTTGACTGGTCACGCACGCGGTTCCATGACTTCGCGGGCGATCCGTTGTCGCTTAAGGGGGCTCTCCATCCCGGAGACGTGCTGATTAATTCCACGGGAACCGGAACGCTTGGCCGGGTTGGTTATTTCACTGGTGCGCCGGATGAGATTCCCTGCATGGCCGACAGTCACGTCACGGTAGCGCGCGCTGAGGCTAACCAACTGGATTCGCGGTTCGTTTACTACTGGCTTAGTTCAATGCCGTTCTATCATTACATCTACGCGGCCCTCGTAGTTGGCGCGACAAATCAGATCGAGCTCAACAGGGACCGGCTGGGTGATGCACCCGTTCCGCTGCCCCCGCTTGAGGAGCAGCGCCGCATCGCTGACTTCCTCGACGCCGAAACCTCCCGGATCGACAGGATCGTTTTCGCGAAGGAGAAGGCCTCGGCGAGTATCGATGAGCGGCGAGTGTCTCTCATCAGTCAGCTTTGCCTGCGTGGGTTGGGGGGTGAATATTCGCTGCGCGACAGTGGGGTCGGCCCGCTCGGCCCCGTTCCGGAGCATTGGACCGTCACGCGTAACAAGAACTTCCTGCGCGAGATCGTGGATCTGTCAGAAGGTGGAGAAGAAGAGCTCCTCACGGTGTCTCACCTCACAGGTGTGACCCCTCGAAGCGAGAAGAACGTTTTCATGTTCAAGGCCGAGTCCATGGTCGGCTACAAGATCTGCCGCCCCGGCGACCTGGTCATCAACACGCTCTGGGCTTGGATGGGTGCGCTTGGAGTGTCCAGCCACGAAGGCATTGTGAGTCCGGCGTATGGGGTATATCGCTTTACGTCGCAGGACATGGTTCCTGAGTACTTTGACCTTTTGTATCGAACGCCTGAGTATGTCTGCGAGATGACTCGCTATTCGAAGGGTGTCTGGACATCTCGTCTTCGCTTGTACCCGGAATCCTTTCTGGCTCTCAGTGCACCAGTGCCGCCGCGGGATGAGCAGGCGGAAATCGTCCGAACCGTTGAGCGTGAGGTTCAGCCGGGTGCCAGGTTGCAGAACGCCATCCGGCGTTCTAATGCACTTCTTACCGAGCGACGCCAAGCCCTTATCGCCGCCGCCGTAACCGGCCAGTTCGACGTCTCCACTGCCAGCGGACGCAACGTCACGGAGGGAATCACCGCATGAGCAACGGCCCCGTCCACCGCGAGTCCGCCTTCGGCGACGCCATAGTCACCGCCATGACCACGCGCGGCTGGCGCGAGGCCAGCCCCGCCGGCTATCAGCCCGACCTCGGTCTGGACACCCAGGAACTGTTCGAGTTCCTCGGGAAGACCCAGGCCGAGGAGTGGCACGGGCTCCGCACCGTCTACGGCGACGCGGACGAGGCCCAGCGTGGCTTCGCTCGGCGCCTGGACCAGGCGATCGCCACCGACGGGCTGCTCCACGTCCTCCGGAACGGCGTGAAGGACCGCGGCGTACGCCTCCGCGTCGCCTACTTCAAGCCAAACCTCGTCCCGGACGACTCCGTCCTCGACGGCTACCGGGCCAACCGCCTCACCGTCGTCCGCGAGCTCCCGTACGCCACCAAGCAGCGCGACTGGCACAACCGCCTCGACCTGACCCTCTTCCTCAACGGCATCCCCATCGCCACCGCCGAGCTGAAGAACCCCCTCACCGGTCAGGGCGTCGAGCACGCCATGGACCAGTACCGGACCGACCGCGATCCCACCGAACTGATCTTCACTCGCCGGGTCATCGCCAACTTCGCCGTCGACCCGGATTTGGTCTTCGTCACGACCACCCTCAAGGGCAAGAACACCCGTTTCCTGCCCTTCAACACCGGATCCGAGGGCCCCGGCCGCCCCGGTGGCGCCGGGAACCCCGCGCCCACCGCCTTCGGCCAGTACGCGACCTCCTACCTCTGGGAGCAGGTCTGGCAGCGGGACAACTGGCTGGATCTCCTCCAGCGGTTCGTGCACCAGCACAAGACGAAGACGCCCGGCGGCGGCACCACCCGCACCACGATCTTCCCCCGCTACCACCAGTGGGACGTGGTCAAGAAGCTGACCGCCCACGCCGCCACCCACGGCGCCGGGCACAACTACCTGGTCATGGCCTCCGCCGGATCGGGCAAGTCCAACACCATCGGCTGGCTCGCTCACCGCCTCTCCGACCTGCACGCCGACAACGACCCCCGCGCCCTTGACACCGAGGCCCTGGCGGCCGGCTTCGTCAAGCCCGGCGCACCGGTGTTCGACAAGGTCATCGTCATCACCGACCGCCGGAACCTGGACGCCCAGCTCCGCGAGACGGTCGGCGGGTTCTCACAGACCGACGGCCTGGTCGTGAAGATCGACGAGAAACACGGCGCGAAGAGCGAACAGCTCGCCCGCGCGCTCTCCCGTGACACCGGCAAGATCGTCACCGTCACCCTGCACTCGTTCCCCGCGCTGCTCGACTACATGAAGCGCCACCCGACGGAGCTCAGCGGCACGACCTTCGCGATCATCCTGGACGAGGCGCACTCCTCCCAGTCCGGCGACGCTGCCACCGCCGTACGCGCCGCTCTCCGCGAACTCGGCCTCGACTCCGACTCCGAGGAAGCGGGCGCCACCAGCGTCACCGTCACGGACAAGCTCAAGAAGAAGGCCCTGGAGCGCTCCCGGGCCGCGAACCTTTCCTACTTCGCCTTCACCGCCACCCCCAAGGCCAAGACCCTGGAACTCTTCGGGACCCCGGATACGGTGGACGGCAAGGAGGCGTACCGCCCCTTCCACACGTACTCGATGCGTCAGGCCATCGAGGAAGGCTTCATCCTCGACCCCCTGCGCAACTACGTCACGTACAACACGTACTGGAAGCTGGTGAACCAGAACCGCGACGAGGTCGAGGTAGACCCCTCCAAGGCGAACTCCCTCCTCGCCCGGTTCGCGCTCACCCACGACTCCACGGTCTCCCAGCACGCCCAGGTGGTCGTGGAGCACTTCGTCACCCACACCCGCGGCCGCCTCGGCGGCCGGGCCAAGGCCATGGTCGTGACGGCCTCCCGGCAGTCCGCCGTCCAGATGGCCCGCGCGATCAAGAGCTACATCAAGGACCGGGACTACGACACCAGGTATCCCGACCTGGGAGTCCTTGTCGCCTTCTCCGGCTCGCTCACCGTCGACGGCGAGGAGACCACCGAGCCGAAGGAGAACGGCGGCCTGTCCGAGAGCGCGCTGCCCAAGGCGTTCGCGTACACCCGAGCCGACGACAAGGCCGTCCAGGCCGGCGCGAAGGGCCAGCCGGAGTACCGGATCCTGGTGGTCGCAGAGAAGTACCAGACCGGCTTCGACCAGCCCTTGTTGACGACCATGTACGTCAACAAGACGCTGACGGGCATCGCAGCCGTCCAGACCCTCTCCCGCCTCAACCGGACCGCCGACCGCAAGTCCCAGGCCGACCTTGCCGTCCTGGACTTCGTCAACGATGCCGAGGACATCAAGGACTCGTTCCGGCCGTACTTCGAGGAGGCGAACACCCTCCCTTCCGACCCGAACCTCCTCTACACGGCCCAGAGTCGGGTCATGTCCGCGCCGATCGTCTCGGAAGCGGAGATGGACGAGTTCGCCGCCGCGTACTTCGGCGCGAAGGAGAAGGCCGCCGGATCACAGGCCGCGTGGGAGAAGCTGCACGCCGAGCTGTACCGCCGGCTCTCCCCGGCCGTGGCCCGGTACGAGGCCCTGCGCGACAACGACGAGGACGACGAAGCGGTCCAGACCGCGGAGGACTTCCGCGCCGACCTCAACGACTACGTCCGCAAGTACGGCTTCCTCGCCCAGATCGTTCCCTACCACGACCCCGACCTGGAGCGGCTGTACCTCTACGGCCGCTACCTCCTCACCCGGCTGCGCGGCAAGGCCGACGGGGGAGTGGACATCGGCGAGGTCGACCTCAGCCACCTGCGGGTGGAGAAGACCGGCGAGCACGACGTCTCGCTGTCCCCCGAGGGGGCGGCGACGATGCCGGGCTTCGGAGACGGCACGGGCGGCGCCAAGGACGCCGAGAAGTCGCTGCTGTCCGAGCTGATCGAGAAGTTCAACGCCAAGTTCGGCACGGACTTCACCGAACAGGACGTCATCCGTCCCTTCGAGGAGGCGAAGGCCGACCCCAAGGTCAGGAAGGCGGCGGTCGCCAACGACGACGTCGACAACTTCGGGAAGGTCTTCGACAAGGTCTTCGCCGACAAGATGGCCGACCACATCGACTCCATCGCCGGTCTCGGCCGCCAGTACTTCGGCTCCGACCGGAACTTCAAATCCAGTCTCGACCGCAGCGCCCGGCGCGCCGCTTGGCGGATGATCCGCCGCGAGGAGGGCGTGGAAGACGCTGCGTAGTTCTTGTCGGTACCTGCTGAGTCCTGTGCACCTCATCGGTGCACAGGACCGATGAGGACAGGCGATGTCACGACGCACAGACGTTTCTCGGCCAGATCTGACAGACCTTCCCCATCTCCCTGGACGGAAGATCAGCACCCCACCAGACTGGTCCTGACATGTCGGGCCGGCCGACACCACCTGGGGTACCACGTCGGCGACAGCAATACGACGGGGCGGGGGCACGGTGCCGCAGCAGGTGATCGCCGGGCGTTACGAACTCCTGGAGGAGCTCAGCCACGGCGGCATGGGCGATGTCTGGCGCGGCTATGACGCCGTCCTGGACCGGCCGGTCGCCGTGAAGCTCATCCGGGCCCAGGCCGTCACCTCGCCGCAGATGGCGGACGAGCTGGCCAAGCGGTTCCGGCGTGAGGCCCGGATCACGGCCCGGATCCAGCACCCTGGTGTGCCGCAGGTCTACGACGCGGTCCTGGACGACACCCATGACCACCTGTTCCTGGTCATGGAGCTGGTGGAGGGCGTCCCGCTGTCCGCCTACGTGGACCCGGCCCGGCCGCTGCCGGTGAGCTGGGCCGTGGCCGTGGCGGCGCAGGTGGCCACCGTCCTGTCGCACGCCCACGAGGTCCCCGTGATCCACCGGGACCTGAAGCCGGGGAACGTCCTCGTCGCCCACGACGGGACCGTGAAGGTCCTGGACTTCGGCATCGCGGCGATCCTGCGCACCGACGCGACCAAACTGACCGCCACTGGTAGCCCGATCGGGACGTCCCAGTACATGGCGCCCGAGCAGGTGCGGGGCGGGCGCGTCACCCCGCGGACGGACCTGTACGCGCTAGGGTGCGTCCTCCACGAACTGCTCGCCGGGCGGGCACTGTTCCAGGCGGACAGTGAGCTGGCGCTCATGTACCAGCACGTTACCAAGGACCCCACCCCGCTCAGACGGCTGCGCCCCAACGTGCCGGCCGCGCTGGAGGAACTCGTTCTGCACCTGCTCCGCAAAGCCCCCGAGGCGCGGCCCGTCGACGTCCAGGAGGTGTACGAGCGGCTCCGGCCCTTCTTGCCGAAGGCCGGCCAAGAGCCGGTGCCGGGCGAGACCGGCCCGGCCGGAGCCCCGGACCCGACAGGGCTGTTCCGCGACCCGTACGCGCCCCGCTCCCGGCCCCGGCCGGCGGTCACCCCGGCGCCTTCGGGAGAGTCGGCGCCCGCGCCCCTCCCCGTACCGGACGAACTCCGCGCGGACATCAAGGAGGCGTACGCGCACTCCGACGCCCTTCTCGAAGAGGAGCGGTTCGCGCAGGCCGCCGAGGTGCTGAGCGAGGTCATTGAACCGGCCGCCCGCGCCCTCGGCACCGAGAACCGGCAGGTGCTGGAGCTGCGGACCCAGCGGGCGGCGATTCGGTTGCTCGGCGGGGACTACCGGGCCGCACTGCCCGAGTTCACCGCGCTGGCCGACGCGTACGGCCGTATCGCCGGACTCGCCAGCGAGCGGGCCCGCGCCTGCCGGGCCCAGGCCGCCCGCTGCCGTGCCGAACTCGGCCAGGTGACGGAGGCGCTGTCGGCGCTGGAATCGGTGCTGGCTGTCGTCCGATCCGTGGACAGCGACGTCAGCGAGGAAGCCATCGAGCTGCGCCGTGACATCGGCATGCTGCTGCTCGCCCAGGGCCGCGCCGCCGACGCCCTCGTAGTCCTGGAACCGCTGCACGCCGACCTGAACGTCGTCTACGGGCCCACGGACGAGCTGACGGGCGAGGTCGCCGAGGCGCTGGCACTGATACGGCTGGATCCCGGCGGTCAGGAATCCTGAGCCCCCGACTGGGGTCTCGTGCACATCGCTGTGAGCGGCGAGGCCGTCGGCCTGCCGTGGGGAGGGAAAACCATGAAGGCGGAATCGGGCACCGAGCGCGCGACGAAGGTCGCCACTCAGGTGCGCCAGGTCGGCAACGCGCTGAAGAAGGTCTACGAGAGCCTGCTCGACGTCAGCGACCTGGCGCAGTACTCGGGTCAGGACTACGAGAACCGGTTGCTGTCCCGGGCGCTGACCGCGCAGGCCGTACGGATGGTCACCGGCTTCAGCCCCGAGGACGCGGCGGCCACCGTCATCGACGGACACGCCGACCAGGGCATCGACGCGATCGCCGTGGTCGAGGGCGCCGACCCGCACGTCTACCTCGTCCAGGGCAAGTGGAGCCCGGAGGGAAGGGCGGGCGCGGACCGCAAGGCGGTGCTCGAACTGCTCGACGGACTGCGCCTCATCGATTACGAGGAGTACGCGCCGTTCAACCCACGTGGCCGGCAGCTGGCCGAGTACGCCAAGTCCGTCATGAACAGAGGACCGGTGCCGGTCACTCAGGTCGTCGTCCTCATGCGCTCGGACCCGCCGGGCGAGGGCTTCACACAGGCCATCGCCAATGGGGAGAAGCAGTTCAACCAGTACGGTGAGGTGCTCGACCACAAAGTCATCCTGGCGCCCGAGATCTGGCGGTCGGTGCGGGACGACCAGGCCCCCGAACCGGTCGTACTCACCGCCGAACTGTTCCCCTGGTTCGGCATGGGGTCGGACGAGCTCTACGAGTCCTACCAGGGGGTGGTCGATGCCGAACAGGTGGCGGAGTGGGCCCGGAAGGGACCGGACCTCTTCAACCTGAACATCCGCAACCCCCTCGGCCGTACCTCCATCAACAACGCCTTGATGACGACGCTCACCGAGGAACCGGCGCACTTCTGGTACTTCAACAACGGCATCACGGTGCTGTGCGACGCGGTGGACAAGGCCGAACAGTCGACCCTGAGTCCCCATCGCAAGCCGATCAGGCTGACGCTGCACAACGCCAGCGTCGTCAACGGAGCCCAGACGGTTCGGGCCGTCGCCGACGCCCTCGCCCAGGACGCCGCCGCAGCCGAGGCCCGTATCAACGTGCGGATCATCGCGACGAACCGCGCCGCCCACTTCGCCAAGGAGACCACCAAGGCGACGAACCGGCAGAACAGCGTCGAGGCACGCGACTTCATCGCCCTCGACCCGGTCCAGGCCGCGATCATGGACGAGATGCGCGCCGAACTGGACCTGGAGTACGGCGTCAGGCGCAGCGAGCTGGACCCGCCGGAGGAGTCGGGCTGCTCGGTCGTGGAAGCCGCCTGCGCTCTCGCCTGCGCCCATGCCGACAGCCAGTACGCGGCCCGGATCGCCCTCTCGCTGGACCCCCTGTGGGAGCGGGGCAGTCAGGGTGTCTACGACGTCCTGTTCCGGCCCCAGCCGGGCGTCTACCTCCTGTGGAACGCGGTCCAGGTGCTCCGCCAGGTGCGCCGGAGCCTCCTCGACATCCGCAAGCGCTACCAGGGCCGCGGCGCGGCCCTCACGGAACACGGGACGTACTTCCTCACCCATCTGGTGTTCCGGCTGCTCGACACCGAGGCCATCGGCGAACCCGACCCCGAGCTGACCTGGGCCGAGGAAGCCACGAAGCGGACGAAGGACCTGCTGGAGCGGCTGGTGCCGATGACCATGGCAGCCATCGACGAACTGTTCACCGAACGCTCGCAGGTCCGCGCGGTCTGCTCCGATGTCGGTCGGAGCCGGGATCTCGCCGACCATGTGCTCGCTCGCATGGCCAAGGCGGACGGCGACATCGTCACCCCGGACACGTACCGGCGCGTCAATCCCCAGCGGAAGCGCCGACGGCCCAACGCGGTCCACGTCCTGGTGGACAAGAAGATCTTCGACGACGGCGAGCCCCTTGTTCTCTCCGCAGGCTACCCGCTGGAGGCGGAGGCGCTGCGGGACTGGCTCGCCCAGGATGAACGACGGGCACGAGCGACCTGGGTGAACCACCGCACCAAGCCGATCCTGTGGGCCGCCGACGGCAGGCAGTACTCCCCGTCCGGTCTGATCACCCGGATGTGGGAGCTCGCCGAGTGGGCGGAACGCCCCGTCGCCAACCAGGGCACGGCCCGGTGGTCCACCACGTCCGGGGAGACGCTCGCCGAGGTGGCCTGGCGTGTGCTCGGCGCCCTGGAAGAGCCGGACGAGACCGACGAGTAGGACCACCGGGAGAGACACTCCGCCATGCCCCGCCTCGCCTTCGACATCGCCTTCTGCGCCCAGCTCCCCAAACTCCAGGGCACGGTCCGCAAAGGAGTCTTCGACGCCTGGGAGAAATTCGAACGGCTCACCCTGGGGCAGCTGTTCAAGGATCCCGGCCTGAAGCTGGAATCCCTCAAGAACGCCCGGGACCCGCACATCCGGACGATCCGGATCGACCGCGGCACACGGGGGGTCGTGCTGGCACCCGACAGCGGGGACACGTACGTCCTGCTGCGGGTGCTGCCGCACGACGAGGCGAACGCGTGGGCCGTCAAGCAGAAGGCGAGCATCAACACGGTCAGCCGGGCCGTCGAGATCCGCGACATCGCCGTCCTGGAGGAGCTCACCCCGGCGTACGAGCGGACCGCCCCGGCCCCCGAGCAGCGGCTCTTCGCCAGGTTCTCGGACGGAGATCTCGCGGCCCTCGGCATCGACGGCACGACGCTGCGACAGGCCCGGGTCCTGACCACTTCGGAGCAGCTGGAGGCCTTCGCCCCGTTCTTCCCCCAGGACCAGCGGGAGGTGCTGGAGTACCTCGCCGCCGGGTTCACCGTGGAGGACGTGTGGCGCGAGGTGGTAGCGGTCAACCTGGCCGCCGCGGACAGCGCCGGGCCCGTGAACCCCTCCGACTACGACACCGCCATCCGGCACACGCGTACGCGCATCGCCCTGGTCACGGGGCCGGACGAGCTCCGAGAGATCCTAGAAAAACCCTTCGCCGCGTGGCGCGTCTTCCTACACCCGTCCCAGTACAAGGTGGCTTACCGGCCCTCCTACTCCGGCCCGGCGCAGGTCACCGGAGGCCCCGGAACGGGTAAGACGGTTGTCGCCCTGCACCGCGTGCGTCACCTGCTCGGTCATCTGCGCGACGGCGACCGCATCCTCCTCACCACCTACACCAACGCCCTGGTGGCCGCCCTGCGCGCCGGCCTCGCCGAACTCGTCGACGACGAGGCGCTCCGGGACCGGGTGGACATCATGACCGTCGACGCGTTCGCCGGACGGGTGCTGGCCACGTCACGCCGGCCCCTGCGTGCCGACGAGGAGTCGGCCCGCTGGCAGCAGGCCGCCCGGACCGCGGGCTTCACCGGGAGCCCGCAGTTTCTCGCCCAGGAGTACAAGCACGTCGTCCTCGCCCAGAACCTGCGCACCTACGAGGAGTACGAGACCGCCGAGCGTAAGGGGCGCGGCAGCGCGTTGCCGGCGACGGCCCGGCGGCCGGTGTGGCGCGCCGTCGAGGAGTTCACCGCCCGGCTGGCCTCCGACGGGCTGCGGACCTATCTAGGGACCTGCGCGGAGGCCGCGGACCTGCTGGAGCGGACCGGGCCGTGCTGTCGGCACGTCGTCGTCGACGAGGCCCAGGACCTGCACCCCGCCCAGTGGCGCCTCCTGCGCGCTGCCGCCCCGGCACGCCCGGACGATCTGTTCATCGCGGGCGACCCGCACCAGCGGATCTACGACAGCAAGGTCTCTCTGAAGACGGTCGGGATCAGGGTCGCCGGGCGGTCGACGAAGATGCGCAAGAACTACCGCTCCACGCACGAGATCCTGAGCTGGTCCACCGCGCTCCTCGTCGGACGCCCGTTCACCGAGCTCGAGGACGACGGCCGCCACGAAACCCTGCTCGGCTACCGCTCGGCCCTGCACGGGAGTGGCCCCGAGACCCATGCGGCCGCCTCGCACGACGTGGAGCTGACGGCGCTCGTCGCGCGCGTGCGTGGTTGGCTGGACGACGGCATTACCCCCGGTGACATCGGCGTGAGTGCACGCTTCAACCGGACCTGCGACCAGGTGACGGAGCGCCTGTCGGCGGCCGGCATCCCCGCTCGGCGACTGCGGGCGGACCGCCCGTCGACGGCGGACGCCGTGAACGTCGGCACCATGCACTCCTTCAAGGGCCTGGAGTACCGCTGCGTCGCGGTGGTCGGCGTCCATGACGGCGCCGTTCCCTATCCCAAGGCGGTGACGCCAGTGGACGTCGACCGACTCCAGCACGAGGCCGACCTGTTGGCGGAACGCTGCCTGCTGTTCGTCGCCTGCACTCGGGCCCGTGACGGCTTGTACGTGTCCTGGACGGGGGATCCGAGCCCTTTCCTGCTCACGACCGGGATGTGAGCGGCGACGAATTGGCCTGGTCCCGTAACGACCGAGCACGGAGTCACGACAAGACGAGGAGGAGAAATGGGCGAGCTCGCGGACCGCGTAGCGCGACTGGAACGTGATGTCACGGAGGCCCAAGAGGCGTTGCGAGTCGTCGCGAAGATCGACGAGGAGATCGAGAACGCCCTGGAAGAGATTGAGGGTGTGACCGAAGCACTCCTCAATCTCTCAGGGGAACTCGACGGAGAGATCGCCGATCACAACTATCCGGCCGTCGAGCGATGTGCCTATGACCTATGGGATCTCGTCGACAGTGAACAGGTGCGGCGGGCGGTCGACACAGTCGCGTTGTTGACCGCGGTACGCGACGGGCATCCTCTCCCCGCGGCGTCGGTGGACGGGCTGATGGACGGGCTGAAGGACGTCGAGGCATCGCACCCCACCCTTACTCAAGGGGCACTCGACCAAGAGTTTCAGGCGGCGATAGATCGGGCTCAGAGCGCCTGGAAAGATATTTACGACGACGGATCATGGGACAGCGAGGACGAGCGGAACGACCATCTTGCGGACCATATGCACGAGGCGAGGCAAGAGGCGACCTCCGACCGTGCGGCACGGGCGGGCCGCTTTCTGATGGAGCTCTGTGATTACCTCGCGGAGACGGTGTGGCCGGAGGTCACGCGTGCCCTTCGTCGAGCGGACATCGAAACAGTAGCCCGGGCCCTGAAGGAGGCCTCCCTGGCGGGGGAGACGGCTCCGGCGGTGTACAAGCTCTACGAGACCAATCTGTCGGTGCAGTACGAGTCCTCGCCGTACTCGCTGGGGGCCGCGGGCGAACAGTTGATGGCCTTCGAGTCATGGCTGGGGACAGAGGGCAGGGGCTGAAACAGCTGCCCGAATTCGCGATCGCGTTTCGCATGGTCAGGCGGTCAGACCTTGATCACTGTGACGCGTCCACCGCACAGGGCGATGAGGTCCTCGGGGTCGGAGGTGAGGATCGTGACCGGTCCGGGTGCGGCGAGGGCGGTGGCGGCGAGCATGGCGTCGATGGCGTACTTGTGGCCGTGCAGGCCGGCGTCGGCGAGGAGTGCGGCGGCGTGTCGGGCGATCGGTTCGGTGATCGGTTCGACGACGAGGCGGGAGAGTGTCCACTCCAGGGCCGGGCGGTTGATGCGGGGGTGGACCACCTCGACGAGGGTGGCCGCCGAGGTGATCACGCGCAGGTCATCGGCGCGGGCCAGGGCGAGCCAGGCGGTGACCGTGCGGTCGCGCAGGACGGCCTTGGCCAGTCCTTCGCTGTCGAGGACGAGGGTGCCGCCGGGGACCGCAGGGGAGCGGGTCACGCTGCGCTCGCCCCACGCTGGTTCTGCTCGCGCCGGGCCTCGGCGAGCTGGTCGCGCAGGGACTGGATCTCGTCGTCAGTGACGGGACCGTGCTCGGCCTCGGCGACGGTGATGAGTTCGTTGAGGTTGTCGCGTTCGATCTGGCGGGCGACGGCGGCGGCCACGTAGGCAGAAAGACCGGAGGGGCCGCTGCGGGCCTTGGCGGCTTCGGCGATGTCGCGCGGCATGGTGATCGAGTACTTTCCGGTGGGCTCGCTCATGCTACTTATCCTACCCTTCATCCTCCTGATGGGGCTCTCTTCGCTGGCACTGGAACCGCAGGCGGCACGTTGACCTGAAGAGAGGCGGTGGACGCCATGCGGAGTTCGGCAGGCCAGGTACGAAATGCACCCGGACGGCATGGGCCGAGGGTGGTGATGAAGCCCCGGCGGGGGACGGCGGTCGGCGATGGGATGGATGTCAGGGCTCTGGCCGACGAGCTCGGGGCCTCGTTGGTCCGGGCAGTCAGGGAAGCCGCCGCTGACGACTTCGGCCGGGTGAGGAGCGGGCGCGGTGCGACCACCATCAGCTGGTACGCCTTCGCGCTCGAATACCTGGAGGTGCGCTGGGGGCAGGTTTCGGCGAAGACCCGGAGTGAGACCAACGACGCCCTGTGCTCCCTCACCATGGCGATGTTCCGAAGGACGCGAGGACGGCCGGATGACGAGCTGCTGCGGCGGGCGCTGCGGAACTGGGCGTTCGTGATCCCCCGGCCCGATGCGCGCACCGCGCCCACGGAGGTGCGGCTCGCTCTGGACTGGGTCGCCCGGGCTTCGCGCCCCCTGGACGACCTTCTGGACCCGGTCGTGATGCGCTGCGTGCTGCAGGCTCTCCGGCTGAAGCGGGACGGCACGGTCGCGGCTGCCGAAACACAGCGACGCAAGCGCACGACGCTCGTGAACTCGGTGCGGTACGCGATCGAACTGGGACGGCTCCGCGCCGATCCCCTGGCCCACGTCAGCTGGCGCATCACCGAGACCGTCCAACAGGTCGATCCCCGTGTCGTCGTCAACCCTACGCAGGCGCGGAGCCTACTCTGCGCGGTCTCCTACATAGGCGGCTACGAGCGGGCGCGAGGGCGAAGGCTGGTCGGCCTCTTCGCCGGGATGTACTACGCGGGACTGCGGCCGGCCGAAGCCGTGGCCGTCACCCTGCCCGACTGCGACCTGCCCGCGACAGGGTGGGGTACCGCGGTCCTGCACGCCACCCGCCCCTCCGTCGGCAAGAAGTGGACCGACAGCGGACGGAACCACGACCTCCGCGGCCTGAAGAGCCGCCCACCGAGCGACACGCGTGTCGTGCCGCTTCCGCCCGAACTCGTCCGCCTGTGGAGGCAGAGCGTCGACACCTTCGGTACCGCGGACGGCGGTCGGCTGTTCTTCAACGAGAAGGGCGGCATCGTGGGCTCCAGCACGTACGACCGCGCCTGGCACGAGGCCCGCGAACTCGCCCTCCTGCCGGACCTGGTGGCGTCTCCCCTCGCCGTCCGCCCCTACGACCTGCGGCACTCGGCCCTGTCCACCTGGCTGAATGCCGGCGTAGACCCCACCGAGGTCGCCGAACGCGCCGGCAACAGCGTCGAGGTCCTCATGACCCGGTACGCGAAATGCCTCTACGGCCGTCAAGCCCTCGCCAACAGGCGCATCGACGCGCTTCTGGACGAATACGGGTGAGTGGCCGCCAACCTCCTCGCAGGCCACCATTGGCCCACGGTGATCTCATGCCCCGCACGTTCCCAGGTGCGCTGATGCCAGGGTGGGTCCGCGTCGTATCGAGGCAAACGACCAGGTCGGAGAGGTGAGACGCGAAGTGCAACGGCCCCACGTTCCGTACGTGGTGCCCGCCCTGGCGGGAAAGTCGCAGCTCACGGGGCATGAGATGGGGTTCTTCACCCCCTCCGAAGCTTTTCGTCCCGCGCATGTCCCGCGATGCCGATCGTGTGGGATCGGGCATACGGGACACTGTGCGTCCGGCGCCGTGAAGATCCAGGTCAGGGCGACGTCACGCGGAGCAGGAGCGGCAAGGTAGGCCGTTGCTGTTTCAGTCCCATGCGAAGAGGGCCTGACCGGCGTTTCCGCTGGTCAGGCCCTCTTTCCGGAAGTGCCCCCGGCAGGATTCGAACCTGCGCACACGGCTCCGGAGGCCGTTGCTCTATCCCCTGAGCTACGGGGGCGTCCGCCGCGTTCGGCGGCGACGGGTAGAACCCTACCAGCTCGCTGAGGGTGCCTGTGAACAGGTATTTCCGTGGCGTCACCAAGGGGCCGTTCCCTCGCACGGGTCAGAAGTGGGCAAAAGCCGGACGCGGCCCCTTCCGCCGACCTACTCTCGACGTGTGTCGGGCATGTCCGGGCGGGTGCTGGTTGTCGATGACAACCGGGTGATCCGCCAGCTGATCAGGGTCAATCTCGAACTCGAGGGGTTCGAGGTGGTGACCGCGGCCGATGGTGCCGAGTGTCTGGATGTCGTGCATGACGTCTGTCCTGATGTCGTCACCCTCGACGTCGTCATGCCCCGGCTGGACGGGTTGAAGACCGCCGCGCGTCTGCGGTCCGACCCGCGGACCAGCCATCTGCCGGTGGCGCTCATCAGCGCCTGCACCGAGTACGAGACGGACGGCGGCGGCGTCTCCGGGGTCGACGCGTTCCTCGCCAAGCCCTTCGAGCCGGCCGAGCTCGTCCGCGTCGTGCGTCAGCTCATGCACCGCGAACGGCGCGGGCGTCGGGACGGCGCGGCCGGGCAGGACGCCGGCGAGGAGCCGTCCGCAGGCGACGGCAGACACCGCGGCGGACATGACGGTGGCGGACGCGACGGCAGGAGCACGGACACTCGCGGGGCCGGCGCGGCCGGTAGCACCACCGGCGGTGGGCTTCCGCGTCGAGAGCCCTAGTCCAGAGTCCTGGTTCAGAGTCCTGGACCAGAGTCCTGGACCAGAGCCCTGGGCCAGGGCCGACGTCGTCCCACCGCCCGCGCTCCCCAACCTCACTTCCTCGTCTCCGTAGCCATAGCCCTCGCCGAGGCCGTCGCACCCATGTCCGGCCCCTCGCCCGGAGCCGAGGCCGTCTCACCCCCGCCCGGCTTCCACCCCACCCCACCCCACCCCCGCGCCCGGAGGCGAGGCCGGGCCAGCGCCCACATGCCGAAACCGGTTCGCGTTCGTACCCCCCTCCTCCCCTAGGCTTGGTCCCGTGACCCCCGCGGACCTCTCCCTCACCGTGCTGCACGCCGTGCGCCGTGCGGTCGACGAGGGTGCGCTGCTGGTCGACGTGCCCGCGCGGGTCAGGGTCGAGCGGCCTCGTGGCGGGGGTGTCGGGGACTACGCGAGCAGTGTCGCGCTCGGGCTGGCGCGGCCGGCCGGGCGGTCGGCGCTCGATGTCGCCGCGATCCTCCGGGAGCGGCTGCGCGACAGCCCCGGGATCCGGGCCGTCGACATCACCGGGCCCGGTTTCCTCAACTTCACCCTGGACGGCGACAGCGACCGCCGGGTGGTTGCGGACGTGCTCGCCGCCGGGGCCCGTTACGGCTACTCCGACGCCCTGGCCTCCACCCGCGTCCGGCTGTTTCCCGCCGACGAGCCCCGCGCCGCGCTCCTCGTCGAGACGGTGGTGCGGTTGCTGCGCGCGCAGGGGGCCGACGCGGCGGTCGCCGCCGGTCCCGGCGCCGAGCGGCTTGCGGTCGTGCCCGCGCCCGCGGACTTCCGTCCCGATGCGCTCGGGGACGACGCCGCTCGCTGGGCGCTGCTCCGGCCCGCCGCGCACGACCACGTGCTGCCGGGCGCGCCGCTGCTGGTCCAGCACGAGCGCAATGCGCTCTTCCGGGTGCGGTACGCCCACGCCCGGGTGCGCCGGCTGCTGCACAACGCCGCCCGGCTCGGGTTCACGCCCGCCTGCGCGGAGCACGTCGACGCGCCGCTGCTCCTCTCTCTTCTCGGCGACCACCCCGCCGTCCTTCTCTCCGCAGCGCGCCTGCGCGCCCCCGATCGGGTCGCCCGGCAGCTGGAGGCCGTCGCCGACGCGCTCCTCGCGTTCCAGCACACCGTTCTGCCCCTCGGCGACGAGAAACCCTCGGCCGCCCACCGTTCCCGGCTCGCGCTCGCCGAAGCCGCCGGGACGGTGCTCGCCGGTGGCCTCACCCTGCTCGGCATCAGCGCTCCCGACCAGATCTGAAAGACGCAGACCATGAGCCGTTCCGCACACCCCGCCGGGCCCCGTCACGCCGACGTCCTTCCCGAGGGGCACTACTCCGCCCCGCCGGCCGACCTCAACCGTCTCGACCCCAAGGTCTGGGCGCGGACCGTGCGCCGTGACGAGAACGGGGTCGTGACCGTCGGCGGGATGCCCGTCACCGAGCTGCGCGAGCGGTTCGGCACGCCCGCCTACTTCCTCGACGAGGACGACTTCCGCTCCCGCTGCCGTGCCTGGGCGGAGGCCTTCGGCCGGGACGCCGACGTCTTCTACGCGGGGAAGGCGTTCCTGTCGCGGGCCGTCGTCCGGTGGCTCGCGGAGGAGGGGCTGAACCTCGACGTCTGTTCGGGCGGCGAGCTCTCCACCGCACTGTCCGCCGGGATGCCGGCCGAGCGCATCGCCTTCCACGGGAACAACAAGTCCACCGAGGAGATCCGCCGGGCCGTCGAGGCCGGTGTCGGACGGATCGTGCTCGACTCCTTCCAGGAGATCGTCCGGGTCGCCCACATCGCCCAGTCGCTCGGGAAGCGGCAGCGGGTGCAGATCCGGGTGACCGTCGGCGTCGAGGCGCACACGCACGAGTTCATCGCCACCGCCCACGAGGACCAGAAGTTCGGCATCGCCCTCGCCGGCGGGCAGGCCGCCGAGGCCGTGCGGCGGGCGCTCTCCCTGGACGGGCTCGAGCTGATCGGGATCCACTCCCACATCGGCTCGCAGATCTTCGACATGGCCGGCTTCGAGGTGTCCGCGCGGCGCGTCGTGCAGCTGCTCGCCGAGGTGCGGGACGAGCACGGCGTCGAGCTGCCCGAGATCGACCTGGGCGGCGGGCTCGGGATCGCGTACACCAGTGAGGACGACCCCCGCGAGCCGCATCACATCGCCAAGGCCCTCACCGAGATCGTGACGCGGGAGTGCGAGGCCGCCGGGCTGCGGACGCCGCGGATCTCGGTCGAGCCCGGGCGCGCCATCGTCGGCCCCACCGCCTTCACGCTGTACGAGGTGGGGACGATCAAGCCGCTGGAGGGGCTGCGCACGTACGTCTCCGTCGACGGCGGCATGTCGGACAACATCCGCACCGCCCTCTACGACGCCGAGTACAGCGTCGCGCTGGTCTCCCGCACGAGTGACGCGGAGCCCATGCTGTCCCGTGTCGTCGGCAAGCACTGCGAGAGCGGCGACATCATCGTGCGCGACGCGTTCCTGCCCGCCGACGTGGCGCCCGGCGACCTGATCGCCGTGCCGGCCACCGGGGCGTACTGCCGCTCCATGGCGAGCAACTACAACCACGCCCTGCGTCCGCCCGTCGTGGCCGTGCGGGACGGCGAGGCGCGGGTCATCGTGCGGCGCGAGACGGAGGAAGATCTCCTGCGTCTCGACGTCGGGTGACGAAATAGTCGAGTGGTGCAATAGTCGAGTGATGGAATTCATGTCTCACGATCCGGACTCAAGGCGGAATCGGACGTCCGGTGAGTGAGACTGGTTCCCATCGTGGGGAAAGCGGAGCCTCTCCGCCCCCGAGACCGTGGAAGAGCGACCGTAGAGCCACGTGGTCTACGAGGTCGAGTCGTGCGAGAGACGAGGTCGGATGATGCGTACGCGTCCGCTGAAGGTGGCGCTGCTGGGCTGTGGAGTGGTCGGCTCAGAGGTGGCGCGCATCATGACGACGCACGCCGACGACCTCGCCGCGCGCATCGGCGCCCCGGTCGAGCTCGCCGGCGTCGCGGTCCGCCGCCCCGACAGGGCCCGCGGGGGAGTCCCGGCCGAGCTGATCACCACCGACGCGACCGCCCTCGTCAAACGCGGGGACATCGACGTCGTCGTCGAGGTCATCGGCGGCATCGAGCCGGCCCGCGGCCTCATCACCACCGCCTTCGAGCACGGCGCCTCCGTCGTCTCCGCGAACAAGGCGCTGCTCGCCCAGGACGGCGCGAGCCTGTACGCCGCCGCGCAGGAGCACGGGCAGGACCTCTACTACGAGGCCGCGGTGGCCGGCGCCATCCCGCTCATCCGGCCGCTGCGCGAGTCGCTCGCCGGCGACAAGATCAACCGTGTGATGGGCATCGTCAACGGCACGACGAACTTCATCCTCGACAAGATGGACTCCACCGGCGCCGGCTACCAGGAGGCCCTGGACGAGGCGACCGCGCTGGGCTACGCCGAGGCCGACCCGACCGCCGACGTCGAGGGCTTCGACGCCGCCGCCAAGGCCGCCATCCTGGCCGGGATCGCCTTCCACACCCGCGTGCGCCTCGACGACGTGTACCGCGAGGGCATGACCGAGGTGACCGCCGCCGACTTCGCCTCGGCCCGCCAGATGGGCTGCACCATCAAACTGCTCGCCATCTGTGAGCGGGCCGCGGACGGCGAGTCCGTCACCGCGCGGGTGCACCCGGCGATGATCCCGCTCACCCACCCGCTCGCCTCCGTCCGCGAGGCCTACAACGCGGTCTTCGTCGAGGCGGAGGCCGCCGGGCGGCTCATGTTCTACGGCCCCGGGGCGGGCGGCGCGCCGACCGCCTCGGCCGTCCTCGGCGACCTGGTCGCCGTGTGCCGCAACAAGCTCAACGAGGCCAGGGGCCCCGGCGAGTCCGCGTACACCCAGCTGCCCGTGAGCCCCATGGGCGACGTGGTGACGCGGTACCACATCAGCCTCGACGTGGCCGACAAGCCGGGCGTCCTCGCCCAGGTCGCGACGGTCTTCGCCGAGCACGGCGTATCCATCGATACGGTGCGCCAGCAGGGCAAGGACGGCGAGGCCTCCCTCGTCGTCGTCACCCACCGCGCGCCCGACGCCGCCCTCTCCGGGACCGTCGAGGCGCTGCGCAAGCTCGACACCGTGCGCGGTGTCGCCAGCATCATGCGTGTTGAAGGGGAGTAAAGGACCCATGACCAGCAAGGGCACCCACCAGTGGCGCGGCATCATCGAGGAGTATCGGGACCGGCTTCCGGTCACGGACACGACCCCGGTCGTCACTCTTCGTGAGGGCGGCACGCCGCTCGTCCCCGCTCAGGTCCTCTCCGAGCGCACGGGCTGCGAGGTGCACCTCAAGGTCGAGGGCGCCAACCCCACCGGCTCCTTCAAGGACCGGGGCATGACCATGGCCATCTCGAAGGCCAAGGAGGAGGGCGCGCAGGCCGTCATCTGCGCCTCCACCGGCAACACCTCGGCGTCGGCCGCCGCCTACGCGGTGCGCGCCGGGATGGTCTCCGCCGTCCTCGTGCCCCAGGGCAAGATCGCGCTCGGCAAGATGGGCCAGGCCCTCGTGCACGGCGCGAAGATCCTCCAGGTCGACGGCAACTTCGACGACTGCCTGACGCTGGCCCGCGGACTCTCCGAGAACTACCCGGTGGCGCTGGTCAATTCGGTGAACCCGGTCCGCATCGAGGGTCAGAAGACCGCCGCGTTCGAGATCGTGGACATGCTGGGCAACGCCCCCGACATCCACGTCCTCCCGGTCGGCAACGCCGGCAACATCACGGCCTACTGGAAGGGCTACACGGAGTACGCCGCCGACGGCGTCGCCGCCCGCACCCCGCGCATGTGGGGCTTCCAGGCCTCCGGCTCCGCGCCGCTCGTGCGCGGCGAGGTCGTGAAGGACCCGTCGACGATCGCCACCGCGATCCGGATCGGCAACCCGGCCTCCTGGGACTACGCCATCGCCGCGCGCGACGAGTCCGGCGGCTTCATCGACGAGGTGACGGACCGTGAGATCCTGCAGGCCTACCGCCTGTTGGCCGCTCAGGAAGGCGTCTTCGTCGAGCCGGCCTCGGCCGCCTCGGTCGCCGGTCTGCTGAAGGCCGCCGCGCAGGGCAAGGTCGACCCGGGCCAGACCATCGTCTGCACGGTCACCGGCAACGGCCTCAAGGACCCCGACTGGGCCGTCGCGGGTGCCCCGCAGCCGGTCACCGTCCCGGTCGACGCCGCGGCCGCCGCCGAGCGGCTCGGCCTGGCCTGAAATCAGTGCCCGGGTTCCCGGCCGGGTGCGGAACCCGATCAGGAACCTACATCGGCGCACAGGTTGGCGCGCGACACGCATCGTGCGCCTCCTGTGCGCCCTATGTCGCCACAGAACCTTCCTTCGATAGGCTGTAGCGAACCCGCCCACCCGCATATGCGCGGTGTCCTTGCCGTCGTCGCCCGTGAGGCGCGAACGGCCCCCGGGTTCCCCGTACTTCCTTCGAACCACCCCGCAAGTCAAGGAGAGTCATCGAGCGATGGCCGGTCCCGCGTTCCGCGCCGCCGCCGTAAGGGTGCGCGTTCCCGCCACCAGCGCCAACCTCGGCCCGGGCTTCGACGCCTTCGGCCTGTCGCTGGGGCTCTACGACGACGTCGTCGTCCGGGTCGCCGACTCCGGGCTGAACATCGACATCGCCGGAGAGGGCGCCGACAACCTCCCGCGCGACGAGAGCCACCTGCTCGTCCGCTCGATGCGCACGGCCTTCGACCTGCTCGGCGGGCAGCCGCGCGGCCTCGAGGTCGTCTGCGCCAACCGCATCCCGCACGGCCGCGGCCTCGGCTCCTCCTCCGCCGCCATCTGCGCCGGCATCGTCGCCGCGCGCGCCGTGACCATAGGCGGGGACGCCCGGCTCGACGAGGCGGCCCTGCTGGAGCTCGCCACCGAGATCGAGGGTCACCCCGACAACGTCGCCGCCTGTCTGCTCGGCGGCTTCACCCTCGCCTGGACCGAGGCCGGTGCCGCGCGGGCCATCAGGATGGATCCCTCCGATTCCATCGTTCCGGTGGTTTTCGTGCCCGGGAAGCCCGTCCTGACGGAGACCGCCCGCGGCCTGCTCCCGCGCAACGTCCCGCATGTGGACGCCGCGGCCAACGCCGGCCGCGCCGCCCTGCTCGTCGAGGCCCTGACGCGACGCCCCGAACTGCTGCTCGCGGCCACCGAGGACCGGCTGCACCAGGAGTACCGGGCCCCCGCGATGCCGGAGAGCATCGGCCTCGTGAACCGGCTGCGGTCGGACGGCGTGCCCGCGGTCATCTCCGGAGCGGGCCCCACGGTGCTCGCGCTCGCGGAGCCGGGGCAGGCCGACAAGGTCGCCCTTCTGGCGGGCGAGGGCTGGGCCGCGAACCGGCTCGACCTCGACGAGTCGGGCGCGAGCGTCCTGCCGCTCGCACCCTGACGGGGCCTCCCGCACGGTCCCTCCGAGCCGGGGACCGTGCGGACACGAGATTGCCGGTGACGGAGAGGGGGAATGTTTGTTGGAGCCGGTAGTGTTAACCTCAAGTCTGCACCCGACGTCTTTTGGCGCGGTGCTGAGTGTCCCCTTCCGGGACCACACATTCTTCCGGGAGCCTCCTCCACTGCCTGAGCAGCCTGCCTGAGCAGTTTCGAGCACGCTCCGGAACCGGCACGACACCCCTCGCTCTTCTTCTTGGTGAGGGCCGAGCAGGGGGCGCTCGGGCCGGACCCACAGCATTTCTCTCTCCGCCGTACCCGGCGGGACCACCGCCCCGACACGGTCCACCAAGCAGGGCCGCTGCCGGACAGCACAACCGGTCGCCGAGCCAGATGGCCGACGTCCGCTCCAGGGAAGGACCCTTCGTGAGCGACACCACCGATCTGATGGGCGTGACTGCCGACAACAGTGTCGACAACGCCGCGCCCGCCGAAGGTGCTGCCACTGGCACCACCGCACGGCGCCGCCGCTCCGGCACCGGCCTCGAGGGCATGGTCCTGGCCGAGCTGCAGCAGGTCGCGTCCGGCCTCGGCATCAGGGGCACCGCGCGTATGCGCAAGAGCCAGCTGATCGAGGTCATCAAGGAGGCGCAGGCCGGCGGCTCCGCCGCGCCCGCCGCCAAGTCCGGCGACACCGCCGAGACCAAGCCGAAGCGCCGCGCCACGTCGAAGGCGCGTACGGCCGACACCGCTGCCGAGGCCGCGCCGAAGGCCGAGAAGGCCGAGCCGGTGGCCCAGCAGCAGATCGAGATCCCCGGTCAGCCGGCCTCCGACGACGCCCCCGCGGGTGAGCGCCGCCGTCGGCGTGCCACCGCCCCCGCCGGTTCGCCGGAGGGCGTCGAGCCCAAGGCCGAGGCCGCGCAGGCCGTCAAGACCGAGGCCCGTACCGAGGCCCGGACCGACACGCAGGCCGACGCCAAGGCCGAGGGCGCCGTCGACACCGCCGAGGGCCGCGGCCGCCGTGACCGCGGCGAGCGGGGCGAGCGCGGTGACCGCCGCGACCGCCGTGACCGTCAGCGCGACCGCGGCAAGGGCGACGAGCAGCAGGGCGGCGGCCAGGGCGGCCAGCGCAAGGAGCGCCAGGGTCAGGGTCAGGGCCAGGGCGCCCAGGGCCAGCAGGGCGGCCCGCAGGCCGGCCCGCAGGACGACGACGACTTCGAGGGCGGGCGCCGCGGACGTCGCGGGCGCTACCGCGACCGGCGTGGGCGTCGTGGGCGTGACGACTTCGCGGCCGGCGAGCCGCAGGTCTCCGACGACGACGTGCTGATCCCCGTCGCGGGCATCCTCGACATCCTGGACAACTACGCGTTCATCCGGACCTCCGGCTACCTGCCCGGCCCGAACGACGTCTACGTCTCGCTCGCCCAGGTCCGCAAGAGCGGTCTGCGCAAGGGTGACCACGTCACCGGTGCCGTGCGCCAGCCGAAGGAGGGCGAGCGCCGCGAGAAGTTCAACGCGCTGGTGCGCCTCGACTCGGTCAACGGCATGGCGCCGGAGTCCGGCCGCGGCCGCCCCGAGTTCAACAAGCTCACCCCGCTGTACCCGCAGGACCGCCTCCGTCTGGAGACCGACCCGGGCGTGCTGACCACGCGGATCATCGACCTCGTGTCGCCGATCGGCAAGGGCCAGCGCGGTCTGATCGTGGCCCCGCCGAAGACCGGCAAGACCATGATCATGCAGGCGATCGCCAACGCGATCACCCACAACAACCCCGAGTGCCACCTGATGGTCGTCCTGGTCGACGAGCGGCCGGAAGAGGTCACCGACATGCAGCGGTCGGTCAAGGGCGAGGTCATCTCCTCGACCTTCGACCGCCCGGCCGAGGACCACACCACGGTCGCCGAGCTGGCCATCGAGCGCGCCAAGCGTCTCGTGGAGCTGGGTCACGACGTGGTCGTCCTGCTCGACTCCATCACCCGCCTGGGCCGCGCGTACAACCTCGCGGCGCCCGCCTCCGGCCGCATCCTGTCCGGTGGTGTCGACTCGACCGCGCTGTACCCGCCGAAGCGCTTCTTCGGTGCCGCGCGCAACATCGAGGACGGCGGCTCGCTGACCATCCTGGCCACCGCGCTGGTCGACACCGGCTCGCGCATGGACGAGGTGATCTTCGAGGAGTTCAAGGGCACCGGCAACATGGAGCTCAAGCTCGACCGGAAGCTCGCCGACAAGCGCATCTTCCCGGCCGTCGACGTCGACGCCTCGGGCACGCGCAAGGAGGAGATCCTGCTCGGCAGCGACGAGCTCTCCATCACCTGGAAGCTGCGTCGGGTGCTGCACGCGCTCGACCAGCAGCAGGCGATCGAGCTGCTGCTCGACAAGCTCAAGCAGACGAAGTCGAACGCCGAGTTCCTGCTGCAGATCCAGAAGACGACGCCCGGCGGCAGCAACGACTGACGCCGAGACGTCCGTCACAGCGCGAGACACGGATGCTGACCTTGTGACCTCGCCGTGACCTGCGCAAACGACTGCGCCCCCCGTGCCCGGCACGGGGGGCGCAGTCGTGTTCCGGGCCGTCGCTCGTCGAAACCCCCCAGGCTCCCGTGCAACCCTTTCGGGTGCTTTGCCGTCACACAAGGTGAACCATAGGGCTGAGGGAAGACGATGAGCGAGCAGAACAAGAGCGGCCGAATACGGGCCACCGGCCGCCGCCGCAAGCCGGTCGCCAAGGGCCGCCGCGCAGCGACCGCCGCCGCGTGGGGGGCCGCGGCGGTCGTCCTCGTCGGCGGTTCCGGGCTCGGGTACGTCTACTTCAAGCTCAACGGCAACCTCGAGGGCGTCGACATCAACGGGCAGCTCGGCAAGGACCGCCCGGAGAACGTCGACAACGGCTCGATGGACATCCTCGTCCTCGGCTCCGACTCCCGCTCCGGCGCCAACGGCGCGTACGGCAGGGACGAGGGCGCCGCCCGCTCCGACACCGCGATGGTCGTCCACGTCTACGAGGGCCACGAGAAGGCCTCGGTGGTCTCCGTCCCGCGCGACACCCTGATCGACCGCCCCGCCTGCACCGACGGCAAGGGCGGCACCGTCGCCGCCGAGCACCGCGCCATGTTCAACACGGCGTACGAGGTCGGCGGGCCGGCGTGCGCGGTCAAGACGGTCGAGGCCATGTCCGGCATCCGCATGGACCACTACATCGAGGTCGACTTCACCGGCTTCACGAAGCTCATCGACCGCCTCGGCGGCGTCGAGATCACCACGACCAAGGCCATCAAGGACTCCAAGAGCCACCTCGACCTCGAACCGGGCACGCACACCCTCGACGGCGAGCAGTCCCTCGGCCTGGTCCGCACCCGCAAGAGCGTCGGCGACGGCAGCGACCTCGGGCGCATCCAGCTCCAGCAGGCCTTCATGAAGGCCTTCATCGAGCAGGTGAAGAGCGTCGGCGTCCTCACCAGCCCCAAGAAGCTGCTGGACCTCGCGGACACCGCCACCAAGGCCATCACCCCGGACTCCGAGCTCGACTCCGTCAACGAGCTCATGGGCTTCGCCAAGGGGCTCTCCGGCATCGGAGCCAAGGACGTCCACATGGTCACCCTGCCCGTCGAGTACGACCCGCGGGACCCGAACCGCGTCGTGCCCCTGGAGGCCCAGGGCAGGCAGGTCTGGGCGGCCCTGAAGGCGGACCGGGAGATCCCCGCCTCGGCGACGAGGAACGCGGCCACCGGCCAGGCCCAGGGCCTCGTGAGATAGCCCCGGCCGATCCGGAAGCGATCCGCAGGCGGTCCCGAAGCGATCCCGGAGCGGTCCTGACGCTGCCCGGAATCGGTCAGGAATAGTTCCGGCCCGACCCCGGTTTTGGGAGATGCGGCCGGTCCTGGCAGACTGGTACGTCGGCCCCGGTTCACGCATGTGCATCCCGCACGGGCGACCCGGAGCCCTCCCGAAACTAGGAGACACCTTGAAGCGCGAGATCCACCCCGAGTACGTCGAGACCCAGGTCAGCTGCACCTGTGGCGCGTCGTTCACCACCCGTAGCACCCTGACCGACGGCACCATCCGTGCCGAGGTCTGCTCCGAGTGCCACCCGTTCTACACGGGCAAGCAGAAGATCCTCGACACCGGCGGCCGCGTTGCCCGCTTCGAGGCCCGCTTCGGCAAGGCTGCCGGCTCCGCCAAGAAGTAGCGAGCCACTGCGCCGGTCGTCGGCTGCCCCTGCGCGGGGTGGCCGGGACCGGCGCTTTGCCGTCCCGTAGCAACTGACGAAAACCCAGGAGCCCCCGATGTTCGAGGCGGTCGAGGAACTGGTCGGCGAACACGCCGACCTCGAGAAGAAGCTCGCCGACCCTTCGGTTCACGCCGACCAGGCCAACGCGCGCAAGCTGAACAAGCGGTACGCGGAGCTGACCCCGATCGTCGCCACCTACCGCTCCTGGAAGCAGACCGGTGACGACATCGAGACGGCCCGCGAGCTGATGCACGAGGACCCGGACTTCGCCGCCGAGGTCAAGGAGCTGGAGAAGCAGCGCGAGGAGCAGACCGAGAAGCTGCGGCTGCTGCTCGTCCCCCGCGACCCCAGCGACGACAAGGACGTCATCCTGGAGATCAAGGCCGGTGCCGGCGGCGACGAGTCCGCCCTGTTCGCCGGTGACCTGCTCCGCATGTACCTCCGCTACGCCGAGCGCGTCGGCTGGAAGACCGAGATCATCGACTCCACCGAGTCCGAGCTCGGCGGCTACAAGGACGTCCAGGTCGCCGTGAAGACCAAGGGCGGCAACGGGGCCACCGAGCCCGGCCAGGGTGTCTGGGCGCGGCTGAAGTACGAGGGCGGGGTGCACCGCGTGCAGCGCGTGCCCGCCACCGAGTCGCAGGGCCGCATCCACACCTCCGCGGCCGGCGTGCTCGTCACGCCGGAGGCCGAGGAGGTCGAGGTCGAGATCCACGCCAACGACCTGCGCATCGACGTCTACCGCTCGTCCGGCCCCGGTGGCCAGTCCGTCAACACGACCGACTCCGCCGTCCGCATCACGCACCTGCCGACCGGCATCGTCGCCTCCTGCCAGAACGAGAAGAGCCAGCTCCAGAACAAGGAGCAGGCCATGCGCATCCTCCGCTCCCGGCTGCTCGCCGCCGCGCAGGAGAAGGCCGAGGCCGAGGCCGCCGACGCCCGCCGCAGCCAGGTCCGCACCGTCGACCGCTCCGAGAAGATCCGTACGTACAACTTCCCGGAGAACCGCATCTCGGACCACCGCGTCGGCTTCAAGGCGTACAACCTGGACCAGGTGCTCGACGGTGAGCTCGACGCCGTCATCCAGGCCTGCGTGGACGCCGACTCCGCGGCCAAGCTCGCCGCGGCGTAACACCCCGTACAGCCCCCACCCGCACCACGGAGGACCAGCGTGAACCTGCTGCTTGCCGAGGTGGCCCAGGCCACCCAGCGGCTGGCCGACGCCGGCGTTCCCTCACCGCGTTTCGACGCCGAGGAGCTCGCCGCGTTCGTGCACGGCGTCAAGCGGGGGGAGCTGCACAACGTCAAGGACGTGGACTTCGACGCCCGCTACTGGGAGGCCATCGCGCGCCGCGAGGCGCGCGAGCCGCTCCAGCACATCACCGGCCGGGCCTTCTTCCGCTACCTGGAGCTGCAGGTCGGCCCCGGCGTCTTCGTGCCCCGCCCCGAGACCGAGTCGGTCGTCGGCTGGGCCATAGACGCCGTACGGGCCATGGACGTCGTCGAGCCCCTCATCGTCGACCTGTGCACCGGCTCCGGCGCCATCGCGCTCGCCATGGCCCAGGAGGTGCCGCGCTCGCGCGTGCACGCGGTGGAGCTCTCCGACGACGCGCTGGTGTGGACCCGGAAGAACGCCGAGGGCTCGCGCGTCACCGTCCACCAGGGCGACGCGCTGAGCGCGCTGCCGGAACTCGACGGACAGGTCGACCTGGTCATCTCCAACCCGCCGTACATCCCGCTCACCGAGTGGGAGTACGTGGCTCCCGAGGCCCGCGACCACGACCCGGAGATGGCCCTCTTCTCCGGCGAGGACGGCCTCGACACGATCCGGGGCATCGAACGCACCGCTCACCGGCTGCTGCGGCCGGGCGGGCTCGTCGTCATCGAGCACGCGGACACCCAGGGCGGCCAGGTGCCGTGGATCTTCAACGAGGAGGCCGGCTGGACCGACGCCGCCGACCACCCCGACCTGAACAACCGGCCGCGCTTCGCGACCGCCCGCAAGGCCACACCATGACCAGGCACGACGTGTACGAGGAGGACCGGGACTGATGGCTCGGCGATACGACTGCAACGAGGCGACGGACCGGGCGACGGGTCTGCGTGAGGCCGCGTCCGCCGTACGCCGCGGCGAGCTGGTCGTGCTTCCCACCGACACGGTGTACGGGATCGGGGCGGACGCCTTCGGCTCGGAGGCCGTCGCGGACCTCCTCGCCGCCAAGGGGCGGGGCCGCAACATGCCCACGCCCGTCCTCATCGGCTCCCCGAACACCCTCCACGGCCTGGTCACGGACTTCTCCGAGATGGCGTGGGAGCTCGTCGACGCGTTCTGGCCGGGTGCGCTGACGCTGGTGACCAAGCACCAGCCGTCCCTGCAGTGGGACCTGGGCGACACCCGCGGCACCGTCGCGATCCGGATGCCGCTGCACCCGGTCGCCATCGAGCTGCTCACCGAGGTCGGCCCGATGGCCGTGTCCTCGGCGAACCTGACCGGGCACCCGTCCCCGGAGGACTGCGACGCGGCGCAGGGCATGCTCGGCGACTCCGTCTCCGTCTACCTCGACGGCGGGCCCACGCCGGGCATCGTCCCGTCGTCCATCGTCGACGTGACGGGCAAGGTCCCCGTGCTGCTGCGTGAAGGCGCGCTTTCCGCGGAGGAGCTCCGGAAGGTGGTACCCGACCTCGAGGTGGCGAATTGACCGCCCCTGAGGGGCGTGGCATAGCGGGGCACGAGCACGACGGCAGTACCTTCCGCATCCTCCACGTCAGCACCGGCAACGTCTGCCGCTCGCCGATCACCGAGCGGCTGACCCGCCATGCCCTGATCGACCGCCTGGGGGACCCCCTGGGCGGCGGCCTGATCGTGGAGAGCGCGGGCACCTGGGGCCACGAGGGTGCCCCGATGGAGACCAACGCGGAACTGGTGCTCGCGGACTTCGGCGCGGACTTCAGCGGCTTCATGGGCCGCGAGCTCCTCGACGAGCACGTCATCCGTGCCGACCTGGTGCTCACCGCGACCCGCGACCACCGCGCGCAGGTCATCTCGATGGGCCACTCGGCGGGCCTGCGCACCTTCACCCTGAAGGAGTTCACCCGGCTCGTCCGCGCCATAGATCCGGCCACGCTTCCCGACCCGAAGGGCGCCCACGGCACGGTCGACCGCGCCCGCGCCCTGGTGCGCGCCGCCGCCGCTCTACGCGGGTGGCTCCTGGCCCCGTCGGCGGAGGCGGACGAGGTGAACGATCCGTACGGGGCCCCGATCACGTTCTTCCGCTCGATCGGCGAGGAGATCCAGCAGGCGCTGGACCCCGTGGTGACGGCCCTGACGGGGGTGCCGGCGCGGCGGTGAGGGTTCCGTCCGTGTTCGGCGGACGGAGTCCGGCGCAGCGGGCCGATGCCGGTGAGGCCCCCCGGGGCCGAGGCGTGCGAGGGGTGCGTCGGGAGTGGGGTTCCAGCAGGCGCTGGACCCGGTGGTGACGGCCCTGACGGGGGTGCCGGCGCGGCGTTGAGCGGGCCGCTCCGCCGCGCGGCGGAGCAGCCTCCTCAGGGTGTTCCCTGGGCGTCTCGGCGGGGTTTCCCGCCCCGGGTGGTCCGGGTGGGTCACTGGGGGAGCGGGGGCGGTTCTGCGTGCCTACAGTGGGTTTCTGGTCATACTCACCGCTCGGAGTGCCCCCATGCCCGTGACCGCGCCTCCCCAAGACGAGCTCGACGTCCTGCGCCGGCAGGATCCCCAGGTCGCCGACGTGCTGCTCGGTGAGGCGCGGCGGCAGGGGGACAGCCTGCAGCTGATCGCCGCCGAGAACTTCACCTCGCCGGCCGTGCTCGCCGTGCTCGGGTCGCAGCTCGCCAACAAGTACGCCGAGGGGTATCCGGGATCGCGCTACCACGGTGGCTGCGAGTACGCCGACGCCGTGGAGCGGATCGCCGTCGAGCGGGCGACCTCGCTGTTCGGGGCCGAGCACGCGAACGTGCAGCCGCATTCCGGCTCCTCGGCCGTGCTGGCCGCCTACGCCGCGCTGCTGCGGCCCGGGGACACCGTGCTGGCCATGGGGCTCGCGTACGGCGGGCACCTCACGCACGGCTCGCCGGCGAACTTCTCCGGGCGCTGGTTCGACTTCGTCCCGTACGGCGTGGACGCCGAGACGGGGCTCGTCGACTACGAGCAGGTCGCCGCGCTGGCCCGGCACCACCGGCCGAAGGCGATCGTCTGCGGGTCCATCTCGTATCCGCGGCACCTGGACTACGGGATCTTCCGCGACATCGCCGACGAGGTCGGCGCCTATCTCATCGCCGACGCCGCCCACCCCCTCGGACTCGTCGCCGGAGGGGCCGCTCCCAACCCCGTCCCGTACGCGGACGTGGTCTGCGGCACCACCCACAAGGTGCTGCGCGGTCCCCGCGGCGGGCTGATCCTGTGCGGGGCGGAGTTCGCCGAGCGGGTGGACCGGGCCGTGTTCCCCTTCACCCAGGGCGGTGCGCAGATGCACACCATCGCCGCCAAGGCCGTCGCCTTCGGGGAGGCGTCCACCCCGGCCTTCACCGCGTACGCCCATCAGGTGGTCGAGAACGCCCGCGTCCTCGCCGCCGCACTCGCCGCCGAGGGTTTCGCGCTGACCACCGGCGGGACGGACACGCATCTCATCACCGCCGATCCGGCTCCGCTCGGTGTCGACGGACGGTCCGCCCGCTCCCGGCTCGCCGCCGCCGGCATGGTGCTCGACACCTGCGCGCTGCCGTACGGGGACGGGCGGGGCCTCCGGCTCGGCACGGCGGCCGTCACGACCCAGGGCATGGGGGCGCCGGAGCTCGCGCGGATCGCCGCGCTGTTCACCTCCGCGCTGCGGGACGACGCGGAGGAGACGGCCCGGGTACGCGCGGAAGTACGCGAACTCGCCGGGCGATTTCCCCCGTATGGCAGCTGATGAGGACCCCTCCGCAACCGTTCGGGTCACCCGGGTGTCCTCAACCAGGGGGACGGCCCGGCTAGGGTGTGGGGCTGAGATGGCCAGCGATTCCTGTGGGGCAGCCCGTGCGTGATTACCTGCTGACGCTCTGTGTCACGGCCGCGGTGACCTATCTGCTCACCGGTCCGGTGCGGAAGTTCGCCATCGCGACCGGGGCGATGCCGGAGATCCGTGCCCGCGACGTACACCGAGAACCGACTCCGCGGCTCGGTGGCATCGCCATGTTCTTCGGCCTGTGCGCGGGACTGCTCGTCGCCGACCACCTGCAGAACCTCAGCAGCGTCTTCGAGCTGTCCAACGAGCCACGGGCGCTGCTCTCCGGTGCGGCCCTGATCTGGCTGATCGGCGTCCTCGATGACAAGTTCGAACTGGACGCGCTGATCAAGCTCGGCGCGCAGATGATCTCCGCCGGCGTGATGGTGATGCAGGGTCTGACGATCCTGTGGCTGCCGATCCCGGGCGTCGGCACGGTCGCGCTCACGCAGTGGCAGGGCACCCTGCTCACCGTCGCGCTGGTCGTGCTCACCATCAACGCCGTGAACTTCGTCGACGGCCTCGACGGCCTCGCCGCCGGCATGGTGTGCATCGCCGCCGCGGCCTTCTTCCTCTACGCGTACCGGATCTGGTTCGGCTACACGATCGAGGCGGCCGCCCCCGCGACCCTGTTCGCCGCGATCCTCATGGGCATGTGCCTGGGCTTCCTGCCGCACAACATGCACCCGGCGCGGATCTTCATGGGCGACTCCGGCTCGATGCTGATCGGTCTGATCCTGGCGGCCTCGGCCATCTCCATCACGGGACAGGTCGACCCGGACGCGCTGAAGATCTTCGAGGGTTCGACGAAGGCGGCCACGCACGCGGCCCTGCCGGTCTTCATCCCGCTGCTGCTGCCGCTGACCATCATCGCGATCCCCATGGCGGACCTGGTGCTGGCGATCGTGCGCCGTACGTGGAAGGGCCAGTCGCCGTTCGCTGCGGACCGCGGCCACCTGCACCACCGGCTCCTGGAGATCGGGCACTCGCACAGCCGTGCCGTGCTGATCATGTACTTCTGGTCGGCGCTCATCGCCTTCGGCACGCTGGCCTACTCGGTGCACTCGACGTCGATGTGGATCGTCCTCGCCGTGGTCTTCCTGAGCGCGGTCGGTCTGGTGCTGCTCCTGCTGCCGCGGTTCACCCCGCGAGCCCCGCGCTGGGCGGAGGCGGTCGTCCCGCCGCGCTACCGGCGCCGCAGGCCGGCTCCCGAACCGGAGCCGGCCGTCGAGGAGGAGAAGGTGCCCGTCCCGGCCGGGGTCAACGGGGCGACCGCCATCGGTCACCGTTCGCGGTTCTCCGACCGGAGTAAGGCCGGGGCGCGCGGTTGACGAAAGCCCCATCCGGGGCCAATACCCGACAACCCGCCTCGCCGGCGTGCACACACGCGCGGAGTAACTCTCACGTGTGACAGTTGGCACACCCTCTGAGTAAAGACCTATTCAAATAGTTTGTGATACGGTTCACGAGACCCGGCGCCAGTGCCGAAGGACCGTAGTGCGACGGTCCGTTGGCCCCGAGACCCACCTCGGACCGGGCTTACGCTCGTCCATGACGACACCATCGCCCCTCCAGCAAGCGGAGACACCGCCATGCCGTCCAACGACGCCCGCACCCTGCTGCTCACCGCAGTCCCCACCGCCGCCGTAGGCGCTCTCGCCACGGTCGTCAGCGGTGTGGTCGCCGGTGGCAAGGGCGCGCTCGGCGCCGTCGTCGGCACCGCGGTGGTCCTCCTCTTCATGGGTATCGGGCTGGTGGTTCTGCAGCGGACGGCGAAGAAGCTCCCGCAGCTGTTCCAGGCCATGGGGCTGATGCTCTACACGGTCCAGCTGCTGGTGCTCTTCATCTTCCTGGCCTTGCTGAAGGACACCTCGGCGTTCGACTTCAAGGCCTTCGCCTTCACGCTGCTCGCTACGACCATCGTGTGGGTCGCCGCCCAGGCCCGGGCCTACATGAAGGCCAAGATCATGTATGTCGACCCCGAGAACACGGGGTCGAAGTCGTGAAGGGTAGGGCCGGGATAAAGGCGCGTTCGGCTTCCTGCTATCGTCCGGTGCCAACTGCGGCACTGCGGGCGCGGGCATCCGAAGCGGCGCCTGTCCCAGCGCGAGGCTCGATGCCGAACCGCCGCCCCCTTATCCGTAAGACCAGTCCAGTGCCGACCCGCGGCTGCGTGCCGCGCCGACACAACGAGGTTGCCGTACCTATGCGCCACGCTGAAGGAGCCCGCGGTGAGTGCTGACCAGACGCTTGCCTTCGACCCGGATTGCCACATCTTCACCGGATGTGGCTTCCCGGCGCCGGGGCTGCACACGTTCATGTACGAGCCCATCTTCTCCGTGGGCGGCTTCGAGTTCACCAAGCCGATGCTGCTCGCCATCCTGGGCTCGATCGTGGTCGTCGGCTTCTTCTGGGCCGCGTTCAACAAGCCGAAGCTCATCCCGGGCAAGATGCAGATGGTCGGCGAGGCCGGCTACGACTTCGTCCGCCGCGGGATCGTCTACGAGATCATCGGCAAGAAGGACGGCGAGAAGTACGTCCCCTTCATGGTGTCGCTGTTCTTCTTCGTCTGGATCATGAACCTCTGGTCGATCGTGCCGGTCGCCCAGTTCCCGGTCACCTCGCTGATCGCCTTCCCGGCGGCCCTCGCGCTGATCGTGTACGTGACCTGGGTGTCGCTGACGTTCAAGAAGCACGGCTTCGCCGGCGGCTGGAAGAACATCCTGGGGTACGACAAGTCCCTGGGCGCGATTCTCCCCCTGATCATGCTGCTCGAGTTCTTCTCGAACCTGATCATCCGGCCCTTCACGCACGCGGTCCGACTGTTCGCGAACATGTTCGCCGGTCACCTGCTGATCGTGATGTTCTCGCTGGCCACCTGGTACCTCATGAACGGCATCGGCTTCGTCTACGCGGGCGCCTCGTTCGTGATGGTCATCGTGATGACCGCCTTCGAGCTCTTCATCCAGGCTGTCCAGGCGTACGTCTTCGTCCTCCTGGCCTGCAGCTACGTCCAGGGCGCGCTCTCCGAGCACCACTGAGCCGGCCCGGCGACAGCACCACCCACCCCTAACCACAGTCGTCCGGTGGCCAACCCCCACCGGGTCCTTGAAAGAGAAGGAAGAACCGGCATGTCCGCTCTCGAGACTCTCGCCGCTGTCAACGGAAACGTCGCCTCCATCGGCTACGGCCTCGCGGCCATCGGCCCCGGCGTCGGCGTCGGCATCATCTTCGGTAACGGCACCCAGGCCCTCGCCCGTCAGCCCGAGGCGGCCGGCCTGATCCGTACCAACCAGATCATGGGTTTCGCCTTCTGTGAGGCGCTCGCCCTCATCGGCATCGTCATGGGCTTCGTCTACAAGTAAGCCGGACCGACAGCCCGACCCTTTTTACGGAAGGCACTGATGTGAACGCTCTGCTTCTTGCGGAAGCGGCGGAGGAGCAGCCTCCGCTCATCCCGCATCTCGACGAGCTCGTCATCGGCCTGATCGCCTTCGTCATCGTCTTCGGCTTCCTCGCCAAGAAGCTCCTCCCGAACATCAACAAGGTTCTGGACGAGCGTCGTGAGGCCATCGAGGGTGGCATCGAGAAGGCCGAGTCGGCCCAGATCGAGGCTCAGAGTGTGCTGGAGCAGTACAAGGCTCAGCTCGCCGAGGCCCGCCACGAAGCCGCGCGTCTCCGCCAGGAGGCGACGGAGCAGGGCACCGCGATCATCCAGGAGATGAAGGCGGAAGGCCAGCGCCAGCGCGAGGAGATCGTCGCCGCCGGCCACGCCCAGATCGAGGCCGACCGGAAGGCCGCGTCCGCCGCGCTGCGTCAGGACGTCGGCAAGCTCGCCACGGACCTGGCCGCGAAGCTGGTCGGTGAGTCCCTCGAGGACCACGCCCGCCAGAGCCGCACCATCGACCGTTTCCTCGACGAGCTCGAGGAGAAGGCCGAGGCCGTCCGATGAACGGAGCGAGCCGCGAGGCACTGGGTGCCGCACGCGAAGCCCTCGACGCGCTGACCGACAACACGTCGGTCGACGCGGCGAAGCTCGCCGGCGAGCTGGCCGCGGTCACCGCGCTGCTCCACCGCGAGGTGTCGCTGCGCCGGGTCCTGACCGACCCCGCGCAGTCGGGCGAGGCCAAGGCCGCGCTCGCGCAGCGACTCCTCTCGGGTCAGGTGGGCGGCGAGGCCGTCGACGTGGTCTCCGGGATGGTCCGCTCGCGCTGGTCGCAGTCGCGTGATCTGGTGGACGGTGTCGAGGAGCTGGCGAACATCGCCGACCTCACCGCCGCCCAGAAGGCGGGCGTCCTCGACGACGTCGAGGACGAGCTGTTCCGCTTCGGCCGGATCGTCTCCTCCAGCCCCGGGCTCCGCTCGGCGCTGACGGACAAGACCGCCACGGCCTCCGCCAAGGGCGGGCTGCTGAGCAGCCTGCTGGGTGGCAAGGCGAACGCCGTCACCGAGCGCCTGGTCGTCCGTCTGGTGACCCAGCCGCGGGGACGTAGCCTGGAAGCGGGACTCGAGTCCCTGTCCAAGCTCGCCGCGGCGCGTCGGGACCGCATGGTCGCCGTCGTCACCTCGGCGGTGCCGCTGAGCGACGCACAGAAGCAGCGCCTCGGCGCCGTGCTGGCCAAGCTGTACGGCCGCCAGATGCACCTGAACCTGGACGTGGACCCCACGGTCCTCGGCGGGATCACGGTGCGGGTGGGCGACGAGGTCATCGACGGCACCATCGCCGAGCGCCTCGACGAGGCGACCCGGCGACTGGCCGGCTGACCTCGGCCACAAGTCAAAAAGCATCACCAGCGGCCCGGTTGGGCCGTGCAGAGATTGCAGAAGATTCCTGGGGGTCGGCCCCCAGACCCCTTAAGAAACTTCGGGCCCAACAAGGAGAGCAGGGAACCCAGATGGCGGAGCTCACGATCCGGCCGGAGGAGATCCGGGACGCGCTGGAGAACTTCGTCCAGTCGTACCAGCCGGACGCGGCCTCGCGCGAGGAGGTCGGCACGGTCAGCCTGGCCGGCGACGGTATCGCGAAGGTCGAGGGTCTTCCCTCGGCCATGGCGAACGAGCTGCTGAAGTTCGAGGACGGCACCCTCGGTCTCGCCCTCAACCTCGAGGAGCGCGAGATCGGTGCCATCGTCCTCGGCGAGTTCAGCGGCATCGAGGAGGGTCAGTCGGTGCAGCGCACCGGCGAGGTCCTCTCCGTAGGTGTCGGTGAGGGCTACCTGGGTCGCGTCGTCGACCCGCTCGGTAACCCGATCGACGGTCTCGGCGAGATCGCGACCGAGGGCCGCCGCGCCCTCGAGCTGCAGGCCCCCGGCGTCATGCAGCGCAAGTCGGTCCACGAGCCGATGGAGACCGGCTACAAGGCCGTCGACGCCATGACCCCGGTCGGCCGTGGCCAGCGTCAGCTGATCATCGGTGACCGTCAGACCGGCAAGACCGCGCTGTGCATCGACACGATCATCAACCAGCGTGACAACTGGCGCTCGGGCGACGTGAACAAGCAGGTCCGCTGCATCTACGTCGCCGTCGGCCAGAAGGGCTCCACCATCGCCGCGGTCCGCGGTGCCCTGGAGGAGGCCGGCGCCCTCGAGTACACGACCATCGTCGCCGCTCCGGCGTCCGACCCGGCCGGCTTCAAGTACCTGGCGCCGTACACCGGTTCGGCCATCGGTCAGCACTGGATGTACCAGGGCAAGCACGTCCTGATCGTCTTCGACGACCTGTCGAAGCAGGCCGACGCCTACCGCGCCGTGTCGCTGCTGCTGCGCCGCCCGCCGGGCCGTGAGGCCTACCCGGGTGACGTCTTCTACCTGCACTCCCGTCTGCTCGAGCGCTGCGCCAAGCTCTCGGACGAGCTGGGTGCCGGTTCGATGACCGGTCTGCCGATCGTCGAGACGAAGGCCAACGACGTCTCGGCGTTCATCCCGACCAACGTCATCTCCATCACCGACGGCCAGTGCTTCCTGGAGTCCGACCTGTTCAACGCCGGCCAGCGTCCGGCCCTGAACGTCGGTATCTCGGTCTCGCGTGTCGGTGGCTCCGCCCAGCACAAGGCGATGAAGCAGATCTCCGGCCGCCTCCGCGTGGACCTCGCCCAGTTCCGTGAGCTCGAGGCGTTCGCCGCCTTCGGTTCCGACCTGGACGCCGCGTCGAAGTCGCAGCTGGAGCGTGGTCAGCGCATGGTCGAGCTGCTCAAGCAGGCTCAGTACCAGCCGATGCCCACGGAGAACCAGGTCGTCTCGATCTGGGCCGGTACCACCGGCAAGATGGACGACGTCCCGGTGGCCGACATCCGCCGTTTCGAGGCCGAGCTGCTGGCGTACCTGCGCCAGAACCACTCGGGCCTCATGACCTCCATCCGTGAGGGCGGCAAGATGTCGGACGACACGCTGCAGTCCGTCGCCGACGCGATCGCGGAGTTCAAGAAGCAGTTCGAGACCTCTGACGGCAAGCTGCTCGGCGAGGACGCTCCCGCCGCCGTCAACGTCTCGAAGTGACGACGGAAGGGACCTGACTCATGGGAGCGCAGCTCCGGGTCTACAAGCGTCGCATCAAATCCGTCACCGCGACGAAGAAGATCACCAAGGCGATGGAGATGATCGCCGCCTCGCGCGTCGTCAAGGCGCAGCGCAAGGTGCAGGCGTCGACTCCGTACGCGACCGAGCTCACCCGCGCGGTGACCGCGGTGGCCACGGGGGCGAGCGACAAGCACGCGCTGACCACCGAGGCGGAGAACCCGACCCGCGCCGCGGTCCTGCTCCTCACGAGCGACCGCGGCCTGGCCGGCGCCTTCAACTCCAACGCCATCAAGGCGGCGGAGCAGCTCATCAGGAAGCTCGAGGGCGAGGGCAAGGCGGTCGACATCTACGTCGTCGGTCGCCGTGGCGTCGCGCACTTCAACTTCCGTGAGCGCAAGCTGGCCGACACGTGGACCGGCTTCACGGACGAGCCGACGTACGCGGACGCCAAGAAGATCGGCAAGCCGCTGATCGAGGCGATCGAGAAGGACACGGCCGAGGGTGGTGTGGACGAGCTCCACATCGTCTACACCGAGTTCATCTCGATGATGACGCAGACGGCTGTAGAGGCCCGGCTGCTGCCCCTCAGCCTCGACGAGGTCGCGAAGGAGGCCGGCGAGTCGGACACGCTCCGTCCGCTGTACGACTTCGAGCCGTCGGCGGAGGACGTCCTCGACGCCCTCCTGCCGCGCTACGTCGAGAGCCGGATCTACAACGCGCTGCTTCAGTCCTCGGCCTCGAAGCACGCCGCCACGCGGCGCGCGATGAAGTCGGCGACCGACAACGCGGGTGAGCTGATCACCAACCTCACCCGACTTGCCAACGCGGCCCGCCAGGCCGACATCACCCAGGAAATCAGCGAGATCGTCGGTGGCACTGCTGCCCTGGCCGACGCGACCGCGGGGAGTGACAAGTAATGACGACCACTGTTGAGACGGCCGCCGCCACGGGCCGCGTCGCCCGGGTCATCGGCCCGGTCGTCGACGTGGAGTTCTCCGTCGACGCGATGCCGGAGATCTACAACGCGCTGAACGTCGAGGTGCCGGACCCGTCCGGTGAGGGCACCAAGACGCTGACCCTCGAGGTCGCGCAGCACCTCGGTGACGGCATGGTCCGCACCATCTCGATGCAGCCCACCGACGGTCTGGTCCGCCAGGCCCCGGTGACCGACACGGGCTCGGCCATCACGGTCCCCGTCGGTGACGTCACCAAGGGCAAGGTGTTCAACACCCTGGGCGAGGTCCTCAACGAGGACCCCTCCACGGTCGCGTCCGCCGACCGCTGGGCGATCCACCGCAAGGCCCCGGCCTTCGACCAGCTCGAGTCCAAGACCGAGATGTTCGAGACCGGCCTGAAGGTCGTCGACCTTCTCACCCCGTACGTCAAGGGTGGAAAGATCGGTCTGTTCGGTGGTGCCGGTGTCGGCAAGACCGTTCTGATCCAGGAAATGATCATGCGTGTGGCGAAGCTGCACGAGGGTGTGTCGGTCTTCGCGGGCGTCGGCGAGCGCACCCGTGAGGGCAACGACCTCATGGTCGAGATGGAGGAGGCCGGCGTTCTCGACAAGACAGCGCTGGTCTTCGGCCAGATGGACGAGCCCCCGGGCACCCGTCTGCGCGTGGCCCTCGCCGGTCTGACCATGGCGGAGTACTTCCGCGATGTGCAGAAGCAGGACGTGCTGTTCTTCATCGACAACATCTTCCGCTTCACCCAGGCCGGTTCCGAGGTGTCGACCCTGCTCGGCCGTATGCCCTCCGCGGTGGGCTACCAGCCGAACCTGGCCGACGAGATGGGTCTCCTCCAGGAGCGCATCACCTCGACCCGTGGTCACTCGATCACCTCGATGCAGGCGATCTACGTCCCCGCCGACGACCTCACCGACCCGGCGCCGGCGACCACCTTCGCCCACCTCGACGCGACGACGGTTCTCTCCCGTCCGATCTCCGAGAAGGGCATCTACCCGGCCGTGGACCCGCTGGACTCCACGTCCCGGATCCTGGACCCGCGCTACATCGCGCAGGACCACTACGACGCCGCCATGCGCGTCAAGGGCATCCTGCAGAAGTACAAGGACCTCCAGGACATCATCGCGATCCTCGGTATCGACGAGCTGAGCGAGGAGGACAAGCTCGTTGTCCACCGCGCCCGCCGCGTCGAGCGCTTCCTGTCCCAGAACACCCACGCGGCGAAGCAGTTCACCGGCGTGGACGGTTCGGACGTTCCGCTCGAGGAGTCGATCGCCGCGTTCAACGCGATCTGCGACGGTGAGTTCGACCACTTCCCGGAGCAGGCCTTCTTCATGTGTGGTGGTCTCGAGGACCTCAAGAAGAACGCCAAGGAGCTCGGCGTCTCCTGAGCCCCGTGCTCGCCTTGAGGGGGGCGGGATCGGTCCCGCCCCCCTCGTCACGCCCACTAGAATTGATCCCAACACCCGGCAGCACCGCCGGGTGGTGACCCGAGGAGCCAACCTTGGCTGCTGAGCTGCACGTCGAGCTGGTCGCTGCGGACCGGAGTGTCTGGTCCGGCGAGGCCACCCTGGTCATCGCGCGTACCACCTCCGGCGACATCGGCGTCATGCCCGGTCACCAGCCGCTGCTGGGTGTGCTGGAGTCGGGCCCGGTGACCATCCGTACGAGCGAGGGCGGCACTGTCGTGGCCGCCGTGCACGGCGGATTCATCTCCTTCGCCGATGACAAGCTGTCTCTGCTCGCGGAGATCGCCGAGCTGGCGGACGAGATCGACGCCCAGCGCGCCGAGCGCGCGCTGGAGCGGGCGAAGTCGGACGAGGACGCCGCCGCCGAGCGGCGCGCCGAGGTCCGGCTGCGCGCGGTAGCGGTCCGCTAGCGGACCGCGCCCGAGAGTTGTGCCCTCAGCCGCGGCACGGCTGGAATCTTCCAGACCGTGCCGCGGCTGAGGCGATGCATATGCAGGTTGTATTCGGTCTGGCCGGGTCCACCGGTTACGGGAAGCGGCGAGGAGGTCGGTGAAGATGTTCCTCGCGCTGCTGCTGTGCGGGCTGGTCGTCGCACTGCTGGTGATCGGGCTCTTCGTCTTCGGATTGCGCCGCAGACTGATCCAGCGGGCCGGCGGCACCTTTGACTGTTCCCTGCGCTGGAACGTGCCGGAGACCCCGGACACCAGCGGCAAGGGCTGGGTGTACGGGGTCGCGCGGTACAGCGGCGACGAGATCGCCTGGTTCCGTGTCTTCTCGTACGCCCCTCGTCCCAAGCGGGTCCTGGAGCGCTCGGCCATCGAGGTCCTGGAGCGCCGGATGCCGGAGGGCGAGGAGGAGCTGGCGCTGCTGTCGGACTCCGTCATCCAGGGCTGCCGGGTACGCGGTGTCCGGCTGGAGCTGGCGATGAGCGAGGACGCCCTCACCGGCTTCCTGGCCTGGCTGGAAGCGGCCCCGCCCGGCCAGCGTGTGAACGTGGCCTGATCGGCCCTCGCTGGGTGGGGGTGCCCTCGGACGAAGTCTGGGGGAGAGTGAACGTGGCCTGATCGGCCCTGGGAAGCGGGGACGGCGTGCTGCGCCGTCCCCGCTTCCGTGTGCGGGCTAGTTCAGCCCGCTGTTGATGGCGCCGACGAGCTCGCCGTTGCTGCTGTCGCCGCTGAACTCCCAGAAGAAGGCGCCGCCCAGGCCCTGGTTCTTGGCCCAGCCCATCTTCGAGGTGACGGTGGCGGGGGTGTCGTAGCTCCACCAGTTGGTGCCGCAGTGGGCGTAGGCGGTGCCGGCGACGGTGCCGTTGGCCGGGCAGGAGTTCCTGAGGACCTTGTAGTCCTCGATGCCCTGCTCGTAGGTGCCCTGTGCCGGTCCGGTGGCGGTGCCGCCGGGGGCGGACTGGGTGACGCCGGTCCAGCCGCGGCCGTAGAAGCCGATGCCGAGCAGCAGCTTGTTGGCGGGGACGCCCTTGGCCTTGAACTTGGCGATGGCCTCGGCGGAGTTGAAGCCCTGCTGCGGGATGCCGGCGTACGAGGTCAGCGGGGAGTGCGGGGCCGTCGGGCCCTTGGCGTCCCAGGCGCCGAAGAAGTCGTACGTCATCACGTTGAACCAGTTCATGTACTGCGCGGCGCCCGCGTAGTCGGTGGCGTCGATCTTGCCGCCGGACGAGGCGTCGGCGGTGACGGCCGCGGTGACGATGCCGTTGGCGCCGAACTTGGCGCGCATGGCCTGCATCATGTTCTTGAAGGCGTTCGGGCCGCTGGTGTCACAGGACAGGCCGCACGCGTTCGGGTACTCCCAGTCGAGGTCGATGCCGTCGAAGACGTCGGCCCAGCGCGGGTCCTCCACGAGGTCGTAGCAGGACTGGGCGAAGGCGGTCGGGTTCTGGACCGCCTGGCCGAAGCCCCCGGACCAGGTCCAGCCGCCGAAGGACCAGATGACCTTGATGTTGGGGTAGGCCTTCTTCAGCTTGCGCAGCTGGTTGAAGTTGCCGCGCAGGGGCTGGTCCCAGGTGTCGGCGACGCCGTCGACGGACTGGTCGGCGGTGTAGGCCTTGTCGTAGTCGGCGTAGGAGTCGCCGATGGTGCACTTGCCGCCGGTGACGTTGCCGAAGGCGTAGTTGATGTGGGTGATCTTGGCCGCGGAGCCGGAGGTCACGATGTTCTTGACGTGGTAATTGCGCCCGTAGACGCCCCAGTTGGTGAAGTAGCCCATCTTCACCGTGTTGCCGGGCTGTGGGTTGCCTCCGCCGCCGCCGGTGGTGCGGACTCCGACGGAGCCGCTGGCGGGGCCGGTCTGGTCGGCGGTGTCGCGGGCGACGACCGTGTACGTGTAGTCGGTGCCCGCGGTCAGGGCGTTGTCGGTGTACGTCAGTCCGGTGACCGTGGCGACCGTGCTGCCGTCCCGCTTGACGTCGTAGTTCTTGACGCCCTTGTCGTCGGTGGCGGCGGTCCAGGTCAGCTTCGCCGAGGTGTCGGTGATGTTCGAGGCGACCGGGGTGCCCGGAGCGGACGGTGCGTTGTCGCCCGGCTGGGTGGAGCCGTCGCAGGAGCCGCCGTTCACCTTGCAGCCGGAGGGTGAGCCGGAGCCCGTGCCGTTGAAGCCGAAGGAGATGGTGGCGCCGGGGGCGAGGGTGCCGTTCCAGCCGACGTTCTTACCGGTCCAGTGGGTGCCG
Organism: Streptomyces sp. NPDC048018; assembly: GCF_043202995.1. Taxonomy (NCBI): domain Bacteria; kingdom Bacillati; phylum Actinomycetota; class Actinomycetes; order Kitasatosporales; family Streptomycetaceae; genus Streptomyces; species Streptomyces sp. NPDC048018. The sequence continues at coordinate 210,348 of NZ_JBIDBK010000006.1, forward strand.
GAGCCGGTGACGGTGGCGTCCCAGGCGGAGGTGACCGCGGTGCCGGCGGGGAAGTCCCATTCGACGGTCCAGGAGGAGAGGGTCGTGGTGCCGGTGTTCTTCACCGTCCACTTGCCTTCGAAGCCGGAGCCCCAGTCCTGGGTCTTGGTGTACGTGGCGGTCGCGGAGGTGGCGGCCTCCGCCGGGGCCGCGAGGCCGATCATGGCCGCCAGGGGCAGCGCGAGGGCGGTGAGGCCGGCGGCGGCCCGGCGTCTCAACCCTGTTCTGCGCGTCGGTGCTTGAGTGCTCAACGGTGCTCCTCAAGTTGCGGACGGTCTGGTGGGGGTGGTCCGTGAAGGTGCGCGCGCCCCGCGAGCGTAGGAAGGTCTGGACCAATCGTCAAGAGGTCCAGACCTTCGTCGTCGCTCTCCCCTCAGACCCCCAAATCCCGTGCGAGCACCGCGGCTTGCACCCGTGACCGCAGCTCGAGCTTGCCCAGCACCTTCGACACGTGGGTCTTCACGGTCGCCTCCGCCATCTCCAGACGGGTCGCGATCTCCGCGTTGGAGAGTCCCGCGCCGAGCGCCGCGAGCACCTCGCGCTCCCGGGGCGTCAGCGCGTCGAGCACCCCCGAGGGCGGGGCCGGCCGGCTCGGCGCGGCGAACTCGGCGATCAGCCGCCGGGTCACCGCCGGGGCGATCAGCCCCTCGCCGCGGGCCACCGTCCGCACCGCCTCCAACAGGTCCTTCGCGTCCGTGTTCTTCAGCAGGAAGCCCGCCGCGCCCGCGCGCAGCGCCCCGAACACGTACGCGTCCAGGTCGAAGGTGGTCAGCACCAGGACGTCCGCGAGCCCCTCCGCCACCACCTGGCGGGTCGCCGACACCCCGTCCAGTTTCGGCATCTGCACGTCCATCAGGACCAGGTCCGGGCGCAGTTCGCGGGCCAGCTCCACCGCGCGCTCCCCGTCGGCGGCCTCGCCCACCACCTCGATGTCGGACGCGCTGCCCAGGATCAGCACGAGCCCGGCGCGTACCGCGCTCTGGTCCTCGGCGACCACGATCCGGATCGTCATGCCTCCGGTGTCCTCTCCTCGGCGGGCAGCACGGCCCGCACCTGCCAGATCTTCCTGTCGTCCCCGTCCGGGACCGGCCCCGCCTCGAACGTCCCGCCGAGCAGCTGCACGCGCTCCCGCATGCCCACGAGGCCGGCCCCCGAGCCCGGCGCGCGCGGCCCGGGGCGGTCCCCGAAGGGGCTCGTCACCCGCACCGTGAGGGCCCGTGCGTCGCGGGCCAAGGACACCGTGACCGCACCGGCCGGGGCGTGCTTGAGGGCGTTCGTCAGCGACTCCTGCACGATCCGGTACGCGGCGAGCTCGACGGGCGCGGGCAGCTGCTCGGCGGTCTCCGCACGGGTGTCGTCGAGGGCGAACGTCAGGCCGCTCGACGCCCCGTTGGTGCGGGCCTGGGCGATCAGTGCCTCCAGGCCCGAGAGCCGGGGCACGGCCGCCGGCTCGGCGTCGCCGCCGCTGTCCCGGAGCAGCCCGATCAGCCGCCGCATCTCGGCGAGCCCCGCCACGCTGTTCTCCCGGATCACGGTCAGCGCCTGCCGGGTGGTCGCCTCCTCGTCGATCGACAGCGCGGCGGTGGAGTGGATGGCGATCGCCGAGAGGTGGTTGGCGACCATGTCGTGCAACTCGCGGGCCATCCGGGCCCGTTCGGCCACGACCGCCTGCGCCCGGTCCATCTCGGCCAGCAGTGCCGTCTGCTCGGCCCGCAGCGTCGCCGCCTCGGCGGCCTCGCGGTGATTGCGCACGATGGCGCCGGTGAGGGCCGGCAGGAAGGAGAGCATGCCCGAGAGCACACCCACGAGCAGCGCGAGCGCGTTCTGCCACCAGATCAGCAGCGCCGCCGTGATCGCGACGGTGACGAGACCGGTCGTGTACGGGATGCGCCGGGCGGAGGCGGGCGTCCCGTACACCACGGAGGCGTAGACCACGTCCGTGAACATGAGGACGGTGGCCAGGTTGCCCTGGGTGAACTGGTCCGCGGCGATGGCCAGGGTGCCCACGAGCAGCGCGGTGCGCGGTGCGGTGCGGCGCAACGCCTCCGTGGCCGACATGACCACCAGCGGGATCAGCGTGGCCCAGCGCTCCCCGACGATCCGGTCGTCGCCGGTCACGTAGATGCCGAAGGACCACAGGATCAGGCCGCCGGCCAGGCCGATGGAGGCGATCAGCAGATCGTGGCGGTGGGGTCGGGGGAGGCGCACGTCCCCATCCAACACCGGGCGACCGGGCCCGGCGTCAACGCCGGGGCCGAGCCGCCCCTCCGTCGAAGGATGTAGGCGGGGTTCCTCATCGCCGACGAGGTGAGCCGCCCGGACGGACGGGACGCTGGTGGGGCGAGGAGAGGGGACTGCTGTGATCGTCACGCTGATCGTGATCTGCGAGGTCGGCTTCTGGGTGCTGCTCGCCGCGGGACTGGCCGTCCGCTATCTGCTGAGGATGCCGCGCACCGGGCTGGCCCTGCTGCTGTGCGAGCCGCTGCTGGAGGTCCTCCTGCTGGTCGTCACCGCGATCGACCTGAAGAACGGCGCGGATCCGAGCGGGAAGCACGGCCTCGCCGCCCTGTACATCGGTTACACCGCCGGCCATGGCCACCGCACGGTGGCGTGGCTCGACGGCCACGCCGCCCACCGCCTGGCCGGCGGGCCGCCGCCGGTGGGGCCCCCGCGCCACGGCATGGCCCGGGCCCGCCACGAGGGCCGGGTGTGGCTCGGCTCGGTGCTGGCCGCGGCCGTCGCGTCGGGCCTGCTGCTCCTGGCCGTGTGGTACGTCGGCCCCGACGGGGAGACCGGGTCGCTGCGGGGCTGGATCACGATCGCCTGGCAGGCGGCGGGCATCCACGGCCTGATCGCGCTGTCGTACGCGATCTGGCCGAAGAAGGACCCGTCCGCGAAGCGGTCAGCGGTCCCCGCCCGGGACCCAGAGGACGTCGCCGACGTCCCGGTTGGCGGTCCGCGCAAGGATGAAGAGCAGGTCTGACAGGCGGTTGAGGTAGGTGGCGGTCAGCGGGTTCATGGTGTCGCCGTGGACCTCCATGGCCGCCCAGGTGGAGCGCTCGGCCCGGCGGACCACCGTGCACGCCTGGTGCAGGAGGGCCGCGCCGGGCGTGCCGCCGGGGAGGATGAAGGAGCGGAGCTTGTCGAGCCGCTCCAGGAAGAGGTCGCAGTCCGCCTCCAGCTTGTCGACGTACGACTGCTCGACGCGCAGCGGCGGGTACTCGGGGTCCTGCACCACCGGGGTGGAGAGGTCCGCGCCCACGTCGAAGAGGTCGTTCTGGACGCGGACGAGGACCTTCACGACCTCCTCGTCGAGCGCCCCGAGCGCGATGGCCGTGCCGATGACGGCGTTGGCCTCGTTGGCGTCGGCGTAGGCCGAGATCCGCAGATCGGTCTTGGCCGTCCGGCTCATGTCGCCGAGAGCGGTGGTGCCCTTGTCGCCGGTGCGGGTGTAGATGCGCGTCAGATTGACCATGCGTCCAGCGTAGTGACGCGTCGGCCCTTCGGAACGCGCGTGTGCCCACCATCACGGCGGAGAGCGTGACTCCGGCTGCGGCGAGGAACGTGACTCCGGCCGCGGCGAGACCGCGGAGAACGCGACCGGGCTCCTCCGGGAGCACGGCTTCCGGGCCGTGCGGGTGGCGGGGATCGCGGACGCCGGCCCACGGTCCTCCGGCAGGAGGTGCGCCGACCGCCGGCGCCGCCCGCGGGAGGAGGCCGGCGCCGGCCCGACGACCCGGCGCCGCTGCCCGTCGGCGGCCGGACCGCCCGGATCCAGGACACCGGCGCCGGGTTCGTCAGCGCCGGGACGACCGCCGGACGCAAGGCGGCCGACGTCTCCCGGGAAGCCCTCGCCCCCCTCGACGACATCGCGGACATCGGGGACGTGCCCGGCGATGAAGGGCGTCGTGGACGTCGTGCGCACCGCCCGGGCCCTCCGGCGGCGCCCGTCCGCCCTGTCGCGAGTGTGACGTCCGTCAAACAGGACGTGACGCGTCTTACTTCTCGGTCACAACGCCCCCCGGGCCCGCTAATCTCCGCCGGAGAGCCAGAAGTGAAGACTGGTTAAGGGCATTGAGGGGTGGAAGACGTGGCCAGGAAGCTCGCCGTCATCGGGGCCGGACTCATGGGGTCCGGCATCGCGCAGGTCTCGGCCCAGGCAGGCTGGGACGTCGTCCTGCGTGACGTCACCGACGCCGCGCTGACCCGGGGCACCGACGCCGTCAAGGCCTCGTACGAGCGCTTCGTCGCCAAGGGCCGGATGGACGCCGCCGACGCCGAGGCCGCGCTCGGCCGCATCACCGCGACCACCGAGCTCGACGCGGTCGCCGACGCCGACGTCGTCGTCGAGGCCGTCTTCGAGAAGCTCGAGGTCAAGCACGAGATCTTCCGCTCCCTCGACAAGGTCGCCAAGGACGGCGCGGTCCTCGCCTCCAACACCTCCGCCATCCCGATCACCAAGATCGCCGCGGTGACGGAGCGCCCGGAGGCCGTCGTCGGCGTCCACTTCTTCTCGCCGGTCCCGATGATGCAGCTCGTCGAGCTGGTCCGCGGCTACAAGACCAGCGACGAAACCCTCGCCACCGCGCGGGAGTTCGCCGAGTCGGTCGGCAAGACCTGCATCGTCGTCAACCGCGACGTGGCCGGCTTCGTCACCACCCGCCTCATCTCGGCGCTCGTCGTCGAGGCCGCCAAGCTCTACGAGTCGGGCGTGGCCACCGCCGAGGACATCGACATCGCCTGCAAGCTCGGCTTCGGCCACGCGATGGGCCCGCTCGCCACCGCCGACCTGACCGGCGTCGACATCCTCGTCAACGCCACGAGCAACATCTACACCGAGTCCCAGGACGAGAAGTTCGCGCCGCCGGAGCTGATGCGCCGGATGGTGGACGCGGGTGACATCGGCCGCAAGAGCGGGCAGGGCTTCTACACGTACTGATGCGCACCGCTGTCGCGTACGCGTCTCGACCGGAGTCGCGTACGCGCCCGCACAGGGGTCCGACCGCCCCAGCGCCATCGCCCTCACGGGTGAATTTCGATATCGGTTCGCTTACAAGGCGCAACGCTTCTGCCGATGCGGCAGTCAAGCGTTGCGAAGACGGGCACAGACGGAGCACTCTCGGGGAGCGCATATGCATATCAGGGGCGACCACACCGAGCTGGTCGTCGGGGGCCGCCTCGACGTCCGCAGCGCGGCGGACGCCCGAACGGTCCTGCACTCGGCCGTCGACGACGGATCCGGCGATCTCGTGCTCGACCTGACCGGCCTCGACTCCTGGGACGCCACCGGGCTCGGGGTCATCATGGGCGCCCACCGCCGGGCCGGCCGCTGTGGCCGCCGCCTGGTGCTGCGCGGAGTACCACCCCAGATGCAGCGCCTGCTCGTCGCCACCCGACTGCACCGCATCCTCGCCATCGAGGGCGGCCTCGCCGCGGAGTCGCTGCCCCGCGTCTGAGCCGACCGAGGCGGAACGGACATCTGAAAGAACGTCACGTCACGACCGCGACACGTGACGGTGAAGCCACTGTGAGAAACAGGCGTCACACCCAATCCTCACAAGACCGTGACGTCTTGGTCTCCGCCCCACCCCGGCTGTTCCCGGAACCCGCACAACCGCATAGGGTCGGCTCGCCTGCACATCGCCCGTCGCTTGGGAGCTTGACCATGGACCCGACCAACCGGGGACCGGAGGACTACGGTCACGACGCCGAGCCCGAGGACGCCCGCCCCGGACTCGCCGCGCCCGCCCCCGCGTCCACCACTCCCTCCCGGGTTCGCACCGCCCGCCTGGTCTCCGGCGGCCTCCTGCTCACCGTCAACCCGCTCGACGGCAGCGAGATCGAGGTCTGCCCGCCGAACGAGCAGCCCCAGGCCCCGCGCCGCCGCGACGCCCGCGAGCGCGCCGAGGTCGCCCGCGCCGCCGCCCCGCCCGTACCGCCCGGGCCCGCGGCCCCCGCCCTGCCGCTGCTCGAACGGCAGGAACAGCGCGAGCAGCTCGTCCAGCACCTCACCCGCGGGCGCTCCGCCCGGCTCACCGGCCCCTCCGGATCCGGCCGCACCACCCTCCTCGACGCCGTCGCCGGAGACTGCGCCGAGGTCGCCCCCGACGGCGTCGTCCGGCTCTCCGGCCACCACCGCACCCCCACCGACCTGCTGTACGAGCTCTTCCAGGCCGTCCAGTACGCCCCCGGCTTCCGGCCCGACCGCGAGGAACTCCTCCTGGAGGTCCGCCGCATCGGCGCCATCGTCCTCGTCGACGACCTGGAGTTCGGCGGCACCGCCCTCGACGAGCTGCTCGGCGCCACCCCCGACTGCGCCTTCCTCTTCTCCGTCACCCCCGACGTCCCGGCCGCCTCGCCCGAGGCCGCCCTCGAAGAGCTCGCCCTCACCGGCCTCGGCCGCGCCGCCGCCGTCGAGCTCCTGGAAAGCGCCGTCGGCCGCGCCCTCACCGAGGAGGAGGCCAACTGGGCGGGCGACCTGTGGTTCGAGTCCGAGGGACTTCCGCTCCGCTTCGTCCAGGCCGGCGCCCTGCTGCGGCAGCGCGACCGGCTCCGCGTCGGGCCCGCCGAGTTCGACGCCTTCGGCGCGCTGGAGGAGGCCTTCGGACCCTCCGGCCTGCCCGCGCCCTCCCTCGACGACGCCGACGTCGAGGTGCGCGAGATACCCCTGCCCAGCCTCGGCGAGGGCGCCGCCCCCGCCGTCCTGCTCGCCTCCCGGCTCAGCCGCGCCGCCCAGGACGCCCTGCGGTTCGCCGTCGCCCTCGGCGGCGAGGTGCCGCACCAGGCGCACCTGCCCGCCCTGGTCGGCGACACCCACGCCGACGCCGCGATCGGCGAGCTGCTGTCCTGCGGACTGCTCTCCCCGGTCGGGACCCGCTACCGGCTCGCCGCCGGCGTCCTCACCCAGCTGCTCGCCCAGAACTACGAGCCCGACCCCACCGGTCGCGCCCACACCGTCGCCCAGCACTACGCCTGGTGGGCCGGACACCCGTCCGTCACCCCCGAGCGGGCCACCGCCGAGGCCGACTCCCTGCTCGCCGCCCTCGCCGTGCTGCTGCCCGGCACCGCCGCCGAACACCCCGCCACCGCCGTCCTGCTCGCCCGCGCCGCCGCGCCCGCCTTCGCGGCCGGGCTGCACTGGAGCGCCTGGGAGCGGGCCCTGCGCGGCGGCCAGGAGGCCGCGCGACTGGCCGGCGAGGTCGCCGAAGAGGCCTGGTTCCACCACGAGTTGGGTATCCTCGCGCTCTGCCGGGGCAGCCTGCAGCGGGCCCGCGCCGAGCTGGAGGCCTCCGTCGCCATGCGCGGCGCCCTCGCCGACAAGCGCGGCACCGTCGCCGGCCGCCGCGCCCTCGCGCTCGTCGCCGACCTCACCGGTACGAGCGTTCCGGTGGAACCCGTGCCCGCCGCCGCGCCGTCCCCCGCGACCACCACTCCCACCGTGCCGGTCGCCAAGGCCCCCCGGACCACCGCTGCCACCCCGCCGGCCGCCAAGGCCCCCCGGACCGCCGCGCTCCCGCGCCGGGAAGGCCCCGCCTCGCCGCCGCGCGGCATCCCGGCGGCCCCCGCGCTGCCGGCGAAGTCCGCCTTCCCCGAGCTCGCGCCGCCGACCCCGGCGAGGCCGATGCCGCCGGTGGCCTCCAAGGCCTCCCTCGACGCATTCGCCGCCTTCGCGGACGAGCCCCCGACCGTCGCCGGGCCGCGCGTGGACGTCGCCCGCGGTCAGGCCGACGCCGGCCGCCGGCGCGGCGGCCTGGGCGCGGGCATCCTCACCGGGGCGCGACGCAACCTGGCCGCCGTCGGCGCGGGCGCGCTGCTCGTCGCCGTCCTCGGCACGGTGGTCACCCTCGGCGCCACCTCCGGCGAGGGAGAGGACCCGGGCAGCAACCGGGTGACCTCCGACAGCACCGCGAGCCAGGACGACACCCTGGACGGCGCCGGCGACGACACCGAGCCCACCGAGGACTCCACCGACAGCCCCTCGGACCCGGCGGCCCCGAGCGCGACGGGTACGCCCTCTCCGGGGGCGACCGGCACGGCGGGCACCCCCGCGACCCCGTCGGGCTCGCCGTCCGCGACGGACAGCACGCAGCCGACCGCGCCGACGACGACGCAGCCGCCGAAGCCGCCGACGAAGTCCCCCTCGCCGAAGCCGACGTCGACGAGTCCCTCGCCGTCCACGTCGCCGACCTCCACCCAGTCCCCGACGACGTCGCCGAGTACTTCCCCTACGTCCCCTCCCAGCACCGGTACGGGGGAAACCAGCAGCTCCGCCTCGGCCTCCCGGTCCGAGTCCGCCCCCGTGGTCACGGACAGCGCCCCGGCCTGATCCGGCACGGCGAAGGGCCCGGGTGCGTTCCCCGCACCCGGGCCCTTCGCCGTACGGCCGTACCGGCGGCCGTCAGAACAGCCGCAGCTTGTCGTCCTCGATCCCGCGCAGCGCGTCGTAGTCGAGGACCACGCAGCCGATCCCTCGGTCGTTCGCGAGCACCCGGGCCTGCGGCTTGATCTCCTGGGCGGCGAAGACGCCCTTCACCGGAGCCAGGTGCGGGTCGCGGTTGAGCAGCTCCAGGTAGCGGGTCAGCTGCTCGACGCCGTCGATCTCGCCGCGCCGTTTGATCTCCACCGCGACCGTCGCCCCGTCCGAGTCCCGGCACAGGATGTCGACCGGTCCGATGGCCGTCGGGTACTCGCGGCGGATCAGCGTCCAGCCCTCGCCCAGGGTCTCGATGCGGTCCGCGAGCAGCTCCTGGAGGTGCGCCTCGACACCGTCCTTGATGAGGCCCGGGTCGACACCCAGTTCGTGGGAGGAGTCGTGGAGGATTTCCTCCATCGTGATGATCAGTTTCTCGCCCGCTTTGTTGACGACGGTCCAGACGCCTTCCGCACCGTCGGCCCCCTCCTTCAGCGTGCACGGCGGGGACATCCAGTTGAGCGGTTTGTACGCCCTGTCGTCCGCGTGGATGGAGACGCTGCCGTCTGCCTTGACCAGGATCAGACGGGGAGCGGAGGGCAGGTGGGCCGTGAGCCGACCGGCGTAGTCCACGGAGCAACGGGCAATGACGAGACGCATGGTCCGCAACGCTACAAGACGGACGCTCCTCTTCGCGATTCGGGCCGTAACGCCCGCCGGGCGTACGCCCAACACCCGGCACTTATTGGCCGGTTGTGTGCCCAATCTCCTGGTGCGGTCAGGACCCGGCGCTTAACGTGGAGGACAGGAGGTCGTCGCCCGTGCACGCTGCGTGCGCGGACCGCCGGTCCCTGTCCCTGCCCGCAAGACCCCGTCCGCGGGGTCGCGAGAGGAGAACCCATGTCGCTCGACGTCTCACCGGCGCTGTTGGAACAGGCCGAGCGAGGCGAGGTCGACGAAGCCGCCTTCGTCGACTGCGTCCGGACCTCCCTGCCCTTCGCATGGGAGATGATCAGTTCTCTGGTGGCACAGTTGAAGGTCGACGGCGGCGACTTCGCCGACAACCAGACGCCGCCGCCGAGTGAGCAGGCACGTGGTGAGCTGTTGCGTGCACTCGCGAGCGATGCCATCCGCGGTGCGCTGCAGCGGCACTTCGGGGTGCGACTCGCCTTCCAGAACTGCCACCGGGTGGCGGTCTTCCCGCTGGACCCGTCGGTGGACGAGCGGCTCGCCCGCTTCACCTCCGTGCGGGCGCAGCTCCTCAACCAGTCGCCGGAACTGCGCGACTGCTGACAGGCCTGGTGCCGCCGCCCCACGTCGCGGGAGACGAACAGACGCCGGGCGGCGGTACGGTCCGCACCACCACCGATCATGGACCAGCGCGCGTCAGACGAGCAGCGGGAGCACCTCGGCGCCCAGGCGCCGCACGTTCTCCTCGGTGCCGGCGAGATCGCCCGAGCCCTCGGCGAGCAGCGCGAACCGGGTGATGCCCGTCCGCTCCGCGGTCGCCGCGAGCCGGTCCGCCGCGAGCCGGGGCGTGCCCACCGGGTGCAGCCCGCAGAGCAGCTCCGTGTACGCCACCGGGTCGCGCATCGCGCGGTGCCGGCCGTCCACCGTCACATGGGCGTCCAGGCCCTGCCTCAGCCAGCCGGGCATCGCCTTCACCAGAGCCTCCGCCGCGTCCGCGCCGCGGTCCGCGAGCTGGACCACCCCGGCCGAGACATGGCCGGCGCCGATCCGCGCGATCTCGTCGGGCCCGTGTCCGGCCTCCCGCGCGAAGCGCCTCCAGCAGGCCACCATCTCGGCCTTGTCCTCGTCGCCGCAGTGCATGCCCAGAAGCATCGGCAGACCCCGCTCGGCGGCGAGCCGTACGCTCTTCTGCGAGGTGCAGGCGACCACCACCTCCGGGGCCGCGGGCCCGCCGATCAGCTCGCCGGGGGCCGGCACGACCGCCACCTCGCGGAAAGCGAATCGTTCCCCCTCGGCACCGACCCGGGGTTCGCGGAGCCACCGCAGGAGCAGGTCCAGGGACTCGGGGAAGCCCTTCTCGTACGCCGTGAGCCCGGCGCCGAAGACCTCCAGGTCCACCCACGGCCCGCCACGGCCCACCCCGAGGGTGAACCGCCCTCCGGAGGCCACGTGCAGCAGCGCCGCCTGTTCGCCCACCGCGACCGGATGCTGGTTCGACAGGACGCTGACCGCCGTGCCCACCCGGATCCGGCGGGTCCTGCCCAGCAGCAGTCCCGCCAGGGTCGTGGCCGACGGGCACACCCCGTACGGCACGAAGTGGTGCTCGGCCAGCCAGACCGAGTCGAGCCCGGCCTCCTCGGCGACCTCCGCGGTCCGCACCGCCCGGTGCAGCGCCTCTTCCTGGCCCTGGCCCGGGAACTGGGCGGCCAGTACGAACGTACCCACGCGCATCGCTTCTGCCTCCTTGCGGCCGGCGCGTTTCCCCTCGTGACAACTTCCCCACGAGGTCCCCCTCGTACTGGCAACAACGTCTGACACGTGCCAAAGGCAACGGCCCTTCATGAAGTTCTTGCGATTTTCCGCTGATCCGCCACGGGCGGGGGCGGAGCCACCCCGTCGCGGCCCGTACGCTGGAACGAACCGTGCGTGTCCCCCGACCTCGTGAGGTGTCGAAGTGTCCCCGCGCCACAACCGCCCCCGTGGCGGTGCGAATCCCGTACAGCAGGGCGACCCGGGTGACCGGTACGGCGGTGTGCAGCGCACCGAGAGCTGGCAGGGCGAGGAGTGGTACGTCCGCCTCGTCGCCGGCGCGAGTTCCCCGGGCAAGCGCTACCGCTGCCCCGGCTGCGACCAGGAGATCCCCTCCGGCGCCCCGCACGTGGTGGCCTGGCCCGAGTACGGCGGCGTCGACGACCGCCGGCACTGGCACAAGGCCTGCTGGAGCGCGAAGGACCGCCGCACCTCGCGGGTGCAGCGGTCCCGTAACGCGCCCCGCTACTGAAGCGGGCGCGGACGTCCCGGCGCCGGACGGCCCTGCGCTCAGACGTCCCGGCTGTTGAGCAGCGCGAAGGCGCCGCCGAGCACCGCCGCCGTGATCGCGGCGATGATCAGCACCGGCTGCCAGCCGGACGGACCCCGGTCGCTGAACGGCGCCGTCTCGCTGTAGAGCGCGATCATCTGCGAGGGGATCGCGTACATGAACAGCGCCTCCTGCACGGAGCGCAGTGCCTGCGAGAACATGAACAGCGCCGCCACCAGCGGCAGCAGCAGCACGCCGATCATCACCGTGATCGCGCCCGCCGAGTGCCGCACGATCGCGCCGATGCCCATCGACAGCAGACCGAGCAGCGCCAGGAAGAGCCCCACGCCGACCGTGGCGCGCAGCCACTCGCCGGTGGTCGGCTCGGCCGCGTCGACCATGGCCACCTGGGCCGCGCCGACCACGCCCGCCATCACCGTGACGAGGGAGAAGACGAGCACGAAGAAGACGATCGCCTTCGCCGTGAGCACCCGGGAGCGGCTCGGGCAGGCGGTCAGCGTCGTACGGATCATGCCCGTGCCGTACTCGGAGCTGATGCTGAGCACCCCGAGGGTGATCACGCAGATCGAGGCCGGCAGCATGCCGAAGAAGCCGAGGCCGAGCGCGGACTGCTCCGAGGCCTCGGGCCCCGCGGAGGCCGCGACCGCGCCGACCGCGAGCCCGAGGCCGAGCAGGAGGAGCACCATGATCCCCAGCGTCCACATCGTGGAGCGCAGCGAACGGATCTTGGTCCATTCCGAGGCGAGCGCGTCGCCCAGGTGCGCCTTGCGGACGGGGATGGGGGAGACGTACGCGTACGGGGCGGGCGGCGGGGTGGTCATCGGGCGTCCTCGGGGTTCTGGCTCTGAGGCGGGTTCTGCGCGTACGGGTTCTGTCCGGGCGGCGGCGGGGCGTACCAGCCCTGCTGCGGCACCTCCGGGATCACGTAGCCCTGGTCCTGCGGCTGCCGGTGCGGCGGCAGCGGCGGCTGGAGGTGGGCGAGCCGGTCGTCGGTGGACCGGTAGTCCACGGCGCCCTGCGTCATGCGCATGTACGCCTCCTCCAGGGAGGCCTGGTGCGGGGAGAGCTCCCACAGGCGCACGTCCGCCTCGTGCGCCAGGTCGCTGATCCGCGGCAGCGCGAGCCCGGTCACCCGCAGCGCGCCGTCCGGCTCGGACAGCACGCGGCCGCCGGCCTCGGCGAGCACCGCGGTCAGCTTCTCCCGCTGCTGCGGCTCGGTCTGCGGGGTGCGCACCCGGGCGAAGTCCGCGGAGTTCGCCGAGATGAAGTCCTTCACGCTCATGTCCGCGAGAAGCTGCCCGCGGCCGATCACGATCAGGTGGTCCGCGGTCAGCGCCATCTCGCTCATGAGGTGGCTGGAGACGAACACGGTCCGGCCCTCGGCGGCCAGCTTCTTCATCAGGTTGCGGACCCAGAGGATGCCCTCCGGGTCGAGACCGTTGACCGGCTCGTCGAAGAGCAGCACCTGCGGGTCGCCGAGCAGCGCCGCCGCGATCCCGAGCCGCTGTCCCATGCCGAGCGAGAAGCCCTTGGAGCGCCGCTTGGCGACGTCCTGCAGGCCGACCACCCCGAGCACCTCGTCGACCCGCTGGGCCGGGATGCCGGCCAGCTGGGCGAGCGAGAGCAGGTGGGCACGGGCGCTGCGGCCGCCGTGCACGGCCTTCGCGTCGAGCAGCGCGCCGACCTGCCGGGGGGCGTTCGGCAGCTGCCGGAAGGGGTGGCCGCCGATCGTGACGTGCCCCGCGGTCGGCCGGTCGAGGCCGAGGATCATGCGCATGGTCGTCGACTTGCCCGAGCCGTTGGGGCCCAGGAAGCCCGTGACGTGCCCGGGCCTCACCTGGAAGGAAAGGTTGTACACGGCCGTCTTGGCGCCGTAGCGCTTCGTCAGGCCGACTGCCTCGATCATTCTCCAGCCCCATCGACAGGTCAGGTCGTCGTCGGGGCGTGGTGGCCGGTGGCCGGAGCCCCCCGTATGAGCTAGGAGCTTATCGAGCCCTTGACGGTTCCGGCGAAGTCCGGATCGTGATCGGGGGAGGGATCAGGGAAAGACCAGGGTCGGGCGGGGGCCGCTCAGGCGTCCCGCTGCTTCAGCACCAGATAGCCGCCGGCCAGCGCGGCCGCCACCCAGATCGCCATGATGCCGAGACCGCCCCACGGGCCGTACGGAGCCTTCTCCGAGCCCATCGCCTCCGGCACCACCTGCATGATCTTGGATCCGGCCTGGTCGGGGAAGTAGCGCGCGACCTCCTTGGCCTTCGGCACCGCCGACAGGATCTGCGAGATCAGGAAGAAGAACGGCACCAGGATGCCGAGCGACAGCATCGAGGAGCGCAGCATCGTCGCCACGCCCATCGAGAACACCGCGATCAGGGCCATGTAGAGGCCGGCGCCGACCACCGCCCGCAGCACGTTGTCCGCGCCCAGCGTGGTCCGGTGCTCACCGAGGAGGGCCTGCCCGAGGAAGAAGGACAGGAAGCTGGTCGCGAGGCCCACCACCAGGGCGAGGCCGCCCGCCACGGCGATCTTGGAGAAGATGAAGCTCGCCCGCTGCGGGACGGCGGCCAGCGAGGTGCGGATCATGCCCGAGGAGTACTCGGTGCCGACCACGAGCACGCCGAAGACGACCATCGCCAGCTGGCCGAGGACCATCCCGGAGAAGCTGAGGAAGGTCGGGTCGAAGGTGGCCCGCTCGACGTCGGAGAGGTTGTCGAACTGCGACTTCATGAGCGCGCACAGGGCCGCGCTCATCGCCACCGTGACGAGCAGGGCGCTCGCCAGCGTCCACACGGTCGAGGAGACCGTCCGGATCTTGGTCCACTCGGACTGCAGGACCGCCGTTGCCGCTGCCATCGATCAGGCTCCCTCGAAGCTCTCGCCCCAGCGGGGCTCGGCCGGCTGCCCGCCGCCGTGTACGTCCGTCCCGTGCGCGTGGTACTCCACCGCGCCCGCCGTCATCTGCATGAACGCCTCTTCGAGCGAGGCCCGCTGGGAGCTGAGCTCGTGCAGCACGATCCCGCCGGCCGCCGCCAGCTCGCCCAGCTTCTCCGTCGTCGTCCCGTCCACCTCGAGGGTGCCGCCGCCCGCCTCGACCGCGACGAAACCGTTGGCGTGCAGCAGGTCCCGGAGGTCCTCGTGCTGCGGGGAGCGCAGCCGGACGTAACTCCGGGAATTCTGCTGGATGAAATCCGCCATCGACGTGTCGGCCAGCAGCTTTCCCTGCCCGATGACGATGAGATGATCGGCCGTCAGCGCCATTTCACTCATCAGATGGCTGGAAACGAAGATCGTCCGGCCCTCGGCCGCCAAGGCCTTCATCAGATTGCGGATCCAGTGAATTCCCTCGGGGTCCAGACCATTGACGGGTTCGTCGAACATCAGGATCTCGGGATCCCCGAGCAGCGCGGACGCGATTCCCAGCCGCTGCCCCATGCCGAGCGAGAAGCCCTTCGACTTCTTCTTCGCGACCGCCGTCAGACCCACCAGATCGAGGACCTCGCCGACCCGGCGCTCCGGAATGCGGTTCGACTGGGCCAGGCACAGCAGGTTGTTGTACGCCGAGCGGCCGCCGTGCATCGCCTTGGCGTCGAGCAGCGCCCCGATGTACTTCAACGGCTCCTGCAGCTCGCGGTAGTGCCTGCCGTCGATCCGGACCGTCCCGCTCGTCGGGTTGTCCAGGTCCAGCATCATCCGCATTGTCGTCGACTTGCCCGCCCCGTTCGGCCCCAGGAAGCCGGTGACCACTCCCGGCCGCACGGTGAAGCTGAGATGGTCGACCGCCGTCTTCTGTCCGTAGCGCTTGGTGAGGCCCTCAAGCTCGATCATGCGTCCCAACCTACGGGCACGCAAAACCCTCCGCCACCGGAATGACGGAGGGTCTTTTTTACGCCAGGACGCGGGTCAGCGCGACTGCTGCGCCGGGACGCCGGCGGAGCGCTCCTCGTCCAGCGGGGAGCCGGCCGCGGCCACCGCGGCGCCGGTCAGCGTGGCCAGCATCTCGCGGACGTTGGTCAGCTGGGCGTTGATGGAGTCGCGGCGGTTCGTCAGGGCCGCCAGCTCGCGCTCCGATTCGCTGCGGATGCGGTCCGCCTTGGCGTTCGCGTCGGCCACGATGTCCTCGGCCTGGCGCTGCGCGGTCTCCACCGTCTGGCGGGCCCGGCGCTCCGCGTCCGTGCGCAGCTTCTCGGCCTCCAGGCGCAGCTGCTCGGCGCGGTGCTCGATCTCGGCGAGGCGCTTCTCGGCCTTGGCCTGGCGGGAGGCGAGGTCGCGCTCGGACTGCTCGCGGCGCTTGGCCAGGTTGGTCTCGAAGTCCGCGGCGGCCTGGGCGGCCTTCGCGCGGGTCTCCTCGAAGAGGGCGTCCGCCTCCTCGCGCTTCGACTGCGCGTCCTTCTGCGCCTCGGCACGCAGCGAGTTGGCCTCGCCCTGCGCCTTCTCGACGATCCGGACGCCCTCGTCCTCGGCCTTGGACTTGCGCTCGGCCGCGAACGCCTCGGCGTCGTTGCGGACCTGCTGGGCGGCCGACTCGGCGAGCTCGCGGTGCTGCTCGGCGGCGCGACGGGCCTCCTCACGCAGGTCCTTCGCCTCCTCCTCGGCGAGCCGGAGGATCTTCTCGACCCGGGCACCGAGACCGGCGTACGACGGCTCGGCGTCGGTGACCTGGGCCTGGGCGTTCTGGGTCTCGAGGTGGAGTTCCTCGATGCGCTTTTCCAGAGAGGTGATTCGGGCCAGAGCACTGTCTCGGTCGGCGACGAGCTTGGTAATGCGGTCGTCCACCTGACCGCGGTCGTAACCACGCCGCACGAGCTCGAAGCCGAAGGGGGAGGATGTGTCGCTCATGGGGTTCCTGTCGAATGAGACCGGTGAGGTGTTAGAGGGAATCCTAGGGGTCGAAGCGGCGTGTCATCGAGCGTATGCCCGTTTGATCTGGAGAATGTCCAGCCTTTTGAGTGGCTAGCTCTCGGGGGACTTGCCACCCGAACGAGTGGCCCCCGCTGACGCGCCGGCCTTGGCGCCTTCCCGCGCGGTGGACTTCCCGCCGTCGGACTTCCCGCCCGACGGCGTCTCGAAAGACTCCAACGCTTCCAGGACGTCCTGGACACGGGAGATCTCGGCATTGATGTCCTCGCGCCTGCGGACGAGCACGTCCAGTTCCCGCTTTCCCTCGGTCACCGTCTGCTCGGCCTCGCGCTCGGCCTCCGCCCGGATCTTCTCCGCCTCCGCGACGAGCGACGCCTTCTTCTGCTCGGCCTCCTTGAGGAGGGCCTCGGCCCTCTTCACGGCCGCGATCCGGACCTTGCCGGCCTCGGAACTCGCCTCCGAGAGCATCTCCTTGGCCTTCGCCTCGGCCTCGGCGCGCTGCTCCTCGGCGGCCTTCACCAGCTTGTCCACGCGCTCGCCGGCCGTCTTCATCTGCTCGGCCGTCTCGCGCCGGGCCCGCTCGTGCAGCTCCTCGATCTCGCCCTCGACCCGGGACCGCAGCTCCTCCGCCCGGTCCCTTATGGCGGTCGCGTCGCTGCGCGCCCCGACCAGGAGCTCGTCCGCGTCCGTCCGCGCCTTCTCCACCAGCGAGTTGCCCTCGATGGTCGCCTCGGCCACGATCCGCTCGGCCTCCTTGCGGGCCGCGCCGACCATGGTGTCCGCCTGCGTCTCCGCCTCGGTGGTGGCGCGCAGCGCCTCCTCCTGGGCCTTGGCCATGAGCTGGTCGGCCTGCTCGGCCGCGTCCGCGCGCTTCTTCGCCCCGGCCTCCCGGGCCTCGTCGAGCGTACGGTCCGCCTCGGCACGCGCCTGGGAGCGCATCTCCTCGGCCGCCGCCTCGGCGTCCGCGCGCACCCGGTCCGCCTCCGAGGCGATCCGCTCGGCCTCGGCGACGGCCTCGGCGACGAGGGTGTCGGCCTGCTCGGCCGCGTCGGCCCGCCGCTTGTCGGCGGCCTGCCGGGCCTCGTCGAGGACCTGCTCCGCCTCGAAACCGATCCGCTCGGCCTCCGTGCGGGCCTCGCCGACGAGGGCGTCGGCCTGCTCGGCGGCGTCCGCGCGCCGCTTGTCGGCGGCCTTGCGCGCCTCGTCGAGGATCCGGTCGGCGTCCGCGAGCGCGGCGCTGCGCAGCGCCTGGGCGTGCGCCTCGCCGTCCACCTTGACCTGCTCGGCCTCCGTGCGCAGGCGCTGGGCGTCCTGTTCGGTGGAGGTGAGGAGTTCGGCGGCCTCGTTGGTGAGGCGTTCGGCTTCGGCGGTGGCTTCGGCGATGAGGGCGTCGGCCTGTTCGGCGGCGTCGGCGCGGCGCTTGTCGGCGGCCTGGCGGGCCTCGTCGAGGACCTGCTCGCCCTCGGCGCGGGCCGCGGCCCGCAGCGCCTCGGCCTCGGCCTCGCCCTCGGCCTTGACCTGCTCGGCCTCGGAGCGCAGGCGCTGGGCGTCCTGTTCGGTGGAGGTGAGGAGTTCGGCGGCCTCGTTGGTGAGGCGTTCGGCTTCGGCGGTGGCTTCGGCGATGAGGGCGTCGGCCTGTTCGGCGGCGTCGGCGCGGCGCTTGTCGGCGGCCTGGCGGGCCTCGTCGAGGACCTGCTCGCCCTCCGCGCGGGCCGCGGCCCGCAGCGCCTCGGCCTCGGCCTCGCCGTCCGCCTTGACCTGCTCGGCCTCGACCAGGAGACGCTCGGCCTCCTCGGTGAGCCGCTCCGCCTCCGTACGGGCCTCGCCCAGCACGGTCTCCGCCTGCGCGGCCGCCTCCGAACGGATCCGGTTGGCGTCCTCGCGGGCGTCCGCGCGGGTGCGCGCCGCGTCCTGCTCGGCCGAGGCGAGCGCGTCGCTCGCCTCCGTCCGTACCCGCTGCGCGTACTCGGCGGAGTCGGTCCGGAGCTTCTCCGACTCGGCCAGGGCGTCCGTGACCGTCCGCTCGGCCAGCGCCTTCGCGGCGTCGGCCTCCTCCTGGGCGCGCTCGCGGGTGCGGGTCGCGTCCTCGGTGGCCCGCTCCCGCTCCTCGTACGCGTCGGCGCGGACCCGGTCCGCCTCCTCCTGGGCCTCCGTGCGGGTGCGCTCGGCCGCGTGCTCGGCCGCGCTGCGCAGTCCGGCGATCTCCTCCTCGGCCGCCTCGCGCAGGCCCGAGACGGAGTCCCGCACCTCCTGCGCGGTGGCCTCGGCGGCCGACACCATCTCGGTGGCGCGGCTGTCCGCCTCCTCGACCAGACGGTGCGCCTCGGCCTGCGCCTCCTCGACCCGCTTGCGGGCGGAGGCGAGCAGCTCCTCGCTCCGCTCACGGGCCAGCTCGCGCTCGCGGTCGGCCTCGGCACGGGCCGAGTCCAGGGTCTCCTCGGCCTCCCGGCGGCGCCGGTTGGCCTCCTCCTGCGCGGCGGCCAGCGCCTCGGCGGCCTCGGCGGCGACCCGCTCGGCGGCCGCCGCGGCCTCGGCGCGCAGGCGGTCGGCGGTCTCCTGCGCCTCCGCCTTCAGGCGCTCGGCCTCGGCGTCGGCCTCCTCGCGCAGCGCGGTGGCGGCGGCCTCCGCCTCGGAACGGGCGGTGGACGCGTCCGCCGCCGCCTCCCCGCGCAGCCGCTCGGCCTCCTGCTCGGCCTGTGCCTGGAGCGTACGGATCCGCTCCGCGGCCTCGGTCCGCTGCCGCTCGGTCTCCTCGGCGGCCTCGCGGCGGATCCGCTCGCTCTCGGCGCGCGCGTCGGCCAGCTCCTGGCCGGCCGACTCCAGCTTCGACTCGGCCTCGGTGTGCAGCCGGCTCAGCTCGTCGGCGGCCTCCGCGCGCCGGGCCGCGGCGGCCCGCTCGGCCTGCTCGCGCAGCGCGGCCGCGGCGGTCTCCGCGGCCTCCTTGACCGACTCGGCCTGCTCCTCGGCCTCGCTGCGCATCCGCTCGGCCTCGGCACGGGTGCGCTCCAGCGTCTCCTCGGCCTGGGCGCGCAGGGTCTGCGCCCGCTCCATGGCCTCGCCACGGACCCGCTCGCTCTCGGCGGACGCGCCGGCGCGCTGCTCGGCGGCGTCCGTACGGGCCTTGGTGAGCAGCTCCTCGGCGGTCTTCGCCGCCTCCTCGATCTGACCCACGGCCTCGCGCCGGGCCTCGCCGCGGATCCGCTCGCCCTCGGCGATCGCCTCGGCGCGCAGCTGCTCGGCCTCGCCGCGCAGCCGGCGCGCCTCCTCCTGCAGCTCGACCGTCTTGGCGCGGTACTCCTTGGTGTCGTCCTTCGCCGAGCCGAGCAGCTCGTCGGCCTGCTCCTCGGCGGTCGAGCGCAGCCGGTCCGCCTCGGCCTCGGCCTCGCGGCGGATCCGCTCGGCCTCCTCCGCGGCCTTGCGGGTGGTCTCCTGGGCGTCCGCGGAGGCCTTGGTCAGGATCTCCTCGGCGCTGCGGGCGGCCTTGGCGAGCGCGGCGGCGGAATCCTCGGCGGCGACCGTACGGGCCTTGTCGGAGGCCTCCGAGACCAGCTTCTCGGCCTGGGCGGTGGCCTCGCGCAGCTTCTCCTCGGCCTGCTCCTTGAGGGCCTCGGCCTCCTTGGTGGCCTCGCCGACGAGCCGGGCGATCTCCGCCTTGGCGGTGCGGGTGCGCTGCTCGTTGACGGACTCGGCGCCCGCGAGCTGCTTGGCCGCGGCCTCCTTGGCGTCGGCGAGGGTGCGCTCGGCCTCGGCACGGGCCTCGCGGAGCCGCTCCTCGGCCTCCTGCACGCGCACCTCGGCCGCGCGGGACAGCTCGGCGGCCTGGCGACGGGCCTGCTCGGTCTCGGCCGTGGTGCTGGAGCGCAGCTGCTCGGCGTGGCTGGTGGCCTCCTGAGCCTGGCTGGAGGCCGCGTTGAGCATCCGCTCGGCGTCCTTGCGGGCGCGCAGCAGAATCGCTTCCGCCTCGGCCCGGGCCGCCTCGGCCTCGGAGCCGACCCGGCGGCGGGTCTCCTCGGCGATCCGGGTGGCCTCGGCGCGGGCGGCGGCCAGCGACTGCTCCGCCTCGGCGCGCGACTCCTCCATCAGGCGGCGGGCCTGGGACTCGGTGCGGGCCCGGAGCTGTTCGGCCCATGCCACGTTCTCGTTGACGTGCGCCTCGACGGTCTGGCGGCGCTCGCTCAGCTCCTGGTCGAGCTGCTGGCGGCGCTGGACGGCCTCCGTGTGCAGCTCCGACTGCAAGCGGGCCTGCTGCTCGGCGTGCTCCTGGAGGATGCGCTGGGTCTGGGCGCGGGCCTCGCGCAGCTCGCGCTCGGCGTCCTGGCGCAGCTGCTCGGCCTGCATCTGCGCGTTGCGCAGCATCTGTTCGGCCTGGTAGCCGATGTCCGCGCTGTCGTAGGCGGGCCGGGTCGC
Source organism: Streptomyces sp. NPDC048018 (assembly GCF_043202995.1). NCBI lineage: Bacteria > Bacillati > Actinomycetota > Actinomycetes > Kitasatosporales > Streptomycetaceae > Streptomyces > Streptomyces sp. NPDC048018. The sequence goes on from NZ_JBIDBK010000006.1 coordinate 231,068, forward strand.
GATGGTGCGGCGCGCCTCATGGAGCTTGGCGCGCAACACCTCGACCTGGTAACCGAGGTCCTCGGCGTGCTGGACGGCCTTCTCTCGCTCTTTCTTCAGCCGGTCCATCTCGGCTTCGAACCGCGAGAGATGGTCGTCTTCAGCTCGGTGGCTCTCCTGCCGTTCGTAGCCCCGCACTGCGCGGTCCATCCTTCCCCGAGCTCTTCGAGCAGGGGAGACCCCAACCCTGATCGCAACTCCAACGAGCACCGTTCACCCGGACAGAACGGCCCCCCGGGGAATCGTGGCAGATCGGACGACCCCGACATCCCGACTACGGCGCCGTACGCACACGGCACCGACCGGCCCCGGCCCGGAGTGCCCCACTGTACCGGGCCGGGAATCCGGAGGTCAGTGCTCCGCTGAGGAGTGGTCAGCCGAGGGCTTCGCCGAAGTGACCAGTTCGGTCAGGACGCCGTGGCAGTCCTTGGGGTGGAGGAAGGTGATGCGGGAGCCCATGGAGCCGATCCGCGGCTCGTCGTAGAGCACCCGGACGCCCTTGCCGCGGATGGCCTCGGCGTCCCCGTCGACGTCGGCGGTGCCGAAGGCGATGTGGTGGACGCCCTCGCCGTTCTTGGCGAGCCACTTGCCCACCGCCGAGTCCTCCCGGGTGGGCTCCAGGAGCTGGAGGTAGGAGGCCCCGCCGTCCGAGGTCTCGTTGATCTTGAGCATGGCCTCGCGGACGCCCTGCTCCTCGTTGACCTCCTCGTGGAACACCTCGAAGCCGTACGTCGCCCGGTAGAACTCGACGGTCTCGTCGAGGTTCCGGCAGGCGATCCCGATGTGGTCGATACGCGTCAGCATGGCTCCAGTGCAGCGCCCGGGCGATGGTTACGCAACGTGCGCGCGATCACACCGGCAGGGCGATGACCCGGCGCGCCGCGGCTCAGTACATTGGCGGTAAACCCTCGTTCACTCCTCATCCCAAGGGGCCGTGCCTCATGTCTGGAACGACCGGTACCACCTCAGTGATCGTCGCGGGCGCCCGCACGCCCATGGGTCGCCTGCTCGGCTCGCTCAAGTCCTTCTCGGGCGCCGACCTCGGCGGTTTCGCGATCAAGGCCGCCCTGGACCGCGCCGGCATCGGCGGCGACCAGGTGCAGTACGTGATCATGGGCCAGGTGCTCCAGGCGGGCGCCGGGCAGATCCCGGCCCGCCAGGCCGCCGTCAAGGCCGGCATCCCGATGAACGTCCCCGCGCTCACCGTCAACAAGGTGTGTCTGTCGGGTCTCGACGCCATCGCGCTGGCCGACCAGCTGATCCGGGCCGGCGAGTTCGACGTGATCGTCGCCGGTGGCCAGGAGTCCATGACCAACGCCCCGCACCTGCTGCCGAAGTCCCGCGAGGGCTTCAAGTACGGGGCGATCGAGATGCTCGACGCCATGGCGTACGACGGTCTCACCGACTCCTTCGAGGGCATCGCCATGGGCGAGTCCACCGAGAAGCACAACACCCGCCTGGGCATCCCGCGCGACGTCCAGGACGAGATCGCCGCGCTGTCGCACCAGCGCGCCGCGGCCGCCCAGAAGAACGGCGTCTTCGAGGCCGAGATCACCCCGGTCGAGATCCCGCAGCGCAAGGGCGAGCCGGTCGTCTTCTCCCAGGACGAGGGCATCCGCGCCGAGACCACCGCCGAGTCCCTCGGCAAGCTCCGCCCGGCCTTCGCCAAGGACGGCACCATCACCGCCGGCACCTCCTCGCAGATCTCCGACGGCGCCGCCGCCGTGGTCGTGATGAGCAAGGCGAAGGCCGAGGAGCTCGGCCTGGAGTGGATCGCCGAGATCGGCGCCCACGGCAACGTGGCCGGCCCGGACAACTCGCTCCAGTCGCAGCCGTCCAACGCCATCCGCCACGCCCTGAAGAAGGAGGGCCTGGAGGTCGCGGACCTCGACCTGATCGAGATCAACGAGGCCTTCGCCGCGGTCGCCCACCAGTCCATGAAGGACCTGGGCGTCACCCCCGAAAAGGTGAACGTCAACGGTGGTGCCATCGCGCTCGGCCACCCGATCGGCATGTCCGGCGCCCGCGTGGTGCTGCACCTGGCCCTGGAGCTCAAGCGCCGCGGCGGCGGCGTCGGCGCCGCGGCCCTGTGCGGCGGCGGCGGCCAGGGCGACGCCCTGATCATCCGCGTCGCCGGCAAGTAAGCACCCACTCAAGGAGCAGCGCACATGGTGGACGTCCCCGCACTGGTCGCCCAGGCACGGGAGGGCCGGCCGCGCGCCGTGGCCCGGCTGATCTCGCTCGTGGAGGGGGCGTCCCCGCAGCTGCGCGAGGTGATGGCGGCGCTCGCCCCGCTGACGGGCGGCGCCTACGTGGTGGGTCTCACCGGCTCGCCCGGTGTCGGCAAGTCGACCTCGACCTCGGCGCTGGTCTCGGCGTACCGCCGGGCCGGCAAGCGGGTCGGCGTGCTCGCCGTCGACCCGTCCTCGCCGTTCAGCGGCGGTGCGCTCCTGGGCGACCGGGTGCGGATGTCGGAGCACGCCTCCGACCCCGGCGTCTACATCCGCTCCATGGCCACCCGCGGGCACCTGGGCGGCCTCGCCTGGTCCGCTCCGCAGGCCATCCGGGTGCTGGACGCGGCCGGCTGCGACGTGATCCTGGTGGAGACCGTGGGCGTCGGGCAGTCCGAGGTGGAGATCGCCTCGCAGGCCGACACCTCGGTGGTCCTGCTCGCCCCCGGCATGGGCGACGGCATCCAGGCCGCCAAGGCGGGCATCCTGGAGATCGGCGACGTGTATGTGGTCAACAAGGCCGACCGGGACGGCGCCGACGCCACCGCGCGGGAGCTGAACCACATGCTGGGCCTCGGCGAGGCCCGCGGGCCCGGCGACTGGCGCCCGCCGATCGTCAAGACCGTCGCCGCGCGCGGCGAGGGCGTGGACGAGGTCGTGGAGGCCCTGGAGAAGCACCGCGCCTGGATGGAGGAGCACGGCGTCCTGGCGGAGCGCCGGCGGGCCCGGGCCGCCCGGGAGGTCGAGACGATCACCATCACGGCGCTGCGCGAGCGGATCGGCGACCTGCACGGCGACCGCCGCCTCGACGCGCTCGCCGAGCGCATCACGGCGGGCGAGCTCGACCCGTACGCGGCCTCGGACGAGCTGGTCACGAGCCTGACGGGGCAGTGACCCGGCACCTGCCACGCGAACGGGCCCGGGTGTGCGACGCACCCGGGCCCGTTCGCGACGAAGGCCCCGTCCGCCCGGACGGGGCCTTCGTCGTGCGTGCGTGTCCTACGGCTTGCCGCGCCGGCCGCGCAGCTGGTCGGCGACCGGCTTCAGCGACTCGTGGAGGTCACCGAGGGCCTCCGGGCTGAGCTGGTCGATGAAGTGCTTGCGCACCGACTCGACGTGGTGCGGAGCGACCTTGTGCATGGTGTCCATGCCGGCGTCGGTCAGCACCGCGTAGAGCCCGCGCCGGTCGGACTCGCAGTTCTCGCGCCGGACGAGTCCGGCGTTCTCCATCCGGGTGATCTGGTGGGAGAGCCGGCTCTTGGACTGCAGGGTGGCCGCGGCGAGGTCACTCATGCGCAGGCGCCGCTCCGCCGACTCGGAGAGGTTCACGAGGATCTCGTAGTCGTTGATCGTCAGGCCGAAGGGCTGGAGGTCCTTCTCCAGCTGGTACGTCAGCATTCTGTTGACGTCCAGGTAGGTGCGCCAGGCGCACTGCTCGGCGTCGGTGAGCCAGGGGGTGGCCGTGTCGGTCTCCATGTATGGATTCTACCTAAGAAGTTGAAATCTGGACGAACTCTGGGAGTGTGTTCGACGCGTCACTCTCCGCAGACTACCGCTCACAGGCCGAAGCGCCGCTGCAGGTCCCCGAGCTGTCCGGGAAGACGCGGTACGGAACCGAGCGGTCCCTGGCCGGAACCATGCGGTGCCTGCCCGCCCGGAACACCCGGCTGGGCGCCCGGCTCGCCGATGGCCCGCTCGGGCATCAGCAGCTCGGTCGACTGCAGCAGCACCGTACCCGCCCCGACGAACTCGAACTGGTGCTCCTCGCCGGAGGTGCCCCCGATCCCCGTCAGCGCCCGCACGCCGCCCATCACGCCGGTCATGTAGCCGTGGTCGTAGTGGTGGCACGGCGAGGGGCAGTCCGCCCAGCCCACCAGGGCCTGCGGATCGACCCGGAGCGGGGGCTCCATGAACACCACCGGGCCGTTGGAGGCGGCGACGAACTTGCCGGTGCCGATGAGCGTCACGAAGCCCGGCACGATCGACTGCTTGAGCGCGAGGGACGGCTGGTACGCGAGCAGATTTCCCGAACGGATTGTCAGGTTGCCCTCGTCCAGGTCGTAGGAGTTCACGTCGAAGGCCCGGTCGGCGAGCAGCATCTTGCCGCTGCCCTCGGCCACCACCCAGTCGCTCGCGTGCAGCGGGGAGTGGAAGGAGGTGCGCACCAGCCGGTCCAGCCGGCCGTGGCCGATGCCGTTGAAGTCGATCCGCCCGTAATAGGCGATCATCTTGCCCTTCTGCAGGAACCACTGGGAGCCCTTGAGCTCCACGCAGAAGGTGTAGGCGTTGACGTTGTCGTCCGACGGCAGGGTCGTCGGGTCGTGGACCACGGGACCGGTCACAGCTTCTCCTCCGAGGCCTGTACGTACACGGCGCCGCTGCCGCTGAGCTCCAGCTGGAACGCCTCGCCCGAGCCGCGGCCCACCATGTCCCGCCAGCCGAGCGCGGCGGAGAGCTTGTTGCGCACGTCGCCGTGGTGGGCCACGTACGCCTGGGGGTCGACGTGCACCGGGCGGCCGGGCGTGATGGGCAGCTCGATGACCCCGCCGTGGGCCATCACGGCCACCGACCCGTGGCCGCGCAGGGTCGTGGTGAACAGGCCCTGGCCGGTGACCTGGCCGCGCACCATGCCCATGACCCCGCCCTGCGAGCCCATGAACATCGTGCCCTGCTCCAGGGTGCCGTCGAAGGCGAGCAGCCGGTCGGCCTCGACGTAGAGCGTCTCGCCGGTCAGCGCGATCACCTGGATGTGGTGACCGCCGTGCCCGAACATCACGGTGCCGCTGCCCTCGACGGTCATCAGCGGGGTCGCCTCGCCGGCCACCCGGCGCCCGATCATCGACATCAGGCCGCCCTGGCCGCCGGTGATGTTCGGCGTGAAAGTGACGTCGCCGCGATAGGCGAGCATCGCGCCACGCTGGCTGAAGAGTCGCTGCCCGGGGACGACCTGGGCCTCGATCATCTTGGAGTTGATCTCGCGGAACGGCATCAGACGTCGCCCCCGATCGTGTTCCGCTCGCTCGGCTGCACGTAGACGAGTCCGTCGCCCTCGAAGCGGATCTGGAAGGCCTCGCCGCCGCCCTCGCCCAGGAAGGTGCGGAAGGTCACACCCGACTGGAAGTGCTGCTGGAGGTTGCCCTGGTGGGCGATGTACGCGCCGGGGTCGACGGACAGCGGGTACTGCGGGGTCACCCGGAGCACGACCGCCGGGCCGTCGGACATGATCGCGGCCTGGCCGGTGCCCTCGACGGTGGTCGTGAACAGGCCGTTCCCGGTGGCACCGCCGCGCAGACCGGTGAAGGTCGTGCCGGTGCGCAGCCCGGAGTCGGTGCAGAGCAGATTGCTCGCCTCGACCCACAGCTTGTCGCCGTGCAGCTGGACGAGGTTGATCTCGGAGGCGCGGTCGGCGAACCAGCAGGTGCCCTGCCCGCGGGCCTCCATCACCTCCATCTGCTCCCCGGTGAGCCGCCGGGTCACCATGCCCCGCAGGCCCTCACCACCGCCTGTCATCTTCTTGAACGCCATCTGGCCGTCGTAGGCGACCATCGAGCCGTTCTTCGCCTTTACGGCGTCGCCGGTCATGGTCACGGCGAGCACTTTGCTGCCTTGGAGTCGGAACGTTGCCACGAAGGGAAGGTACTGGCCCCCCGGACAAAGGGACAGCAAAGTCGGCGTGCACAATGGGACGGCCCTTGTGCATCCGTTCACAAGATCGAACGAAGGTGACCCCTGTCGTGGACATCAAGACCGCATCCTCGCTGCACCGGCTCCGGCTCGTCTCCGCGCCGGAGGCCGTGTCGTTCCTGCTGCTGCTCGTCTGCTCGGTGCTCAAGCGGACGACGGACTTCAACGCGGTGCCGGTGATGGGCGCGATCCACGGCATCCTCTTCGTCCTCTACGTGCTCTTCTGGCTCGACGCCTGGAACCGCACCAAGTGGAGCTTCGGCACGGCCGCCCTCTACTTCGTCCTCTCCGTCCTGCCCCTCGGCGGCTTCTTCGCCGAGCGGAGGCTGAAGCGTGAGGCCGAGGCGGCCGTCATGGCCTCCCGCGCCCGTCGCGAGGGCGTGGTGAACGCGTGATCGTCGCGTTCTCGGTCACCCCGCTGGGTGTGGGGGAGGAGGTCGGCGCGTACGTCGCCGACGCGGTCCGGGTCGTCCGCGAGTCGGGTCTGCCGAACCGCACCGACGCCATGTTCACCTCGATCGAGGGCGAGTGGGACGAGGTGATGGACGTGGTGAAGCGGGCCGTCGCCGCAGTGGAGGCGCGGGCGCCGCGCGTCTCGGTCGTCCTGAAGGCCGACATCCGCCCCGGCGTGACGGACGGCCTGACCTCGAAGGTCGAGACGGTGGAGCGTCACCTGGGCGCCTGACGCCGCCGTCGGAGCGGAAGGGGCGGCCCCCGGCACTGCCGGGGGGCCGCCCCTTCGGCGTGCCCGGCCGTCGGACGCCGGCCGTGCCGGGCCCGCCCCGCACCCCGGCGCGACCGACGGCGCGGTGGGTCAGCGGTGGGTCAGGCGACGCGGAGCGCCGAGGGCGCCTGCGCGGCCCGTTCGAGAACCTGCCGGAAAAATCTTGAGCGACTGCTCAAAACCGGCTACCGTCCTTTCCGGGCGCCGTTTTGAGCGGTCGCTCAAAACGGGGGAGGGGGCGGAGCCGTGGGGCTCTACGTCGAGGTGCGCGTCCGCGCCGACCTGGACACGCTCTGGGAACGGACCCAGGACCCGGCCGAGCACCAGCGGTGGGACCTCCGGTTCACCGAGATCGCGTACCTGCCGGCCGGGGAGGGCGAGCCCCGCCGGTTCCGGTACGCCGTGCGCGTCCTGCCCTTCCTGGTCGTCGCCGGCACCGGTGTCTCCGCGGGGGAGCGCCACCGGCCCGGCGGCGACCGGGTCTCCGCCCTCCGCTTCGCCTCCCCCGACCCGCTCTCCCTCCTCGCCGAGGGCAGCGGCTACTGGCGCTACGTGCCGGCGGAGGACGGCGTCAGGTTCCTCACCGGCTACGACTACCGGCCGCGCTGGGGCCGCTTCGGCCTGCTCGCCGACCGCCTCCTCTTCCGGCCCCTGATGGGCTGGGCGACGGCCTGGTCCTTCGACCGGCTGCGGCTGTGGTGCGAGGACGGCACCCCGCCCGAGCGCGCCCGCACCCGCTGGCTGCTCGAACTGGCCGCCCGGCTGCTGCTCGTGGCCGTCCCGTTGGCCGCCACCCTGCTGCCGCTCGGCGCGGTCTCGCTCGCCGGGGTGCCGCTCACGGTCCTCGGGCTCGCCGCCGCCCTCCTCGTCCCGCCGGCGCCCGGGACCCCCGCCGCCCGCCGCTGTCTGCGCACCCCGCCCGGCCGGAGCCGGGCGCCCCGCCTCCTCGCCACCCTGGAGCAGCCATGAGCTCGATCTTCCGCACCGCCATGGGTGACGCCGCCTTCGGGCGGCTCCACCCGGAGCTGCGGCGGCGCTTCTCCGTCGGGCTCGACAGCGGCGAGCTCTGCGTCGGGCGGGGCGTGATGGACCGGATCTGGCACGGCAGGGGGCTGGTCGGGCCGCTCGTCCGGCCGTTCCTCGCCCTCGGCGGCACCCGCAACATCCTGCTCCCGCGCACCGGCCGGGACATCCCCTTCACCATCGAGAACGTGCCGTACCTCGATGCGTACGGGCGGGAGACCGTCACCTTCGTGCGGACCTTCCAGCTGCCCGGCGGACCCCGCCGCTTCGACGCGACCATGGTGCACAGCCCCGCCCGGGGCTGCGTGCTCGACTACCTCGGCACCCACCAGCACCTCGCCAGCGAACTGCGCATGACCGCCGAGCCCGACGGCTCGCTGCTCGTCCGCTCCGGTGAACACCGCTTCCGCGAAGGCCCCGTGGACCTCCGGGTGCCCGGACTCGTCGGCGCCGACGCCGAGGTGCGCGAGTCCTTCGACGAGCGCACCGGCCGCTTCCGCATCCGGGTGCGGGTCGTCAACCGCTACCTGGGGCCCCTGTTCGGCTACGAGGGTTCCTTCACCGCCACGTATGCCTCCGTCCGGGAGTGCGGCGTCCGGCCGGGGCTGCGCCCGGTGCGCGAGGAGGCGCGGTCGTGAGTGCGGAGGACACCCGGCACAAGCTCCTGGAGGGCGCGCTGCGCTCGCTCGTCGAGCACGGCATCGCCAAGACCTCGGCCCGCTCCGTGGCCGCCGTCGCGGGCGTCAACCAGGCGCTGATCTTCTACCACTTCGGCTCGGTCGACGAGCTCCTCGCGGCCGCCTGCCGGTACGGCGCCGAGCAGCGGGTGGCCCGCCACCGCGAGCGGCTGCACGCCGTCGGCAGCCTCGCGGAACTGCTCGCGTTCGGCCGCGAGATGCACGTCGAGGAGCGCGAGGCCGGCCATGTCGCGGTCCTCGGGCAGCTGCTCGCGGGCGCCCAGACCCACCGCCAGCTGGCCCCCGCCACCGCGGCCGGGCTCGACCTGTGGATCGAGGAGATCGAGCAGGTGCTGCGGCGCGTGCTGGCCGGCGGGCCGCTCGACGGGCTCGCCGACCCGGCAGGGCTCGCCCGGGCCGTCGCCGCCTCCTTCGTCGGGATGGAGCTGTACGAGGGGGTCGATCCGGCCGGAGCGGGCGCCGCCCTCGACGCGCTCGAACACCTGGGCGGCCTGCTGGCCGCGCTCGACGAGCTGAGCCCCGTCGCGCAGAAGGCCGTGCGCTACACCTTGCGCCGAAAGGGTCAAAAGGGCCGCACGGCCTGAAAACCCTCACTCGGACGCCTCCAGTCGACATGCCGTCGAATCTCCCCTTTCGTGGGGCTATCGATCGGTTCGATGTCAGCTGGAGGCACCGTGCGGCGCGGAGGCTACGACTACGACACCTACAGCCGACTCGCCGGTCCCCTGACGGAGCCGGAGCCGACGGCCGGGGAGTACCGGGTGCGCTACCGGAGCCTCCTCGCGAAGGAGCCGCACCGCATCCGCGCCGTCCTCCTCATGGTGCTCGCCCCGCTGCTCTCGGCCCTGCTCCTGGTCTACCTCGTGTGGCCCAGCCACTGGACCGTCCGCGAGGGCGACGACCGCTGGCGCGTGCCGTACGACACCGTGATGCTCGTGTCGATCGGACTCATCTGCCTCTTCATGCTGGTGAACGTCACCTCGATCGCGCACGCCACCCTCGTCGCCCGCGACCCGATACCCGTGCGACCCGAGTCCGGCACCCGGGTCGCCTTCCTCACCACCTACGTGCCCGGCAAGGAACCGCTCGGCATGGTCCGGGCCACCCTCGAAGGCGCCATGGGACTGCGCCACGACGGCCCCCTCGACGTCTGGCTGCTCGACGAGGGCGACGACGCCGACGCCAGGGCCCTGTGCGAGGAGCTCGGTGTCCGTCACTTCACGCGCGCCGGCGTCCCCGAATGGAACCGCCCCGAGGGGGCCCACCGGGCCCGCAGCAAGCACGGCAACTACAACGCCTGGCTCGCGGCGCACGGCGACGGCTACGCCTTCTTCGCCTCGGTCGACACCGACCACGTGCCGCTGCCGAACTTCCTGGAGCGGATGCTCGGCTACTTCCGCGACCCCGACGTCGCCTTCGTCGTCGGCCCGCAGGTCTACGGCAACTACACCTCCGCCGTCACCAAGGCCGCCGAGTCGCAGCAGTTCCTCTTCCACGCGCTGATCCAGCGGGCCGGCAACCGCTACCGCGCGCCCATGTTCGTCGGCACCAACAACGTCGTACGCATCGCCGCCCTCCGGCAGATCGGCGGCCTGTACGACTCCCTCACCGAGGACATGGCCACCGGCTTCGAGCTGCACCGCCGCAGGAACCCGCGCACCGGACGCTTCTGGCGCTCGGTCTACACCCCCGACGTGCTCGCCGTGGGCGACGGGCCCGCCTCCTGGACGGACTTCTTCACCCAGCAGCTGCGCTGGTCCCGCGGCACGTACGAGACCCTCCTCAGGCAGTACTGGAAGGCGCCCTTCCGGACCCCGCCCGGCCGCCTCCTCCACTACACGCTGATGCTCGTCTACTACCCCATGACCGCGGTCAACTGGTTCCTCGGCGTCCTCTCCTGCGTCCTGTTCCTGTGCCTCGGCGCCTCCGGCACCCAGGTCTCGTCCTCGGTCTGGCTGATGATCTACAGCGACGCCGTCGCCCTCCAGGTCGGCCTCTACCTCTGGAACCGGCGCCACAACGTCTCCCCCCACGAGCCCCGGGGATCCGGCGGCCTGGCCGGCATGGCGATGTCCGCGCTCTCCGCACCGATCTACCTCAAGGCCCTCGGCTCGGCGCTGCTGCGCACCCGCGGCGGTTTCGTGGTCACCCCCAAGGGCGGCGAGTCCAGCCCCGACCGGCTCCGCACCTTCCGCATCCACCTCTCCTGGGCGGCCGTCCTCGCCGCCTCGCTCGCCGTCTCCGTGCCCCTCGGCCACACCCACGCGGCCATGCGCACCTGGGCCCTGCTCGCCCTCGCCGTCACCCTCGCCCCGGTCGCCGTCCGGACCGTCACCGGCCTGCGCGGCCGACGCCGCCTGCGGACCCGCGAGCAGGCCAGGGCCCGGGTCCGCGCCCGCGCGGCCCGGGCCGTCGCCCGGGTCGCCGCCCCCGCGCCCGCCCGGCCCGGCGGCGCGCCCGCGTCCACGCCCACCGGAGGGAACTGAGCCATGGCCTACCGGCCGTCCGAGCAGTTCAAGAAGACCCTGCTGGGCGGCGGCGCCCTCCTCGTCCTCGCCGCCCTCAACGCCCCCGCAGCCGTCTCCTTCGCCACGGACAGGTACCACGCCTACAAGATCGCCCAGCCCGGCTACCAGAAGAGGTACGGCTCCTGGGCGGTGATCGACGTACCCGAGCGGTTCCGCGTCAACGCCATCCACGCCGCCCTGCTGCACACCGGCAAGGTGCTGCTCATCGCCGGCTCCGGCAACAGCCAGAAGAAGTTCGACGCCGGCACCTTCGAGACCGTCCTGTGGGACCCGGCGGACAACACCTTCAAGAAGATCCCCACCCCCGAGGACTTCTTCTGCTCCGGCCACAGCCAACTGCCCGACGGCCGGCTCCTCGTCGCCGGCGGCACCGCCCGCTACGAGGTCCTCGACGGCGAGGTCGAGAAGGCCGGCGGCGGCATGCGGGTCAAGAACGAGAGCCCCGACAAGGCCGTCACACTCAGGAAGGGCACCGTCTTCCGCTCCCCGACCGGGGTCGAGTACGTCTCCCGCTTCGACGTCACCGTCCCCAGGGCCAAGCGCGAGTTCGAGGTCTCGTACGCCGGGAGCGGCCAGATGAAGCCCTGGAAGACCAAGGTCACCGCCGCCGAGGCCCGGGTCTTCGTCGAGGCCCGCGAGGCCGGCCCGCAGGCGCTCACCACCGAGGCCGCGCAGTACGAGGTCGTCGGCCTCAAGGGCGCCGACGCCCGGAACGTCTACGGCCTGGCCCAGAAGCTCACCACCGAGAAGCAGGACTTCCAGGGCATCAAGGCGGCCTACGAGTTCGACCCCAGGGCCGAGCGCTACGTCCCGGTCGCCCCCATGGCGGACGCCCGCTGGTACCCCACCCTCGTCACCCTGGCCGACGGCCGGGTGCTCGCCGTCTCCGGGCTCGACGACGTCGGCGCCGTCCTCCCCGGCGACAACGAGATCTACGACCCGGTGACCAAGACGTGGTCCAAGGGCCCCTTCCGCTACTTCCCCACCTACCCGGCGCTCTTCCTCACCCAGGGCGGCAAGCTCCTCTACACCGGCTCCAACGCCGGCTACGGACCCGCCGACAAGGGCCGCGAACCGGGCCTGTGGGACCTGGAGAAGAACTCCTTCACCCGGCTCCCCGGCATCACCGACCCCGATCAGCTGGAGACCTCCTCCTCCCTCCTGCTGCCGCCCGCCCAGGACCAGAAGGTGATGGTGCTCGGCGGCGGCGGGGTCGGCGAGTCCGAGAAGTCCACCGCGCGCACCGCCGTGGTCGACCTGTCGAAGGCCGAACCCTCGTACACCGAGGGCCCCTCGCTGCCCCAGGGCACCCGCTACCTCAGCAGCGTGCTGCTGCCCGACGACACCGTCTTCACCACCGGCGGCTCACGGAAGTACCGCGGCAGCAGCGGCAGCGACATCCTCAGGGCCCAGTTCTACGACCCCGCCGCCAACGCCTTCGCCGAGGCGGCCGCGCCCACCGTCGGCCGCAACTACCACTCCGAGGCCCTGCTGCTGCCCGACGGCCGGGTCGCCACCTTCGGCTCCGACCCGCTCTACGCCGACGGGGACAACACCAGGCTCGGCACCTTCGAGCAGCGCGTCGAGGTCTTCACCCCGCCCTACCTGCACCGTGCCGGAGCCCGCCGGCCGGTCATCGGCGAGGGCCCGCGCACGCCGGACCGCGACGGGCGCGCCACCTTCCGCACCCGGGACGCCGACCGGATCGTCAAGGCGCGGCTGATGCGGCCCAGCGCCGTCACCCACAGCACCGACGTCGAACAGCGCTCGGTCGCCCTCGGCCTGACGAAGGGAGCGGACGGGCTGACCTTCACCGTCGACGTCCCCCGCGACCGCACGCTGGTCCCGCCCGGCTGGTACATGCTCTTCGTGACGGATGCCGACGGGATCCCGTCCGAGGCCACGTGGATCCAGGTCGGCTGAGGACGGGGCTCAGGCCCCGGCCCGGCGCGCGAGACCGAGCGCGTAGTCGGGCCACCAGGTCCCGGCGGCCGGTCCGCCCCGGCAGGGTCCGTCCGAGTCACCGGGCCGCTTGATCCACAGGTACGCGTCCACCAGCTCGTCCCCGGTCCGGTCGGTCGGCGGCACCCCGAGCGCCCGGCCCGGCGGATTGCACCAGGCCTCCGCGCCGCCTCCCGGCAGCGGCCCGTCGCCGTTGCGGCTGGTGTCCACGGTGAAGTGGGCGCCGCCGAGCAGCCGGGACAGGCCCGCGCCGAAGCCGCGGACCACCTCGGTCCGCTGGAAGTTGGCCACGTTGAGGGCGAAGCCGTCGGCCCGCGCGATCCCCGCCCGGCGCAGCGGCTCCACCAGCTTGGCCGGGTACGGGATCCAGGCCGGGTTGCCCGCGTCCAGATAGACCCGGGTGCGCGGCTGCCGCTTGAACCGGTCCACCGCCTCCGAGAGCAGCCGGAGCCGCTCCGCGTGGTGCTCGCCCGGCGTGCAGCCGTCCACGACGTGCGGCACCGCGTCCGGCTCCAGGACCACCACCGCCGGCGCGTCCCCGATCGCGGAGGCGAAGGCGTCCACCCAGGTCCGGTAGGCCTGCCCGTCGTGCGCCCCGCCCGCCGAGTAGGCGCCGCAGTCGCGGTGCGGGATGTTGTACGCCACGAGGACCACGGTCCGCCGGCCCGGGGCGGCGCCCCGCACCGCCCGGGCGACGTCCGGCACCGGGTCGTCGCCCGCCGGCCATTCGGCGACCGGCCGCTCCGCGATGCGCCGCAGCAGCGCGGCCTCCTCCGTGCGCCCCTCGGACTCGTACCGCCGCACCTGCCGTGCCGCGTCACTGTCCGGGTCGACCCAGAAGGGCGAGCCGCCGGCCGGTGCCGTCCCGCCGGGCGGCGGTACGGAGGACCGGGCGGCGCCGTCCGTACCGCACCCCGACAGCAGCAGCGCGGCGACGAGGGCGAGGACGGGCGGACGGACGGCGGTACGGACGGAGCGACGGGACATCCGGCCCCCAGGTTCGGGTACGGGACGGGCGGAACGGAGCGCACGGGACGAACCGCGCCATCGTCACATGACGGTCAGTCGGCGTCCGGCTGCGACACCGCCAGCGCGATCCCCAGCGGCGTGCGCTCGTACAGCACCTGGTGTCCGTAACGGCGCGAGGTCAGCAGGCCGGCCGCCCGCAGCACCGACAGGTGCGCCGACACCGAGGACGCGGCGAGACCGAGCCGGTGGGCGAGCGCCGAGGTCCCGGCGGGCTCGTCGAGCGCGCACAGCACGTCCGCCCGGGCCCTGCCGAGCAGCCGGGCGAGCGCGTCCGGGGTGCGCTCCCGGGCCTCGGTCCACAGCCCGCCGATGCCCCGGGCCGGATAGGCCACGGTCGGCTGCCAGGGCGGGTCGAAGCCGCTCACGACGTCCGGCCAGGTGAACACCGACGGCATCAGCACCAGACCCTGCCCGCGCAGCGCCCGGACGTGCTCGCCGTGATAGTCCACCGTGAGGGTCGCCGTCTCCTCCGACCAGCCGAAGGCCGGGTGCAGTTCGGTCAGCAGCCGCTCCAGACCGCCCTCGGCGAGCCGGCGCGAGTGATAGGCCACGTCGGCCTCCAGGAGGGCGCGCAGCCGCGGCCAGTCCGGTGCGATCAGCGCCTCCCAGGCCCGCTCCAGCAGATCCGCCAGCCAGTGCAGGGAGCCGGCCGGGTCCGCCAGCATCCGCCGCCCGTGCGCCGTTCCGGCCGCGCCGGGGGTCTCGGCGAGCGCCCGTGCGAAGTCGTCCGCCGCGAGGGCCGGATCGGTCGCGCGGACCGCCGCGACCTCCTCGTGGAAGTCCGCGGCGGGCCTGATCGGCGGCGGGTAGAGGAAGTCGGGACTGTGCCCGTGCAGGGGCATCAGCAGATGCAGCGGCGCCAGGTCCACCCCGCGCGCCGCCTCCGCGATGCGGCGCAGCCACGGCAGGTGGTAGCCCTGCTGCCGCGGCCGCGCGAGCACCCGCACCGCGCAGTGCGTCTCCCAGAGCGGCGAGATCGCGAAGCGGATGCGCAGCGGATCGGCCTCGCCGAAGTGCAGGTGATACGGCACGGGGCCCCCGGGCGCGGCGAAGTTTCGGCTGGAGCCGAAAGTCTAGGACCGCGGCCGGGCCTCGCGCACGCTGCTCGCATGCCCACGAACGACACCCGGGCGCCCGAGGGGGCGCCCGTGCCCACCCCTGCCTCCGCCACCCCGTCACCGACCGTCGGGGGCGACGCACCCGCCCCCGGAGCCGGGGCCGCGCCCGCGGCCGTAACCGGGGCCGGATACCGCGCCGTGTTCTCCGTGCGCGAGTTCCGTTTCGTCTTCGTCGCCCATCTCTTCTCGCTGCTCGGCCTCGTGGTCAGCGAGCTCGCGCTCACCGTGCTCGTCTACGAGCTCACGCGGTCCCCGCTGCTGTCCGCGCTCACCTTCGCGCTCGGCTTCCTGCCCTACCTGCTGGGCGGGACCCTGCTGGCCGGGCTCACCGACCGGCATCCGCCGCGAAGGGTGCTCGTCGTCTGCGACCTGGTCTGCGCCGGGTGCGTGGCGCTCATGGTGCTGCCGGCCACCCCGGTCGCCGGACTGCTGGTGCTGCGCTGCGCGATCGCCGCCGTCGCGCCCGTGTTCCAGGGCACCCGGATGGCGACGCTCGCCGACATCCTCGGTGAGGGCGAGCTGTTCGTCCTCGGGCGCTCGATCCTGCGGATCGTCTCCCAGAGCGCGCTGCTCGCCGGTTTCGGCGTGGGGGGCCTGCTGCTCACCGCGCTCACCCCGCGCGGCGCCATCGCCGTGACGGCCTGCACCTTCCTGGCCTCGGCGCTGCTGCTCCGCTTCGGCACCGCCCGCCGCCCCGCCCGCGCCGCGGGCCGGCGCGAGGGGATCCGCGGCACCTGGGGGGTGCTGCGGGACCGGCGGATCCGGGCGCTGATGCTGCTGTTCTGGGTGCCGCCGCTGTTCGTCGTCGTCCCCGAGGCGCTCGCCGCCCCGTACGCGGCCGAGGCCGGTGCTTCCCCCACCGCGCTCGGGCTGCTCATGTGCGCGATGCCGGTCGGCACCGTCCTCGGCGAGCTGTTCGCCGGGTCGGCGCTGAGCGCCGCCACCCGCTCGCGGATCGTGCTCCCGCTGCTGCTCGCCGGCTTCGCTCCCTTCCTGCTGTACGCACCGCGCCCCGGGCTCGCCGTCGCCGCGCTCGCGCTCTTCCTGTCCGGCGCGGCAGGCGCGTACACCCTCGGTCTCGACGCCTGGTTCGTCGACGCCGTGCCCGAGGAGCTGCGCGGCCGGGCCATGACGCTGACCTCCGCGGGCATGATGACCGTCCAGGGCATCGGCATGGCCGGCGCGGGCCTCGCCGCCGAGTTCGTCCCGGTCCACGCCGTCGTCGCGGGGACCGGCGTCCTGGCCACGCTGTGCCTGGTGGTGCTCGTGCGCGAAGTGCGGGCGACCGAAAGGCGAGACAAGGCTGACCGTCATATGACCAGTGGGTAAGGTCGACGCGTGCCGAAGCCGCTCAGTCTCCCCTTCGACCCCATCGCCCGCGCCGACGAACTCTGGCAGAAGCGCTGGGGACCGGTCCCCTCGATGGCCGCGATCACCTCGATCATGCGCGCCCACCAGATCCTGCTGGCCGAGGTCGACGCCGTGGTCAAGCCGTACGGGCTGACCTTCGCCCGCTACGAGGCGCTGGTGCTGCTCACCTTCTCCAAGGCCGGCGAGCTGCCGATGTCCAAGATCGGCGAGCGGCTGATGGTCCACCCGACCTCGGTCACCAACACCGTCGACCGCCTCGTGCGCTCCGGTCTGGTCGACAAGCGCCCCAACCCCAACGACGGGCGCGGAACGCTCGCCTCCATCACCGAGAAGGGCCGCGAGGTCGTCGAGGCCGCGACCCGCGACCTGATGGAGATGGACTTCGGTCTGGGCGTGTACGACGCCGAGGAGTGCGCGGAGATCTTCGCGATGCTGCGTCCGCTGCGGGTCGCGGCGAACGACTTCGACGAGTCCTGACCCGGTCCCGGGGGAGGGCGGACCCCAGCGGAAGATCGCCCGGAACGTACCGTTACGCTCGACGGCATGAAATCCAGCGTGCTGACCCGCTACCGCGTCATGGCGTACGTGACCGCGGTCATGCTGCTCGTGCTCTGCACGTGCATGATCTTCAAGTACGGGTTCGACATGGGCGAGGACGTGACCTTCGCGGTCTCCCAGGCCCACGGCGTCCTCTACATCATCTACCTGGTCTTCGCCTTCGACCTGGGCTCCAAGGCCAAGTGGCCGTTCGGCCGGCTCCTGTGGGTGCTGCTGTCCGGGACCATTCCCTTCGCCGCTTTCTTCGTCGAGCGCAAGGTCGTCCGCGATACGCTTCCGCTGGTCAGCGGCGCGCGGCCGGAGCCGGTCGAGGCCTGAGGACTCACCCCCGCACTGATGTGCGGGGGTTTGCCATCGACATTTACTAGGACGTCCTAGTAAATTCGAAGCATGGACGCTGACGCCATCGAGGAAGGCCGCCGTCGCTGGCAGGCCCGTTACGACAAGGCCCGCAAGCGCGACGCCGACTTCACCACGCTCTCCGGGGACCAGGTCGAACCGGTCTACGGGCCCCGGCCGGGAGACACGTACGAGGGGTTCGAGCGCATCGGCTGGCCCGGTGAGTACCCCTTCACCCGCGGCCTGCACCCGACCGGCTACCGGGGCCGCACCTGGACCATCCGGCAGTTCGCCGGCTTCGGCAACGCCGAGCAGACCAACGAGCGCTACAAGATGATCCTGGCCGCCGGCGGCGGCGGGCTCTCCGTCGCCTTCGACATGCCCACGCTCATGGGCCGCGACTCCGACGACCCGCGCTCCCTCGGCGAGGTCGGCCACTGCGGTGTCGCCATCGACTCCGCGGCCGACATGGAGGTCCTCTTCAAGGACATCCCGCTCGGCGACGTCACCACCTCGATGACGATCTCCGGCCCCGCCGTCCCCGTCTTCTGCATGTACCTGGTCGCCGCCGAGCGCCAGGGCGTCGACCCGGCCGTCCTCAACGGCACGCTGCAGACGGACATCTTCAAGGAGTACATCGCGCAGAAGGAGTGGCTCTTCCAGCCCGAGCCGCACCTGCGCCTGATCGGCGACCTCATGGAGCACTGCGCGGCCGACATCCCCGCGTACAAGCCGCTGTCGGTCTCCGGCTACCACATCCGCGAGGCCGGGGCGACGGCCGCGCAGGAGCTCGCGTACACCCTCGCCGACGGCTTCGGCTACGTCGAACTCGGTCTCTCCCGCGGCCTCGACGTCGACGTCTTCGCCCCCGGGCTCTCCTTCTTCTTCGACGCGCACCTCGACTTCTTCGAGGAGATCGCCAAGTTCCGCGCCGCCCGCCGGATCTGGGCCCGCTGGATGAAGGAGGTCTACGGCGCCAAGACCGACAAGGCGCAGTGGCTCCGCTTCCACACCCAGACCGCCGGCGTCTCCCTCACCGCCCAGCAGCCGTACAACAACGTCGTGCGCACCGCGGTGGAGGCCCTCTCCGCCGTCCTCGGCGGCACCAACTCCCTCCACACCAACGCCCTCGACGAGACCCTCGCGCTGCCCAGCGAGCAGGCCGCCGAGATCGCGCTGCGCACCCAGCAGGTGCTCATGGAGGAGACCGGCGTCGCCAACGTCGCGGACCCGCTGGGCGGTTCCTGGTACGTCGAGCAGCTCACCGACCGCATCGAGGCCGACGCCGAGAAGATCTTCGACCAGATCAAGGAGCGCGGACTGCGCGCCCACCCGGACGGCAAGCACCCCATCGGCCCGATCACGTCCGGCATCCTGCGCGGTATCGAGGACGGCTGGTTCACCGGCGAGATCGCCGAGTCCGCCTTCCGCTACCAGCAGGCCCTGGAGAAGGGCGAGAAGCGGGTCGTCGGCGTCAACGTGCACCACGGCTCGGTCACCGGCGACCTGGAGATCCTGCGGGTCAGCCACGAGGTCGAGTGGGAGCAGGTCCGCGTCCTCGGCGAGCGCAAGGGCCGCCGCGACGACGCGAAGGTCACGGCCTGCCTGGACGCCATGCTGGCGGCGGCCCGGGACGGCTCCAACATGATCGGCCCGATGCTGGAGGCCGTACGGGCGGAGGCCACGCTCGGCGAGATCTGCAACGTGCTGCGCGAGGAGTGGGGCGTCTACACGGAGCCCGCGGGCTTCTAGCCGGACCGCCACGACCCGCGAAGGGCCCCCGCACAACGGCGTGCGGGGGCCCTTCGGCGCGTTCGGGTGCGAGGCGCGAGCCCGCCGGCCCGGGCCCTGTCGTCCCACTCCCGCCTGCCCCGGCGACGACGGGAGTGGGACGGACCTAGCGCTCCGCCGCCGCCGCGAGGCCGCCGAGGAGCAGGGCGGACAGCCGGGCCACCCAGGCCCCGTCCACCGGCTCGGCGCTCACCAGCGCCCGGTGCACCACCGCGCCCGCGACCACGTCGAAGATCAGGTCGTCGATGGCCTCGACGGTCGCCGGGTCGCGCTCGTCGGGGAGTTCGCCGCGTTCCTGGGCACGGGCCCGGCCGTCGAGGACCAGGCGCTTCTGGCGGTCCACGATCGAGGCGCGGATGCGGCGGCGCAGCGGCTCGTCGCGGGTGGACTCGGCGACCACGGCCATGAGGGCGGTCTTGGTCTCGGGGCGTTCGAGCAGCGTGGCGAACTGCAGGACGACGTTCTCGATGTCGGCCTGGAGGGAACCCAGATCGGGCAGTTCGAGTTCGTCGAAGAGGACGGCGACGGCGTCCACGACGAGTTCGTTCTTGTTGTTCCAGCGCCGGTAGAGGGTCGTCTTGGCGACCCCGGCGCGGACGGCGACGTCCCCCATGGTCAGCTTGGACCAGCCCAGCTCGACCAGGGCCGCCCGGGTCGCCTCCAGAATGGCCGTGTCGGCCTCGGCGGAACGGGGGCGTCCGGTTCGGGCGCGGGAGCTGGTGCGCTTACACATGGGTGACGACCATACCCGCCGGTAGGTATTGCGCCAGGGGCCGGTGATGTGAGCCAGTTCACGGCCCGACTCTTCCCGCGGCGCGGGGCTCGCCATTACGCTACGACTCGTAGCGAAAGGCGTACGGTCACCCGTGGACGAGGTCCTCCGGGGGGCGTCTCCTCGCGACAACCACACTGCGCCGGGTGGGGACCCGGCGCTCATGAGCAACCACCGTGCCGTCCGGCCCCGGACGGCGCGGTCCGGCCATGGACGGCGCGGTTCGGCCACGGCTTACCGGTTACACCCGCGGAGGGGGGAGGATATAGCCATGCAGCCCCGAAACATGTCCATGAGCGGCGTCGTCGACCTCGCCGCGGTGAAGGCGGCCGGTGAGGCCAAGGCGAAGGCGGAGCAGGCCCGCGCCGAGTCCGCCCGGCAGGGCGGGACCGCCGCCGTCGCGCCCTCCTCCCTGGTGATCGACGTCGACGAGGCCGGCTTCGAGCTCGATGTGCTCCAGCGGTCCGCCGAGGTCCCGGTCGTCATCGACTTCTGGGCCGAATGGTGCGAGCCCTGCAAGCAGCTCGGCCCCCTCCTGGAGCGGCTCGCCGTCGAGTACAACGGCCGCTTCCTGCTCGCCAAGGTCGACGTCGACGCCAACCAGATGCTGATGCAGCAGTTCGGCATCCAGGGAATTCCGGCCGTTTTCGCGGTGGTCGCCGGTCAGGCGCTGCCGCTCTTCCAGGGGGCGGCCCCCGAGGCGCAGATCCGGCAGACCCTCGACCAGCTGGTCCAGGTCGCCGAGGAGCGCTTCGGCCTCACCGGTCTCCAGGTCGACGCCGAGGCCGACCCGGGCGCCCCGGCGCCCGCGCAGGCCGGCCCGTACGACGCCCTGCTCGACGCGGCGGTCTCCGCGCTGGACGCGGGCGACCTGGCCGGCGCCGTCCAGGCGTACAAGAACGTGCTCGCGGACGACCCGGGGCACCCGGAGGCCAAGCTCGGCCTCGCCCAGGCCGAACTGCTCGCGCGCGTACAGGCGATGGACCCGGCCGCGGTGCGCAGGAACGCGGCCGACAACCCCCAGGACGTCGCCGCGCAGATCGCCGCCGCCGACCTCGACCTGGCGGGCGGACACGTGCAGGACGCCTTCGGGCGGCTGGTCGACACGGTGCGGCGCACGTTCGGTGAGGACCGGGACGCGGTGCGGCTCCGGCTGCTCGAACTCTTCGAGGTGATCGGTCCCGAGGACCCGCGGGTGACGGCGGCCCGGCAGGCCCTGGCGAGCGCTCTGTTCTGAGTCGCCCCCGGCCCTCCGGGGTGGTCCCGCAACGGGACGATTTGGCGACACAGTGACATTCGGCGGCCGCGCTTTACCAAAACTTGGTAATCGCGGCCGCTGTTACTTGCAGTAAATCGAACCTGGATTCCTGTCCGTATTTCTCCTTCCTCATCACTCTTTGTCGCATCACGCGGTGGCACCCTGCGTCGTCATCCGACGGCAGCCCGTCGTGCCGTGGTTATCAGGCCGTTACTAGCGAGTAACGAACCCCCTTGTGCGGGCGCCCGTAATGGACCACGATCGGCCACGCTCGGTCCGACACCGCACCAGCCCGGCGAACCCGCCGACTGCGCGGCGAAGGGTCCCCACCGAGCGGGCCGGCGGCACTGCCGTCGGTCGTGGACAGGGGGGTTCCTGCTCTGACCGGCAGGGCCTGTCCAATCCCGGTCGCGCACCGCGCGGCCAGTGGTTGTCGCTCGGGGGTGATCGCCGGTGATTCGGACGTGCGTCGTGCCGCCTGAGCCCTCGGCGCTCTCCTTCCCGAGGACGTAGCACTTCTCCCATCCCAGGACGGGCCCTGGGCCCATCCGGAGATGTACGTCCGAGAAGGAGGATTCTCATGAAGTCCCAGGTTCGTGGCGGGACCAGATGGAAGCGGTTCGCCGTCGTCATGGTGCCGAGCGTGGCCGCGACGGCCGCGATCGGCGTCGGCCTGGCCCAGGGCGCGCTCGCCGCGTCCTTCAGCATTTCCGGCCAGGATTTCAAGGTTCGCGCCGACACCCTTGTCGGTAAGGACTTCGTCCAGTACGGCAGCGTCGACGCCGGCAAGGACCTCGAAGGCAAGGACTTCGCGGAGCCCGTGGCGGTGTCCGGCTTCTCCGAGGCCTGGATCTCCAACATGTGCCAGTCCGTCGTGACGCCGAACGTTCCGTTCGTCGGCGACGTGACGCTGGTGCTGCGGGCCGGCACCGAGGACAACAAGCCGGTCTACGCGAAGGGCATCTACCTCGATGTCGCGGAGCTGAAGGCCGACGCCGAGTTCGGCAACATCGACATCGGCGTCGCGGCGGGCAACCTGGCCAAGGCCCCCGGCAAGCCGGGCATCCAGCCGAACACCAAGGCCAACCCGTTCGGCTTCGGTCAGCGTGCCGAGGACGCGAAGCTCAGCAACGTGAAGCAGCGTGCGTGGGCCACCACCGCCGCCACCTTCAAGCTGCCGAACCTCGACCTCTCGCTGAAGCGCGGCAAGGGCGCCGGGGTCGAGTGCTACTGATGCAGACGTCCGTCAAGGACTGACGCGCACGGGTGCGGGGCCGTCCCGTACGGCCCCCACCCGTACCGGTAGTGCCCCTTTCTCCACCATCTCAGCAACACCGCTTCCAGGGAGCTGTTTTCCATGAGCGCCGAGTCCACTGCTTCCCGCGGAGTCCCCCAGGAGAACCGGTTCAAGGTCTGGCGGCAGACCCGGCCCTTCTGGGCGGGCCTCTTCACCATGATCGGCGGCGTACCGATCGCCTATCTCCCGTACGGGGACATGCGGCTCGGCAACATGACGCTCGCCATGCAGACGACGGCCGGAGCCGGTGCGCTGATCATCGGCCTCCTGCTCATCACGCTGGGGCTGACGATGTGGTTCCAGCCCCTCGTCCGGGTCTTCGCCGGCATCGCCGCGATCGTGCTCGCCCTGGTCTCCATCCCCGTGTCGAACTTCGGCGGCCTGGTGATCGGCTTCCTCTTCGCGCTCGTCGGCGGCGGCATGTCCGCGGCCTGGGCGCCGGCCGAGCCGAAGTCCGAAGAGGCCGTCGCGGACGCCCAGGAGCACCCGGACGACGCCGAGGAGCCGGCCGAGCAGGCGCGGGGCGAGGCCGCCCCGGACGAGCACACGCACGACGGCACCACGCAGCCCGTGATCCCGCACCAGGGGCACGAGGCGCCGGTGGCCGGGAAGACCATCGATGCCAACGGCGGGAGGAACAGTGCGGGGTGACGAAACACAGTCGGCCGGGACGACGAGAGGACCGCGCCACGCGGCCCCCCGCAGGTCGCTCCTGAACAAGATCCAGGTGCCCGCAGGCAAGGCGATGGCCCTCGCGGCCATGCCCACCGCGGTCATCATGGGCATGGGGCTCGCGCCCCGGCTCGCCCTCGCCGACGACAGCACGGACATCCCCTTCGCCCCCGGCCCGTGCGTGACCCGCTCCGACGAGCCCACGCCCGAGGCGACGACCAAGCCGGCCGAGACGAAGACCCCCGAGCCCACGGCGAGCGCGAGCGCGACCGACACGCCGGCCCCGGACACCTCGGCCACCGCCGAGCCCAAGCCGACCGGCACCACCGGCACGGCTCAGAAGCAGGCGGCCACCAAGGCCCCCGCGCCCGAGGCGACGCCCGCCGCACCCACGGCGACCCCGACGCCCACCAAGTCGGTCAACCCGCTCGACCCGCTGGGTCTCGGCGACGCGCTCAAGGACCTGTTCGACGGACCGGACAAGACCGCCGCGCCCACTCCCCAGCCCAGCTCCACGACGGCGGCACCCAAGCCGACGGCCACGTCCGGCACCCCGGACGCGCCGAAGGAGACCAAGGCGCCGGCCGCCGGCACCGGCACCACCACCGGCGGCGCGGTCGACAAGACCAAGGACGCCATCAAGTCCGCCGCCGAGAAGGCCGGCGCGACCACCGAGGAGCTGCCCGACTCCGCCAAGGGCCTCGACGCCAAGAAGGACGAGGAGATACCCGACGGCGCGAAGCCCCGCTTCCCGTGCCCCGAGCCCGACCCGGAGGCGCTCGCCGCGGCCGACCTGGAGGCCGGCATGCCGCTGCTCCCGGACGACCCGTGGATCCTCCAGACCTCGATGCTCACCCTGCGCGGTCTGGACTACGCGGGCATCGTCGAGGTCAAGACCGGCAGCGGGAAGATCAAGAAGGTCCTCAAGTTCACCGCGGACGAGGTGGACATCAAGGACCTGCACCAGCTGACGGTCCACTCGGACGGCCTCACCGGCCACGTCCGCTCCGACGCGGGCTCGACCTCCACCATGCGCGGCGGCACGGTGACCATGTACACGGAGGAGCTGAAGGGCAACCTCTTCGGCCTCATCCCGGTCACCTTCAGCCCCGAGACCCCGCCGCCGCTGAACGTCCCCTTCGCGTTCTTCTCCAACGCGACGGTGAAGCAGGCCGGCCAGTTCGGCGGCACGCTCAGGATCCCGGGCCTGCGCAACACGATCGAACCGAGCTGACGCCCACCAGGACCCTTCCGGGAGCCGCACATGACGAGGGCCCCCGTCCGATCCGGACGGGGGCCCTCGTCATGCCGTGACGGGATCAGGCGTGCTCGGCGCCGCCCAGGTGGTGGACCCGGACCATGTTCGTGGTGCCGGGGACGCCGGGGGGCGAGCCGGCGGTGATGATCATGGTGTCGCCGGCGTTGTGGCGCTGGAGCTTCAGGAGCTCCGCGTCGACCAGGTCGACCATGGCGTCCGTGTTGTCCACGAACGGCACCAGGAAGGACTCGACGCCCCAGCTCAGGGTGAGCTGGTTGCGGGTGGACTCGTCCGTCGTGAAGGCCAGGATCGGCTGCTGCGTGCGGTAGCGCGAGAGGCGGCGGGCGGTGTCGCCGGACTGGGTGAAGGCGATGAGCGCCTTGCCGTCCAGGAAGTCGGCGATCTCGCAGGCCGCGCGGGCGACGGAGCCGCCCTGGGTGCGCGGCTTCTTGCCCGGGACCAGCGGCTGCAGGCCCTTGGAGAGCAGCTCCTCCTCGGCCGCGGCGACGATCTTCGACATCGTCTTCACGGTCTCGATCGGGTAGGCGCCGACCGAGGACTCGGCGGAGAGCATGACCGCGTCCGCGCCGTCCAGGATCGCGTTGGCGACATCGCTGGCCTCGGCGCGGGTCGGCCGGGAGTTGGTGATCATCGACTCCATCATCTGGGTGGCGACGATGACCGGCTTCGCGTTGCGGCGGCACATCTCGACGAGGCGCTTCTGCACCATCGGGACGCGCTCCAGCGGGTACTCGACGGCGAGGTCGCCGCGGGCCACCATGACCGCGTCGAAGGCGGCGACGACGGCCGCCATGTTCTCGACGGCCTGCGGCTTCTCCACCTTGGCGATGACGGGGACCCGGCGGCCCACCTCGTCCATCACCTTGTGGACGTCCTTGACGTCGTCGGCGTCGCGGACGAAGGAGAGGGCGACCATGTCGCAGCCCATGCGGAGCGCGAAGCGGAGGTCCTCGACGTCCTTCTCGGACAGGGCCGGGACGTTGACCGCGGCACCCGGCAGGTTGATGCCCTTGTGGTCGGAGATGACCCCGCCCTCGACGACGATGGTCTTGACCCGCGGGCCCTCGACCTCGACGACGCGGAGCTCGACGTTGCCGTCGTTGATCAGGACCTGGTCGCCCTTGGACACGTCGCCGGGCAGGCCCTTGTACGTGGTGCCGCAGATGGACTTGTCGCCGGGGACGTCCTCGGTGGTGATGGTGAACTCGTCACCGCGCACCAGCTCGACGGGGCCCTCCGCGAAGGTCTCCAAACGGATCTTGGGGCCCTGGAGGTCGGCGAGCACGCCGACGGCGCGGCCGGTGTCCGCCACCGCCCTGCGGAGGCGGTCGTACCGCTCCTGGTGCTCTGCCTGGGTCCCGTGGCTCATGTTGAATCGGGCCACGTTCATGCCGGCCTCGATGAGAGCCTTCAGCTGCTCATAGGAGTCGACGGCGGGGCCCAGCGTGCAGACGATTTTGGAACGGCGCATGAGGCGGATCCTATCGGTTTGTTTCGCGGCGGAATATTCCGTCTGGTGGAAAGTACAAATGGGCGGGGGGTCGCTCAGGCGTTCACTCTCTCGGGGCCCGTTTCGCTCACAAGTGCGTAGCTCTGTCGGGCGATCTCCAGCTCCTCGTCCGTCGGCACGACCGCCACCGCGACCCGCGCGTAGTCCGGCGAGACGATCCGGGCCTCGTCGGACCGTACGGCGTTGCGACCGGCGTCCACCGCCAGGCCCAGCTCCTCCAGACCCGCGATCGCCGCCTCCCGCACCGGGGCCGCGTTCTCGCCGACCCCGGCCGTGAACGCCACCGCGTCCACCCGGCCGAGCACCGCGTAGTAGGCCCCGATGTACTTCTTCAGGCGGTGGATGTAGACGTCGAAGGCGAGCGCCGCCCGCGCGTCGCCCTCGTCGATCCGGCGCCGGATCTCCCGCATGTCGTTGTCGCCGCAGAGTCCGACCAGGCCCGACCTCTTGTTCAGCAGGACGTCGACCTCGTCCGCCGACATGCCCGCGTTCCGCATGAGGTGGAAGGTGACCGCCGGGTC
The DNA here is from genome assembly GCF_043202995.1 of Streptomyces sp. NPDC048018. Taxonomy (NCBI): domain Bacteria; kingdom Bacillati; phylum Actinomycetota; class Actinomycetes; order Kitasatosporales; family Streptomycetaceae; genus Streptomyces; species Streptomyces sp. NPDC048018. Next base: position 257,472 of record NZ_JBIDBK010000006.1, read on the forward strand.
CACGTCGCCCGAGCGGGTGCCCATGACCAGGCCCTCCAGCGGGGTCAGGCCCATCGAGGTGTCCACACAGCGGCCACCCGCCACGGCCGAGGCGGAGGCCCCGTTGCCCAGGTGCAGCACGATCACGTTCACCTCCTCCGGCGCCCTGCCGAGCAGCCTCGCCGTCTCGCGGGAGACGTACGCGTGCGAGGTGCCGTGGAAGCCGTAGCGGCGGATCCGGTGCGCGTCCGCGGTCTCCACGTCGATCGCGTAGCGCGCGGCCGCCTCCGGCATCGTCGTGTGGAAGGCGGTGTCGAAGACCGCCACCTGCGGCAGGTCGGGACGCAGCGCCATCGCCGTACGGATGCCGGTGAGGTTCGCCGGGTTGTGCAGCGGGGCCACCGGCACCAGCCGCTCGATCTCGGCGAGCACCTCGTCGTCGACGACCGTCGGCGCGCTGAACCGCAGTCCGCCGTGCACCACCCGGTGCCCGATCGCGGCCAGTTCGGGGGAGTCCAGGCCGAGCCCGTCCGCCGCCAGCTCCTCGGCCACCGCCTTCAGGGCGGCCTGGTGGTCGGCGATCGCGCCCTCCGTCTCGCGCCTGACGCCCCCGCCGCCCTGCAGCGGGGTGTGCACGAGCCGCGAGGTCTCCTCGCCGATCCGCTCGACCAGGCCGAGCGCGAGCCGGCTGCCGTCCTGCATGTCGAGGAGCTGGTACTTCAGTGACGAGGAACCGGAGTTGAGGACGAGCACGCGGGTGGCGCGCGGCTCCCGGGCGGCCGGCGTGCGGCCGGGCTCGCCGTGCGGGGCGGCGGGGGACGGGTGGGCGGTCATCCGATGTGCTCCTGACCCTGGGACTGGATCGCCGTGATGGCGACCGTGTTGACGATGTCGCTGACGAGCGCGCCGCGCGAGAGGTCGTTGACGGGCTTGCGCAGGCCCTGCAGCACCGGCCCGACGGCGACCGCGCCGGCCGAGCGCTGCACGGCCTTGTAGGTGTTGTTGCCGGTGTTGAGGTCGGGGAAGATCAGCACGCTCGCCTGGCCGGCCACCTCCGAGCCGGGCAGCTTGGTCGCCGCGACCGAGGGCTCGACGGCCGCGTCGTACTGGATCGGCCCCTCGATCCGCAGCTCCGGCCGGCTCTCGCGGACCAGCTTGGTCGCCTCGCGCACCTTGTCGACGTCCGCGCCGGAGCCGGAGGTGCCGGTGGAGTAGGAGAGCATCGCGATCCGCGGGTCGACGCCGAAGCGGGCGGCGGTGGCCGCCGACTGCACGGCGATGTCGGCGAGCTGCTCGGCGTTCGGGTCCGGGTTGACGGCGCAGTCGCCGTACACGAGCACCTTGTCGGCCAGGCACATGAAGAAGACCGACGAGACGATCGAGGCGTCCGGCTTGGTCTTGATGATCTCGAAGGCGGGGCGGATCGTCGCGGCCGTGGAGTGCACCGAGCCGGAGACCATGCCGTCGGCCAGGCCCTGCTCGACCATCAGCGTGCCGAAGTAGTTCACGTCCGACACCACGTCGTACGCGAGCTCCACGGTGACGCCCTTGTGGGCGCGCAGCCGCGCGTACTTCTCGGCGAACGAGTCGCGCAGCTCCGAGGTCTGCGGGTCGATCAGCTGGGTGTCGCCGAGGTCCACGCTCAGGTCGGCGGCCTTCTTGCGGATCGTCTCGACGTCGCCGAGCAGGGTCAGGTCGCAGACGTCGCGGCGGATCAGCACGTCGGCGGCGCGCAGCACCCGCTCCTCGGTGCCCTCGGGCAGCACCACCCGGCGGCGGTCGGCGCGGGCCTGCTCCAGGAGCTCGTGCTCGAACATCATCGGGGTGACCCGGCCGCTGCGGGCGACGGAGATCCGGCGCAGCAGGTCGGCGGTGTCGACGTGGCGCTCGAAGAGGCCCAGCGCGGTCTCCGCCTTGCGCGGGGTGGCGGCGTTCAACTTCCCTTCGAGGGAGAAGAGTTCGGTGGCGGTCGGGAAGCTGTTGCCCGCCACGGAGATGACCGGGGTGCCGGGCGCGAGGCGGGCGGCCAGGGTCAGGACCTCGTCGCTGGGGCGCTCGTCGAGGGTGAGCAGCACCCCGGCGATCGGCGGCGTGCCGGCCGAGTGCGCGGCGAGCGCGCCGATCACCAGGTCGGCCCGGTCCCCGGGGGTGACGACGAGGCAGCCGGGGGTCAGCGCGTTGAGGAAGTTCGGCAGCATGGCGCCGCCGAAGACGAAGTCGAGCGCGTCGCGGGCGAGCCCGGCGCCGTCGCCGAGGACCACGGAGGCGCCCAGCGCGTGGGTGATCTGCGCGACGGTCGGCGCGGCGAGGGCCGGCTCGTCGGGCAGCACGTAGCAGGGCACGGGAAGCCGGGCGGCGAGCCGCTCGGCGATCACGGCCCGGTCCTCGCCGGCGACCCGGTTGACGACCATCGCGAGCACGTCGCAGCCGCGCGCCTCGTAGGCGCGGAAGGCGTTGCGGGCCTCGGCCCGTACGGACTCGGCGGGCTGGCCCTTGCCGCCGACCACGGGTATCACGGAGGCGCCGAACTCGTTGGCGAGCCGTGCGTTGAGCGCGAGCTCGTCCGGCAGCTGGGTGGCGGCGAAGTCGGTGCCGAGGACCAGGACGACCTCGTAGTCGCGGGCGACCGCGTGGAAGCGGTCGACGAGCTGGGAGACCAGCTCGTCGGTGCCCCGCTCGGCCTGCAGCGTGGAGGCCTCGTGGTAGTCCATGCCGTAGACGGTCGCGGCGTCCTGGGAGAGCCGGTAGCGGCTGCGCAGCAGGTCGAACAGACGATCGGGTCCGTCGTGCACCAGGGGGCGGAACACCCCCACCCGGTCCACCTGGCGGGTCAGGAGCTCCATGACTCCCAGCTCGACGACCTGGCGGCCGTCCCCGCGGTCGATCCCGGTCACGTACACGCTGCGCGTCACGCCGTCGTCTCCTGTCCGCATCGCTACGGGTTGTCCGTCAAGCGAGTGTGTTCAAAAACCATCGAGGGGGTGGCATTGCCCTCTTGACAATACCCCCGCGGCTCGATACGACGCCCGCTGGGCGAAGGGCCCCGATCCAAGGGACCAAAGGCTCCTGAGGGCCCTCCCGGGGCGGACGCGCGGAGTACCAGCGAGCGCACCCGCGCCGCCGACCGTGTGAGAATCGACGCGGCTCATCCGTACCGCTACCGAGCAGGAGACACAGCACGATGCGCATCGGAGTTCTGACAGCGGGCGGCGACTGTCCCGGCCTGAACGCAGTGATCCGGTCGATCGTGCACCGGGCCGTCACCCACTACGGCGACGAGGTCATCGGCTTCGAGGACGGCTACGCGGGCCTGCTCGACGGGCGCTACCGCACCCTCGACCTCAACGCCGTCAGCGGCATCCTCGCCCGCGGCGGCACCATCCTCGGCTCCTCCCGGCTGGAGCGCGACCGCTTCCGCGCCGCCTGCGACAACGCCAAGGAGCTCATCGAGAAGAGCGGCTTCGACGCGCTCGTCCCGATCGGCGGCGAGGGCACCCTCACCGCCGCCCGGATGCTCCACGAGGCCGGGGTGCCCGTCGTCGGCGTCCCCAAGACCATCGACAACGACATCTCCTCCACCGACCGCACCTTCGGCTTCGACACCGCCGTCGGCGTCGCCACGGAGGCCATGGACCGGCTCAAGACCACCGCCGAGTCCCACCAGCGCGTCATGGTCGTCGAGGTGATGGGCCGCCACGCCGGCTGGATCGCCCTGGAGTCCGGCATGGCCGGCGGCGCCCACGGCATCTGCCTGCCCGAGCGCCCCTTCGACCCGGCCGACCTGGCCAAGATGGTCGAGGAGCGCTTCTCCCGCGGCAAGAAGTTCGCCGTCATCTGCGTCGCCGAGGGCGCCCACCCCGCCGAGGGCACCATGGACTACGGCAAGGGCGCGATCGACCAGTTCGGCCACGAGCGCTTCCAGGGCATCGGCACCGCCCTCGCCTACGAGCTGGAGCGGCGCCTCGGCAAGGAGGCCCGGCCCGTCATCCTCGGCCACGTCCAGCGCGGCGGCACCCCGACCGCGTACGACCGGGTGCTCGCCACCCGGTTCGGCTGGCACGCCGTGGAGGCGCTGCACCGCGGCGACTTCGGCCGGATGACGGCGCTGCGCGGCACGGACATCCAGATGGTGCCGCTGGCGGAGGCCGTCACCCAGCTGAAGACGGTCCCGGCGGACCGGATGCGCGAGGCCGAGTCGGTCTTCTGACGAAGCGGCCGGCGGGCGGGCTCCCGGTCCCGGGTGCACGGCCCGTAACGCCGTACGCCCGCCCGGCAGCCCGGCCCCGGCAACCCGGCCCCGGCGGCCGGACCGGACCGCCCGGCCGTGCGGGACCTCCGTCCCGGCCCCGTCCCGGACCTCCCGTGGCCCGGGGCCCCCGGCGGAGGATCGGGGCCGAATCCCTGCTTGAGTCCCCCGGCCCGATCAACAAGGCTGGGGCCGTCCCGGCGGCGTCCCGGCGTCCGCCGGGCACGGCCCGACGGAGGGGAGCCGCGTGCCATGACCCTGGGGGAGACGCCTCCCGACCCGCGGGAGGCACGCAGCCCGGCCGAGTTCATCGCGCGGCTGCGGGCCCTGAAGGACTGGTCCGGCCTCACCTGCCGCGAGCTGTCGGCCCGCGCCGGGGCGCACGGCTACGTCCTGCCCCGCTCGACCGTCGCCGCCCTGCTGGCGCGGTCCACCGTCCCGCCCGAGGAACTGCTCGGCGCCTTCGTCCGCGCCTGCGGCGCCCGGGCCGAGGAGTGGGAACCCGTACGCCGACAGCTCGCGGTCCACGGGGCCCACGCACTGCGGCCCGCCGCGGACGGCGAGCCGCCCTCGGGGGAGACGGAGGCGTGCACGGGCGCGGGCGCGGAGGTGGTGACCGGGGTGGACCCGAACGCGGACGCGGACGTGGATGCGGGAGCGGACGGGGAGACGGAGGCGGGCGCGGAGGCGGTGGCCGGGGTGGACCCGAACGCGGACGCGGACGCGGACGTGGATGCGGGAGCGGACGCGGAGACCGAGGCGGAGGCGGGCGCGGGGGCGGAGGCGGCGCCCGTCTGGCCCGGGGCCGTGGCGGAGGAGCCCTCCGCCGGGCCGGCGCCCGAACCGCGGCACTCCCGGATCCGCCGCACCCTCGTCGGCGCGATCGCCGTGACGGGCCTGGTCCTCGCCGCCGTCAGCGTCGTCGCGCTCGTACGCGACGGGGACCGGCGGCCCCACCGAGGGCAGCGGCCGCCGGTGCTCACCGCTCCGGCCGAGGGCCCGGTCCGGATCCGGGTGATCGGCTCCGATCTCTGCCTGGACGAGCGGCGGGGCAGTGGTGGCGGGCAGATCTACCAGCGGGCCTGCGCCGGTGCCGACGTCTCCCGCCACGAGCTGGAACGACTCCCCGGGGACGCGTGGCGGATCGTCTCGGTCCGGCCGGACCTCCCCGTCGGCTGCTCGGGGATCCCGGCCGGCGGCAGGACACCCCACGCCGCGCTCGAGGACTCCGCGTGCGGCGACCCCACCCGCGTCGAGCGCTTCACCCTGGAGCCGTACGGCAGCCCGCCCGCCGGCTGGCGCATCCTGCCGGCGGGCTCCGCCACCCCCGGCAGCTGCGTCACCGTCGTCGGGGACCGCGGCGCCGAGTGGTCCCGGCTGGCCCAGGCGCCCTGCACGGCGGACGCCCGGGGCCAGCTCTTCAGCTTCGACCGCCGCGACTGAGGGCGCGACCTCCCGATCAGGCCGGGCTCGCGGTGTCCCGCCCCGGTGCGCCGGACCGCCCCGCGGACGGACCCGGCCCCGGACCCTCGGGGAGGGCCAGGAGAAGGGGGGCGCTCAACCGCGCCTCGGGGTGCATCGCGAGCAGATGGTGCACCACCCCGGACAGCCCCGGGAGCAGCCCGGGCGTGAACGCCTCCTTCGCGAGACCGCCGACCGGGCCGCGCTGCTCGATGCCCGTGATCAGCTCGGCGTCCGCCCGCGCCGCGGACGGGCCCGCGTAGCCCTCCAGGGCGCGCAGGCGGTGGAGGAGCTCCGAGAGCCCGAGGTCGCCGTGGCAGAGGGTGTGGCTCCAGCCGAACCCCTCGCGCAGACCCGCCGGTCCCGAGCGGAGCGCGGTGTCCAGGTGCCGGGGATCGCCCGTGCGGGCGTGGAGGTCGACGGCGGCCAGGCCGATGCCCGTACTGCCGTGGCACCACGCGGTGGGATGGTCGACGTCTCCGCCGATCCGCGCGTCGGTCCAGGCGGCCGCCTCGGGCGCGTACAGCGACTCCTCGAAGTCGTGTGCCAGGGTGCCGAGTTCGTGCCAACGGCGCCGGTCGGCCGGAGTTCCGGCGGCGGAGAGGGAGAGCCGGGTGAGTGCCCACCCGACGCCGGTGGCGCCGTGGGCGAATCCGCCGATGCCCTCCGGGAACATCACCGTGGACCACCTCGCTCCGCGGTCGTTGACGACCGCCGTCCGCTCCAGGCGCCGGCCGGCCTCCGCGGCCACGTCCAACCAGCGTGCCTCCCCGGTCAGTTCGGCGAGACCGAGCAGCGGGACCGGTACGCCGGCGGCGCCGCCGAGCACGTCCAGCGCCCGGTCCCCGGCGAGGGCCTCCCGGGTCAGCAGCGCTGCCCTCGCGCGGGCCCGGTCGAGCAGTCCGGGCGTCCCGAGGAGGCGGTGCAGCGCCGCCCAGGTCCACACCTGCGAGGCGATGCCGGTGAACCCGCCGAGCTGGCGGGTCGGCGTGGTGTCCTCGGTGGCGGCCAGCACCTCCAGGGCGCCGGCCAGCACGGACTCCGCACCGGCCACCGGATCGGCCCGCCCGGCGCGCTGCTCCCGCAGGTACTCCGCGAGCGCGAGGGCGACCCCGCCCTGCCCGGTGTAGAGGTCCGCGCCGAGCGGGCGGATCGCCCAGCCGTAGTCCGTGAGCACCGGGCTGATCCAGGTCGCGGTCGCGTCGGTGCCGCGCACGGCCGCCGCGCAGACCGTCCGCACGGCCTCGGCCGCGAGCGCGCGCCGCCGCCGGTCCAGCTCCCCGGCGTGCGGGGCCACGGCGGGCGTCCTCACCCGGGCGGGAAGCCGGCGTTCGTTCAGGTAGGCACCGACGAGCGCGCTGCGGATGGTGTCCCGCTCACGGTCGAGGTCGGCCCGCCGCCACTGCGCGAGGAAGTCCTGCGGCCGCCGCTCCGCCACCCGCTCCTCGAACACGGGGACGTCCCCGACCAGGAGGTCCGCGATCTCCTCGTCGATCACCGCCGGTTCCCGGGGCGCGCCCGGGGCGGCGAGGGCGTTGCGGTGGAGGATGTCCCGGGCCCGCGCCCGGGCGGCCTCGGGGTCGTGCAGCGAGGCCGGGTGCCAGAGCATCCGGCCGATGTCCGTGTACGTCTGGGTGGGCCGCCGGATCCGGCGGACGCGGCAGCCGACGAACCCGCGCAGCAGCGGGCCGAGACGGCCGGCCGCGTCGAGTTCCGCCAGGGCCCCGGTGACCTCGTCGAAGCCGGCGAGCACCCGGTCCCAGTGACGGATCAGCACCGGCTCGGGGCTGGGGTGGTTGCCGGCCGGCGGCAGGTCCACCTCGCCGATCTCCAGCCGGGCGGTGTCGCGTCCGCCGTCCGTGATGACCGGGACCCGGATGCGCGGCTGCTGACCGGGCAGGCCGCCCGCGGCCGAGAGGTCCACGCCGGCCAGGGCGTAGCCGTCGGTGCGCAGCGGGAGGATGCCGGTGCGCAGCACGGTGGTGCGGATCGTCCGGGCCGCCCGGTCGACGGCGTCGCCGCGCCCGCTCGGCGGGACCTCGACGTCCGGGGTGAACAGCGCCTCGGCGTCGACCACAGTGGGCACCGGACCGTGGGCCACCAGGTTCTCGGCGTGGAGGTCGGTCCCGCCGAGCAGCCGCATCACCGCCAGCCAGCCGCCCAGGGCGCGGTAGAAGCGGGCGAGTTCCGCCTCGTCCCCGCAGTAGCGGTGACCGAGGTGCTCGGCCCAGCCGTAGCCGTCCCGGACCACCACCCTCGGCACGCCCAGGTCCTCGGCGCCGGGGACGGCGGCGACGAAGGCGCGCAGCGCGGCGTCCACCTCGACCGGCCGTGGCTTGTACATGACGTGGGCGGTGCCGAAGACCAGCCGGGCCACCGCCCGCCCGCCGTGGTGGGTGTCGCCGCGGGCGAGCTCCAGGCCGCGCAGCGGTCCCGGGTCGGCGCCGAGCAGCTCGCCGACGGTCCGCCGGTCGGCGGCGAACCTGGCCGCCAGCTCCAGGGCACCCTCGATGAGCAGGCGCCCGGAGGCGAGGGCCCGCGGGTGCAGGGCCGGGTAGCGCCCGCGCAGCGTCGCGGCGAACCCGGGGGCGGAGGCGTGCCGGAGGAAGGCGTCCCAGCGCGCGGACGGATCGTCGCCGGGCAGCTCGCCGGCCAGGGAGGCCGCCCGCAGCTCCAGCAGGAGCACCCGGTTGAGCCGGAGCTGGAGGGTGCGGCGGAGGGCGTCGCGCGTCGCCTGGCGCAGGACCTCCCGTTCCTCGGCGGCCAGCCCGGGAGTGTCCGGGACCCGGCCGTCCAGCTCCGCGAACAGCGGCGCCGCGAAGGCGTCGACCGGACCGGCGAACCATCCCTCGGGAGGCGTTCCTCCGGCCGCGTGGGCCGCTGCCACCGGTTCCACCATGCTGCTGGGTCCTCTCCTGACGGCTGGGGCGGGGTGCCGCGAACCGCGCCGGCCGGACCCCGCGGTCCGGCCGGCGCGGGCCGGGGAACCCGCGGGGTTCCCCGGGTGGTGCGTCCGGTGCGGCGGTGCCGTGGCTCCGGACGGTGCGTCCGGAGCGTCGGGCACCGTGGCTCCGGGAGTGACTCCGGGTGGTGCGTCCGGTGCCTTACGGGCGGCTCGTCAGCAGCAGTAGCTGTGCCACGAACCGGTACAGCTGCTGCACCCGGTGAGCAGGGCCTCGGTGCCGTCGGTCAGCGCGGCCTCGCCGGCGGCGCCGCCGACGTAGAGCGGACCGGCGGGGTTGTCGGCACCGAAGGCGCTCTCGGCGCCCTGGAGCCAGGCGGTGACGATGTCGTCCGTACGCGACGTGGACATGACAGGCATGGATGCCTCCTGTGAATCGCCGGAATTGCGCGGGGCTACAGAATCCACCGGAGGAAGTCCGTCCGGGATCCGCCAGAACCGGCCAATCGGTGCCGGGTTGTCCGGGTGTTCCCGCGCCGGGCCGGAAGCCGCCGCGGCGCGGTCCGCGCGGCCGCGCCGCCGCCCGGCGCGGCGCGGGCGGGCCGTGGTCGCGGGCTGTGTCCCGCCCCCAGGCCGCAGTGGCCGGGCCGACCGCCCCGCGCGCACGTGCCGTACGCGCCCCCGCCCGTCAAGGCCCGCGGCCCGCGCACATCCGGCCAACCGCCGTCCGGACAACGGACGGGACGTACCGCCGCGCGGCGGTACGCGGGGGAGCCGCGCCGGGACCGGTGGGACGCCCGAGCGGGTGCCGGGGCGGGGGGCCGGGCGGGAGCGGGGGAACCCGGCCGCGGGGGGACCCGGCCGTCGGTTCGGGCGGTGGAAGCCGCCGCGGGGGTGGCGCTGTCCGGCGGTGGGACCCGCCGCGAGGGTGGTGGTGTCCGGCCGTGGGACCCGCCGGACAGGCGACATCGTCCGGCGGTGGGTCCCGCCGTGGGACCCGGCGCCGGGGCCCGGCGTCCATGTCCCGTCGCGCGTTGCCCGGCCGCCGCCGGGCATCGCGGGCGACTAGGCGGGGGGCTCCACGAGGCGGGCCCGCAGGGCGTGCACGACGGCCGGGTCGAGGCCCACATGGCCGGTGACGTACGCGTGCACGGAGCCGTACTCCGTGCGCAGGTCCGCGAGGACGAGACGCATGATCTCGGCAGGCGCGCGGCCGTAGCCCGGCCACCGCAGCCGGCGGCCCGGGTGGGCGGCCCTCCAGTCGGCGATCAGCCGTTCCGTGGCCAGTTCGGTGAGCGCGAAGTCGTCGAGTATCTGCTCGTCCGACACGTCGAGCAGGGCGAGGACCAGGGCAGCGAGCAGCCCCGTACGGTCCTTGCCGGACGCGCAGTGGAAGACCAGCGGCCCCTCGGCCGCGGCGATGACCTCCAGGGCCTCGCGCAGTTCGGCCGCCCCGTCGAGGGCGACCTCGGCGTAACGGTCCGCGAGATGGCGCCACGGGTCGACCCCGGGGTCGATCTCGGCCTGGTCGTACGGCCGGTGCTCGATGCTCAGGTTGTGCCAGCTCTGCGGCTCGGTCTCGGGGTGGCGGCCCTTGGCCGCGATCTCCCACGGGTAGCGGAGGTCGATCACGGTGACCACGCCCAGCTCCCGGAAGCGCTCCAGGTCGGCGTGGGCGTCGGCGCCCGCGAGCTTGGCGAGGGAGTCGGAGCGGTAGAGGGTCTCCCACCGCACGGTCCCTCCGTCGGCGGTCCGGTAGCCGCCCAGATCACGGAAGTTGTGAAGCCGTTCGAAAGGCAGGTGTCGTCTCATGCGCCCAATCTACGGACGGACGGCGGGCGTTGGCCTCCGGCTGCGCCCGCGGGACGGACCGCGGGTGTGCCGGACCTCGGTTCCGCCCGGTGGCCGGGCCTGCGGGTCCGCCCTGACCCGGCCCGCCGGTCCGCGGCTCCGCCGGGCGCGCGGAGTGCGGGCTAGCGGCCGACGAGGGCCCAGAAGTGGTCGGAGATCCCGTCGAGGTACGCGCGTCCCGCGTCACCCGTGCCGGCCGAGGCGCCCCAGCTGCTCGTGGCGGCCATCTTCGCGTGGTAGTCGGTGTGCAGGCGCTGCAGCGCGTCCTCCACCGTCCGCTTCGGCAGCGGCAGCAGCTTGACCACCGGTTTCACATAGGCCTGCCAGCGCGTCGTCGCCGCGTCGCGCAGCAGCTCACCCAGCTTCTCGTCGCCGCCGGTCGCGGTGAGCAGGGCGCGAGCGTCGAGGTCGAGGAGCTCGGCGAGGGCCGCGGTCTGGCGCTCGTTGCCGCGCCAGCGGCCCGACTCCTCCATGCGCTGGTACGCCGCCGGTTCGAGGCCGACCCGGCGGGCCAGGTCCTCCGGTGAGAGGCCCCGGCTGATCCGGTGCTCCCGCAGGGTGGTGGCGGAGGCGATGAGCTCGGCGGGGGCACACCAGAGCACCCCCGCGAGGGCGGTCAGCTCCTGGGAGGTGGGGACGAGCCGGCCCCGCTCCCAGGCGACGACCGTCTCGGGACCTATGTGGAGGCCGTACTGTGCCCGCAGGCCGTAGGCGACATGGTCGGGGCCCATGCCGAGCGCTTCGCGCAGACGGCGCGCGGCGAGGGCGTTGAAAGGAGGGGAGGGTTGGTGCACCTCGCCACCGTAGATGCGGAGGGTGATCGTTAGCTACGGTTCGTTCACCCAACGCCGATGGTCGTAGGAACGTGGGAACCGGTCAGTAGCTCCGGGTCGTTCCGTCCGTGGCGCTGAGCCACCGGTACTGCAGCTCGGGGCGCCCGATCTGACCGTACTGCGGGGCCCGGGCGGCCCGCCCCGCACCCACCAGGTGCTCCAGATAGCGGCGGGCGGTGATCCGCGAGATCCCCACGGCCGCACCCGCCTCGGCCGCGGTGAGTCCCTCGGGGGCGGCCCGCAGGGAGCGCGTCACCGCCTCCAGGGTCGGACCGCTCAGGCCCTTGGGCAGGGCGGCGGGCTGGGGGGCGCGCAGCGTCGCGAGCGCCCGGTCCACCTCGTCCTGCCCGGAGGCCTCCCCGGCCGCCGCCCGGAACTCCGCGTACCGGGCGAGCCGGTCGCGCAGGGTCGCGAAGGTGAAGGGCTTGAGGACGTACTGCACGACGCCGAGCGACACCCCCTCGCGCACGATCGCGAGGTCGCGCGCCGAGGTCACGGCGATCACGTCCGCCGCGTGCCCCGCGGCGCGCAGGGCCCGCAGCAGCTGCAGCCCGTGCCCGTCCGGGAGATACAGATCGAGCAGGATCAGGTCCACCGGCGTCCGGTCGAGCACCCGCACCGCCGCGGCCCGCGAGTGTGCCACCCCGACCACGGTGAACCCGGCCACCCGCCCCGCGTACAGCGCGTGCGCGTCGGCGGCGACGGGGTCGTCCTCCACCACGAGCACCCGGATGTCCTGCCCCACGGCACTCACGCGCCCACCTCCACGGAGACGGTCGCGGCGGCCGCGCCCAGCGGCAGGCGGACCGTGAACTCGGCCCCGCCCAGGGGGGATTCGCCCACCGCCAGGGCCCCGGAGGCCCGGGTCACGGCCTGCTGCACGAGGGCGAGCCCGAGCCCCCGTCCCGGCCCCCGTGTGGACCACCCGCGGTCCAGCACGGCCCCCCGGTCCGCCGCCCGCACCCCGGGCCCGCTGTCCCCGACCCGCAGCAGCAGCTCCCCGCCCTCGGCGATCGCCGTCACCAGCACGCGGGCGCCGCGCGCCTTCTCGGGGTGCGGGTCGGCGAGGGAACCGGGGGCGTGGGGGAGCGCCGCCGGGGCGGCCGGGACCGCGTCCGCGGGCGCGGCCGGGGGCGCCGGTACGACCGGGCCGGGGAAGGGGGCGGGGCCGGCCGGGCCTCCGCGTGCGGCGAGGCCCGCGGGTCCGGCAGGCCCGGCGAGGCCCACGGGCCCGGCCAGGCCCCCGGACAGGGCCGGGATTTCGGATGCTGCGACGGCCGAGGGTCTGGTGAGGCCCGCGGGTCCGGCGGTTGCGGCGAGGTCCTCCAAGGGTCCGGCGGCTCCGGCGAGGTCCGCGGCTCCGGCAAGGTCCGCGGCTCCGGTGGCTCCGGAGACGTTCAAGGGTCCGGCGGCTCCGGTGGCTCCGGCCGGGCCCGCCGGGGTCGGGAAGGTGCAGCTGCCGCCCGCCGCCTCGACCGCGTTGTCGATCAGGTTGCCGAGGATCGTCACCAGGTCCCGGGACGGGAGCGACACCGGCAGGACGCCGTCGTCGATCCGGCTGTCCTCCGTCAGGACCAGCTCCACGCCGCGCTCGTTGGCCTGGGCCGCCTTCCCGAGGAGGAGCGCGGCGAGGACCGGTTCGCCGACCGCGCTCACCACGCGGTCGGTCAGCGCCTGCGCCAGCTCCAGTTCGGCCGTCGCGAAGCCGACCGCCTCGTCGACGCGGCCCAGTTCGATGAGCGAGACGACGGTGTGCAGACGGTTCGCGGCCTCGTGGGCCTGGGAGCGCAGCGCCTCCGTGAAGCCGCGCTCCGAGTCCAGTTCGCCCGAGAGGGCCTGGAGTTCGGTCCGGTCCCGCAGCGTCACCACGGTGCCGCGGCGCTCCCCGCCCACCACCGGACGCGTGTTGAGGACCAGCACCCGCTCGTCCGTCAGGTGCAGCTCGTCCACCCGTGGCTCCGCGGACAGCAGGGCCCCCGTCAACGGCGCGGGCAGCCCCAGCTCGGCCGCCGACCGGCCGACCACGTCCTCGCCCGCGAGCCCGAGCAGCTCCCGTGCCCCGTCGTTGATCAGCGCGATCCGGCGCTGCCCGTCCAGCATCACCAGTCCCTCGTGCACGGCGTGCAGCGCGGCCTCGTGGTAGTCGTGCAGGCGGCTCAGCTCCGTCGCGTTCATGCCCTTGGTGTGCCGGCGGAGCCGTGCGTTGATCACGTACGTCCCGGCCCCGCCGAGCGCGAGCGCCGCACCCGCCATCCCCAGCAGTGCCGTGACCTGCTCGCGGACCTGCTCGCTGATCTTCTCGATGGTGATGCCGGCGCTGACGAGGGCGATGACCCGGCCGTGGTCGTCCTTGTCGACGACCGGCGCGACGGTCCGCACGGACGGGCCGAGCACGCCCAGATGCGTCTCGGAGAAGGTCTCGCCGCGCACGGCCGGGTCGATGTGCCCGAGGTAGGTCCGGCCTATCTGCTCCGGCTCGGGGTGCGTCCACCGCGTCCCGTCCGGCGCCATGACCACCACGAACGTGACGCCCGCGTGCCGGCGCAGCCCCTCCGTGTACGGCTGGAGCGCGGCGGTCGGGTCCACGGTGCCCGCGGCGCGTGCCGCCGCCACCACGGCCGGCGACTCGGCGACGGCCGTCGCGGTCGCCGTGGACTGCCGGCGCGCGGTCTCCTCGGCCTGGGCGCGGTCCGTCACGTACGCGAAGACCGCGCACCCCGCGACGACGGCCGCCACGAGCACGACCTGCATCGCGAAGAGCTGACCTGCGAGGCTGCGGGGCCGGGGGAGGGGGAGACGCATGCGAGCAAGTGTGCCTGGCCGGTTTGCCGCCTCGTCCCGCGCGCCCGAATCGTGCCTGGAACGAGACGAACGCTGTTCGCATCGCGCGGGGGCGCGGGCCCGGCCGGGCCGGCCCCGGGGCTCGCGCGGTGCTCGGTCCGCGCTCCTCCGGCCCGGGTCCGTACGGTGCTGGGTCCGTACGGTGCTCGGTCCGCGCTCCGCCGGGGCGGGCCCGGTGCTCGCTCCGCGCTCTGCCCGGTGGCCGTACGGCGCTGCGCCGACGTGCCGCCGTGAACGAAACGCACGCAAGCGTGACCCCGGTCACAGGGGTGGTGGATAGTCGCGGGGATCCACCGGGACGTGGACACCCCTGAGTACGAGGAGGACCCCGTGGCCGCACGTCGGGACCGCACCCACTATCTGTATCTGGCCGTGATCGGCGCCGTCCTGCTCGGCATCGCCGTCGGCTTCCTGGCGCCCGGCGTCGCCGTCGAGCTCAAGCCGCTCGGCACGGGCTTCGTCAACCTGATCAAGATGATGATCTCGCCGATCATCTTCTGCACGATCGTGCTGGGCGTCGGTTCCGTGCGCAAGGCCGCGAAGGTCGGGGCGGTGGGCGGTCTCGCCCTCGGCTACTTCCTGGTCATGTCGACCGTCGCCCTCGCCATCGGCCTCGTCGTCGGCAACATCCTGGAGCCCGGTTCCGGCCTCCACCTCACCAAGGACCTCGCCGAGGCCGGTGCCAAGCAGGCCGAGGGGGCGAGCGAGGGGACGGCCGACTTCCTCCTCGGGATCATCCCCAAGACGATCGTCTCCGCCTTCACGGAGGGCGAGGTGCTCCAGACCCTGCTCGTCGCCCTCCTCGCGGGCTTCGCGCTCCAGGCGATGGGCGCGGCGGGCGAGCCGGTGCTGCGCGGCATCGGGCACATCCAGCGCCTGGTCTTCCGGATCCTCGCGATGATCATGTGGGCGGCGCCGGTGGGAGCGTTCGGTGCGATGGCCGCCGTGGTCGGCGCGACGGGCAGCGCCGCACTGAAGTCGCTCGCCGTCATCATGGTCGGCTTCTACGTGACGTGCGCGCTGTTCGTCTTCGTGGTCCTCGGCACGCTGCTGCGGCTCGTCGCGGGCGTCAACATCTTCTCCCTCCTGAAGTACCTGGGCCGCGAGTTCCTGCTGATCCTGTCGACCTCCTCCTCCGAGTCGGCGCTGCCGCGCCTCATCGCGAAGATGGAGCACCTCGGCGTCAGCAAGCCGGTCGTCGGCATCACCGTCCCGACCGGCTACTCCTTCAACCTGGACGGCACCGCGATCTATCTGACGATGGCCTCGCTCTTCGTCGCCGAGGCGATGGGTGACCCGCTGTCGATCGGCGAGCAGATCTCCCTCCTCGTCTTCATGATCATCGCCTCGAAGGGTGCGGCGGGCGTCACCGGCGCCGGGCTCGCCACCCTCGCGGGCGGACTGCAGTCGCACCGGCCCGAACTGGTCGACGGCGTCGGCCTGATCGTCGGCATCGACCGTTTCATGAGCGAGGCCCGCGCCCTCACCAACTTCGCGGGCAACGCCGTGGCCACGGTGCTCGTCGGCACCTGGACGAAGGAGATCGACAAGGCGCGCGTGACGGAGGTCCTGGCGGGTAACGCCCCCTTCGACGAGACGACGTTCGTCGACGACGCCCACGGTGCGGCCGTGCCGGACCAGCGCGCCGACGACGGCGACGAGAAGGCCCGCGCCGGCGTCTGATGCCCCGGGTCCCGGGTCTTGAGCCGGATCCGGGCCCCGGTCGCGGAACGTCCTCGCCCCACCGGGGTCGGGGGCGTTTCCGTACGCGGGCCCCGCCACTTCGGCAGAGCCGTCCCCGAGGGGGCGCGCTCGCCCTCGCTCCCGCCGCAGCCCGGCTGCGCCGTGGGTCAGGCGTCGAGTGCGCGCAACTCCTCCTGGTTGAGCACCAGTTCGGCCGCGCGTGCCGAGTCCCTGGCCGTCTCCGGGCGGCTCGCGCCAGGGATCGGGAGGACGTGGCCCGGGCGGGTCAGGAGCCAGGCCAGGGCCACCTGTTGCGGGCTGACCCCGCGGGCGGCGGCCACCTGGTGGAAGGCGCCGAGCCGCGGGTCCACGGCCTGGGTGCCGGCGCCGTCCAGGGAGCTGCGGGAGATGCCGCCCAGCGGGCTCCAGGGGAGGAAGGCCAGGCCGAGTTCGGCGCAGAGCCGGAGTTCGGGATCGGCGTCCCGGACCGCCGGTGAGTAGCGGTTCTGGACCGCGACCAGGCGGTCGCCGAGGATCTCGCGGGCCAGGAGGATCTGGTCGCGGCCGACGTTGGACACACCCGCGAGGCGGACCGTGCCGGCGTCCAGCAACTCCCTTATCGCGCCGAGGGATTCCGCGTACGGCACGGCCGGATCCGGCTTGTGGAGCTGGTAGAGCCCGATCGCCCGGACCCCGAGGCGCCGGGCGGACGCCTCGGCCGCGCGGCGCAGGTGCCCGGGGCGGCCGTCGACCGTCCAGCCGCCGTCCGCGCTCCGGCCGCGGCCGCCCTTGGTGGCGACGAGCACCGCGTCCCGGTCGCCGCCGTACGTGGCGAGGGCCCGGGCGACGAGACGTTCGTTGGCGCCGGTCTCGCCGCCCGGCGGGTGGTACGAGTCGGCCGTGTCGAGCAGGGTCACGCCCGCGTCCAGGGAGGCGTGGACGGTGGCGAGGGCGCGGGCCTCGTCGGGACCGCCCTCCAGGGAGAGGGGCATCGCGCCGAGCCCGATGGTGCTGACGACCGTGTCGCCGAGGGTGCGGTAACGCATCAGGCCTCCCGGCTGAGCGTCTCGGAAAGGGCCTTGCGGAGCCATTCCGAGGAATGCGAGAAGGAGTGTCCGAGGGATTCCGCGCGGGAATTGCTCATCGCGTAGGAACGGAAGAAGGAGAAGGGGGAGACCTCGCCCACCTCCACTCCCTGGAAGAGTGTCCGGCCGCCCACGATGTCCTCGATTTCCGCACAGATCTCCGCCGTCGTCAGCGGGCCGTGGGAATGCGCGTTCACCGGTCCGGTGAATTCGGCCTCGACCGCCCAGGCGAGGAACGCCGCGATCTCCTCGACGTAGACGTACGTCGCCGGCCGGTTCACGGCGGGCACGGCGATCGGCTCGCCCGCCCGGATCCGGCGCGCGTAGTGCTCGACGCGTCCGGTGAAGTCGTCGGCGCCGCCCAGCACGTGGGCCACGCGCACCGAGGCCCAGGTGAGGCCGGAGGCCGCGAACACCGCCTCCGCCTGGCGCTTTCCCTCCCCGTAGTGGGAGTTCAGGTAGTCAGGGTCCTCCCAGGGCAGGGTCGTGTCGACCGGTACGCCGGAGAGGTCGAGGGCGTCCTCGGTGACCGGGTCGGCCGAGTCCTCGTACGCGTACACCTCGACCGTCGAGGTCATCACGTAGCGGCGGGTGCGGCCCGCGAAGACCCGGCGGGCGATGTCCGCCTGGCGTGGCGTGTAGCAGACCTGGTCGACGACGACGTCGAAGGTGTGGTCGCCGAGGGCCTTTTCCAGTGCTCTCTCGTCATTCCGGTCGGCCGTGAGGAGAACCGTCCCCTCCGGGGCCGCGGAAGAACCACGATTGAGCACGGTGACCGCATGTCCCGCGTCGAGCAGCCGCCTTGTCAGGCGCTTTCCGAAATAGCGGTTCCCGCCGATGATCAGAATGTCCATGCCTCCAGTGTTACGGTGTGCGTTCGCCAACTGAAGGGGGAAACATGGGAGTCCGGGCCGTCTCGCCGAAGGAACCGCGGTCGCCGCGCCCGGCCGCCGTCGAAACCTCGGCGGGTGCTTTCGACCCCATCGACCGGCAGATCCTGGACCTGCTCCAGAGCGACGGACGCATCAAGCTGAGCGAGCTCGGCCGGCGCGTCCGGCTCAGCCCGGCCGCCGTCACCGAGCGGGTGCGCCGCCTGGAGGCCTGCGGGGCGATCACCGGATACGGCGCGCAGGTCGCCCCGGCCCGGCTCGGCTACGGCATCCAGGCCTTCATCCGCGTGAACCCGCACGGCGGCTACAACCTCAGGCACCCCCGCACCCTGGAGCTGATCGCACGCCCCGAGATCCGGGAGGTGCACCACGTGGTGGGCGAGGACTGCTGGCTCCTGAAGGTCGCCGTGACCGACACGGTCCACCTGGAGGAGATCCTGGAACAGACCTCCGCCCTGGGCCGGACCACGACGTCCGTGGTGCTGACGTCGCCCGTCGAGCGCAAGCCGCTGCTGCCGCCCGGCACGTGACGGGGCCCACCGGAACCCGCTCGGGCCGGAGCGCCCCGAGGCCGGCCGGGCGTCGCTGTTTGCCTTGACGTGGGCGTCAAGGACTACGTTCGAGGACATGCGAATCGGCGAGCTCGCCGAGCGGGCGGGCACGACCACGCGGACTCTGCGCTACTACGAGTCCCGGGGCCTCCTGACCGCTCGGCGTACGGAGAACGGCTACCGCACCTACGACGAGGAGGACCTGCGGGCCCTCCGGCAGATCCGGACCCTGCAGGACTTCGGGTTCGAACTGGAGGAGACCCGGCCCTTCGTCGAGTGCCTCCGGGCCGGCCATCCGGCGGGCGACGCGTGCCCCGCGTCGATCGCCGTCTACCGGCGCAAGCTCGCCGAGCTCGACGGGCTCATCGCACAGCTCCGGACCGTACGGGCCGAGGTCGGCGCGCAGCTGCTGCGCGCGGAGGCGGAACTGCCGGGCGGTCCCGAGCCGCTGTGCGAGCTGGGACGGGCCGAGGACACCGATGAGGAAGGACGAGGACGATGATCCGAGCAGAGGGCGTGGCCGAGGTCACGGACGCCGACTTCGCGGCGCAGGTACTGGAGGCGGAGCTGCCGGTGCTCGTGGAGTTCACCGCGGACTGGTGCGGCCCGTGCCGCCAACTGGCCCCGGTCCTCAGCGCGGTGGCGGCCGAGGAGGCCGGCCGGCTGAAGGTGGTGCAGATCGACGCGGACACCAACCCGGAGACGGTCTCCCGGTACGGGATCCTCTCGATGCCGACCCTGCTGGTGTTCCGGCAGGGCGAGCCGGTGAAGGCGATGGTCGGCGCCCGGCCGAAGCGACGGCTCCTGGCGGAGCTCGCGGACGCCGTGCAGCCGGTGGGCGCGTAACCCCGCCCCCCCACCGGACCACGCGCCCCAGGCGGGGCGCGCCCCCAGGGACGGCGCGCCCCAGGGACGGCGCGCTTCCAGCACGGCGCGCCCCAAGGACCGCGCGCCCCAAGGACCGAGGGCCCCAGGGCCTACGCCCCCCAGGGACCGTGCGGTCCCTCCGCGCCGCGGCTACTCCGAGCGGCCCGCCGGCCCGGAGAGCGCGGCGAAGCGGGCCCGGGCCGCCGTCTCCCGCAGCAGCAGGGCGGCGGCCGCCGGCGCCGACGGCCCGGACTTCCGCACCGCGAGGGAGGCGCCCGCGCGCCGCACGGCGTCGAGGCGGAGCCGCTGGACGCCGGTCAGGGCCCGGACGAAGGGCCGGTACGCCGGCTCCACCAGGCCCGCCAACGGGGCGGCCGCCCTCAGGTCGGCGGCCGCGAGGTCCGCCTGCTCCTCGACGAGCCGGGCCAGCGCCGGGCCGGGCCGCGAGAGGTCCGCGCCGTGGCGTGCCACCGCGTCGGCGGGGATGCCCGGCCGGCCGGCGCGCACGTCCTCGGGCAGGTCCTCCAGGAAGTCGACGCGCTGCATGGCGCGGATGAGCCGGTGGCAGGCCTCCGTGAACGCCTCCCGTGCCGACGCCTCCGCGGGGGCGAGCAGGCAGGCCGTGAGCATCAGCGCGGGCAGCGCGTACTCCCTCACGTACCGCTCCAGTTCCGCCTCGTCCGCGATGGTCCGCCAGGCGACCTCGCGCGCGCAGCCCCGGAGGAAGTCCTCCACGTGCCCGCGCACGTCCGGGTGGCGCTCGGCGGTCCGCACCAGGCAACGCAGCACCGGCAGCGCGGAGTCGCCGTCCGCGAAGGCCTTCCGCACGAGCCCGTCCCACTCCACGAACGCGGCCGCCCGTTCGCCGGGGCTCCCGCGGTCGACCCGGTCGTCGGTGTCGTGCATGAACGCCACGGCGGCGACGACGTGCGGCACCAGCCGGGCGGGCAGCAGCAGCCGCGCGGCCGCGTACTCCGCCGCCGCGAACCTCCTCACGGCGCGCCGCTGTTCCGTGTAGTCCCGCCGCGGCCCGGGCCCCACGACCCCGGCCCGCGCGAGGGCCCGCTTTCCCATCCCCGGCCTCCTGACCTCGTCGCCGCGAGCCTACGGGCCCCGCCGCCCCCCACGCGGACGAACCCCGGCGCCCCGGTTGCGAAGCCCGGTCCCCGGGACGCCGTGGACCGGGCCGGCCGGCTCGCGTCGGTCCGGTCAGGCGGGCACGGCCCGGTCGTCCCACAGCTCGGTGGTGTGCGCCGCCACCGAGGCCGCGATCCGGTCGAGGAGATCCGCCGCCGGCAGGGGTGCCGGGCGGCGGCCGTCGCGGAGGCGGACGGAGACGTGGCCGGTGGCGGACTCCCTGCCGCCGATGACGGCCTGGTACGGGACGAGGCGGGCCTCGCGGACGCGGGCGCCCAGGCTGCCGCGCTCCGGACCGAGGACCTCGGCGCGCAGGCCGAGTCCGGCGCAGCGGTCGGCGAGGCGGGCGGCGGCCTCGTACTCGCTGTCCGAGACCGGCAGGACGGCGAGCTGCACCGGGGCGAGCCACGCGGGGAAGGCGCCGGCGTGGTGTTCGACGAGGTGGGCGACGGCCCGCTCCACACTGCCGATGACGGAGCGGTGGATCATGACGGGCCGGTGCCTGGCGCCGTCGGCGCCGGTGTAGTGCAGGTCGAACCGCTCGGGCTGGTGGAAGTCGACCTGCACGGTGGAGAGGGTCGACTCCCGGCCCGCCGGGTCGGCGACCTGCACATCGATCTTGGGCCCGTAGAACGCGGCCTCGCCCCCGGCCTCCTCGTAGGCGAGCCCCGAGGCGTCCAGGACCTCGCGGAGCAGCGCGATCGACCGCTCCCACTTCTCGGGGGCCGCGACGTACTTGCCGCCGGGGCCGGGCAGCGAGAGGCGGTAGCGCACCGGCTCGATGCCCAGCGCGGTGTGCGCCTTCCGGATCAGGTCGAGGGCGCCCGCGGCCTCCCCGGCGACCTGGTCGAGGGTGCAGAAGATGTGGGCGTCGTTGAGCTGGATGGCCCGGACCCGGGTGAGGCCACCGAGCACACCGGAGAGTTCGGAGCGGAACATGCCACCCAACTCGGCCATGCGGAGGGGCAGTTCGCGGTAGCTGTGCGGGCGTGAGCGGAAGATGACGGCGTGGTGCGGACAGAGGCTCGGCCGCAGCACGAACGGCTCGCCGCCGAGCTCCATGGGCGGGAACATGTCGTCGCTGTAGTGCGCCCAGTGCCCGGAGATCTCGTACAGCTCCCGTTTGGCGAGCACGGGCGAGTACACGTGCCGGTACCCGGCGCGCCGCTCGGCGTCGCGGACGTACTCCTCCAGCACGTGCCGCACGACGGCGCCGTCGGGCAGCCAGTACGGCAGTCCGGCGCCGATGAGCGGATCGGTGTCGAACAGGTCGAGCTCACGGCCCAGTCTGCGGTGGTCGGCGGGGTGCTCGGCGTTCATGGTCACTCCTCGGGGTGCGGGGAGGAGCGAGTGCGCGGCCGGTACGACGAAGCCCCGGGGCACTCGCCCCGGGGCTTCGGACACAGACAGCTGTCAGCGCGCCGGGACCCTCTCCGGCGTCGTCGTGATGACGGCAGCGCGCTTCATGCGGCAGACGGTAGCAAGGGTGCGGAGGTCGTGCGCGGGATTATCGGGGCGGCGGGTCCTTTGCGGCGCGGGAGTTCCGCTCCGGATCGCGGCCGCCGCCCTGACCGCCGACCTCACCACCGCGGGCGGGGAATTCCGTGTCCACCGACGGCGGGTCCCGTGGGCGGCCGCCGTGATTCGGGCGAGGTCCGGGTGGCGCCGGAGGGAGCGGGCTCTTGCCGTGCCGTCGGCGCGGCGTCAGGCGTGCCGGGGCCGGCGAAGCGCAGGTCGGAGCGGGTGGCGCGGGAGGCGCGGCGGGACGCGTGGCGAGGCCGGACGGGTCGCTTTCCCCCGGGCATGAAAAAACCCCGGACTAGAATTGACAGCCGGGGTGGTGTTTCACGTATATTCGTGGATTCCGTGCCTGGGCATAGCGGAGTCACGGGAAGTTCACTAAACGCACTGTATCGCGCCGGGAGTCGAATTGTCAACCGAAGAATTTCGGAAAGAGCAGAGATTCATCACCGAGCTCTACACGCGACTCGACCACCTGAGGGACGAGGCCGAGGCCGGGGTCGAGGCCGCCCTCGCCACCCCCGGAGCCGGCAGTGCCCAGGCACGCCTGGAACGCGACGTCCTCGTGGCCGAACAGTCCGGGCTGCTCTCCGCCCTCAACGCGGGGGAGACCGGACTCTGCTTCGGCCGGCTCGTCTTCCAGGACGGCCGCGACCACCACATCGGCCGGATCGGCATCCGCCGCGACGACCCCGACCGCACCCCGCTCGTCGTCGACTGGCGCGCCGAGGTCGCCCGGCCCTTCTACCTCGCCACCGGCTACGAGCCCATGGGGCTCCGCCGCCGCCGGCACATCACCACCCAGGGCCGCGAGGTCGTCTCCCTCCACGACGAGGTCCTCGACCTCGCCGACGCCACCCGCACCGGCCACGAGAACCGCGACGCCGACGAGGTCCTGCTCGCCGCCCTCGACGCCGCCCGCACCGGCCGCATGCACGACATCGTCCAGACCATCCAGGCCGAGCAGGACGCCATCATCCGCTCCCCGCACCGCGGCGTCCTCGTCGTCGAGGGCGGGCCCGGCACCGGCAAGACCGCCGTCGCCCTGCACCGCGCCGCCTATCTGCTCTATGCCCACCGAGAGCAGCTCGCCCGGCGCGCCGTCCTCATCGTCGGCCCCAACCCGGCCTTCCTCGGCTACATCGGCAACGTCCTGCCCTCCCTCGGCGAGACCGGCGTCCTGCTCGCCACCCCCGGCGAGCTCTTCCCCGGCGTCCACGCCACCGGCACCGACACCCCCCGCGCCGCCGCGGTCAAGGGCTCGGCGCGGATGGCCGTGGCACTGGCGCGCGCCGTCGCCGACCGCCAGCAGGTGCCCGAGCGCGGCGAGCCGCTGGTCGTGCCGCACGAGGACGGCGACCTGGTCATCGACTGGGACACGGCCCTGGAGGCACGGCACAAGGCCCGGGAGACGTTCCTCCCGCACAACCTGGCCCGCCCCTACTTCGTCTTCCACGTCCTCGACGCGCTCGCCGAGCAGCTCGCGGACCGGATCGGCGCCGACCCGTACGGCGGCCCCAACTTCCTCGGCCCCGACGACCGCGCCCTGCTCGCCAAGGGCGTCGCCGCCAACCCCGAGGTGCACGCCGCCCTGGACACCCTCTGGCCGCCGCTCACCCCGCAGGACTTCCTCGCGGACTACCTCGCCGACCCCACCCACCTCGACGACGAGGCGGACCTGGCGGCCATCCGGCGGCCCGCCGGCGCGCCCTGGACCCCCGGCGACGTGCCGCTCCTGGACGAGGCGGCCGAGCTCCTCGGCGAGGACGACTCCGCCGCCCGGGCCGCCCAGGAGGCCGAACGGCAGAAGCAGATCCAGTACGCGCAGGGCGTCCTCGACGTCTCGTACGCCTCGCGGACCTACGAGTTCGAGGACAAGGAGGAGCTCGACAAGGACGCCTCCGAGGTGCTGTCCGCGCACGACATCATCGACGCCGAGCGCTTCGCCGAGCGGCACGAGGAGGCCGACCACCGCAGCGCCGCCGAGCGCGCCGCCGCCGACCGCACCTGGGCCTTCGGCCACATCATCGTGGACGAGGCGCAGGAGCTGTCCGCGATGATGTGGCGGCTGCTCATGCGCCGCAGCCCCACCCGCTCCATGACCCTGGTCGGAGACCCGGCGCAGACCGGCGACCCGGCCGGCGTGGGCACCTGGCAGGAGATCCTCGCTCCGTACGTGGAGGACCGCTGGGAGCTCGTGCGACTCGGCGTCAACTACCGGACCCCGGCCGAGATCATGGCCGTCGCCGCCGAGGTGCGCCGGGCCGCCGACCCCGGCTTCGAGCCGCCGAGCTCGGTCCGCTCCACCGGCGTCGAGCCCTGGCACCGCACGGCCGAGGACCCGGTCAAGGAGACCGCCGACGCGGTCGCCGCCGAACTGCGCCCCCAGGGACGGCTCGCCGTCATCGCGCCCGAGGAGCTGCACCCCGAGCTGATCGCCGCCCTCCCCGACGCGGCGTACGGGCCGAAGCCCGACCTGACGAGCCCGGTCGTGCTGCTCGGCCCGCGTCAGGCGAAGGGGCTCGAGTTCGACACGGTCCTGGTCGTCGACCCCGACGGCATCCGGGCCGGCGCCACGCACGGCATCAACGACCTGTACGTGGCGCTGACCCGGGCCACTCAGCGGCTCGGCGTCATCAGGCGGGCCTGAGCCACACGGTGGCGAGCGGCGGCAGCGTCATCCGGACGCTCGCCGGCCGCCCGTGGCAGGGCACCGACTCGGTCTTCACCGGGTCGGTGCCCACCACGTCGCCGCCCCCGTACCGGGCGGCGTCCGTGTTCAGGACCTCCGCCCAGGCGGCGAAGGCCTCCGGCACGCCCAGCCGGTAGTCGTGCCGCACCACCGGGGAGAAGTTGCAGACCGCGAGGAGCGGGGAGCCGGTCGCGTCGAAGCGGAGGAAGGCGAAGACGTTGTCCTCCGCCGCGTCGCCGACGACCCACTGGAAGCCCTCGGGGGAGGTGTCGCGCTCCCACAGCGACGGCGTCGCCGCGTAGACCGTGTTCAGGTCGCGCACCAGGTCACGCACACCCCGGTGGTCGGCCTCCGCGCCGTACGACGGGTCGAGCAGCCACCAGTCCGGGCCGTGGTCGGCCGACCACTCCCCGCCCTGTGCGAACTCCTGTCCCATGAAGAGGAGCTGCTTGCCCGGGTGGGCCCACATGAAGCCCAGGTACGCACGGTGGTTGGCCCGCTGCTGCCACCAGTCGCCGGGCATCTTCGACACGAGGGCCCGCTTGCCGTGCACGACCTCGTCGTGGGAGATGGGCAGGATGTAGTTCTCGCTGTACGCGTACACCATCGAGAAGGTCATCTCGTGGTGGTGGTACTTGCGGTGCACCGGCTCCTTCCCGACGTAGCCGAGGGAGTCGTGCATCCAGCCCATGTTCCACTTCATGCCGAAGCCGAGCCCGCCGAAACCGCCCGGGCCCACCTGGTCGGTCGGCCGGGTCACCCCGTCCCAGGCGGTGGACTCCTCGGCGAAGGTCACGACGCCAGGGCAGCGCCGGTAGACCGTGGCGTTCATCTCCTGGAGGAAGGCCACCGCGTCCAGGTTCTCGCGCCCGCCGAACTCGTTCGGCAGCCACTCGCCGTGCTCCCGCGAGTAGTCCAGGTAGAGCATCGAGGCGACCGCGTCCACGCGCAGGCCGTCGACATGGAACTGCTCGCACCAGTACACGGCGTTGGCGACCAGGAAGTTCCGCACCTCCTTGCGGCCGTAGTCGAACTCCAGCGTCCCCCAGTCGGGGTGGGCCGAGCGGCGCGGATCCTCGTGCTCGTAGAGCGGACGCCCGTCGAACTCGGCCAGCGCCCAGTCGTCGCGCGGGAAGTGCGCCGGCACCCAGTCCATCAGGACGCCGATCCCGGCCCGGTGCAGCGCGTCCACCAGGAACCGGAAGTCGTCCGGGGTGCCCATGCGGGAGGTCGGCGCGTAGAAGCCGGTGACCTGGTAGCCCCAGGAGCCGTGGAAGGGGTGCTCGGCGACGGCCATGAACTCCACGTGCGTGAAGCCGAGATCGGCGACGTACGCGGGGAGCTGCTCGGCGAGCTGCCGGTACGTCAGGCCGGGCCGCCAGGACGGCAGATGCACCTCGTAGACGGAGAGCGGCGCCTCGTGGTGCGGGCGCGCCCCGCGCCGGGCCATCCACTCCTCGTCCTGCCACACGTGGTGGTCGGCCGTCACCACCGAGGCGGTGTTCGGCGGGACCTCGGCGCGGCGGGCCATCGGGTCGGCGCGGAGGGTGTGCGAGCCGTCCGGGCGGGCGATGTCGAACTTATAGAGCGCGCCCTCGCCGACGCCCGGCACGAACAGCTCCCACACGCCCGTCGAACCCAGCGAGCGCATCGGGAGGGCGCTGCCGTCCCAGTAGGTCCAGTCACCGGTGACGCGGACGCCGCGGGCGTTCGGCGCCCACACGGTGAAGCGGGTCCCGGCCACGCCCTGATGGGTCATGACCCGCGCCCCGAGCGCCGTCCACAGCTCCTCGTGCCGGCCCTCCCCGATCAGGTGCAGGTCGAGCTCGCCCAGCGCGGGCAGGAAGCGGTACGGGTCCTCGACGGCCAGCTCGCCGGCGTCGTAGCGGACGCGGAGCTCGTACGCGGGGACCTTGCGCAGCAGCGGGACGAGGCCGGTGAACAGGCCGTCGCCCTCGTCGTGCAGGTCGACCCGGCGCCCCTTGGGCAGCAGGACGGCCACGCCCTTGGCCCACGGGCGCAGCACCCGGACGACGACTCCGCCCTTCACGGGGTGCGCGCCGAGCAGTCCGTGCGGGTCGTGGTGCTCACCGGCGAGCAGCCGGGCCCGGTCGCCGGGGTCGAGCGGGGGCGCCTTCCGTACGGCGGCCCGATCCGGTACGACCTCGGCGCGGGGCGCGGGCGTCTTCGGCTTGCGGGCGGTCCTGCCTGCGGATCGGGCGGTCACCGGAATGCCTCCTGGAGGGGTGTGAGCGGGTAGGGATGCGGGGCGTCGGGCCCGGCGGTTCCCACGCAAGCGCAACGCGGCGCGGACCGCGCGGGACACTCGGCCGAACGGGCTGCGTCGCGGGGCGCGCAGGCCCCGCGACCGGGCCTCCGGCCGGGACTGCTCCGAACGGGGCCGTCCCCGCCCCCGGCCACGGAGCGGGGGCACGACGCGGCCCCCTGGGCCCGAGCGCGGCCGACCCCGCCGGTCCGTACGGGTGTTCGGTCGTTCCGTTGGGCGGGTGCACGCGACGGCACGTCCGCGGGGGCCTGCGCGCCCCGTCCGTTCCCGCCGCCACGACGGTTCCGCGCCGTCGTGGCGGGGGCCGGGGCGCGGGGAGCCTGGGCGCGGCAGGCGCCGTGTTCCGTTGTGCCCACCCGTTCCGCCCCGGCGGAACGACTGCCCACAACGGGGCGGGCCGCCGGCCCCACGGCGCGGCGGGCGGGGCGCCCCGGGGTGGGGCGGGGCGTGGTCGCGGCGGGGCCGATGCCCGCCGCGGGGCGGGTGCCTGCCCCGGTCGGGGCGCCACGCCTCGCAGTGCGCCGGGCGGGGCGCCCCGGGGTGGGGCGGGGCGTGGTCGCGGCGGGGTCGATGCCTGCCGGGGCCCGGCCGGTGTGCCTCGCGGTGGGCGGGGTGGGGTGGGCCGTGGGTTCCGCCGGGGCGGGGCGGGTGGGGGCCGGCGGGGGTGGGCGTGGGATCCGGGGTGGGGTCACTGCGTGCCCGCCAGGCGTTCGATGGCGGCCATCGGGACCGGCAGCCAGTCCGGCCGATGGCGCGCCTCGTACACGACCTCGTAGACCGCCTTGTCGGTCTCGTAGGCGCGCAGGAGCGCCGGATGGTCCCGCGGATCCGTACCGGAGGCCTCCGCGTAGCCGGCGCAGTAGGCGGCGCGGCAGCGGGCCGCCCAGGCGGCGTTCCAGGGGCGGTGGGTGCGGGCCGCGTAGTCGAAGGAGCGCAGCATGCCGGCGATGTCGCGGACCGGCGGCTGCGCGCTGCGCCGCTCGTCCAGCGACTTCGCCGGCTCGCCCTCGAAGTCGATCACCGCCCACGCGCCGTCGGAGCCCCGGAGGGTCTGGCCCAGGTGCAGGTCGCCGTGGATGCGCTGGAGGTGCCCCGCGCCGAGCGAGTCCCCGGCCGCCGCGAACACGGCCCGCAGGCCCGGCACGTGCGGCAGCAGCGCCGGGACGGCCTGGGCGGCGGCGTGCAGCCGCGCGTCCATGGCGGCGGCCACGTGCCGGGCACCCTCCGGCCGCAGCCGCTCGGTCGGCAGGGCGGTCGCGAGCGCGAGGTGCACCTCGGCGGTGGCCCGGCCGAGCGCCCGGGCCTCGGTGGTGAACTCCCGCCCGTCGGCGAGCGCGTCGAGCGCCAGCCGCCAGCCGTCCCGCGAGTCGCGGAGGTAGGGCTGGAGGACGCCGAGCGTCGCGGTGCCGCTCTCGAACCAGGCGACGGGCGCCGGGACCCGCTCGCAGCCCGCCCGGGAGAGGGCGAGGGGCAGCTCCAGGTCCGGGTTGGCGCCCGGGCTGACCCGCCGGAAGATCTTCAGGATGAACGAATCTCCGTAGACCAGCGACGAGTTGGACTGCTCGGCGTCCAGCATCCGGGGGGCCAGGGCGGGTGGCAGCGGCGCCGTGGCGTGGAAGCGCAGCGGGCCGGTCCGGCCGGGGCTGCGCAGCCGCTCGTAGAGCAGTCCGGCGAGCCGCGGATCGCGCAGGCCCTCGTAGACCGCGCGGCCGGCGAGCGGTCCCTGGCGGATGCGGCCGATCAGGGCCGGGGCGAGGCGTGGTGGCAGCTGGGTCCGTACGCCGAGGAGCAACTGGTAGCAGTCGGCGGGTGTCCCGGACGGCCGGCTGGGCTGTTCGACCCGTACGAGCAGGTGGAGGAGCCCGGGTCCGGCGCCGTCCAGCGGCAGCAGCTCGGTGGCCGCTTCCAGGGTGAATCCGGTGACCCGGCGGCCCTTGCCCGCGAACCAGCGCTGCCGGGGCAGCCAGGTGTGGAGCAGGGGCGTGAGCGACGGGAGGAGGGCGTCCGGGGCCCGGGTGGTGGATGCGGTCTCCGGCATGGCATCGCGTCCTTTCCCCGGGGTGCGCAATGGGAGTTCGTATGCGTTCAAATGCGCAGAGTGTCCCGGATGGCGGCTTCGGCTGTCCGGCTGTGCGGGACGTGTCGGACGGGGAAGATCCGTATGGGCCCGGCAAGAAGGCCCGTATGGACCTGAGCTGACCTGAAGTCACGTGAATCGTGTGAGAGACACAGTTCCCGGTGTGGGGCGGGGGAAACCGCCCCACACACTCAATTGACGGTACTTCAGGAACGCTTGAGGCGGAACCAGTAGAAACCGTGACCGGCCAGCGTGAGCAGATACGGCCACTGTCCGATCGCCGGGAACTGCACCCCGCCGATCAGCTCCACCGGCTTGACCCCGTCGAAGCGGCGCAGGTCCAGCTCGGTCGGTTGCGCGAACCGGGAGAAGTTGTTCACGCACAGCACCTGGTCGTCGCCGTCCTCCCGGAGAAAGGCGAGCACCGCCGGGTTCGACGACGGGAGTTCCGTGTACGAGCCCGTCCCGAAGGCGCGGTTCTGCTTGCGGATCTCGATCATCCGCTTCGTCCAGTGCAGCAGCGAGGACGGCGAGGCCATCCCCGCCTCCACGTTGGTCACCTGGTAGCCGTGGACCGGGTCCATGATGGCCGGCAGGTAGAGCCGCCCCGGATCGCAGGAGGAGAAGCCCGCGTTGCGGTCCGGGGTCCACTGCATCGGGGTGCGCACCCCGTCCCGGTCGCCGAGCCAGATGTTGTCGCCCATGCCGATCTCGTCGCCGTAGTAGAGCACCGGGGAGCCCGGCAGCGAGAAGAGCAGGGCGGTGAACAGCTCCATCTGGTTGCGGTCGTTGTCGAGGAGCGGGGCGAGCCGCCGCCGGATGCCGATGTTGGCCCGCATCCGCGGGTCCTTGGCGTACTCGGCGTACATGTAGTCGCGCTCTTCGTCCGTGACCATCTCGAGGGTGAGCTCGTCGTGGTTGCGCAGGAAGATGCCCCACTGGCAGCCGGAGGGGATCTCCGGGGTCTTGGCGAGGATCTCGGAGACCGGGTACCGGGACTCCCGGCGGACGGCCATGAAGATCCGCGGCATCACCGGGAAGTGGAAGGCCATGTGGCACTCGTCGCCGCCCGAGCGGAAGTCGCCGAAGTAGTCGACGACGTCCTCCGGCCACTGGTTGGCCTCGGCGAGCAGCACCCGGTCCGGGTAGTGCTCGTCGATCTCCCGGCGGACCTTCCTGAGGAAGGCGTGGGTGGCCGGCAGGTTCTCGCAGTTGGTGCCCTCCTCCTGGTAGAGGTACGGCACGGCGTCGAGGCGGAAGCCGTCGATGCCCAGGTCCAGCCAGAAGCGGAGGGAGGAGAGGATCTCCTCCTGCACCTTCGGGTTCTCGTAGTTGAGGTCGGGCTGGTGCGAGAAGAAGCGGTGCCAGAAGTACTGCTTGCGGACCGGGTCGAAGGTCCAGTTGGACGTCTCGGTGTCGACGAAGATGATCCGGGCGTCCGGGTACTGCTTGTCGTCGTCGGCCCAGACGTAGTAGTCGCCGTACGGCCCGTCCGGATCGCTGCGCGACTCCTGGAACCACGGATGGGCGTCGCTCGTGTGGTTCATGACGAAGTCGATGATCACGCGCATCCCGCGCGCGTGCGCCGCGTCCACGAACTCCACGAAGTCGGCGAGATCCCCGAACTCGGGCAGCACGGAGGTGTAGTCGGCGACGTCGTAGCCGCCGTCCCGCAGGGGGGACTTGAAGAACGGCGGCAGCCAGAGGCAGTCCACGCCCAGCCACTGGAGGTAGTCCAGGCGGGACGTGATGCCCTTCAGGTCGCCGATTCCGTCACCGTTGCTGTCCTGGAAGGAACGGACCAGGACCTCGTAGAAGACCGCCCGCTTGAACCACTCGGGATCGCGGTCCTTGGCGGGGGTGTCCTCGAAGGTGTCGGGGACGGGCTCGTTGACTGTCATTTTGTGGGTGACCCTCCGGTCTGCGGGGACGGTCGCAGGGCGAGCACGTGCGCGGGTGTGACACCCGGCTCGAGGCGCACGTAGTTCGACCTGCCCCAGTGATAGGTCTCGCCGGTGAGCTCGTCGCGCACCGGTACGGTCTCGTGCCAGCCGAGGCCGAGTTCCGGCATGTTCAACGAGACCGTGGCCTCCTGGGTGTGGTGGGGATCGAGGTTGGCGACCACCAGGACGGTGTTCGGCCCCGACCGCTTGCTGTACGCGATCACCGCGTCGTTGTCGGTCTGGTGGAAGGTCAGGTTCCGCAGCCGTCGCAGGGCCGGGTGACGGCGCCTGATCCGGTTCAGCGTGGTGATCAGCGGGGCGATCGAGGCGCCCGAGCGCTCGGCCGACTCCCAGTCCCGCGGGCGGAGTTGGTACTTCTCGGAGTCCAGGTACTCCTCGCTGCCGTCCCGCAGCGCGGTGCCCTCGCACAGCTCGTAGCCGGCGTACATGCCCCAGCTGGGGGACAGGGTGGCGGCGAGCACCGCGCGCACCTCGAAGGCCGGGCGGCCGCCGTTCTGCAGGTAGGCGTGGAGGATGTCCGGAGTGTTCACGAAGAGGTTGGGCCGCATGTGGGCTGCCGCGTCCCCGGACAGCTCGGTGAGGTACTCCGTGATCTCGTGCTTGGTGTTGCGCCAGGTGAAGTACGTGTAGGACTGCTGGAAGCCGACGGCGCCGAGGGTGTGCATCATCGCCGGGCGGGTGAACGCCTCCGCCAGGAAGATCACGTCCGGGTCGGCCCGGTTGACCTCCCCGATCACCCGCTCCCAGAACACCACCGGCTTGGTGTGCGGGTTGTCCACGCGGAAGATGCGCACCCCGTGGGCCATCCAGTGCCGCAGCACCCGGACGGTCTCCGCGACGATCTGGTCCATGGTGTCCGGGGCGTTGTCGAACGCGATCGGATAGATGTCCTGGTACTTCTTCGGCGGGTTCTCGGCGTAGGCGATCGAGCCGTCCGGGCGCCGGGCGAACCACTCCGGGTGCTTCTCCACCCACGGGTGGTCCGGCGAGCACTGCAGCGCGAAGTCCAGGGCGATCTCCAGGCGCAGCTCGCGGGCCCGCGCCACGAAGGCGTCGAAGTCCTCCAGGGTGCCCAGGTCCGGGTGGACCGCGTCGTGCCCGCCCTCCGGCGAGCCGATCGCCCACGGCACGCCCACGTCCTCCGGGCTCGCCGACAGCGAGTTGTTGGGGCCCTTGCGGTGGGTCACGCCGATGGGGTGGATCGGCGGCAGGTACACGACGTCGAAGCCCATGGCGGCGATGGCCGGAAGCCGCTCCGCCGCCGTCCGGAAGGTGCCGGGCCGGGTCCGGCCGCGGACCTTCCGGACGCCCTCGGAGCGCGGGAAGAACTCGTACCAGGAGCCGAACAGCGCCCGCTCCCGTTCCACCCGCAGCGGCAGCTTGGGCGAGGCGCTCACCAGCTCGCGCAGCGGATGGGCCGCCAGGACGTCCAGGACCCGGGGCGCGAGTGCCGCCGCGAGCCGGACCGCGGCCGGCCGGGACTCGTCGCGCAGCGCGTCCGCGACGGCGAGCACGGCCTCCCGGCCGCCGCCCTTCTTCGGCACGCCCTTCGCGGCCCGCTCGTGCAGCTCCGCGCCCTCGGCCAGGACGAGTTCGGAGTCGATGCCGGCCGGAATCTTGATCTTCGCGACGTGCCGCCAGGTGGCGAGCGGGTCGCTCCAGGCCTCGACCGTGTACGTCCACAGGCCCTCGGCGTCGGGGGTGACCTCGGCGCCCCAGCGATCGGTGCCGGGCGCCAGCTCCCGCATCGGGATCCAGGGGCCGGGCCGGCCGGACGGGCCGCGCAGGACGACATTGGCGGCGACGGCGTCGTGCCCCTCCCGGAAGACGGTGGCCGTGACCTCGAAGGTCTCGCCCACCACCGCCTTGGCGGGGCGGCGGCCACAGTCGACCAGGGGGCGGACGTCCAGTACGGGGATACGTCCCATGAGCGGATTCACGGCATCACCTGAGGGTCAGCGAGGGTGCGGGTGGTGTGCGCTCTTTCTAGCTCCGTCGACGGCCGGTGGGTCGGGGGCATGGCCGCTCCGGTACACGTTCACTCGGATGGCGGGGCTGCATCGGGTACGGAGGGGTACGAGAAGGAGCCTTCCCCCCGTTTTCGGGTGGGCAATCCGGCGCTTTGTTAACTACTAGGGCGTAGCCGCACAGGCAAGAACATCTCCCGGACAAGAAATCGGCCCCGTCCTTGTGGGACGGGGCCGGTTCCCCCCGGGCCGGTCCGTGGCTCCGGACCCAGGAGGCCTTCGTGCGGGAGGTGTTCAGGCGGGCTGCTCCTCCGTGTCGCTCGACCACACCTGCCAGGGCTGACGGGTCACCCACTCCTCCACCGGCGCCGGCGTCAGCCCGAGGGCGTCCGCCGACACCCCGTCGTCGCCCGCCATCAGCAGCGGGTCGTCGCCGGTCGCCATGTAGTGGTAGATCCCGGCCACCCCGGCCGCGGTCTCCGGACCGAGCAGCCGGGCCACCGCCCGCTCGAACAGCTCCGGCCGCAGCGGCACATAGCGCACGGCGCGCCCCAGGCCCCGCCCGAACGCCGCCGCCAGATCGGCGCCGGTCAGCGAGAGCGCGCCGCCGATGTCGAAGGTGCGCCCCTCCAGGCCGTCCCGGGTCAGCGCCGCGTACGCGGCCTCCGCGAGGTCCCGGTGCGAGATCCACGCGGTGGGCGCGGCCGCCGCCAGCGGATAGGCCAGCACGCCCTCGTTGACGAGGCCGGGACCGTTCCACGGCGAGAACAGGTTGTCCAGGTAGACCGGCGGCCGGACGACCACCAGCGGCAGCCCGCTCTCCCGGAGCACCTCCTCGGCGATCCGCCGGGTCTCGAAGGCCGGGACGGACGTCGGGCCCTGCGGCAGCCGCGTGTTGGTGTTGAACACGAGCCGCCGGACGCCGGCCTCGCGCGCCGCCCGGGCGATGTTCTCCGCGTAGGCGGCCACCCGCCCCGGCTCGTACACCAGCGGCATCGTCACGAACGCGTGGGTGATTCCCTCGAACAGGCGTCGCACGTCCATCGGCGCCGCCAGCTCGCCCGGCACGAACTCGGCCCCCGGCAGCGGCGGGCGGTCGCCCTCCGGGCGGCGGGTCAGAGTGCGTACCCGGTGGTGCCGCTCCACGAGCAGCCGGGCCACGGCACCCCCCTGGAACCCGGTCGCCCCCACGACCGCCACCCGCATCGGATTCTGACTGGACATGTGTCGATGAGGCCCTTCGATAGGCTGTGACCGCCGCCTTCCGGCTGTCGTTCCAGGCTGGTGGCGACGGCTTCATCCGTTCAATTAACAAACAGGGGCGGAAGTTGAAGGATCGTCCATGGACATCGTGGGTACCCAGGGCACTGACCGTCGTACGGAGCCGGGCGCGGGAGGCCGGCCGGAGGACGAGCACGAGGACCTCCTGAGCGAGCTCCTCAAACCGCTCCGCCTCACCGGCGTCTTCGACAGCCGATGGCACGTCAGCGCCCCCTGGGCCATCGAGGGGGACGCCGAGGAGGGCTGCGCCGTCCTCCACTACATCGTCGAGGGCGGCTGCTGGATCACCGGCGACGACCAGACACCGATCGAACTGCGCGCCGGGGACCTCATCGTCTTCCCCACCGGCACGGCGCACCGGCTCTCCGACCGCCCCGAGCGGCAGGGCCTGCCGCTCAAGGCCGTGCTGCCGGAACGCCGGCCCGGCACCTCCGGCGAGATACGCATCGACGGAACCGGGGCCGAGAGCCGCCTGCTGTGCGCCGGGCTGCACTACGACGCCAGCGCCGCCAGCGGCCTCTACCGCTCGCTGCCCTGGGCCCTCGTCCTCGACGGCGCCCAGGTCGACCGCGAACCCCTGCTCCGCGACACCCTGCGGCTGCTGGCCTCCACCGACCGGCCCATCGGCCCCGGCGACCGGCTCATCACCCTGCGCGCCTTCGAGATGGCCCTCGTCCTCGCGCTCCGCCCGCTCCTGTGCGAACTCGCCGACAACCCGGCCGCCCTGCCGGTGCTGCGTCACCCCGGCATCAGCCGCGCCCTGGTGATGATCGCGACCCGGTTCACCGAACAGTGGACCATCGACTCCCTGGCCCGCGAGGTCGGCATGTCCCGCTCCGCCTTCACCGCCGCCTTCCGGGAACTCGTCGGCGAGTCCCCGGCCCGCCACCTCACCGCCCGCCGCATGCAGGAGGCCGCCCGCCTCCTCACCGAGACCGGCCTCCCCCAGTCCTCGGTCCCGCCCCGCGTCGGCTACCAGAGCGCGGTCGGCTTCCACCTCGCCTTCCGCAAGTGGTTCGGGATGACGCCGGGGGAGTACCGGACGGGGGTCGCCAGCGCCGCCTGACGGGGTCCGGGCGTACCGCGCGTGGTCCGGCCCGCCGGGCCGTGCGTCCCCTGCGGGGCCCGGGAGGCGGAAGCGGGCCGCCCGGCGGGCCGTGCGTCCCTGCGGGGCCCGGAAGGCGGAAGCGGGCCGCCCGGCGGGGTGCCGGTGGAGGGTCCGCGGGCCCGGCGGCGGCGTGCGGACGAGGACCGCCGGGCTGGCCGGTTCTTAAGGAGGTCTGGACGGTCGTTCATTGTGCCGGGGGGCGGGCCCGTGGAGGCTCGGAGCGGCACGGCCGCGGCGTCCCCCCACGCACGACGGGTGCGGGAGCCCGCGGCACCCCCGAGGAGAGGCGATACACCGGTGACGAGGTCCGGGCAGGAGTATCTGGAGGCCTTGCGCGACGGGCGGGAGATCTGGCTCGACGGCGAGCGCGTGAAGGACGTCACCGCCCACCCCGCCTTCCGGTCCGCGGCGGCCTCCTTCGCCCGGCTCCTCGACCTCGCCGCCGATCCGGCGCTCCGTCCCGTCCTGCGGAAGGACGGTGCGCACCGGGCGTACGCCGTGCCCCGCTCGTACGAGGACCTGGTCGCCCGGCGGCGGGCGTACAAGGTGGGGGCGGAGGCGAGTTACGGATTCCTCGGCCGGACCCCCGACCACATGGCCTCCGGTGCGGCCGGCTTCGCCGCCCGGCCCGGGGTGTTCACCGGCGGCGGCTTCGACGGCGCGGAGCACGCGCTCGCCCTGCACCGCCGCCTCGCCGAGGGCGATCTGCACTGCGCCTTCACGCTGACGAACACCCCCGAAGGAGCCGTCCGCGTGGTCGCCGAGCGGGACGGCGGGATCGTCGTGCGCGGAGCCAAGACCGTCGGCACCGGCGCCGTCTTCGCCGACGAGATCCTCGTCGGCACCATCGAACCCCTCGCCCCCGACGCCGTCGAGCAGGCCCTCACCTTCTCCGTGCCGGTCGACACGCCCGGACTGACGCTGATCTCCCGCGCCTCCTACGAGCAGCGCGCCCGCTCCGTGTTCGACCAGCCGCTGTCGGCCCGCTTCGACGAGAACGACGCGCTCCTCGTCTGCCGGGACGTGTTCGTGCCCTGGGAGCGGGTGCTCACCTACCGGGACCCGGCCACCACCGCCGCCGTCTGGTGGGAGACCCCCGCCTACCTCAACTTCACGCACCAGTCGGCCACCCGCTTCTGGACCAAGCTGGAGTTCCTCACCGGGCTCGCCGTGCTGATCGCCCGTTCGAACGGCACCGACCGGGTGCCCGCCGTCACGCAGACCATCGGGCGGCTGCTCGGCATGGTCGCCCAGGCCAAGGCCTTCGTACTGGCCGCCGAGGCGTCCTGGGAGGAGGTCGACGGCGGCCGGGGCGGGGTGCGGACCGGGCAGGAGATCTCCTTCGCCCAGCGGATCATGGCCGGCGAACTGTATCCGCGGGCCGTCCGGGACGTCCGGCTGCTGGCCGGCGGCGCCCTCGGCCAGCAGCCCGCGAGCGGCGGCGACCTGCTCCACCCCGAACTCGGGCCGCTGTTACGGGAGTACGCCGGCACCCCGGCCGACCCCGCCGAGGAGCGGATCAAGCTCCTGAAGCTGGCCTGGGACGCGCTCGGATCCGAGTTCGCCGCCCGCCACGAGCAGTACGAGCGCCTCTCCCAGGGCGCCCCGCACGTCTACTTCACCATGCAGACCTGGGCCGGCGCCGCCGAGGACTGCGAGGCCCTCGTCCGGGCCTGTCTCGACGGCTACGACCTCGGGACCGTCCGGTGAACGGCGCCGGCCCCTCCCGCGCCGCCCCGGCTGGGCGCCCCGCCCGCCACGACGCCGCCCCGGGAATGACCCCGGCCACCGCCGTCATCACCTCCACAGGTGCCACAGACGTCTTAGGCGTCACAGGTGCCACAGGTGCCACAGGTGCCACCGGCCCCACCGGCCCCGCCGTCGCCGGCCCCGCCGGAACCACCGGCCCCACCGGCCCCCCTGGCCCCGTCGGCCCCACCGGAACCCCCACCCCCGCCGCCCCTCCCCGCGGCTCCCGAGCGGTGCTCCCCGGGCCCGGCGCGCTCGCCGGCGCCGGCGAGCCGCTCCCCGTACGGCCGCGCCCGCCCGTCCCCGCCACGGCGCCCCCGTGCCGGGAACGGGCGGGCGCACCGCGCTGACCGCCGCCCCGGACGGTCCGCCGATCCCGACACCCACCTACCTCTCCCGAGGGGGCTCCCGTGACGCTCTACGACCTCGTCGTGCCCGGACTCGACGAACGCACCGACCCGCGCTACCGCATGGCCGACATACGCGCGGCCGACCCGCTCGGTGCGGACGGCGTGCTCGCCGCCCTGCCGTCGATGAACGCGGACGCCGACACCGCCGCGCTCACGGTGGCGCTGCGCGCGCTCGTCCCGGACGCCGACCGCGCCGCCGAGTGGAACGTGGTCGCCGCCCTCGCGGCGATGCGTGACCTCGGCATCCTGCTCGGCTCGCTGAAACGTCACGGCATCCAGCCCGTCGCCGCCGTGCCCGAGGTCCTGCCGATCCTCGAACTCCTCGGCCGGCGGACCGACATGGTGCCCCGCGACACCGTCCACCACTACACCGCCTGGAACCCGCCGGGGCCCCGCCGGCGCACCTACACCGGCCACCCCATGGAGTCACACCTCCAGGAGGCCGTCCGGATGGCCTTCCCCGGGCTCGTCGCCGCCCTCGACACCTGCGCCCGCATCGCCCGGCTCGAACCGTACGACCCCGGCTACGCCCTCGCCCTCGACCGCACCGCCCACCACGTCCAGACGGTCGTCGACGCCATCGACCTCACCGTCGCGCAGGTCACCCCCGAGTACTTCGCCCGCACCCTGCGCCCCTACTTCGAGGAGATCGACGTCGACG
This sequence comes from Streptomyces sp. NPDC048018, assembly GCF_043202995.1. Taxonomy (NCBI): domain Bacteria; kingdom Bacillati; phylum Actinomycetota; class Actinomycetes; order Kitasatosporales; family Streptomycetaceae; genus Streptomyces; species Streptomyces sp. NPDC048018. Next base: position 295,515 of record NZ_JBIDBK010000006.1, read on the forward strand.
GGCGCAGCTACCTCGGCCCCGCCGCCGCCCAGGTCCCGCTCTGGCTGGTCGACCTGACGCTGTGGCAGTGCGACCGCTCGGACCCCGCCTACGACGCCTTCCTGGCCGACTCGCTCCCGTACGCCCTGCCGTCCTGGCGCGCCTTCCACGCACGCCACCACGGCGGCGTCTCCGCCGTGAGCAAGGTGTCCGCCGCCATCAGCTGGGAGAGCGCCGACCGGCTCCCCCCGGAGCTCGCCGCCTCGGCCCGCTCCCTCAGCCGTGTCCTGCACATCCTCAAGTCCTTCCGGGCCCGGCACATCACCCTCGCCCGCAAGGCCTACCGCGAGGAGCTGCGCCGGTACGAGGAGGGCAGCGGCGGCGCCCCGGTCGCCCTGCTCCGCACGATCCTCGACCTCACCCGCGACAACGAGACCCTGGTCCGCCGCGCCGTCCGCTGAGTCCCCGACGTCCCCACGGAGAACCCCATGGCCCCCCACACCCCCCACGTCGTGATCGCCGGCGGCGGCATCGCCGGACTCACGGCCGCACTCGCCCTCCATGCCGTCGGCTTCCACCGGATCACCGTCGTCGAGGCCGCCCGCCGGTCCCGTCCCCTCGGTGCCGGGCTCAACCTCATGCCCGGCGCCGTCCGCGAACTCGACGCGCTCGGTCTGCTCCCGGCACTGGAGTCCGGGGCGGCCCTGCGCACCCGCGAACTGCGCTACTACCACCGTTCCGGCGGGCTGATATCCCGCGAACCGCGCGGCCTGGGCGCCGGCTACCGCTGGCCCCAGCTGTCCGTGCACCGGGCCCACCTCCAGCAGGTCCTGGGCGACGCCGTACGGGACCGGCTCGGCGACGCCGCCGTCCTCACCGGGGTCCGGGTGACCGGGGTGGAGGCCCGGGGCGCCGGCCGGCCGCTGCTCCGGCTCGAGCACCGCGACGTCGCCGGCCGGGCCGGGCGGGCCTCCCTCGAACCGGACGTGCTCGTCGGCGCCGACGGCATCCGCTCGGCCGTCCGCGCGTCCCTCAACCCCGGGGAGGGGCGCCCGCCGTGGAACGGCATGCTGGTGTGGCGCGGCGTCTCCCGGATGCCGCGGGCGGCGGCCGCCCGCTTCATGCTGATCGCCGGCGACGACCGCCAGAAGGCCGTCGTCTACCCGATGAGCCGGCCCACCGATGGTCATGTCCTGGTCAATTGGGCACTCGCCCGGCCCGCCGACGGCGTCCCCGAGGGCCACGTCCTCGGCGACTGGAACCGGCCCGTCGGCGTGGACTCCTTCCTGCGCCACTACGAGGGCTGGGAGTTCGACGGGCTCCGGATCACCGACGTGCTGCGGGCCGCCGGGACCGCCCACGAGTACCCGATGGTCGACCGCGAGCCGCTCGACCGGTGGAGCCACGGCCGCACCACCCTCATCGGCGACGCCGCCCACGCCATGTACCCCGTCGGCTCCAACGGGGCCAGCCAGTCCGTCATCGACGCCCGCGCCCTCGCCCACGCCCTGGCCACGCACCGCGAACCGGCCGAGGCCCTGCGCGCCTACGAGGCCGCGCGGCGGCCGGTCACCACCGCCCTGCAGCGGGCCAACCGGCGGCAGGGGCCCGAGGTCGTCATCGATCTCGCGCACCGGCGCGCCCCGCACGGCTTCCACGACATCCGCCAGGTCATCCCGGCCCAGGAGCTCGCCGCGATCGCCGGACGGTACGCCGCCACCGGCGCGTTCGACCCGGCCACGGTCAACCTGGGCTCCCCCTACGGGCCTCCGTACGTCCCCGCGTGCGCCGTGGCCGGGAGCGCCCCGGGCGCCTAGGCTCCCGGGCGGAACCGCGGAAGCACAGCGTGGTGCTTCCGCTCCGCTCCGTCACGGCCTGCGAAGGTGGAACACGTGAAGGCAATCCGTCGATTCACCGTGCGTCCCGTCCTCCCCGACACCCTTCGACCCCTCGCCGACCTGGCGCGCAACCTGCGCTGGTCCTGGCACGAACCCACCGTCGCGCTCTTCGAGTCCGTGGACCCCGAGGGTCTGCGCGCCGCCGACGGCGATCCCGCCCGCGCGCTCGGCGCCATCGATGCCCGACGGCTGGCCGAGCTCGCCGCCGACCAGGACTTCCTGGCCCGGCTGCGGGCGGCCGCCGAGGAGCTCGACCACTATCTGACCGAGCCCCGCTGGTACCAGCGGCAGTCCGGCGAACCACCCGCCTCGATCGCCTACTTCTCTCCCGAGTTCGGCGTCACCGCCGCCCTGCCCCAGTACTCCGGCGGTCTCGGCATCCTCGCCGGCGACCACCTCAAGGCCGCCAGCGACCTCGGCGTCCCGCTGATCGGCGTCGGCCTGCTCTACCGCCACGGCTACTTCCGGCAGTCGCTCTCCCGCGACGGCTGGCAGCAGGAGCACTATCCCGTCCTCGACCCCGGCGAGCTGCCGGTCTCCCTCCTCCGGGAGTCCGACGGCGGGCCCGCCCGGGTCACCCTGGCGCTGCCCGGCGGTCGCAGCCTGCACGCGCACATCTGGATCGCCCGGGTCGGCCGGGTCCCGCTGCTCATGCTCGACTCGGACGTCGAGGAGAACGCGCCCGGCGAGCGCGAGGTGACCGACCGGCTCTACGGCGGCGGCAGCGAGCACCGGTTGCTCCAGGAGATGCTGCTCGGCATCGGCGGCGTCCGCGCCGTGCGGACCTACTGCCGGCTGACCGGCACCCCCGCGCCCGAGGTCTTCCACACCAACGAGGGCCACGCCGGCTTCCTCGGCCTCGAACGCATCCGTGAACTGGGCCGGGACGGACTTGACTTCGACGCCGCCCTGGAGGCCGTACGGGCCGGCACGGTCTTCACCACCCACACCCCCGTGCCGGCCGGCATCGACCGCTTCGACCGGGCCCTGGTCGCCCGGCACCTCGGCGACGACGGCGCGCTGCCCGGCGTCGACACCACCCGGATCCTCGCCCTCGGCGACGAGACGCCGCTCGGCGGCGAGCCCGGGGTGTTCAACATGGCCGCGATGGGACTGCGGCTCGCGCAGCGGGCCAACGGCGTCTCCACGCTCCACGGAGCCGTCAGCCGCGCCATGTTCGCGGGGCTCTGGCCCGGCTTCGATCCGGAGGAGATCCCGCTCGGCTCCGTCACCAACGGCGTCCACGCCCCCACCTGGACGGCCCCCGAGGTCGCCCGGCTCTCTCCCGACGCCTCCGACCGGGAGCTGTGGGAGCTGCGCCGTACCCTGCGCGAACGCCTGGTGACGGACGTGCGGGCGCGGCTGCGGGCCTCCTGGCGGCAGCGCGGCGCCGCGGCCGCCGAGCTCGGCTGGACCGACTCCGTCCTGGACCCGGACGTGCTCACCATCGGCTTCGCCCGCCGTGTCCCCTCGTACAAGCGGCTCACCCTGATGCTGCGCGACAAGGACCGGCTGCGGGCGCTCCTGCTGCACCCGGAACGGCCGGTGCAGCTGGTCGTGGCGGGCAAGGCGCACCCGGCCGACGACGGCGGGAAGCGGCTCGTGCAGGAGCTGGTGCGGTTCGCCGACGACCCGCGGGTGCGACACCGCATCGTCTTCCTGCCGGACTACGGGATGGGCATGGCGCGCGGTCTCTACCCGGGCTGCGACGTGTGGCTGAACAACCCGCTGCGGCCGCTGGAGGCCTGCGGGACCAGCGGGATGAAGGCCGCCCTCAACGGCTGCCTCAACCTGTCGGTCCTGGACGGCTGGTGGGACGAGTGGTTCGAGCCCGACTTCGGCTGGGCCATCCCCACCGCCGACGGGGCCGCCGCCCGTGACGAGGAGCGCCGCGACGACCTGGAGGCCGCCGCGCTCTACGAGCTGATCGAGCGCCGGGTCGCGGCCCGCTTCTACGACCGCGGGCCCGACGGGGTGCCGGCCGGCTGGACGGCGATGGTGCGGCGCACCCTGACCGATCTCGGGCCCCGGGTGCTCGCCGACCGCATGGTCCGTGAGTACGTGGAGCGGCTCTACGCCCCGGCGGCCGCCGCGCACCGCGCGCTGGGTCCGGTCGAGGCCCGTGAACTCGCCGCCTGGAAGGCCAAGGTCCGCGGGGCGTGGCCCAAGGTGTCGGTCGACCACGTGGAGGTCGGCGACGGTCTGGAGGGCGACGCCGACGCCGAGCTGGGCGCGACCCCGGCGGTCCGGGTCCGGGTGGCGCTCGGGGAGCTCGGCCCGGAGGACGTCGAGGTGCAGGCCGTGACGGGCCGGGTGGACGCCGACGACCGGTTGCTCGACCCGCGGACGAGCGTGCTCAAGCCGGCCGGGCGGCCGGACCTGGAGGGCGGGCTGCCGTACGCGGGCGCCCTGTCGCTGGACCGGACGGGCCCCTTCGGCTGCACGGTCCGGGTGCTGCCCACGCATCCGCTGCTCGCCCACCCGGCCGAACTGGGCCTGGTGGCGCTGCCGGTGGAGACGACGGGGGAGGGCGGCGTGCTGCTGCGCTGACCGGGCCGGGGCGGGCGGCGGCCGTCGTGCTCCTTGCGGCTCCGGCGGCCGCCGCCCCTCGGCCGTGCCCGGCCCTGCTCGGTTTGGCCCTGCTCGGTCCTCCCGCCCGGCCGGCCGCGCCTCGCCGTCCGCGAGGAGCACCCTGATCACCCGGCCGCCCTTGCGCGGACGCGCGGACGCCCGGAGGGAAGGTTCCCTCCGGGCGTCCGTCAGATCACTTCCGGCGTGGCCTGCCCCTTACGGGAAGGTCAGCTTGAAGCTGTTGATGTAGCCGGTGTCGATGGACGCCTTGTCCTGGACACGGAGCTTCCAGACGCCGTTGGCGACCTCGGAGGAGGCGTTGACGGTGTAGGTCTGGTTGATGTTGTCGGCGCTGCCGCCGGCGCGGTTGTGCAGGTTGTAGACCGAGCCGTCGGGGGCGATGAGGTCGACGACGAGGTCACCGATGTAGGTGTGGACGATGTTCACACCGACGGAGAGGTTGCTCGGGGCGTTGCCGGTGACACCGGAGACGGTCACCGAGGAGGTCACCGCGGCGCCGTTGTCCGGGATGGAGACGTCGGCGGTGTTCTCGAAGACCTTGCCACCGGGGTTGCCGCCGGGACGGGTGCCCACGTTGATGGCGGCCCAGGCGTTCTCGACGGCCGTGACCTCGGCGCTGCCCGCACCGTAGAGCTCGGTGGCCGCCGCGACGGTGCCCGTGCGGGCGCCGGCGTAGTTGGTGTTCGAGCTGAACTTGGTGGTGAGCGCCTTGAACCAGATCAGCGAGGCCTTGTCCCGGCCGATGCCGGTGACGGGCAGACCGTCGGAGGTCGGCGAGTCGTAGTTCACGCCGTTGACGGTCTTGGCGCCGCTGCCCTCGGAGAGCAGGTAGTAGAAGTGGTTCGCCGGGCCCGAGGAGTAGTGGACGTCGACCGAGCCGATGCCGGAGTACCACGCGTCCTTGGACGCGCCGTCCTTCGACGGCTTGTCCATGTAGCGCAGCGGGGTGCCGTTGCCGTTGATGTCGATCTTCTCGCCGACGAGGTAGTCGCCCTTGTCGCTGGCGTTGTTGGCGTAGAACTCGACGGCGGCCGCGAAGATGTCCGAGGTGGCCTCGTTGAGGCCGCCGGACTCGCCGCTGTAGACCAGGCCGGCGGTGTTGGAGGTGACGCCGTGCGTCATCTCGTGCGCGGCCACGTCGATGGACGTCAGCGGCTTGGTGTTGCCGGAGCCGTCACCGTAGGTCATGCAGAAGCAGGAGTCGGACCAGAAGGCGTTGACGTACGCGTTGCCGTAGTGGACCCGGGAGTACGCGCCGACGCCGTCACCGCGGATGCCGGAGCGGCCGTGCACGTTCTTGTAGTAGTCCCAGGTGAGCGCGGCGCCGTAGTGCGCGTCGGCACCCGCGGTCTCCTTGTTGGACGGCAGGCCGTTGCCCCAGGTGTCGGTGCTGTTGGTGAACAGCGTGCCGGTGCCCGAGGAGCCGCCGTTGAGGTTGTACGTCTTGTGGTTGCCGCGGCCCGTGTCCGTCAGGGTGTACGACGGGGCGGTGCCGAGGGTGACCTGGCCGCTGTACTGCGTGTTGCCGACGCCGGTCTCGATGGCCTGCCACTCGAAGAGCTTGGCGCCCGACTTCGCGTCCGTGATGACGTGCAGCTCGTTCGGGGTGCCGTCGTGCTGGAGGCCGCCGACGACGGTCTCGTACGCGAGGACGGGGGTGCCGTTGGCCGCCCACACGACCTTGCGCGGGGCGCGGTCGGCCTTGGTCTTCTTGGCGCCCTCGGCGTTCGCGCGGCCGAGCGCCTGCTTCTCGGCGGCGGCCGGCGCGACGGTCGCGGAGGCGGTGTCCACCTTCGTGATGTCGGCGCGGGTGGCCTTCGAGACGGAGGTCGTGGCGCCGGCCTTCGTCTCGGCGACGATCAGGTCGCCACCGAGGACGGGCAGGCCCGCGAGGGTGCGCTCGTAGCGGGTGTGGGTCGTGCCGTCGCGGTCCTGCACGACGTCACGGACGACCAGCTTCTCCTGGGCGCCGAGACCGAGCTGCTTGGCCGTGGCGGCGGTGTCCGCCTGGGCCGCGCGGATCAGCGCGGCACGCTGGGCCGGGGAGAGGTCGGCCGGCAGCTTGCCGGGGTTGGCCTTGGACGCGGCCTGCGCCTGGGGGGCGGCGCCGAACTGGTCGGCGGCGGCGCTACCGGTCTGGACGCCGACGGCGATCATGGCGGCGGCAGCGATCAGAGCGCCGGTCGCGGTGGCACGGCGGCTGGGCGTGGATCTCACGCAGACTCCTTTTGCGAGGGGGGTACCGGGGGGCTGGGTGAGACCTCCCGGGCAGAGCAAACAGAGCTGTGGAGCACGTACAGGTGAAGCGGTGAACGTTGGTGCGAAGAGCCGTGGAGAGATTGGCAGTTGAGAGCGCTGCCTGTCAGGAGCGCGTCAATAAGTTGGCCGGAAATCGTTCGTTGCCCGTACGTCGCTGTTCGTTAAGCGGACGTTTCACCAATCGGAACGGAGCCGCTGCCGCACCCCGCCGCCGGTGTCACCGCATGGGATCGTCCGGATGGCGTCGCGCCGTGCCCCACAAGGGCGGTCCGCCCCTGGCCTTCCACTCCTTGAGACGACGGGTGCTCGCCGGGCGGGATCACCCGCGGCCGGGGGAAGGCTTTGCCCCCGCACCGAAGGGGCCTCCCGGAGGGGCGGGCCGCCGCGAGGAGAGGGCCTTCGCCCCCTCCTCGATCTCGACCGGATCACGGCGCTCCCCGCGGGGGCTCCTGGAGATACGGGCCGCCGGCGCCGATCCGGCCGGTGCCGCCGAGCACGTACACCAGCGGACCGCCCCCGCCGGGCGCGGCGACGCCGAGGCAGCCGTCGGGGACGGTCCTGCGGTCCCCGACGGCGTCGGCGTCGGCGCCGTCGGGGATGCCGGGGTACGGGGCGCCCCCACTGACCGTGACCAGCGCGAAGCCGTCGATGCGGACGTGGGAGGGGGAGGGGGAGGGGCGGCGGGCGGCCCCGGCGGCTCAGCCGACCAGACTGTCCCGCCAGGCCCGGTGCAGACCGGCGTACCGGCCCTCACCGCCGACCAGTTCGGCGGGCGAGCCGTCCTCCACCACCCGGCCCGACTCCATCACCAGCACCCGGTCCGCCACCTCGACCGTGGACAGCCGGTGCGCGATCACCACCGCCGTACGGCCCGCGAGCACGGTGTCCATCGCCCGCTGCACCGCCCGCTCGCCCGGCACGTCCAGTGAGCTCGTCGCCTCGTCCAGGATCAGCACCGCCGGATCGGCGAGCAGCGCGCGGGCGAAGGCGACCAGCTGGCGCTGACCGGCCGAGATGCGGCCGCCGCGCTTGCGGACGTCGGTGTCGTAGCCGTCCGGCAGGCCCACGATGAAGTCGTGCGCGCCGATCGCCTTCGCCGCCTGCTCGATCTCCGCACGGCTCGCCTCCGGCCGCCCGATCGCGATGTTCTCCGCGACCGTCCCGGAGAACAGGAACGCCTCCTGCGTCACCATCACCACTCCGCGGCGCAGTTCCGGCGTGGTGAGGTCGCGCAGATCGACCCCGTCCAGCAGGACCCGGCCCTCGGTGGGGTCGTAGAACCGGGCCAGCAGCTTCGCGAGCGTCGACTTGCCCGCACCCGTCGCCCCGACGACGGCGACCGTCTGCCCGGCCGGGACCGTCAGGTCGAGGCGCGGCAGCACCTCGCCGCCCGTCCGGTAGGCGAACCGGACCCCCTCGAACACCACCGAGCGCCCCGGCGCACCGGTCCGCGCGGGCAGCTCCCGCGGCGCCACGGCCTCGGGGACGCCCGGCTCCTGGGCCAGCAGCCCCGCGATCTTGGCGAGCGAGGCGGCCGCCGACTCGTAGGAGTTGAGGAACATGCCCAGCCGGTCGATCGGGTCGTACAGACGCCGCACGTACAGCACCGCCGCGGCCAGCACCCCGAGCTCCAGGCTGCCGTCCGCGACCCGCCACGCGCCCCACAGGCACATTCCGGCCACCGCGGTGTTGGCGACCAGCCGCGAGCCGACCACGTAGCGGGCCATCTCCAGGAGCGCGTCCCCGTTGCTGCGCGCGTGGCGCTCGTTGAGCACGGCGAACTCGGCGTCGTTGACCGCCTCCCGGCGGAAGGCCCGCACCGGCCGGATGCCGTTCATCGTCTCCGCGAACTTCACGATCACCCCGGCGATCGCCGTGGAGCGGGCCGCGAAGACCACGGCCGAGCGGCGCCGGTAGAGCCGTACGAGCAGGTACAGCGGCCCGAAGGAGGCCACCGCGACCGCCCCGACGCCCAGGTCGAGCCAGAGCAGCATCGCCGAGATCGACACGAAGGAGAGCACGACGACGACCAGCTCCTGGAGGCCCTCGTTGAGCAGCTCCCGCAGCGACTCCACGTCGGTGGTGGACCGGGAGATCAGCCGGCCGGAGGTGTAGCGCTCGTGGAAGTCGACGCTGAGGACCTGCGCGTGCCGGAAGATCCGCCCGCGCAGGTCGAGGAGCACCGCCTGGTTGACCCGGGCCGCGACCCGGATGAAGGCGTACTGCAGCAGAGCGCCGCCCGCCGCGCACGCCAGATACCCGAGCGCCACCGCGACGAGCGGCCCGTGGTCCCCGCCCCGGAAGGCCGGCACCCCCCGGTCGAGCGCGTACGCCACGAGCAGCGGCCCCGCCTGCAGCGCAGCCTGCTGGACGAGCAGCAGTACCGCGGCCACCACCACCCGCGCCCGGTGCGCGGCGAGCAGCGAGCGCAGCAGACGGCCGGTGGCTCCCGGCGGAGCGGGCAGGTCGTCCTGGTCGAAGGGGTCGGCGCCGGGCGCCGGTCCGGCCGGAGCGGTGGGCTCCGGCTCGTCCGCCGTCCGGCCGGCCGGACGGGTCTGCGTCCCCGCGTCGCTCATCGCTCCTCTTTCCTCTCACCGGACATCAGCCAGGCGTACTCCGCGCTGCTGCCCAGCAGTTCGTGGTGGGTGCCCACGGCCGTCACCCGGCCGCCGGACAGCAGGGCGACGCGGTCGGCGAGCAGCACCGTCGACGGGCGGTGCGCCACCACCAGCGCCGTCGTGTCGCGCAGCACCTCACGGAGGGCCGCCTCGACCCGGGCCTCGGTGTGCACGTCGAGCGCCGACAGCGGGTCGTCCAGGACCAGGAAGCGCGGGTTGCCGACGACCGCGCGGGCCAGGGCGAGCCGCTGCCGCTGCCCGCCCGACAGGCTCAGGCCCTGCTCGCCGACCTCGGTCGCGGCGCCGTCCGGGAGCCGGTCGACGAAGCCGTCGGCCTGGGCGACGGCGAGCGCGCGCCGCAGCTCCGGCCCGGCCGCGTCCGGCCCGGCCCCCATCAGCACGTTCTCGCCGACGCTCGCCGAGAACAGGGTCGGCTCCTCGAACGCCACCGACACCAGGGTCCGCAGCCGCTCCCGCGACATGAGCGTGATGTCCTCGCCGTCGAGCAGGATCCGCCCCCCGGTCGCCTCGTGCAGCCGCGGGACGAGCGCGGTGAGCGTGGTCTTGCCGGAGCCGGTCCCGCCGACCAGCGCCATGGTCTCGCCGGGCCGGATGTGCAGGTCGACGCCGTCGAGCACGGGCGGCGCGTCCGCGGGCGCGTCCGGGTAGCGGAAGGTGACGTTCTCGAACCGGACCCCGTCCCCGACCGGGTCCGCCCGGGGCCCGTCCGCGGTGTCCGCCGCCGTCTCCTCGTCCGCGTCCATGACCTCGAAGTACCGCTGCGTGGCCGTCGCCGCCTCCTGGCTCATCGCCAGCAGGAAGCCGATCGACTCCACCGGCCAGCGCAGCGCGAGCGCCGTCGACAGGAACGCCACCAGCGTGCCCGCCGACAGGTCCCCGTCCGCGACCTGCACCGTGCCCATCACCAGCGCGGCGCCCACGGCCACCTCCGGCAGCAGCGTGATGAGCGCCCAGATCCCGGCCAGCAGCCGGGCCTTGCCCAGCTCCGTGCTGCGCAGCCGCTCCGCCAGCGTCCGGAACGCCTCCGCCTGGCTGCGGTGCCGGCCGAAGCCCTTGACGATCCGGATGCCGAGCACGCTCTCCTCGACGACCGTCGTCAGATCACCCACCTGGTCCTGCGCCCGCCGCGCCACGACCGCGTACCGCCGTTCGAAGAGCGAGCAGAGCACCACCATCGGCGCCACCGGCGTCAGCAGCACCAGGCCCAGCGTCCAGTCCTGGGCGAGCAGCACCAGGTAACCGGCCAGGATCGTCACCCCGTTGACCAGCAGGAAGGTCAGCGGGAAGGCCAGGAACATCCGGACCATCATCAGGTCCGTGGTGCCGCGGGACAGGAGCTGGCCGGACGCCCACCGGTCGTGGAAGGCGATCGGCAGCCGCTGCAGCCGCCGGTACAGGGCGCCGCGCATGGCCGCCTCGACCCCGGCCAGCGGCCGCGCCACCAGCCAGCGCCGGAAGCCGAAGAGCAGCGCCTCCGCGATGCCCAGCAGCAGCAGGTACAGCGCGCCGAGCCACACCCCGGTGGTGTCGCCGTCCGTCACCGGCCCGTCGACCAGCCACTTCAGGACGAGCGGGATGACCAGCGACAGACAGGACGCGGCGGTCGCGACGACGGCCGCGGCGAAGAGGCGTGCGCGCACGGGCCGGACGTACGGCCACAGGCGCAGCAGCGTGCGCACGGCCGAGCGGGCGTGCGGATCCTTGGGGGGCGTGTGTTCTGAAGGCATCAGGTCCGAGCCTAGGGTTCACCCCTGACATCGCTCATGTGGTTTTCCGGCCGGCGCGCCGACGCGCCGCCCTCCGGCCCGCTCCCTCACCGGGCCGTTCGCGCAGGCCCGCGCCGCCGCGCCACCGCCGGCCGCGCACGGGGCGTCCCGGGCCGCGGCACCCGGGCCGGGCCGCATAGGATCACCCACCATCGGACCTGGGGCGGGAATGAGGAACACCACAGTGGGGACCACGCACGACCGTACGGCCTGGGGCCGGCCCGCCGCGGCGGCCCTGGTACCGCTGCTGCTCACGGCGCTGGCGGCCTGCCAGTCCGGCGGCAGCGCCACCGGCGCAGCCGCGTCGCCGACCGCGACGCCCGTCTTCGACGTGCGGCTCGACGACCAGCTCCAGGCGGCCACCAAGGCCACCACGGCGGCCGGCAACGCGGCCTTCACCTCGACGCTCCGCTACGGTTCCGCCCACGGCACCGCCGTCGACCGCGCGAGCGGCACGCAGGACTACACCGGGGACGCCGCCCGCGCCGAGCGCGAGCTGAGCGTGCCGCGCGGCTTCCCCGCGGAGGCGGCCGACGACCTGGGCGCCCGGCCCGGTCGGGCGTCCGTGCCCGAGACGTACGTGATCAAGGGCAACCGGGTCGACTACAGGACCCGGCAGGGCGGTTGGCTGCGCTACTCCTCGAAGGCGTCCATGGACGTCGTCGACCTCTACGAGGGCATCCTCGACCGGGCCGGGGAGACCGCGCCGTACGGGGGGACCCTCGCCGAGGTGGTGCGGAGCGCCGACGCGACGAAGCCGCCGGTCAAGGACGCCGACGGCAGGCGTACGTACGAACTGACGGTGCCGCCCCAGACGGCGGCACCCGCTCTGCCGTACTCCGTCCGGAGCCCGCTGACGTATGACCGGGGCGCCGAGCGCGTCGCGCTGACCGTGGTGCTCGACGCCCAGGGCCGGCTGCAGCGCGCGAGCGCGGACTACACCCCCGTCCTGAAGCGCATGCACGCGGAGGGCGTCCTCAAGGGTGTGACCTCCCTCAAGGCGGAGTACACCCTCAGCGGCCTCGGCACCACCGTGATGCCCGGCCCGGAGGCCGGCCAGGGGACGAGGACCGAGGACGCCGAGAAGGCCCTCACCCCGCTGACCGAGGTCGGGCCGGGTGCCTGCGGGTCCACCGACACCGGCCTCGGCGGCAGCCTCGGCCTGGTCCGGGTCGTCCCCTGCGGGAGGACCGCGGACGTCCGGGTCTTCGGACAGGTGACCGTGAAGGAGACCGTCCAGGGCGCCCCGGACGGCGTCGCCGAGCGCGAGGCGGGCGAGCGCTGCGGCACGAAGTTCCACTCGGTGCCGGACGCCTGGGTCGCCGACGCCCGTCCGGACGGCACGTACTTCACGTACGGCGCGGGCAGCTCCAGCTCCTCGTACACCGGCCCGGACACCGACGTCGAGGGCACCTACACCTGCTACGTGCAGGTCTCCTAGGCCACTTCCGGGGAGCGGCGCCCGGCGGGCGCCGCGACGGCCCCCCGGTCGCGCCCGTCAGGACCCCACGCGCAGCAGCACCACCGAGCGCCCCGCCACCGTGATCGTCCCGCCGCCCCGGTGCACCGTGCCCGGGGCGGCGGACTGCTCCTCCAGGGAGGTGTCCAGGAGGAGTTCGTACGACTCCGCCCAGGGCGGTCCCGGGAGCCGGTAGTCCACCGGGCGGTCGCCGGCGTGCAGGACGGCGAGGAAGCTGTCGTCGGTGACCTGCTCCCCGCGGGCGTCACGGCCCGGGATGTCGCGGCCCGACAGATAGAGGCCGAGCGTGGCGGCGGGGGCGTACCAGTCGCCTTCCGTCATCTCGGCGCCCTCGGCGGTGAACCAGGCCAGGTCGCGCAGCCCGTCGGCCTGGGCCCGGCCGGAGAAGAAGGCGCGGCGGCGCAGCACGGGGTGCCGGTGGCGCAGCTCCAGGAGGCGGCGGGTGAGGGCGAGGAGCTGGGCGCGGCCGGGGTCCTCCGGGAGCGTCCAGTCCAGCCAGCCGATCGCGTTGTCCTGGCAGTAGGCGTTGTTGTTGCCGCCCTGGGTGCGGCCCATCTCGTCGCCGGCGACGAGCATGGGCACGCCGGTCGACAGCAGCAGCGTGGTCATCAGGTTGCGCAGCTGGCGGCGGCGCAGCGCGTTGACGGCCGGGTCGTCGGTCTCGCCCTCGGCGCCGCAGTTCCAGGAGCGGTTGTCGTGGGTGCCGTCCCGGTTGCCCTCGCCGTTCGCCTCGTTGTGCTTGCGCTCGTAGGTGACGAGGTCGCGCAGCGTGAAACCGTCGTGGGCGGTGACGAAGTTGACGGAGGCGTACGGCCGCCGGCCGCCCCACGCGTACAGGTCGCTGGAGCCGGACAGCCGGTAGCCGAGGTCCCGCACGTCGGGCAGGGCGCCGCGCCAGAAGTCCCGTACGGCGTCGCGGTAGCGGTCGTTCCACTCGGTCCACAGGGGCGGGAAGGAGCCCACCTGGTAGCCGCCGTTGCCGACGTCCCACGGCTCGGCGATGAGCTTGACCCGGCGCAGCACCGGGTCCTGCGCGATGACGGCGAGGAACGGGGAGAGCATGTCGACGTCGTGGAAGGAGCGGGCGAGGGCCGCCGCCAGGTCGAAGCGGAAGCCGTCCACGCCCATCTCGGTCACCCAGTAGCGCAGCGAGTCGGTGATGAGCCGGAGCACCTGGGGCTGCACCACGTGCAGGGTGTTGCCGCAGCCGGTGTAGTCGGCGTAGCGGCGGGCGTCGGACTGCAGCCGGTAGTAGCCGCGGTTGTCGATGCCCTTCAGGGACAGGGTGGGGCCGAGCTCGCCCGCCTCCGCCGTGTGGTTGTAGACCACGTCGAGGATGACCTCGATGCCGGCCGCGTGCAGCGCCCGCACCATCCGCTTGAACTCGCCGACCTGCTGTCCGGCGGTGCCGGACGACGAGTACCCGGCGTGCGGGGCGAAGTAGCCGATCGAGTTGTAGCCCCAGTAGTTGCCGAGGCCGCGCCGCAGCAGGTGGTCCTCGTGCGCGAACTGGTGCACCGGCAGCAGTTCGACCGCGGTCACGCCGAGCCCCGTGAGGTGCTCGATCGCGGCCGGGTGCGCGAGGCCCGCGTAGGTGCCGCGCAGGTGCTCCGGAATGCCCGGGTGGAGCCGGGTGAAGCCCTTCACGTGCAGCTCGTAGATGACCGAGTCGGGCCACGGCGTCTTGGGACGGCGGTCGTCGGACCAGTCGTCGTCGTCGTGGACGACCACCCCCTTGGGCACGTGGGGGGCGGAGTCCCGCTCGTCGCGCACGGTGTCGGCGACGTGCTGCTGCGGCCAGTCCCGCACGTGCCCGTACACCTCGGGCGGCAGCGTGAAGTCCCCGTCGACGGCCCGCGCGTACGGGTCGAGGAGCAGCTTCGCCGGATTCCAGCGGGCCCCGGTCCACGGATCCCACCGGCCGTGCACCCGGTAGCCGTAGCGCTGTCCGGGACCGACGCCGGGCACGAAGCCGTGCCAGATCTCGTGCGTGAGCTCGGTCAGTTCCAGGCGCGTCTCGGTGCCGTCGGCGTCGAACAGGCACAGTTCCACCGCCTCCGCGCCGCCCGCCCAGAGCGCGAAGTTGGTGCCCGCGACCCCGTCGGGCCCGACCCGGCACCGGGCGCCGAGCGGCGTGGGCGCCCCCGGCCACACCACCCGGCCCGGCCGCCCCTCCGGGGCGCGGGCATGCTGACGTACCGCCTCCTGCTCGGCTGCGCTCGACACCGTCCCGGCCTCCCGCGGCTCTCCCAACGTGAGGAGGGCCGCGGCGTCCCGGCCGCGGCACCCCGCACATGGTCCTCCCACCTGTTCTGCCCGCACGGGCGTGCTCCCAACATGCCGGGCGCGCACGTTTCCCCTGGAGGGTGGCCGTCGTTGGGCTGGGCGTGACTCTTGTACTGAAGCGGGCGGGGTACGCGTTCGCCGTCGCGGCCCTCCTCGCGGGCCTCGCGGGCTGCACCGGACCGGACGGCGGCGGGGGAGTCGATCTCACGCTCCCGGGCAAGGCGCGGGCGCCCGGGGACGTGATCCGGGTGAGTCCGGAGGACGGCAGCCGCGGGGTGTCCGCCGACGGGCCCCTGGAGGTCGAGGTGGACAGCGGGCGCCTGGA
The DNA here is from genome assembly GCF_043202995.1 of Streptomyces sp. NPDC048018. Classification (NCBI taxonomy): domain Bacteria; kingdom Bacillati; phylum Actinomycetota; class Actinomycetes; order Kitasatosporales; family Streptomycetaceae; genus Streptomyces; species Streptomyces sp. NPDC048018. The sequence goes on from NZ_JBIDBK010000006.1 coordinate 310,739, forward strand.
GCGGGTGAGCGTCGTCCAGGTGGAGGACGCGCAGCGGACCGAGGTCGCCGGGGAGATCTCGGCGGACGGGCTGCACTGGCGGCCCCGGTCCGGCACCCGGCTGGCGCTCGCCGCCAAGTACAGCGTGGACGCGGTCGCGCTCGACGGGCACGGGCGCCGCTCGGCCCGGCACACCACCTTCACGACCGTCGTCCCCGAGCGCCGCTTCATCGGCTACTTCAAACCGGAGAACCGCTCGACGGTCGGCACCGGGATGATCGTCTCCCTCTCCTTCAACCGGGAGATCGAGAACCGCGCGGAGGTCGAGCGGGCCGTCCGGATCACCTCGGACCCGCCGGTCGAGGTCGTCGGCCACTGGTTCGGCAAGGACCGGCTCGACTTCCGCCCCGCCGCGTACTGGCGGCCGGGCACCGAGGTCACCGTCGAGCTCGCGCTGCGCGACGTCGAGGGCGCCCCGGGGGTGTACGGCATCCAGCGTAAGACGGTCGGCTTCACGGTGGGCCGCTCGCAGGTCTCGCTCGTCGACGCCGAGAAGCACACGATGGAGATCCGCCGGGACGGCGAGGTCCTCACCACCCTGCCGGTGACGGCCGGGGCGCCGAAGACCACCACGTACAACGGCAAGATGGTGGTGACCGAGCTGTACGACGTGACGCGGATGGACGGACGGACCGTCGGCTTCGGCGGCGAGTACGACATCAAGGACGTGCCGCACGCGATGCGGCTCACCGACTCCGGGACCTTCCTGCACGGCAACTACTGGGCGGCGGAGTCGACGTTCGGCTCGGCCAACGTCAGTCACGGCTGCGTCGGGCTCCGGGACGTGAAGGGCGGCGGCCCGGACACCCCGGCCGGCTGGTTCTTCGACCGGACCCTGATCGGTGACGTCGTGGAGGTCGTGAACTCGCGCGACAAGCAGGTCGAGCCGGACAACGGGCTGGGCGGCTGGAACCTGGAATGGAGCCGCTGGAAGGCCGGTTCCGCGCTGCGCTGAGCCCCCTGGCGGGCCCGGGGGCCCGCCCCGTCCTCCCTATCACGCCAACTGGGACTGAACGGTGACATTCACGAGGAACTTTCGTGTCCTGGGGTGTGATTATCTAACGCCGTGTGCGCGGGAGTATGCGCACGGGGGTGGGGCCCAGGCAGTGCCGGGTCGCGTGAGGGGAGAACACCATAGTGAACGGGCAGCCGATATCCGGGACGACCACCGGACGACGCCGTCGTGGGGCCCGCCTCGGGGCGCTGGCGACGGGGACGCTGCTCCTCGTCCTGACCGCGTGCGGGGGCGGTGGCACCGGCGGCGACGCCAAGGGGGGCCAGGACTCCGGCGGCGCGGGCGGCAAGCAGGAGAACGCGGCCTCCCAGGCCGTCGTGACGGTCGCGCCGAAGGACGGCGCCGACTCGGTCGCCACCAGCGGCGCGCTGAAGGTGACGGCCGAGCAGGGCAAGCTGACCACGGTGGCGGTCGCCGACACCGAGGGCAACGCGGTCGAGGGCAAGATGTCCGCCGACGGCAGCAGCTGGGAGCCGCTGGGCCACCTGGCGGCGAGCACCCAGTACAAGGTGCACGCGATCGCGAAGGACTCCGAGGGCCGTGAGTCGGCGAAGGACACCACCTTCTCCACCCTCACCCCGAAGAACACCTTCGTCGGCCACTACAAGCCGGAGAACGGCGAGACCGTCGGCGTCGGCATGCCGGTCTCCATCAACTTCACCCGCGGCATCACCGACCCGGAGGCCGTCGAGCGAGCCATCAAGGTGACGGCGGAGCCGGCCGTGGAGATCGAGGGCCACTGGTTCGGCAACGACCGGCTCGACTTCCGGCCGGAGAACTACTGGGCCGCGGGCACCAAGGTGACCGTGAAGCTCAACCTGGACGGCGTCGAGGGCCGCCCGGGGGTGTACGGCAAGCAGAAGAAGACCTTCTCCTTCACCATCGGGCGCCGCCAGGTCTCCACGGTGGACGCCTCCGCGCACACCATGAAGATCGAGCGGGACGGCGCGGTCGTCAAGACCCTGCCGATCACCGCGGGCGCGCCGTCCACGACCACGTACAACGGTCAGATGGTCATCAGCGAGAAGTACAAGGTGACCCGCATGAACGGGGCCACGGTCGGCTTCGGCGGCGAGTACGACATCAAGGACGTGCCGCACGCCATGCGTCTGTCGAACTCCGGCACCTTCGTGCACGGCAACTACTGGGCCTCGGCCTCGACGTTCGGCTCCTCCAACGTCAGCCACGGCTGCGTCGGCCTGCGCGACTCGCGCGGCGCCGGGGACAGCTCGACGCCGGCGGCCTGGTTCTACGACCACTCGCTCATCGGTGACGTCGTCGTCGTGAAGAACTCGAAGGACAAGCAGATCCAGCCGGACAACGGCCTCAACGGCTGGAACATGTCCTGGTCGGAGTGGAAGGCGTGACACGCCGTCGAGGCGTCACGCCCCGCGGGGCGTGACGCGCTCCGACGCGGGCCCCGGTGCTGTGACCAACGGCACCGGGGCCCGCGTCGTTAACGGCGACTAACCTTCGGACCATGACTGTGAACCTCGAAGTCGCCGAAGGCGTCGGCACGATCCGCCTCGACCGCCCCCCGATGAACGCCCTGGACGTCGCCACCCAGGACCGGCTCCGCGAGCTGGCCCAGGAGGCGACCGACCGCGACGACGTGCGGGCCGTGATCCTCTACGGCGGCGAGAAGGTGTTCGCGGCCGGCGCGGACATCAAGGAGATGCAGGTCATGGACCACGCGGCCATGATCAAGCGGTCCCGGGGGCTCCAGGACGCCTTCACCGCGGTCGCCCGGATCCCGAAGCCGGTCGTCGCGGCCGTCACCGGCTACGCCCTCGGCGGTGGCTGCGAGCTCGCGCTGTGCGCCGACTACCGGATCGCCGCGGACAACGCCAAGCTGGGCCAGCCCGAGATCCTGCTCGGCCTCATCCCGGGCGCCGGCGGCACCCAGCGCCTGTCCCGCCTCGTCGGCCCCTCCAAGGCCAAGGACCTCATCTTCACCGGGCGCATGGTGAAGGCGGACGAGGCCCTCGCGCTCGGCCTGGTCGACCGGGTCGTCCCGGCCGCCGAGGTCTACGAGCAGGCTCACGCCTGGGCCGCCAAGCTCGCCCAGGGGCCGGCCATCGCGCTGCGCGCGGCCAAGGAGTCGATCGACCAGGGGCTGGAGGCGGACATCGACACGGGTCTCGCCATCGAGCGCAACTGGTTCGCCGGTCTGTTCGCCACCGAGGACCGCGAGCGCGGCATGCGCAGCTTCGTGGAGGAGGGTCCGGGGAAGGCCAAGTTCGTCTGAGAACAGCGCGTTTCCGACGCCTTGTGCCTGCCTTCGGCACATGCCGGAGGCAGCTCCGTGGAATTGTCGATTCCGGGGGGTCGAATCCCCCGGAACGCCCACGCGCCCCGCCCCGTGCGGCCATGATGGGGGGCATGGCGGGCCTGGATGGTATGGATCAACCGCGGCAGCACGGCGGTGCGACCGCCGCACGGTGGGTGCCGGCCCCCGAGGACGAACAGGCCGCGGAGGCACTCCAGTTGTACGGGAACCCGGCCGAGGAGGACGCCCGGCTGCCGTCCCGTCCCGAGTCCGCCGCGGTCGCCCGGCGGCTCACCCAGTGGGTCGTCCTGCGCCACTGGGGACTCACCCCCCAGATCGCCGAGCACACGGTGCTGCTCGTGTCCGAACTCGTCGGCAACGCCGTCCGCCACACGGGCGCCCGCGTCTTCGCGCTCCGCATGCTCCGCCGCCGCGGCTGGATCCGCGTCGAGGTCCGCGACCCCTCCCGCGGTCTGCCCTGCCTGATGCCGGTCGGGGAGCTCGACACCAGCGGGCGCGGCCTCTTCCTCGTCGACAAGCTCTCCGACCGCTGGGGCGTCGACCTCGCCCCCCGCGGCAAGACGACCTGGTTCGAGATGCGGGTCGGCGACCGCTGAGCCGGCCGGCTGCCCCCGGACGCACGAAAGCCCCCGTCCGCCCTGGTGGGGCGCTGGGGGGCTTCCGTGTGATGCGCCGTGGAATAGGGGGGGTGTATCCACGGCCGCTAGGACGACCTGGCCCGGGTCAATGGGGGTCGTGTCTCCGACTATGGCAGACAGGTGGCCACACCGCCAAAAGTCCCTACCGGGGCAGAACCGGACAAACGCTGACAGTTTACCGATGAATCGTTGGTGACCTAGAGCACTCACCTTGTAAAGCATGAATAAGTATGGCGTTCATCGGGTGTTTCCCTGCATCGTCCGCATGGTGGACAGTGCCGTGCGACCCGCAAACGTCCTGAATCGGCTCAATCGTTATCTTTCCGGCTTACCAGCCCTTAAATGGTCCCGTGATGCCGACCGACCGCCGCGGTGCCCTCCGGGCCGGCGCGGCCACCGCCCTCGCGGGGGCCCTCGCCACCGCCTGCGGTACGGAGCCCCGCCCCGCGCCCCGACCCCAGAGCCCCGCACCCGCCGCCCCCGTCGCCGCCCCGGCGCCCCGCCGCTGGCCCGGCCTCCCCACCGAGATCGCCCACGGGCCCCGCGACCGGCCCAGGGTCGCCCTCACCTTCCACGGCCAGGGCGACCCCGCGATCGCCCGCGCCCTCCTCGGCCAGGCCGAACGGCACGGCGCCCGGGTCACCGTCCTCGCCGTCGGGGACTGGCTCGACCAGCACCCCGAACTGGCCCGCCGCGTCCTCGACGGCGGCCACGACCTCGGCAACCACACCCAGCGCCACATCGACGTCAACGCCATGAGCGAGACCGACGCCTACGCCGAGATCGAGGGCTGCGCCCGCCGGCTGCGCCGCCTCACCGGCTCCATCGGCACCTGGTTCCGGCCCTCCCGCACCCAGCACGCCGCCGGGAGCGTCGCCCGCGCCGCCCACCGCGCCGGCTACCCGCACGTCCTCTCGTACGACGTCGACTCCCTCGACTTCACCTCGCCCGGCCCCGCCGCCGTCGCCGCCAACGTCACCGGGCGCATCCGCAACGGCTCGGTCGTCAGCCTCCACTTCGGCTACCCGGACACCGTCGCCGCCCTGCCCCTCCTCCTCGCCGACCTCGACCGCCGCGGCCTCTCCGCGGTGACCACCACGGAGCTTCTGACCTGATGCCGACCTTCGCCCCCCGTACGCAGACACTGGCCGCCGCCACCCTGCTGCTCGCCCTCGGGCTCGCCGCCTGCGACAGCCCCCGCCCCGCCGACCCCGGCGGCGGCAGCAGGAAGGCCGCGGTGCTCCCCGCCGTGCCGAAGGCGCCGGCCGCCCCCGCCGGGCTCCCCGGCATGCCGCCGCTGCTCCGGTCCGACGACGTCTACGCCGCCGACCGGCCGAACCGGCTCTCCCCGGTGGTCAAGGGCTTCCCCTCGCGGGTCTACGTCCCCAACACCAACTCCAACACGGTCACCGTCATCGACCCGGCCACCTACAAGGTCGTCGAGACCATCCCCGTCGGCGCCCAGCCGCAGCACGTCGTGCCCTCCTGGGACCTCAAGACCCTCTGGGTCAACAACGACCGGGGCCACACGCTCACCCCCATCGACCCGGCCACCGGCGTCGCCGGCAAGCCGGTCGAGGTCCACGACCCGTACAACCTCTACTTCACCCCGAACGGCAAGTACGCGATCGTCATGGCCTCGCTCGACCGCGAACTCGTCTTCCGCGACCCCCACACCATGGAGCGGAAGAAGACCGTCCCGGTCAGCTGCTACGGCGTCAACCACGCCGACTTCTCCGCCGACGGGCGCTACTTCGTCGTCTCCTGCGAGTTCTCCGGCGAACTGCTCAAGGTCGACACCGAGAAGATGGAGGTTATCGGCCAGCAGAAGCTGCCCTTCCAGGGCGCCATGCCGCAGGACGTGAAGATCTCCCCGGACGGCCGCACCTTCTACGTCGCCGACATGATGGCCCACGGCATGTGGGTCCTCGACGGCGAGAAGTTCACCACCCCGCGGCTGCTGCCCACCGGCAAGGGCTGCCACGGCCTGTACGTCTCCCGCGACTCCAAGGAGATGTACGTCTCCAACCGCGGCGAGGGCTCCGTCTCCGTCTTCGACTTCGCGCAGAACAAGCTCACCAAGAAGTGGCGGCTCCCCGCCGGCGGCTCCCCCGACATGGGCGGGGTCTCCGCCGACGGCAAGGTCCTCTGGCTCTCCGGCCGCTACGACGCCGAGGTCTACGCGATCGACACCACGACCGGGAGGCAGCTGGCCCGCATCCCGGTCGGCAGCGGCCCGCACGGCCTGGCGGTCTACCCGCAGCCCGGCCGCTACTCCCTCGGCCACACGGGCATCTTCCGCTGATCCCCGCGCCCGGAATCCGGTCGGGCCCGGCACGATCCGGGGGGCCGCCGCTAGCCCGCGACGAGCAGCGCCTCCGCGCCCACCGGGCGGTACCCCGCCGCCTGGAAGGTGCGGACGCTGCGGGCGTTGCCGGGGCTGTTCTGCGCCCACACCACGGCGTCCGGGGTCAGATGGCGGGCCGCCGTCGCGAGCGCCCGGCCCAGCCCCCGGTGCCGTACGTCCCCGTCCACCTCCACGGCGACCTCCATACGGCCCGCCACGCCCCGGCCCATGATCAGCACCCCGCCGTCCGCCGCCCACACCCGTACCTCGTCGCGGTACTTCAGCGCGCGGGCCACCCGCGGATGCTCCTGGTCCTGGATCTCCCGCAGCGCGATCCCCGGTTCGCCCGGCAGGGCGCCCGCGACCGTCATCAGGTCGACCGTGTTCACGTACCGGCCCGTGCGCGCCATCAGCGCCGCGTGGAACCGCGGGGTCATGCTCGCCACCAGCGGGTCCGTCGACGCCGCGGCCAACTCCGCCCGGATCCACGCCGGATCCTCGTCCAGGAACACCACCGAGTGCGCCGTGAAGGACAGCACCCCCGCGTCCCGGCCGTTCGGCTGCGCGACGATCGTCGTCGAGCCGTCCGGCGGGGGGAAGTCCCCGTGCGCCGCCGCCCCCAGTATCCGTGCCACGTCACTGCTCATACCGCCATCATCCGTCACGCGCGCGCCCGCTAATCTGACCCCCGACATCGAAGCACCATGAAGGGGCGGAAGCAGTGGCGGACATCGATTCGGCGCGTACGGCATTCAACAAGTTCGACGTGGACGGGGACGGCTTCATCACGGCCGCCGAGTACAAGCACGTCATGGCCGAGATGGGCGACTTCCACGTGACCGAGACCGTCGCCGAGGCGCTCATCAAGCAGCGCGACGACAACGGCGACGGCAAGCTCTCCTGGGACGAGTTCTGGTCCCACCTCAGCCAGGCCTGAGCCGACCGGGGCGCGGACGGGCGGAGCCGTACGACCGCGCGTGCGTACGCGCCTCGCCGCCCGTCCGGCCCCCGGTGAGCCCCGCGACGAAACATCGCCGGGGCACCACCCGCCGTCGTGACCGGCCCGGCCGGACGAGCGGCGACCCGTGAGCGGGAGCCGTGGCGCCGCCGGGCGGGATCGTCGTCAGCGCGCCTCGTCCCGCGGGGAGGCGTAGTCCTCCACCATGTCCGCGATCAGCCGCAGCAGGGCATCGGCCCGGAGGCGGTCGTCGTTCCGGGCGCGCAGGGCCTCGTCCACGGCCCTGAGCCGGGCCAGGGCGGCGGGCTCGCCGTCCTCCACCGCGCCGAGCAGCGGCTCGGTGACCAGGTCCACGCAGGCGCTGAGGAGACGGTGGGTGGCCCCGGCGGGCGGGGCCGGGTCGGGGGAGGCGTGGCCGGGGGTCAGATGGCGGGCCGGGTCGGCCAGGGTCCAGCCGGCGACGGTACCGCGCTGGAGGAGCAGCGTCACGTCCGGCGCGATGCCGATACGGGCCTCCAGCGGTGCGTCGAGGACGTCGAGGTCCCGCAGGCAGATCAGCTCCCGGTCCCCGGGGGTGCGGCACAGCGCCGTGCACATGTCCAGACGGCAGTCCCGGGCCTCGTCGGCGCGCAGTCCGCCCGGACGGACCGGGGGCAGGACGGGCAGGCGCGTGGTGGTCTCGGTGCAGGCGGCGAGGTAGGGGAGCTGCAGCTCGACCCCCACCAGGTCCCGGCTGTCCGGGTCGAAGCGCAGGACGTCGGGGGTGTCCCACAGCCAGGGTCCGCTGCCGAAGGTGTCCGCGAGGAACCGTTCGCGTTCCTCCCGGTCCGTGGAGGGGCCGATGTCCACGGAGCCGACCGTGAAGCGGGGGTTGTGGGACAGCGGGGTGTCCGTCACCGTCGCGGTCCAGCCGTCGTCCAGGGTCACGCGCATGAGGTGCCTCGTCAGGTGATCAGTACCGCCGGGGGCGGGTCGCCGTTCCTGCCGGGCATCCTGCCCTGCACGCCCCGTGGAGGTCCGGCCGTCCCCACGTCCGTGGCCCTGGCGCCGTTCCCGACGGATGTCGCGCCGGGGGCTCCGAGGACGCCCGGGGGCCCGCCGGCCGTGACGGCCCGGCCGGTCTCCGGGCCCCCGCCCTCGACGACGACCGCCCGGGGCCCGGGGGAGGCTTGCGCCGTGGGCATGCGGAAGGCCCCGGTGCCGTGGGGGATCGGGGCCTTCCGTGCCGTCGGGTCAGGCGCTCAGCACTCGATGATGTTCACCGCGAGGCCGCCGCGGGCGGTCTCCTTGTACTTGACGCTCATGTCCGCGCCCGTCTCCTTCATGGTCTTGATGACCTTGTCGAGGGAGACCAGGTGGTTGCCGTCGCCGCGCATCGACATCTTCGCGGCCGTGACGGCCTTGACCGCCGCCATGCCGTTGCGCTCGATGCACGGGATCTGGACCAGGCCGCCGACCGGGTCGCAGGTGAGGCCCAGGTTGTGCTCCATGCCGATCTCGGCGGCGTTCTCGACCTGCTCCGGGCTGCCGCCCAGGACCTCGGCGAGGGCGCCGGCGGCCATGGAGCAGGCGGAGCCGACCTCGCCCTGGCAGCCGACCTCGGCGCCGGAGATGGAGGCGTTCTCCTTGAAGAGCATGCCGATCGCGCCGGCGGCGAGGAGGAAGCGGACCACGCCGTCCTCGTCGGCACCCGGGACGAAGTTCATGTAGTAGTGCAGCACCGCGGGGATGATGCCGGCGGCGCCGTTCGTCGGAGCGGTGACCACGCGCCCGCCCGCCGCGTTCTCCTCGTTCACGGCCATCGCGTACAGAGTGCTCCACTCCATCGCGTGCGCGGCCGGGTCGCCCTCGGAGCGCAGCTTGCGGGCCGAGGTGGCGGCGCGGCGGCGGACCTTCAGGCCGCCGGGCAGGATGCCCTCGCGGGACATGCCGCGGGAGACGCAGGCCTGCATGACCCGCCAGATCTCCAGGAGGCCCGTGCGGATCTCGTCCTCGGTGCGCCAGGCCTTCTCGTTCTCCAGCATCAGCGCGGAGATGGACAGGCCGGTCTCCTTGGTGAGGCGGAGGAGCTCGTCGCCGGTGCGGAAGGGGTACTTCAGGACGGTGTCGTCCGGCACGATCGGGTTCTCGCCCGCGACCGCGTCCTCGTCCACGACGAAGCCGCCGCCGACCGAGTAGTACGTCTTCTCCAGGACGAGCGCGCCCTCGGCGTCGTACGCGAAGACCGTCATGCCGTTGGCGTGGTACGGCAGCGCCTTGCGCCGGTGCAGGATCAGGTCGTCGTCGAACGAGAACGGGATCTCGTGGGCGCCGAGCAGGTTGATCCGCCCGCTCTGCTTGATCCGCTCGAACTCGTCGTCGGCGGTCTCCACGTTCACCGTGCGCGGCGAGTGGCCCTCCAGGCCGAGCAGCACCGCCTTCGGGGTGCCGTGGCCGTGGCCGGTCGCGCCGAGCGAGCCGTACAGCTCCGCCCGTATGGCCGCCGTGTGGGCGAGCAGCCCCTCGTTCTTCAGGCGGCGGGCGAACATGCGGGCCGCGCGCATCGGGCCCACCGTGTGGGAGCTCGACGGGCCGATGCCGATCGAGAACAGGTCGAAGACCGAGATGGCCACGGGGACTCCTTGTGGGGGCTAGACGCCGTTGTCTGCCGGGGTGGTGCAGAACAGCAGGAAGAGCGGGACGGGCGGCAAAGGGGTGGGGCACCGCGCCCACTGTCCAGTGTGCGCGGTGCCCCGGAGTTTTCGTACGAACGAGCGCTGGAACTAAAGCGTACGAAATTACTTCAGGCCGGGGTACAGCGGGTGCTTGTCGGCGAGAGCCGTCACCCGGGCCTTCAGGGCCTCGGCGTCGAAGCCGGGCTTCAGCGTCTCGGCGATGACGTCGGCGACCTCGCGGAAGTCCTCGGCCTTGAAGCCGCGGGTGGCGAGGGCCGGCGTGCCGATGCGCAGGCCGGAGGTGACCATCGGCGGGCGCGGGTCGTTCGGAACGGCGTTCCGGTTGACCGTGATGCCCACTTCGTGGAGCCGGTCCTCGGCCTGCTGGCCGTCGAGCTCCGAGTTCCGCAGGTCGACGAGGAGCAGGTGCACGTCGGTGCCGCCGGACAGGACCGAGACGCCGTGCTGCGTGACGTCGTCCTGGACCAGGCGCTCGGCGATGATCCTCGCGCCCTCCAGGGTGCGCTCCTGGCGCTCCTTGAACTCCTCCGAGGCCGCGACCTTGAAGGAGACGGCCTTGGCCGCGATCACGTGCTCCAGCGGGCCGCCCTGGAAGCCGGGGAAGACCGAGGAGTTCAGCTTCTTGGCGAACTCCTTCTTCGCCAGGATGATGCCGCCGCGCGGGCCGCCGAGCGTCTTGTGCGTGGTGGAGGTCACCACGTCCGCGTACTCGACCGGGTTCGGGTGCAGACCCGCCGCGACCAGGCCCGCGAAGTGGGCCATGTCGACCCACAGGTAGGCCTCGACCTCGTCGGCGATCCGGCGGAACTCGGCGAAGTCCAGCTGGCGCGGGTAGGCGGACCAGCCCGCGATGATCACCTTCGGGCGGTGCTCCTTGGCGAGGCGCTCGACCTCGGCCATGTCGACCAGACCGGCCTCGTCCACGTGGTACGCGACCACGTTGAACTGCTTGCCGGAGAAGTTCAGCCGCATGCCGTGGGTGAGGTGGCCGCCGTGCGCCAGGTCGAGGCCGAGGATCGTGTCGCCGGGCTGGGCGATCGCGAACAGGGCGGCCTGGTTGGCGGAGGCACCGGAGTGCGGCTGCACGTTGGCGTACTCGGCGCCGAACAGGTCCTTGATCCGGTCGATCGCGATCTGCTCGGCCACGTCGACGTGCTCACAGCCGCCGTAGTAGCGGCGGCCCGGGTAGCCCTCGGCGTACTTGTTGGTGAGGACCGAGCCCTGGGCCTCCATGACCGCGACCGGAGCGAAGTTCTCCGAGGCGATCATCTCGAGGGTGGACTGCTGGCGGCGGAGCTCGGCGTCGACGGCGGCGGCGACGTCGGGGTCCAGCTCGTGGAGAGGGGTGTTCAGAAGCGACATGAATCGATCCCTAGGGGGTCTCGGTTAGCCGGCGGTGAAGGCGGTGTACTCGTCGGCGGAGAGCAGGTCGCCCGGCTCGTCCGTGATGCGCACCTTGAACAGCCAGCCACCCTCGAACGGGGCGGTGTTCACCAGCGCCGGGTCGTCCACGACGTCCTGGTTCGCCGCGACGACCTCACCGGTGACCGGGGAGTACAGCTCGCTGACCGACTTGGTGGACTCCAGCTCGCCGCAGTCCTCGCCCGCGGTGACGGTGGCGCCGACCTCGGGGAGCTGGACGTACACGATGTCGCCGAGGGCGTTGGCCGCGTGCTCGGTGATGCCGACCGTGGCGACGCCGTCCTCGACGGCCGACAGCCACTCGTGCTCCTTGCTGTAACGCAGCTGCTGGGGGTTGCTCATGAGCTGATTCTCCTGGATCGGGGGAGTGCTGATGTACGGGGGTCTTACGGGATGAGACGTGTCCTGAGACGAATGCGTCACGTCCGGCGCCGACGGGGCTCGCGCCCCATGATCACTTCTGGCGCTTGTAGAACGGCAGCGCCACGACCTCGTACGGCTCGTGCGCGCCGCGGATGTCGACGCCGACGCCCTCGGAGCCGGGCGCGGCGAAGGCGGCGTCCACGTAGGCCATGGCGATCGGCTTGCCCAGGGTCGGGGACGGGGCGCCGGAGGTGATCTCGCCGACGACCTCGCCGTTCGCGACGACGGACATGCCGGCGCGCGGCACCCGGCGGCCCTCGGCGACCAGGCCGACCAGCTTGCGCGGCGGGGCGGACTCGGCGCGCTCGGCGGCCTTCTCCAGCGCCTCACGGCCCACGAAACGGCCCTCGTTCGTGGTCTTCTCGAACTTCACGACCCGGCCCAGGCCCGCGTCGAAGGGGGTCAGCGCCGTGGTCAGCTCGTGGCCGTACAGCGGCATGCCCGCCTCCAGGCGGAGCGTGTCGCGGCAGGACAGGCCGCAGGGGATCAGGCCGACGTCCTGGCCCGCCTCGGTCAGCGCCCGCCACACGCCCTCGGCGTGCTCCGGCTTCAGGAACAGCTCGAAGCCGTCCTCGCCGGTGTAGCCGGTGCGCGCGATCAGCGCGGGCACACCGGCGACCGTGCCGGGCAGGCCCGCGTAGTACTTGAGGCCGTCCAGGTCGGCGTCGGTGACGGCCTTCAGGATGCCGGGGGACTCCGGGCCCTGCACGGCGATCAGCGCGTACGCGTCGCGGTCGTCGCGGACCTCGGCGTCGAAGCCGGCCGCGCGCTCGGTGAGGGCGTCGAGGACGACCTGCGCGTTGGAGGCGTTGGCGACGACCATGAACTCGGTCTCGCCGAGGCGGTACACGATCAGGTCGTCGAGGATGCCGCCGTCCTCCCGGCAGATCATCGTGTAGCGGGCGCGGCCGTTGCCCACGGTGGAGATGTTGCCGACCAGGGCGTAGTCCAGGAGGTCCACGGCCTGCGGGCCCGTGACCGTGATCTCGCCCATGTGGGAGAGGTCGAAGAGGCCGGCCCTGGTGCGTACGGCGTTGTGCTCGTCGCGCTCGCTGGCGTAGCGCAGCGGCATGTCCCAGCCCGCGAAGTCGGTCATGGTCGCGCCCAGCGAACGATGCAGCGCATCGAGGGCGGTCAGGCGGGGGGCAGTGCTCATGGGGTGGCTCCCGGGTCCCAGGGCGTGCAGGGCACGACGTGCATGACGGTGAGGACGATCCTCCCCATCTGTCATGGAACCTGAGAGGTTCACCGAGGGCATCCTCGGCTTGCACCTTGGGTGGGGACGCGACAGGGCGACCCGCTTTTCAGATCTGCCTCATCCACGCGGTACGGGGCCTGAGAGATTCAAGGGAGGTGCTTGCTCCTTCGGCGCCCGGCGCACTGGGTGCCCCGGAACTCTCCCGCGCGGATTCGAGCGGCCGGTATGCGGTTGTGGGCGCTCGTGCGAGCGCCTGGCGCGCTCATCATTGCACGGCGGGTCCGCGCGGCAAATCGCTTGCGTCTCATTACCGTTTCTTTACACTTCGTGGGCAAGGGTCTCTCCGCAGGACCCGACGGGGGGAGTGAGCGATGACGATCCAGCGCACCGGCGCCTACGCCACGAGCGCGGGCATACCGGTCCAGCGCGCCGGAGCCCGGGCCCGGGCCCGCAGCCGGCGCCGCGCGCGGCTGCTGCGGGACCTCCGCGAGCGCGGCGGACGCACCCCCCGCGTGCTCAGCTTCGAGGCCGGCGACGTCGTGGTCGTCTCCGGGCTGCCCGGAGCCGGCAAGTCGACCCTCATGGGCCGCGCCGCCGAAGGCCGCGCCATCGACTCGCAGGACACCCGCGAGCGCTGGGAGGCCCGGCTGCCCCGGCTGCTGCCCTACGCGGTCTACCGCCCGCTGGCCCGCCTCGCCCACTACGCGGGCCTCCGGCGCGCCCTGCGCTCCGGCGCCGGCGTCGTCGTGCACGACTGCGGCACCCAGTCCTGGGTGCGCGGCTGGCTCGCCCGCGAGGCGCGCCGGCGTGGCGCCGCCCTGCACCTCATCCTGCTCGACGTCGATCCCGAGACCGCCCGGGCCGGCCAGGCGGAGCGCGGCCGCGGCGTCTCCGGCTACGCCTTCGCGAGGCACCGCCGCGCCGTCGGCCGCCTGGTCCGCACCGCCGAGGCCGGCGCCCTGCCGCCGGGCTGCGCCTCGGTCACCCTGCTCGACCGCGACGCCGCCGACACCCTGCGGAGGATCGGCTTCCGTGACGTGTCCTGAACCACTCCCACCCCTTCACGCGTCCTTTTCGGTCACGGAGGCGTCGAGCCGCCGTTAAGGTGCTGACCGCACCGAGTGCCGGGAAGGGGACGAAGAACCGTGAACGTGACGTGGCCGGGCAACGAGCTCGAGGAAGTACTGGCCGCCTCGCTCGGCAACCCCTCCGCCGGCGGCCGGCTCGTCGAGGTCCTCGGCCGCAGCCCCGTCTGGGTGCCGCTGCCCAACGGCGGCGGGCCCGACAGCGCCGAGCTCGACCTGCCCACCCTGGAGATCGACGGCTCGCCCTATGTGCCCGTCTTCAGCTCCGAGCAGCAGTTCCTCGCCATCGCCGGCGAGCACATGTCCTACACCGTCGCCCCCGCCCGCGACTTCGCCCGCGGCCTGCCCCCGCAGCTCGGCATCGCCGTGAACCCCGGCGGCACCGTCGGCGTCCCGCTGCCCCCGCCCGCCGTCGCCGAGCTCTGCCGGTCCGGCCGCACCGCTCTCGACGGGCCCGCCGGCGGCGGCCGCGTCCGCCTCTTCGAGCCCGACTGGCAGGACGACCCGGTCGACTTCCTCGCCGCCGCCTCCGCCGAGTTCGAGGCGGCCGGCGTGATCGCCACCGCCCGCCGCACCCTGGCCAGCGTCGAGGGCACCGAACCCGCCCTGTTCGTCGGCGTCCAGCTCACCGGCCCCGACGTCGACCGCAACGTCCCGCTCGACGCCCTCGGCCGGGCCCTCGGCCGGGTCGAGGTCGCCTGGCCGGTCAACCTCATCCTGCTCGACGTGGCGCAGGACCCCGTGGCCGACTGGATGCTGGAGAAGGTGCGCCCCTTCTTCCAGCGCGCCGCCGTGTGACGGTCCCCCTGTTTAAGCTGAACTGATTCAGAAGCCGCGACGGCCCTCCTGCAGGCCTTCCGGCACAAGCCATCCAGTCCGCGTGACGAAAGAGGGGCGGGACCCACGGTGAGCGCGTCAGGCACCGCTGCGGCCGGAACGGTCGAGCACACGCTGCGCCAGGTGGCGCCCGGGCGCCACGACGCCTACGAGGAGCTGCTGCACGCCCTCACCGGAGGCGAGGTCTGGATGCTCCTGTGGCAGGGCGGCCCCGGATCGCCCGACGCCCAGTACGGGAACATGGAGGTCGACGGCCACGGCTACGCCCCGTGCGTGACCTCCGCCCAGGAGCTCTCCGCCTCCGGCTGGAACCGTGCCCACGAGGTCGTCTCCGGCCTGGACATCGCCCGCGCCCTCTACCCCGACCGCTGGGGCATCTGGCTCAATCCGCACGCCCCCGGCGGCGGCGTCGGCATCCCCTGGGCCGATCTGCGCCGCATCGCGACCGGCCTGGGCCGGATGCCCGCCGGACCCCTGCGGCTCTCCGAGCCCGCCGTCGAGATCCCGCAGTTCTACGCCCTGCTCACGCAGAACGCCCACCGCACCCCGGCCGTCCGCTCGCTGCGGCGCGCCTGGGTGCAGCCCGCGCTCGGCTCCCCGTACCTGGCCATCGGCCTCGACCTGTACGACTCCTCGCCGACCTCCGTCGAGACCGTCCGGGCGATGATGCACCGCACCGTCACCGCCGTCCCCGACGGCCTGCCCGTCTCCACGGTCGCGATGTCCGACACGTACGACCCGGTCGCGATGTGGCTGCAGGCGCACGCCCGCCCCTTCTACGACCGTGACGCGCACGCCGCGCCCGCGGCCCCGCCCGCTGCCGGCTACGGCTATCCGCCGGCCGCGCCCCGCACGTACTGATACGCCCGGATCCGTCACCCCTGTCCCCCCTCCCGTCACCCCAATTCACTCCTGCACGACAGGAGTTGGGTCGGATGTCCGTTCTGGTCGAATAGCGGCCGAGATGGTCCGCTCACGCTCTCCCGACGTCCGGATAACGGAAGACCGCGCACCGCATCACGTTTGAGCAAACATTCCCCGCGGGGTCTGGCGGGTGATCGCGAGCCCATTGAAGACTCCCCGGAACACCAGGCGTTCGGCCCCTCAGGGCCGGTGCCAGCAGTTGTTCCACCGAGCCGCTATCCGCGGCGGGCAAGGGCCGGCCGACCCGGCGGCCGAGAGGGGTCCTCACCACGATGACGGCACCACTGCACGAGACGAGTGCGGCCGAACACGCCGCCGCCGTCGACGCCGTGCCCGACGCGCCCGGAAAGGCGATCGAGGGCCGTTCCCCCTGGCAGATCGCGTGGGCCAGGCTCAAGCGTGACAAGCTCGCCCTCGCCGGCGCGTTCGTCGTCGTCTTCCTGATCCTGGTCGCGCTCTTCGCCCCCCTCATCGTCGGTCTCCTCGGCCACCCGCCGGACGAGTTCCACGAGGACCAGATCGACCCGCTCTTCGGCACCCCGATCGGCTCCTGGGGCGGCGCCAGCTCCGACTTCCTCTTCGGGGTCGAGCCGGTCAACGGCCGCGACGTCTTCAGCCGCATCGTCTACGGCGCCCGCATCTCGCTGCTCGTCGCCTTCCTCGCCGCCCTCTTCGCGGTGGCCCTGGGCACCGTCCTCGGCATCATCGCCGGGTACTTCGGCGGCTGGATCGACGCGGCCCTCAGCCGGGTCATGGACGTGATGCTCGCCTTCCCGCAGCTGCTCTTCACCATCGCCCTGGTCTCGGTGCTGCCCAACGAGCTGCTCGGTCTCGACGGCTCGGGCGTCCGCATCGCCGCGCTGGTCCTCGTGATCGGCTTCTTCGGCTGGCCCTACGTCGGCCGCATCGTCCGCGGCCAGACCCTCAGCCTGCGCAACCGCGAGTACGTGGAGGCCGCGCAGAGCCTCGGCGCCGGCCGGTTCTACATCCTGCGCCGCGAGCTGCTGCCGAACCTGATCGCCCCGATCACCGTCTACGCGACGCTGATGATCCCCACCAACATCCTCACCGAAGCGGCGCTCAGCTTCCTCGGCGCCGGGGTGAAGCCGCCCACGGCCTCCTGGGGCCAGATGCTCTCGACGGCCATCACGACCTACGAGTCGGACCCCCTGTTCATGGTGATCCCCGGCCTCGCCATCTTCATCAC
This sequence comes from Streptomyces sp. NPDC048018, assembly GCF_043202995.1. Taxonomy (NCBI): domain Bacteria; kingdom Bacillati; phylum Actinomycetota; class Actinomycetes; order Kitasatosporales; family Streptomycetaceae; genus Streptomyces; species Streptomyces sp. NPDC048018. The sequence continues at coordinate 327,797 of NZ_JBIDBK010000006.1, forward strand.
CGTGCTCGCGTTCAACCTCTTCGGCGACGGCGTGCGTGACGCGCTCGACCCCAAGAGCTCCCGCTGACCGTACGCCGTTCACCGCAAGACCAGCCCCTGCCGCTGTCGACAGGAGGCACATCCCCCAACGGCGGACCACCGTGACAACGGCCGCCACTACTTCGGAGGTTGCTCGACCATGACTCTGAACAGCTCCCAGAGGCGCAGAATCGCCGCGGGCGCGCTGCTCGCCGCGGCCACGATGGTCGTCACCACCGCCTGTGGCGGCGGCAACGGCGGCAACGACGGCGCCAAGGGCAAGGACGGCGCGCCCGGCTTCAACGCCGGTGTCAACCAGGTCGCCAGCCCCTCCGACAAGAAGGGCGGCGAGCTGAAGTTCATCGGCTCGCAGGAGGCCGACAACTGGGACCCGCAGCGCGGCTACTACGGCTTCGTCTGGGACTTCCAGCGCTACTTCACGCGTCAGCTGGTCACCTTCAAGGCCGAGCCGGGCGCCGCCTCCACCGAGCTGGTCCCCGACCTCGCCACCGACGCCGGCAAGGTCTCGGCCGACGGCCTGACCTACACGTTCACGCTGAAGGACGGGGTCACCTGGGAGGACGGCAAGCCGATCACCTCCAAGGACATCAAGTACGGCATCGAGCGCGTCTGGGCCCAGGACATCATCTCCGGCGGCCCGATCTACCTGCAGCAGGTCCTGGACCCGAAGAAGACGTACCCGGGCCCGTACAAGGACACCTCCGCGGACAAGCTCGGCCTGAAGGCGATCGAGACCCCGGACGACAAGACCATCGTCTTCAAGCTGCCGGTCGCCAACGGTGACTTCCTGCAGATGCTGGCCATGCCGGCCGCCTCCCCGGTCCGCCAGGACAAGGACACCAAGGCCAAGTACGGCCTGAACGTCTTCTCCTCCGGCCCGTACAAGTGGCAGTCGTACACGCCGAACAAGTCGATGAAGCTGGTCCGCAACGACAAGTGGGACCCGAAGACGGACAACGTCCGCAAGGCCCTGCCGGACACCATCTCCGTCACGTTCACCACGAACGCCGACGACATGGACAACCGCCTGGTCGAGGGCGAGTACGACCTCGACATCAACGCGACCGGTGTCGGCGCCTCCGCCCGCCAGAAGGTGCTCCAGCAGCACAAGGGCAACGTGGACAACCCGCAGACCGGCTTCATCCGGTACGCGGTGTTCCCGCAGACGGTGATCCCCAACATCGAGTGCCGCAAGGCGATCATCTACGCGGCCGACTCCAAGTCCCTCCAGACCGCGCGTGGTGGCCCGCAGGCCGGTGGCGACATCGCCTCCAACATGCTGCCGCCGGCGATCAAGGGTGCCGACCCGAAGGCCGACCCGTACGGCAAGCTCGGTGGCGCCCCGGACATCGCCAAGGCGAAGGAGGCGCTGAAGAAGTGCGGTAAGCCGAACGGCTTCAAGACCACGATCGCGGTCCGCAACAACAAGAAGATCGAGATCGCCACCGCCGAGTCCCTGCAGCAGTCGCTGAAGGCCGTCGGCATCGACGCCCAGATCGACCAGTTCGACGGCGCCCAGACCTCCGGCATCATCGGTTCGCCGAAGGTCGTCAAGGACAAGGGCTACGGCATCATCATCATGGGCTGGGGCGCCGACTTCCCGTCGGGCCAGGGCTTCCTGCAGCCGCTCGTGGACGGTCGCTTCATCCTGCAGAGCGGTAACAACAACTTCTCCGAGCTGAACGACCCGGCCGTCAACGGCCTGTTCGACCAGGCGCTGAAGGAGACCGACCCGAACAAGGCCGGCGAGCTCTACAAGCAGATCAACACGAAGGTCTCGGAGGCCGCGGTCTACCTGCCCTTCACCCACGAGAAGAACATCATCTGGCGCAGCTCGCGACTGACGAACGTCTACACGGCCGACGCCTACAACGGCCGCTACGACTACGCGTCGCTCGGCGTCGTCAAGTAAGCCGAGTCAGAAACCAACTCGCTCCAACGGCGCACCCGCCGCTAGGTCCGAAGGGCAGGTGAGGGCCGTGCGCGGCGGCCGGGGGATCCGATCGGGTCCCCCGGCCGCCGACCGGCCGACCGCATGCTTGCATACATAATCCGACGGCTCTTCGCCGTCGTCATGATGCTGCTCGTCGTCACGCTGGTGACGCTCAGCATCTTCTTCCTCATCCCCAAGATGACCGGCAGTGACCCTGCCGCGATGTTCGTCGGCAAGCAGGCGGATCCGGCTTCCATTGAGGGCATCCGTCAGAAGCTGGGCCTGGACGAGCCGATCCTGGTGCAGTTCTGGCACTTCGTCTCCGGAATCTTCGTCGGCCGTGACTACACGGGCGGCGGCGAGACCATCCACTGCGCGGCCCCGTGCCTCGGCTACTCGTTCCGCACCGAGCAGGACGTCTGGTCGATGCTGGTCGACGCCTTCCCCGTCACGCTCTCCATGGTGCTCGGCGCCGCGGTGCTGTGGCTGGTCATGGGCGTCTCCACCGGTGTGCTGTCCGCGCTCAAGCGGGGCACGATCATCGACCGGGCCGCGATGATCACCGCGCTCGCGGGCGTCTCGCTCCCCATCTTCTTCACCGCCATGCTGGCGATGCTCGTCTTCCGCACGCAGCTGGGCTGGCTCAACGCCTCCTACGTGCCGATCAGCGAGTCCTTCGGCGGCTGGTTCGGCGGCATGCTGCTGCCCTGGGTCACCCTCGCCTTCCTCTACGCGGCGATGTACGCGCGGCTCACCCGCGCCACCATGCTGGAGGTCCTCGGCGAGGACTACATCCGCACCGCGCGGGCCAAGGGCCTGCCGGAGCCGGTGGTGCTCGGCAAGCACGCCATGCGCTCCACCATGACCCCCATCCTGACCATCTTCGGCATGGACCTCGGCGCCCTCATCGGCGGCGCGATCCTGACGGAGACCGCGTTCAGCCTCCACGGCCTCGGCGGCCTCGCCATCAAGGGCGTGAGCGAGCGCGACCTGCCGCTGATCCTGGCGGTCACCCTCGTGACGGCGTCCTGCGTGGTCATCGCGAACCTCGTGGTGGACCTCCTGTACGCCGTGATCGACCCCCGAGTGAGGCTCGCATGACCGACAAGCTGACGAAGACGGGCGCCGCCCTCGGCGAGCCGGTCGCGTCCGGCAAGGACGCCCCTTCGGACGCCTTCCTCGACGTCCGCGACCTCAAGATCCACTTCCCGACCGACGACGGTCTGGTGAAGTCGGTCGACGGCCTCACCTTCCAGCTGGAGAAGGGCAGGACCCTCGGCATCGTGGGCGAGTCCGGCTCCGGCAAGTCGGTCACCTCGCTCGGCATCATGGGCCTGCACACCGTCGGCCAGTACGGCCGGCAGAAGGCCCGCATCTCCGGCGAGATCTGGCTCAACGGCCGGGAGATGCTCACCGCGGACCCCGAAGAGGTGCGCCGCATGCGCGGCCGCGAGATGGCGATGATCTTCCAGGACCCGCTGTCCGCGATGCACCCCTACTACACGGTCGGCCACCAGATCGTGGAGGCCTACCGGGTCCACAACCGGGTCGACAAGAAGACCGCCCGCAAGCGGGCCGTCGAACTCCTCGACCGCGTGGGCATCCCCGAGCCGGCCAAGCGGTTCGACAACTACCCGCACGAGTTCTCCGGCGGCATGCGCCAGCGCGCGATGATCGCGATGGCGCTCGTCAACAACCCCGAGCTGCTCATCGCGGACGAGCCCACCACCGCGCTCGACGTGACCGTCCAGGCCCAGATCCTCGACCTGATCCGGGACCTGCAGAAGGAGTTCGGCTCCGCGGTCATCATCATCACCCACGACCTCGGCGTCGTCGCCGAGATCGCCGACGACATCCTCGTCATGTACGGCGGGCGGTGCGTGGAGCGCGGCTCGGCCGAGGACGTCTTCTACGAGCCCCAGCACCCCTACACCTGGGGACTGCTCGGCTCGATGCCGCGCATCGACCGCGAGCAGACCGACCGGCTCATCCCGGTCAAGGGCAACCCGCCCAGCCTCATCAACATCCCGAGCGGCTGCGCCTTCAACCCGCGCTGCCCGTACGCGGACGTTCCCAAGGGCGGGATCACCCGGACCGTGCGCCCCGAGCTGACCGAGACCGGCAGCCGCCACTTCTCGGCCTGCCACATGGCGCCCGAGGAGCGGACCCGGATCTGGACCGAAGAGATTGCGCCGAAGCTGTGACCGACACCATGGAATCCTCGCCGGAGCCCCTGCTCAAGGTCACCGGCCTGCAGAAGCACTTCCCCATCAAGAAGGGCCTGCTGCAGCGTCAGACCGGCGCCGTGAAGGCGGTCGACGGCATCGACTTCGAGGTCTACCCCGGTGAGACCCTCGGCGTCGTCGGCGAGTCCGGCTGCGGCAAGTCGACGATGGGCCGCCTGATCACCCGCCTGCTGGAACCCACGGGCGGACGGATCGAGTTCGAGGGCACGGACATCTCCCACCTCGGCGTGGCGAAGATGCGTCCGCTGCGCCGCGACATCCAGATGATCTTCCAGGACCCGTACGGCTCGCTCAACCCGCGCCACACGGTCGGTTCGATCGTCTCGGCCCCCTTCAAGCTGCAGGGCGTCGAGCCCGAGGGCGGCGTGAAGAAGGAGGTCCAGCGCCTGCTGGGCCTGGTCGGCCTCAACCCCGAGCACTACAACCGCTACCCGCACGAGTTCTCCGGCGGTCAGCGCCAGCGCATCGGCATCGCGCGCGCCCTGGCCCTGAAGCCGAAGCTGGTCGTCGCGGACGAGCCGGTCTCGGCCCTGGACGTCTCCATCCAGGCGCAGGTGGTCAACCTGCTGGACGACCTCCAGGACGAGCTGGGCCTCACGTACGTGATCATCGCCCACGACCTCTCCGTGATCCGCCACGTCTCGGACCGCATCGCGGTGATGTACCTGGGCAAGGTCGTCGAGCTCGCCGACCGCAAGTCCCTGTACGAGGCCCCGATGCACCCGTACACCCGGGCCCTGATGTCCGCGGTCCCGATCCCGGACCCCCGGCGCCGGGGTGCGAAGAACGACCGCATCCTGCTGACCGGTGACGTCCCGTCGCCGATCGCCCCGCCCCCGGGCTGCCGCTTCCACACGCGCTGCTGGAAGGCCACGGAGGTCTGCAAGACCCAGGAGCCCCCGCTCCTGGAGCTCCGCCCGGGCCAGCGGGTGGCCTGCCACCACCCGGAGAACGCCGAGGGCCTGACGGTCCCGGCGGCGCGGGAGTCGGTCGAGGTCACGATCACGAAGGCGCCGACGGAGCCGAAGCCGGAGAAGGCTGAGGTGACGACGGCGAAGGCCGGGGTGGAGACCCCGGCCGAGGCGGAGGCGGAGACCGGCGCGGAGGCGTCGGTCGCCGGCGCCGCCGGGGCGGACGCCGCGGAAGCCGAGGCCGCCGGGCCCGCCGGGGCGGAGGCTCCGGGCGAGCCGGAGAAGTCGCCGGAGGCGTGAACGCAGGTGAGGCCCCCGCTGCCCAGGGCAGCGGGGGCCTCACGCGTTTCGCGGCGGGACGGCCACGGGCGGCTGTGACCGCCGCGGGGAAGAGCCCGCCCACGGGACCGGGACAATGGTGCGGTGCTCCACGATCTGTTCAATCCCTCCGTCCAACACGCCCTCGACCTCGTCGGCATCTTCGTCTTCGCGATCTCCGGCGCGCTCCTCGCCGTCCGCAAGAACTTCGACGTCTTCGGCATCGCGGTCCTCGCCGAGGTCACGGCGCTCGGCGGGGGGCTCCTGCGGGATCTGATCATCGGCGCCGTCCCGCCCGCCGCCTTCGCGGATCTCGGCTACTTCCTGATGCCGCTGGTCGCCACGGTGCTCGTCTTCTTCCTGCACCCGCAGGTCGAACGCACCCAGAACGCGGTCAACGTCTTCGACGCGGCGGGCCTCGGGCTGTTCTGCGTCACCGGCACGACCAAGGCGTACGACTACGGCCTGGGCCTGACCTCCTCCGCGGCGCTCGGACTGGCCACGGCCGTCGGGGGCGGTGTGCTGCGCGACGTCCTGGCGAACGAGGTGCCGTCGCTGCTGCGCTGGGACCGTGACCTCTACGCCGTGCCGGCCATGGTGGGCGCGACGATGGTCGTGCTCTGCATCCGCTTCGACGTGCTGAACGCGTACACCAGCGGCACCGCCGTCGCGACGGCCTTCGTCCTGCGCCTCCTCGCGATGCGCTTCCACTGGCGGGCCCCGCGCGCCTGGAACCGGCGCTCCTCCGCCCGCGAGGAACCAGAAAAGCTACCGCTCAGTAGCTAAATCCTGTACCGTCGCGGCCATGAGCACGAGCAGCATCGACACGGTGAGCGAGTTCGACCGCGACACCGCCGTGACCCTTCGCGCGCCCGGCGTCTACGACGCCGAACTCTCCGCGGGCTGGACGATCATCCACGCCGTGAACGGCGGCTATCTCCTCGCCCTGCTCGGCCGCGCGCTCGGCGACCACCTGCCGCACCCGGACCCCTTCACGATCTCGGCGCACTACCTCACGCCCTCCGTGCCCGGCCCGGCGGTCATCCGCACGGAGACGGTCCGCACCGGCCGCACCCTCTCCACGGGCCAGGCCTCCCTGATCCAGTTCGCGGAGGACGGCACCGAGGTCGAGCGCATCCGCGTACTCGCCTCGTACGGCGACCTGGACGCCCTCCCGGACGAGGTCCGCACCACCGCGACCCCGCCCGCCATCGCGCCCATGGACCAGTGCTTCGGCGCCTCCGACGGCCCCGCCCCGGCGATCCCCGGCTCCTCGGCGATCACCGAGCGGCTCGACATCCGCCTCGACCCGGCCACCGTCGGCTGGGCGATCGGCGCCCCGTCGGGCAAGGGCGAGATGCGCGGCTGGTTCGGCCTGGCCGACGGCCGTGACCCTGACCCGCTCTCCCTGCTCCTCACGGTCGACGCCCTGCCGCCGACCTCCTTCGAGCTGGGCCTCAAGGGCTGGACGCCCACGGTCGAACTCACCACCCACGTCCGCTGCCGCCCGGCCCCCGGCCCGCTGCGCGTCGCCATCACCACCCGCAACCTCGCGGGCGGCTTCCTGGAGGAGGACGCCGAGGTCTGGGACTCCGCCGACCGCCTGGTCGCCCAGTCCCGCCAGCTGGCCCGCGCACCGCGCGCCTGACGCGCCGCTGCTCCCTCCCGTTTCGCCCGGGGCGCCGCCCGCGCGCCGGGCGGTGCGGGGCGCCGGCGGCTTTGAGGCGGCCGACGGCACCGGCTACCGCTACCGCCCGCCGCCACCGGGCGCCGGGGCGCGCTCCGCCTCCGGCACGCCCGGAGGCGTCACGGCGGGGGACCGGTGCCGTTCGCGGCGTAAACAGGCCAGACGACGGCCGCGCCGGGGCCGCCTCGTAGAATCGTGCCCACCATGGCTTACCTCGACCACGCGGCGACCACGCCCATGCTCCCCGAGGCGATCGAGGCGATGACCGCCCACCTCGCCGTCACGGGCAACGCCTCCTCGCTGCACGCCGCGGGCCGCCGTGCCCGGCGGACCGTCGAGGAGGCCCGGGAGACCCTCGCGGGCGCGCTCGGAGCCCGCCCCAGCGAGGTGGTCCTCACCTCCGGCGGCACCGAGGCCGACAACCTGGCGGTGAAGGGCCTGTACTGGGCCCGCCGCGCAACCGACCCGCGCCGTACCCGCGTCCTCGCCAGCCCCGTCGAGCACCACGCCGTCCTCGACGCCGTCGACTGGCTCGCCACCCACGAGGGCGCGACCGTCGAGTACCTGCCCGTCGACTCCTACGGCCGGGTCCACCCCGACGCCCTGCGCGAGGCCGTCGCCCGTGACCCCGCATCTGTCGCCCTCGCCACCGTGATGTGGGCCAACAACGAGATCGGCACCGTCATGCCGATCCGTGCACTCGCCGACGTCGCGGCCGAGTTCGACATCCCGCTGCACGCGGACGCGGTCCAGGCCTTCGGTCAGGTTCCGGTCGACTTCGCCGCCTCCGGACTGGCCGCCATGACCGTCTCCGGGCACAAGATCGGCGGCCCCTACGGCATCGGCGCCCTCCTCCTCGGCCGCGAGTACACCCCCGTGCCCGTCCTGCACGGCGGCGGCCAGGAGCGGCACGTGCGTTCCGGCACCCTCGACGTGCCGGCCGTCGCCGCCTTCGCCGTGGCCGGCCGGCTCGCGGCGGAGGGCCGCGAGGAGTTCGCCCGCACCGTCGGCGCCCTGCGCGACGAGCTCGTCGGCGTCGTCCGCGCCGCCGTCCCCGAGGTGATCCTCGGCGGTGACCCGGTCGACCGGCTCCCCGCCAACGCCCACTTCACCTTCCCCGGCTGCGAGGGCGACTCCCTGCTGCTGCTCCTCGACGCGGCCGGCATCGAGTGCTCCACGGGCTCCGCCTGCACCGCGGGCATCGCCCAGCCCAGCCACGTCCTGCTCGCCACCGGCACCGATCCGGACCTGGCCCGCGGGACCCTGCGCTTCTCCCTCGGCCACACCTCCACCAAGGAGGACGTGGCGGCGGTCGCCGAGGCCATCGGCCCGGCGGTGGAACGGGCGCGGGCGGCCGGCCTGAGCTGAGGCCGCGCCCGTTCCACCGCCGGGCCGTCTCGGCCTCCGGCCCCTCCAGGGGGACGTCTCCGCCGGAGCCCCGGGCCGGGTGCCCGGGCTCGGGGGGCGTCGCGAGCGCCGTGCCGACGGGGCGGCCCTGCCGACCGGGCCGGACCACCGGGAAGGTCTCCGTTCCTAGCGGCAGGCTTCGACCGCCGGGCCGTCTCGGCTGGGCGGTATCGGCCGGGTCGTCTCGGCTGGGCGGTATCCGCCGGGCGGTCTCGGCTGGTCCGTCGTCGCCGGTGAGGCGCCGCCAGGCCATCTCCGCCGGCCCTCTCCGCCCTTTGGTTTCCGCTGTTCCGTCTCCGCCCGCCGGGGTCAGCCGAGCCGGGTGCGTTCCCGCCGTACGAGGGCGAGGTAGCGCTTCCAGTCCCAGTGCGGCCCCGGGTCCGTGTGATCCGTGCCCGGCACCTCCACGTGCCCGATGACGTGCTCCCGGTCCACGGGGATCCCGTAGCGCGCGCAGATGTCGGCCGTGAGCCGCGCCGAGGCCGCGTACATCGCCGGCGTGAAGTCCTGCGGGCGGTCGACGAAGCCCTCGTGCTCGATGCCGATGCTGCGCTCGTTCATGTCCCGGTTCCCGGCGTGGAAGGCCACGTCGAGCTCGCGGATCATCTGCGCGACGTGCCCGTCCTTGCGGACGACGTAGTGCGCGGCGGCGCCGTGCCCCGGGTCCTTGAAGACCTTCAGGGCCGACGCGTAGCTGCCCTGGACCACATGGATCACGACCCGGTCGATCACGTAGTCGTCCGGCCGGTCCGCGCGCCGCCAGTTCGCCCGCGAGGCCGCCGCCCACTCGGCGCCCTTGTGGTCGAGCTCGCCCTCGACCCGCTTCTTCTCCATCCCCGGCAGGCGCCAGTAGAGGCGCGCCAGTTCGTCCCGGGCGAAGACGACCGTGCCCGCGACGGCGACGGCTCCGCCGAGGAGCACCGCCCGCCGCCCCGGCCCCTTCCCGCCCCCGCCCTCACCCGCGGTCGCGCCCTTGCTCCCGCCTCCGCCCCCGCTCCCGCCCTTGCCGCCGGCGCCGGCCCTGCTCTTGCTTCCGCCCCGGGCCGCGCCGCTGCCCTGTCCCTTGCTCCCCATGTGATCGAGAACGCTTACTCGGGCGACCGCGGTTCCCCGTGCCCCGTACCCTGGTAGGGCTATGACTCAGACCTCGCCGCAGCGCCCCGATCCCCGCCCCCTCCGGGTACTCGCCGCCATGTCCGGCGGAGTGGACTCCGCCGTCGCCGCCGCCCGCGCCGCCGAGGCCGGCCACGACGTGACCGGCGTGCACCTGGCCCTCTCCGCGAACCCGCAGTCCTTCCGGACCGGCGCGCGGGGCTGTTGCACCATCGAGGACTCGCGCGACGCCCGCCGGGCCGCCGACGTCATCGGCATCCCGTTCTACGTGTGGGACCTGGCCGAGCGCTTCCGCGAGGACGTCGTGGAGGACTTCGTCGCCGAGTACGAGGCGGGCCGCACGCCCAACCCGTGCCTGCGCTGCAACGAGAAGATCAAGTTCGCGGCCCTTCTCGACAAGGCGCTCGCGCTCGGCTTCGACGCCGTCTGCACCGGTCACTACGCGACCGTCGTCCTCACGGAGGACGGCACCCGCGAACTGCACCGCGCCTCCGACATGGCCAAGGACCAGTCGTACGTCCTCGGCGTCCTCGACGAGAAGCAGCTGGCGCACGCCATGTTCCCGCTCGGCGACACCCTCACCACCAAGGACGAGATCCGCGCGGAGGCGGAGCGGCGCGGCCTCGCGGTCGCCAAGAAGCCGGACAGCCACGACATCTGCTTCATCGCCGACGGCGACACCCAGGGCTTCCTGGCCGCCCGCCTGGGCACGGCGGAGGGCGACATCGTCGACGAGTCCGGCACGAAGCTGGGCAGCCACGAGGGCGCGTACGGCTTCACCATCGGCCAGCGCAAGGGCCTGCGCATCGGGCACCCGGCGCCGGACGGCAAGCCCCGCTACGTCCTGGACATCTCCCCGGTGAACAACACGGTCACCGTCGGCCCCGCCGAGTCCCTGGACGTCACCGCGCTCACCGCGATCAAGCCCCGCTGGTGCGGCGCCGCCCCCGAGGGGCCGGGCCGCTACACGGCGCAGCTCCGCGCCCACGGCGGCGAGACGCCGGTGAGCGCGGCCATGGAGGACGGCGAGCTGACCGTCACCTTCGACGAGCCGGTGCGCGGGGTCGCTCCGGGCCAGGCGATCGTGCTGTACGACGGCACGCGCGTGGTCGGCTCGGCCACGATCGCGACGACGGTACGCAGGGCGGCGCCGGCCGCGGCCGGCGCCCGAGGCGGGGAGTGAGTCCTCACTCCCCGGCCCGGTCCTCCCCGTAGAAGTCCGCGAGGACCGGAGCCAGGACGTGCGGGGCCACCTCGTGCGTCTGACCGGTGAGGGTGCGGTGGCGGCCCCGGGGAACGGCCGCCGCGATCCTGCGGGCCGCCCGCCGCGTCCGGGCGGGGCTCGCGCCGCCGTCGACGACCAGCACGCGCGCGTGCACCCGGCCGAGCCCGTCGGCCTGCCCGGCGCCGCACGTCGGCTCGTAGACCGACACCGGCCCGACCGGCACCCCGGCCGCCGCCGCGGCCAGCGCGAGCGCCCCGCCGGACGCCGTCCCGTGCACCGCCGTCCTGCCGCTCGCGCCCCCCACCGCGTTCACGAGCGCCGCCAGATCGGCGATCTCCCGCTCCACGGAGTCCGCTGCGGACCGCCGGCCGTACGCGACGACCGAGAAGCGCCGGCCGAGCAGTCCGGCGAGCGCCCGCTCGCCCTCCGCCGTGCCCGCGGCCCCGCCCACCAGGATGACCGGCGGCCCCTCGCCGTATCGCTCGTAGGCGATCCGCGTCCCGTCCTGTGCCCTGACCAGGCCCTTGGCCCGGCACGGCATGGTGTTCACCTCGTCCATGGAAGGGCAGACCGGAGTCGCTCCCGGAACTCATCGCTCGCGGCCGGAAAGTTTTCCGGGGAGATCCGGCCGCCGCTGCCAGGCCCTACCGTGGGCCCCATGAACATCTGCGTCTTCCTCTCCGCCGCCGACCTCGACGACCGCTACACGGTCCCCGCCCGTGACTTCGCGAACCGCCTCGGCAAGGCCGGTCACACGCTGGTCTGGGGCGGCTCGGACACCGGTCTGATGAAGGTCGTCGCGGACGGGGTCGCGGAGACCGGCGGACGCCTGGTCGGCGTCTCGGTGGACTTCCTCGCCGCCAAGGCCCGCCCGGGCGCGGACGAGATGGTGGTCGCCACGGACCTCGCCCAGCGCAAGGCCCTGCTCCTCGCCAAGTCCGACGCGATCGTGATCATGGTCGGCGGCACCGGCACCCTGGACGAGGCCACCGAGATCCTGGAGCTGAAGAAGCACGGCAAGCACACCAAGCCGGTCGTCCTGCTCAACACGGCCGGCTTCTACGACGGCCTCAAGACCCAGTTCCGCCGCATGGAGGAGGAGGGCTTCCTGCCCCGCCCGCTCGGCGAACTCGTCCACTTCGCGGAGGACGGCGCGGCGGCGCTCGCGTATCTGGAGTCGTCCCTGAGTTGAGTTCGCGAACGGTGGGGTGGGGAGCGCGACCTGAGCGCCGGAGATGCTCGGTGCGGTCGTGCCGGCGGTCCGGTGGGACCACGACACGACCACGAGCGGAAGCTGCACGGTGACCCGGCGGCGCACCGTCACCACGATCGTCTCCGAGCAGCGGTGGGGCAGCTTCCTCGGCGTGATCGAGCGGTCCTGGCGGAAGTCCGGCTACGAGATCACCGGCACGAATCCGTCGCGGGAGATGCCGTCCGTCTTCGCGCGCACACCCGACCGGTTCGATCTCACCGTGGAGGTCGGCTACAAGGGGCAGGTGTTCTTCGACGTCACCACCCCCTGCGTCGACGAGTCCGAGGTCGCCGAGTCGACCACCAGGCCGAACGGCCCCGCCCATCCCCTCGGCAAGATCCCCACGCCGAACGTCCGCTCCGACTTCTGGTCGGCCGCCACGCCCGCGCCCTGACAGCTGAGAACATGGGCCCCATGGCTACTCATGTGATCACCGGAGCCGGTTCCGGCATCGGCGCCGCCGTCGCGCGGCGGCTGCACGCGCGCGGGGACGAGCTCGTGCTGCACGCGCGGGACGCGGGGCGGGCGAAGGAGCTGGCGGCGGAGTTCCCCGGGGCGCGGACGCTCGTCGGCGACCTCGCCGACCCGGACCGGCTCTCCTGGGCGTTCTCGCACCAGAGCATGCCCGAGCGGGTCGACACCCTGCTGCACATCGCCGGCGTCGTCGACCTCGGCGCGGTGGGCGACCTCACCCCCAAGACCTGGCACCACCAGCTCAACGTCAATCTGGTCGCGCCCGCCGAGCTGACCCGCCACCTCCTGCCCCAACTGCGGGTCTCCCAGGGGCACGTCGTGTTCGTGAACTCGGGCGCCGGGCTCAACGCGCACGCCGAATGGGGCGCGTACGCCGCCTCCAAGCACGGCCTGAAGGCGCTCGCCGACTCCCTGCGCCACGAGGAGCACGCCCACGGCGTGCGGGTCACGTCCGTCTATCCGGGCCGGACCGCCAGCCCCATGCAGGCGAAGGTGCACCAGCAGGAGGGCAAGGAGTACGACCCCGCGAAGTGGATCGACCCCGAGTCGGTGGCCACCACGATCGTCATGGCGATCGACCTGCCGCGCGACGCCGAGGTCAACGACCTGACCGTGCGGCCGGGACGCTGACGACACGATGACGGGGGCGGAGCCGGCACGGGCCACCGACAGCCCGGTCACGCGCGCCACGGGGGAGGCCGTGGCACGTAGGCTTCCCGGGTGAGCGACGAGAGCGACAAGAGCGAGAAGACCCTGTTCCCCTGGGGTCCGGCCACCGGCGTCGGATCCCTCCCCGGCGGGGACGCCCGCGAGGCCGCGAAGACCGTGACCGGATCCTTCGAGGACTTCCCCTTCCTCGCGGAACTGCCCGCGCGGGGGCCCGGCGCCGACATGATCGGCCGGACCGCCGGCATGCTCGTCGAGCTGTACGCGCACGTGGAGCCCAGCGGCTGGCGGATCAGCGACCGGCCGGGGCGGGACACCCGGCGGGCGGTGTCCTGGCTGGGCGAGGACCTGGACGCCCTGGAGGAGTTCACCCAGGGGTACGAGGGTCCGCTCAAGGTGCAGGTGGTGGGGCCGTGGACGCTGGCCGCCGCCCTGGAGCGGCGCGGCGGAGAGGCCGCGCTCGGCGACCCCGGGGCCTGCCGCGACCTGACGGGCTCGCTCGCCGAGGGCCTGCGCGGACATCTCGCGGAGGTGCGCAGGCGGGTCCCCGGCGCCCGGATCGTGCTCCAGCTGGACGAGCCCTCGCTGACCTCCGTCCTGCTCGGCCGGGTCCGTACCGCCAGCGGCTACCGCACCCACCGCGCCGTCGACCGGCAGGTCGTGGAGAGCGCCCTGCGCGAGCTGACCGAGGTGCACGACGGGCCCGTCATCGTGCACTCCTGCGCGCCCGGCGTGCCGTTCGCCCTGCTGCGGAGGGCCGGCGTGGCCGGTGTGTCGTTCGACTTCTCCCTGCTCACCGAGCGTGACGAGGAGGCGATCGGGGAGGCCGTGGAGGCCGGGACCAAGCTCTTCGCCGGTGTGGTGCCGTCCACGGACCCGGCCTCGGGGGCATTGTCGGACCCGGGAGGTAGCGTCATGGGTGTCAGGACGCTGTGGCGCAGGCTGGGGCTGAATCCGGGGACCCTCGCGGAGTCCGTGGTGGTCACCCCGGCCTGCGGCCTCGCGGGTGCCTCGCCGGCGTACGCCCGCCAGGCGCTCGCACACTGCGCCCGGGCGGCGAGATCGCTCGCGGACAACCCAGAGTGACCGGGTTTCAGGCATCGGGAGGACGAGAAACGGTGGCAGTCGAACAGGGGGCCCCCGCCGAGGCGCGGGAGAAGCACGCCGAGCTGGCGGAGCAGGTCGAGGAGCACCGCTTCCGGTACTACGTGAAGGACCAGCCGGTCGTCAGCGACGCGGAGTTCGACACGCTCCTGCGGTCCCTGGAGGCCCTGGAGGAGCAGTACCCGGAGCTGCGCACGCCGGACTCGCCGACCCAGAAGGTGGCCGGGACCTACGAGACGGACTTCGCCTCGGTCGAGCACCGCGAGCGCATGATGTCGCTGGACAACGCGTTCGACGACGCGGAGCTGGCCGCCTGGGCCGAGCGCGTCGCACGGGACGCCGGCACCCCCGACCACCACTACCTGTGCGAGCTCAAGGTCGACGGCCTCGCGGTCAACCTCACGTACGAGCACGGGCGGCTCACCCGGGCGGCGACCCGCGGCGACGGCCGCACCGGCGAGGACATCACGCCGAACGTGCGGACGATCGCCGACATCCCCGAACGGCTGCACGGCGACCGCATCCCGGACCTCGTCGAGATCCGCGGCGAGGTCTACTTCCCGATGGAGGGCTTCGAGGGGCTCAACGCGCGCCTGGTCGAGGCCGGCGACAAGCCCTTCGCCAACCCGCGCAACGCGGCGGCGGGTTCGCTGCGCCAGAAGGACCCGAAGGTCACGGCGAGCCGGCCGCTGCACATGGTCGTGCACGGCATCGGCGCCCGCGAGGGCTTCGACATCACCCGGCTCTCCGAGGCGTACGACCTGCTCCACGAGTGGGGTCTGCCGACCGCCCGACACAACAAGGTCGTCGGATCCCTCGACGAGGTCCGCGCGTTCATCGCGTACTTCGGTGAGAACCGGCACTCGGTGGAGCACGAGATCGACGGCGTCGTCGTCAAGCTCGACGAGATCGCGCTCCAGGGGCGGCTGGGCTCCACGGCACGCGCCCCGCGCTGGGCGATCGCCTGGAAGTACGCGCCGGAGGAGGTCAACACCAAGCTGGTCGACATCAAGGTCGGCGTCGGCCGCACCGGGCGCGTCACGCCGTACGCGCAGGTGGAGCCCGTGACCGTGGCCGGGTCCGAGGTCGAGTTCGCCACCCTGCACAACCAGGAGGTGGTGAAGGCCAAGGGCGTGCTGATCGGCGACACGGTCGTGCTGCGCAAGGCCGGTGACGTGATCCCGGAGATCCTCGGCCCGGTCGCGGACCTGCGCGACGGCACCGAGCGCGAGTTCGTGATGCCGGCCGAGTGCCCGGAGTGCGGCACGCCGCTGAAGCCGATGAAGGAGGGCGACATCGACCTGCGCTGCCCCAACGCGCGGTCGTGCCCCGCCCAGCTGCGCGAGCGGCTGTTCTTCCTGGCCGGCCGGCAGTGCCTGGACATCGAGAACTTCGGCGTGGTCGCGGCGGCCGCGCTCACCCGCCCCCTGGAGCCCGCCGCGCCGCCGCTGGCCGACGAGGGCGACCTGTTCGACCTGACGATCGAGCAGCTGCTGCCGATCAAGGCGTACGTCCGCGACCCGGACAGCGGACTGCCCAAGCGGGACCCGAAGACGGGCGAGGAGAAGGTCGTCACCGTCTTCGCCAACCAGAAGGGCGAGCCGAAGAAGAACGCGCTGGCGATGCTGGCGAACATCGAGGCCGCGAAGACCCGCCCGCTCGCCCGCTTCCTCAACGGCCTGTCCATCCGCCACGTCGGCCCGGTCGCGGCCGAGGCCCTCGCCCGGCAGTTCCGCTCCCTCGACCGCATCGAGCAGGCCACCGAGGAGGAGCTGGCGGCCGTCGACGGCGTCGGCGGGATCATCGCCGCCGCCGTGAAGCAGTGGTTCGCCGAGGAGTGGCACCGGGAGATCGTGCGCAAGTGGCGGGCAGCCGGGGTGAGCTTCGAGGACGAGGGCGCCGGCGAGGACCAGGGTCCGCGTCCGCTGGACGGCCTGACCGTGGTCGTCACGGGCACCCTGCAGAACTTCACCAGGGATGGCGCAAAAGAGTCGCTGCAAGCCGTCGGTGCGAAGGTCGCCGGTTCCGTTTCGAAGAAGACGGCCTTCGTCGTCGTCGGGGACAACCCGGGTTCCAAGTACGACAAGGCGATGCAGCTGAAGGTTCCGGTTCTGAACGAGGAAGGCTTCGTCATCCTGCTCGAACAAGGGCCCGAAGCCGCGCGGGAGGCGGCTCTCCCGGCCGAGGGCTAGGCCGCCACCGGGCCGCGGAGGCTCACCCGTTCGGCGCATACCAGATCGTTACGGGTGGCCGGGTCGCATTCGGGCAAGAGATGGAGAGCGCTGCCCGTCGGAGCCCTCCGCGGCCTAGTGTGGTGACCGTGCGTCCGCCGCGCACGGCCGCGTGAGGGTCCTGCCGGCGCGAGCAGGAGGCAGGACACGCGGTACGGCACGCGGCGGGACGACGGCCCAGTGACATGTCGCCGGCCCCGCGATGCGACGCACCGCCGGCTGTGAGAGGGACGGGAATGAAACCGACCGAGAGTGCCGCCCCGGTCGCACGGCCCCAGGGACGTGCGGCGTTCGTGGGCATCACCTCCGGGCTGCCCGCAGCCTTGACGGGCATCGCCGCCGTCGCGCTCGCCGCCGGTCTCTACCAGGCGCTGAGCAGCGGCGAGGGGCTCTTCCCCGGCGGATCCGCCGGCTGGTCCCTCGCCGTCCTCACCGGACTGATCGTCGGCCATCTCGTGGCGCTCGGCCGCGACCGCTGGTGGGGCGGCACCGGATCCGGCGCCGCCCTCACCCTCGCCGTCCTGCTCCTCTACGGCTGGGTCCCGGCCTCCCTGGTCTCGCTGACCGTCGTCGTCCTGGTCGCCGCCGCCCGCCGGCACCGCTGGCGCCAGGGCATGCTGCACGGCGCCGTGGACGTCATCGGCACCGGCATCGCCGCCCTCGTGCTCGCCACCTTCGGGGACGTCCCGACCGTCGCGGAGCCCTGGCGGCCCCTCGACTGGGGGATCGCCGACGTGCCGGAAGTGGTGCTCGCCGCGGTCGCCTATCTCGTGGCGACCCGGCTGATGCTGTGGTACGCGCTCGCCCCGCAGACCGCCGGACTGCCCACCCCCGCCCGCACCGCCCTGCTCCGCCAGGGGCTCGTCGCCGTCGCGCTGCTCGGCATCGCCCCCCTCATCTGCGTCGTCGCCGCCGCCGGCCCCGCGGTCCTGCCGCTCTTCGCCGTCCCGCTCATCGCCCTCGACTCCACCCTGTGGATCGCCCGCGCCCGGGCCGAGGAGCAGCTGCGCGACCCGCTCACCGGACTGCCCAACCGGCAGTGGCTCCTGGAGCGCACCTGGACCGCCCTGGAACAGGCCGAGAGCGAGGGGGTCAGGTCCGCGCTCGTGCTGATCGACCTCGACCGCTTCCGCTCGGTCAACGACACCCTCGGGCACCTCGCCGGCGACCGGCTGCTCCTCCAGATCGCCGAACGCCTCCGGCTCGCCCTGCCGCGCGGCGCCGAGGCGGCCCGGCTCGGCGGCGACGAGTTCGCCGTCCTGCTGCCCGCCGCCGACTCCACCACCAGCGCCCAGCGGGTCGCCCGGCACCTCGTGGCCGAGCTGTCCTCGCCGCTCGACCTCGACGGGCTGACCCTCGTCCTGGAGGCCAGCGCCGGCGTCGCCGTCTTCCCCGAGCACGCCCTCGACGCCGAGGGCCTGCTGCGCCGGGCCGACGTGGCGATGTACCAGGCCAAGCGGGACCGCACCGGCGTCGAGGTCTACGAGTCCAAGCGCGACTCCAACACCCCCGACCGCCTCGGCCTCCTCGGCGACCTGCGCCGCGCCCTCGACGCCGGCGAGGTCGAGCTGCACTACCAGCCCAAGGTCCGCTTCGACGGGCAGGTCGCCGGCCTGGAGGCGCTGGTCCGCTGGGTGCACCCGGAGCGCGGCAAGGTCCCGCCGGACGAGTTCATCGCCATCGCCGAGTCCTCCGGTCTGATGCCCCACCTCACCGAGTACGTGCTGGAGACCGCGCTCGCCCAGGTGGCCCGCTGGCGCGCCCAGGGCCTCGACGTGCCCGTCGCCGTCAACGTCTCGCCGCGCGACGTCCACACCCCCGGCTTCGCCGGCGCCGTCGCGGCCCGGCTCGCACGGCACGGCGTGCCGGCCGGCGCGCTCCAGCTGGAGATAACGGAGCACGTGCTCCTGGAGGACCCCCAGCGGGCCGCCGACACCATGGCCGGGCTCACCGGCCACGGCGTCAAGATGTCCCTCGACGACTTCGGCACCGGCTACTCCTCCCTGGTGCACCTGCGCCGGCTGCCGGTGAGCGAACTGAAGATCGACCGTTCCTTCGTCGCCCGGCTCGCCGTCGACACCGAGGACGCCGAGATCGTCCGCTGCACCGTCGACCTCGCGCACTCCCTCGGACTGCTCGTGGTCGCCGAGGGCGTCGAGGACGACGAGACCTGGGAACGCCTGCGCGACCTGGGCTGCGACGCCGTCCAGGGCTGGCTGGTGGCCGCCGCGATGCCGCCCGGCGAGGCCACCGCCTGGCTCCTCGCCCGCGGCGAGCACGGCTGGCGCCGCCCCTCGGAGCTGGCCGCGAGCGCGGCCCTCGCCGAGGCCGAGCAGCCCTCGGACCGCGTCGTCCAGTAGCCGCGGGACGGCCCGTACGGACCGCCGGGCGGACCGCGTACGGGGCACGGGGAGCCCCCGCCGGGGCAAACCGTTTCACGGGTAGCGGTGCGGGCCCCATAGGATTGGGCCAACACCATCAGACTCACCCCGTGAGGATCCGCATGCCTGGCATCACGCGCGAGGAGGTCGCCCACCTCGCACGGCTGGCACGTCTGGAGCTCAAGGCCGAAGAACTCGACCACTTCGCCGGACAGCTCGACGACATCATCGGCGCGGTCGCCCGCGTCTCCGAGGTCGCAGACCAAGACGTACCGCCGACCTCCCACCCGCTGCCGCTGACCAATGTCATGCGCGCGGACGAGGTCCGTCCGTCGCTCACCCCCGAGCAGGCGCTCTCCGGCGCCCCGGCCCAGGAGCAGCAGCGTTTCAAGGTGCCGCAGATCCTGGGGGAGGACTAAGAACGTCATGACGGACAACAGCACCATCATCAAGCTCACCGCCGCCGAGATCGCGGCGAGGATCGCCTCCGGCGAGCTCACCGCCGTCGAGGTGACCGAGGCCCACCTGGCCCGCATCGAGGCCGTCGACGAGAAGGTCCACGCCTTCCTGCACGTCGACCGCGAGGGCGCCCTCGCCCAGGCCCGCGCCGTGGACGAGAAGCGGGCCCGCGGCGAGAAGCTGGGCCCGCTGGCCGGCGTCCCGCTGGCGCTCAAGGACATCTTCACGACCCGGGGCGTGCCCACGACGGTCGGCTCGAAGATGCTCGAGGGCTGGATCCCGCCGTACGACGCGACCCTGGTCACGAAGCTCAAGGCCGCCGACGTGGTGATCCTGGGCAAGACCAACATGGACGAGTTCGCGATGGGCTCCTCCACGGAGAACAGCGCCTACGGCCCGACCGGCAACCCCTGGGACCTGACCCGGATCCCCGGCGGCTCCGGCGGTGGCTCCTCGGCCGCCCTCGCCGCGTACCAGGCCCCGCTCGCCATCGGCACGGACACCGGCGGCTCGATCCGCCAGCCCGCCGCCGTCACCGGCACCGTCGGCGTCAAGCCGACCTACGGCGCGGTCTCCCGCTACGGCATGGTGGCCTTCTCCTCCTCGCTCGACCAGGGCGGCCCCTGCGCCCGTACGGTCCTCGACGCGGCCCTGCTGCACGAGGCCATCGCCGGGCACGACCCGCTCGACTCGACCTCGATCGACGCCCCGGTCCCGCCGGTCGTCGAGGCCGCCCGCAACGGCTCGGTCGCCGGCATGCGCGTGGGCATCGTCAAGCAGTTCCGCGGCGAGGGCTACCAGGCCGGTGTCGTGCAGCGCTTCGACGAGTCCGTCGAGCTGCTGAAGTCGCTGGGCGCCGAGATCGTCGAGCTGGACTGCCCGTCCTTCGACCTCGCGCTCTCCGCGTACTACATCGTCGCGCCGTCCGAGTGCTCCTCGAACCTGGCCCGCTTCGACGGTCTGCGCTACGGCCTGCGCACCGGCGACGACGGCACCCGGTCCGCCGAGGACGTCACCGCGCTCACCCGCGAGGCCGGCTTCGGCCCCGAGGTCAAGCGCCGCATCATCCTCGGCACCTACGCGCTGAGCTCCGGCTACTACGACGCGTGGTTCGGATCGGCCCAGAAGGTCCGTACCCTCATCACCCGCGAGTTCGAGCAGGCCTTCGAGCAGGTCGACGTGATCGTCTCCCCGACGACCCCGACCACGGCCTTCCCGATCGGCGAGCGCGCCGACGACCCGATGGCCATGTACCTCGCGGACCTGTGCACCATCCCGACCAACCTGGCCGGCAACGCCGCCATGTCGCTGCCCTGCGGCCTGGCGCCGGAGGACGGCCTCCCGGTCGGACTGCAGATCATCGCCCCCGCCCTGAAGGACGACCGGCTGTACAAGGTCGGTGCCGCCGTCGAGGCCGCCTTCGTGGAAAAGTGGGGACACCCGCTGCTCGAGGAGGCTCCGTCGCTGTGAGTTCCAGTGCACTGCAGAAGGCCAAGGGCTTCAAGAAGTCCAAGACCGGTACGTATCTGTCGATGGCCACCACGGCGTTCGGCGCCGTGACGGTGACCAAGCAGATCAAGAAGGCCCGTAACGAGCACGACACGCTCAAGCTCGTCGACGCCGTCGTGTCCGCCGCCGCCATCGTCACCGGCCTCGCGATCCTGTACCGCGAGCTGAAGCGCCTCGGCGACGACGACGTCCTGCTGGGCTGAGAGGGAAGTTCCACCGTGACTGTCACTGAACTGCTGTCGTACGAGGCGGCACTCGCCGCGTACGACCCCGTCATGGGCCTGGAGGTCCATGTCGAGCTCGGCACCAGGACCAAGATGTTCTGCGGCTGCTCGACCGAGCTCGGCCAGGACGCGAACACGCAGACCTGCCCGACCTGCCTCGGTCTGCCCGGCGCGCTGCCGGTCGTCAACGCGATCGGCGTCGAGTCGGCCATCAAGATCGGTCTCGCGCTGAACTGCGAGATCGCCGAGTGGTGCCGCTTCGCCCGGAAGAACTACTTCTATCCGGACATGCCGAAGAACTTCCAGACGTCCCAGTACGACGAGCCGATCGCCTTCGACGGCTACCTGGACGTCCAGCTGGAGGACGGCGAGATCTTCCGCGTGGAGATCGAGCGCGCCCACATGGAGGAGGACACCGGCAAGTCCACCCACATCGGTGGCGCGACCGGCCGCATCCACGGCGCCTCGCACTCGCTGCTCGACTACAACCGGGCCGGCATCCCGCTCATCGAGATCGTCACCAAGCCGATCGTCGGCGCGGGCGAGCGGGCCCCCGAGGTCGCCAAGGCGTACGTGGCGGAGCTGCGCGAGCTGATCCGCGCCCTGGGCGTCTCCGAGGCGCGCATGGACAAGGGCCAGATGCGCTGCGACGTCAACCTGTCGCTGATGCCGAAGGGTTCCGACACCTTCGGTACGCGCTCGGAGACGAAGAACGTCAACTCGCTCCGCTCCGTGGAGCGCGCGGCGCGCTTCGAGGTCCAGCGGCACGCGGCGGTCCTGTCCTCCGGTGGCTCCATCCTCCAGGAGACCCGCCACTTCCACGAGGACGACGGCACCACCACCTCGGGCCGCATCAAGGACAACGCCGAGGACTACCGCTACTTCCCGGAGCCGGACCTGGTGCCGGTGGCCCCCTCCCGCGAGTGGGTCGAGGAGCTGCGGAAGGGCCTGCCGGAGCTGCCGCGCGTGCGCCGCAACCGGCTGCGCGAGGAGTGGGGCGTGTCCGAGCTGGACATGCAGGCCATCCTCAACGCGGGTGCGGTCGACCCGATCGTCGCCACGACCGAGGCGGGCGCCGACGCGGCGTCGGCCCGCAAGTGGTGGATGGGCGAGCTGGCCCGCAACGCCAACGAGCAGGGCGTCGCCCTGGACGAGCTCCCGATCACCCCGGCGGACGTCGCCCGCGTGTCGGCCCTGGTCGCCTCCGGCGACCTGAACGACAAGCTGGCCCGCCAGGTCATCGAGGGCGTCCTCGCGGGCGAGGGCGCGCCGGACGAGGTCGTCGAGAAGCGCGGTCTGAAGGTCGTCTCCGACGACAGCGCGCTCGGGGCGGCGGTCGACGAGGCCATCGCCGGCAACGCGGCCATCGCCGACAAGATCCGTGGCGGCAAGGTCGCCGCGGTCGGCGCCCTGGTCGGCGCGGTCATGAAGGCCACCCGTGGCCAGGCCGACGCGGCGAAGGTCAAGGACCTGATCCTGGAGAGGCTGGGCGTCGGCGAGGGCTGACACCCGCCGCTCCGTACGGCAGAAGAGGGCGGCCCCGCACCGGACTTCCGGTGCGGGGCCGCCCTTTCGCGCGTGTGCCCTGAGCCGGGCCGGGCGGACCGGGCCGGGCCGGGCGGACCGGGCCGGGCCCGCGGCGCCCCGATCCGGCCGGATCCGGGGACGGGCCCTAGCGGCGCAGGATCGGGGCGGCGATCACGCCGCTGCCCGAGTCGGAGCAGGAGGAGGACTCCACCTTCAGCCGCAGCCGGAGCACCCCGGCGACCTTCAGGGTGCGGGAGATGGGCTTGCCGAGGACGACGGTCTCGTTGAACAGGGCCGGCTGGTCGTCCACGGAGATGACGATCCGGGCCTCCTCGATCTTCGACTTGTCGTCGATGCCGGCGGTGAACTCGAAGGTCTGCCACTCGCGGTTGAGGTCGTACTCCACGTAGGCGCCGTTGTAGCAGTCGCCGTGCAGGGCGGCTCCGTACTCCTTGGTGTTGATCTTGGCGGGGCCGACGGTGAAGGAATCGGGCTCGCTGACGGAGGAGAGGGTGGTCAGGTCCGCCATGGGCACGTCGGGCAGCGACCCGGGATCGTACGAGGGGCTGGCCGAGGCGTCGGGGTCGGTGGACTCCGTGTCCGCCGGCTCGGCCGTGGGGGACTCGGCGGTGGGCTCCTCGGTGGGCGTGGGGGCGGTGGTCACCGGGGCCGAGGAGGTGCTCCCGCCGCCCTTCGCGGAGTCGTCCTCCTTCTTGTCCTTGTCGCCGAGCAGCTCGACGCCGAGCACCGCGAGCACGGCGACCACCACGACGGCGGCGACGGCGCCGAGGACGAGGCCGGTGCGGCGCTTGCGGCGCGGCGGCCCGGGCGGGCCCGTCTCGGGCTGCCGCGGCGAGGACGGGGGCTCCGCCCGGAGCGGCGGCTCCGCGGCGAGGGGGATCGGGTACGTGGGCTCCCCGAAGCCCTGGGGGGCGCCCGGGGCGACCGTCGGCGGACCGGCCGGCGGCGGGGGTGTCGCCGGTGAGGCGAGCGGGGGCACGGCGGGCGGCGCGGGGGCGGGGACGGCGTCCTGGACGGCCGGGCGGTTCGTCGTGGTGGTGGACACGACCCCGTGCCGTACGTCCTTCACCCAGCCCGACAGGCTGACCGGCCGCCGCTCGGGGTCGGCCGCGGCGATGCTCAGCACCCGGGCGCGCTGCTCCTCCGTGAGGCCGGCGATGTGCGGCAGCCCGGCGAGTGCGGCGGACAGCTGCTCGGGGACGGTCGGCGGGGCCTGGCCGCTGAGCAGGAAGTAGGCGATGGCGCCGAAGGCGTACCGGTCGGAACCCGGGGTCCGCTTCCCCTCGAAGACCTCGGGGGCCGCGTAGCCGGGGGTGAACCACACCTCCGCCGTCTGGTGGTCGGCGGTCAGCTTGCTGAGGCCGAAGTCGACCAGAGTGGCCTGGCCGTGCTGGTCGACCATGACGTTGCCGGGGGAGAGGTCGCCGTGCACGACGGTGCGGCCCGAGGGGGTCGCCTTGCCCGAGTGCAGCCAGTCCAGGACGTCGGCGAGCTGCTCCAGCGTGCGCATCACCTCGCGGCGCTCGGCGGGGGCGGCGAGGGTGCGTTCGGCCCGCCAGTCGCGCAGGTCGAGCCCGTCGACGTGGTTCATGACCAGGACGAGGGCGCGGCCGCTGAGGGTCTCCGCCTCGCCGGGGCGGTGGATCGGCGGGCCCTGGAAGTGCTCGCGGACGCCCACCACGCCGGGGCGGTGGACGAAGCGCAGCAGTTCGGCCTGTTCGTTCCACTTCTGGCTGACGCGTTCGAACAGTTCCGGGGTGATCGTCGTCTTGGAGTCGAGCACCTTGACGACGACCGGTTCCGCACCGCCCGCCAGCTCGATCTCCGCGAGGTAGAGAACGGCCTCGCCGCCGCGTCCGATGGACCTCAGCAGGCGGTACCGGTCGGGCGCCGTGTCCGGCCCGATGTGATGCGCAGTGCCGCTCAATCTTCCCCCACGTCACGAGAATTGACAGGCGATCAGCTTGCCGCTCACGGCGAGGTGGGGTCAACCGAGCTGATATACGATCACTATTGATCAACTTCTTCTCAATCCGGTCGCATTGTCACGATGCGGCTCACGTGTACTGGGGGAATACGTGTCCAACGTGCGCAAGCGAAGGGGCCGGAGAGCCCTGACCCTGCTGGCCGCCGGTGCCGTCGCGGTCCTCGGCCTCCAAGCCGGTCCGCTCGCCTCCGAGGCGGCCGCGGCCACCCCGGACGCCAGCCGGTTCCACGGGGTCAACTGGGCGGACCCGCGCGACAACTACGCCGACGACGCGGTCGTGCCGACCGGGCTGTCGACCGAGGACGACTACCTGACGACGTACGCCAAGTCGGCCGCCGTGGTGGGGCAGTTCCAGAGCGGGTTCGGCGCCGACACCGTCCGGCTGCCGGTCAACCCGGCCTCGGTGAACGGCCCGTGGTGGGACTCCTACCGCGGCGCGATCGACGCCGCCGTGGGCCGGGGCGTCAAGGTCGTGCTCGGCTACTGGGAGGGACCGGGCGCCGCCAAGAACGGCCGGATCGACGACAGGGCCGCCTACGACGCCATGTGGCGGACGGTCGTCGACCAGTACGGCGACACCGGCCGGGTCTACTTCGAGCCGATGAACGAGCCGTTCGGCTACGCGGCGACCGAGTGGGCCGACATCGCGGCCGGCTGGCTCTCCGCCTACGGGGCCGTCGTCCCGCGGGAGCGGGTCCTCGTCGGTGGCGTCGGCTACAGCGACGACGTCCGGCCCGTGTGTGCCGACCCGCGCCTGGCCGGCACCCACCTGTCCCTGCACCAGTACGGCTTCTGGCACCAGGACTGGACCGATCCCGCCCGCTGGGCCGCCGACCTGCGCACCAGGGTGGGGAACTGCGCGTCGCGCACCGTCCTCACCGAGTTCGGGACCGAGCTGACCAGCGGCCTCGACTACAACGGTCCGGTCAACGGGCGCTGGGAGGTCGCCACCCTGAAGGGCCAGACCGACACCGTGCGCGAACTGGGCATCGGCTCGGTCTACTGGCCCGGTCTGCGGGCCGGCGACGCGTACAGCCTCACCGAGCTCCAGGGCACCGGCACGGACCTGACCCTGCGCACCACCAACACCTCGGCCGCCGACCGGCTCGCCTGGGCCTGGTGGGGCACCGGCCGTCCGGCCACCACCGCGGGCCCGCTGCGCGGCGTGGGCTCCGGCCACTGCCTGGACGTCCCCGGGGCCTCGCACGAGCCGGGCACCAAGATGATCATCTGGTACTGCAACGGCAACGAGAACCAGCGGTGGACGTACACCGCCCAGAAGGAGCTCCGGGTCTACGGGGACATGTGCCTGGACGTCGACCACGGCGGCACCGCGGGCGGCACCCCGCTGATCCTGTGGCCCTGCAACGGCGGCACCAACCAGAAGTGGAACCTCGACGCCGGCGGCTCGATCACCGCGCAGGACTCCGGCCTGGCCCTCGACGTCGGCGGCGCCTACACGGCCCCGGGCAGCAACGTCGGCCTCTGGTACGGCAACGGCGGCACCAACCAGAGGTGGCAGCGCCTCTGACGGGGGGACGCATCCCGTCCCGCCCGTGACGTCCGCCCTCCTGGGCGGAAAGGGACGGCCCCGCACCGGGAATCCGGTGCGGGGCCGTCCCTTTCCCGGCCGTCGCGGGGCGGGCGCTCAGTGCGCGAACTCGGGCCGCTCCTTGGGATCGAGCCCCTTCAGGAGGTTGCGGCGCAGCCACCTGCTCAGGGGTTTCTCCGCCCAGCGGTAGACGGCGTAGGAGAGCAACAGCATGGTGGCCGTCGTCACGGCCACGGTGCCCCAGAAACCGAGCGCCGGCACGTGCCGGGTCAGCCCCTTCGCCAGGGGGATCCCGAGACTCAGGTGCACCAGGTAGAAGGGGTACGTCAGCGCGCCGGCGGTGACGAGCCAGCTCCACCGGATCCTCCGGAGCGGGCCGAGGGAGGCCAGCATCAGGACCGCGAGGAACGCGGTGACGAGGACCGCGCACAGGGTCCAGGAGACCGTCCGGTCCGTGTTGGACGTGGCCAGGTGCCAGTTCACCCGGATCTGCAGCACGCTGAGCTGGTAGCCCCAGGCCATGGCGAGCAGGAACCACAGCATCAGGTTCTGGCCGAAGCGGCACATGAGGTACACCGTGATGCCCGCGATGAAGTAGCCCGCGTAAGGGCTGAGGACGAACTGGTCGAGCAGCTTGTTCTCGGTGGAGCGGGTGACGAACGCCGCGACCAGCCAGAGCGTGCAGAAGCCCATCATGCGCTGATAGGTGGTGCCGAACTTCAGGACCACGGCCATCAGCAGGTAGAACCTGGCCTCGACGTCCAGCGTCCAGGCCACCCCGTCGAGGAGGTCGACCTTGAGCGGTCCGGGAAACATCGTCAGGTTGGAGACGATCACCCGGGGGTGGATGGCCGACCAGACGTCGCCGGTCTGCATCGCGCTGATCGCCACGCGCGCGACGATCAGCGCGATGACGAACCAGTAGGCGGGGAAGAGCCGCGAGATCCGGGAGACCGCGAACTGGCCGGGGGTGCGGCCCCAGGCGCTCATGCAGATGACGAATCCGCTGATGAGGAAGAACATCTCGACGCCGAGCCAGCCGTACATGGAGGCGCGGTGGACGAGAGGGGCGAAGACCTTGGGTGATTCACCCCAGATGGCCGGGTTCGTCGTGCCCAGGAAATGGAACGCGGCGACGAAGAGGCAGGCCGCCAGGCGCATTCCGTCCACGAGAGCCAGGCGAGGGGGTTGCGGCCTGCCGGTGGCGGGAGTGATCGGGGACGCGCCTGGGCCGGTGGCCGGCGGGGGTCCGGGCTTCACGGCCGGTGCCGTGTCCGCCGCGTAGTCGATGGTCATGGGCCCCTCAGGCGTCGGGCGGTCAGAACCGGCCGCCCCTTCCGTCGGCACGCGAACGGGCGCCCCGGCGAGGACTCGCGGACCGGAGGCGTGGACGGGTGCGGATGGAGGCCTGACTCCTGACAGGATCGGCTGGCCGTGAAGCGCGTATCCGGAACACCGGGTTCGAACGGGATTCCGAAATTCGCGCGGCGTGTACTTTTCCTTCCTTTGAAGTCCCTGTCAAACACGCCTTCTTCCCGGAACGGTCCGGCCGGCCCGCGCAATGCCGGAAACGAGCGGAAATGTCGCCGCGTGGCGTTCCGCCCCGGTGACAGGGGCATTCATCGTCGCGCCCACGCCGGGCCTCCTGGTGGTCACCCGGCCTCACTAGCGTCCGCCACGGCCCCATCCGAAGGCTCGAAGGCGAACCGTGGGGCGTCGAGTGGAGGTCGGTCGTGGCATCGGAGCTGTCCCCGGAGATATCGCGCAGAAGGCTGCTCGCACTCGGCGGAGGCGCGCTCGGCGCCGCCGCCGCGGGGTCCCTGCTCCCGCCGTCACTGCAGGCGGCCATGGCGGCCGAGCCGCCGGCCGGCGGGATGGCGGCGGTGCGGCACGTGGTGATCCTCATGCAGGAGAACCGGTCCTTCGACCACTACTTCGGCACCCTGCGCGGCGTCCGGGGCTTCGGCGACCGCAACGCCGTCGAGCTGCCCACCGGGCGCCCGGTGTTCGAGCAGCCCGGTCCGCCGGGCCGGACCGTGCTGCCCTTCCCGGTGCGCGGCGCCGCCGCGGCCCAGGCGAAGGACCTCCAGTACATCGGCGACCTCGACCACTCCTGGAGCGGCGGAGCCAGGGCCTGGCGCGACGGCTGGATGGACGGCTGGGTCTCCGCCAAGACCGCCGCCACCATGGCGTACTACGACCGCCGCGACATCCCCCTGCACTACGAGCTCGCCGACACGTTCACGGTCTGCGACGCCTACCACGCGTCCGTCCACACCTCCACCAGCCCCAACCGCAACCACCTGTGGTCCGGCTGGACGGGATACGAGGCGGACGGCAGCCGCGCCGTCACCAACGCCGCCTACGCCGAGGACAGGCATCCCGGCTACGGCTGGCCCACCTACGCCGAACGCCTGGAGGCCGCCGGGCGGAGCTGGAAGACGTACACCGAGTGGGAGAACTTCACCGACAACAACATCGAGTTCTTCACCACCTTCAAGCGGATCGCCCGCAAGGCGCTCGCCCCGACCGGCGGGCACACCTTCATGGAG
Source organism: Streptomyces sp. NPDC048018 (assembly GCF_043202995.1). Taxonomy (NCBI): domain Bacteria; kingdom Bacillati; phylum Actinomycetota; class Actinomycetes; order Kitasatosporales; family Streptomycetaceae; genus Streptomyces; species Streptomyces sp. NPDC048018. The sequence goes on from NZ_JBIDBK010000006.1 coordinate 356,615, forward strand.
TCGTTCTACGCCGCCGTCCGCGAGACCGGCGACGCAGCCGCACGGGCGCGCCTCCTCGGCCTCCTGGAGGAGGGGGTGGCCACCCTCACCGACGCCGAGCGCTCCCTCTTCGAGCGCGGGCTGCGCCGGGTCGAGAGCGGCACCCTCGCCGACGCCTTCCGCGCCGACGTCGCCGCCGGCACCCTCCCCGAGGTCTCGTACCTGGTGCCCTCCGCCGTCGACTCCGAGCACCCCGGCGCCTCCTCGCCGGTCGCGTCCGCGAGCCTCGTCTACCGGGTGCTCGACGCCCTCGGCTCGCATCCCGAGGTGTGGCGGCACACCGTCGTCCTGATCAACTACGACGAGAACGACGGCTTCTTCGACCACGTCCCGCCGCCGGTCCCGCCCGCCGACGACACCGACGAGCGCTGGAAGGGCCTGCCCACCGGACTCGGCATCCGCGTCCCGCTGCTCGTGATCTCCCCCTGGTCGGTCGGCGGCTACGTCTGCTCCGAGACCTTCGACCACACCTCCGTGATCCGTTTCCTGGAGAAGCTGACCGGGGTGGCGGAGCCCAACATCACGCCCTGGCGCCGGACCGTCACCGGCGACCTCACCTCCGCCTTCGACTTCAGGCGGACCCGCGGGCTGCCGCCCGTCGAGCAGCCCGGCCCGGTCCCGCCGTTCACCGGCCGCTGGCGGCCGCAGCCCCCGGCCGTCCAGTCGATGCCCGCGCAGGAACCCGGCACCCGCCCCGCCCGCCCGCTGCCGTACCAGCCGGACGCCTTCGCTCGGGTCGCGGACGGTCGGGCGACCGTCACGCTCGGCAACACCGGCAAGGCCGCCGTGCACTTCGCCCTCTACCCCTACGCGGGCGAGTTCGACGTCCCGCAGCACACCGACGTCAGGGGCACGGCCACCTGGGCGGTCCCCCTTCCGCGTGATCGTTACCGCTTCACGATCACCGGGCCCAACGGCTTCCGCCGCGAGTTCGCGGGCCCCTCGGCCGGCGGCGCCGAGCTCGTCTCGCGCATCGACCACCACGACCGTGACCTCCACCTCACCGTCCGCAACGACTCCGCTGCGGCCGTCACCTTCACCGTCCGGCCGCTCGGATACGTGGATCCCGACGACCTCGCCGACTGGACCCGCGAGGTGACCGTGAAGCCCGGCCGGTCCCGCACGGTCGTGCACTCCGCCGCCGACGCCCACGGCTGGTACGACGTCGAGGTGACCGGCCCCGAGGGCTTCCGGCGCCGCCTCATGGGGCACGTCGAGAACGGGCGCCCGAGCGTGTCCGGCTGAGGCCCCGCAGCTCAGGGCGCTGCGCCGGGCCGCACGCGCGGGGGTTCGGGGCCGCGGTCCCGAACCCCCGCCACGCCCTGTGAGGATCGCCACGAAAGGGGCAAAGGATCACGTTTGGCTGCAACAGTGGGCGGCGGAGCACCGACCATCCGAGGAGCACGTCCTTTGGCAGCCATCGCACGATGGTGCATCAAGCACCGCCTCGCCACCGTCCTGCTCTGGCTCCTCGCGCTCGGCGGAGCCGTCACCGGGGCGGCCGTCGCGGGGAACGCGTACTCGAACGACTACGACGTGCCCGGCACCGAGTCGGGCCGCGCCGTCGCCCTCCTCGACAAGGGCTTCCACGGCGCCGGCGGCGACACCGACACCATCGTCTGGCACACCGACCGCGGCAGCGTCACGGCTCCCGACGTCGAGCAGCGCATGTCCGCGATGCTCAAGAAGGTCGAGCGGCTTCCGGGCGTCGCCGGCGTCGCCTCCCCGTACGGATCCGTACCGGGGCAGATCAGCGAGGACGGGCACACCGCCTACGCGTCCGTCGTCTTCGACGCCAAGGCCTCCGACATCCCGGAGGCCCAGGCCGAGGCCCTCGTCGACACCGCCAGGGCCGCCGCCACCCCGGGCGTCCAGGTCGAGCTCGGCGGCGAGGCCGTCGGCTCCACCGAGGCCCCCAGCGCCCACATCGCCGAGATCGTCGGCGTGGCCGTCGCCGCCCTCGTCCTCTTCCTCGCGTTCGGCTCCCTCGCCGCCTCCGTGCTCCCCATCGCGACCGCCCTGGTCAGCGTGGGCATCGCGTACTCCGGCATCGCCCTGCTCGGGCACGTCATGACCGTCGCCGACTTCGCCCCCATGCTCGGCATGCTGGTCGGCCTCGGCGTCGGCATCGACTACGCGCTGTTCATCGTGACCCGGCACCGCAAGGGCCTCAAACGGGGCCTGCCCGTGGCCGAGGCCGCGCGGATCGCGGTCGCCACCACGGGCCGGGCCGTCGTCTTCGCCGGCGCCACCGTCTGCATCGCCCTGCTCGGCATGCTGATCCTGCGGCTCAGCTTCCTCAACGGCGTCGCCATCGCCGCCTGTCTGACCGTCGTCCTCACCGTCGCGGCCTCCGTCACCCTGCTCCCCGCGCTGCTGTCCTTCATCGGCATGCGCGCCCTCAGCCGCAAGGAACGCCGCCGGCTCACCGAGCACGGCCCCGAGCCCGAGCTGCCCACCACCTTCTCCGCCCGCTGGTCCCGCTTCGTCGAGCGCCACCCCAAGCTCCTCGGCGCCGTCGCCGCCGTCGTCATGGCGGTCCTGGCGCTGCCCACCTTCTCGCTCCACCTCGGCAGCTCCGACCAGGGCAACAACCCGGCCACCGCCACCACGCGCAAGGCCTACGACATGATCGCCGAGGGCTTCGGCCCGGGCACCAACGGGCCGCTCACCCTCGTCGCCCAGCTCGACGGCGCCGACGACCGGGTCGCCCTCGACGCCCTGCCGGCCCGGCTGGCGCACACCCAGGGCGTCGCGTCCGTCTCCCCGGTCACGTACAACCACGGCGCCGACACCGCCGTCCTCACCGTCGTCCCCGAGTCCTCGCCCCAGTCCGAGGCCACCAGCCGGCTCGTCGACCGGCTCCGCGACGACGTCCTGCCGGCGGCCGAGGACGGCACCTCGCTCCAGGTCCACGTCGGCGGCGTCACCGCCTCCTACGACGACTTCGCCGAGATCATCGTCGGCAAGCTGCCGCTCTTCGTGGGGGTCGTGATCGCGCTGGGCTGCGTCCTGCTGCTGCTCGCGTTCCGCTCCATCGGCATCCCGCTCAAGGCCGCGCTCATGAACATCGCCGCCGTCGCGAGCGCCTTCGGAGTCGTCGTCGCGGTCTTCCAGTGGGGCTGGGGGAGCGAGCTGCTCGGCCTCGGCAGCGCCGGACCCATCGAACCCTTCCTGCCCGTGATCATGGTCTCGGTGCTCTTCGGGCTCTCCATGGACTACCAGGTCTTCCTGGTCAGCCGGATGTACGAGGAATGGCTGGAGACCGGCGACAACCGGCGTGCCGTCCGCGTCGGCCTCGCCGAGACCAGCCGGGTGATCAACTCGGCCGCGGTCATCATGATCTCCGTCTTCCTCGCCTTCGTCCTGTCCGGCGACCGACGCGTCGCGATGTTCGGCATCGGACTCGCCGCCGCCGTCGCCCTGGACGCCTTCGTGCTGCGCACCCTCCTCGTCCCCGCCCTCATGCACATGCTGGGCGGCGCGAACTGGTGGCTCCCGCGCTGGCTCGACCGGCGGCTGCCGCGGATCAGCATCGAACCGCCCGAGTGCCGGGTCGCCGCCGACGCCCGCGCCGCCGACGCCCACGTCGCCGACGCCCGCGCGAAGATCCCCGTACAGCGGGTGACCGTGGACGAGGCGGGGGAGCCCGAGGGAGCACGGTGACGGCCGTACGGCCCACCCGGCGCCGGCCGCGGCGGCGCGCCCCCGCGGCCTCCTGAGGCGGCCGCGGCCCTCCCTAAGGAGCCCCCCGGGACGCCTAAGGCCCCCCGTACGCCGAACATGCGGCACTCTCCCCATGTGCCCGCACCCCCTGGGAGACGAAGGTAGAGGCATCGCAAGGAGCGATACCGAAACCGGAACCCCCAGGGAGAACACGATGTTCCAGTACGAGCTGCACCGCATCGAGCACGCCGAGCTGGTCCGCCAGGCCGCCGCCGCCCGCCTCGCCCGCGAGGCCGTCCGCGCGGCCAGGGCCCGCCGGTCGGCCAGGGGCCAGGATCCGGAGGGGCGGGTGAGCGCCCACCGGAACGACTTCACCCGGGCCGCGTGACCCCGGATGAGCACGTCCCGCGGGAACGGGGCGCTGCCGGGCATCCCCCGTAGGAGCGCGCCGGCGGACGCCTGTGCGATGCTCGGCGCCGTGGAGACCAGGTCAGTCAGCCCCGTCTTCGTCGGCCGCGCCGGCGAACTCACCGCCCTCACGGAGGCGCTCTCCCGCGCGACCGCGGGAGAGCCCCAGGCCCTCCTCGTCGGCGGCGAGGCCGGCGTCGGGAAGACCCGCCTCGTCGAGGAGTTCCTCGACGAGGCCTGCTCCCGGGGCGCCGTCGTCGCACTCGGCGGCTGCGTCGAGATCGGCGCCGACGGGCTGCCCTTCGCCCCCTTCTCCACGGCCCTGCGCGCCCTGCACCGCCGCCTCCCCGAGGAACTCGCCGCCGCGGCCGAAGGGCACGAGGGCGAGCTCGGCAGGCTGCTGCCCGAACTCGGCGACCCCACCGGTCACGACCCCGCCGCCGAGGACGCCACCGCCCGCCTCTTCGAGCTGACCGTACGGCTCCTGGAACGCGTCGCCGCCGAACGCACCGTCGTCCTCGTCCTGGAGGACCTGCACTGGGCCGACGCCTCCACCCGGCACCTGCTCGCCTACCTCTTCCGCACCCTCCACCGCGGCCGGATCGTGGTCGTCGCGACCTACCGCGCCGACGACATCCACCGCCGGCACCCGCTGCGCCCCCTGCTCGCCGAACTCGACCGGCTGCGCTCCGTCCGCCGCGTCGAACTCGCCCGCTTCACCCGCGCCGAGGTGCACCGCCAGCTCACCGGCATCCTCGCCGCCGAACCCGACCCGGGCCTCCTCGACGAGGTCTACGCACGCTCCGACGGCAACGCCTTCTTCGTCGAGGAACTCGTCGCCTCGCACGAGTCCGGCTGTCACGCCGGCTCCCTCAGCGCCTCCCTCCGCGACCTCCTGCTGGTCCGCGTGGAGGCCCTGCCCGAGGAGACCCAGCGGGTCGTCCGGATCGTCGCCGAAGGCGGCTCCACCGTCGAGTTCGACCTGCTCGCCGCCGTCGCCGGGCTCTCCGAGGACGCGCTCCTCGACGCGCTGCGCGCCGCCGTCGGCGCGAACATCCTGCTCGCCGCCCCCGACGGCGACGGCTACCGCTTCCGCCACTCCCTGGTCCGCGAGGCCGTCAGCGACGACCTGCTGCCCGGCGAGCGCTCCCGGCTCAACCGCCGCTACGCCGAGGCCCTGGAGAGCGCCCCCGGCCTGGTCCGAGCCGCCGAGCGCGCCAACCGGCTCGCCACGTACTGGTACCACGCCCACGACCCCGCCCGGGCCCTGCCCGCCGTCCTCCGCGCCTCCGTCGAGACCCGCAAGCGCTACGCCTACGCCGAACAGCTGCGGCTCCTGGAACGCGCCATGGAGCTGTGGGACGAGGTGCCCGACGAGGTCCGCGGCGCACTGCGCCCCATGGACTACGCCGAGGCCTACCCGGCCTGCGGCTGCGACCCCGAGACCACCCCGCTGCGCTTTCTCGACCTGCTCGCCGAGGCCGCCGTCGCCGCCCGGCTCAGCGGCGAACGCGAACGCGCCCTCACGATCGGGCGCACCGCGCTGCGGCTGCTCGGCACCGACGAGGAGAGCGACCCGCTGCGCGCCGCCTGGTTCTACGTCGAACGGGCCCGCATCCAGTCCCACCTGGGCCGCGGCGACGGCTGGGACGAGATCGCCCGCGCCCAGGAACTCGTCCGGGGACTGCCGCCGTCCGCCGTGCACGCCGTGGTCCTCGCCATCGCCGCCGGCTGGGGCATGCTCCGCAGCCCCGGCCCCGAGGCGCTCGCCGCCGCCGAACGGGCCGTCGAGTACGCCCGTCTGGTCAGGGCCGAGGCGACCGAGCTCACCGCCCGGCTGACCCTCGGCACCATCATGGTGGCCGCCGGCGACATCGAGCCCGGGCTCGCCGCGATGCACGAGGTCCGCGAACGGACCATGGCTCTCGGCCAGTTCCACGAGGCGTCCCGCGCCCACGTGAACATCTCCTCCTGTCTGGAAGGGCTCGGCCGCTCCCGGGAGGCCGTGGAGATCGCCGCCGCGGGCATCGAGATGTGCCGGGCCCGCGGCCTGGTCGACAGCGCGGGCTGGGTCCGCGCCAACCTCGCCGAGTCGCTCCACTCCCTCGGCGCCTGGGACCGGGTCCAGGAGGAGTGCGAACACCTCCTGCGCACCGGGGCCGCGGGCACCAAACCAGGCGGCACCGCGCTGCTGCTGCTCGCCCAGCTCGCCGCCGCCCGCGGCGAACCGGCCGTCGCCGCCGCCCGCCTCACCGAGGCCGCCAGGCGCTACGGCAGCCGCGACCCGATCCCCCAGTACACCCTGCCGACGGCCCACGTGACGGTCGTCGTGGCCGCCGCCGAAGGCCGCCTCGCCGACGTGCGGGCCGAACTCGCCACCGTGGCCGAGGCCGGCTTCCAGCCCGGCACCCACCGCTACGGCTGGCCGCTCGTCCTCGCCGCCGCCACCGCGGAGGCGGACGCCCGGGGGCTCCCGGCCGCCGCCGAGGGCCGCGCCGCCGCCCTCGACGTGATCCGCCGCTGCGTCCGGAGCCTGGCCACCCCGGCGCCCGTCTGGCGCGCCCACTCCCTGCAGGTGTCGGCCGAGCTGGCCCGCGCGGAGGGCCGGGACAGCGCCGCACGCAGGGCCGAGATCGTCGAGGCCTTCGGCGCGCTGGAGCGTCCCTACGAGCTGGCGAGGGCGCGGCACCGGCTCGCCGACGCCCTCCTCGCGGAGGGCGGCCGTCGCGAGGAGGCCGCCGAGCTGCTCCGCGCCGCCCAGGCCACCGTCGCGGGCCTGCGCGCCCAGCCGCTGCGCGAGGACGTGGAGCTCCTCGCGGCCCGCGCCCGCCTCGGCCCGCTCACCGCCGACCGGTCCGCCCCGGCGGCTTCGGAACCGGCCGACGAGGCCTCCGACGCCTTCGGTCTCACCCCGCGCGAGCAGGACGTGCTCCGGCTGGTCTCCGAGGGCCGCACCAACCGCCAGATCGCCGAGGAGCTGTTCATCTCACCGAAGACGGCGAGCGTCCACGTCTCGAACATCCTCGCCAAACTGGGCGTCTCCGGGCGCGGCGAGGCCGCCGCCCTGGCCCACCGCCTGCGCCTCCTGGAGCCGCAGCCCCAGTCCTAGTCCTGAACCCGGTCCTGGTGCCGTCCGGTCGCCTCCGCCGTCCCGGCCGCGGAACCGGCGGCGGGGGCGGCGCCGGGAAGGGGCACGTGAGCGGTGCCGGCTCCGGGGCCGGGCTCCGGCGTGGCGCCGGGCGCGGGCTCCGGCGTGACGTCGGGCGCGGGCGCGGCGCCGGGTATCCGGACCACGACCTTGCCCGAGGCCAGGTCTATCGGACCCTTGTGCGGGGCGCCGTCGCCCAGGTCCTCCCTGGTCAGGGCCAGCCGCTGCCGCTCGTCCTCGGAGTGCTTCCGGCCCGGTGCGAACAGCTCTTCCATCAGGTTGAACACTGCGGTCTCGCTTCCTACCGGACCTCCAGGCGGAGGATCCGGTCGTCACCGGGCCCGGGCGTGCCCCGGGTGTCGGTCTCGCTGGTCACCAGCCAGAGACGCGCGCCGCCCCCGGTCGCCAGGACCGTACGCAGCCGCCCGTACTCATCCTCGAGGAACGCCCGGGGCTCCCCGGAACGTTCCGCGCCGGAGAGAGGGATGCGCCACAGGCGCTCGCCGCGCAGCCCGGCCATCCAGATCGCGCCGTGCGCGTAGGCGATCCCGCTCGGCGAGGCCTGGCCGGTCGGCCACTGCGCCACCGGGTCCGTGAACCCCGCCCGGCCGGCCCGTCCCTCGACGACCGGCCAGCCGTAGTCGCGGCCGGGCTCGATCAGATTCAGCTCGTCCCAGGTGTTCTGCCCGAACTCCGACGCCCACAGCCGCCCGTCCGCGTCCCAGGCCAGTCCCTGCACGTTGCGGTGCCCGTACGAGTACACCACCGAGCCCGGGAAGGGATTGCCCGGCGCCGGGCGGCCCTCCGGCGTCATCCGCAGGATCTTCCCGCCCAGCGAGCCCCTGTCCTGGGCGAGCCCGGTCCGGCCCGTCTCGCCGGTCCCCGCGTACAGCATCCCGTCCGGCCCGAAGGCGATCCGCCCGCCGTTGTGGACCAGACCCTTGGGAAGGCCCGTCAGGACCGGCTCCGGCGCCCCGAGCCGGTCGCCCGCCCCGCCCCCGTACCGCATGCGCACGATCCGGTTGTCCGAGGCCGAGGTCAGATACGCGTACACCCGGCCGTCCCGCACCGCCAGGCCCAGCAACCCGCCCTCGCCGCCCGGCACCACCCCGGGCACCTCGCCGAGCGTGGTCCGGCGCCCGGTCCGCACGTCGACCCGGGTGATCGTCCGGTCGTCGCGCGAGGAGACGAGCAGGTCGCCGCCGGGCAGCTCGGCCAGGCCCCAGGGCGATCTCAGTCCCTCGGTCAGCGTCCCCGTCACCCGCACCCCGCCCGCGGCGGCGGACGGCGCCGCCGAGGAGCCGGACGGAGCGGACGGAGCCGACGACGGGGTGCCCGGGCGCCCCTCGTCCCCGTCCGACGGCGACGAGCACCCGGCGATCAGCAGCAGCACCGCGACGGCACCCGCCGCGCCCTGCCCCACGACTCGGCCTCGACCCATGATCCCGATCCCTTCCGGCGGCGATCCCTCCCTCTTGATACACCGCTCGCGCCGATCGGGTTCCCGGCCCCACGCCGGATCATGCGCTCAGTCCCAGGACCCCCGCGGCGCCGGCAGCGCCGCGATCTCCGCCAGGTCCGCCGCGTCGAGCACCAGCTCCGCCGCCCGCGCGTTCTCCACGGCCCACCGCTCCCGCTTGGCCCCCGGGACCGGGATCACGTGCGAGCCCCGGCCGAGCACCCACGCGAGCGCCACCTGCGCCGGCGTGACCCCCTCGCCGTGCCGGGCCGCGACCCGGCGCAGCCCCGCCACCAGCGGCTGGTTGGCCGCCATCATCTCGGCCGTGAACCGGGGATGCCGGGCCCGTGGGTCGTCCGCCTCGAAACCGCCGCCCGTCGTCAGCGTCCCGGTCAGATAGCCGCAGCCCAGCGGCATGGCGGCCAGGAAGCCCACCCCGCGCGCCGCGCACCAGGGCAGCAGCCGTACCAGCGCCTCCGGCGCCCACACCGACAGTTCGGCCTCGACCGCGCTCACCGGGAAGACCTGCTGGATCCGGTCCAGCTGCCGGATCGTTCCCTCGTAACCGCCGCCCGGCGCGCCCCGCCGGGCCGACCGCGCGCCCACGGCGCACAGCCCGAGCGCCCGCACCTTGCCGGCCTTCACCAGCTCGGCCATGGCGCCCCAGGTCTCCTCCACCGGCACCTCGGGGTCGGCCCGGTGCAGCTGGTACAGATCGATCACGTCCGTCTGCAGCCGGCGCAGCGAGGCGTCACAGGCCCTGCGAACGTACCCGGGCCGCCCGTTGGCCACGATGTGCTGGTCGCCCACGAGCAGTCCCACCTTCGTCGACACGAAGGCGTCCGCCCGGCGCTCCTTCAACACCCGCCCCAGCAGCAGCTCGTTGGTGAAGGGGCCGTACATGTCGGCCGTGTCGAGCAGGTTCGCCCCGACGTCCAGCGCCGCGTGCACCGTCCGCACCGAGCGGTCCCCGCGCCGCTGGGAGGCGCTGTACGCCCAGTTCATCGGCATGCATCCGAGGCCCACCGCACCCACACCGAGCGCCGCCGCCCCGATCGTCCTGCGCTCCACCTGCCGGTACCCCTCCCTGTGCCGCCCCCCAAAGTAACCAATGGCGCGCGCGATTCTTCGCATAGCCTCGCGCACATGACACTCGATGACACCGCCGCTGACGTGTGGCTTCCGATTCCGGCCGACGAGATCGACGGACTCCCCGCGCCGGGTGCGTCGGGCCTGAACTACCGCTTCTGGGACGGCGGGCCGGACTTCCCGGCCGATCCGGCGCACTGCGCCTTCTACGTGGTGCCGTACATGAAGGGCGAGCAGGTCGCGGTGCGCCCGCTGGCCGGGATGAGCTCGCTGCGGGCCGTGCAGACGCTCTCCGCCGGCATCGACCACGTCACCCCCGGGATCGACGCGCTGCGCCCCGGCGTGCGCCTGTGCAACGCCAAGGGCGTGCACGAGGCCAGCACCGCCGAGCTGACGCTCGCGCTGATCCTCGCCTCGCTGCGCGGCATCCCCGGTTTCGTCCGCGGCCAGGACGCGGAGGAGTGGCGGGCCGGCTTCTATCCGGCGCTCGCCGACAAGTCCGTCCTGATCGTCGGGTACGGGTCGATCGGCGCCGCCATCGAGGACCGGCTCGTTCCCTTCGAATGCGCGCGGGTCGTGCGCGTCGCGCGCTCCGCGCGTGCCACCGAGCGCGGTCCCGTCCACCCGTTGACCGAACTGCCCGCCCTGCTGCCCCGGGCCGACGTGGTCGTGCTGTCCACGCCGCTCACCCCCGAGAGCCGGCACCTGGCGGACGCCGGTTTCCTGGCCCGGATGAAGGACGGCGCCCTCCTCGTCAACGTGGCGCGCGGTCCCGTGGTGGACACGGCCGCGCTCCTGAAGGAGGTGGAGACCGGCCGGATCACGGCGGCACTCGATGTCACCGACCCGGAACCGCTGCCCGCCGGACACCCCCTGTGGCACGCTCCCGGTGTCCTGGTGAGCCCCCACGTGGGCGGCTCCACGTCGGCGTTCATGCCGCGCGCGAAGCGCCTGCTCGCGGCCCAGCTGACCCGGTTCGCGGCGGGGGAGCGGCTGGCGAACGTCGTCCTGACCACCTGAGCGGCAGCCCGGGCCCGCCGCCCGATCCGGCGCCCGGGTCGTGCGCGCCCCATGAGTGCGCCGGTCACGAGCCCCCAGCCCGTCACGCAGAGTACTGCGGCCCTGTCCCTGAGTGACGGTCCTGGTGTATGGTCCCGTGGCGGGGGACTGCGTCGAGAACGGGCAGACGCTGGGGAGCGAAGTGACGGGACATCAGATTCCGAGGGGGGCGACGGGTGACGCACGGCCGAGTGACCGACGATCCGACGCGGCGGCACCGCCGCCTGCCATCCCCTCGCGCCCCATGGCGGCGCTGCCGGACCAGGCGGTCCCGGACCGGCCCGCCCGCGCGGCCGGGCCGGGGACGACCGGCGCCGATCAGCTCCCGGGCGGCTCCGGGTGCCATGTCGCCGTGCCCCCGCCCCGCAGTGGCGCCGGCCCCGGCGAGGACGACGGCACGGTACGAGCCGCGGCGGTGCGGCCCCGTGCCGCCGACCGCCCGGGTGGAGCGCCGGGCGCCGGCCGGGGTGACCTCCCGGGCGACGGCCCGGACGCGACGCCCGGGGACGCCCCGGGCGACATCCCGGACGGCCCCCGGAACGGCACGGTGGGCGTTCCGGTCGTCGCCGCGGCCGACGCCCCTGCCGTCCCCGCGGCCGACGCCCCCGCCATCGCCTCCGCCGTCGCCGCGGCCGACGGCGCCTCCGCCGAGGGCGACGCGAGAGCCCCGGCCGGCGGGCGTGCGCGGGTCTCGGGCCGTGCCCCCCGCGCCGCCGCCCGCTGCTCCGGCCACGACGAGCCCTCCGGCGGCTGCGGCGGGCACGAGGCGGCGGGCTCGGACCGCCTGCGGGACGCCTTCCGCCCGCCGCCCGCGCAGGAGCACCCCGGCGAGGCGCCGGAGGAGGCGGTGACGGCCGGGACGCTCGCCGGGGCCCGCCCGGCCGCCGCCGGCGAGGCCGCGGCTCCGCCCGGGGCCGGTTCCGAGCGCGAGCGCCCGGCGCCCGTCGGCGGCGTGCTCGCCCAGCTCGGGCTCGGACTCGTCTGCGGGGGGTACGCCACCGGCGCCGCGCTCGGCTGGGGGTCCCCGCGGCTCTCCGTCTTCATGGGCGACTTCGGGCTGAGCGCCGCCGCGCTGGCCGCCGCCGTCTCCTGCCTGCTCTACGCCCGCGGCCACCATCGCAGCTTCCGCCCCGCGTGGCTCCTGTTCGCCTTCTCCTCCTTCATGGCAGCCGCCGGGAACGCCGTCTGGGGCTGGTACGAGGTGGTGCTGCGCGCGGAGGTGCCCAGCCCCTCCGTCGCCGACGTCTGCTTCCTGCTCTTCGCCCCGCCCGCCATCGTCGGCCTGCTCGTCCTCGCCAAACGGCCCGTGACCCGGGCCGGCTGGGTCTGCCTCGGACTCGACGCCTGGCTCATCGGCGGCTCCCTGCTCACGCTCTCCTGGAGCCTCGCCCTCGCGCACACCGCGTACGTCCCGGGCGAGAGCGTGGCCCGGGCCGCGCTCTCCCTCGCGTACCCGCTGCTCGACATCGTCCTCGTCAGCATGGTGCTCGCGCTGCACTTCCGGCGCTCCCACGTCAACCGCTCGGCCATCAACACGGCCATCGCGGCCCTCGCGCTCACCGTGCTGTGCGACGCCCTGTTCACCTCGCCGCTGCTGCGCGAGCACTACGCCTCGGGGCAGCTCCTGGACGCGGGCTGGTTCGCCGGTTCCCTGCTGCTCGCCTACGCGCCCTGGGGCGTGCGGCGTGCGGCGTGGGGCCGAGGTGCCGCCCCCCGCCCGCGTCCGGCATCCGCACAGCCGCCCCCTCGCCGGCTCGCTGGCCGCGCTCACGCCCTACCTCGCGGCGGCGGTCTGCACGCTCGGCATCCTGTACAACGTCGTCGAGGGACGCAGAGTGGACCGCGTCGTCGTCCTCACCGGCTGCGCGGTCGTGCTCGCCCTGGTCGTCCGGCAGGGCATCATGCTGCTCGACAACATCGCCCTCACCCACGAACTCGCCCAGAAGGAGAACCACTTCCGGTCCCTGGTGCAGGGCTCCAGCGACGTCATCATGATCGCCGCACCCACCGGCATACTCCGCTACGTGAGCCCCGCCGCCTCCGGTGTGTACGGGCGCGAGGCGGAGGAACTGATCGGTTCCGAGCTGGCCTCCCTCATCCACCCCGAGGACCTGGGCGGCGTCGTCCACGAGGTGCGCCGCTTCCTCGCCGCGCCGCCCGCCGAGGAGCCCACCACCCGGATCGAGTGCCGCTTCCGGTCCGGCCGCGGCGACTGGCTCAACGTCGAGTCCACGGTCAACCGCCACCAGGGCGGCCTGATCTTCAACAGCCGCGACGTCACCGAACGCGTCCGCCTCCAGGCCCAGTTGCGGCACAACGCGGAGCACGATCCGCTCACCGACCTGCCCAACCGGGCGCTGTTCACCGAGCGCGTCCGGGGCGCGCTGAGCGGCCGCCGTGCCTCCGACGCCGGCACCGCCGTGCTCTTCATCGACCTGGACGGCTTCAAGGGCGTCAACGACCGCCTCGGACACCAGGCCGGCGACGAGCTGCTGATCCAGGCCGCCCGCCGGCTCCAGGACTCCGTACGGGCCGGGGACACCGCCGCCCGGCTCGGCGGCGACGAGTTCGCCGCCCTCATCCTCGGCGACGGCACCCGGGACCGGGCCGACCGCGAGTGCCGCGTGCACGAGATCGCCGACCGGCTGCGGCTGCGGCTCTCCCAGCCGTACCGCCTGGAAAGCGGCACCGAGGTGCGGGTCGCCGCCTCCATCGGCGTGGCCTTCGCCGAGCCCGGACTCGTCGCCGGCGAGCTGCTGCGCAACGCCGACCTCGCGATGTACCGGGCCAAGGCGGGCGGCAAGGACCGTGTCGAGCTGTACGCCCCGCAGATGCAGGCCGAGGTGGTCCGCCGCTCCGAGATCGCCGCGCGGCTGCGCAGCGCCCTGCACGACGGCGAGTTCGCCCTGCTGCACCAGCCCGTGGTGGACCTCGCCACCGGCCGGATCGCCGCCGTGGCCGCGCAGGCCCGCTGGCGCTCCGCCCAGGGCATCCTCTTCACCCCCGCCGAGTTCCTGCGGGTCTCCCCCGACAGCGAGCGCACCGCCGAACTCGGCCGCTGGCTGCTCGAAGAGGCGGTCGAACAGGCCGCCGAGCGAGCCGGGATCGGGCATCGCACCCCGGTGACCGTCCGGCTGTCCGCGCGCCGCCTGCTCGACCGCTCGCTGCCGCTCGGCTCCGTCGAGTCCCTGCTCACCCGGCACGGGCTGCCGTCGGGATCCCTGATCGTCGAGCTCGCCGACAGCGACCCCCGGGACCCCCGGATCACCTTCGACGAGCTGGAGCAGCGGCTGGCCGCCCTGCGACGCCTCGGCGTCAAGATCTCCCTCGACGGATTCGGCAGCGGACACGCCGCCATCAACGCCCTGCGGCGCCTCCCGGTCGACATACTGAAACTGGACCGCGGCCTCGTCGAGGGCATCGTGGAATCGGCCAGACTGCGCAAGATCACCAGCGGTCTGCTCCGCATCGCGGGCGACCTGGGGATGCAGTCCGTCGCCGACGGGGTGGACATGCCCGAGCAGGTGCTCGCCCTGCGTGCCATGGGCTGCACCCATGGTCAGGGCCTGGCCTTCGCCGGTCCGCTCGACGAGTACCGGCTGCGTCGCGCCCTCGTCCGGGACGAGTACCCGCTGCCCGGGCCGGTCCCGGTGAGTGCCGGAAACCGTCCCCCGTTGCGCTCACATAGTGAGACGCCCGTCCCACCCACTTGACAGTGACGGCGCGTCGGGGAGAGGGTCAGTGCCATGCGCACCCGAATTCTCGTACTTGGAAAGCGCGTCGGCTGAGGCAGGCCCAGAGAAGGCCCGCCTGTAAACGCACCCGACGCGCTCCCCTCGCTTGCCTCCCGGCACGAGGGGTTTTTTGTTGCACCGGCTCACCCTGAAGTCGTACCAAACCCCCGCAGAACGCCCCGCACACCACCTCGCACAAACCCTCTGCTTCGAGAAGAGAACGCTGATGACCGAGCAGGCCACCGGGCACCATCCGCAGCCGCGCACCCGCAGCGGCGCACCGTCCGCCACCACCGTCGAGCACGTCACGGGTGCGCAGTCCCTCATCCGCTCTCTCGAGGAAGTGGGTGCCGACACCGTCTTCGGCATCCCCGGCGGCGCGATCCTCCCGGCGTACGACCCGATGATGGACTCGAAGCGCGTGCGCCACATCCTGGTCCGCCACGAGCAGGGCGCGGGCCACGCCGCCACCGGCTACGCCCAGGCCACGGGCAAGGTCGGCGTCTGCATGGCGACCTCGGGCCCCGGTGCCACCAACCTGGTCACGCCGATCGCCGACGCGCACATGGACTCCGTCCCGCTGGTCGCGATCACCGGCCAGGTCGCCTCCAAGGCGATCGGTACGGACGCCTTCCAGGAGGCGGACATCTGCGGCATCACGATGCCGATCACCAAGCACAACTTCCTGGTCACCAAGGCCGAGGACATCCCGCGGACGATCGCCGAGGCCTTCCACATCGCCGCCACCGGCCGTCCCGGCCCGGTGCTGGTCGACATCGCCAAGGACGCCCTCCAGGCGAAGACCACCTTCAGCTGGCCGCCGCAGACCGACCTGCCCGGCTACCGCCCGGTCACCAAGCCGCACGCCAAGCAGATCCGCGAGGCGGCCAAGCTGATCACGGCCGCCAAGCGCCCGGTCCTGTACGTCGGCGGCGGCGTCCTGAAGGCCGGTGCCACCACCGAGCTGAAGGTCCTCGCGGAGCTCACCGGCGCCCCGGTCACCACCACCCTGATGGCCCTGGGCGCGTTCCCCGACAGCCACCCGCTGCACGTGGGAATGCCGGGCATGCACGGTGCGGTCACCGCCGTCACCGCGCTGCAGAAGGCCGACCTGATCGTCGCCCTCGGCGCCCGTTTCGACGACCGCGTCACCGGCAAGCTGGACAGCTTCGCCCCCTTCGCCAAGATCGTCCACGCCGACATCGACCCGGCCGAGATCGGCAAGAACCGCGCCGCCGACGTCCCGATCGTCGGTGACGCCCGCGAGGTCATCGCCGACCTGGTCCAGGCCGTCCAGGCCGAGCACAGCGAGGGCAACAAGGGCGACTACACCGCCTGGTGGAGCGACCTCAACCGCTGGCGCGAGACCTACCCCCTCGGCTACGACCTGCCGGAGGACGGCAGCCTCTCGCCCCAGCAGGTCATCGAGCGCATCGGCAGGCTCGCGCCCGACGGCACGATCTTCGCCGCCGGCGTCGGCCAGCACCAGATGTGGGCGGCCCACTTCGTGAACTACGAGAAGCCGCGCACCTGGCTCAACTCCGGCGGCGCCGGAACGATGGGCTACGCGGTCCCCGCCGCGATGGGCGCCAAGGCCGGCGAGCCGGACCGCACGGTCTGGGCGATCGACGGCGACGGCTGTTTCCAGATGACCAACCAGGAGTTGGTCACCTGCGCCCTGAACAACATCCCGATCAAGGTCGCCATCATCAACAACGGCGCCCTCGGCATGGTCCGTCAGTGGCAGACCCTGTTCTACAACCAGCGCTACTCCAACACGGTGCTGCACTCCGGCCCGCAGGACGTCAACCCGGACGCGCGGGGCACCCGCATCCCGGACTTCGTCAAGCTGTCCGAGGCCATGGGCTGTGTCGCCCTGCGCTGTGAGGACCCGGCCGACCTCGACAAGGTCATCGAGGAGGCCAACGCGATCAACGACCGCCCGGTCGTGATCGACTTCATCGTCCACGAGGACGCCCAGGTCTGGCCGATGGTCGCCGCCGGTACCTCCAACGACGAGGTCATGGCCGCTCGGGGCGTCCGCCCCGACTTCGGCGACGGCGAAGACGACTGAAGCGCAGAGCGAAGGAAGAGACCCACACCATGTCCACCAAGCACACGCTCTCCGTCCTGGTCGAGAACACGCCCGGCATCCTCGCCCGGATCGCCGCCCTGTTCTCCCGCCGCGGCTTCAACATCGACTCGCTCGCCGTCGGTGTCACCGAGCACCCCGACATCTCCCGCATCACCATCGTGGTCAATGTCGAGGACCTGCCGCTGGAGCAGGTGACCAAGCAGCTCAACAAGCTGGTCAACGTCCTGAAGATCGTCGAACTCGAGCCCAGCGCCGCGATCCAGCGCGAGCTCGTCCTGGTGAAGGTCCGCGCCGACAACGAGACCCGCTCCCAGATCGTCGAGATCGTCCAGCTGTTCCGCGCCAAGACCGTGGACGTCTCGCCCGAGGCGGTCACCATCGAAGCCACCGGTTCGAGTGACAAGCTCGAGGCGATGCTGAAGATGCTGGAGCAGTTCGGCATCAAGGAACTCGTCCAGTCCGGCACGATCGCCATAGGGCGCGGATCCCGTTCCATCACGGACCGGTCCCTGCGGGCCCTCGACCGCAGCGCCTGACACCGGCGCGCCGGGACGGGCCGGTCGCCGGTCCACCCGGCGGTCCGCCTGGCGAGACCCGAAAACCTTCCTCCCGCACCCCGCCGTACGGTGGGAGCAACACCAGCACCTCAAGGAGATTCCCAGTGGCCGAGCTGTTCTACGACGACGATGCCGACCTGTCCATCATCCAGGGCCGCAAGGTCGCGGTGATCGGTTACGGCAGCCAGGGCCACGCCCACGCGCTGTCGCTCCGTGACTCGGGTGTCGACGTCCGCGTCGGTCTGCACGAGGGCTCCAAGTCCAAGGCCAAGGCCGAGGAGCAGGGCCTGCGCGTGGTGACCCCGGCCGAGGCCGCCGCCGAGGCCGACGTCATCATGATCCTCATCCCGGACCCGATCCAGGCCGAGGTCTACGAGGCGTCGATCGCTCCGAACCTGAAGGACGGCGACGCGCTGTTCTTCGCCCACGGCTTCAACGTGCGCTTCGGCTTCATCAAGCCCCCGGCCGGCGTCGACGTCGCCCTGGTCGCCCCGAAGGGCCCGGGCCACCTGGTCCGCCGTCAGTACGAGGAGGGTCGCGGCGTCCCCGCGATCGCCGCCGTCGAGCAGGACGCGACGGGCAACGCCTTCGCCCTGGCCCTGTCCTACGCCAAGGCCATCGGCGGCACCCGCGCCGGCGTCATCAAGACGACCTTCACCGAGGAGACCGAGACCGACCTCTTCGGCGAGCAGGCCGTGCTGTGCGGTGGCGCCAGCGCCCTGGTCAAGGCCGGCTTCGAGACCCTGGTCGAGGCCGGTTACCAGCCGGAGATCGCCTACTTCGAGTGCCTCCACGAGCTGAAGCTGATCGTGGACCTCATGTACGAGGGCGGCCTGGAGAAGATGCGCTGGTCCGTCTCCGAGACGGCCGAGTGGGGCGACTACATCACCGGCCCGCGCATCATCACGGACGCCACCAAGGCCGAGATGAAGAAGGTCCTCACCGACATCCAGGACGGCACCTTCGCCAAGAACTGGATGGACGAGTACCACGGCGGTCTGAAGAAGTACAACGAGTACAAGACCCAGGACGAGCAGCACCTCCTGGAGACCACCGGCAAGGAGCTGCGGAAGCTCATGAGCTGGGTGAACGACGAGGAGGCGTAAGCCTTCGACGCGGGGCCGGACATGCCGTCCGGCCCCGCGTCACTTCCTTGGACACCCCGTCCAACCACGGACGGGTGATCCTTCCAACGAGGCGCACGAGCGGCGCCGACGCACCACTACACTGCTCAACAACATCGCGTCTGGCCCACAGCGTCGTGCGCTTCCACGCGGCAAGCCCCCTCCACCGCTGCGGCCGTCGGGACGGCCGTCCGCACTGCCTTTGTGAGGACTCACGTGAGCTCGAAACCTGTCGTACTCATCGCTGAAGAGCTGTCGCCCGCCACCGTCGACGCGCTGGGACCGGACTTCGAGATCCGGCACTGCAACGGCGCCGACCGCGCCGAGCTGCTCCCCGCGATCGCCGATGTCGACGCCATCCTGATCCGCTCCGCGACCAAGGTCGACGCGGAGGCCATCGCCGCCGCCCGGAAGCTGCGCGTCGTCGCCCGTGCCGGTGTCGGCCTCGACAACGTGGACGTCTCCGCCGCCACCAAGGCCGGCGTGATGGTCGTGAACGCCCCGACCTCCAACATCGTCACCGCCGCCGAGCTCGCGTGCGGTCTGCTCGTCGCCACCGCGCGCAACATCCCGCAGGCCAACACCGCGCTGAAGAACGGCGAGTGGAAGCGCTCGAAGTACACGGGCGTCGAGCTCAGCGAGAAGACCCTCGGCGTCGTCGGCCTCGGCCGCATCGGCGTCCTGGTCGCCCAGCGCATGTCGGCCTTCGGCATGAAGATCGTCGCCTACGACCCCTACGTGCAGCCCGCCCGCGCCGCCCAGATGGGGGTGAAGCTGCTGGCCCTGGACGAGCTCCTGGAGGTCGCCGACTTCATCACCGTCCACCTGCCCAAGACCCCGGAGACCCTCGGTCTCATCGGTGACGAGGCGCTGCACAAGGTCAAGCCCTCGGTCCGGATCGTCAACGCCGCGCGCGGCGGGATCGTGGACGAGGCGGCGCTGTACTCGGCGCTGAAGGAGGGCCGGGTCGCCGGCGCGGGTCTCGACGTGTACGCGAAGGAGCCCTGCACGGACTCCCCGCTGTTCGAGCTCGACGAGGTCGTCTGCACCCCGCACCTGGGCGCCTCCACGGACGAGGCGCAGGAGAAGGCCGGCATCGCGGTGGCCCGTTCGGTGCGCCTGGCGCTCGCCGGCGAGCTGGTCCCGGACGCGGTCAACGTCCAGGGCGGTGTCATCGCCGAGGACGTGAAGCCCGGTCTCCCGCTGGCCGAGAAGCTCGGCCGGATCTTCACCGCGCTGGCCGGCGAGGTCGCGGCCCGGCTCGACGTCGAGGTGTACGGCGAGATCACCCAGCACGACGTCAAGGTGCTCGAACTCTCCGCGCTCAAGGGCGTGTTCGAGGACGTGGTCGACGAGACCGTGTCCTACGTCAACGCCCCGCTGTTCGCGCAGGAGCGTGGTGTCGAGGTGCGCCTGACCACGAGCTCCGAGTCGCCCGACCACCGCAACATGGTCACCGTGCGCGGCACGCTCTCGAGCGGCCAGGAGGTCTCGGTCTCCGGCACGCTGGCGGGCCCGAAGCACCTGCAGAAGATCGTCGCGGTCGGCGAGTATGACGTGGACCTGGCCCTGGCCGACCACATGTGCGTGCTGCGCTACGAGGACCGCCCCGGCGTCGTCGGCACGGTCGGCCGGATCCTCGGCGAGGCCGGTCTGAACATCGCGGGCATGCAGGTCTCCCGTACGGAGGAGGGCGGCGAGGCGCTCGTCGTGCTCACCGTCGACGACACGGTCCCGGCGAACGTGCTCTCCGAGATCGCGGAGGAGATCGGCGCGACCTCGGCGCGCTCGGTCAACCTGGTCTGACCGGCGGCCGGGCCCGTCCCGGCCGCCCGCCCGCTCCCGTACCCGCCCCCTAGACACACGTCTTAGACAAGCGTCTAGGGGGCGGGTACAGTGCTGTCCATGGGACACAAGGAAGATCTGCTCGAAGGCGCCAAGCGCTGCCTCCTGGAGAAGGGCTACGCCCGCACGACCGCCCGTGACGTGGTCGCCGCCTCCGGCACCAACCTGGCCTCCATCGGCTATCACTACGGTTCCAAGGACGCCCTGCTCCAGCAGGCCTTCCTCGCCCTCACCGAGGAGTGGGGCGAGGCCGCCTTCGCCGCGGACGACGAGGGCGACCGGAGCCTGCCGGCCGACCCGTACGAGCGGTTCCGTGCCGTCTGGGAGCAGGTCATCGCCGGGGCCGAGGCCGCCGGCCCGGTGTGGAAGCTCCAGACGGAGGTCGTCACCCGCATCGACGACGACGAGAAGCTGCGCGAGGCCATCAAGGAGCCCCAGCGCGAGGGGCGCCTCGGCATGGCCCAGGGCTTCCTCGGCATCGACCCGGAGAAGGAGCCCGAGAAGGCCCGGGTGGCCGGGCTGCTCTGCCAGGCCCTCGCGGCGGGGGTGATGATCCAGTGGATGGTCGACCCGGAGACCGCGCCCACGGCGGACGACCTCACGGCCGGGCTCAAGGTGCTGATGGGGGAGGAGAGCTGAGCACCACCTTCGCGCGCGGGTGCTCCCCCTCGACGTACCGCAGGGCCCGGTCCGCCTCGGCCAGCGGATAGGTCCGCTCGACCACCGGGGCCATCGCGCCCGTCTCGGCGAGCTCCCGCAGCGTCGCCAGGTTCTCCCGGCGCGGCTCCGCCGTGAGCACCCGGATCCGCCCGCGGGTGAACAGCGACGCCAGCTGCCCCCGGACGATCAGCCCCATGGGCCCGATCAGGCTGCCGCCCTCGAAGACGCCCCCGCCGGACAGGACGAGCCTCCCCTCCGGGGCGAGCACCCGCCGGTACTCGGCCAGCGAACGGTTGCCCACGAGGTCGAGGAGCAGGTCGTAGCGCTCCGGTCCCTTCGTGAAGTCCTCCCGCGTGTAGTCGAGGACGCGGTCCGCGCCGAGTCCGCGCACCAGCTCCGCGTTCCGCGTGCTGCACACCCCGGTGACCTCGGCGCCCCACGCCTTCGCGATCTGCACGGCGAACGTGCCCACGCCCCCGGACGCCCCGTTGACCAGCACCCGGTCGCGCTCCCGCAGCCGGCCCAGGTCGCGCAGTCCCATCAGCGCGGTGTTGCCGGCCAGCGGGATCGCCGCCGCCTGCTCGTAGCCGAGTCCGGCGGGTCTTCGCTCCACGGCGTCCTGCGCGGCGCACACGTACTCGGCGAAGGCGCCGGCGCCCTCCCCGAACACCTCGTCGCCGGGCCGGAAGCGGCTCACGCCCCCGCCCACCGCCGTCACGACGCCGGCGAAGTCCGTCCCCCTGGTCCGCTCCCTGGGCCGCCGCAGCCCCAGCGCCGCCCGCGCCACGTAGGGGTCGCCCCGCATCAGGTGCCAGTCCCGCGCGTTGACCGAGGCCGCGTGCACCCGCACGAGCACCTCGTGGTCCCGGGGCACCGGCACGTCGACCTCCCGGAACTCCAGCACGTCCGCCGATCCGTACCGGTCCTGCACCCATGCCTTCATCACACCGCTCCCTCCGACGCCCCGACTCCTCCTCGACGGTAGGCCTTCTGACGGGTCGTGGGACATCGGGGGAGACCCGGGGAAATCCCCGAGAGCTCCCTCAGGGGCAGGACGGTGGCGTCCCCGGACGGGCGTCCGGGGCGGTCACAGCTTCGCCGCCTTGAGGGCCATGTGCAGCAGCAGGCGGTCCTCGCCCGCGTCCAGGTCAAGGCCGGTGAGCTGCTCGACGCGGGAGAGGCGGTAGTACAGGGTCTGGCGGTGGATGCCGAGGGCCGTCGCCGTGCGGCCGGCCTGGCCCGCGTGGTCCAGGAACACCTCGGCCGTGCGGGCCAGTTCGGCGTGCGCCGGGGCCAGCAGGGTGCGGACCACCGGGTCGGGTCCGGCCGGCGGCAGGGCGGTGAGCATGCGGTACGGGCCGAGGGCCGCCCACTCGGCGAGCGGGCCGAGGTGCGGCTGGGCGGTCGCGGCGCGGGCCGCCGAGACGGCCTCGTGCCAGGCCACGTCCAGATCGGCGAGGCCACGGCGCGGCGCCGCGATCCCGGCCACCGTCGCGGGTCCCGCCGTACCGCGCAGCCGGCCGGCCGCGCCGCCGGCGGGGGAGAGGTTGTCGGCCGACCGCAGCCGCACGAGCGCGGCCAGCGCCCGCGGCGCACCGCCCTCGCCGGGCCCGGCACCCGGCCCGGTCCTCCCCGCGCCCGCCCCGCCGGCCCCGGACGCACCCGCTCCCGGCACTCCCGTGACCGCGGCCCCGGGCCGGCTCCACGGCACCGTGCACAGGGCCGCCGCGCCCGGCACCGTGCGCGGGGACGGGGAGTCCTCGTCCGGCCAGGGCGCGAGGCAGACCAGGGCGTGGAGGCCGTCGGCGTCCGGGCCGAGGGCGGAGCGGAGGGCGGCCAGGGCCATGTCGTACTGCCAGCCGCGTTCCGCCGTCAGGGTGGCGCGCAGCTCGCGGGAGAGGTCGGCGCCGGCGCGTTCCTCGTCGGCGAGCAGGTCGCCGATCCGGGCGGCCACCTCCATGGCGGCGGTCAGCTGAGCGTGCGACGGGCCGGGATCGGCGTCGAGCAGCCACACGTAGCCGAGGACGACACCCCGATGGCGTACGGGCAGGCAGATCCGGCCCCGGTTCACGCCCGCGTCCGGGGCGGCCGGGATGCGGACCGGGCCGGTGGCCCGGGTGATCCCGAAGCCCTCGAACCAGGCGCGGACGGCCGGGGTGGACTTCCTGGTGAGGATCGACCGGGTGCGGACCGGGTCCATGGCACTGTCGTCGTCGCTGTCGTGGGCGCCGAAGGCGATCAGGCCGAAGTCGCGGTTCTCCAGGGTCGCCGGGGCGCCGAGCAGCGCCGAGATCTCGTCCACCAGGTCCTGGTAATCGCCCTTCACGGCGCCCATTCTCGCACCGCACGGCGCTCCC
The DNA here is from genome assembly GCF_043202995.1 of Streptomyces sp. NPDC048018. Lineage (NCBI taxonomy): Bacteria > Bacillati > Actinomycetota > Actinomycetes > Kitasatosporales > Streptomycetaceae > Streptomyces > Streptomyces sp. NPDC048018. Next base: position 379,855 of record NZ_JBIDBK010000006.1, read on the forward strand.
TTCAGACAGATGTCTGAGAGCGGGGCCACGGATGCGTGACAGCTGTAGATGGCGCACGATCGGAGCGATCCTTAGGTTTCACGGTGGTTCTTCGTGCTGTTCCCGTTCGGTCACGTACCTTCGGGTACGGCACCTTTCGTCACCCTGCCCTCTGGAGGTGCCCCGTGCTGGGTCCCGTGATCCTCGCCGCGTCGCGCAGCGACAAGATGCGCCGTTTCGTGTCGGCCGCCCCCGGGACCAAGCAGGTCGTGGCTCGCTTCATCGCCGGCGAGACGGTGAACGACGTCGTCCCGATCGTGCAGGAGCTGGCGGCCCGCGGCCTGGAGGTCACCCTCGACGTCGTCGGTGAGGACATCACCACCGTCGAGCAGTCCTACGCCGCCCGTGACGCCTACCTGGAGCTCATCGGCCGCCTCAGGGAGCTGGGCCTGGGCGCCCGCGCCGAGATGTCCGTGAAGCTGTCCATGTTCGGTCAGTCGCTGGAGAACGGCCACGAGCTGGCCCTCGCGAACGTCCGCCCGGTCGTCGCGGCCGCCGCCGAGATCGGCACGACCGTCACCCTGGACGCCGAGGACCACACCACCCTCGACTCGATGTTCGCCATCCACGAGGAGCTGCGGAAGGACTTCCCGCAGACCGGCTGCGTCATCCAGGCCTACCTCTTCCGCACCGAGGACGACGCCCGCCGCCTCGCCGCCAACGGCTCGCGCGTGCGCATCGTGAAGGGCGCCTACAAGGAGCCCGCCTCGGTCGCCATCCAGGACAAGCCCGAGATCGACAAGGCCTACGTCCGGATCATGAAGATCCTGATGGAGGGCGAGGGCTACCCGATGATCGGGTCCCACGACCCCCGGCTCATCTCCGTCGGGCAGGAGCTCGCGCGCCGCGCCGGGCGCAAGCTGGACGAGTACGAGTTCCAGATGCTGTACGGCATCCGCACCGAGGAGCAGAACCGGCTCGCGGCCGAGGGCCACCGGATGCGCGTCTACACCGCGTACGGCACCGACTGGTACGGCTACTTCATGCGCCGCCTCGCGGAGAAGCCGGCCAACCTGCTCTTCTTCGTCCGCTCCATCCTCACCAAGGGCTGAGCCCCACACCCCTCCGAAGGAGTCAAGAGCCTCATGGACGCTGTGACCCAGGTCCCCACTCCCGTCAACGAGCCGGTGCACGGCTACGCCCCGGGTTCCCCCGAGCGCGCCCGCCTGGAGGTCAAGCTCAAGGAGCTGGCCGACAACCCGCGCGAGCTGCCGATGACCATCGGCGGAGTGAAGCGCATGGGCGGCGGCGAGCGCGTCGACGTCGTGCAGCCGCACAACCACAAGGCCGTCATCGGCACCTTCGCCGCCGCCACCCAGCAGGACGCCCAGGACGCCATCGACGCCGCCCTGGCCGCCGCCCCGGCCTGGCGCGCGATGTCCTTCGACGACCGCGCGGCGATCATCCTGCGCGCCGCCGAGCTGCTCGCCGGCCCGTGGCGCGAGACGCTGGCCGCCTCCACCATGCTCGGCCAGTCCAAGACCGCCCAGCAGGCCGAGATCGACACCCCGTGCGAGCTCGTCGACTTCTGGCGCTTCAACGTGGCCTACGCCCGGCAGATCCTCGCCGAGCAGCCGCCGGCGAACTCCCCGGGTGTGTGGAACCGTCTGGACCACCGCCCGCTGGAGGGCTTCGTCTACGCGATCACGCCGTTCAACTTCACGGCCATCGCGGGCAACCTGCCCACCGCCCCCGCCCTCATGGGCAACGTGGTGGTCTGGAAGCCGTCCCCGACCCAGACCCACTCCGCCGTGCTCCTCATGGAGCTCCTGGAGGAGGCCGGCCTGCCGAAGGGCGTCATCAACCTGGTGACCGGCGACGGCATCGCCGTGTCCGAGGTGGCCCTGAACCACCGCGACCTGGCCGGCATCCACTTCACCGGCTCGACCAAGACCTTCCAGCACCTGTGGAAGACGGTCGGCAACAACATCGAGAAGTACCGCTCCTACCCGCGGATCGTCGGCGAGACCGGCGGCAAGGACTTCGTCGTCGCGCACCCGAGCGCCGACCGCGCCGTCCTGAAGACCGCGCTGACCCGCGGCTCCTTCGAGTTCCAGGGCCAGAAGTGTTCCGCGTCCTCGCGGGCGTACGTCCCGGCCTCCATCTGGAACGACGGCTTCAAGGAGGAGTTCGCGGCCGAGGTCGACGGCATCAAGATGGGTGACGTCACCGACCTGTCGAACTTCATCGGTGCCGTCATCGACGAGCGCTCCTTCGCCAAGAACAAGGCCGCCATCGACCGTGCGAAGGCCGACCCCAGCTGCACGATCGTGGCCGGCGGCAGCTACGACGACTCCGAGGGCTACTTCGTCCGCCCGACGGTCATCGAGTGCACCGACCCGGAGAACGAGGTCTTCACGACCGAGTACTTCGGCCCGATCCTCGCCGTGCACGTCTACGACGACGCCAAGTACGACGAGATGCTGACCCAGATGGAGTCGGTCTCGGACTACGCGCTCACCGGCTCGGTCATCGCGGGCGACCGCGCCGCCGCCGCGTACACGATGGAGAAGCTGCGCTTCGCGGCCGGCAACTTCTACATCAACGACAAGTCGACCGGCGCCGTCGTCGGCCAGCAGCCCTTCGGCGGCGGTCGTGCCTCCGGCACCAACGACAAGGCCGGCGCCCCGCAGAACCTGATGCGCTGGACGCTGACCCGCGCCATCAAGGAGACGCTGGTCCCGCCGACCGAGTACGGCTACCCGCACATGGGCTGACGCCCCCGCCGCCCTCCGGCGGCCCCCGAACACCGCCCCCTTCCTCGGTCCCCCAACCGAGGTCGGGGGCGGTTTCCATGGGACGGGCTTACGCTGCTGGGAAGGGGGCCGGCTCGGCGAGGAGGAACGGCATGCCTGGATCGACGACCCTCGGCCCGGGACACGGGGTCGACGCGATCGCCCACCCCGACGCGCAGCGGATGACGGCCGTGATGCGGGAGCTGCACCGGCTGCTCACCACCACGGACCCGGAGCGGATCACGCACGCGCAGGTCACCGCCCTGTGCGGGGGCGATGCGCACCGGCGCATGGAGTTCACCGCCTGGGTGGAGCGGATGGCCCACCAGCTGGAGCGGGCTACGGCCTGACGGCGACCCGCCGTGCCAGGAAGTCGTCGATGAGCGACGCGATCTGCGGGGCGTGGGTCTCCAGGGCGAAGTGCCCGGTCGGCAGGAGGTGGACCTCGGCGTCCGGAAGGTCGCGGCGGAAGGCCTCGGCGCCGGCCGGGACGAAGACCTGGTCGCCCTCGCCCCAGACGGCGAGGAGGGGGACCCGGCTGGTGCGGAAGTACTCCTGGAAGGCCGGGTAGAGGGCGAAGTTGGTGTCGTAGTCGGCGATCAGGCCGAGTTGGATCCCGTCCTGGCCCTCGCGGGCCATCAGTGCGGCGTCGTGCTCCCAGGCGTCGGGGTCGAGGAGGCCGCGGTACTCCGCGGGCACGCCCGTCTCGTACTGCCACCGGATGCCGTCGAGGGAGCGGATGCCGCGGACCGGGGCCTCGGTCTCCGGGGTGCGCTCGGCGATCAGGGCGAGGACGGGGGCCCAGGCGTCGGCGCCGAGGCCGTCCAGGTAGGCGTTGCCGTTCTGGGAGACGATCGCGGTGACCCGCTCCGGGTGGGCGAGGGCGAGCCGCAGGCCGATCGGGGCGCCGTAGTCCTGGATGTAGAGCGCGAACCGGTCGAGACCGAGGGCCTCGGTGAACTCCGAGGTCAGTGCGCTCAGTTCGGCGAAGGTGTACGGGAAGTCGGCGGCGTCCGGGGCGGCGCTGCGGCCGAAGCCCAGGTGGTCGGGGGCGATCAGCCGGTAGCGGTCGGCGAGGCGCGGGATCAGGTCGCGGAACATGCGCGAGCTGGTCGGGAAGCCGTGCAGGAGGAGCAGGACGGGGGCGTCGGCGGGGCCCGCCTCCCGGTAGAAGATCTCGTGGCCGCGGACGGTGACGGTGCGGTGGTGGATCGGCAGCACGGACATCCCTCTAACCCCTCATTGCCTGATGACTGGTTACGGGAAGAGTCAATCCTGCCGCGTCTAACCTGTCAATAATCTTTTGAAGGTTATATGGGGGAGTGGGGAGACTGGGGAGGTGACCGGAGACGCCCGGGTGCGGACCGCACCCACCCACGAGCTCGGCCCCGAACGGATCCGCGCCGCCCGCGCGATGCTCGACGCCGCCTTCGACGGGGACTTCGCGGACGAGGACTGGGACCACGCCCTCGGCGGCCTGCACGCCTGGATAGAGGACGGGGCCGGGATCGCCGCCCACGGCAGCCTCGTCATGCGACGCGTCCTGCACCGGGGCCGCTCGTACCGCGTCGGATACGTGGAGGCCGTGGGGGTCCGCCCCGAGCTGCGCCGGCAGGGCCTCGCCGGCCGCGTCATGGCCGAACTGGAACGCGCCGTCGACGGCGGGTACGCCTTCGGGGCCCTGTCCGCCTCCGACGCCGGCGCCGCCCTCTACCGGGCGCGTGGCTGGAGCCTCTGGCGCGGACGGATCGAGGTGCTGGGTCCGGACGGAATCGTCCGCCTCCCGGACGAGGAGGACTCCACCTACCTGCGGCCGGCCGCCGGGGGCCCGTTGCCGGACCCGGCCGGTCCGCTCGTCTTCGACTGGCGGGACGGCGACGTGCTGTGACCGTGCGCCGGCCGGCCGGGCGTCAGGAGGCCGGGCCTGTGCGGGGTGCCGCCGAGCTCCCCGGCCGCGCCGACTCCAGGTGCGCGGTGTACAGCCCCGACGCCATCGAACCCAGGCCCAGCGTGAGCGCGAACCCCGGCATCCCCAGCGCCCCGATGAAGAAGGCCCCGGTCGACGCGAGGACCAGCGCCGCCCACACCGCGAGCACGAGCTTGCCCGGGCGGCTCAGGAACAGCCGGCGGCGGGGCGTCTCGGGCAGCGTGTCCAGCGCTCCCGCCGGGCCCGCGGTCGCCGCCCGCGGGCGCTTGAAGTAGCCGTACACCAGCCACTCCCCGCACAGCTCCCAGCCCTCGGGCGAGAGCTCGCCGAGCACCCGGGCGCGCCGCCGGCCGGTGATCACCTCGCGGCGGTACTCCCAGCGCAGCGCCGCGCCCGGCACCCGCCGGCAGACGAACCGGCCGACCGTGTCGAGTGACTCCACCTCCCAGCCCTGGTCGCCGTGGACCGCGAGCATCCGGCGGTCGTTGAAGAGGTCCGCGGTCCAGGTCCAGTGCTCCGCCGCCGTGCCCGGGTCCTCCGGCTCGGGTGCGAGCCCGCCGAGCGAGGCCGCGAAGCGCGCGGCCGGCCCGAACTCCTCCTCCGGGGCGGTCCCGGTCTCCGCCACGTGCCCGCGCAGGTCGGCGACGGTCGCGGAGATCTGCTCCTCGGGCACGCCCGCGGTGCGCAGGGCGGTGGTCAGTTCGTCGAAGTACGCGGTCATGAAGTGCTTCCCCCTGCGTGCAGCTTGCCTTGTACGGCCCGGTGGAACTCCGTCCAGGCCTCGCTCTCGGCCGCGAGACGGGTCCGGCCGGGCGCGGTGAGCCGGTAGTAGCGCCGCCCGGGGCCGCGCTCGGCGGCCCGGAACTCGGCCTCGACCAGTCCCGCCTCCTCCAGGCGGTTCAGTACGGGATAGAGCGTCCCGCCCTTGATCTCGCCCAGGCCCGCGTCGGCGAGCGACCTGGCGATCTCGTACCCGTAACTCTCACCGTCGGTCAGGCAGGAGAGGACGAGCAGGTCGAGGACTCCCTTGAGCCAGCTGGAGCGGCGGTCTGCGGCCATGGCGGCATCTCATCACTACCTAGGTAGGAATGCAATCTAGCTAGCGATGCGGTCGTGGGGCGTCCGGGCCCGGGAGGTCCCTCGCCGTGCGGGCGCCGATCCGCGACCCGTGCGGCCGGACGGGATGATCGCCGTCTCAGATAGTAGGAAGTCCGAGTAATTGTGGAGACAGATGCGGCCGCCTGCCCTAGCTTTGTAGAAGCCGAACGTCCCGCTCCATCGAGCGGAGGCGGACGCGAGCGCGATGCCCCTAGGCAGGCAACCCCTGCGGCGGCGCTCCCCGCCCCTTCCGGCGCCTTCGATCATCACTGATCTCCGCACATCCGGATCACCACTGATCTCAAGGAGTCGATCCCTCATGGCCGCTCAGACCTCCCGCCGCGTCCGCCACTCCGCCGGCCACTCCGGCGACGACGCCCGCAAGAACGCCGCCGCCGCCCTCCAGCGCGCCCTCGACCGCCGCGACAACGGCGGCGAAACCGGTCACTGACCGGTCCCGGGCCGTGCGTCCGGCCGATCGCGGCCGGACCGCGCCCAGGCGTCCGCGGGTCTCCGCACCCCCGCGGACACCGCCGACTTCCCCGGTCGACGGGCGACCGGCCACGATCAGGGTCCGCGCCGCGTGCGCCACGAACGGACCCCGCTCGCGGATCCGCGCGTCCGGCTCGCGGCCGGGGCGACCCGGCCCTCCCCGGTGAGGCCGGGCACGACCACCGCGCACGGGAACCGGATCACGGTCCCCGCGTCGTGGAACTCCCTCCACGGCCGCTCCGCCCCGCACCGACGACCTCCGGGCCGGCGGCGCGTCCCGCCACGCCGCCCGTCGCCGGGATCCCGCGGCCGGGCCGCCTCCGGCGCGCCCTCAGGCCGACGGCCTCGGCGCAGGACTGCGGCGGCGGCTCGTCCGGGCCGTTCACCGCTCCGACCACCGGGCGGATGCCCCATGACTCCGTCCTCGACGGCGCGCCTCCCCGCGAGCAGGAGGATCGTCCGCATCCTGGACAAGATGTGTCAGACGATGGGACGAAGAGTAGGGTGCCGACATGTCTCACAGCATCGATCTCGCAGTCATCCCCGGCGACGGCATCGGCCAGGAGGTCGTGGCCCAGGGCCTCAAGGTCCTCGCGGCCGTGCTTCCCCAGGATGTGAAGCTGGAGACGAAGGAGTACGACTTCGGCGCCAAGCGCTACCACGCCACCGGTGAGACCCTCACCGACGCCGACCTCGATGCCCTCAAGGGACACGACGCGATCCTGCTCGGCGCGATCGGCGACCCGTCGGTCCCGTCCGGCGTGCTGGAGCGGGGCTTCCTGCTGAAGCTGCGCTTCGCCTTCGACCACCACGTCAACCTGCGCCCCTCCAGGCTGCTCCCCGGCGTCGCGACCCCGCTCGCCGGCCAGCCGGAGATCGACTTCGTCGTCGTCCGCGAGGGCACCGAGGGTCCGTACACGGGCAACGGCGGCACCATCCGCAAGGGCACCGAGCACGAGGTCGCCACCGAGGTCTCGGTCAACACCGCCTTCGGTGTCGAGCGCGTGGTCCGGGACGCCTTCGCCCGCGCCCAGGCGCGCCCCCGCAAGAAGCTGACGCTGGTCCACAAGAACAACGTGCTGACCTTCGCGGGCCACCTCTGGACCGACATCTTCCACAAGGTCGCGGCCGAGTTCCCCGAGGTCACGACGGACTACCTGCACGTCGACGCCGCGACGATCTTCCTCGTCACCGACCCGGCCCGCTTCGACGTGATCGTCACCGACAACCTCTTCGGCGACATCATCACGGACCTCGCCGCGGCCGTCTCCGGCGGCATCGGCGTCGCCGCCTCGGGCAACATCAACCCGAGCGGCGAGTTCCCCTCCATGTTCGAGCCGGTCCACGGCTCCGCGCCGGACATCGCGGGCCAGGGCAAGGCCGACCCCACGGCCACCGTGCTCTCCGTCGCCCTCCTCCTGCGTCACCTCGGCTACGAGGCCGAGGCCGCCCGGGTCGAGGCGGCCGTCGCCGCCGACCTCACCGAGCGTGGTGACAGCGTCCGCACGACGGACGAGATCGGCGACGCGCTCGCGGTACGCGTAGCGAGCTGACCCGCCGCTGACATCCCACCCAGCCGCCGGGTCGCACTCCGCACCCGGCGGCTGTACCTATGCGGTCGCCGGGTGCCACCATCGAATCCTTGGACCGCGTACACACCGTTTCCGTGCACCGGCCCCCACGGGCGATAATCGAACGTGGGGCCGCGGCATGCGGGAAAGCTCGGACGTCCTAGCAGTACTGCGTGACTGCGGAGCGGCGTGAGCGCGGTCCGACACACACAACCGGTGAAGGACAAGCACTCATGACGACGCCCACCATCGAGCTCAAGCCCTCCTCCAGCCCGCTGTCCGACGCGGAGCGCGAGGCGATCCTGGCCAATCCGGGATTCGGCCGCCACTTCACCGACCACATGGTCACCGTCCGCTGGACGGAGGGCCGCGGCTGGCACGACGGCCAGCTCGTGCCGTACGGCCCGCTCTCCCTCGATCCGGCGACCAACGTCCTGCACTACGCCCAGGAGATCTTCGAGGGCCTGAAGGCCTACCGCCGCCCCGACGGCTCCGTCGCCAGCTTCCGCCCCGACGCCAACGCCCGCCGCTTCCAGCGTTCCGCGCACCGGCTCGGCATGCCCGAGCTGCCCGTCGAGACCTTCATCGAGGCCTGTGACGTGCTGGTCCGCCAGGACGAGGCGTGGGTCCCGGAGCACGGCGGCGAGGCCTCGCTCTACCTGCGGCCGTTCATGATCGCGACCGAGGTCGGACTGGGCGTCCGCCCGGCCAACGAGTACCTGTTCGTCGTCATCGCCTCCCCGGCCGGCCCGTACTTCCCGGGCGGCGTCAAGCCCGTCTCCATCTGGGCCTCCGAGGACCGGGTCCGCGCCGTTCCCGGCGGCATGGGCGACGCCAAGACCGGCGGCAACTACGCGGCCTCCCTGCTCGCGCAGGCCGAGGCGGCGGAGAAGGGCTGCGACCAGGTCTGCTACCTCGACGCGGTCGAGCACAAGTGGGTCGAGGAACTCGGCGGCATGAACCTGTACTTCGTGTACGGGAACAAGATCGTCACCCCGACCCTCAGCGGCTCCATCCTGGAGGGCATCACCCGCGACTCCCTGCTCAAGGTCGCCGCGGACCTCGGTTACGAGTCCGAGGAGGCCCGCGTCTCCATCGACCAGTGGCAGGCCGACACCGAGAACGGCACCCTCACCGAGGTCTTCGCCTGCGGCACCGCCGCCGTCATCACCCCGGTCGGCACGGTCAAGTCCGCCCGGGGCGAGTGGCAGCAGTCGGGCGGTCAGCCCGGCGAGGTCACCATGAAGCTCCGCGAGGCGCTGCTCGCCATCCAGACCGGGAAGGCCGAGGACGTCCACGGCTGGATGCACGAGCTGGGCAAGTAGGCCCCCGGGCCCCGGGGTTACGACTCCGGGTCCACCAGCGCGCCCGGGACGGTCACCGTCCCGGGCGTCCGCGTCTGCCGGGCCGGCGTCAGGACCGCGTACAGCGCGCCTCCGACGATCCCGGAGAGCACGAAGCTGCAGTCGATCCCGCCGGTCAGGGGGAGCAGGGGGCCCTCGTAGAGCGGGGTGGACACGCCGGCCAGGCCGACGGCCGCGCCGATCGCCCAGGAGGCGGTGGCGCGCGGGTGCCAGCCCGCCGAGAACCAGTAGACGCCGCCGCGCGAACGCCGGTTGTACACCTGGAGCGCCTCCGCGTCGTACACCCCGCGACACCGCCGGTGCCCGATCAGGGTGATGACCGCCCACGGCGTGCCGATCGCGGTGAGCAGCAGGACGAACGAGGTCATGGCGGTCTGCGCGTCCGAGGCGAAGTGGCCGAGGAAGACGAAGGCGGTGGCCACCGCCGCCACGACCAGGGTGGCCCGGGCCCGGGTCGCCCTGGGCAGGATCGCGTCGAGGTCGAGCCCCATCGAGTAGAGCATCAGACCGGCGTTGCCGACCGAGCCGGCGGTCGCGGCGATCAGCAGCGGCACCAGGTACCAGGCGGGCGAGGCCGCCACGAGCGGGCCGGCGTACTCGGCTCCGCCGCGGGCCGCGAGGGCCGTGACCGTGCCGAAGAGCTGCGGGACCAGCAGGCCCACCAGCAGGCCCAGACAGGTGGCCCGCCAGACCCGCCGCGGGCTGTGCCGTTCGGGCGAGATGTAGCGGGTGTAGTCGCCGAGCAGGGTGATGAAGGCGACCGGACCGCTGAGTCCGGCGGCGACCGCGGAGAGCAGCCAGGTCGGCCAGAACGAGCCGAGCAGGTAGGGGGTGCCGGGCACCGGGGCGGTGGTGAAGTCCCCGGCGTACGCGACGAGTCCGATCGCGAGCAGCACGGTCATCCCGACCGCGAGGGCCTGGCTCAGCTTGAGCAGCATCCGGTAGCCGTAGACGGCGCCGACCACGGTGAGGGCGGCGAGCAGCGCGTAGACGGCGGCGTGCGCCGCTCCGCCGGTGGGCAGCCCGGCCAGCCGCTCCAGGGTGCCCACCATCACGTCGCCGCCGATCCACAGGGTCAGCGCCGTGTAGCCGAGGGAGAGCAGCAGTCCGACCACCGAGCCCACCAGCCGTCCGCGTACGCCGAAGAAGGCGCCGGAGGAGGTGGACAGGTTGGTGGCGGTGCGCAGCGAGACCAGGGCGAGCGGGGCGGTGACCGCCACGCCGGCCACGGTGCCGGTGACGACCGAGGTCACCGAGGCCCACAGACCGAGTCCGAAGGAGACCGGGAGCCAGCCGAAGACGATCACGCCGAGGCAGAGGTTGGAGCCGAGCAGGATCGAGACGAGGTCCCGGGGTCCGCTGGTCCGTTCCTCCTCGGGGACGGTGTCGACTCCGCGCTGTTCTATCGCCATGGGGACTCCCTGGGGGGACGGGGTGGGGCGGGCGGGGGAGTGGGGGGTTTAGAGCATCGCTCAATGTCAGCCAATGTGACTCATCGCGGATGGCCACGTCAATGCTTGGAAGATGTGGCGCGAACATTTAGAGTGTCGTTCAAACAGGAGGTGTACGGACGTGCGACTGACCCCCACGGAACGCGACCGGCTGCTGCTCTTCGGCGCCGCCGAGCTCGCCCGGGCCCGCCGGGCCCGGGGCCTGCGGCTCAATGTGCCGGAGGCGACCGCCCTCATCGCGGACACCGTCTGCGAGGCGGCCCGCGACGGCAAGCGACTCGCCGAGGCGATCGAGGCGGCCCGCTCCGTCCTCGGCCCCGACGACGTGCTGCCGGGCGTCGCCGACGTCGTCACCGAGGTGCACGTCGAGGCCGTCTTCGAGGACGGATCCCGGCTCGCCGTGGTCTCCGACCCCATCGGCGGGGGCACCCTCGGGCCCGGCGCCCCCGGTGCGCTGCTGCCCGGACCCGCGTACGAGGAGGCCGCGGCCACCGTCACGCTGAGCGTCCGCAACACGGCCGCCGTGCCGGTCAGCGTCACCTCCCACTTCCACTTCTTCGAGGCCAACCCGCGCCTCGACTTCGACCGTGCCGCCGCCTACGGCATGCGGCTCGCCATCCCGGCCGGCGCCTCCTTCCGCTTCGACCCCGGCGGCGAGGCCGAGGTGGGTCTCCTCCCCATCGGCGGCGCCCGCGTCGCCATCGGCTTCGCCGGCCTGGTCGACGGCCCGCTGGACGCCCCCGGGGCGCGGGAGGAGGCCCTGCGCAGGGCCGCCGCCTGCGGATACCTCGGTGCCGACGCCCCGAAGGAGAGTGAGTGATGGACCCCTACGAGTACGCCTCCGTGCACGGCCCGCGCGCCGGTGACCGGGTCGTCCTGGGCGACTCCGGACTCGTCGTCCGCGTCGAGTCCGACTCCCAGAAGCCCGGCGACGAGTTCCTGGCCGGCTTCGGCAAGACCGCCCGCGACGGGCTCCACCTGAAGGCCGCGGCCGTCCGGGAGACCTGCGACGTCGTGATCAGCAACGTCCTCGTCATCGACGCCGTCCTGGGCATCCGCAAGGTGTCCGTCGGCATCCGCGAGGGCCGGATCCACGCCATCGGACGGGCCGGCAACCCCGACACCCTCGACGGGGTCGACGTCGTCGTCGGGACCGGCACCTCGATCGTCTCCGGCGAGGGCCTGATCGCCACCGCCGGAGCCGTCGACACGCACGTCCACCTGCTCTCCCCGCGCATCATGGAGGCCTCGCTCGCCAGCGGCGTCACCACGGTCATCGGCCAGGAGTTCGGCCCCGTCTGGGGTGTCGGCGTCAACTCGCCCTGGGCCCTGCGCCACGCCTTCAACGCCTTCGACGCCTGGCCGGTCAACATCGGCTTCCTCGGCCGCGGCTCCTCCTCCGACCCGGCCCCGCTGGTCGAGGCGCTGGCCGAGGGCGGCGCCTCCGGCTTCAAGGTCCACGAGGACATGGGCGCCCACACCCGCGCCCTGGACACCGCGCTGCGGGTCGCCGAGGAACACGACGTCCAGGTCGCGCTGCACTCCGACGGCCTGAACGAGTGCCTGTCGGTGGAGGACACCCTCAGCGTCCTGGAGGGGCGGACGATCCACGCCTTCCACATCGAGGGCTGCGGCGGCGGGCACGTCCCCAACGTGCTCAAGATGGCGGGCGTGCCGAACGTCATCGGCTCCTCCACGAACCCCACGCTGCCCTTCGGCCGCGACGCGGTCGCCGAGCACTACGGGATGATCGTCTCCGTCCACGACCTGAAGACCGACCTGCCCGGCGACGCCGCGATGGCGCGCGACCGGATCCGGGCCGGGACGATGGGTGCGGAGGACGTCCTGCACGACCTCGGCGCGATCGGCATCACCTCGTCCGACGCGCAGGGGATGGGAAGGGCCGGCGAGACCGTACGCCGGACCTTCGCCATGGCCGGGAAGATGAAGGCGGAGCTCGGCCCCATGGAGGGCGACGGCCCGCACGACGACAACGCGCGCGTGCTGCGCTACATGGCCAAGCTCACCGTCAACCCGGCCATCGCCCACGGCCTCGCCCACGAGATCGGCTCCATCGAGGTCGGCAAGCTCGCCGACATCGTGCTGTGGCGGCCGGAGTTCTTCGGCGCCAAGCCGCAGCTCGTGCTGAAGTCCGGCTTCCCTGCGTACGGGGTCGTGGGCGATCCGAACGCCGCCACCGACACCTGCGAACCGCTCGTCCTCGGCCCGCAGTTCGGCGCGCACGGCGCGACCGCGGCCGACATCGCGGTGGCGTTCGTCGCCCAGGCGGCGATCGACCTCGGCGGGGACCGGCTGCCCACCCGGCGCCGGCGCGTCCCCGTGCGCGGCACCCGCGGCATCGGGCCGGCCGACCTGCTCCTCAACTCCCGGATCGGCGACGTCCAGGTCGACGGCCACTCCGGCCTCGTCTCCCTCGACGGGGCGCCGATCCGCTCCGAGGCGGCGGAGTCCGTCTCCCTCAACCGCCTCTACTTCCTCTGATCCCCTAGGACCCGTGATCATGACGTACCGCATGCCCGCCGAGTGGACCCCGCACGAGCGCACCTGGATGGCCTGGCCCAGCCCCAACCCCACCTTCACCACCGCGGAGGAGCTGGCCGAGGCCCGTGCCGCCTGGGCGTCCGTGGCCCGCGCCGTACGCCGCTTCGAGCCCGTGACCATGGTCGTCGCGCCCGGCGACACCGACTCCGCCCGCGCGCTCCTCGGCGAGGACGTCGAACTGCTGGAGCGCGAGCTGGACGACGCCTGGATGCGCGACATCGGCCCCACCTTCGTGAAGGACGCGGAGGGCCGGCTCGCCGCCGTGGACTGGGTCTTCAACGGCTGGGGCGCGCAGGACTGGGCCCGCTGGGAGAACGACTCCAAGATCGCCCGTCATGTGGCGGACGCCGCGGGCGTCCCGGTGGTCAGCAGCCCCCTGGTGAACGAGGGCGGCGCCATCCACGTGGACGGCGAGGGCACGGTCCTGCTCACGGACACCGTGCAGCTCGGCGCGGGCCGCAACCCCGGGTGGACCCGCCAGGAGGTCGAGGCGGAGGTCCACGCCCGGCTCGGCACCACCAAGGCGATCTGGCTCCCGCACGGCCTGGCCGGCGACTACGGCCTCTACGGCACCCAGGGCCACGTCGACATCGTCGCCGCCTTCGCCCGCCCCGGCACCCTCCTGGTGCACAGCCAGCAGAACCCCCAGCACCCCGACTTCGAGCGCTCCCGCCTCCACGTCGGCCTCCTGCGCGGCCAGACCGACGCGCAGGGCCGCCCGCTGGAGGTCATCGAGGTGCCGGCCCCGACCGTCCTGAAGGACGAGGAGGGCGACTGGGTCGACTACTCGTACATCAACCACTACCTCTGCAACGGAGGCGTGGTCCTGTGCGCCTTCGACGATCCGCACGACGAGGTCGCCGCGGAGATCTTCCGCCGCCTGTTCCCGGAGCGGGAGGTCGTCCTGGTCGACGCCCGGACCGTCTTCGCGGGCGGCGGCGGCATCCACTGCATCACCCAGCAGCAGCCCGCGGTCTGACCGGGCCAGGGCCCGGGGGCCGGCTCCCGGGACCGGCGGCCGGCCGCCGGAGCTGCGCCGGGTGGAGGCCCGCCCCGCAAGCCGCCGGGTGGACGCCGGACATGCCCCGGGTGCCCCGCGCGTGAACGGGAGGTGCCGCCGGGCCGCTAGCATCGCGGAGCCTGGGGTCAGGTGTTCGGTGTTCCGGTGAAGGACGGAGTGGGCTGTGGCGCGACCGCGTGTCGGTGTGGCGGTGTTGACGATGGGCAACCGGCCCGAGGAGCTGCGGGCGCTGCTCGACTCCGTGGCCGGGCAGGACGAGCAGCCCACCCGGGTGGTCGTGATCGGCAACGGCGCCGGCTCCCTCGCCGAGCTCCCCGAGGGCGTGCACGGCGTCGAACTGCCCGAGAACCGCGGGGTGTCCGGCGGCCGCAACGTCGCCATCGAGACGCTCCGGGCCTTCGGCGACGTCGACGTCCTCGTGGACCTCGACGACGACGGCCTGCTCGTCGACACCGACGTCTTCCGGCGGCTCGCCGACCTCTACGAGGCCGATCCCGCGCTCGGCATCGTCTCCTTCCGCATCGCGGACGAGAACGGCGAGACGCAGCGCCGGCACGTGCCGCGGATCGGCGCGTCGGACCCGATGCGCGGCGGCGAGGTGACCACCTTCCTCGGCGGCGGCCACGGGCTCTCGATGCGGATGCTCGACGGGATCGGCGGCTGGCCCGAGGAGTTCTTCTTCACCCACGAGGAGACCGACCTCGCCTGGCGGGCGCTCGACGCGGGCTGGAGCGTCCGGTACGCGCCGGAGCTGCTGCTCCAGCACCCCAAGACCAGCCCGGCCCGGCACGCCGTCTACTACCGGATGACCGCCCGCAACCGCGTCTGGCTGGCCAAGCGCAATCTCCCGGTCCCGCTCGTCCCCGTCTACCTGGGGGTCTGGACCCTGCTCACGCTGGCCCGCACCCGCTCCCTGCCGGGCCTGCGCGCCTGGTTCGGCGGCTTCTTCGAGGGCGTCCGCCGCACCGGCGGCGCCCGCCGTCCCATGAGCTGGACCACGGTCTGGCGCATGAGCCGTCTCGGCCGCCCGCCGGTCATCTAGGACCCGCGCGGGGCACCGGGCACGCCCCGGGCGCCCGCGCCCGCCCGGTCCGACAACCCGCCGATCCTGTAGAACGTACGAGTGAGTCAGAGCAGCGACCCGACCCCCCACCCCCGCCGGCGCAACCAGGCCGCACCGCCCCGTGAGGACGTGCTCGCCGCCGCCATGGACACCATCGCCGAGCGCGGGCTCGACGGGCTGACCATGGCCGGGCTCGGGCGGCAGGTCGGGATGAGCAGCGGGCACCTGCTCTACTACTTCCGCACCAAGGACGAGCTCCTGCTGCAGACCCTGGAGTGGAGCGAGGGACGCCTGGGGGCCGAGCGCAGCGCACTGCTGTCCGGGCCCGGGACCGCCCGGGAACGGCTCGACGGCTACGTGGACGTCTACGTGCCGGACGGGCCGCGCGACCCGCACTGGACGCTCTGGCTGGAGGTCTGGAACCGCTCGCAGAACGCCGACGACGACGCCCGGGCCCGCCAGGCCGCCATCGAGGGCGCCTGGCACCGGGACCTCGTCGCGATCCTCGCCGAGGGCGTCTCGCGCGGGGAGTTCCGGACGGTCGACCCGGACCGCTCCGCACACCGGATGCGTGCGCTGCTCGACGGATTCAGCGTCCATGTCGCCGTCGGCATCCCCGGCACGGGACGCGAACAAGTGCTCGGTCACGTCAGGGAGTTCGTCGCCGAAACCCTGCTTCCGTGACCTTTAGGCACGCAAGTACTCCTGATCGTTGCCCGGTGCACCCTTGTTGTTCCCCGACCGTCTCCGGCACGGTTCGGGGCCATGGGACGAGAGCACTGGAAGAAGATCTGGGTCGGCTCGGCCGGCAACATGGTCGAGTGGTTCGACTGGTTCGTGTACGCGAGCTTCGCGACCTATTTCGCGGGGGCGTTCTTCCCCGAGGGCAACGACACCGCCAAGCTCATGAACACCGCCGGCATCTTCGCCGTCGGCTTCTTCATGCGCCCGGTCGGCGGCTGGCTGCTCGGCCGGGTCGGTGACCGCAAGGGCCGCAAGGCGGCCCTGACCCTCACCGTGACGCTGATGTCCGCGTCCGCGGTCCTCATCGCCGTCGCGCCGACCTACGCCGTCGCGGGGTACGGCGGCGCCGCCGTTCTGCTGGTCGCCCGCCTGCTCCAAGGGCTGTCCGTCGGCGGCGAGTACGCCGCCAGCGCCACGTACCTCACCGAGGCCTCCGCACCGCGGCACCGCGGCTTCGCCTCCAGCTTCCAGTACGTGTCGATGACGGCCGGCCAGATCCTCGGCCTCGGTCTGCAGATCATCCTGCAGCGGACCATGTCCGCCGAGGCCCTGCACGGCTGGGGCTGGCGCATCCCGTTCGTCGTCGGCGCCCTCGGCGCGGCCGTGGTCTTCTACCTGCGCCGCACCATGCTGGAGACGGAGGTGTACGAGGAGACCGCCGACTCCGGCGTCGCGAGCGGCGACAAGGGCACCCTCAAGGCCCTGTGGGCGCACCGCCGCGAGGCCTTCCTCGTCGTCGCGCTCACCATGGGCGGCACGGTGGCCTACTACACGTACACCACCTACCTCACCAAGTACCTGTCCAACTCCGCCGGCCTGCCCAAGCAGACCGCCACCCTGGTGTCCTTCTGCGCGCTGATCGTCTTCGCCTGTCTCCAGCCGCTCGCCGGCCGGCTCTCCGACCGGATCGGGCGCCGCCCGCTGCTCATCACCTTCGCGGTGGGGTCCACCCTCCTCACCGTGCCGATCATGGCGTTGCTCCGGCACGCGGGCTCCTTCTGGCCGGCCCTCGGCCTCTCCCTCCTCGCGCTCGTCGTCGTCACCGGCTACACCTCGATCAACGCGTGCGTGAAGGCCGAGCTCTTCCCGACGGGGGTGCGCGCGCTCGGCGTCGCCCTGCCGTACGCCGTCGCCAACGCCCTGTTCGGCGGCACGGCCGAGTACGTGGCCCTGTGGTTCAAGGACGCCGGGATCGAGTCCGGCTACTCCTGGTACGTCGCCGGCTGCGCGGCCGTCTCGCTGGTCGTGTACGTCACGATGCGCGAGACCCGTGACATCGACCTGGGCCGCGTGGGCGGGCCGGGGCGGCCGGAGGCGGCCGGCGAGCAGGAGAAGGCCGCCGCGCCCGCCGTCTGACCGGCCGACGGTCCCACCGTGCGCGCCGCACGGCGCGGCTGACCGCGGCCAGGGGGCTCTCCCTGGTCGCACGGTGCGGCTGATCGCGGCCAGGGGGCTCTCCCTGGCCGCGGCCCAGGCGGTCCTTCCCGCTCCGGCCCGGCCGCCGGGCCCGCTCGTACGGGTCGTACCGGTCGCCCCTGGCGCGGCGGGCCCCCAGCCCCCGGCCGGCGGGGCGGCCGGAGCCCGGACCGGAAGGGAGCCCGGAGGCGGCCAGGTGCTCCCGCGGACGATCCGCCCGCATCCTGAGACTGCGCTCCTGTCGCTCGCGCGGCTGTGGCACACTGCCGACGTGCTCGCTACCACCATGATTATCGGCAGCAGCGCGCCGGTCCGCAGTGACCGCTGAGGCGTGGAACGACCCCCACGCAGGCGGCCACCGTGCCCCAGACCCGCGCGCAGACCTCTCGCACCCGCGAGGGGTTTTTTCGTTTTCCGGCCCCACCACCGCCGGAAACGGACAGCGCGTGAGAATGGGGGCAAGTGGATCCAGACCTTCCGGAGCCACATCCGACAGGAGCCATCACGTCATGACCACGGAGAACGGCGAGCGCCCGCGCCTCGACGACAGCTTCCATGTCTTCGACACCACGCTGCGCGACGGAGCCCAGCGCGAAGGAATCAACCTCACCGTCGCGGACAAGCTGACCATCGCACGGCACCTCGACGACTTCGGCGTCGGTTTCATCGAGGGCGGCTGGCCCGGCGCCAACCCTCGTGACACCGAGTTCTTCGCGCGCGCCCGACAGGAGATCGCGTTCAGGAACGCGCAGCTCGTCGCCTTCGGCGCCACCCGCAGAGCCGGCGGCAACGCCGCCGAGGACCCGCAGGTCAAGGCGCTGCTCGACTCCGGCGCCCCGGTCGTCACCCTCGTCGCCAAGTCGCACGACCGGCACGTCGAGCTGGCGCTGCGCACCACGCTCGAAGAGAACCTGGAGATGGTCCGCGACACCGTCTCCCACCTGGTCTCCCAGGGCCGTCGCGTGTTCGTCGACTGCGAGCACTTCTTCGACGGCTACAAGGAGAACCCCGGCTACGCCAAGGACGTCGTCCGGGCCGCGCATGAGGCCGGCGCCGACGTCGTCATCCTCTGCGACACCAACGGCGGCATGCTGCCGGCACAGGTCCAGGCCGTGGTCGCCACGGTCCTCGCCGACACCGGCGCACGGCTCGGCATCCACGCCCAGGACGACACCGGCTGCGCCGTGGCCAACACGCTCGCCGCCGTCGACGCCGGCGCCACCCACGTCCAGTGCACCGCCAACGGCTACGGCGAGCGGGTCGGCAACGCCAACCTCTTCCCGGTCGTCGCGGCCCTGGAGCTCAAGTACGACAAGCGGGTGCTGCCCGAGGGCGCCCTCGCCGAGATGACCCGGATCTCGCACGCCATCGCCGAGGTCGTCAACCTCACGCCCTCCACCCACCAGCCGTACGTGGGCGTCTCCGCCTTCGCGCACAAGGCGGGACTGCACGCCTCCGCCATCAAGGTGGACCCGGACCTCTACCAGCACATCGACCCCGAGCGGGTCGGCAACACCATGCGGATGCTGGTCTCCGACATGGCCGGCCGCGCCTCCATCGAGCTCAAGGGCAAGGAGCTCGGCGTCGACCTCGGCGGCGACCGCGCCCTGGTGGCCCGGGTCGTCGAGCGGGTCAAGGAGCGCGAGCTCAAGGGCTACACGTACGAGGCCGCCGACGCCTCCTTCGAACTGCTGCTCCGCGAGGAGGCCGAGGGCCGGCCGCGCCGCTACTTCCGCACCGAGTCCTGGCGGGCCATCGTCGAGGACCGGCCGGACGGCACCCACGCCAACGAGGCCACGGTGAAGCTGTGGGCCAAGGGCGAGCGGATCGTCGCCACCGCCGAGGGCAACGGCCCCGTCAACGCCCTCGACCTGGCGATGCGGGTCGGCCTGGAGCGGATCTACCCGCAGCTCGCCAAGTTCGAGCTGGTCGACTACAAGGTCCGCATCCTGGAGGGCCGTCACGGCACCGAGTCCACGACCCGGGTCCTGGTCACGACCAGCGACGGCAACGGGGAGTGGGCGACGGTCGGCGTCGGCGAGAACGTCATCGCCGCCTCCTGGCAGGCCCTGGAGGACGCCTACACGTACGGACTGCTGCGGGCGGGCGTCGACCCGGCCGAATAACCGCGCGCCGTACCGGACGACCGCGCGTCGTGCCGGAGTTCCCGAGCCGGTACGCCCCAGCATGTCCGGTATGACTCGTCATGCTTATCGTGCGGCAGGGGGCGTGGTCGCGGCGGGCGCGGCGGCCGCCCTGCTCGCCGGAGGCCTCGGCGCCGCCGCGGCCGCGCCCGGGGCCGCCCGCGACCGGAGCCCGGTACGGCTCCTCGCCTCCCCGGTCACCACGGTGGCCGAGGGCGGCACGGCGCGGGTCCGCCTGCGGATCGACACCACCCGGCCGCTGACCCGTCCGGTGACGGTCCGCTGGACCACGGCGGCGCGACCGGCGGCCGGCGGCCGGTCGGCCGCGCCCGCACCGGCCGCCGCGGCGCGGTCCGCGGAGCCCGCCCGGGACTACCGCGCCTCCTCCGGCACCCTCACCTTCCCCGCCGGCACCCTGCCCGGCTCGACCCGCGCCGTCGAGGTCCCGACCCTGCGCGACGCGACGCCCGAGACGGCCGAGGCCGTCCCGGTCAGCCTCGACGTCACCGGCGCGGCCCCGCCCGAGCGCGCCCCGCTGGTCGTGGTGGACGCCAACGGGCTGCCGTACCTGGACCCGGCCCGGCCCGTCCGGGAACGGGTCGCCGACCTGCTCGGGCGGATGACCCGGGCGGAGAAGATCGGGCAGATGACCCAGGCCGGCCGCAACACCCTGGCCGCCTACGAGGACATCACCTCCTACGCCCTGGGGTCGGTCGTGCACGAGGCCGTGCCCGACGGCGCGGCGGCGCGGACCGCCGAACAGTGGCGGCAGACCAACGACACCTACCAGTGGTACGCGCGCGCCACCCGCCTCCAGATCCCCCTGCTGCTCGGCGCCGACGCCGTGCACGGCCACGCGCTGGTCGCGGGCGCCACGGTCATGCCGCACAACATCGGACTGGGCGCCGCCCGCGACCCCGCGCTCGTGGAGCGGCTCGCCGCGATCACCGCCGAGGAGGCCCGGGCGACCGGCGTCACCTGGGACTTCTCGCCCTGCGTCTGCGTGGTCCGCGACGTGCGCTGGGGACGGACCTACGAATCCTTCGGCGAGGACCCGGGACTGGTCGCCTCCCTCGCGGTCGCCGTCCGCGGGCTGCAGGGTGCCGCCGACGGCCGGGACCTCGCCCGCAACGACAAGGTGCTGGCCACCGCCAAGCACTTCGTGGGCGACGGCGGCACCGCCTACGGCTCGGGCCGGGCCCCGTACACCCTCGACCAGGGCGCCACCCTGATCGACCGGCGCGAGCTGGAGGAGGTGCACCTCGCACCCTTCCGGCGGGCGGTCGAACTCGGGACCGGCTCGGTGATGCCCTCGTTCTCCTCCCTGGAGATCGCCGGCGAGTCCGGCGGGCCGGTGAAGATGCACGCCCACCAGAAGATGATCAGCGGTGTGCTGAAGGGCGAGCTCGGCTTCCGGGGCATCGTCGTCAGCGACTGGGAGGCCGTCGACCAGATGCCGGGTGAGGCGGCGGACGACGTACGCGACGCCGTGAACGCCGGCATCGACATGACGATGGCCCCGCTCACCTACAAGGACTTCGTCCGCATCGTCACGGACCAGGTCGCCGCGGGGCGGATCCCGCTCTCCCGGATCGACGACGCGGTCGGCCGCGTGCTGGAGAAGAAGTTCCTCCTCGGGCTCTTCGAGAAGCCGTACGCCGACACCGCCCACCTGGCCGGCGTCGGCTCGGCCGCGCACCGGGCGGCGGCCCGGGAGGCCGTGGCGAGGTCCCAGGTGCTCCTGAAGAACGCCGCCCAGGTGCTGCCGCTGCGGAAGGGGAGCTCGGTGTACGTCGCCGGCTCGAACGCCGACGACATCGCCGCCCAGGCGGGCGGCTGGACCATCGGCTGGCAGGGCACCGCGGGCCGGGCGATCCCCGGCACCACCGTCCTGGGCGCGCTGCGCAGGGCCGACCCGGAGGCCCGCATCACCTACTCGGAGGACGCCTCCGCCCCCACGGCCGGGCACGACGTCGGCGTGGTCGTCGTGGGGGAGGACCCGTACGCGGAAGGGGTCGGCGACGTCGGCGCCAACGGCCACGACCTGGAGCTCTCGGACGCCGACAAGCAGGCCGTCGACCGGGTCTGCACCCGGATGCGGTGCGTGGTCCTGATCGTCTCCGGGCGCCCGCAGCTCATCGGCGACCGGCTGGGCGAGATCGACGCGCTCGTGGCCTCCTGGCTGCCCGGCAGCGAGGGCGACGGGATCGCCGACGTGCTATACGGGCGGCGGGGCTTCACCGGCCGGCTGCCGGTGACCTGGCCGCGGTCGGCCGAGCAGCTGCCGCTGAGGGCGGGCGGCACCGGTGGCTCCCCCCAGTTCGCCTACGGATGGGGTCTGACCACCCAGGCCGTCGCGCACTGATCGCACGACCGTGCGGCAGCAGGTCTGAATGTCCCTCTTTGGGGGTACTCACGGTGGTATGAGGACGAGGATCCCGGTGCTGTCGGCCCTCGGCGGCCTGCTCCTGATGCTGCTCCTGGTCCTGGCCCCGATCGCGGGGGCCAGGGCCACGGGCGTGTCCGACGCCGCCGCCGCCCTGAAGAAGGGCCCGGTCTACGTCGACCCCGGCGCGGCGGCCCAGCTCCCGAAGGCCGACGCGGACGCCCTCGCGCAGAAGATCAAGAAGGCCGACAAGCCGCTCTTCGTCGCCGTCCTGCCCGCGAACGCGCAGTTCCCGCCCCAGAACCTGCTGCGCAACCTGCGCACCCAGACCGGCATCACCGGGCTCTACGCCGTCCGGCTCGGCAACGGCTTCGACGCGGGGGCCGACCGGTCGGTCCTGTCCCGCGCCGCCGTGGACAACCTCGTCACCTCCGTACGGCAGCCCGGTGTCGACGCCAGGACCGAGCTGAACAACTTCGTCGACCAGGCGCTGCCCACGATGCGCGGTTCCGCCCCGGCCTCCTGGGGCTCGGTCGGCACCGACTCCGGTGTCCCGGTCGGTGGGCTGATCACCCTCGGCGCGTTCGTCGTGGCCGGCGGAGCCGGCGCCTACGCGGTCGTCCGGCAGAGGAAGCGCCGCCGGGAGGCAGAGGAGCGCGAGGCGCTCGACCGGCTGCGGGTCGTCGTCGACGAGGACATCACCGCCTTCGGCGAGGAGCTGGAGCGGCTGGACTTCCACCCGGCCGAGGCCGGCGCCGACGACGCCATGCGCGGCGACTACGAACGCGCCCTCGACGCGTACGACCAGGCCAAGTCCCTGATGGGCTCGGCCACCCGCCCCCACGACGTGCGCCCGGTCACCCAGGCCCTGGAGGACGGGCGCTTCTCGCTCGCCGCCCTGGCCGCCCGCCGCGAGGGCCGGCCGCTGCCCGAGCGGCGCCCGCCCTGCTTCTTCGACCCGCGCCACGGCCCCGCGGCGGAGGACCGCACCTGGTCCCCGGCCGGCGGCCCGGCCCGCCAGATCCCGGTCTGCGCCGCCGACGCCGCCCGCCTGGACGACGGGCTCGCCCCCCTGGCCCGCACGGTCGAGACCGACACCGGCCGCCGCCCCTACTGGGAGGCCGGCCCGGCGTACGGCCCGTGGGCCGGCGGCTACTTCGGCGGCGGGATGCTCCCCGGCCTGCTCGTGGGCACCCTGCTCGGCTCGGCGCTCTCCACCCCGGCCTACGCCGCCGAATACGGCGGCGGGGACTTCCAGGGCGGCGACTTCTCCGGGGCCGACTTCAGCTCCGGCGACTTCGGGTCGGGCGACTTCGGCGGCTTCGACGGGGGCGGCGGCTTCGACGGCGGTGGAGGCTTCGACGGCGGCGGCGGCTTCTGAGCCCGGTCCGGCTCAGACCAGCGGCTTCACCGACATCAGCAGATGACGGTGGGTCGCCGGTCCGCGGTCGCCGGCGTCCGTGATCAGCGCCCGCTGGCCGGGCCCCAGCAGCCGCAGGCCGATCTCGGGCGCCTCGAACGAGCCGAGCGCGTCCAGGAGGTAGCCCGGTTGGAAGGCCACCGTCATCGACTCGGCTCCGCTGAGCGTGGCGGGCAGCCGCTGCGAGGCCACGTCGTCCTCGTACCCGGCCTGCAGATGCACACCGCCCCCGTCGAAGGTGAGCTGGACGGGGCTGTCGCCCTCGGCGACCACCGCGACCCGCTTCACGGCCTCCAGGAGCGGGGCCCGCCCGGTGACGGCCACCGCGTGCTCCCCGAGCGCGAAGAGCTTGTCGTGCCGGGGCAGCCGCCCGTCGATGAGCCGGGTGGTGGTGCGGCAGGACGGGCTCTCGAAGCCGAGGGAGCCGGCGTCCAGGGCCAGGCCGACCGTCCCCGCGGCCGCGTGCGAGCGGGCGATCTCGACGAGCCGGCGGGCCGGCACCACCACGTCGACCGGGTCCGCGGCCTCGCCCGTGACCTGCGGCTTCCACTCCAGCGTGCGGACCGCGTACCGGTAACGGTCGGTCGCGGCCAGCGTCATCGTCGCGCCGTCCAGACCGAGCCTTATCCCCGTGAGCACCGGCAGCGAGTCGTCCCGGCCGGCCGCCACGGCCACGTGTCCGACGGCCGCAGCGAAGGCGGCCGCGTCCACCTCTCCGCGCCGCGCGGGCAGCGCGGGCTGCGCGGGGTAGTCGTCGAGGGGGAGCAGGGAGAGCCCGAAGCGGGCCCCGCCGCCGGTCACCGAGAGCCGGGCCCCGTCGACGGTGCAGTCCACGGGGCCGTCCGGCAGCACCTTGCAGATGTCGAGGAGCCGCCGCCCGAGCACCAGGGCCCTGCCGTCCCGCAGGACGTCGGCATCCACCTCGATCCGGGCCGAGGCCTCGTAGTCGAGACCGGAGACGCGCAGCCGGCCGCCCTCCGCCTCCAGGAGCAGCCCGCCGAGCACGGGGACGGGGGAGCGGGCGGGCAGCACGCGGGCGGCCCAGGCGACGGCTTCGGTCAACCCACCGGTGTCGATACGGAATTCCATGCGGCCGACGCTAGCGACCGCCACTGACAATCGCTCCGGCCGGCGGCTTCGCGGCCGGAGGCCGGGACGGCGGCCCTTCGCGGGCGGCCCGGGCGCGGCCGAGAACGAACGCCTCATCGGTGCGGTCACGCCTACGGCGGACCGGCAGGGGAGGCAGGGCCGCCGTAGGCGTGACCGTTCCCGGGGCCGTACGCGCTCCCGTACCCGTTCCCGTACTCCTGCCCGTACCCGCTCCCGTACCCCTGGTCGTTCCCGTATCCCTGGTCGTTCCCGTATCCCTGGCCGCTCCCGTACCCGTGTCCGTCGGCGTACGCGTGTCCGGCCGGCGGTGCGGGGACGGGTTCCGGCGGGTAGGGCTCCCGGGCGGGGTACGCCGTCTCCGGTACCGGCCGGGGCGTCCCGGCCGGGGCCGCCGGCACCTGGAGGCTTCCGTAGCGTTCCATCCGCTGCCAGCGCAGCCGGGAACCGGCGATCGCGGTGAAGACGGACTGGATCACGACCAGGTACATCAGCTGCCGGTAGACGAACTGCTGCAGAGGCAGGCTCCACAGCGGGCCGGGCCGCTCGCCGTCCAGACGGAAGGCGTACAGGCCCATCAGCACCTGGAGCAGCAGGAAGCCCGCCCACAGGCCGAGGATGCGCACCGGGTCGAGGAAGACCAGGCCGTAGACGGCGAACACGTCGACGACGGGGGCGAGCAGGGGCAGCAGTACCTGGAACATCAGGAGGTAGCCCAGGCCGCGCCGGCCGAGTTTGCCGGCCTGGCCGCGCTGGACGAGCGCTCCGCGGTGCTTCCACATGGCCTGGAGGGTGCCGTAGCACCAGCGGTAGCGCTGTCTCCACAGCGCGCCCAGGGAGGCGGGCGCCTCCGTCCAGGCCTTGGCCCGCTCCTCGTAGACGACCCGCCAGCCGTCCCGGCACAGGGCCATCGTGAGGTCGGTGTCCTCGGCGAGGGTGATGTCGCTGACGCCGCCGACCCGGAGCAGCGCCTCGCGCCGGAACGCGCCCACGGCGCCGGGCACGGTGGGCATGCACTCGGCGAGGTCGAACAGCCGGCGGTCGAGGTTGAAGCCCACCACGTACTCGATGTGCTGCCAGCGCCCCAGCAGGCCGCCCCGGTTGACCACCTTGGCGTTGCCCGAGACGGCGCCCACGTGCCGGTCCGCGAACGGCTGGACGATCATGCGCACGGCGTCCGGCTCGAAGACGGTGTCCCCGTCCACCATGACGAGCAGGTCGCAGGAGGCCGCGGCGATCCCGGTGTTGAGAGCGGCCGGCTTGCCCGCGTTCCGCTGCCGGAGGACCCGGACGCCGGGCAGCCGCAGCGCCTCGACGAGGTCGGCGGTGCCGTCCGTGGACCCGTCGTCGACGACGATCACCTCGACGGGGTGGTCGGAGGCCAGCAGGGAGCGGACCGCCGCCTCGATGCCGGCGCTCTCGTTGTACGCGGGGACGATCACGCTCACCGGTTCGGTGACCGGCTGCCCCCACGACCGGCGGCGCTTGCGGACGTGCCGCCGGGCGGCGACGAGGACGGCGACCGCGCGCAGCACGCTGATCGCGCCCGCCGCGTACAGCAGCCAGGAGAGCACGTTCACCACCCAGCCGCTCGTGCGGATCGCGGCGATCAGGGCGGAGCCCTGCCACTCGTTCGCCGTGGTCGCGGGCCGCTCCGCCGAAGGGAGGGCCACCGCCTCGCCGACGGTGGTGAAGCGACGGCCGTCCGCCTTCAGCCGGGGCAGCAGTCGTTCGAGCGCGGCGACGGTCTGGGACCGGTCCCCGCCGGCGTCGTGCAGCAGCACGATCTGACCTGCCGTGCCGCGGGGGGTGGCGTCCGCGACGATCCGGTCCACGCCGGGACGGCGCCAGTCCCCGCTGTCCCGGGTCGTCAGGACGGTCAGGTATCCCTCCTGTCCGGCCTGGACGACGGCGGCCCAGTCGGCGTCGGAGAGCGCACGGCTCGTGGAGGAGTACGGAGGCCGCAGCAGCGGTGTGGTGACTCCGGTGGCACCGGCCACGACGAGTTGGGTCTGGCGCAGTTCCAGCGAGCGCCGCCAGGGCGAGGCGGAGCCGAGGTCGGTGTGGGTGAAGCTGTGCAGGCCGATCTGGTGTCCCTCCGCCACGATCCGGCGGGCCAGGCCGGGGTTCTCCGCGACCCGGGTGCCGACGGTGAAGAAGGTGGCGTGCACCCCGTACCGGCGCAGCACGTCGAGGATCTTCGGGGTCCAGGTCGGGTCCGGGCCGTCGTCGAAGGTCAGGGAGACCGTGCGGTCCTGCGGCCGGGTGGTCCGGCCGGACGCCCCTTCGATCACCGGGCCGCCGGAGCCGATCGAGGCGGGCACGGACGCGGCCGTCCGGTGTTCCCGGGGTGCCGCGTCCGGGGTGCGGTCGAACAGGTGCTGGGTGTAGCCCTGGACGAGCAGTGCCGCCGAGAGGGTGAGCACGAGGGTGGTCAGCAGCAGCCAGTGCGTGCGGACGGGGACGGTGCGGACCGAGCTGTGCCGGCCGCGGGCCCTGCGGCCCGGATTCTTGGACACGGAGCGGGATTCCTGCCTGGTGCGGTGGGGCGCGGCGGTGCGGGGATGCGCGGCGGCGCGGGGATGCGCGGCGGTCCGGGGAGGGAGTGTGCCGCAGGCGGGGCGCCGGGGGCGGGGTGACCGGCGGTGCCCGCGGGCGGAGCCGGCCGTCCGGCGGGCCGGCCGTGACGCGTCCTCGGATCAGGCGGTGCCCGGGGCCGGACGCCGCGAACCCGGCACGATCCGAGGGGACACGAGGGGCTACGGGTGGGCGGTGGGCTTGCCGCCGCCCTGGCCGGGCGGTGCGGTGGGCCTGCCCGACCGCACGCCCTGCGGGGTCGGGCGGGTCGTCGGGCCGGCCGTCGGCCCGGTGCTCCCGGCGGGTGCGGGCCGTGTGGTGCGGGCCGGGCCGGCGGACGGGTCGGTGGCGCCGGACGCCGGCCCGGCCGCGATCCGGGTGGCGGTGGGCGTGGCGTCCGGCCGGCTGCTCGGGTCCGCGTCGCTGGGCCGGGACGGGGCGGCGGCATCGGTGGGCGCCGGGCCCGGCGCCGGGGTCCGAGGGGCGGGCGCGGAGGGCAGGAACGGCGCCTGGACCGTGGGACCGCCCAGCAGGGCGCTGACGAGCAGGGCGACGTAAGCGATCGCGGGCACCACGAGGAGCCGGCCCCAGCGGCGCACCCGACGCTGCCTGTGCCCGGAGCTGTCCACGAAGACGGGACTGGGCTCGGGGGGCATCACCGAGGGCGCGTGTCGTGCCGCGCCGCCGGCAGCGCCGGGGAGACGAAGCTCCATGGTGTCGTCGGGTGTGGTGCCGGGACGCTGGTGCATGCGGTGGCGGCCTCTGGGGATGGGGTGCGGAGTGTTCTCATGCCCTTCAGCGTCGGCGATCTCCTTCCCGTCACTGCCGCCCCCGGGAAACGCCGAGCGCCCGCCTTCCGCGGATGCGGAGAGGCGGGCGCGCTCGTGGCGGCCGGTCAGGGCCGGACGTCGGTCCTGTCGGTCGGAGACCGGAGGGCTCAGGCGGCGTTCTTGATCGCGGAGATGTCGAAGTTCAGCTTGACCTTGTCGCTGACCATGACGCCACCGGTCTCCAGGGCGGCGTTCCAGGTGAGGCCCCACTCGGAGCGCAGGATCTCGGCGGCGCCCTCGAAGCCGACCCGCTCGTTGCCGTAGACGTCGGTGGCCGTGCCGTTGAACTCCAGGTCGATGGAGAGCGGCTTGGTGACGTCCTTGATGGTCAGGTCGCCCTTGATCCGGTACTTGTCGCCGCCCAGCTGCTCGGCCTCCGTCGAGCGGAAGCTCATCGTCGGGAACTGCTCGGCGTCGAAGAAGTCGCCGCTGCGCAGGTGGCCGTCACGGTCGGCGATGCCGGTGTCGATGGAGGCGATCTTGACGTCGATGGCCGCGGAGGAGGCGGCCGGGTTCGAGCCGTCCAGCGTCAGGGTGCCCTCGTGCTCGGCGAAGGAGCCGCGGACGTTGGTGACCATGGCGTGGCGGACGGTGAAGCCGATGCTGCTGTGGGCGGGGTCGATCGTGTAGTCGCCGGTCAGGGCGGCCAGGGCCGGGTCGACCGGGAGGGTGGCGACGGCGACGGCGGACTCGTTGTTCTTGCGGCTGAAGAGACCCATGACTGCTCCTTGGGGACGTGGTGCGCGGCGGGGGATTCCGCGCTTTGTTGAACCTTCAACGAGAACGACGATAGACCTATTCCGTTCAAGTTTCAACATCTCTGCCGCGTCGCGTCGGGGCGTTCACCCGCGCGGCACCAGTTGTCCCGCTTCGCCCTCTGGCGGACGCGCGTAGACATGCGTCACCATCTCGGCGAGCACCACCTGCACAACCGTCCCCATCCGTACGCACGGTCACCAGCAGGAGGCACTGTGAAACTCCGCTCCGTCCTCACCGCCCTCGCCCTGGTCCTCGGCGCCCTCTTCGCCCCCGGCTTCGGCGTCCTGTCCGCCGCCGGGGAGGCCCAGGCCGCCACGAAGATCAGCCACGCCACCGCGACCTCGATGTTCCGCCAGGTCGGGATCACGTGGTCCTCGTCGGGCAACTGTTCCGACCGCTACAACTCCACCTGCACGTCCTTCGAGCAGCTCAACCTCGCCACCGCCCAGGGCGCGCAGACCCTCAAGGGGGCCAGCGGCTGCGCCCTCAACATCACCGGCGGCACCGAGACCGGGCACGCGAGCGGCACCTACTCGCACTGGAACGGCTACAAGCTCGACTTCGCCAAGGCCACCTGCGTCACCAACTACGTGAAGAACACGTTCACTTACATCGGCCTGCGCGGAGACGGCGCCCCGCAGTGGAAGTCCGCCTCCGGCAACGTCTACGCCGACGAGGGCAACCACTGGGACGTGACCTACTACAACTGCGGCGGCTGCTGAGCCCCGCCGGCGGCCGACGTCCCCCTCCGCGGCCCAAGCGGACCCCCGGAGGGGGTGTCGGACCGGAGGGCCCCCGGGCGCGCGATCGCCTCGACGGCGATCCGCGACCGGGGGCCGGCCGGTGCGCATGCCGCACCCGAACGCGCGCCTCCACTGCGGCGGCGGGCGGCGCGGGAGGACGGCGGCCGGCGGTGGCAGAACGGTGGGCGGCCCGGGCGGCCCCGGGACGGCGGCGGCAGGCCGACCACGGTCGGCGGCAGGGCGGACCGGGCGCCGGACGCGCGACCGGGTGAAGCGGGCAAGCGCTTTCGCCGTACGCCGTCGTGCTCATTGATTGCGTCGGAGAGCCGGTGCTACACCGGGCGCCAACCGGTCTACACCTCTTCCCCCGGGAGGCCTTCCGTGCCCGTCCCCCTCGCCGGCGGCTGGTCCCGCCGCACCTTCCTCGCCGCCGGCTCCGCCGCCGCGGCCGCCCTCGCACTCGCGCCCCGGGCGCGCGCCGCCGAGGACGAGTTCGAGACCCTGCGGCGACGCTGGGCCGACCTCCAGCTCGGCTCCGGCTACGACGCCGGGGCCGAGCCCTACGCCTCCCGGCTCGCCGAGACCGGCACCCTCGCCCGTACCTTCCGGAGCACCATGGCTCCCACCGCCACGTCCCTCTGGCCCGGCTACGCCTTCGACCCGCCGGCCGGCATCACCCAGAGCTACGGCCGGCTGTGGACCATGACCCAGGCCTACCTCCAGGACGGCACCGGCAGCACCGGCGACCCCGGCCTCCTCGCCGACGTCCTGCGCGGCCTCGACCACCTCTCCGAGCGGATCTACCGCACCGGCACCGTCCGTTACGGCAACTGGTGGGAGTGGCAGATCGGCTCCCCGCGGCTCCTCATGGACATCGTGGCCGCCCTCCACCCGCTCCTCGGCGCCGACCGGATCGCCGCGGCCTGCGCCGCCGTCGACCACTTCGTCCCCGACAGCGCGCTCGGCGCCTACACCGGCACCTCCACGGGCGCCAACCGCGTCGACCTGTGCCGCTCGGTCGCCGTACGCGGCGTGGTCGGCGCGGACCCCGCCAAGATCGCCCTGGCCCGTGACGCCCTCTCGCCCGTCTTCCCGTACGTCACCAAGGGCGACGGCCTCTACGCCGACGGCTCCTTCGTGCAGCACACCTGGGTCGCCTACTCCGGCACCTACGGACAGGTCATGCTCGACGGCCTCGGCCGGCTCTTCACGCTGCTCGCCGGCTCTTCCTGGGAGGTCACCGACCCGGCCCGGCAGATCGTCCTCGACAGCGTCGAACACGCCTACGCGCCCCTCATCTACGACGGCCTGATGATGGACAGCGTCAACGGACGTGCCATCAGCCGCGGTTACCTGGCGAGCGACGAGCGCCGGATCATGCGCTCCGACCACTTCCACGGACAGGGCGTCATCGCCGCCATGGCCCTCCTCGCCGGCGGCGCGAGCCCCGCCGAGCGCGAGCGCTGGCACGCCCGGGTGAAGGGCTGGATCGAGCGCGACACCGTCGCCCCGATCCTGACCGCCCGCCAGTTCGGCGTCGCCGACCTCGCCCGGCTGCACGCCGTAGCCGCCTCGCCCGTGGCCGCGGCCCCCGAGCCCACCGGGCACCGGCTCTTCGCCTCCATGGACCGGGCCGTGCACCGCCGCCCCGGCTGGGCCGCCAACCTCTCCATGGCCTCCGAGCGCATCTCCCACTACGAGTGCGGCAACGGCGAGAACCCCCGGGGCTGGCACACCGGCGCCGGAATGCTCTCGTGGTGGTCCCGGGGCCAGGGCGGGCAGTACACCGACTGGTTCTGGCCCACCGTCGACCCCTACCGGCTGCCCGGCACCACCGTCTCCACCCGGCGCCTCGCGGACCGGGCCGGCGGCGAGTGGGGCGCTCCCCGGCCGGCCGTGCAGTGGGTCGGCGGCGCCACCGACGGGGAGTTCGCCGCGGTCGGCCAGCACCTCAAGGGCCCCGGCTCCACCCTGGAGGCCCGCAAGTCCTGGTTCTGCGCCGCCGACACCGTGATCTGCCTGGGCGCCGGCATCACCGCCACCGACGGGGTGCCGGTCGAGACGGTCGTCGACAACCGCTGCCTCGGCGAGAACGGCACCGCGGCGTTCACCACGGGGCGCGGCTGGGCCCACCTGGCCGGCCACGGCGGCTGGGTCTTCCCGGCCGGCACGGCGAACCTGCGCACCCTGCGCGAGGACCGCACCGGAGCCTGGAGCGACATCAACACCACGAGCTCCACCGAACGCCGCACCCGTCGCTACCAGACCCTCTGGTTCGACCACGGCACCGACCCGGTGGGCGCCTCGTACGCCTACCTCCTGATGCCGGGCGCCGCGCCGCGCACGCTCGCCGCCCGCGCCGACGACCCCGGCTGGCTGCGGATCCTCGCCAACGGCGCCGACCGGCAGGCCGTGGAGGTCGCGTCCCTCGGCCTGACCGCCGCCAACTTCTGGCGGGCCGGTACGGTGGACCGCCTCACCGTCACCGCGCCCGCGAGCGTCCTGCTGCGGCGGACCGGGAACACGGTCACGCTGCGGACGAGCGAGCCGCCGCGCACCGGCCGGCCCTACGAGCTGGCATGGGACCGCCCGGTGAAGGCGGTGCGCACCCGGGACGCCTCGGTGGAGGTGCTGGCCGCGGGGACCGGCGGCCTGCGGCTGCGGATCACCCCGGGTACCGCGTGCGCCACCCACCGTTGTGATGTGCTTGTGTAGAAACCCTACAATCACCTGGGGTGTCTGGCTGTTGACTCGGCCTGGTGGGGTGATGCTTCTGTCAAGCCCCACCAGGATTCGACACGCGAGACTGTACGGAGTCGACGGCGGGGTTTTCGGGGCTGAGTTCGTAGGGTCGGTACATGACCGTTGTGGACCAGATCCCGAGCGAGCCCGCTGACGCCCGCGGCCGTGTGGCCGAGCTGCACGAGCTGCGCGAGCAGGCTCGGCGTGGCCCGAGTGACCGAGCGACCGAGGCCCAGCACGCCAAGGGCAAGCTGACCGCTCGCGAGCGCATCGAGCTGCTGCTCGACGCTGGTTCCTTCCAGGAGGTCGAGCAGCTGCGCCGGCACCGCGCCAGCGGCTTCGGCCTGGAGGCCAGGAAGCCCTACACCGACGGTGTCATCACCGGCTGGGGCACCGTCGAGGGCCGTACGGTCTTCGTCTACGCGCACGACTTCCGGATCTTCGGCGGCGCGCTGGGCGAGGCCCACGCCACCAAGATCCACAAGATCATGGACATGGCCATCGCGGCCGGTGCCCCGCTGGTCTCCCTGAACGACGGCGCCGGCGCCCGCATCCAGGAGGGCGTCTCCGCCCTCGCCGGCTACGGCGGCATCTTCCAGCGCAACACCAGGGCGTCCGGCGTCATCCCGCAGATCAGCGTGATGCTCGGCCCGTGCGCCGGCGGCGCGGCCTACAGCCCGGCCCTCACCGACTTCGTCTTCATGGTCCGCGAGACCTCGCAGATGTTCATCACCGGCCCGGACGTCGTCAAGGCGGTCACCGGCGAGGAGATCACCCAGAACGGCCTCGGCGGCGCCGACGTGCACGCCGAGACCTCCGGCGTCGCGCACTTCGCGTACGACGACGAGGAGACCTGCATCGCCGAGGTGCGCTACCTCCTGTCGATGCTCCCGCAGAACAACCGCGAGAACCCGCCGACCACCCCCTCCGAGGACCCGGCCGACCGCCGCTCGGACGTGCTGCTCGACCTCGTGCCCGCCGACGGCAACCGCCCGTACGACATGCACAAGGTCATCGAGGAGCTCGTCGACGAGGGCGACTACCTGGAGATCCACGAGCGCTGGGCCCGCAACATCATCTGCGCCCTGGCCCGTCTGGACGGTCAGGTCGTGGGCATCGTGGCCAACCAGCCGCAGACCCTCGCCGGTGTCCTGGACATCGAGGCGTCCGAGAAGGCCGCCCGCTTCGTGCAGATGTGCGACGCCTTCAACATCCCGATCATCACCCTTCTGGACGTACCCGGCTTCCTCCCTGGTGTAGACCAGGAGCACGGTGGAATCATCCGGCACGGCGCGAAGCTGCTGTACGCCTACTGCAACGCGACCGTCCCCCGGATCTCGCTGATCCTGCGCAAGGCGTACGGCGGCGCGTACATCGTCATGGACTCCCAGTCCATCGGTGCCGACCTGACGTACGCCTGGCCCACCAACGAAATCGCGGTGATGGGTGCCGAGGGCGCTGCCAACGTCATCTTCCGCAAGCAGATCGCGGAGGCCGAGGACCCCGAGGCCATGCGCGCGCGCATGGTCAAGGAGTACAAGGCCGAGCTCATGCACCCGTACTACGCCGCGGAGCGCGGCCTGGTCGACGACGTCATCGACCCGGCCGAGACCCGCGAGGTGCTGATCAGGTCCCTCGCGATGCTCCGCACCAAGCACGCCGACCTGCCGTCCCGCAAGCACGGCAACCCGCCTCAGTAAGAGGAGCCCACCGAAGTGACCACGCCTGCCACAGCCAGCCTTCTCCGCGTCGAGAAGGGCCACGCCGACCCCGAGGAGCTCGCCGCCATCACCGCGGTCCTCCTCGCCCGCGCCGCCGCACAGCCGGCCGAGCCCACCCGCCACGGCCGCTCCACGGCCGGCTGGCGCCGCCTGGAGCGCGAGAACGGCTTCCGCGCCCCGCACAGCTGGCGCTGACCGAGGCACCTCCCGCAGGGCCCCCGCCTCCCGCAAGGGAGACCGGGGGCCCTGCGGCGTCCCGGGACCGTGAGCCGTCCCGGTGCGGAGGACCGACCCGCCGACACCCGAGCGGGACGGCCCGCCAGCGCCGCCCGGACGGAGCCCGCGCAGGACCGGAACGCCGTACCCGCGGCGCCGTCCCCGCCGCGGTGGCACGAGAAGGCCCCGCACACCGGACCGGTGTGCGGGGCCTTCCGCGGACGTCGTACCGTCGGGACTACCGCAGGCGGGCCATGAGGGCGTGCTCGACGAGGGTGATGAGCGCGCTCTTGGCGTCCGCGCGGTGACGGGCGTCGGTCGTGATGATCGGGGTGTCCGGACCGATCTGGAGGGCCTCGCGGACCTCCTCCGGTGCGTACGGCTGGTGGCCGTCGAAGCCGTTCAGGGCGATGACGAAGGGGAGGCCCGAGTTCTCGAAGTAGTCGACGGCCGGGAAGCAGTCGGCGAGACGCCGGGTGTCGACCAGCACCACGGCGCCGATGGCACCGCGGACGAGGTCGTCCCACATGAACCAGAAGCGGTCCTGACCGGGCGTACCGAAGAGGTACAGGATCAGGTCCTGGTCCAGGGTGATGCGGCCGAAGTCCATGGCGACAGTCGTCGTCGTCTTGTCGCCCGTGTGGGTGAGGTCGTCGATGCCCGCGGAGGCGGACGTCATCACGGCCTCGGTCCGCAGCGGATTGATCTCGGAGACGGCGCCGACGAATGTGGTCTTGCCCACGCCGAAACCACCCGCCACCACGATCTTCGCGCTGGTGGTTGAACGGGCCGCGCCGCCGCTAGAGCTTGCGAAGTCCACTGAGCACCCTTTCGAGCAGTGTCACGTCTGGCTGACCGCCGGCGGCCTCGTCGCCGCCGGGCTGGTGAATGGCGACGAGTCCGGCCTCGGCCAGGTCGGCGACGAGAATCCGGGCAACGCCGAGGGGGATGGAGAGAAGGGCCGAGATCTCCGCGACCGACTTGATCTCGAAGCAGAGCCGGCAGATCCGCTGGTGCTCGGGCAACTGCCCCTGCAGCCGGGCCGGATCGGCCGTCGTGCTGACCAGCGCCTCGATGGCGAGCTGGTAACGCGGCCGGGTCCGGCCGCCGGTCATGGCGTAGGGACGGACGAGCGGGTTGTTGCCGCCCGCGCCCCCCGCGCCGCCGCTGCCGCCCCGCCGGCCCGTGGGCGCGCTCGGCGGACCGGCAGGCATGGACTGCTGCTGCTGGTAGGGCTGCGAAGCACCCTGTCTGCTCGGTGCGGAGGGAAAGTTGAAGCGGTTCTGCGCGGTGTCGCCCAGCGAACCCTGATGCGCGTCAAAACCGTTGTAGGGGCTTCCGCCCGGGGGTGTGCCCACGTCTCCTCCTCCGACTGCCTCGCGGCCCCATGTCCCTTGGAACCGCGCCACCGCACCCTACGGTGCGGTGGCGAGAAACGCACTGTCTGTCTGTTAGTTGAGAAGACTTCCCTGAAGTTCCGCCCGCAGGTCGGGAGTCAGGACGCTTCCCGCTCGGTCGACGAGCAGTGCCATCTCGTAGCCCACGAGACCGATGTCGGACTCGGGGTGGGAGAGCACGGCCAGCGAGGAGCCGTCCGAGATCGACATGATGAAGAGGAAGCCGCGCTCCATCTCCACGACGGTCTGGTTGACCGCGCCGCCCTCGAAGATCCGGGACGCCCCCGCGGTGAGCGAGGTCAGTCCGGACGCCACCGCCGCCAGCTGGTCGGCGCGGTCGCGGGGGAATCCCTCGGACATCGCCAGCAGGAGGCCGTCGGCGGAGACCACCACCGTGTGGGACACCCCGGGGGTGTTGTCCACGAAGTTGGTGATCAACCAGTTCAGATTCTGCGCCGCCTGGCTCATCGCGCTCACACTAACGCTCCTGGTGGTAGGTGTTGCCCGGGCCGAGGCCCGATCCGTTCGTGTCCGTTCCCGCGCTGCGTCCCTGCTGGATGCCGCGGCGCAGGTTGCTCAACCTGCCCCGGACGTCCTCGGGTGCGCGGGAGACCTGGGGGCCGCCCTGCGGGGTCTGCTCTGCCGCTCCCTCGACCAGGTTGGCCTTGGGAACCCGTCGCGGAAGGCCGGAGGGGGTGACCCCGCCCGCCTTCGGGTCGCGGAGCTTCTCGGCCCGGGACCAGCGCTCGTCGTTGGCGGAGCGCCATTCACCGGTGCCGTCGGCTCCTTCGACGCCCGAGCCCACGGGCTGGGCCGGCGGTGCGGGCTGCTGCGCCGCCTGCGGGGTCTGCGGCGCCTGGGGGGCGACGCTGCCGCGGCGCGGCAGACCGGCGTCGGTCAGCGCGTGGCCGGCGTCCGGGGTGGGACTCGGCGTGGCACCCGGACGGTCGAAGCCTACGCGCTCGCGGTCCTGTTCGGGAGCGACCGCGGCGGATTCCGATTCCGTTCCGAACTGCTGCTCGTAGCCGCCGCCGTAGGAAGGCTGCTGCTGCCAGTCACCCTGGTGGGGCTGGGTTTCGTAGCCGTTCTCGTACCCCGCGTGGCCGACCTGGCCGCCGTCGTACGCGGCTTCCGCATACGACTGCTCCGGGTACCCCTCGGGGGACTGCTCGTAGCCCTCGTACCCCTGCTGCTGGTAGCCGTACGCGTCCTGACCCTGCGGGTAGTCCTGCGGGTACTCGGTGGGGTACGCGGCTGCGTACTCCTGCTCGTTCTCCTGCTGTACGTATGTCTGCTGCCCGTGCATGCCCGGCGCCGACTCGTCCTGGAAGAGCGGCTGGTCGCCGTCCTGGTGTGCCTGGGCCTCCAGGGCCGCCCGGCGCTCCTCGCGCATCAGCGAGCGGTTGACCGGGTCCAGCTGGCGCTCGTCGGCCGGCTCCTCGTAGCGGGAGTCGTCGAAGCCGAGCTCCGCCGCGGTGCGCATCGCTTGCGGCTGCGGTTCGAAGGCGGTCTGCGCCTGCTGCGGGATCATCTGCGAGACGGTGAAGTCGTCGTGCAGCGGCTGCTCGCCGCCACCGCCGTGCGTGATCGCGTCCGGCAGCATGACCAGCGAGGTGGTTCCGGCCTGCTCGCCCGAGGGGCGCAGCTGGACGCGGATGCCGTGCCGGTCGGAGAGGCGCCCGACCACGAAGAGGCCCATGCGCTGCGAGACGGCGGCGTCCACGGTCGGCGGGTTGGCCAGCTTGTGGTTGATGTCCGCGAAGTCCTCGGCGGTGAGGCCGATGCCCTTGTCGTGGATCTCGACCATCACGCGGCCGTCGGGGAGACGGGTCGCGGTGACGCGGAC
The DNA here is from genome assembly GCF_043202995.1 of Streptomyces sp. NPDC048018. Taxonomy (NCBI): domain Bacteria; kingdom Bacillati; phylum Actinomycetota; class Actinomycetes; order Kitasatosporales; family Streptomycetaceae; genus Streptomyces; species Streptomyces sp. NPDC048018. The sequence continues at coordinate 417,226 of NZ_JBIDBK010000006.1, forward strand.
CTTGGTCTGCGGGGAGGAGAACGTGGTGGCGTTCTCCAGGAGCTCGGCGAGCAGGTGCACGAGGTCGGTCACGGCCTGGCCGTGGATCTCGGCCTCGGGGACGCCGGCGATGTCGATGCGCTCGTACTGCTCCACCTCGGAGGCGGCGGCGCGCATGACGTCGACCAGCGGGACCGGCTGGTCCCAGCGGCGGCCCGGCTCCTCGCCGGCGAGGACGAGGAGGTTCTCGCCGTTGCGGCGCATGCGGGTGGCCAGGTGGTCCAGGCGGAAGAGGTTCTCCAGCTGGTCCGGGTCGGCCTCGTTGTTCTCCAGGTCGGTGATGAGGGTCAGCTGGCCCTCGATCAGCGACTGGTTGCGGCGCGAGAGGTTCGTGAAGATCGCGTTGACGTTGCCCCGGAGCATGGCCTGCTCGGCGGCGAGCCGGACGGCCTCGCGGTGCACCTGGTCGAAGGCGCGGGCGACCTCGCCGATCTCGTCCTGGGAGTCGATCGGGATGGGCTGGACGCGGGTGTCGACCCGGCCGGGCTCGGTACGGGACAGCTGGTCGACGAGCATCGGCAGGCGCTGCTCGGCGATGCCGAAGGCGGCGTTGCGCAGCTCGCGCATCGAGCGGCTCATCTGGCGGGCCATCATCCCGGCCAGGATGAAGGCGGCGAGCAGGGCGACGACGACGACGCCGCCGATGACCCAGGCGTCCGTCTTGGCCTCGTCGGAGATGTCGGCGGCCTCGGTCACGGCCTTGTCGACGAGCTCCTTCTCGACCTCGGTGTAGCCGTCGAACTTGGCGGTGGCGACCGCGCTCCAGGTGTCGGCGGTGATGCCCTGCTTCTTCAGGTCGGCGATCGCCTCGGCGTCCTTGGCGGAGCCGATGGCCTGCGCGACGCCGGCGTAGACCGAGGAGTCCTTGCCGCTGCCCTTGGGCAGCTCGATGCCCAGGGCCGCCATCTTCTTGGAGCCCTCGGCGGCCTTGCCGGCCATGACCTCCTGGAGCCGCTCCACGTCGGCCTGCGTACCACCCGACTGGTACTCGCCGAGGGCGATCTGCTCGAGGTAGTTGTACGAGTTGAACGCAACCGACTGCTGCGCGAAGACGTCGTCCTTCTTGCTGGGGCGGATCAGCAGCTGGGTGCCGATCGACCGCTGCAGGGACTCGGCGGCCTTCGCGAGCTGGATCGCGTAGACGGTGCGGCCGTAGCTGGTGATGTTGCCGGTGCCCAGACCGAGCTCGTTGGAGAACTCCATCAGGTAGTGCTGGACCTCGGTGTACCCGAGCTGGGTGTTCGCCGGGTCGAGGGAGCGGGTGTAGGCGACCTTGCGCAGCGCCGTCAGCTTCGGCTCGGCGTTGCGGAAGAGGCCGAGGCGGCGCTCGAGGCCCTCCCCGCTCGGCATGTTCCTGGCGGCCTCGTCGAACTTGACCTTGGCGGCGTCGGTGGCGGCGTAGGCCTGGGTGACCTCGTCGCTCTCGCGGTCCGCGGGGGTCTTGGCCTTGAGGAGGGGAGCGGCGGTGAGGTCACGCTCGTTGAGCAGTGCCTGGCTGTAGTCCGAGGCGGCGCGCACGATGAGCGCCGTCTTCTCGGCGTCCTGCGCCTCCTGCCAGGTGTCGATGGCGGCCTTCACCTGGAAGCCGCCCATGACCAGACCGACGAGCACGGGTATGAGGAGGATGGCGTTCAGTCGGGTGGGCACGCGCCAGTTGCGCGGCGACAGCTTGCTGGCGCTGCCCTTACGCACCGGGGCCGGCGACGTCACGGGCTCGTCCGCGGGCGGGAACACCGCACGCGACGGCGGCGTGAAGTTGCCCCGCGTCTGCTGCTCCGCGGAGCTTTCCTTGCTGCGCCTCACTCGACCAACAACCTCTCGGCGTCGGCACCTACGTCGTGCCGGGTGTTTCGTTCAGGGCCGTACTACTCGGGAGTTCATGAATTCCAGCACGTGAAGGGGGTCCCTTCCAAACAGTGCGAAGCAGCCGGTTTCTGGGCCTCACGCCACAGATAAAACGGGCATAAAGAGCGAGCCCCGCCAAAAGGCGGGGCTCATGTGAGCACAGTGGCACCGATCGGATGCATCGGGTGTCCGAGGCGCCCCAATTCTCTGTCGAAATGTTATGAACGCGGAGGCGGTCGTGTCGAAGGACACAGACCGCCCCCACAATCTCTACGACAACTGCCGTATATCAACTTCTCGTTGTTGTGTACTACTTCAGACGCGCCATGAGGGCGTGCTCGACGAGGGTGATGAGCGCGCTCTTGGCGTCCGCGCGATGGCGCGCGTCGGTCGTGATGATCGGGGTGTCGGGCCCGATCTGGAGCGCCTCGCGCACCTCGTCCGGCGCGTACGGCTGAGCGCCGTCGAAACCGTTCAGGGCGATGACGAAGGGGAGGCCCGAGTTCTCGAAGTAGTCGACGGCCGGGAAGCAGTCGGCGAGACGCCGGGTGTCGACCAGCACGACGGCGCCGATGGCACCGCGGACCAGGTCGTCCCACATGAACCAGAAGCGGTCCTGACCGGGCGTACCGAAGAGGTACAGGATCAGGTCCTGGTCCAGGGTGATGCGGCCGAAGTCCATCGCGACCGTGGTGGTCGTCTTGCCTCCGGTGTGCGTCAGATCGTCGATGCCCGCCGAGGCCGCCGTCATCACGGCCTCGGTACGCAGCGGATTGATCTCGGAGACCGCACCCACGAACGTGGTCTTGCCCACGCCGAAACCGCCCGCCACCACGATCTTCGCGCTGGTGGTGGAGCGGCCCACAGGAGCGGAGCCGCCGCTAGAGCTTGCGAAGTCCACTGAGCACCCTTTCGAGCAGTGTCACGTCCGGCGTGCCGCCGGCCTCTCCGTTACCCGGCTGGTGGATGGCCACCATGCCCGCCTCGGCCAGGTCGGCCACGAGGATGCGGGCCACACCGAGCGGCATCGACAGCAGCGCCGAGACCTCGGCCACCGACTTCACCTCACGGCACAGGTGGCAGATCCGCTGGTGCTCGGGGAGCAGGGTGGCCAGGTGCGCCGGGTCGGCCGTGGTGCTGACCAGCGCCTCGATGGCGAGCTGGTAGCGCGGCCGGGTCCGGCCGCCGGTCATCGCATAGGGACGTACCAGCGGCTGGTCGCCCTCAGCTCCGTAGCCGTCGTCTATGGACGAGCCGTACGGATCGTGAGAGGCGGGGGGCGGGGTCATGAATCCTCCGGGCGTGACAGCAGAGACTTCTGCCGTCTGATGGGGCCGGTGGGGGGCCGGATGGGGCGGCCGGACGGTGAACGGTCCGGGTCGATGCGGAGGGGCGCACCGACCCGTGCGTGTCGGTTCGGGTACGGACGGATACGAGTCGGGGTGGAGCTAGTGGAGCAGGCTGCCCTGGAGCTCGGCCCGCAGGTCCGGGGTGAGCACGCTGCCCGCCCGGTCCACGAGGAGCGCCATCTCGTAGCCCACGAGGCCGATGTCGCACTCCGGGTGGGCGAGCACGGCCAGCGAGGAGCCGTCCGAGACGGACATCAGGAAGAGGAAGCCGCGCTCCATCTCCACGACGGTCTGGGCGACGGGTCCGCCCTCGAAGATCCGGGACGCCCCCGCGGTCAGCGAGGTCAGTCCGGACGCGACCGCCGCCAGCTGGTCGGCGCGGTCGCGGGGGAACCCTTCGGACATGGCAAGGAGCAGTCCGTCGGCGGAGACCACGACCGTGTGGGACACCCCGGGGGTGTTGTCCACGAAGTTGGTGATCAACCAGTTCAGATTCTGCGCCGCCTGGCTCATCGCGCTCAACTAACGCTCCTGCTGCTGGGTCGGACCGACATGGAAGGAACCCGTGGTGGAGTTGCCCGCCTGACGGCCCTGCTGGATACCGCGACGCAGATTGGTGAGTCGGCCGCGGACGTCGTCGGGTGCGCGGGACACCTGGGGGCCGGCCGTGTTGGCCTGCTCCTGGGCGGTCCCGGGCACGAGGTTGGCCCGCGGCACGCGCCGCGGAAGCCCTGAGGTGGTCACGCCGCCGGCCGCGGGCTTGCGCACCCGCTCGGCCTGGCGCACCAGCTCGTCGTTGGGCGAGGGCCGCCAGGCGGCCCCGCCGTTCTGCCGGCCGGCGTCGGGCTGCTGCGGGGCAGTCGTCCCGGGCCGCTGCGGGGCGGAGGTCCCCGGGCGCTGCGGGGCCGAGGTGCCGGGGCGCTGCGGAACCGCGGGGCTCTGCATCGTGCGCTCGGCGTCCGGGGCACCCTGGGCCGGCGCCTGGGGGGCGTGTCCCTGCTGCGGGGCCTGAGCGGGCGCCTGGCCCTGCTCCTGGCGGAACCAGTTGGTCTCCAGCGTGTCGTACAGCGGGGTACGCCCGTCACCTGCGCCCGCCGCCGGCAGTGCCTCCGGCTGACGCGGCTGCTGGAGCTGCGGCTGCTGCGGCTGCTGCGGCTGCTGGTTCGCCGTGCGCTGGCGCGGGGCCGGGGACTGCGGGGCCTGCGCCTGCGGGACGTAGGGCTGCTGGCCGTACGGCTGCTGCGGGGCATGCTGGGGCGCCTGCTGCGGAGCACCGAAGTCGGGCCGCGGGAACTGCGCGGTGGACGCCGGGTCCTGGGCGCCGCCCTGGTAGCCCTGCGGGGCCTGCTGCGGCGCACCGAAGTCCGGGCGCGGGAACTGGCCCGTGGAACCGGGACCGTCGGGCTGCGCGTAACGGCCCGTGTTCTCCGGCTCCTCGTGACCCCGCGGCGCGTCCAGCGGCGACATGTCCTGCTGCGGCCGGCGGACCGGCTGCGCCTGCTCGTTGCCCCAGCTCGCGGCCTGCGGACGCTGCTGCTGGCTGCTGCCGCCGGGGAGCTCGGCGCGCGGGTAGTCGCCCTGCTGGGGCTGCGACGGGGGCCGGCCGCCGCCCCAGACGTCCGTACGCGACGGGATCGCGCTCTGCGCGCCGCCGACGAAGCCGCCGGGCGCACCCGGGCCGGGCCGCTGGGGGTCCTGCGGTACGGGCGGGAGCTGAGCGGTCTGCGGGTTCTGGTTCTGGTTCTGCGCCTGGGCGGGCGCGGGAGTCTGCGGGCGCTCCTGGAACAGGTTGGGGCCGTTCTGGCCACCGCCCTGGCCCTGCGGGCCGTTCGGGCGCTGGGCGCCGTCCCGGCCGGGCAGCGCGCCGCGGGTCGCGGCGGCACCGAGCCGGCCGCCGGGCGCGGACGGGGCACCGCCCGGACGTCCGCCGGGGGCTCCGGGGCCGCCGGCCGCGCCGGGGCCACCGGTGAGCAGGCCGCCCGGGGCGCCGGCGCCCTGCGGCACGGCACCCTGGCCGCCCGCACCGGGCTTCGGCGCGGGCTTCTTGCCGCCGTGGGCGACGTCGACCGGGAGCATGACGAGCGCGGTGGTGCCGCCCGAGTCGGACGGGCGCAGCTGGATCCGGATGCCGTGTCGCAGGGACAGGCGGCCGACCACGAACAGACCCATGCGGCGGGAGACCGAGACGTCCACGGTGGGCGGCGAGGCGAGCCGCTCGTTGATCGCGGCGAGGTCCTCGGGGGAGAGGCCGATGCCGGTGTCGTGGATCTCGACCAGCACGCGGCCGTCGGGCAGGGCGTGACCGGTGACGCGGACCTTGGTCTGCGGCGAGGAGAACGAGGTGGCGTTCTCGAGGAGCTCGGCGAGCAGGTGCACGAGGTCGTTGACGACGCGGCCGGCGACGTCCGTCGCGGGGACGGCGGCCAGCTCGATGCGCTCGTACTGCTCCACCTCGGAGGCGGCGGCGCGCAGGACGTCGACCAGCGGGACCGGGCGGGTCCAGCGGCGGCCGGGCTCTTCGCCGGCGAGAACGAGGAGGTTCTCACCGTTACGGCGCATGCGGGTCGCGAGGTGGTCGAGCTTGAAGAGCGAGGACAGCTGGTCCGGGTCGGCCTCGCGGGACTCCAGCTCGGAGATGAGCGAGAGCTGGCGCTGGATAAGACCCTGGGAGCGGCGCGAGAGGTTGGTGAACATCGCGTTGACGTTGCCCCGGAGGAGGGCCTGCTCGGCGGCGAGGCGGACGGCCTCGCGGTGCACGTCGTCGAAGGCCGCGGCCACCTGGCCGATCTCGTCCCGGGAGTGCACACCGACGGACTCGACGGAGGTGTCGACGTCCTGCGGGTCGGTCTCGGAGAGCTGCTTGACGAGCTCGGGCAGACGTTCCTGGGCGACCTTGGTCGCGGTGTCCTGGAGCCGGCGCAGCGAGCGGATCATGGACCGGGCCACGACGAAGGCGCCGACGAGGGAGACGCCGAGGACGAGGAGGATCAGGGCACCGTTGATGATGGCGTCGCGCTGCGACTCCTGGCGCAGCTCACGGGCCTTGGTCTCCATCTCGCCCAGCAGCGTGGCCTCGATGGTCTTCATGGCACGCATCTTGGTGCCGTACTCGTCGGTGAAGTTCAGGTGACCGCGCTTGACGTCCGGCAGGCCGCGGTCGGACTTCAGCATCCGCTCGGCGTAGTTGTCGGCCGCCTCGATGGACGGGTTGCCGTTGGTCAGCGAGGCGGTGAGCTCCTCGGCGTCGCCGCCGGTCGACTCGTAGATCGCCCGGAAGGACTTGAACTCGTCGGTCTCACTGTTCTGCGCGGCGTCACCGTAGAGGCGGTCACCGAGCTGCAGGCTGGCCGGACGGCTGTCGTTCGGGGGCAGCGCGGCGGCGATGATCGCCTGCTGGATGGAGGCGTACTCCTTGGCGGACGAGAACGCGGCGAGCGCACGGGTCCGCTTGATCATCTCCGGGTTGCTGGTGGCCTGCGCCATGTCCTGGGACAGGCTGAGCAGGGAGCGGATCAGGCGGCTGTAGGCCTCGACCGTCACCGAGTGGGCGACGTCCTTCTCGTAGGCCTTGGTGCGGATCGCGCCCAGCTGGCTGACCTGCGAGGCGATCTGGCTGACGTTCTGCCGGATGCTGCGCAGCGACTCGTCGTCCTCGACGGTCGGGATGTCGTTGGTCGCGTCGAGGAAGGCCCGGTACGCGCGGTCGGCCTTCTTGCGCGGGTTGGAGACCTGGTAGTCCCCGGGGGAGTTGCCGTTGGCGAGCGGACCGGCGGAGAGGTCGCGCTCCTCCTGGAGCGCCTCCGCGAAGTTGGTGGCCTCCTTGGTCAGCTTGGTGAGCAGCTGCATGTTGTCCAGCTGCTCCATGTCCTGCAAGGACTCGCTGATACGGATGCCACCGAGGCTGGTCGCCGCGACCACGGGGAGGGTCAGCAGGGCGACCAGGCGGGTGGAGATGCGCCAGTTGCGCAGCGCTATTCGGGGCCCGACCTGGTTCTCGGTCTTGAGCGCGGGCAGCGCGGCCTGCTCGGCCGCGGCGTCGGCCGCGGTTCCGCGCGTGGCGTCGCCGCCGTCGCCCTTCCCGTTCTTCTGGGGGTGCGAGGCCGGGGAACCGTGATGGGTCCCGGCACGCGGCTCCTGCTCCGCCGGAGCTTCCCCTCGGCCCTTGCGGGCCTGGGAAGAGCCCGTGCCATCCCTCTTGAAACGTCCCTGCACTAGCGTCGCAACCTCTGGACCAGGCGTCCTTCCGGATGAACGGAGAGGACGGTGTCGGCGTCTCGGGGCGCAGGTGCACCCCAGTGGTGGTCGTCGGTGACCGGCGCGGATCCCCCTGTCTCCCGTCACTCGGCCGGCGCTGCGTTGCGCCCCTTGCGCGTCGGCCTCAAACCCGCGACGGTGCGTGGAATTCCAGCACAGTGCCGGATCTCCAACAAGAGCCGTGGGGCGCGTCGCGAAGGGGATGACAACGTGTGCCCGGCGTGTCACCCCATGTAGAAGATGATCGTGGAGAAAACGGTCTTTTCCGTGCGGAACGGCAGGGGGAGAGGGGTGTCCCAGTCGCCATGATCAGGAGCGGAATGGCGCATTCAATAGCGGAATGTCCGTTTCGGTAACCTCTCGTGCCGGTACGTAATGCCCGGATTGTGCCCCGCGTGGTGAGCAAACTCACACGTAGTTCGTTGGATCGGGCAGGCAATCGAAGGGGATTGCATGTTTAGCCTGACGCTTTGACAAGATGGGGTGCTCCGCCTGCGCGGCCGCGTGGGCGCCCCCACCGCAGACAAAAAGGGTCCGACACCGCGATGAAGACGACGCCCGCACGCACCACGGCCAACCCCCGGCGCTCCACCCTCGTCCACCTCGCGGACGCCGCGCAGCTGGACCGGGGAGCCCTGCCCGAGTACGCCGCCGAACTCCCGGGCACCACGGCCAACCCGCGTCGCACGATCCTCATGCAGCCCCCGGCCCCCTACCAGCCGCAGCCCTTCGCCTCGGCGACCCGCTGACCCGGACGGCGCCCGTCCGGCCCGCCCGGTGCCGGTACATCCGCCCGTCCGGCCCGCCCGGTGCCGGTATATCCGCCGGTCCGCCGCCCCCTGCCGCGTTAGCCTGGAGCGTCAGACTCCAGCCAGTAGCAAGTGAGGGGCGACAGCACTCGTGCGCATCGCCAGATTCTCCATCGACGGCAATGTCGCCTTCGGCGCCGTCGAGGGCGAGGGAACCGTCGAGTCCGGCGGCCTGGTCCTCGACATCATCAAGGGCATCCCGTACACCGACTTCGAGCTCAGCGGCACGAAGGTCCCGCTGAGCAAGGTCCGGCTGCTGCCGCCGGTGCTCCCCAACAAGGTCGTGGCCGTCACCCGCAACTACGCGGAACACGCCAGGGAGCTCGGCAACGAGGTCCCCGAGGTCCCCGTCACCTTCTTCAAGCCCACGACCTCGGTCATCGGCTCCGGCGACGCCATCGAGTACCCCTCCTTCTCCCACGAGCTGCACCACGAGGCCGAACTGGCCGTGGTCATCGGCCGCATGTGCCGCGAGGTTCCGCGCGAGCGCGTCAAGGACGTCGTCTTCGGCTACACCTGTGCCAACGACGTCACCGCCCGCGACGTCCAGAAGCGCGAGGCCCAGTGGGCCCGCGCCAAGGGCTTCGACACCTCCTGCCCGCTGGGCCCCTGGGTGGAGACCGACCTCGACCCGAGCGACCTGACCATCCAGGCCACGGTCAACGGACAGCAGCGCCAGCTCGGTCGTACGAGCGACATGGTCCGCTCCGTCGAGGACCTGATCGTCCACATCTCCGAGGCCATGACGCTGCTCCCCGGCGACGTCGTCCTCACCGGCACCCCCGCCGGGGTCGGCCCCCTCAACGTCGGCGACGAGGTCGCCGTCACCATCGAAGGCATCGGCACTCTCACCAACAGGGTGATCAAGCGTGGCTAACGCGAACGTCCGCGTACGTTTCTGTCCCTCCCCGACCGGCAACCCCCACGTGGGCCTGGTCCGCACCGCTCTCTTCAACTGGGCCTTCGCCCGGCACAACCAGGGCACCATGGTCTTCCGCATCGAGGACACCGACGCGGCGCGCGACTCCGAGGAGTCGTACGACCAGCTGCTCGACTCGCTGCGCTGGCTCGGTCTCGACTGGGACGAGGGCCCCGAGACCGGCGGCCCGCACGCGCCCTACCGGCAGTCCCAGCGGATGGACATCTACCGGGACGTCGCCGACAAGCTGCTCGCCGGCGGATACGCGTACCACTGCTACTGCACCGCCACCGAGCTCGACGAGCGCCGCGAGGCCGCCCGCGCCGCCGGCCGTCCCTCCGGCTACGACGGCCACTGCCGCGAGCTCACCGCCGGGCAGGTCGAGGTCTACCGGGCCGAGGGCCGCGAGGCGATCGTCCGCTTCCGCATGCCCGACGAGCCGATCACCTTCACCGACCTCGTCCGCGGCGAGCTCACCTTCACCCCGGACAACGTCCCGGACTACGGCATCGTGCGCGCCAACGGCGCCCCGCTGTACACCCTGGTCAACCCGGTCGACGACGCCCTGATGGAGATCACCCACGTTCTGCGCGGCGAGGACCTGCTCTCCTCCACCCCGCGGCAGATCGCGCTCTACAAGGCGCTGATCGAGCTCGGCGTCGCCAAGGAGATCCCGGCCTTCGGTCACCTGCCGTACGTCATGGGCGAGGGCAACAAGAAGCTCTCCAAGCGCGACCCGCAGGCGTCCCTCAACCTCTACCGGGAGCGCGGCTTCCTGCCCGAGGGCCTGCTCAACTACCTCTCCCTCCTCGGCTGGTCCTTCTCGGCCGACCAGGACCTCTTCACCATCCCGGAGATGGTCGAGAAGTTCGACATCGCGGACGTCAACGCCAACCCGGCCCGCTTCGACCTCAAGAAGGCCGAGTCCATCAACGCGGACCACATCCGCATGCTGGACGTGAAGGACTTCACCGCGGCCTGCGAGCCCTGGCTGAACGCCCCGCACGCGAACTGGGCCCCGGAGGACTTCGACCGGGCCGCCTGGGAGGCCATCGCCCCCTACGCCCAGACCCGCCTGACCGTCCTGTCGGACATCACGGCCAACGTCGACTTCCTCTTCCTGAAGGAGCCGGTCCTCGACCAGCCCTCGTGGGACAAGGCGATGAAGGGCGAGCCGGCCGCGCTCCTCGCCACGGCCCGCGAGAAGCTCGTGGCCGCCGACTGGAACGACCCGGAGTCCCTGAAGAACGCGGTCCTGGCCGCCGGCGAGGCCCACGGCCTCAAGCTCGGCAAGGCCCAGGCCCCGGTCCGGGTCGCCGTCACCGGCCGCACGGTCGGCCTGCCGCTCTTCGAGTCCCTCCAGATCCTGGGCCGGGACAGGACCCTCGCCCGCATCGACGCGGCCCTGGCGAAGCTCGCCGCCTGATCCGCGCCGTACACACCGGTACCCCCGTCCCGCACCCCGGGACGGGGGTACCGTCGTCTGCATGACCATCCGCGCGGTGCTCTGGGACATCGACGACACGATCTTCGACTACGCGAGCGCCGACCGGGCCGGGATGCGGGCCCATCTCGCGGCCGAGGGGCTGCTCGGCGCGTACGGCTCCGTCGACGAGGCCCTGCGGCGCTGGAAGGAGCTCACGGAGCTGCACTGGCGCCGCTACGAGACCGAGGGCGGGGACTTCCGGAACCAGCGGCGCGGCCGGGTGCGGGACTTCCTCGGGCGGCCGGAGCTCACCGCCGCGGAGGCCGACGACTGGTTCGACCGCTACGTGGTCCACTACGAGGCCGCCTGGGAGCTGTTTCCCGACACCGTGCCCGTCCTCGACCTGCTGGCCCGTGACTACCGTCACGGCGTGCTGTCCAACTCCAGCATCCACAACCAGGAGCACAAGCTCCGCACCCTGGGCCTGCGGGACCGCTTCGAGGCCGTGCTGTGCGCCGCCGAGCTCGGGGTGGCCAAGCCGGCCCCGGAGGCCTTCCACGCCGCCTGCGCCGCCCTTGACCTGCGTCCCCACCAGGTGGCGTACGTGGGGGACCAGCCGGACATCGACGCCCGGGGCGCGGTGGAGGCGGGCCTGCGGGGGATCTGGCTGGACCGCGCGGGGACCGGCGGAAGGCCCGAGCTGACCCGGATCACCGACCTCCTCCAGCTGCCCGGGCTGCTGCGTGCGGATACGCGTTTTGGAGCACCGTCCACCTTCGGGTAATGTTCTTCCTGCGCCGAGGGGAACGGGCCGAAAGGCCGGAAAGCCCCGGAAGCGCAAGCCGAGCAGGATCCCTTCTCGAAGTGATCACGTTCCGGTGGCCTATGGTGTAATTGGCAGCACGACTGATTCTGGTTCAGTTAGTCTTGGTTCGAGTCCAGGTAGGCCAGCTCGCAGAGCTCATCTGCAAAACCGTGGATGGCATCCACAAAGCCCCCGTTGTGTAGCGGCCTAGCACGCCGCCCTCTCAAGGCGGTAGCGCCGGTTCGAATCCGGTCGGGGGTACAGATCCTTCCCGCGGGATCACTTGGGTAGCTCCCGGTGAACCCGATGCAGGATCGCTAGGGCCCCCGTTGTGTAGCGGCCTAGCACGCCGCCCTCTCAAGGCGGTAGCGCCGGTTCGAATCCGGTCGGGGGTACCAACTGGTCTAAGCCACCAGTGGCCTATGGTGTAATTGGCAGCACGACTGATTCTGGTTCAGTTAGTCTTGGTTCGAGTCCAGGTAGGCCAGCGGATCTTTTGAGATCTTGCCCCCGTTGTGTAGCGGCCTAGCACGCCGCCCTCTCAAGGCGGTAGCGCCGGTTCGAATCCGGTCGGGGGTACCAGACGAAGAAGCCCTTCCCTTCGGGGGAGGGCTTCTTCGCCGTTTCCGGCGCGGCGGCACGGTCCGCACAACTCCGGCCCACCGCTGCGGCGTTGGAGCGGTGGGCCGGGATCGGACGGGTTGTGCGGAGGAAGAGGGAGCGGGTCGGGTCAGCCGTTGCGGCGGAGGGCCTCGGACAGGCGCGCGGCCGCGTCGATGACCGCCTGGGCGTGCATCCGGCCCGGGTGGCGGGTCAGGCGCTCGATCGGGCCCGAGACCGACACGGCGGCCACCACGCGGTTCGAGGGGCCGCGTACGGGCGCGGAGACGGACGCGACGCCCGGCTCGCGCTCGCCGATCGACTGGGCCCAGCCGCGGCGCCGTACGCCCGACAGGGCCGTCGCCGTGAAGCGGGCGCCCTGCAGGCCGCGGTGCAGCCGCTCGGGCTCCTCCCAGGCCATGAGGATCTGCGCGGAGGAGCCGGCCTTCATGGTCAGCGTGGAGCCGACCGGAACGGTGTCCCGCAGTCCGGACAGGCGCTCGGCCGCCGCCACGCAGATCCGCATGTCGCCCTGGCGCCGGTACAGCTGGGCGCTCTCGCCCGTCACGTCGCGCAGGTGCGTCAGCACCGGCCCGGCGGTCGCGAGCAGGCGGTCCTCGCCGGCCGCGGCCGCGAGCTCCGCGAGCCGCGGTCCGAGGATGAACCGGCCCTGCATGTCGCGGGCCACCATCCGGTGGTGTTCCAAAGCCACGGCGAGTCGGTGTGCCGTGGGTCGTGCGAGTCCCGTCGCCGCGACCAGACCTGCGAGGGTGGCCGGACCGGACTCCAGGGCGCTCAGGACAAGGGCTGCCTTGTCGAGAACGCCTACGCCGCTAGAGTTGTCCATGCAACGATATTCGCGTCTCACTCTGTGAAACGCAAGTTCAATTTTCCGAGGAACTTGTCACTCTGGTGGGGCGGCCGCACAACGGCCCGCCAAACGGGTCTCTAGTGGTGCCGGCGCAGCCGCCGGCCGGAGGGAAAGCGATGGGTAGGACACTCGCGGAGAAGGTCTGGGACGACCATGTCGTCCGGCGCGCCGAAGGCGAGCCCGACCTCCTCTTCATCGATCTGCACCTGCTGCACGAGGTGACCAGCCCCCAGGCCTTCGACGGTCTCCGGCAGAACGGCCGGCAGGTGCGGCGCCTCGACCTCACCATCGCCACCGAGGACCACAACACCCCGACCCTCGACATCGACAAGCCGATCGCCGACCCGGTCTCCCGTGCCCAGTTGGAGACCCTGCGCAAGAACTGCGCAGAGTTCGGCGTCCGCCTGCACCCGCTGGGCGACGTCGAGCAGGGTGTCGTCCACGTCGTGGGACCGCAGCTGGGCCTGACCCAGCCGGGCATGACGGTGGTCTGCGGCGACTCGCACACCTCCACGCACGGCGCCTTCGGCGGTCTGGCCTTCGGCATCGGCACCAGCCAGGTCGAGCACGTCCTGGCCACCCAGACGCTGCCCATGGCCCGCCCGAAGACCATGGCCATCACGGTGAACGGCGAGCTGCCCGAGGACGTCACGGCCAAGGACCTGATCCTGGCGATCATCGCCCGGATCGGCACCGGCGGCGGCCAGGGCTACGTCCTGGAGTACCGCGGATCCGCCATCGAGAAGCTCTCGATGGAGGCCCGGATGACCATCTGCAACATGTCCATCGAGGCCGGCGCCCGTGCGGGCATGATCGCCCCCGACCGGACCACCTACGACTACCTGGAGGGCCGTGCCCACGCCCCCAAGGGCGAGGACTGGGACGCCGCCGTCGCGTACTGGGAGACGCTGAAGTCGGACGAGGACGCGGTCTTCGACGCCGAGGTCGTCATCGAGGCCGCCGAGCTGGCCCCGTTCGTGACCTGGGGCACCAACCCCGGCCAGGGCGCCCCGCTTTCGGCGAACGTCCCCGACCCGGCTTCGTACGAAGACGCTTCGGAGCGCCTGGCCGCCGAAAAGGCCCTGGAGTACATGGGGTTGACCGCCGGCCAGCCGCTGCGCGACATCCGGGTCGACACCGTCTTCGTAGGCTCCTGCACCAACGGCCGCATCGAGGACCTGCGCAACGCCGCCTCCCTGCTGGAGGGCCGCAAGGTCGCCGACGGCGTCCGCATGCTGGTCGTCCCCGGCTCGGTCCGGGTCGCCCTGCAGGCCGTCGAGGAGGGCCTGGACAAGGTCTTCAAGGAGGCCGGCGCCGAATGGCGGCACGCGGGCTGCTCGATGTGTCTGGGCATGAACCCCGACCAGCTGGCTCCCGGTGAGCGTTCCGCGTCCACCTCCAACCGCAACTTCGAGGGCCGGCAGGGCAAGGGCGGCCGCACCCACCTGGTCTCTCCCCAGGTCGCCGCCGCCACCGCCGTCCTGGGCCACCTGGCCTCCCCGGCCGATCTGTCCGACGTCGCCACCACCGCGGGGGTCTGAGGAACCATGGAAGCTTTCACCACCCACACCGGCCGCGCCGTTCCGCTGCGCCGCAGCAACGTCGACACCGACCAGATCATCCCCGCGCACTGGCTCAAGAAGGTCACCCGCGACGGCTTCGAGGACGGCCTGTTCGAGGCCTGGCGCAAGGACGAGCAGTTCGTCCTCAACCGCCCCGAGCGGCAGGGCGCCACCGTCCTGGTCGCCGGCCCCGACTTCGGCACCGGCTCCTCGCGTGAGCACGCCGTCTGGGCCCTGCAGAACTACGGCTTCAAGACCGTGATCTCCTCCCGCTTCGCCGACATCTTCCGCGGCAACTCGCTGAAGAACGGCCTGCTGACCGTCGTCCTCCCGCAGGAGACCGTCGACGCGCTGTGGGAGCTGACCGAGGCCGACCCGACCGCCGAGGTCACCGTCGACCTGGAGACCCGCAAGGTCCTCGCCCCCGGGATCGACGCCGACTTCGAGCTGGACGAGAACGCCCGCTGGCGGCTCCTGAACGGGCTGGACGACATCAGCCTCACCCTTCAGAACGAAGCGGACATCGCCGCCTACGAGGCCGGTCGACCGGCCTTCAAGCCCCGTACAATTACGGCCTGAGCAGCGCTTTTCCAGGACTGCGCCCCCCACCGTCCGGTGGGGGGCGCAGTCGCTTGTTGAGACCCCGTCGGGCGACAACTCGCCCTAGATGGCACAATCTGTGCATGGAACGCGACAGCCAACTCGAGCTCTACGAGGCAGTCGCCGCCCGATTGAAGGAAGCGCACAGAAGGGTGCGCGAACTGCAAGTCCCGGAGGGCGTAAGGATGGCGCTGTCCCGGAAGCTGCTGGTCGTGACGGCCGCGGCGAAGCACGATCTCTCGGACGCGGCAACGCGTCTGGACCGGTTGATGAAGGACCTCGACGAGGGCCGATTCCCTGAAGACGACTGACGCCAGGAACTCCGCAACGGCACTTCCGCGTTGCGGCACTAGGGTGATTAGCCCGTTTCGTGTTTGATTTGCGGTATATACATGCCTAACGTGCGAAAAAGCTTGAACACTTTCGTTCCGGCAATGTCTCCGAAGGGGAAGACGTGAACAAGGCGCAGCTCGTAGAAGCGATTGCCGACAAGATGGGTGGCCGCCAGCAGGCCGCCGACGCCGTCGACCACGTGCTCGACGCCATCGTGCGCGCCGTGGTCGGCGGGGACCGGGTCTCGGTCACCGGTTTCGGGTCGTTCGAGAAGGTCGACCGTCCCGCCCGCTACGCCCGCAACCCGCAGACGGGTGAGCGCGTGCGGGTCAAGAAGACCTCCGTTCCGCGCTTCCGTGCGGGTCAGGGCTTCAAGGACCTGGTCAGCGGCTCGAAGAAGCTCCCCAAGGGAGGCGAGGTCTCCGTCAAGAAGGCCCCGAAGGGCAGCCTCACCGGCGGTGCCGCCTCGGCGACCGTCAAGAAGGCCGCCGCGAAGAAGGCCACCACCGCCAAGAAGGCCGCCGCCAAGAAGGCGACCCCGGCGAAGAAGACGACGGCCGCGAAGAAGACCACCGCCGCCGCGAAGAAGACCACGGCGCCCGCCAAGAAGGCCACCGCCGCGAAGAAGACCACGGCCACCGCCAAGAAGGCGACCCCCGCCAAGAAGACCACCCCGGCCGCGGCCAAGAAGACCGTCGCCAAGAAGACCGCGCCGGCGAAGAAGGCCACCGCGAAGAAGGCGCCCGCCAAGAAGACGACGGCGCGCAAGACCACCGCGAAGAAGACCGCCGCGAAGAAGTAGGTCCCACGGCGGCAGCTGCGCACACGCCGGGCCGGTCTCCCCCCTGGGGGAGCCCGGCCCGCGGCGCGTCTAGAAGGTCTGCAGCGTCACCAGCGTGATCCGCAGGGCGGCACCCTCGCCCTCCGTCTCGATCCGCACCCGCTGCCCCGGACGCAGCAGTCGCAGCCCGCCCGCCTCGAAGGCCTCGGACCCGAAGTCCACCGGGGTGCCGTCGTCGAGCAGCACACTGCCGCTGCGGGTCTCGGAGTCGTACGTGTACGCGGTCGCCTGCATGCCCGGCAGCCTATCCGGCCGCGGACACCCACCGGGCGGCCGTCCGCGGCCCCACGCCCAGCGCCACCGCGGCCGCCAGATCGTCCCCGGTGTCCACGTCCCGGCGCACGGAATCCACTCCGGTCAGCCGGATTTCCACCGCCCCCGAGGACAAATGCCGACGCCGTGAAGCCCCTCCGAATGCCGGTTCCAATTCCACTCCCGGGTTCGCCGAGAGGAATGTCGTACCTATTTCGGCGGCATCGGAGAGAAATGCCCGCGGAAATTGTCCGGCCACCCCGAGGACCCGGGCCAGCTCGGCCGGCCGGAGCGCCGGAAGGTCCGCGTTCAGGGCCGCCACCCGCGCCCGCGGGCGCAGCGCCCGTACCGCACGGGTCCCGTGCGCGAGGGCCTCGTTGAGGCCGGCGTCCGGCAGGTCCGGCACGATCCGCGCCCCCAGGGCCGCCAGCGCCGCCGCGGCGGCCGGATCGTCCGTGACGACCGCCACATCCCGCACCCCCGGGCAGGCCAGCGCCGCGGCCACGGTGTCCTCGGCGAAGGCGAGCGCCAACCGTCCCCGCAGCAGGCCGCCCACCGCGGGGCCCAGCCTGCTCTTGGCGCGCGCCAGCGGCTTCAGGGGGACGACCAGGGACCAGTCGTCGGAGGCGGTGTCGGCCACGTACGCGGCCGCGGTGTCGTCGGCGTAGCTCGTCATCGCGCCCCATTCTGTCCCGCCCGCGCGATCCGCCCGAGCCCCGGGGCGTACGGTGTCCTCGACAGGCCAGGAGCAGGAGGCGACACTTGACCCCCCTGCGCACCCGTCCGGAGAAAGGTGTCCGAGTGTCCCGCCGCAGAATCGGCTTCTGGTACCGCCTGGCGGCGGTCATCGCCAAACCCCCGCTGGTGATGCTGTTCAAGCGGGACTGGCGCGGAACGGAGCACATCCCGGCCGAAGGCGGCTTCATCACCGCGGTGAACCACAACTCGTACCTGGACCCGCTGTCCTACGCGCACTACCAGTACAACACCGGGCGCGTCCCCCGCTTCCTCGCCAAGGCCGCCCTCTTCAAGACCGGCTTCGTCGGCACCATGCTCCGCAACACCGGCCAGATCCCCGTCTACCGCGAGACCACCGACGCCCTGGACGCCTTCCGGTCCGCCGTCGACGCCATCGAGCGCGGCGAGTGCGTGGCCTTCTACCCCGAGGGCACCCTCACCCGGGACCCCGACATGTGGCCGATGGCCGGCAAGACCGGCGCCGCCCGCGTCGCCCTGCTCACCAAGGCCCCCGTCATCCCGGTCGCCCAGTGGGGCGCCAACCTCGCGATGCCGCCGTACGCCAAGGAGAACAAGTTCCGGCTCTGGCCGCGCAAGACCCTGATCGTCCAGGCCGGTCCGCCGGTCGACCTCTCCCGCTTCCACGGCCTGGACCCGACGCCCGACGTGCTGCGCGAGGCCACCGAGGAGATCATGGCGGCCATCACCCGGATCCTGGAGGAGGTCCGGGGCGAGAAGGCCCCGGCCGAGCCCTACGACCACCGCAAGGCCCGGCAGGAGCAGCGCCGCAAGGCCGCCGAGGAAGGCAAGAAGTGACCAAGGCAGCCGTCTTCGGCAACGGATCCTGGGGCACCGCCTTCGCGATGGTGCTCGCCGACGCGGGCTGCGAGGTGAGCCTGTGGGGCCGCCGCGCCGAACTCGCCGAGACGATCAACCGCACCGGGGCCAACCCGGACTACCTGCCCGGCATCGAACTCCCCAAGGGCATCACGGCCACCGCCGACCCGGCCGAGGCCGCCCACGGTGCCGACTTCACCGTCCTCGTGGTGCCCTCCCAGACGCTGCGCGCCAACCTCGCCGCCTGGGCGCCCGAGCTGGCCCCCGGCACCGTGCTCGTGTCCCTGATGAAGGGCATCGAACTCGGCACGGCCAAGCGGATGAGCGAGGTGATCTCGGAGGTCGCCGACGTGCCCGCCGAGCGCGTCGCCGTCCTCACCGGCCCGAACCTGGCCAAGGAGATCGCCGCCCGGCAGCCCGCCGCCGCCGTCGTCGCCTGCGCCGACGAGACGGTCGCCCAGCGCCTCCAGACCGCCTGCCTGACCCCGTACTTCCGCCCGTACACCAACACCGACGTCGTCGGCTGCGAACTCGGCGGCGCGGTCAAGAACGTCATCGGGCTCGCCGTCGGCATCGCCGACGGCATGGGCCTCGGCGACAACTCCAAGGCCACCCTCATCACCCGCGGCCTCGCCGAGACCACCCGGCTCGGCCTCGCCATGGGAGCCGACCCGCTCACCTTCTCCGGCCTCGCGGGCCTCGGCGACCTGGTCGCCACCTGCTCCTCGCCGCTCTCCCGGAACCACACCTTCGGCACCAACCTGGGCCGCGGCATGACGCTCCAGGAGACCATCGCGGCCACCAAGCAGACCGCCGAGGGCGTCAAGTCCTGCGAGTCCGTGCTCGATCTGGGCCGCCGGCACGGCGTCGACATGCCCATCACCGAGACGGTCGTCTCGATCGTCCACGAGGGCAAACCGCCGGTCGTCGCCCTCAAGGAGCTCATGTCCCGCGCGGCGAAGGCGGAACGCAGGTGACGCGCCGCTGAGCCGGACGCGCGCGGCACCCGCGGGGCGCTCAGCAGTTCGGACGCCGCAAGGTACCCTCATCGCGATATGAGCGAGAACACCCAGAGCCCCCGCAAGCCGCGCGTCGCCGTCGTCTTCGGCGGACGCAGCTCCGAGCACGCCATCTCCGTCGTCACCGCCGGTGCCGTCCTCAACGCCATCGACCGGGACAAGTACGACGTGCTGCCGATCGGCATCACCCGGGAGGGGCGCTGGGCGCTGACCGCCGACGCCCCCGAGCGGATGGCCATCGCCGACCGCGCCCTGCCGGACGTCGCCGAGCTCGCCGAGTCCGCGACCGGCGGCGTGATCCTGCCCGTCGACCCGGCCAGCCGCGAGGTCGTCCTGAGCGAGCCCGGCTCCCTGCCGCAGGCCCTCGGCGAGGTCGACGTCGTCTTCCCCATGCTGCACGGCCCCTACGGCGAGGACGGCACCCTCCAGGGCCTCCTGGAACTCTCCGGCATCCCGTACGT
The DNA here is from genome assembly GCF_043202995.1 of Streptomyces sp. NPDC048018. Taxonomy (NCBI): domain Bacteria; kingdom Bacillati; phylum Actinomycetota; class Actinomycetes; order Kitasatosporales; family Streptomycetaceae; genus Streptomyces; species Streptomyces sp. NPDC048018. The sequence continues at coordinate 436,786 of NZ_JBIDBK010000006.1, forward strand.
CGGCGCGGGCGTCCTCGCCTCCGCCGTCGGCCAGGACAAGGAGTACATGAAGCGCGTCTTCGTCTCCTTCGGCCTGCCGGTCGGCCCGTACGTCGTGGTCCGCCCCCGTGAGTGGGAGCAGAACCCGGCCGCCGCCCGGAAGAAGATCGTGGAGTTCGCCGCCGACCACGGCTGGCCGCTCTTCGTGAAGCCGGCCCGCGGCGGCTCGTCCGTGGGCATCACCAAGGTCGACGACCTCTCCGGCCTCGACGAGGCGATCGAGGAGGCCCGCCGCTTCGACCCGAAGATCATCGTCGAGGCGCTGGTCCGCGGCCGTGAGATCGAGTGCGGCGTCCTGGAGTTCGAGGACGGTCCGCGCGCGAGCGTGCCCGCCGAGATCCCGCCGGTCACGGACCACGACTTCTACGACTTCGAGGCCAAGTACATCGACTCGGCCTCCGGCATCGTGCCCGCGCCGATCGGCGACGAGGCCACCGCCGAGATCCAGCGGCTGGCCGTGCTCGCCTACGAGTCGGTGTCCTGCGAGGGCCTGGTGCGCGCCGACTTCTTCCTCACGGAGGACGGCGGCTTCGTCATCAACGAGATCAACACCATGCCGGGCTTCACGCCCATCTCCATGTACCCGCGCATGTGGCAGGAGAGCGGCGTCGGCTACCCGGAGCTCGTCGACCGGCTCATCCAGGCCGCGCTGAACCGCTCCACGGGCCTGCGCTAGGACCCGCCGACGGAACCGGGCCGGCCCCCGCGGGCCCGGTCCGGTCCCGTCAGGTCAGGGGGACGGTCCCGTCCGGTCAGGGAGACGGTCCGGTCCGGTCCGGGAGGCGGTCCGGTCCGGTCGGGGAGACGGTCCCGTCCGGTCCCGTGCCGGTCGGTGGGACGGACCCGGACCCCGGGCGGAACGGGCACGGACGCCCGCCGGGTCACAGACTCGGGGGGACGGCCTTCTTCACGGGGGCGGCGAGATCCACGAGCGGGCCCACGTCGTGCGCGTACCGCTCGTCCAGCGACACCTCGACGTACGCCTTGCGGTAGGTCGTGGTGAAGCGGGGGCCGTCGCCCTCACGCGGCTCGTAGAGCCAGTTCACGCCGTTCGCCTCGACCGCGTGCGCCTGCGGATCGTTCATCTTTTCGGGCCGGGGGACGCCGCAGCGCAGTACGATCGCCGCATCCCCCCACGCGGCGGTCAGCTCGGACTCCGGCTCGGTGCCGGTCCGCGCCAGACCCGCCACGGTGCCGGGCAGCTCCTTCGCGAGGGCACGGCAGAAGGCGGCCTCGGCCGCCGGAGGACCGGGAACCGGGACCGACGCCTTCGTGTCCGCGCGGGAGCAGCCCGCGACGGCCAGCAGCACGATGGCCGCGGCGGCGGAGGCGGGCAGACCGAAGGGCCGGTGGGAAGACATCACCGGCCAAGGGTAGACGGGGGCTAGAGATGCACGACCGGGCAGGTGAGGGTGCGCGTGATGCCTTCCACTTGCTGGACCTTGGCGACCACCATGCGACCCAGCGCGTCCACGGTGTCTGCCTCGGCGCGCACGATCACGTCATAGGGACCGGTCACGTCCTCGGCCTGGATCACTCCAGCGATCTTGGCGATGGTCTCGGCGACGGTCGACGCCTTGCCCACCTCGGTCTGAATAAGGATGTACGCCTGTACCACGGAACCTCCAGGGCGGCCACGAGGATCTTGTGGGAGAAAGAGACGCCACGGTACCGCGTCGCCGCGGGCCGCGGGGAGACCTCCGAGCTCGGAGGCGTCCGCGGTGTGGCGTACACAGATGAGAAGTTGACGGTCTACTTGACGGTATCCGGCACGGTGACGGCCCGCGACCCGCACGGCGAGGAGCAGCGGAGCGGCGCGGCGGCCGGCACGACGACACGAGGTGACACGCGGTGAAGGGCACAGTCGGAGAGCTGGGCGAGTTCGGGCTCATCAGGGAGCTCACCTCCCGGCTCACCTCCACCCCCGCGGTGCGGATCGGGCCCGGCGACGACGCCGCCGTGGTCTCCGCCCCCGACCGGCGGGTGGTGGCCAGCACGGACATCCTGCTCGAAGGACGCCACTTCCGCCGCGACTGGTCGACGGCCTACGACGTCGGCCGGAAGGCCGCGGCGCAGAACCTCGCCGACATCGCCGCCATGGGCGCCGTCCCCACCGCGCTGCTGCTCGGCCTGGTCGTCCCCGCCGAACTCCCGGTCACCTGGCCCACGGAAATGATGGACGGACTGCGCGACGAATGTCAGGTCGCGGGCGCCGCGGTGGTCGGCGGCGACGTCGTCCGCGGCGACACGATCATGGTCTCCATCACCGCGCTCGGCGATCTGCGCAACCACGACCCCGTCACCCGCGGCGGCGCCCAGCCCGGCGACGTCGTCGCCTACACCGGCTGGCTCGGCTGGTCCGCCGCCGGCTACGCGGTGCTCTCCCGCGGCTTCCGCTCGCCGCGCGCCTTCGTCGAGGCCCACCGCCGCCCCGAGCCGCCGTACCACGCCGGCCCGGCGGCCGCCGGACTCGGCGCCACCGCGATGTGCGACGTCAGCGACGGCCTGATCGCCGACCTCGGTCACATCGCCGAGGCCAGCAAGGTCCGCATCGACCTGCGCTCCGGCCTCATCGACATTCCGACCCAGATGCACGACATCGGCCAGGCCGTCGGGGTCGACCCGCTGCAGTGGGTGCTCACCGGGGGAGAGGACCACGCGATCGTCGCGACCTTCCCGCCGGACGTGAAGCTGCCGGCCCGCTGGAAGGTCATCGGCGAGGTCCTCAACCCCTCCGCGCTGCCCCAGGTCACCGTCGACGGCGCACCGTGGCACAGCGTGGGCGGCTGGGACCACTTCGGGGGCGCCGAGTGACCTCCCGGCCGCCGCTCGTCCTCACCGTCGCCGGATCCGACTCCGGCGGCGGTGCCGGCATCCAGGCCGACCTCAAGACGATGCTCGCGCTCGGCGTCCACGGCATGAGCGTGATCACCGCCGTGACGGCCCAGAACTCCCTGGGGGTCCAGGGAGCCTGGGAACTGCCCGAAGAGGCCGTACGGGCCCAGTACCGGGCCGTCGTGGACGACATCGGGGTCCAGGCCGTCAAGACGGGCATGCTGGCGAGCGCGGCGCTCGTGGAGACCGTGGCGGGGCTCCTCGCCGGCACGGACGCCCCGGTGGTCGTCGACCCGGTGGGCGTCTCCAAGCACGGGGACCCGCTGCTCGCCGCCTCCGCGCTCGACTCCGTCCGTACCCGGCTGCTGCCCGTCGCCACCGTCGCCACGCCCAACCTGGACGAGGTGACGCAGCTCACGGGCCTCGTCGTCGAGGACGAGGACGGGATGCGCCGGGCGGCCGACGCGATCCTCGCCCACGGCCCGCGCTGGGCACTGATCAAGGGCGGCCACCTGCCGGCCGGCGGGACGGCCGTCGACCTGCTCACGGACGGCGCGCAGGAGCTGTGGCTGCGCGCCCCGCGGCACGACAACCGGCACACGCACGGCACGGGCTGCACGCTCGCCTCGGCGGTGGCGTCGGGCCTCGCCAAGGGCCTGCCCGTGCCGGCGGCCGTCCGGGAGGCGAAGGCGTACGTGACCGGCGCGATCGCGGCGGGCTTCGCCCTCGGCGGCGGCATCGGCCCGGTGGACCACGCCTGGCGTTTCCACGCCTAGGACCGGCCGGAAGGCGCCGCGGAGGCGGCGGCGCGAGGGCCCGGCCCGGCCGGGCCCCGGAGGGGCTGGGACGTGCGGGCCTGCCTCCCGCCCGGGCCCGATTCCGGCCCCGGGCATGGCAAAAGGCCGGTTCACCAAGGTGAACCGGCCTTCAAGACAACCGCAGGGGCTGCGCTACGACGTGACGTCGGCGGGGCTTTCCCCGCTTCCGCGGGGGTAGCACCAATTAGCGCGAGACCTTGCCGGCCTTGATGCACGAGGTGCAGACGTTGAGCCGCTTCGGCGTCCGACCGACCACGGCACGCACGCGCTGGATGTTGGGGTTCCAGCGACGGGACGTACGGCGGTGCGAGTGCGAAATGTTGTTGCCGAAGCCCGGCCCCTTGCCGCAGACGTCGCAGTTGGCAGCCACGGGTCACTCCAAAGACTTCAGATTTACGGTGAATTCCGGCGCACCGGAATCGGATCAGGGATCTGAAGTGGCTTGCCGGGGAATGGCCCGACGAGTGCCGGGCAACCGAAGCAGCATACAACGGCTGCTCCCGTGGAACGAAACTACCACGGTCCGCCCGGCCCCCGCCCCGGGCACCGGGTCACCGCAGGTCTACGCTGCGGTGACCCCACCGCAGCGCACAGGAGGACCACCCGTTGCCGCGAGCTCCGCAGACCCTCGACGCCGAAGCGGTCCGATCCTGGTGCGCAGGAGCGCTGGCGGCGCTCGGCAGGGAGCGCGAGGAGATCGACGCCATCAACGTCTATCCCGTGGCCGACGGCGACACGGGAACCAACCTCTATCTGACGCTGGAGGCGGCGGCCCAGGCGGTGGACGAGACCTTCGCCGGGCGGTCCGGGAACGCCCCCGACGTGGCGGAGGTCATACGGGCCATGGCGCACGGCGCGCTGCTCGGGGCCCGGGGCAACTCCGGGACGATCCTCTCCCAGCTGCTGCGCGGCACGGCCGCGGTCCTCGCCGAGGGGCGTGACGGCGATCACCTGGCCCGCGCCCTCGCGAGCGCCGCCCAGGCGGCCCGGCAGGCCGTCGCCCACCCCGTCGAGGGCACCCTCCTCACCGTCGCCGACGCGGCGGCCGGCGCCTGTGCCGGGGGAGGGGAGCTGGTGGCCGTGGCCACGGCGGCCTACGAGGGGGCCAGGGCCGCCCTGGAGAGGACCCCCGGCCAGCTGGAGGTCCTGCGCCGCGCCGGGGTCGTGGACGCAGGAGGGCGCGGCCTGGTGGCGGTCCTCGGCGCCCTCCTGGAGGCCCTGACCGGCGAGACGCCCGTACGCGCCGCGGAACCGGCGCACCGGCCGGTGCCCGCCGCGGACGACTGTGCGGGCGGCACGGCCGGCCCCGCCTACGAGGTCATCTACCTGCTGGAGGCCGGGGACGCGGCCGTGGAACGTCTCCGGGCCCGGCTGGACGAGCTGGGGGAGTCCCTGGTGGTCGTCGGCGGCGACGGCCTGTGGAACGTCCACGTCCACGTCGACGACGCCGGCGCGGCGGTCGAGGCGGGCGTGGAGGCGGGGCGCCCGTACCGGATCCGCATCACGCACTTCGAGGTACGCGGCGAACCGGCCGAGCGGGCCGTCGTCGCCGTCCTGCCGGGCGAGGGCCTGGCCGGACTGTGCGCCGAGGCCGGCGCGACCACGCTCCTCGCCCGGCCGGGCGAGCCCCCGTCCGGAGCGGAACTCACCGAGGCGATCCGCCGGGCGCACGCCCGCGAGGTGGTCCTGCTGCCCAACGACGGAGACCTGCGCCAGATCGCCGCGGCCGCCGCCGAGCAGGCCCGCGCGGAGGGCATCCGGGTCGCCCTCATCCCGACCCGGGCGGCCGTCCAGGGCCTCGCCGCCCTCGCCGTCCACGAACCGGACCGCCGCTTCGACGAGGACGTCGTCGCCATGACGGCGGCGGCCGGTGCCACCCGCTACGCCGAACTCGCCGTCGCCGAACGCCAGTCCTTCACGTCCGCGGGCGTCTGCCAGGCCGGCGACGTCCTGGGCCTCATCGAGGGCGACGTCGCCGTCATCGGCCAGGACCTCACGGACACCGCCCGCACGGTGCTCGACCGCATGCTCTCCGCCGGCGGCGAACTCGTCACCCTCGTCGTCGCCGCCGACACCCCCGCGAGCCTGGCCGCCACCCTCGAATCCCACGTCCGCGCCACCCACCTGGCGGTCGACACGACGACGTACCACGCGGGCGACGGGGCCCCGCCGCTGCTGATCGGGGTGGAGTAACCCCTCCGGCCCGGGCCCGCCGGGCCCCTTCACCACCGAGGCGAGCGGGACGTCCGGCGGGCCGGGCCTGCCGCCGGAGACCCGCGCCGGGACCGGCCGGACCGGCGTCGGCGAGGAGCGGGCATGCCCGGCGCACGGGCTGGCGCGACCGGCGGATCTCCCCGGGTCGCGCGACGTCTGTCGGTGCCGTGGTGTGCAATGGACCGCGTGCCTGCGCTCGACGAACCACTGAAGAAGCTGCTCGGCGCCGCCACCGCCAAGGTGATGGCCGAGCACATGGACCTGCACACGCTCGGCGACCTGCTCCACCACTACCCCCGGCGGTACGCGGAGCGCGGCGAGCTGACCGCACTGGCCGACCTGCCCCTGGACGAGCACGTCACCGTGGTCGCCCAGGTCGCCGACGCGCGCGTGCACACCTTCAACAAGGGGGGCCGCGGCAAGGGCCAGCGCCTGGAGGTGACCATCACCGACGGCAGCGGCCGGATGCAGCTGGTCTTCTTCGGCCGCACCGTCCACTTCCACCAGAAGGAGCTGCTGCCCGGCCGGCGGGCCATGTTCGCCGGCAAGGTCGGCGTCTTCAACCGGCGCCTGCAGCTCGCCCACCCCGAGTACAAGCTCCTCGACGCCGACAGCGGCACCGAGACCGTCAAGGCCTTCGCGAGCGAGCTGCTGCCCATCTACCCGGCCTGCAAGCAGCTGGAGTCCTGGACCATCGAGCAGTCCGTGGCCATCGCCCTCGACTCCATGGCCGCCACCGGCTGGGAGGGACTGGTCGACCCGCTGCCGCCCGCCCTGCGCGAGGAACGCGGTCTCACCGACCTCGCCGACGCCCTCGTCAGGATCCACCGCCCGCACACCAAGGCCGACATCGCCGACGCCCGGGACCGCCTCAAGTGGGACGAGGCCTTCGTCCTCCAGGTCGCCCTCGCCCGCCGCCGGCACGCCGACACCCAGCTTCCCGCCGTCGCCCGGCGCCCCGCCGAGGGCGGGCTGCTCGACGCCTTCGACGCCAAGCTCCCCTTCACCCTCACCGACGGCCAGCAGAAGGTCTCCAGGGAGATCTTCGACGACCTCGCCACCGAACACCCCATGCACCGCCTCCTCCAGGGCGAGGTCGGCTCCGGCAAGACGCTGGTGGCCCTGCGCGCCATGCTCGCCGTCGTCGACGCCGGAGGACAGGCCGCGATGCTCGCGCCCACCGAGGTGCTCGCCCAGCAGCACCACCGCTCGGTCACCGAGATGATGGGCGAGCTCGCCGAGGGCGGGATGCTCGGCGGCGCCGAGCACGCCACCAAGGTCGTGCTGCTCACCGGCTCCATGGGCGCCGCCGCACGGCGCCAGGCGCTGCTCGACCTGGTGACCGGCGAGGCCGGCCTGGTCATCGGCACCCACGCGCTGATCGAGGACAAGGTCCAGTTCCACGACCTCGGCCTGGTCGTCGTCGACGAGCAGCACCGCTTCGGCGTGGAGCAGCGCGACGCCTTGCGCGGCAAGGGCAAGCAGCCGCCGCACCTGCTCGTCATGACCGCCACGCCCATTCCCCGCACGGTCGCGATGACCGTCTTCGGCGACCTGGAGACCTCCGTCCTCGACCAGCTGCCGGCCGGCCGCTCCCCGATCGCCAGCCATGTCGTGCCCGCCGCCGACAAACCGCACTTCCTCGCCCGTGCCTGGGAGCGGGTCCGCGAGGAGGTGGAGGCGGGCCACCAGGGGTACGTGGTGTGTCCGCGCATCGGGGACGAGGAGGACCAGAAGGGCAGGAAGAAGGCGAGCCCCGAGGACGAGGCCGAGAAGCGGCCGCCGCTCGCCGTCCTCGACGTCGCCGAGCAGCTGCGGGCCGGCCCGCTCGCCGGGCTCCGCGTCGAGGTGCTGCACGGCCGGATGCACCCCGACGACAAGGACGACGTCATGCGCCGCTTCGCCGCCGGCGAGGCCGACGTGCTCGTCGCCACCACCGTCATCGAGGTCGGCGTCAACGTGCCCAACGCGACCGCCATGGTGATCATGGACGCCGACCGTTTCGGCGTCTCCCAGCTCCACCAGCTGCGCGGCCGCGTCGGCCGGGGATCGGCGGCCGGCCTCTGCCTGCTCGTGTCCGAGATGCCCGAGGCCAGCCCGGCCCGCCAGCGCCTGAACGCGGTCGCCTCCACCCTCGACGGCTTCGAGCTCTCCCGCATCGACCTCGAACAGCGCCGCGAGGGCGACGTCCTCGGCCAGGCCCAGTCGGGCGTCCGCTCCTCGCTGCGGATGCTCGCCGTCATCGAGGACGAGGAGGTCATCACCGCCGCCCGCGAGGAGGCCACCGCCCTGGTCCTCGCCGACCCCGACCTCACCGCCCACCCCGAACTGCGCACCGCCCTCGACGCGCTCCTCGACAAGGACCGCGAGGAGTACCTGGAGAAGGGCTGACCGGCGCACAAGCGTCCCCCTCCGGTCCCCGCCGCCCTAAGCTGATGCGTACGCAATCGTTGACGGAGACCGAGGACCCCAGATGACCCGCGTGATCGCCGGCACCGCCGGCGGACGCCGACTCGCCGTGCCGCCGGGCAACGGCACCCGGCCCACCTCCGACCGGGCCCGCGAAGGACTCTTCTCCACCTGGGAGTCCTTCCACGGGCTGGCAGGGGCCCGCGTGGCCGACCTCTACGCGGGCTCCGGCGCCGTCGGCCTGGAGGCGCTCTCCCGGGGCGCGGGCCACGCCCTCCTCGTGGAGTCCGACCCGCGCGCGGCGAAGACCGTGCGCGACAACATCCGCTCCCTCGGGCTGCCCGGCGCCGAACTGCGCACCGGCAGGGCCGAGCAGATCGTCACGGCGCCGGCCCCGGCCGAGCCGTACGACCTGGTCTTCCTCGACCCGCCGTACGCCGTCGCGGACGCCGATCTTCGCGAGATCCTCCTCACACTGCGGTCGGGGGGCTGGATCGCCGAGGATGCCCTCGTCACCGTGGAGCGCAGCACCCGGGGCGGAGAGTTCGGCTGGCCGGACGGCTTCGAGCCACTGCGGGCCCGTCGCTACGGCGAGGGAACGTTTTGGTACGGTCGCGCCGCCTCTACGTGCGAAGACGCACGATGACCGGACCGGAGAGCGAGGGACCCCAGTTGCGCCGCGCCGTATGTCCCGGGTCATTCGACCCCATCACCAACGGACACCTCGACATCATCGCCCGAGCCTCCAAGCTCTACGACGTCGTGCACGTCGCGGTGATGATCAACCAGTCGAAGAAGGGCCTCTTCACCGTCGAGGAGCGGATCGAACTCATCCGCGAGGTCACCGCCGACTTCGGCAACGTCGAGGTGGAGTCCTTCCACGGGCTGCTCGTCGACTTCTGCAAGCAGCGCGACATCCCCGCCATCGTGAAGGGACTGCGGGCCGTCAGCGACTTCGACTACGAGCTGCAGATGGCGCAGATGAACAACGGGCTCTCGGGCGTCGAGACCCTGTTCGTGCCCACCAACCCGACCTACAGCTTCCTGTCGTCCTCCCTGGTCAAGGAGGTCGCGGCCTGGGGCGGCGACGTCTCCCACCTGGTGCCGCCGCAGGTGCTCGGCAGGCTCACCGAGCGCCTGCGCGAACGGTGACCCGCGGCCACCTCCGCTGACGCTCCGTCACCAGCTCCCGGACAGGGCCCGAGTGGCCTTACAGTCGTCCCGTCCGTCTCCATCCAGCTGTAGAGAGTGGCGAGCACCGGTGGACGTGCAGAAGAAGCTCGACGAGATCGTCGCGACGGTCCGCAATGCCTGCTCCATGCCCATGTCGGCGTCCTGCGTGGTCAACCGGGCCGAGCTGCTTTCCCTGCTCGAAGAGGTCCGCGAGGCCCTGCCGGGCTCCCTCGCACAGGCCCAGGAGCTGCTCGGCGGGCGTGAGCTGATGGTCGAGCAGGCCCGCCAGGAGGCGGAGCGGATCATCGAGGCCGCCCACGCCGAGCGCGGCTCGATCGTGTCCGACAGCCAGGTCGCCCGCCAGTCCCAGGACGAGGCCGAGCGCATCCTGTCCGAGGCCCGCCGCGAGGCCGAGGAGATCCGCGCGGAGGCCGACGACTACGTCGACTCCAAGCTGGCCAACTTCGAGGTCGTGCTCAACAAGACCATCGCCTCCGTCGACCGCGGCCGCGAGAAGCTGCTCGGCCGGGGCCCCGGACTCGACGCCGACGGCTTCGGCGACGAGGACGCCCCCGAGTACAGCGCGGACCCGCAGACCCTGATCCAGCGGGCCGACGGCTACGTGGACACCAAGCTGGGCGCCTTCGAGGCGGTCCTGAGCAAGACCCTGGAGGCGGTGGGCCGCGGCCGGCAGAAGCTGCACGGCCGGATCGCCAGCGACGCCCTCGGCGAGCACATGGCCGCCCAGGACGCGGCCGGCAGCCCGCGGCACACCAGCGACGCCGACTACCTGGCCGGCCTCGCGGAGCTGGCCGACCCCGAGCCGGTGCAGATCCCGGCGCAGCAGGCCGTCCCGCAGCAGCCCGCCGCCGACCCCTACGCCTACCAGCAGCCGGCCCAGGACCCGTACGCCTACCAGCAGCCCGTGCAGGACCCGTACGCCTACCAGCAGCAGGACCCGTACTCCGTCGCCGGCACCCCCGCGGGGGCGGGCTATGCCGCGCCGTACGACGCGCAGCCGGCCGACCCGTACGGCTACCAGCAGCAGCCCCAGGCCCAGCCGCAGGCGGCTGCCCTCGACGAGACCAGCTTCTTCGACACGAGCATGATCGACCTGGAGCAGCTGCGCCGCTACGAGCAGGGGCGATGACCCTGATTGGGCCCTGAGCGAAGCGTCCAGTATCCTGGCTCTTCGGTCGCGCGTATGCCCCGCGATCCACGCTGCCCTGCTTCGTCTTCGGAGTGGACGTGGCAGCCCCCCACCGCTGTGAACGACCCGAAAGCAGGAAGAGCCCTGAGTACGCGCCTCGACCATCGCAACCCCCTCGTGTTCGACACGCACGAGCTGGGGCGGCGTCCTGGTGCCATGCAGCGGATCTCCCGCACCGTCGACGCCCCCCGGGATCTGGGGATCGCCGACGTCATCGGAGTGCCCGAGGGCGAGCCGGTGGAAATCGATCTCCGTCTCGAGTCGGTCATGGAAGGGGTGCTTGTCACAGGCACCGCCCGTGCGTCGGCCGAGGGGGAGTGCGTAAGGTGTCTGGAGTCCGTCGAGCTGGAGCTCGACGCGGACTTCCAGGAGATGTTCTCGTACCCCGACTCCGACGACCGGGGCCGCTCCAAGGCGGCCGCGGGCGACGAAGCCGAGGACGACGAGGACATGACCCCCCTCGAGGACGGCATGTTCGACCTCGAGCCCGTGCTGCGCGATGCGGTGGTGCTCGCACTGCCCATGCAGCCGGTGTGCCGGGAGGACTGTGAAGGTCTGTGTTCCGCATGCGGAATCAACCTGAACGACCACCCGGACCACCACCATGACGCCGTCGACATCCGTTGGGCGGCACTGCAGGGACTCGACGGTTCGCTGGGAACCGACGAGAAGGACAACATGAGCGATGCCGCATCCGGTGTCGACGAGAAGCAGGAGAAGTAGCCGTGGCTGTTCCGAAGCGGAAGATGTCGCGCAGCAACACGCGCCACCGCCGGTCGCAGTGGAAGGCTGCGGTCCCCACCCTGGTTTCGTGCGAGCGTTGCCAGGAGCCGAAGCTGCAGCACATCGCGTGCCCGAGCTGCGGCACCTACAACAAGCGCCAGGTCCTCTCCGTCTGAGGGGCCGGTGAGAGGCACGATGTCTGACCACGTCAATTCGGCCTCGTCCCACACGCTTCTGGAAGGGCGGCTCGGGTATCAGCTCGAGTCCGCCCTTCTGGTGCGTGCGCTGACCCACCGTTCCTACGCGTACGAGAACGGCGGTCTGCCCACCAACGAGCGTCTGGAGTTCCTCGGGGACTCCGTGCTCGGCCTGGTGGTCACGGACACGCTCTACCGCACCCACCCCGACCTGCCCGAGGGCCAGCTGGCCAAGCTGCGGGCCGCGGTGGTCAACTCGCGTGCGCTTGCCGAGGTGGGGCGCGGCCTCGACCTGGGCTCCTTCATCCGGCTCGGCCGGGGCGAGGAAGGCACGGGCGGCCGGGACAAGGCGTCCATCCTCGCCGACACCCTTGAAGCGGTGATCGGCGCGGTCTATCTCGACCAGGGCCTCGACGCGGCGTCCGAGCTGGTGCACCGGCTCTTCGACCCGCTGATCGAGAAGTCCTCGAACCTCGGCGCCGGCCTGGACTGGAAGACCAGTCTCCAGGAGCTGACCGCGGCCGAGGGCCTGGGCGTTCCGGAGTACCTCGTCAGCGAGGAGGGTCCGGACCACGAGAAGACCTTCACTGCTGCTGCCCGCGTCGGTGGTGTCTCGTACGGCACCGGCACCGGCCGCAGCAAGAAGGAGGCGGAGCAGCAGGCGGCGGAGTCCGCATGGCGCGCGATTCGCGCGGCGGCGGACGAGCGTGCGGCGGCCGCGGCGAAGGCCGCGGCCGAGGAAGAGGTCGCCGACCCCTCTTCCGGCGGTTCCACCGGGGACCAGGCTTCGGTCTGACCCCTCCGCGATCCCTTCGCGGTCCTTCTTCGCGCGGTGCCCCCGTCCCCCAGGGACGGGGGCACCGGCGTGTCCGGGGGCGGCGGTAGGCTGCCTGCAGAAGCCGCCCAGCGTTCCGTCCGGAGGAGTCCCGTGCCCGAGCTGCCCGAGGTCGAGGTCGTCCGACGCGGTCTTGAGCGGTGGGTCGCGGGGCGGACCGTCGCCGAGGTCGAGGTCCTGCACCCGCGGGCGGTGCGCCGTCACCCGGAGGGCGGGGCGGACTTCGCGGCCCGGCTGAAGGGCCATCGCTTCGGGACGGCCCGGCGGCGCGGCAAGTACCTGTGGCTGCCGCTCGCCGACGGCGGCGCCTCCGTGCTCGGGCACCTGGGCATGAGTGGCCAGCTCCTCGTGCAGCCCGAGGACGCCCCGGACGAGAAGCACCTGCGGATCAGGGTCCGCTTCGACGATTCCCAGGGCACCGAGCTGCGCTTCGTCGACCAGCGGACCTTCGGCGGGCTCTCGCTGCACGACACCGCCCCGGACAGCACCGACGGGCTCCCGGACGTCATCGCCCACATCGCGCGCGACCCCCTGGACCCCGTCTTCGACGACGCCGCGTTCCACCGCGCGCTGCGGCTGCGCCGTACGACGATCAAGCGGGCGCTGCTCGACCAGTCGCTGATCAGCGGGGTCGGCAACATCTACGCCGACGAGGCGCTGTGGCGGGCGAGGCTGCACTACGACCGGCCCACCGCCACGCTGGCCAGGCCGCGCTCGGCCGAGCTGCTCGGGCACGTGCGGGACGTGATGAACGCGGCGCTCGCGGTCGGCGGCACCAGCTTCGACTCGCTGTACGTCAACGTGAACGGCGAGTCGGGGTACTTCGACCGCTCGCTCGACGCCTACGGGCGGGAGGGCGAGCCGTGCCACCGCTGCGGTACGCCGATGCGCCGGCGCCCGTGGATGAACCGCTCCAGCTACTTCTGCCCGCGCTGCCAGCGCCCGCCGCGCCTCACGGCGTGAGCGCCTCCCGCTCCGCGTCATAGCCCGCGCGGGCGGCGAGCACCTGCGGCATGCGGCCCTCGACCAGGCGGATCAGCGTGAGCAGCTGCTCGGCGACCTCCGAACCCAGCGGCGTGAGCCGGTAGTCCACGCGCGGCGGGTTGGTCGGCTGCGCCTCGCGGTGCACCAGTCCGTCGCGCTCCAGTGCGTGCAGGGTCTGGGACAGCATCTTCTCGCTGACTCCGTCCACCCGCCGCCGCAGTTCGTTGAAGCGGAAGCTGCCTTCGTGGAGCGCGCCCAGGGTCAGGCTGCCCCAGCGGCCGGTCACGTGCTCGAGCGTGCCGCGGGAGGGGCAGGACTTGGCGAAGACGTCGAACGCGTCACAGGCGTCGACGCGGGCGAGGTCCGGGTCGTCGGTCATGCCTTCTACCATACGCGCGTACAGCGCTGTCCAGGAGATTGCGCTAGGTCAGGGCGTGTGCACTCTGATCTCGTGGCGCTGAAAAGAAGTGAGCGCTTATCCCAAGTTTGCGCTTTCTGAAAGTTAGTGCTCTACTTCTCGTGTTCCCCCTGCCGTTCCGTCGCATCGCCGAGGAGCCTCTTCATGACCACGCCCGTCGTCTCCATCGCGTACCACTCCGGCTACGGCCACACGGCCGTCATCGCCGAGGCCGTCCGCAACGGCGCCGCCGACGCCGGTGCCACCGTCCACCTGATCAAGGTCGACGAGATCACCGACGCCGAGTGGGAGCTCCTGGACGCCTCCGACGCGATCGTCTTCGGCTCGCCGACCTACATGGGCACCGCCTCCGGCGCCTTCCACCAGTTCGCCGAGGCCACCTCGAAGCGCTGGTTCGCCGACGCCTGGCTCGACAAGCTCGCGGCCGGCTTCACCAACTCCGGCTCGAAGAGCGGCGACAAGCTGCACACCCTGCAGTTCTTCCAGACCCTGGCCGGTCAGCACGGCATGACCTGGGTCAACCTGGGCCTGAAGCCCGGCTGGAACCACAGTGCCGGCTCCGAGAACGACATCAACCGCCTCGGCTTCTTCACCGGCGCCGCCGCCCAGACCCCGAGCGACCTGGGTCCGGAGGCCGTCCACAAGGCCGACATCGCGACCGCCGAGCACCTCGGCCGCCGCGTCGCCCTGACCGCCCGCACCTTCGCCCTGGGCAAGGCCGCGGCCTGACGCCCACGCCCGGCCCACGCGTACGGAAGGGCCCCGTCGCCGACGTGGTGACGGGGCCCTTCCGTATGCCGTGACGACCGGTGGCGGCGGTCAGAAACCGAAGTCCTGGGTCCACCACGGTCCGCCGTCGCCGAAGTGGACGCCGACGCCGAGCACCTTGTAGTCGCAGTTCAGGATGTTCGCGCGGTGTCCGTCGCTCGCCATCCAGGACTTCATCACCGCGGCCGCGTCCACCTGGCCGCGGGCGATGTTCTCGCCGCCCAGACCGCTGACGCCGGCCTTCGTCGCGCGGTCCCAGGGGGAGGCGCCGTCGGGGTCGGTGTGGTCGAAGAAGTTGCGGGCCGCCATCTCCGCGCTGAAGGCGCCGGCCAGCGAGGCGAGCCCGGAGTCGGGGCGGATCGCGGTGCAGCCGACCTTGGCGCGCTCCAGGTTCACCAGGCGCACGACCTCCGCCTCGGCCGCCGACTCGCGGCCGCTCACGGAGCGCACGACGGCGGTCGGGGCGGGGGCGGGGGCCTTGGTGACCGGCGCCTCGGTCGGGCGGGCCTTCCTCGTCGGCTCGGGGGCCGGCTTCTTCGAGGGCTTGGGGCTCGGCTCGGGCGTCGGCCTGGTGGCGGAGGGCTTCGGCTTCGGTGTCGTCTTCGGCTTCGGCTTCGGCTTGGCCGAGGGGGTCACGGCCCTGCCGCCGCCCGCGGTCTGTCCGCTGCCCTGGCCGGCCGGGTTCGCCGAGGAGCCGCCCTGGGTGGTCAGGCTCGGGGCCTGCTGCTTCTCCACGTGCCGCTCGGCCGTGTTCGTGCTGCCCACCGTGAAGGTGTCACCGCCGGGCAGCAGACCCGAGGCGACCACGGCCGCGCCCACCGCGACCGCCGCGGAGACACCGAGCAGTCCGGTGCGCACCGGTGCGCCGCGTCGTGTGCCGCGATGGCGTCCCATGCTCCGCCTCCTGACCTCTGAACTGCGATCTTTGCTGATCTTTGCTTTCGTGGATGCTGCCGGACAGGGCGCGTCCATCCGGGTGAGCCCTGTTCCGTCGGGACTGTACGCGAAGACGCGCGGGGCTGACGTGCTCCTTCCGTAATCCGCCCGTTAGCGTGCAGCCATGAATGACGACGTGCGGATGACCGCCTGGGTGCGCGGCCGGGTACAGGGAGTGGGCTTCCGATGGTTCACCAGGGCAAATGCGCTGGAGATCGGCGGCCTCGTGGGCTTCGCCCTGAACCTCGACGACGGCCGGGTGCAGGTGGTGGCCGAGGGGTCGAGTGAGAATTGCCACCGTCTCCTCGACTGGCTCCGCTCCGGCGACACGCCCGGGCGGGTGGACGGAGTCACTGAGATCTGGGACACGCCGCGCGGCATCTACGACACCTTCGCGATCCGCTGAGGACCTTCCGTGATCTTGCTTCCGCAACGCCGTCCGAGGCGCCCGAACGGGTCTCGGGCGGGTGTTCGGAGAACGCGCGGGAAAGCGGAAACGACCTGGTGGTTGCCAACAAGCACTTGCCGTGCCAGGCTGCGCGAGGCAGGATGATCGAAACGCCCTTCGGGCACCGAGTTGCGAGGCACCGCCGCCTGGTGTGAGGCCGCGGACCCCCCGGTGATCCCTCGATGCAGGGCGTGATCGTGTTGACCGTCAAACTTTTTGGTGAGACTCTGGAAGCCCCGCGCACCTTAGCTGTTCGAGCGTGAGAACGGGCACGACAAAGAGCACGGTCGAGCACCGCGGGTGCGATTCCCTCACGACCCACACCGCTTCGGTCGGTCACTCAGTGTGGAGGACCATCCATCATGGCAAAGGCGCTTCTCGGTTACGTCGGCGGCTCCGACCCGCGACTCCTCGCCGAGATGCGACGGCTTCAGCAGCGCGTCCAGGACCTGGAGTCCGAGCTGGTACGGATCCAGTCCGAGAACGACGCGCTCAACGCGGCCGCCGCACAGCACACGGGAGAGTCGCTGCTGGACAGCATCGATCTCGACGTCACCAATGCGGAGCCTGCGCTCACCTGAGGTCCCAGCCCCGAGGGGCCAGGTGAGAAACACTCTCGCCAGCACCGCTGGACATGCAAGGGGCGCTCCGGCGTCCCTTCTCTCTTGCGCATCCTGCGCCACGCCTCGTGCTCTCTGCCCGGGTGTCCCCCTGTCCCCGTGGACCACGTCCGTCGGGGGAGGATCTGCCCTTCACGTTCATGGGTGAAACCCATGGCCCCGGGTAGAGTCCGCAGGCGTGCATCTCAAGGCCCTGACGCTCCGCGGTTTCAAGTCGTTCGCCTCCGCCACCACGTTGCGGTTCGAACCCGGAATCACCTGCGTCGTCGGGCCCAACGGCTCGGGCAAGTCCAATGTCGTGGACGCGCTGTCCTGGGTCATGGGAGAGCAGGGCGCCAAGTCGCTGCGGGGCGGCAAGATGGAGGACGTCATCTTCGCCGGCACGACCGGGCGGCCCCCGCTCGGTCGTGCCGAGGTGTCGCTGACGATCGACAACTCCGACGGCGCGCTGCCCATCGACTACGCCGAGGTCACCATCACCCGGATCATGTTCCGCGGTGGCAGCAGCGAGTACCAGATCAACGGCGACACCTGCCGGCTGCTCGACATCCAGGACCTGCTGTCCGACTCCGGCATCGGCCGCGAGATGCACGTCATCGTCGGGCAGGGCCAGCTCGACTCCGTCCTGCACGCCGACCCCATGGGCCGCCGCGCCTTCATCGAGGAGGCCGCGGGCGTCCTCAAGCACCGCAAGCGCAAGGAGAAGGCGCTGCGGAAACTCGACGCGATGCAGGCCAACCTCGCGCGCGTCCAGGACCTCACCGACGAACTGCGCCGACAGCTCAAGCCCCTCGGCCGGCAGGCCGCGGTCGCCCGCCGCGCCGCCGTCATCCAGGCAGACCTGCGCGACGCCCGCCTCCGGCTGCTCTCCGACGACCTCGTACGCCTCAAGGAGGCGCTCAGGGCCGAGGTCGCCGACGAGGCCGCGCTGCTCGCCCGCAAGGAGGCGACCGAGGCCGAGCTGAAGTCCGCCCTCGCCAGGGAGGCCGACCTGGAGGACGAGGTGCGCCGCCTCGCGCCCCGGCTCCAGCGCGCCCAGCAGACCTGGTACGAACTGTCGCAGCTCGCCGAGCGGGTGCGCGGCACCGTCTCGCTGGCCGACGCGCGCGTGAAGAGCGCCACCGACCGCCCCGCGGAGGAGCGACGGGGCCGCGACCCGGAGGACATGGAGCGCGAGGCCGCCCGCATCCGCGAGCAGGAGGCCGAGCTGGAGGCGGCCCTGGAAGCGGCCGAGCGCGCCCTCGAGGACACGGTCGCCCACCGCGCCGAGCTGGAACGCGCCCTCGCCGTCGAGGAACGCCGCCTCAAGGACGTCGCCCGCGCCCTCGCCGACCGCCGCGAGGGCCTGGCCCAGCTGCACGGACAGGTCAACGCCGCCCGCTCGCGCGCCGCGTCCGCCCAGGCAGAGATCGACCGCCTGGCCGCCGCGCGCGACGAGGCACAGGAGCGGGCGGCCGCCGCGCAGGAGGAGTACGAGCAGCTGAAGGCCGAGGTCGACGGCCTGGACGCGGACGACGCGGAGCTCGCGGAGCGGCACGAGGCCGCGCGCGGCGCCCTCGCCGACGCGGAGACCGCCCTCGCCGCCGCCCGCGAGGCCGCCGCGGACGCGGACCGCGCCCGCGCCGCGACCCGGGCCCGGCACGACGCCCTCGCCCTCGGCCTGCGCCGCAAGGACGGCACCGGCGCGCTGCTCACCGCCGGCCTCACGGGACTCCTCGGCCCGGCCGCCGAACTCCTGACGGTCAGCCCGGGCCACGAGATCCCGGTGTCCGCCGCCCTGGGCGCGGCCGCCGACGCCCTGGCCGTGTCGGACCCCTCGGCCGCCGCCGAGGCCCTGCGCCTGCTGCGCAAACAGGACGCCGGGCGGGCGTCGCTGCTGCTGGCGGGCGTGCCGGAGGAGGAAGCCGGTCCGCCCGCCGTGGCCGGCGCCGTCCCCGCCGCGTCCCTGGTCACCGGACCGGCCGAACTCATGGGCGCCGTAGGCCGGTTGCTCCGGGGCACGGTGGTCGTGGCCGGGCTCGACGAGGCCGTCGAGGTGGTGCGCTCCCAGCCCGGACTGACGGCCGTCACCGCCGAAGGCGACCTGCTCGGCGCGCACTTCGCTCAGGGTGGTTCCGCCGGGGCGCCGAGCCTCCTCGAGGTGCAGGCCTCGGTGGACGAGGCGGCGGCCGAGCTGGCCGAGCTCGAAGTGCGGTGCGGGCTGCTGGAGACCGCCAGGGAGGCGGCGGCCGAGCGGCGTGGGGAGGCGGCGCGGCTCGTCGAGGAGCTGACCGAACGGCGCCGGACGGCCGACCGGGAGAAGTCCGCGGTCGCCCAGCGGCTCGGCCGGCTCGCCGGGCAGGCCAGGGGAGCGGCGGGGGAGGCCGAACGCACCGCCGCCGCGGCCGCCCGCGCCGCGGAGGCCCTGGAGAAGGCGCTCGCCGAGGCGGAGGAGCTGGCCGAGCGGCTGCTCGTCGTCGAGGAGTCCGCCCCGCCGGGGGACGGCGGGGACGAGGAGCCCGACACGTCGACGCGCGACCGCCTCGCGATCGACGGCTCCAACGCGCGCCAGACCGAGATGGAGGCCCGGCTCCAGGTCCGTACCCACGAGGAGCGGGTGAAGGGCCTGGCCGGCCGGGCCGACTCGCTCGACCGGGCAGCCCGCGCCGAACGCGAGGCCAGGGCCCGCGCCGAGCAGCGCCGGGCCCGACTGCGCCACGAGGCCGAGGTCGCCGCCGCCGTCGCGTCCGGCGCCCGTCAGCTGCTCGCCCACGTCGAGGTGTCCCTGGTCCGCGCCGAGCGGGAACGCGCCCTCGCCGAGGCGGCCAAGGGGGCCCGCGAGCAGGGCCTGAACGCCGCCCGCGCCCGGGGCCGCGAGCTGAAGGCGGACCTGGACAAGCTCACCGACTCGGTGCACCGGGGCGAGGTCCTGGGCGCCGAGAAGCGGCTGCGGATCGAACAGCTGGAGGCCCGCTCCCTGGAGGAGCTGGGGGTGGAACCGGCCGCACTGGTCGAGGAGTACGGCCCGCACCAGCTCGTCCCGCCCTCGCCGCCGGCCGAGGGCGAGGAGCTACCCGAGGACCCGGAGCACCCGCGCAACCAGCCGCGCCCCTTCGTCCGTTCGGAGCAGGAGAAGCGGCTCAGATCCGCCGAACGGGCGTACCAGCAGCTCGGCAAGGTCAATCCGCTCGCCCTGGAGGAGTTCGCGGCCCTGGAGGAGCGCCACCAGTTCCTCTCCGAGCAGCTGGAGGACCTGAAGAAGACCCGGGCCGACCTCCTTCAGGTCGTGAAGGAGGTGGACCTGCGGGTCGAGCAGGTCTTCACCGAGGCGTACCGGGACACGGCCCGCGAGTTCGAGGGGGTGTTCTCGCGGCTCTTCCCGGGCGGCGAGGGGAGACTCGTGCTCACCGACCCGGAGAACATGCTCACCACCGGCGTCGACGTGGAGGCCCGCCCGCCGGGCAAGAAGGTCAAGCGGCTCTCGCTGCTCTCGGGCGGCGAGCGCTCGCTGACGGCCGTGGCGCTGCTGGTCTCCATCTTCAAGGCGCGGCCCAGCCCGTTCTACGTGATGGACGAGGTCGAGGCGGCGCTCGACGACACCAACCTGCAGCGGCTGATCCGGATCATGCAGGAGCTCCAGGAGTCCTCGCAGCTGATCGTGATCACGCACCAGAAGCGGACGATGGAAGTCGCCGACGCGCTCTACGGGGTGTCGATGCAGGGCGACGGGGTATCGAAAGTCATCAGCCAAAGGCTCCGCTGACCGCCCGACCCGCAAGATCACCTGCACATTGCTTCAAGCTTTGAACGCAAGCTGACTCGTAGTGCGTTTCAAGTCATACGACATCAGGTCTTGACTTCGAAACCTGAAGGAATAGTCTCTGCAACGTTGCTTTTACCTTCAAGTGGTGGGCGGCGTGAAGTTGTGCGCCACTTGAAGGGCTCGCCCCCCACCGCACGCACCGGCGATGCTGCCGGAGCCCCGAGGAGTCACCCGTGACCAGCACCGCGCAGGCGCCCTCTCCGCCTCCGTCCGAAGGCCGTTCGGCCCACCCGGACCACATCGGACACGTCATCTTCATCACGGCCTCGGCCGCGATGGGCGGCTTCCTCTTCGGCTACGACAGTTCCGTCATCAACGGCGCCGTCGAGGCCATCCGCGACCGCTACGACATCGGCTCCGCCGCCCTCGCCCAGGTCATCGCCATCGCGCTGATCGGCTGCGCCATCGGCGCCGCCACCGCGGGCCGGATCGCCGACCGCATCGGGCGCATCCGCTGCATGCAGATCTCCGCCGCGCTCTTCGCCGTCAGCGCCGTCGGCTCCGCGCTGCCCTTCGCCCTCTGGGACCTGGCCTTCTGGCGGATCGTCGGCGGCTTCGCCATCGGCATGGCGTCCGTGATCGGCCCCGCCTACATCGCCGAGGTCGCCCCCGCCGCGTACCGCGGCCGGCTCGGCTCCTTCCAGCAGGCCGCCATCGTCATCGGCATCGCCATCTCCCAGCTGGTCAACTACGGCATCCTGCAGCTCGCCGACGGCGAGCAGCGCGGCGAGATCGGCGGCCTGGAGGCCTGGCAGTGGATGCTCGGCGTGATGGTCGTACCGGCCCTCCTCTACGGTCTGCTCTCCTTCGCTATCCCCGAGTCGCCGCGCTTCCTCATCTCCGTCGGCCGCATCGACAAGGCCAAGGAGGTGCTCGCCGAGGTCGAGGGACGCGGCGTCGACCTGGACCACCGGGTCGACGAGATCGACCGGGCCATGCGCCGCGAGCACAAGTCCACCTTCCGGGACCTGCTGGTCTCCGGCAGCAGGTTCAAGCTGCTGCCGATCGTCTGGGTCGGCATCGGCCTGTCCGTCTTCCAGCAGCTCGTCGGCATCAACGTCGCCTTCTACTACTCCGCGACGCTGTGGCAGTCCGTCGGCATCGACCCGTCGAGCTCGTTCCTCTACTCCTTCACCACGTCGATCATCAACATCGTCGGCACCGTGATCGCGATGGTCCTGGTCGACCGGGTCGGCCGCAAGCCGCTCGCCCTCGTCGGCTCCGTCGGCATGGCGATCGCCCTCGCCGTCGAGGCCTGGGCCTTCTCCGCCGACCTCGTCGACGGCAAGCTGCCCACCACGCAGGGCGTCGTGGCGCTCGTCGCCGCCCACGTCTTCGTGCTCTTCTTCGCCCTCTCGTGGGGCGTGGTCGTCTGGGTCTTCCTCGGCGAGATGTTCCCCAACCGCATCCGCGCCGCCGCCCTCGGCGTCGCCGCCTCCGCCCAGTGGATCGCCAACTGGGCCATCACCGCCAGCTTCCCGTCCCTCGCGGACTGGAACCTCTCCGGCACCTACGTGATCTACACGGTCTTCGCCGTGCTCTCGATCCCCTTCGTACTGCGCTACGTCAAGGAGACCAAGGGCAAGGCGTTGGAGGAGATGGGCTAATCCCCGCTGCCCCGCTCCTCACGCACCACCCTGCCCCGGTCCGCGGCCCCATGCCACGGACCGGGGCAGTCGGCGTCCGGGCCGCCGGCCACGCCCGCCGGCCCGGCCCCCTCCCGTCCGGTGCCCACCCTGCCCGTCGCCCCGTCGCCCCGTCGCCCCGTCGGCGCGCTGCCCGTCGGCGCGCTGCCCGTCACCCCCGGCCTCCGCCCCTGACCTGCCGGTCCCGGGCCCGTCCACCGGCGGGCGGACGGCTCACGCCCGGAGCCGGGGCAGTACGGCGTCGCAGAACAGGCGCACGCTCCGCCAGCCCTCCTCGACCGGCATGCCGCCGCACAGGGGGTGCAGCACCAGGCTGTCGAGCTCCCCGCCCAGTGCCACGCACTCCTCCGGCGTCACCACCCGGTAGACGCCCTCCGCGCGCAGTTCCGGCACCGTCGCCGCCGTCGAGCGCACCGCCGAGCGGATGTCCTTCGACTGCCAGGACGCATAGGTCCGCGCCTCGTGCAGGAAGTGCTCGCCGTACTCCGCCCAGGTCCGGTCCGGGTCCTCCGCCACGTGCAGCAGCGGGGTCTCACGGGCCGGCATCATCGTCCAGCCCTCGGTGCCGTACGCGGCGCACTGCTCCTGGTAGTACGTCTCCAGCTCCGGCAGGTGCGCGCTCGGGAAGAGCGGCAGGCCCAGCCGGGCCGCCCGCCGGGCCGCCGCCTTCGACGAGCCGCCGACCAGCAGCAGCGGGTGCGGCCGGGTGAGCGGCCGCGGGGTGATCCGCACCGTGCGGCCCTGGTACGTGAAGGGCTCGCCGGACCAGGCCGCGAGCAGCGTCTCCAGGAGCACGTCCTGGAGCCTGCCGCGGCGGCCCCAGTCGACGCCGCGCTCCTCGTACTCCTCCGGCCGGTAGCCGATCCCCGCGACCGTCACGAGGCGCCCGCCGCTCAGCAGGTCGAGGACCGCGATCTCCTCGGCGAGCCGCAGCGGGTCGTACAGCGGGCCGATGATCGCGGAGACGGTCACCGCGATCCTCCGGGTCGCCCCGAACACCGCACCCGCGAAGGCGAAGGGGGAGGGGAGCCAGTTGTTGGCGGCGCCGTGGTGCTCCTCGGTCTGCACGGTGTCGACGCCGTGTGCGTCGGCGTGGGCCGCCATCTCGACGGCGGCGCGATAGCGCGCCGAGAGGGAGACGGGGTCCGCGTGCGGGGCGACGAGGTTGAAGCGGACGACGGTGAACGGCATGGGAAGTCCCCCTCCACGGGTGCTCGTGGAGGGGGACGGTAGCTGACGTGGCGTCAGATGGAAACGGTCTCGCGCGCTTCGGCGCTCTCGCCCGCCACGGCCGCCGGCGCCCGGCGTGCGCGGTCCCGGGGCAGCACCGCGTACAGCACGCCCGCCACCACGATCGTGGCCGCCCAGCCGAGCCCGTTCCGTCCGGTCCAGGACGAGGCCAGCGGGCCGGCGAACCAGTCGACCCGGGTGAAGAGCAGGCCCGTCGCCAGCGCCACGCCCCAGGCCGTCATCGCCTGCCAGGCGAAACCGCCCCGGTACCAGTACGCGCTGGTGCGGGTGGTGTCCATCAGCGCCTCCGCGTCGTACGTCCCGCGGCGCAGCATGTCCACGCCGAAGACGCCGATCCACGCCGAGAACGCCACCGCGAGCAGCGTCAGGAAGGAGATGAACGAGCCGATGAAGCTGGTCGCCACCACCATCAGCAGGAAGCCGAAGACCAGGCTGATCACCGCGTTCACGCTGACCGCAGCGGCTCGCGGCACCCTGATGCCCAGGGTCTGCGCCGTGAAGCCGGCCGAGTACATCGACATCGAGTTGATCAGCAGCATCCCGATCAGCGCGATCACCAGGTACGGCACCGAGATCCACCTCGGCAGCAGTTCGCCGATGAAGGAGACCGGGTCCTGCGCCGAGGCCAGGTCCGGCGTCGAGACCGCCATCACCGCGCCCATCAGCACCATCGGCAGCACGACGATCCCCGCGCCGCCGACCGTCGAGCCGACCACGGCCTTCGACGAGGCGGTACGCGGCAGGTAGCGCGTGAAGTCCGGGCCCGACGGCACCCAGCTGATCCCGCCCGCGGCGACGGTGCCGATGCCGGCCACCAGCATCTCCGTCGAGCCGGCCGGCTCGACGAAGACCGCCGACCAGTCGGTGTCCGCCACCAGATGGCCGAGGACCAGCACGGAGAAGGCGCCGAAGAGATACGTCGACCACGTGCTGCACACCCGCAGCGCGTTGATCCCGAGCCCGGACACCAGGAACGTGCAGGACACGAACGCCAGCAGTGTCACCACGATCAGGAACGTGTTCGACCTCACGCCGAAGAGCAGGTCGAGGACCGTCAGCACCGCGTACGCGCCGGTGACCGCGTTCACGGTCTCCCAGCCCCAGCGCGCCACCCAGATCAGCGCGCCGGGAAAAAGGTTTCCTCGCTGGCCGAAGACGGCCCGCGACAGGGCCATGCCCGGCGCCCCGCCCCGCTTCCCGGCGAGCGAGACCAGACCGACGATCCCGTACGACAGCACCGGCGCGGCCACCGCCACCACCAGCACCTGCCAGAAGTTCAGGCCGTTGAAGACGATCAGCCCGGCGCCCATCGTGAGCAGCAGCACGCTGATGTTGGCCGCGACCCAGGTCGGGAACAGCTCCCGGACCCGGCCGGTCCGCTCGGCGTCGGGAACGGGTTCGAGGCCGCGGCTCTCCAGCGTGCCGCCGCCCGGCGCGCCTTCGGTCTCGGACGCGTGGGACATAGGGGTACTCCGTCGTACAGATGGGGGGAAGCGACCACTTTACGTGCAACGCCGCCCGCCTCCGCGCGAGCTGCTCCGCCCCCGGCGCCTCGTGGCCGATACTGGACGGGTTATGGAACTCATCCTTGCTGTAGTCATCGCTCTGGTCGTCGCGGTCGCCGTGACCAGCGGCCTCGTGATCAGCGGTCGCAAGAAGAAGCAGCTGCCGCCGGCCGAGCCGCCGTCCACCACGCCGACCATCACCGCTCCGCCCGCCGAACCGCACGTCGGCGACGAGGCGGAGACACCGCGGGAAGAACCACGCCGCACCGTCGAGGAGGTCGAGCTCCCCACCGCCACCGAGGCCGTGGAGACCCCGGCCGCGGTCGAGGACCCGGTGGTCGAGGCGCCGCCGGCCCCCGCGATCGAGGTGCCCGAACCGACCGCCGGCCGTCTCGTACGGCTCCGGGCCCGGCTCGCCCGCTCCCAGAACTCGCTCGGCAAGGGGCTGCTCACGCTCCTGTCCCGCGAGCACCTCGACGAGGACACCTGGGAGGAGATCGAGGACACCCTCCTCACCGCCGACGTCGGCGTCGCCCCCACCCAGGAACTGGTCGAGCGGCTGCGCGAGCGCGTCAAGGTGCTCGGCACCCGCACCCCCGACGAGCTGCGCGGCCTGCTCCGCGAGGAGCTCGTCGCCCTCCTCGGCCCCGACTTCGACCGCTCGGTGAGGACCGAGAGCCCCGAGGACACCCCGGGCGTCGTCATGGTCGTCGGCGTCAACGGCACCGGCAAGACCACCACCACCGGCAAGCTCGCCCGCGTGCTCGTCGCCGACGGCAAGTCCGTCGTCCTCGGCGCGGCGGACACCTTCCGTGCCGCCGCCGCCGACCAGCTCCAGACCTGGGGCGAGCGCGTCGGCGCCCGCACCGTGCGCGGTCCGGAGGGCGGCGACCCCGCGTCGATCGCCTTCGACGCGGTCAAGGAGGGCATCGCCGAGAAGGCCGACGTCGTCCTCATCGACACCGCCGGCCGGCTGCACACCAAGACCGGCCTCATGGACGAGCTCGGCAAGGTGAAGCGCGTCGTCGAGAAGCACGGCCCGCTCGACGAGATCCTCCTCGTCCTCGACGCCACCACCGGCCAGAACGGCCTCATCCAGGCCCGCGTCTTCGCCGAGGTCGTCGACATCACCGGCATCGTCCTGACCAAGCTGGACGGCACCGCCAAGGGCGGCATCGTCATCGCCGTCCAGCGCGAGCTGGGCGTCCCGGTCAAGCTGATCGGCCTGGGCGAGGGCCCGGACGACCTGGCCCCGTTCGAGCCGGGCGCCTTCGTCGACGCCCTCATCGGCGACTGACCCGGACCCCGACCCCCCACATCCGGCGCGTACGCGAAGGGCCCCTGCCGCAGCTCAACGGCAGGGGCCCTGTTCCGTGACCGGAGCCGGTCAGCAGTGCGTGCGGTGGCAGATGTAGGCGAGCGTCCCGAGCAGCAGCCGGGCCTCCGGCGGCGCCCCGGCGGTGTCCAGGGTCGGCGGCCGCAGCCAGCTCACCGGGCCCAGGCCGCCCAGGTCCGAGGGCGGGGCGGTGATGTGCCCGCCCGCGCCCAGGCAGTGCAGGTCCAGATCGGCGTCGTCCCAGCCCATCCGGTAGAGCAGCCGCGGCAGCTCCGCCGCCGCGCCCGGGGCCACGAAGAACTGCGCCCGGCCCGTCGGCGTCGCGCACACCGGGCCCAGCGGCAGGCCCATGCGCTCCAGCCGGACCAGCGCGCGGCGGCCCGCCGCCTCGGCGACCTCGATGACGTCGAAGGACCGGCCGACCGGCAGCAGCACCGCGGCTCCCGGCAGGCGTGACCAGGCCCGGGTCGCCTCGTCGAGGCCCGCGCCCGCCAGGACCGGCTCGCCGAAGGCCAGGGGATGCGCCCCCGGCGCCGTACAGCCGAGATCGCCGCAGGAGCAGCGCCCGGCGACCGCCCGTGCCCCCGGGACCACGTCCCAGCCCCACAGTCCCGTGTACTCGGCCACCGCTGTGCACTCCGTGGTGCGTGCGCGGCGGCGTGCGCCGGACCGCATCTCGCGAATGCCGCCGATCGTGAAGCCCATGCCCCCTCCAACGGGTCGAGCGCGCCGGTGGTTACGGAACGGAGGTCCACCGTCACGATCCGCGACATCCGTGGGGTGCGATCCCGCCGGAGGTGTGCGGTGGTGTGGCCGGTGGTGCGGACCGTGGCGCGCGCCTCTTCGCGCTCCGGTTCGCCGAGCCTGATCCGTCGCATGTCAAGTGAATCGTGTTCCGTGCGCGGCGAGTTCATTCGAAGGGGTGGCGAATGGTGGCGTTTCTTGAAACGCCATGCCCGGACGGGTGATCGTAGGATTACCTTCGGTACACGAACCCCGGGGCGCATCGCACGCGCGGGTATGCCGGAGGCAAGCCGGTTTTCCGTTCGAAGGAGTACAAACACCGGACGGGCGCCGAGGAACAGGGCATCCTGGCAGGGGTTCGCGCAGACGACATCAGGTGGATGGGGGCGTTCCAGTGGGCGGCAACGGCGCAGACGGTTCGACTGCCGGCAAGCGCCCGAACGAGCAGCTGAGCTCGTGGTTCGTGCGCAGCGGCTGGTCGAAGGGCGAGCTGGCGCGCCAGGTGAACCGCCGGGCCCGCCAGATGGGCGCGCACCACATCTCCACCGACACCTCCCGCGTACGCCGCTGGCTCGACGGCGAACAGCCGCGCGAGCCCATCCCGCGGATCCTCTCCGAGCTGTTCTCCGAGCGCTTCGGCTCCGTCGTCGCCGTCGAGGACCTCGGCCTGCGCGCCGCCCACCAGTCGCCCTCCGTCTCCGGCGTCGACCTGCCCTGGGCCGGCCCCCAGACGGTCTCCCTGCTCAGCGAGTTCTCCCGCAGCGACCTGATGCTCGCCCGCCGCGGCTTCCTCGGCTCCTCCCTCCAGCTCGCCGCCGGGCCCGCCCTCATCGAGCCCATGCAGCGCTGGCTGGTGCCCACCCCGGTCGGCGAGGCCACGCCCGAGGCGCCCGGCGACGAGCGCCGCTCCCACCGGCTCTCCGCCGTCGAACTCGACCTGCTCGAGTCCACCACCGTCATGTTCCGCCAGTGGGACGCCCAGTGCGGCGGGGGACTGCGCCGCAAGGCCGTCGTCGGCCAGCTCCACGAGGTCACCGACCTGCTCCAGGAGCCACAGCCCTCCGCCACCGCCCAGCGCCTCTTCCGCTGCGCCGCCGAACTGGCCGAGCTGGCCGGCTGGATGAGCTACGACGTGGGCCTCCAGCCGACCGCCCAGAAGTACTTCGTCCTCGCCCTGCACGCCGCCAAGGAGGCCGGCGACAAGCCCCTCGGCTCGTACGTCCTGTCCTCGATGAGCCGCCAGATGATCCACCTCGGCCGGCCCGACGACGCCCTCGAACTCATCCACCTGGCCCAGTACGGCAGTCGGGACTGCGCCACCCCGCGCACCCAGGCCATGCTGTATGCGATGGAGGCCCGCGCCTACGCCAACATGGGCCAGCCCTCCAAGTGCAAGCGGGCCGTGCGGATGGCCGAGGACACCTTCGCCGACGTCGGCCTCGACCGCGAACCCGAGCCCGACTGGATCCGCTTCTTCTCCGAGGCCGAGCTCAACGGCGAGAACTCCCACTCCTACCGCGACCTCGCCTACGTCGCCGGACGCTCCCCGAGCTACGCCTCGCTCGCCGAACCCGTCATGGAGCGGGCCGTCGAACTCTTCGAGAAGGACCCCGAGCACCAGCGCTCCTACGCCCTCAACCTCATCGGCATGGCCACCGTCCACCTGCTCAAGCGCGAGCCCGAGCAGTCCGTCGTCCTCGCGGAGAAGGCCCTCGGCATCGCCCGCAAGGTGCGCTCCGAGCGGGTGAACACCCGGCTCCGCAAGACCGTCGACACCGCGGCCCGCGACTTCGGCGACGTCGCCGAGGTCGTCCACCTCACCGACCGGCTCACCGCCCTGCTCCCCGAGACGGCGGAGGCCGTCTGAGCCCGGCGCACCGCGCCCCACCGACCCCGGCCGCGCCGGCCGTCCCGTAAACCCCGATCGGCTCCCCCGCCGCAAGGTCACACGGACGGCCGACGCGGCCGGTCCTCGTGCCGCGGCCCCTGATACGCCCGCCGCCACGGTCCGCGGTCCGCCCCGCGGTCCGGCTGGCAGCGTCCCGGTGGCCCTGCGGCCTCTGGCGTGCCCGCGGCGGGAACCTCGCCGGGAGGCGCGGGCGGGGCTCCCGGGGCGGTCCGGCGCCCCGGGGGACGTGATCCGGGGATGGTACGCCCGTTACCGCACCGTGACCCTGCCGTTCACGGCCGCGTAACACGCCCCGCCTCTTCGTCACTGCGGCGAAACATCGAGCGGCATCGGCGGAAACCGCGCTGCGCGAATCTCTGGCGCATAACCGGCCACCCCACATGGCCGAGCCGCTCCCGGCCGCCGCCCCGCACAGGCCGTACCGACGACGAGGAGACGCCGATGGCATCAGCCATCACGACCCTGGCAGGAGACGCGCCCACGCTGTCCTCCGCCAACACCGGGTTCATGCTCATCTGCTCCGCCCTGGTCATGCTGATGACCCCCGGCCTCGCCTTCTTCTACGGAGGCATGGTCCGCGTGAAGTCCACCCTGAACATGCTGATGATGAGCTTCGTCAGCCTCGGGATCGTCACGATCCTGTGGGTGCTCTACGGCTTCAGCATCGCCTTCGGCACCGACACCGGCTCGCTCTTCGGCTGGTCCTCCGAATACGTCGGCCTCAGCGGCATCGGCCTCACCGAGCTGTGGGACGGCTACACCATCCCGGTGTACGTCTTCGCCGTCTTCCAGCTGATGTTCGCCATCATCACCCCGGCCCTCATCAGCGGCGCCCTCGCCGACCGCGTCAAGTTCACCGCCTGGGCCCTCTTCATCACCCTGTGGGTGAGCATCGTCTACTTCCCCGTGGCCCACTGGGTCTGGGGCACCGGCGGCTGGCTCTTCGAGATGGGCGTCATCGACTTCGCCGGCGGCACCGCCGTCCACATCAACGCGGGCGCGGCGGCCCTCGGCGTCATCCTGGTCATCGGCAAGCGCGTGGGCTTCAAGAAGGACCCGATGCGCCCGCACAGCCTCCCCCTCGTCATGCTCGGCGCCGCCCTGCTCTGGTTCGGCTGGTTCGGCTTCAACGCCGGCTCGTGGCTCGGCAACGACGACGGCGTCGGCGCGGTGATGTTCGTCAACACCCAGGTCGCCACCGCCGCCGCCATGCTCGCCTGGCTCGCCTACGAGAAGCTGCGCCACGGCTCCTTCACCACCCTCGGCGCCGCCTCCGGCGCGGTCGCCGGCCTCGTCGCCATCACCCCCTCCGGCGGCTCCTGCTCCCCGCTCGGCGCCATCGCCATCGGCGCGGTCGCCGGCCTGCTGTGCGCCATGGCCGTGGGCCTCAAGTACAGGTTCGGCTACGACGACTCCCTCGACGTCGTCGGCGTCCACCTCGTCGGCGGTGTCGTCGGCTCCCTCCTCGTCGGCTTCTTCGCCACCGGCGGCGTCCAGTCCGACGCCAAGGGCCTCTTCTACGGCGGCGGCCTGGACCAGCTCGGCAAGCAGGCGGTGGGCGTCTTCTCCGTCCTGGCCTACTCTCTGATCGCCTCCGCGATCCTCGCCCTCGTCATCGACAGGACGATGGGCATGCGGGTCACCGAGGACGACGAGATCTCCGGCATCGACCAGGTCGAGCACGCCGAGACCGCGTACGACTTCAGCGGAGCCGGCGGCGGCATCGCCCCGCGCACCACCGCCGCCCCCGCCCCGACGCAGAACACGAAGGTGGACGCATGAAGCTCATCACCGCGGTCGTGAAGCCGCACCGGCTCGACGAGATCAAGGAGGCGCTCCAGGCCTTCGGCGTCCACGGGCTGACGGTCACCGAGGCCAGCGGCTACGGCCGCCAGCGCGGCCACACCGAGGTCTACCGGGGCGCCGAGTACACCGTCGACCTCGTCCCCA
Source organism: Streptomyces sp. NPDC048018 (assembly GCF_043202995.1). Lineage (NCBI taxonomy): Bacteria > Bacillati > Actinomycetota > Actinomycetes > Kitasatosporales > Streptomycetaceae > Streptomyces > Streptomyces sp. NPDC048018. The sequence continues at coordinate 467,556 of NZ_JBIDBK010000006.1, forward strand.
AGATCCGCATCGAGGTCCTCGTGGAGGACGACGACGCCGAACAGCTCATCGAGGTCGTCGTCAAGGCCGCCCGCACCGGCAAGATCGGTGACGGAAAGGTGTGGAGCGTCCCGGTGGAGACCGCCGTACGGGTCCGCACCGGCGAACGCGGACCGGACGCGCTGTAGCGCACGACTTGTGAGGAGCCGCCGGGTGACGAGCGACGTGAAGACGGACACGGAAGATAGGGGACCCGGCGGTTACGCGGCGGCCCGGCTGCGCCTGCTCTCCGAGCAGGCGCGGTCCGGGCCGCCGCGCCGTACCGCCCTGGCGCGGCTCACCGACGACTGGCTGGCCGGCCTGTGGGCGGCCGCGGGGGCGCCCCCCGGCACGGCCCTCGTGGCCGTCGGCGGCTACGGACGCGGCGAGCTCTCCCCGCGCAGCGACCTCGACCTCCTCCTGCTGCACGACGGCAGCGCCGACGCGGGCGCCGTCGCCGCGCTGGCCGACCGCCTCTGGTACCCCGTCTGGGACCTCGGCATCGCCCTCGACCACTCCGTGCGCACCGCCGCCGAGGCCCGCAGAACGGCCGGCGAGGACCTCAAGGTCCAGCTCGGCCTCCTCGACGCCCGGCCCCTCGCCGGCGACACCGGCCTCGCCGCCGGCCTGCGCACCACCGTCCTCGCCGACTGGCGCAACCAGGCACCCCGCCGGCTCCCCGAACTCCACGCCCTGTGCCGCGAACGCGCCGAGCGCTCCGGCGAGCTCCAGTACCTCCTCGAACCCGACCTCAAGGAGGCCCGCGGCGGACTCCGGGACGCCCAGGCCCTGCGTGCCGTCGCCGCCTCCTGGCTCGCCGACGCCCCCCGCGAAGGACTCGACGACGCCCGCCGCCGCCTCCTCGACGCCCGCGACGCCCTCCACCTCGCCACCGGCCGCGCCACCGACCGGCTCGCCCTCCAGGAACAGGACGCCGTCGCCGCCGAACTCGGCCTCCTCGACGCCGACACCCTGCTCCGCGAGGTGTACGAGGCCGCCCGCACCGTCTCGTACGCCTCCGACGTCACCTGGCGCGAGGTCAACCGGGTCCTCAGGGCCCGCTCCGCCCGGCCCCGGCTCCGCTCCCTCCTCGGCCGCTCCGGCGCCGCCAAAGCGCCCGTCGAACGCACACCGCTCGCCGAAGGCGTCGTCGAGATGGACGGCGAGGTCGTCCTCGCCCTCAGCGCCCGCCCCGAACGCGACCCCGTCCTGCCCCTGCGGGCCGCCGCGGCCGCCGCCCAGGCCGGTCTGCCGCTCTCCCTGCACGCCGTCCGCCGGCTCGCCGCCGCCGCGAAGCCGCTGCCCGTGCCCTGGCCCGCCGAGGCCCGCGAGGAACTCGTCACCCTCCTCGGCGCCGGCGAGCCCACCGTCCCGGTCTGGGAGGCCCTGGAGGCCGAGGGCCTCATCACCCGGCTGCTGCCCGACTGGGAACGCGTCCGGTGCCGCCCCCAGCGCAACCCCGTCCACACCTGGACCGTCGACCGGCACCTCGTCGAGACCGCCGTCCGCGCCGCCTCCCTCACCCGCCGTGTCCACCGCCCCGACCTGCTTCTCGTCGCCGCCCTCCTGCACGACATCGGCAAGGGCTGGCCCGGCGACCACTCCGTCGCCGGCGAGACCATCGCCCGCGACATGGCCGCCCGGGTCGGCTTCGACCGCGCCGACGTCGCCGTCGTCGCCACCGTCGTCCGCCATCACCTGCTCCTCGTCGAGACCGCCACCCGGCGCGACCTCGACGACCCCGCCACCGTCCAGTCCGTCGCCGCCGCCGTCGGCACTCTCGGCGCCCTGGAACTCCTGCACGCCCTCACCGAGGCCGACGCCCTCGCCACCGGCCCCGCCGCCTGGTCCACCTGGCGCGCCTCCCTCGTCGCCGACCTGGTCAAACGCGTCGCCGGCGTCCTCACGGGGGAGGAGCTGCCCGATCCCGAGGCCGCCGCGTTCAGCGCCGAGCAGGAACGGCTCGCCATCGAGGCGCTCCGCACCGGCGAGCCCGTCCTCGCCCTGCACACCGAGCCGGTCGTCCCCGACGGCTCCGGCGAACCCGAGCCCGTCGGCGTCGAACTCCTCGTCGCCCTGCCCGAGCGGCCCGGCGTCCTGCCCGCCGTCGCCGGCGTCCTCGCCCTGCACCGCCTCACCGTCCGCGCCGCCGACCTGCGGGCCATCGCCCTGCCCCTGGAGCTCGGCGACGGACCCGTCCTCGTCCTCGACTGGCGGGTCGCCGCCGAGTACGGCTCGCTGCCCGAGGCCCACCGGCTCCGCGCCGACCTCGTGCGGGCCCTCGACGGCTCCCTCGACGTGGGCGCCCGGCTCGCCGAACGCGACGCCGCCTACCCGCGCCGGCGCGGCGTCCAGGCCCCGCCGCCCCGCGTCACCGTCGCCGCCGCCGAATCCCGCCTCGCCACCGTCCTGGAGGTCCGCGCCCAGGACGCGCCCGGCCTGCTCCACCGCATCGGCCGGGCCCTGGAGGGCGCCGAGGTCCGGGTCCGCAGCGCCCACGTCTCCACGCTGGGCGCCAACGCGGTCGACACGCTGTACGTGACCCGGCCGGACGGCACGCTGCTGGCCCCGGAGGAGGCCGCCGGGCTGGCGAAGACCCTGGAGGAGGCACTGCGCTGAGGCGGTGACGCCGGGCGGCCCGGCCCCCGCCCCGGTCCGCCTCCCGCGGCGGCGGGCTCCTCACCCCTCACCTGCCGGATGGGGCGGGTGAGGGCACACACTTCGAGCGGCCGGATACCCTGGAGGGCAGTCCGCCTGCCCGCCCACGACATCGAGGATCCGCGACCGCCGTGTTCGATACCCTCTCCGACCGCCTTTCAGCGACTTTCAAGAATCTCCGCGGCAAGGGGCGCCTCAGCGAGGCGGACATCGACGCCACCACGCGTGAGATCCGTATCGCCCTGCTCGAAGCCGACGTCGCGCTGCCGGTCGTCCGGGCGTTCATCAAGAACGTGAAGGAGCGCGCCCTCGGGGCCGAGGTCTCCAAGGCGCTCAACCCGGCCCAGCAGATCATCAAGATCGTCAACGACGAGCTGGTCGGCATCCTCGGCGGGGAGACCCGCCGCCTGCGGTTCGCCAAGACCGCGCCGACCGTGATCATGCTCGCGGGTCTGCAGGGTGCCGGTAAGACCACCCTCGCCGGAAAGCTCGGCCTCTGGCTCAAGGGCCAGGGTCACACCCCGCTGCTCGTCGCCTGCGACCTCCAGCGCCCCAACGCCGTCAACCAGCTCTCGGTCGTCGCCGACCGCGCCGGCGTCGGCTTCTACGGCCCGCAGCCGGGCAACGGCGTCGGCGACCCGGTCCAGGTCGCCAAGGACTCGATCGACTACGCGCGCACCAAGCTGCACGACGTCGTCATCGTCGACACCGCCGGCCGTCTCGGCATCGACGCCGAGCTGATGCAGCAGGCCGCCGACATCCGCGACGCGGTCTCGCCCGACGAGATCCTCTTCGTCGTCGACGCCATGATCGGTCAGGACGCCGTCAACACCGCGGAGGCCTTCCGCGACGGCGTCGGCTTCGACGGCGTGGTGCTCTCCAAGCTCGACGGCGACGCCCGCGGTGGTGCCGCGCTCTCCGTCGCGCACGTCACCGGCAAGCAGATCATGTTCGCCTCCAACGGCGAGAAGCTGGACGACTTCGACGCGTTCCACCCGGACCGCATGGCGTCCCGCATCCTCGGCATGGGCGACATCATGTCGCTCATCGAGAAGGCCGAGCAGACCTTCAGCCAGGAAGAGGCCGCCAAGATGGCCTCCAAGCTGGCGTCCAAGAAGGGCCAGGAGTTCACGCTCGACGACTTCCTGGCGCAGATGGAGCAGGTCCGCAAGATGGGCTCCATCTCCAAGCTGCTCGGCATGCTCCCCGGCATGGGGCAGATGAAGGAGCAGATCGCCAACATCGACGAGCGCGAGGTCGACCGCGTCGGCGCCATCATCAAGTCGATGACCCCGGCCGAGCGCCAGGACCCGACGATCATCAACGGCTCGCGCCGCGCCCGTATCGCCAAGGGCTCCGGTGTCGAGGTCAGCGCCGTCAAGGGCCTGGTGGAGCGCTTCTTCGAGGCCCGGAAGATGATGTCGCGCATGGCGCAGGGCGGCGGCATGCCCGGCATGCCGGGGATCCCGGGCATGGGCGGCGGCCCCGGCCGGCAGAAGAAGCAGATCAAGCAGGCCAAGGGCAAGCGCAAGAGCGGCAACCCGATGAAGCGGAAGGCCGAGGAGGAGGCCGCCCAGGCGAGGCGCGAGCAGGCGCAGGCCGGCGGCGCCTTCGGTCTCCCGGCGGCGGGCCAGGGCCCGGGCGACTTCGAGCTCCCGGACGAGTTCAAGAAGTTCATGGGCTGACGTCCGGGCAGGACGTCGGTCCCACGGAGGGGCCCGGGGCGGTGCGAAACCGCCCCGGGCCCCTTTTCGTCCGCCCGGACCACCCGTAATGCCGGGTATGTTCCGCTCTTCGATACTGGGGCCACTGCTGCCCCGAGGAGAGCCCGTGGCCAACCCCGTACCCCCGCGCGACCGGACCGACCAGCCCTGGCGCTCGGAAGGGGCCCCGCCGCCCCCGCCGGCCAGGAAGAGGATGCCCGGCGGCTGGGGCGGGCTCATCCTCACCGCGCTCGTCGTCTACCTGATCGCCAATCTCGTCCTGTCCTTCTTCAACGAGAAGGACGGGCCCACCATCTCCTACACCGAGTTCGACAAGCAGGTCGCGGCCGGCAACGTCACCAAGATCTACTCCAAGGGCGACGCGATCCAGGGGCAGCTGAAGAACAAGCAGCCCGTCCCGAACGGCGACGGCGACTACACCAAGTTCACCACCCAGCGGCCCGCCTTCGCCGACGACCAGCTGTGGGCCCAGCTCACGAAGAACAACGTCACCGTCACCGCCGAACCCGTCGTCCAGGAACGCAGCTTCCTCGCCAACCTGCTGATCTCGCTCGCCCCCATGCTGCTGCTCGTCGTCCTGTGGGTGTTCATCGCCCGGCGGATGAGCTCCGGGATGGGCGGCGCCGGCGGCATGCTCGGCCGCAAGGCCCCGCCCAAGCCCGTCGAACTGGAGGGCGTCAAGCGCACCACCTTCGAGGACGTCGCCGGCATCGACGAGGTCGAGGGCGAGCTCAACGACGTCGTCGACTTCCTGAAGAACCCCGACGCCTACCGCGAGATGGGCGCCAAGATGCCCCGTGGCGTGCTGCTCGCCGGCCCCCCCGGAACCGGCAAGACCCTCCTCGCCCGGGCCGTCGCGGGGGAGGCCGGCGTGCCGTTCTTCTCCGCCTCCGCCTCCGAGTTCATCGAGATGATCGTCGGCGTCGGCGCCTCCCGGGTCCGCGAGCTGTTCGCGGAGGCCCGCAAGGTCGCCCCCGCCATCATCTTCATCGACGAGATCGACACCATCGGACGGGCCCGCGGCGCCGGCGCCGGCATGGGCGGCCACGACGAGCGCGAGCAGACCCTCAACCAGATCCTCACCGAGATGGACGGCTTCACCGGCTCCGAGGGCGTCATCGTCCTCGCCGCCACCAACCGCGCCGACGTCCTCGACCCCGCCCTCACCCGTCCCGGCCGCTTCGACCGCATCGTCCACGTCAACCCGCCCGACCGCGGCGGCCGCGAGGCCATCCTCAGGATCCACACCCGGCAGATCCCGCTCGCCCAGGACGTCGACCTCGAACACGTCGCCAGGACGACCCCCGGCATGACCGGCGCCGAACTCGCCAACCTCGCCAACGAGGCCGCGCTCCTCGCCGTCAAACGCCAGCAGAAGGCCGTCACCCGGTCCGACCTCTCCGACGCCCTGGAGAAGGTCCAGCTCGGCGCCGAACGCCCCCTGGTCATGCCCCTGGAGGAGCGCCGCCGCACCGCGTACCACGAGAGCGGCCACGCCCTCCTCGGCATGCTCCAGCCCGGCGCCGACCCCGTCCGCAAGATCACCATCGTGCCGCGCGGGCGCGCCCTCGGCGTCACCCTCTCCACCCCCGAGTCCGACAAGTACGCCTACACCGAGGACTACCTGCGCGGCCGGATCATCGGGGCGCTCGGCGGCATGGCCGCGGAACAGGTCGTCTTCGGCGTCATCACCACCGGCGCCGAGAGCGACCTGGAACAGGTCACCAACATCGCCCGCGGCATGGCCGGCCGCTGGGGCATGAGCGCACGCGTCGGGCGCCTCACCGCCATCCCCGGCGACGCCCAGCAGGCCTACGGGCTCTCCGCCGCGCCCGCCACCCTCGACACCGTCGACGAGGAGATGCGCCGCATCGTCGACGAGTGCTACGAGAGCGCCCTGCGGCAGCTCCGCGAGCACCGCGACAAACTCGACGCCCTCGCCGAGGCCCTCCTCACGAACGAGACGCTGGAGGAGGCGGAGGCGTACCGGGCGGCGGGCATCGCCCGACTCGCGAAGGAGCCGTAGCGGCGGCCGCCCCGGGGCGGGGCGACGCCCGTGGGCCGCCCTGCCGCCCTGCCGGCCGGTCCGGGGGCCGGGGGGTCACGTCTCCCCGGGGGTCACGCCGCCCGGGCGATCACGTAGCGGAAGACGTTCGGCATCCAGACGGTGCCGTCCGGGCGGACGTGCGGCTCCAGCGCCTCCTGGAGCTCCTTCTCCACCTGGTCGGGGTCGGTCGCGCGGACCGCCGCGTCGAACTCGCCCGTCGACAGCAGCCCCCGCACCGCGCTGTCCCGGTCCGCGTAACCGAACGGGCAGGCCACCCGGCCCGAGGCCGCCGGGCGCAGCCCCGCCGCCGTGACCGTCTCCTCCAGGCCGCCCCGCTCCGTGCCGGCCCAGCCCGTCAGCCGGGCCGCGACCCGCAGCACCGTGGCCGTCGCGCACCGCTCCGCGGGGCCCCAGCCGGCCAGGACGAACGCCGCGCCCGGTTCGGCCGTCCGGGTGACGGCCGTCAGGCCGCCGGGGATTCCGGCGGTCCCGTGGAAGGCCGTGATCACGTCGTACGGACCCGCGTCCGGAGCCTCCGCCGTCCCGAGCGGCGCCTCGGGCAGGCGCTCCCTGGCGAGCGCCACGCGCGCGTGGTCCCGGTCGGCGCCGGCCACCCGCGCCCCGCGCCCCGCGGCCATCAGGAGCGCGAGACCGGAGCCGCAGCCGAGGCCGAGCACCCGGGACCCGGCGCCCACGCCGAGCCGGTCGTACACCGCCTCGTAGAGCGGGACGAGCATGCGTTCCTGGATCTCGGCCCAGTCGCGCGCGGGATGGTGCGGGACGAGCGTAGGTGTCATGGAAAGCGCCCCAATCGGTACCTGGACGACAACCCCCCGTAGCCAGGGAACTGCGCATCGCGGCCCCCGTCCAGTGCTCGGGCCGGACGTTCCGGACGGACTTCCCGCGGCCGGGGCGACTCCGGCCGGATGCCGCCGGGGGAGGGGGGCCGGTGCCCGAGTTCGGGCAACCGCCCGGTACTGTCCTCCCACCACCGTCCCGGAGCGCGTGATCTGCCCGCGCGCCGGGGCGTATGCGCCGCTACGCGCACCTCCGGACGCATCCCCACCGACTGACGGGTACGTGCAAAATATTTGACTTGCCCCGGAATGGAACCCGGAGGGGATCCGGCTCGTTGTACCCGACGTGAGCACGACACCCCCTGTTCTCGCCGCAGAGCTGGCGCAGGCGTGGGCCGACATTCAGCGGCACCACCCCGAGCTGCCCGACCTTGCCGCGCCCGAGTCCCTGATCGGAGAGTCCTCGTCCGCCTGCGGCGCCGAGCTCTCCTTCGAGCGACTGCTCCATGAGGCAGTCCACGGCATCGCCGCCGCCCGAGGTGTCCGCGACACCTCACGCGCCGGCCGCTATCACAACCGCAGATTCCTCGCGATCGCCGAGGAACTGGGCCTGGACCATCCCGAGGAACCGCACGCGAGCAGCGGCTTCTCGCTGGTCACCCTGAACGCGGAGGCCAGGCGGCGCTACCGGCCCACCATCGAGCGGCTCCAGCGTGCGCTCAAGGCCCACACCGTCGCGACCGCGGCCGACACCAAGCGCTCCTTCCGCGGGCCGGCCGCCCGGCACGGCTCCTCCGGCGGCGGCGTGCGGGTCAAGGCCGTCTGCGACTGCGGGCGCAACGTCCGCGTGGTCCCCTCCGTGCTCGCCCAGGCGCCGATCGTCTGCGGCGGCTGCGGCAAGCCCTTCCGCATCCCGGAGACGGTGGGCGCCGCGAGCTGACCTCCGGGTCGGCCGACCCGGGGCGGGGGCCCGGGGCGGCCGACCCCGGACGGCCGGCCCCGCGGCGTGTGGCACAATGGCTAGCTGTACTCGACAGTCGCACAGGACCCCTCTCTCCTCCGGCTGACGCGTCCATCGGGCATCCGAGTACCGCAACCCCACGTGGCATCTCAAGTGCCCAACCACGTCAAGACCAGGAGACACCACTCCAGTGGCAGTCAAGATCAAGCTCAAGCGCCTCGGCAAGATCCGCCAGCCGCACTACCGCATCGTCGTCGCCGACTCCCGCACCCGCCGGGACGGTCGTGCGATCGAGGAGATCGGCCTCTACCACCCGACGTACAACCCGTCGCGTATCGAGGTCGACTCCGAGCGTGCGCAGTACTGGCTGTCCGTCGGCGCCCAGCCGACCGAGCCGGTTCTCGCCATCCTGAAGCTCACCGGCGACTGGCAGAAGCACAAGGGCCTCCCCGCTCCGGAGAAGCCCCTGCTCGCCCCGGCGACCAAGGAAGCCAAGCGTTCCACCTTCGACGAGTTCGCCAAGGCTCTCGAGGGCGACGACAACAAGGGTGAGGCCATCACCCCGAAGGCCAAGAAGGCCGACAAGAAGGCGGACGAGGCCGAGGCCGAGTCCACCGAGTCGACCGAGGCCTGATCATGCTCGAGGAGGCTCTCGAGCACCTCGTGAAGGGCATCGTGGACAACCCCGACGACGTGCAGGTCGCCTCGCGCACCCTGCGTCGTGGCCGCGTTCTCGAGGTCCGGGTCCACCCCGACGACCTCGGCAAGGTGATCGGCCGCAACGGCCGCACCGCGCGTGCGCTGCGTACCGTCGTGGGCGCCATCGGCGGCCGTGGCATCCGTGTCGACCTCGTCGACGTGGACCAGGTCCGCTGAACGTTTGACACCGGCACGGGCCGGGGAGGGCCGTCGGCCCTCCCCGGCCCGTTGTCGTACGACAGGAGAGATCACCAGTGCAGTTGGTAGTCGCGCGGATCGGCCGCGCCCACGGCATCAAGGGCGAGGTCACCGTCGAGGTGCGGACCGACGAGCCCGAGCTGCGGCTCGGCCCCGGCGCCGTCCTGCACACCGACCCGGCCTCCGCCGGGCCGCTCACCATCGAGACCGGCCGGGTGCACAGCGGCCGGCTGCTGCTGCGCTTCGAGGGCGTGGCCGACCGCACCGGCGCCGAGGCCCTGCGCAACATCCTCCTCATCGCCGACGTGGACCCCGAGGAACTGCCCGACGGCGACGACGAGTACTACGACCACCAGCTGGTCGACCTCGACGTCGTCCTCGCCGACGGCACCGAGATCGGCGTCATCTCCGAGATCTCCCACCTTCCGTCCCAGGACCTCTTCATCGTCGAGCGGCCCGACGGCAGCGAGCTGATGATCCCGTTCGTCTCGGAGATCGTCACGGAGATCGACCTGGAGAACCAGCGCGCCGTGATCGCCCCGCCGCCGGGCCTGATCGACGACGCCGAGGCCGTCGTCGCCTCCGCCCGCGAGGCCGAGGCCGAGGCGGCCTCCGGCGAGGACGCCCGGGACGACACGGGAGCCGCCGCCGGTTCCGCGGGCACCGCTCCCGACGCCGACAGGGGCGCCTCCTGATGCGCCTCGACGTCGTCACGATCTTCCCCGAGTACCTCGAGCCGCTGAACGTCTCGCTCGTCGGCAAGGCCCGCGCCCGCGGCCGGCTCGACGTGCACGTCCACGACCTGCGCGCGTGGACGTACGACCGGCACAACACGGTCGACGACACCCCGTACGGCGGCGGCCCCGGCATGGTCATGAAGACCGACCCGTGGGGCGACGCACTCGACCAGACCCTCGCCGACGGCTACGAGGCCGGCGCGCACGGCCCGGTCCTCGTCGTCCCCACCCCGAGCGGCCGTCCCTTCACCCAGGAACTCGCCGTCGAGCTCTCCGAGCGGCCCTGGCTGATCTTCACGCCCGCCCGCTACGAGGGCATCGACCGCCGCGTCATGGACGAGTACGCCACCCGGATGCCGGTCTACGAGGTGTCCATCGGCGACTACGTCCTGGCCGGCGGGGAGGCGGCCGTCCTCGTCGTCACCGAGGCCGTCGCCCGGCTCCTGCCCGGCGTCCTCGGCAACGCCGAGTCGCACCGGGACGACTCCTTCGCCCCCGGCGCCATGGCCAACCTCCTCGAAGGCCCCGTCTACACCAAGCCCCCGGAGTGGCGCGGCCGCGGCATCCCCGACGTGCTGCTCAGCGGGCACCACGGCAAGATCGCCCGCTGGCGCCGCGACGAGGCCTTCCGGCGCACCGCCGCGAACCGGCCCGACCTGATCGAACGCTGCGACCCCGCCGCCTTCGACAAGAAGGACCGGGAGATCCTCTCCATGCTGGGCTGGGCGCCCGAGCCCGGCGGCCGATTTTGGCGCAGGCCTCGGGCCGTGGAAGAATAGGCCGCTGTCGTGCGTCCGGCGTGCGCCCCTGCCACAGGGGGAAGACGCCCGCCCGGGACGGACGACGATCGCCCATCATTCGTACGTACCGCTGATGACCTGTGGCATCAGCGAGGAAAGAGACCTCCATGGCCTCCCTGCTCGACCAGGTCAACGCCGGCGCCCTGCGCTCCGACGTCCCCGCCTTCCGCCCCGGCGACACCGTGAACGTCCACGTTCGCGTCATCGAGGGCAACCGCTCCCGTATCCAGCAGTTCAAGGGTGTCGTCATCCGCCGTCAGGGCTCGGGCGTCTCCGAGACCTTCACGGTCCGCAAGGTCTCGTTCTCCGTCGGCGTCGAGCGCACCTTCCCGGTGCACAGCCCGATCTTCGAGAAGATCGAGCTCGTCACCCGCGGTGACGTCCGTCGCGCCAAGCTCTACTACCTCCGTGAGCTGCGCGGCAAGGCTGCCAAGATCAAGGAGAAGCGCGACAACTGAGCTCCGGCCCACAGGGTGGCGGGATAGGCTCTGCCCCCGATGGACACCGAAGCACAGCACACGGAGCGCGATCGCTCCTCCGGCGAGGAGGAGCGGTCGCGCTCCGCGCGCGTTTCCGGGACGGACGCGGGGGCCGGGCGGCGGGACGACGACCCCGAAGGCGCCCCGCCGGGCGCCGGGCCCGCGCCCGCCGACCGCACGTCAGCGCACTTCTCCGGTGGGCTGACCTGGCGGCGCACCGGCCTCGTCGGCCTCGTCTGCATGGTCTTCCTGCTGCTGTTCAGCCACTTCGTGCTGCAGCCCTTCCTGGTGCCCAGCCGCTCGATGGAGCCCACCCTCCAGGTCGGCGACCGGATCCTGGTCAACAAGCTGGCGTACCGTTTCGGCGACCAGCCCCGTCGCGGTGACGTCGTCGTCTTCGACGGCACCGGCTCCTTCGTCCAGGAGGATCCCGGAGGGAACCCGGTCACCGGCGCGCTGCACGACGCCGCGGCCGCCCTCGGTCTGGCCGAGCCCGACGAGACGGACTTCGTGAAGCGCGTCGTCGGCACCAGCGGCGACCGGGTCGTCTGCTGCGACAAGGACGGCCGGATCAGCGTCAACGGCGTCCCCGTACGGGAGACGTACGTGATGCTCGGCGACCGGCCCTCCGCCGTGCCCTTCGACATCGTGGTGCCGGACGGCACGCTGTGGGTGATGGGCGACCACCGCAGCCAGTCCAGCGATTCGCGCGACCACCTCGGGCAGCCCGGCGGCGGCATGGTCCCCGTCGACAGGGTGATCGGCCGCGCCGACTGGATCGGCTGGCCCTTCGGCCGCTGGTCCACCGTGCCGGACACCGACGCCTTCGGCTCCGTACCGGCGTGGACGACGGGCGGCCACGGCACCGCGCACGCGGCCGGGCCGGCCGGACCCCGCGGGTCCGGCCATGGGTAGCCGGGGAAAGCCCGCCGCGGGACGCCGCGCCGCCGCCGCCGGGACCGCGGTGGACGGGGAGGGCCGCGCCGCGCCGGGCCGGGCCGAGCGGCGCAAGCTCGCCCGCAGGGTCAAGCGGCGCCGGCAGCGCTCCGCCGTCAAGGAGATCCCGCTCCTCCTCACCGTCGCCGTCCTCATCGCCCTGGTCCTGAAGACCTTCCTGGTGCAGGCCTTCGTGATCCCTTCCGGCTCGATGGAACAGACGATCCGGATCGACGACCGGGTGCTCGTCGACAAGCTGACGCCCTGGTTCGGCTCCGAGCCGCAGCGCGGCGACGTCGTCGTCTTCAAGGACCCCGGCAACTGGCTCCAGGAGGCCGAGCCCGCCCCGGACGCCCCGGTGGGGATCAAGCAGCTCAAGCAGGCGCTGACCTTCATCGGGCTGCTGCCGTCGGCCGACGAGCAGGACCTGATCAAGCGGGTCGTCGCGGTCGGCGGGGACACCGTGAAGTGCTGCGGCGCCGACGGCAGGCTCACGGTCAACGGCGTAGCGTTGGACGAACCGTATCTGCACCCCGGGAACCCGCCCTCGAAGATCCCCTTCGAGGTCAAGGTCCCGCAGGGAAGGGTGTTCGTCATGGGCGACCACCGGTCCGACTCCGCCGACTCGCGCTTCCACCTCGACGAGAAGGACCACGGCACGGTCTCCGAGGAACAGATCGTGGGCCGGGCCGTCGTCATCGTCTGGCCGGTGGGCCACTGGCGGCGCCTGGAGGAACGGTCGACCTTCGCGGCGGTCCCCGACGCCGACGGCGTGGGCGGAGCCGCGGCACACGGTGTGTCGCATAGTGTGTCCCCGCGCGATCTCAACGGATTGCCCGGGCTCCCGACCCCTGCGGAACTTCTGCTCGTTATGGGAGTGGTGGGCCTGTCCCTCTTCCGGGGCAGGCGGTTGCACGGAATGAGGAGTGGATGTGGGGGATTTGGCCGTCGGGGCACGATCAGGACACGACGAGCCCGAGGAGCGGCCCGAGCGGCACGTCCCGTCGGCGGCGGCCATGACGGATGACGCCACGGGACGACCCGACCCCGATCCGCGCTCCGACCGGCGCCCGGACGAGGACTCCGGCCCGGCCTCCGGCCACCCCGGCGGCCCCGCGGCCGACGGCGGCGGCTCCGGCGACGGGGACGGCGAGGACACGGCCCGCGACGGCCGGGGCCCGCAGCGGCCGCGTTCCTTCTGGAAGGAACTGCCCCTCCTCATCGGCATCGCCCTCGTCCTCGCGCTCCTCATCAAGACCTTCCTGGTGCAGGCGTTCTCGATTCCCTCGGACTCGATGATGAACACCCTCCAGCGCGGCGACCGGGTCCTCGTCGACAAGCTCACGCCGTGGTTCGGCTCCGAGCCGGAGCGCGGCGAGGTCGTCGTCTTCCACGACCCCGGCGGCTGGCTCGAGGACGGCAAGACCCCCGAGCCGAACGTGGTCCAGAAGGTCCTCAGCTTCATCGGCCTCATGCCGTCCGCCGAGGAGAAGGACCTGATCAAGCGGGTCATCGCGGTCGGCGGCGACACCGTCTCCTGCAAGGAGGGCGGCAAGGTCGTCGTCAACGGCAAGGAGCTCGACGAGACCTACCTCTACCCGGGCTCGGTCCCCTGCGACCCCGCCTTCGGCCCGGTCAAGGTCCCCCAGGACCGCATCTGGGTCATGGGCGACAACCGCCAGAACTCGCTCGACTCCCGCTTCCACATGGAACTCGCGGGCGGCGGCACCGTCTCCAACGACGAGGTCGTCGGCCGGGCCGTCGTCATCGCCTGGCCGGTCACCCGCTGGGCCACCCTGCCCATCCCGGCCACCTTCGACCAGCCCGGACTCAACCAGGCGCTGGCCCTGGCCCCCGGAGCGGCCGGCCTCGCCGGCGCCCTTCCGCTCGTGCTGTGGCGCCGCAAGAAGCGCGCCGCTCGCCATACCGCGGAGTAGCGACCCGCGGGTAGGGTGCCGTCCCGGACCGTCGCACGGACGGTCCGTGGACCAGCCGAGGTGCCCATGAGCGTGAAACCGCGTACGCAGGACGGCCACGGCCGCCTCGGCAGAGTGCTGTCGGGGCTCGCCGTGGCCGTCGGCTGTGTGCTGTTCCTCGGCGGCTTCGTCGTCGGCGCCGTGCTCTACCAGCCGTTCACCGTGCCCAGCGACTCGATGACCCCGACGCTCGACGTGGGCTCCAAGGTGCTCGCCCAGCGCATCGACGGCACGGACGTGAAGCGCGGCGACGTCGTCGTCTTCAACGACCCGATGTGGGGCAACGTCCCCATGGTCAAGCGGGTCATCGGCGTCGGCGGCGACACCGTCGCCTGCTGCGGCGCCGGCGGTCGCATCACCCTCAACGGCAAGGAGATCGACGAACCGTATCTCCGGCAGGGCAAGATCGCCTCCGCCGTGGAGTTCTCGGCCACCGTCCCGGCCGGCAAGCTCTTCCTCCTCGGCGACGAGCGGCACAATTCCATGGACTCCCGCGCCCACCTCCAGGAGGCCGGCCACGGCTCCGTGCCCGTCTCCTCCGTCATCGGCCGCGTCGACGCCGTCGCCTGGCCCGCCAAGGGCGTCCTGGAGCGGCCCGCGAACTTCGCCGCCCTGCCCGGCGGCATCTCCGGCCCCGGTCCCGTCGGACCCCTCTTCTCCGCGATCGTCGCCGGGTGTGTACTGATCCTTGCGGGCGCCGCGTACGGGCCGGTCGCCCGGGCACTGGCGCCGAAGAAGCCCGCGGCCACGGCCACGGGGAAGACCGGGGACAGGGTGAACGCATGACGGAGGCGGCGAGGACGTCAGGCCCTCCGGCGGGGACGGGGTCCTCGGAGGGCACGGGAGCTCCGGCGGGGACGGGGTCTTCGGCGGGGACGGGATCCCCGGCGGGGACGGGAGCTCCGGCAGGGACGGGGTCTTCGGTGGGCACGGGGTCTTCGGCGGGGACGGGGTCCCTGGCGGGCTCGGGATCCCCGGCGGCCACGGGATCGCCAGGGGGACCCGTCGCAGGCGTGGCCGGGGGAGACGCCGAGGCCGCGGCCACAGGCGGCGCCCTGGACTCGGCCCGGGGCATCGACGCGGGCCCGGCCGCCGACGCCCCCGGCGCCACGGCCCCGGACACGGCCCGCGGCGCCGGATCCGCCGCCCCGGCACCGGACGAGAACCGGCGGGTCGCGCGGGTCGTGCTCCTCGACCCCGACGACCGCATCCTCCTCCTGCACGGCCACGAACCCGACGACCCCGCCCGGACCTGGTGGTTCACGCCCGGCGGCGGCCTGGAGGGCGACGAGAGCCGGGAAGAGGCCGCCCTGCGCGAGCTCGCCGAGGAGACCGGCATCACCGACGTCGAACTCGGGCCGGTGCTGTGGCAGCGCTACTGTTCCTTCCCCTTCGACGGGCGCCGCTGGGACCAGGACGAGTGGTACTACCTGGCCCGCACCACCCAGACCGCCACCTCTCCCGGCGGGCTCACCGAACTCGAGGCCCGCAGTGTCGCGGGCCTGAGGTGGTGGACCTCCGCCGAACTGTCGGCGGCGCGTGAGACGGTGTACCCCAACAGACTGGCCGAGCTGCTCCGCACGCTGCTCGACGAAGGACCTCCGAGCGCGCCGCTCGTCCTCGCCCCGGAAATCGTCTAGGGGCCCGGACGACTGGCGCACAATGGGGGGACGCACGGCTGAAGGGGAACATGCCATGAGCGCCGAGGACCTCGAGAAGTACGAGACCGAGATGGAGCTGAAGCTCTACCGGGAGTACCGAGACGTCGTCGGGCTGTTCAAATACGTGATCGAGACCGAGCGGCGCTTCTACCTCACCAACGACTACGAGATGCAGGTGCACTCGGTCCAGGGCGAGGTGTTCTTCGAGGTCTCCATGGCCGACGCCTGGGTCTGGGACATGTACCGGCCCGCCCGCTTCGTCAAGCAGGTCCGCGTCCTCACCTTCAAGGACGTGAACATCGAGGAGCTCAACAAGAGCGACCTGGAGCTCCCCGGCAGCTGAAACCACTCCTGAGGGTGGTCCGGTTATCCACAACGGGCCACCTGTCCACAGCGCCGCACACGCGGCGTCACGATGCGTCACATTCGGTGCCGGAGGTGGTACCGAATGAACGCGACCCGAGCCCTCGGACGGTACGGCGAAGAGCTCGCCGCCCGTCTGCTCACCACGGCCGGCCTGCAGATCCTCGCCAGAAACTGGCGCTGCGGCCGCACCGGAGAGATCGACATCGTCGCCCGCGACGGCGACACCCTCGTCGTCTGCGAGGTCAAGACCCGCCGCGAGGGCGCCTTCGAGCACCCCATGGCCGCCGTCACCCCGCACAAGGCCGCCCGCCTGCGCCGCCTCGCCGCCTGCTGGCTCGACCGGCACGAACACCCACCCGGCGGCGGCGTCCGCATCGACCTCGTCGGCATCGTCCTGCCCCGCCGCGGCGCACCCGTCGTCACCCACGCCCAAGGGGTGGCCTGATGGGATTCGCCCGCACCTGCTCCGTCGCCCTCGTCGGCGTCGAAGGCGTCGTCGTCGAGGTCCAGGCCGACCTCGAAGCCGGCGTCGCCGCCTTCACCCTCGTCGGACTCCCCGACAAAAGCCTCTCCGAGAGCCGCGACCGCGTCCGCGCCGCCATCGTCAACTCCGGCGCCGAATGGCCCCAGAAGAAACTCACCGTCGGCCTCAGCCCCGCCTCCGTCCCCAAGGGAGGCTCCGGCTTCGACCTCGCCGTCGCCGCCGCCGTCCTCGGCGCCGCCGAACGCATCGACCCCCGCACCATCGCCGACCTCGTCCTCATCGGCGAACTCGGCCTCGACGGCCGCGTCCGCCCCGTACGAGGCGTCCTGCCCGCCGTCCTCGCCGCCGCCGACGCCGGCTACCACCAGGTCGTCGTCCCCGAACAGACCGCCGGCGAAGCCGCCCTCGTCCCCGGCGTCTCCGTCCTCGGCGTCCGCACCCTGCGCCAGCTCATCGCCGTCCTCGCCGACGAACCCGTCCCCGAGGAAGCACCCCACGACACCGGCCGCCCCGACCCCATGCTCGCCGGACTCCTCGTCCCCGGCGCCGGCGTCGGCACCGGACTCGCCGCCGACCCCACGGACGGACCCGACCTCGCCGACGTCGCCGGACAGCACACCGCCCGCCGCGCCCTCGAAATCGCCGCCGCGGGCGCCCACCACCTCTTCCTCTCCGGACCACCCGGCGCCGGCAAGACCATGCTCGCCGAACGCCTCCCCGGCATCCTGCCGCCCCTCACCCGCCAGGAATCCCTCGAAGTCACCGCCGTCCACTCCGTCGCCGGCATCCTCCCGCCCGGCGAACCCCTCGTACACCGCCCGCCCTACTGCGCACCCCACCACTCCGCGACCATGCAGTCCCTCATCGGCGGCGGCAACGGACTGCCCCGCCCCGGCGCCGTCTCCCTCGCCCACCGAGGCGTCCTCTTCCTCGACGAAGCCCCCGAATTCGCCACCAAGGCCCTCGACGCCCTCCGCCAGCCCCTCGAATCCGGCCACGTCGTCGTCGCCCGCGCCGCCGGCGTCGTCCGGCTCCCCGCCCGCTTCCTCCTCACCCTCGCCGCCAACCCCTGCCCCTGCGGCCGCCACACCCTCCACGGCACCGGCTGCGAATGCCCCGCCTCCCTCATCCGCCGCTACCAATCCCGACTGTCCGGCCCCCTCCTCGACCGCGTCGACCTCCGCGTCGAAGTCGAACCCGTCACCCGCGACGACCTCCTCGGCCACGGCGACCGCGGCGAACCCAGCAGCACCGTCGCCGACCGCGTCCGCGAAGCCCGCGCACGCGCCGCGGCCCGCCTCGCCGGCACCCCCTGGACCGTCAACAGCGAGATCCCCGGCCACGAACTCCGCACCCGCTGGACCGCCGCCCCCGGCGCCCTCGCCGCCGCCGAGCGCGACATCGACCGCGGCCTCCTCACCGCCCGCGGCCTCGACCGCGTCCTCCGCGTCGCCTGGACCGCCGCCGACCTCGCCGGCCACGACCGCCCCGACACCGACGACCTCGCCCTCGCCCTCGAACTCCGCACCGGCATCGCCCGCGGCGTCCCCGCCACCGCGGGAGCCCGGCCATGACCCGCCACGACGCCGAACACCTCGCCCGCGCCGCCCTCACCCACATCGTCGAACCCGGCGACGAACACGCCGGCCGCGCCATCCGGCACCACGGCGCCACCGGCTTCCTCCACCTGCTGGAACAAGGAGACGACGAAGCACTGCTCCCCACCCCACGAGCCCCGCACGACGACGCGTTCGGCGCCGAGGCGGCCGACCCGCCGGCACCCCCGAGCCGCCACCACCGGAAGCCGCCCCCCGCCGACCCCGCCACGCACCACCCCCGCGACCTCCGGAACCTGCCCGGCACCGGCGCCCGACGGATCGCGAACTGGCGCCGCCGGGCCCGCACCGCCGCACCCGAACGGGACGTCGACCACATCGCCCGGCTCGGCGGCCGCTTCCTCGTCCCCGGCGACCCCGCCTGGCCCCGGCAACTCGACGACCTCGGCGACGCCCGGCCCATCGGCCTCTGGGTCCGCGGCCCCGCCGATCTCCGCGGCTGGGCCCTCCGCTCCGTCGCCGTCGTCGGCGCCCGCGCCTGCACCCCCTACGGCGCCCACGCCGCCGCCACACTCGCCGCCGGCCTCGCCGAACACGGCTGGGTCGTCGTCTCCGGCGCCGCCTTCGGCATCGACGGAGCCGCCCACCGCGGCGCCCTCGGCAGCGGCGGCGCCACCATCGCCGTCCTCGCCTGCGGAGTCGACACCGCCTACCCGCCCGGCCACGCCGGCCTCATCGGCCGCATCGCCGAACAAGGCCTCGTCATCGGCGAACTGCCCCCCGGCAGCCACCCCACCCGCAGCCGCTTCCTCCTCCGCAACCGCGTCATCGCCGCCCTCACCCGGGGAACCGTCGTCGTCGAGGCCGAACACCGCAGCGGCTCCCTCGTCACCGCCCGCGCCGCCGCCCGCCTCGGCCGCCACACCATGGGCGTCCCCGGCCCAGTCACCAGCGGACTCTCCGCCGGCGTCCACGAACTCCTCCGCGGCGAAGCCACCCTCGTCACCGACGCCGCCGAAATCGTCGAACTCGTCGGCGCCATCGGCCAACTCGCCCCACAACGCCGCGGCCCCGTCCTGCCCCGCGACCTCCTCGCCCCCGACACCACCCGCGTCCTCGAAGCCCTCCCCGGCCACCGCCCCGCACCCCTCGCCGACATCGCCGCCCGCGCCGGCACCCACCCCGACCACACCCTCGCCAAGCTGTACGAACTCCACTCCCTCGGGTTCGTCGAACGGCGACACGACCACTGGAAGTTGACGAACAGGCGCACAGAACCGCCGAACGCCCGGCATGGCGGTACTTGACCTGGAGCATTCGGGTGAAAAGGTGAAGCCGATGAGCAAGCGAGCACTCCCGGCCGCACCCGAGGAGCCGACCCCCGCCACGGCCCCCCTTCGAAGACGTGGGCGACGGAGGCCACCCCTACCGGCGCCATCCCTCGTCGTTCGCACACCGCGACAGCCCACTCACGCTACGCTCACGTGCATCCCCCGCCCGACCACAGGAATGACTCCTTCGCACCCCACAGCAGAACGGCACAAGGCAACGCATGCCCCAGCACACCTCCGGGTCTGACCGCGCCGCGGTGCCCCCAGCAGCCCGGGGCACCGTGCGACCACCCGCACCGACCTCCCTCGACGAGCTCTGGCGCTCGTACAAGGACACGGGCGACGAGCGGCTGCGGGAACAGCTGATCCTGCACTACTCGCCCCTCGTCAAATACGTCGCGGGACGCGTCAGCGTCGGTCTCCCGTCCAACGTGGAGCAGGCCGACTTCGTCTCCTCCGGAGTCTTCGGCCTCATCGACGCCATCGAGAAGTTCGACGTCGAGCGGGCCATCAAGTTCGAGACGTACGCCATCACCCGGATCCGCGGCGCCATGATCGACGAACTCCGCGCCCTCGACTGGATCCCCCGCTCCGTCCGCCAGAAGGCCCGCAACGTCGAACGGGCCTACGCCACCCTCGAAGCGCAACTGCGCCGCACCCCCTCCGAGGCCGAGGTCGCCGACGAGATGGGCGTCACCCTCGACGAACTCCACTCCGTCTTCAGCCAGTTGTCCCTGGCCAACGTCGTCGCCCTCGAAGAGCTCCTGCACGTCGGCGGAGAAGGCGGCGACCGGCTCTCCCTCATGGACACCCTCGAGGACACCGCCGCCGACAACCCGGTCGAGGTCGCCGAGGACCGCGAGCTGCGCCGGCTCCTCGCCCGCGCCATCAACACGCTCCCCGAGCGCGAGAAGACCGTCGTCACCCTCTACTACTACGAGGGCCTCACCCTCGCCGAGATCGGCCACGTCCTCGGCGTCACCGAGAGCCGGGTCAGCCAGATCCACACCAAGTCCGTCCTCCAGCTGCGCGCCAAACTGGCCGACGTGGGCCGCTGACCGAGGGAGGCCCCCTCGCCGTACAGTGGAGCCGTGCCCAGGATTCGAGCGGCCTCCGTGGCCGAGCACCGGACCATGCAGCGCGGCGCCCTGCTCGACGCCGCGCGATCCCTGCTGTCCGAAGGCGGGACGGAGGCGCTGACCTTCCCCGCCCTCGCCGAGCGCACCGGCCTGGCCCGCTCGTCGGTCTACGAGTACTTCCGCTCCCGCGCGGCCGTCGTCGAAGAACTCTGCGCCGTCGACTTCCCCCTCTGGGCCGCCGAGGTCGAGGCCGCCATGGCCGCCTCCGACACCGCCGAGGGCAAGGTCGAGGCGTACGTCCGCAGCCAGCTGGAACTCGTGGGGGACCGGCGCCACCGCGCGGTCGTCGCCATCTCGGCGAGCGAACTCGACGACGGCGCCCGGGAGAAGATCCGCGCCGCCCACGGCGGCCTCGTCACCATGATCGTCGACGCCCTCGCCGCTCTCGGCCGCCCCCAGCCCCGCCTGGAGGCGATGCTCCTCCAGGGCGTCGTCGACGCCGCCGTCCGCCGCATCGAACTCGGCGCGGCCGAGGACCCGGCGACCATCGTGAACGCGGCGGTGTCGATGGCGCTGGGCGGCATCCGCGGGGCCTGATCCCCGTGTTCCTGGGGGCCTCCCCCCCCGCCCCCCCCACCCCGCCCCCCCCCACCTCTCCCCCCGACCGCGCGCCCCCTGCGCCCCCTGCGCCCCGTGCGCCCCCCGCCCCCACCCGCCTCCGCTCTCACGCCCCCGCGCACGGTCGGTGTGCCGTCAGGCCAGGGGTACCCCCGTCACCGGCAGCAGGCGGGACGGGCCGTGCCTGAGGAGGCCCAGGGGGTTCAGGTAGGTCTCGCCGCGCAGCAGGCCCCAGTGGAGGCAGGGCACCGTGCAGTGGTCGCCTTCCGTCACCCGGGCGACGACCTCGCCCGCGCGTACCGCCGTGCCCACGGGGACCAGGGGTTCGACCGGGCCGTAGGTCGTGCGCAGCGGCGGGGTGCCGGTGCCGTGCAGGGTCAGGGTGAGGACGCCCCGTCCGGCCACCGGCCCGGCGAAGGACACCGTGCCGGCCGCGGGGGCCGTGACCGGGGTGCCCGGTGGGGCCGCGAGGTCGATGCCGCGGTGGCCCGCCGCGTAGGGGCTCGGCGGCGGGTCCCAGTCGCGCAGGACGTCCGGTGGCGGTGGGCCGATCGGCCACACCGCGGTGATCAGGGTCAGCAGGATCATCGGGATCTGGTGCATGAGGCCAGGCTGCCCCGGTCGCGGTGCTCATGACCGGCATCGGCGGAATCTGTGGACAACCGCCCGGTTGTGGACAGTGCCGTCACCCGGTGCCTCCGGGGTCCCGTACACTTTCCATGGCGACCCGGGTCACCGGGTCGACTTCGCACGCCCCGCCATCGGTCTCCTGGACGGGTGGTAGCGCCTTTCGGTCCCTTGTGGCACGGCGCGTCGGGGCGTCAGGCAAACAACCGAGAACCCAAGGAGATACGGCCATGGCCGTCGTCACGATGCGGGAGCTGCTGGAGAGCGGCGTCCACTTCGGTCACCAGACCCGTCGCTGGAACCCGAAGATGAAGCGCTTCATCTTCACCGAGCGCAACGGCATCTACATCATCGACCTGCTCCAGTCGCTGTCGTACATCGACCGCGCCTACGAGTTCGTCAAGGAGACCGTCGCGCACGGCGGCTCCATCATGTTCGTCGGTACGAAGAAGCAGGCCCAGGAGGCCATCGCCGAGCAGGCGACGCGCGTCGGCATGCCGTACGTCAACCAGCGCTGGCTGGGTGGCATGCTCACCAACTTCTCGACCGTCTACAAGCGTCTGCAGCGCCTCAAGGAGCTCGAGCAGATCGACTTCGAGGACGTGGCCGCCTCCGGTCTCACCAAGAAGGAGCTCCTGGTCCTCTCCCGCGAGAAGGCCAAGCTGGAGAAGACCCTCGGTGGTATCCGCGAGATGCAGAAGGTGCCGAGCGCCGTCTGGATCGTCGACACCAAGAAGGAGCACATCGCCGTCGGTGAGGCGCGCAAGCTCCACATCCCGGTCGTCGCGATCCTCGACACCAACTGCGACCCCGACGAGGTCGACTACAAGATCCCGGGCAACGACGACGCGATCCGCTCCGTCACCCTGCTCACCCGCGTGATCGCCGACGCCGTCGCCGAGGGCCTCATCGCCCGCTCCGGCGCCGCGACCGGCGACTCGAAGCCGGGCGAGAAGGCCGCGGGCGAGCCGCTCGCCGAGTGGGAGCGCGACCTCCTCGAGGGCGAGAAGAAGGCTGACGAGGCTCCGGCCGCCGCCGAGGCGCCGGCCGCCGAGGTCGAGGCCCCGGCCGCCGAGGCCGAGGCTCCGGCCGCCGAGGCCGAGGTCGAGGCTCCGGCCGCCGACGCCGAGCAGGCCTGACCCTTCCGGTCCCTCAGGACCTTCGGGTGACGACGGCGGGGGCCCACGAAGCCCCCGCCGTCCACCCGTGGACCCGCCCGATCTTTCAGACTTCGAAAGAGAAAAAGACTCATGGCGAACTACACCGCCGCTGACGTCAAGAAGCTCCGCGAGCTCACCGGCGCCGGCATGATGGACTGCAAGAAGGCCCTGGACGAGGCCGACGGCGACGTCGACAAGGCCGTCGAGGCCCTGCGCATCAAGGGCCAGAAGGGTGTCGCCAAGCGTGAGGGCCGCTCCGCCGAGAACGGCGCCGTGGTCTCCCTCATCGCCGACGACAACACCTCCGGTGTCCTGGTCGAGCTGAAGTGCGAGACGGACTTCGTCGCCAAGGGTGACAAGTTCCTCGCCGTCGCCAACGCGCTCGCCGCCCACGTCGCCGCCACCTCCCCGGCCGACCTGGAGGCCCTGCTCGCCTCCGAGATCGAGGCCGGCAAGACCGTGCAGGCGTACGTCGACGAGGCCAACGCCAACCTCGGCGAGAAGATCGTCCTGGACCGCTTCGCGCAGTACAACGACGGCTTCGTCCTCGCCTACATGCACCGCACCATGCCCGACCTGCCGCCGCAGATCGGTGTCCTGGTCGAGCTGGACAAGGCCGACGCCGAGGTCGCCAAGGGTGTCGCGCAGCACATCGCCGCGTTCGCCCCGAAGTACCTGACCAAGGAAGACGTCCCGGCCGAGGTCGTCGAGTCCGAGCGTCGCATCGCCGAGGAGACCACCCGCGCCGAGGGCAAGCCCGAGGCCGCGATCGCCAAGATCGTCGAGGGTCGCGTCAACGGCTTCTTCAAGGACGCCACGCTGCTCGGTCAGCCGTACGCCCTGGACAACAAGAAGTCCGTCCAGAAGGTCCTGGACGAGGCCGGTGTCACCCTGAAGCGCTTCACCCGCATCAAGGTCGGCATCTGAGTCCGTACGCAACGGACACCGGACCCCGGTAGGGTCTGAGGCAGTCGCCCGCGCACGCGCGGGACGACCGCAGATCTGACGAGGAGGCCATTGCCGTACGGGAAACCGCAAGGACCCACGGGCAATGGCCTTCTTCGTATGTGCACGAGGAGATCTCCATGAACCACGGCGCCGCACAGGGCGACGACAAGAACGGCAAAATGGTCGGCCGCTACATGCTGAAGCTGTCCGGAGAAGCCTTCTCCGGCGGTACCGGCCTCGGCGTCGACCCGGACGTCGTGCACGCCATCGCGCGCGAGATCGCCGCCGTCGTCCGCGACGGGGCGGAGATCGCGATCGTGATCGGCGGTGGCAACTTCTTCCGCGGCGCCGAGCTCCAGCAGCGCGGCATGGACCGGGCCCGCTCCGACTACATGGGCATGCTCGGCACCGTGATGAACTGCCTCGCCCTCCAGGACTTCCTGGAGAAGGAGGGCATCGACTCCCGCGTCCAGACCGCCATCACCATGGGCCAGGTCGCCGAGCCGTACATCCCGCTGCGCGCCGTGCGCCACCTGGAGAAGGGCCGCGTGGTCATCTTCGGTGCCGGTATGGGCATGCCGTACTTCTCCACCGACACGACCGCCGCGCAGCGCGCCCTCGAGATCGACGCCGAGGCGCTGCTCATGGGCAAGAACGGTGTCGACGGGGTCTACGACTCCGACCCGAAGACCAACCCGGACGCGGTCAAGTTCGACGCACTCGAGTACGGCGAGGTGCTCTCCCGCGACCTCAAGGTCGCCGACGCCACCGCCATCACCCTGTGCCGCGACAACAACCTGCCGATCCTCGTCTTCGAGCTGCTCGCCGAGGGCAATATCGCGCGCGCGGTCAAGGGTGAGAAGATCGGCACGCTCGTGAGCGACCAGGGCACCCGGGCCTGACCCGAACCGGGAACCGCCCCGCGAGGGGGATGGACAGAGCCCTGCCGGTCGTACACCGTGCAGGACACAACGCGACGACACGCAGGAGCAAGTGGTGATCGAAGAGACCCTCCTCGAGGCCGAGGAAAAGATGGAGAAGGCCGTCGTGGTCGCCAAGGAGGACTTCGCCGCGATCCGCACGGGCCGTGCGCACCCGGCGATGTTCAACAAGATCGTGGCGGACTACTACGGTGCCATCACCCCCATCAACCAGCTGGCGTCGTTCTCGGTGCCGGAGCCGCGCATGGCTGTGGTGACCCCGTTCGACAAGAGCGCGCTGCGCAACATCGAGCAGGCCATCCGCGACTCGGACCTCGGCGTCAACCCGAGCAACGACGGCAACATCATCCGTGTGGTGTTCCCCGAGCTGACCGAGGAGCGCCGCCGCGAGTACATCAAGGTGGCCAAGGGCAAGGCCGAGGACTCCAAGATCTCGATCCGCTCCGTGCGCCGCAAGGCCAAGGAGACCATCGACAAGCTCGTGAAGGACGGCGAGGTCGGCGAGGACGAGGGCCGCCGCGCCGAGAAGGAGCTCGACGACACCACCGCGAAGTACGTGACGCAGGTGGACGAGCTGCTCAAGCACAAGGAAGCCGAGCTGCTCGAGGTCTGATGAACGACTCTTCCTGGGGGGCCCCGGCCGGAACCGGCTTCGGGGGACCCGACCAGGGGCCTGCCCCGGCGGGTCCCGCCTACGAAGGGCGGCAGGCGGCGCAGACTCGCCCCATGCCCATCGTGTCCGACGTTCCCGCCGGCGACAACCAGGACGATCACGACCGGGGGGCCGCTCAGCCGAGCGGTCCCCTGTTCCGTGACGAGACGCCGCACGAGCACCCGCAGGAGCCCATGTCCAGCCCGTCCCAGCCCGCCTCTGCGCCTTCGCCCCGGCAGAAGCCGCGGCAGAAGAAGAGCGCGGGCCGTGACCTGGGCGCGGCCATAGGGGTCGGCCTGGGGCTCGGCGCGGTCATCATCGCGTCGTTGTTCATCTGGAAGCCGGCGTTCGTCGGGGTGATCGCCGTCGCCGTGGTGGTCGGCCTGTGGGAGCTCACCTCCCGGCTGCAGGAGCGCAAGGCCGTCAAGGCGCCGCTGATCCCGCTCGCGGTCGGCGGTGCGGCGATGGTGGTCGCCGGATACGTGCGGGGCGCCGAGGGCGCGTGGGTGGCGATGGCGCTCACCGCGCTCGCGGTGCTCGTGTGGCGGATGACGGAGCCGCCCGAGGGCTATCTGAAGGACGTCACGGCGGGCGTCTTCGCGGCGTTCTACGTGCCGTTCCTGGCGACCTTCGTGGCGATGCTGCTGACGGCCGACGACGGTCCGGAGCGGGTGCTCACGTTCCTGGTGCTGACGGTGGTCAGCGACACGGGGGCGTACGCGGTCGGCTGGCGCTTCGGCAAGCACAAGCTGGCCCCGCGGATCAGCCCGGGCAAGACCCGTGAGGGCCTGCTGGGCGCGGTCGCGTTCGCGATGGGCGCCGGCGCGCTGTGCATGCAGTTCCTGATCGACGACGGCATCTGGTGGCAGGGGCTCCTGCTGGGCCTGGCGGTCGCGGCCAGCGCGACCCTGGGCGACCTGGGCGAGTCGATGATCAAGCGTGATCTCGGCATCAAGGACATGGGCACCCTCCTGCCGGGCCACGGCGGCATCATGGACCGTCTGGACTCCCTGCTGCCGACGGCGCCGGTGGTGTGGCTGCTGCTGGTGCTGTTCGTGGGCAGCGCCTGATCCGCTGCCGTACCGAGCGAAGGGCTCGTCGTCCCCCGGGCGGCGGGCCCTTCGCCGTGTCGGAGCCCCGGACGGGGTGCGGGGTGCACCGCCCCCTGCCCCTTCCGCCCCCTGCCCCTTCCGCCCGGAGCTCCTTCCGGCCGGAGCGCCGCACGCTGGGTGACGGCGACGTCTCCGCCCAGGTCAGCGGAACGCATCGCCTCACGCTCCGCGACGGCGGGAGCGCTCGGAGGCCGTACCGGGGCCGTCCCCGGGCCTTCCCGGGCCGAGGGAGACGGCCCGGGCGGTCCCCGGGGGCGGTCGCGGGCCCCGGTCACGGGTTTCCGTCTGCGACACTGGTAGCACCATGCCCAAGCCCGGAGAACTCACTTTCGTCGCCCCGCGGGGAGCCAAGCAGCCCCCGCGGCACCTCGCCGACCTCTCGCCCGCCGAGCGCAAGGAGGCGGTCGCCGCGATCGGCGAGAAGCCGTTTCGCGCCAAGCAGCTGTCCACGCACTACTTCGCGCGGTACGCGCACGACCCGGCCGAGTGGACCGACATCCCGGCCGCCTCGCGCGAGAAGCTCGCGGGGGAGCTGCTGCCCGATCTGATGTCGGTGGTGCGGCACGTCTCCTGTGACGCCGACACCACCCGCAAGACGCTGTGGAAGCTGCACGACGGCACGCTCGTGGAGTCGGTGCTCATGCGCTACCCGGACCGGGTGACCATGTGCATCTCCTCGCAGGCGGGCTGCGGCATGAACTGTCCGTTCTGTGCCACCGGCCAGGCGGGGCTCGACCGGAACCTGTCGACCGCCGAGATCGTGCACCAGATCGTCGACGGCATGCGTGCGCTGCGTGACGGCGAGGTGCCCGGGGGCCCGGCGCGGCTCTCCAACATCGTCTTCATGGGCATGGGCGAGCCGCTCGCCAACTACAAGCGGGTCGTCGGCGCCATCCGGCGGCTGACGGACCCCGAGCCGGACGGGCTCGGTCTGTCGCAGCGCGGGATCACCGTGTCCACGGTCGGTCTGGTGCCGGCGATGCTGCGGTTCGCCGACGAGGGCTTCAAGTGCCGTCTCGCCGTCTCGCTGCACGCCCCCGACGACGAGCTGCGCGACACCCTGGTGCCCGTGAACACCCGCTGGAAGGTCCGCGAGGTCCTCGACGCGGCCTGGGAGTACGCGGAGAAGTCCGGTCGCCGGATCTCCATCGAGTACGCCCTGATCCGGGACATCAACGACCAGGCCTGGCGCGGTGACCTGCTGGGCCGGCTGCTCAAGGGCAAGCGGGTGCACGTCAACCTGATCCCGCTGAACCCGACGCCCGGCTCGAAGTGGACCGCCTCGCGGCCCGAGGACGAGAAGGCGTTCGTGGAGGCCATCGCCGCCCACGGCGTGCCCGTCACCGTCCGCGACACCCGCGGCCAGGAGATCGACGGTGCCTGTGGACAGCTGGCGGCCTCCGAACGCTGACCTTGTACTCTGAGCTCGAACACATCTGCATATTCCGACAGGGGAGCGCCACAGCGCTGAGAGTGCGGTGTCCGTCAGGCCGCAGACCCTCTGAACCTCGCCCAGGTCATTCTGGGTAGGAAGTTCGGTCGTAACTCGAGCTGTTGCGCCCTGCCCGCGTCCGCCCGGACGCGGGCAGGGCCGCGTCTCTTCCTGGACACACCCAGGAGGAACCACACGTGAACACCAAGAAGGCCGCCGCCGCCGCGCTCGTCGCGGCGCTCGGCGTGACGACCCTCGCCGCCTGCGGCGGCGGGGACGGCGACAAGGGCAAGGCCGGCGGCACGCCCGCGCCGAAGACCGTCACCCTGGTCAGCCACGACTCCTTCAACGCCTCCAAGGAGGTGCTGGCGGAGTTCACCCGGCAGACCGGTCTCACGGTCAAGGTCCTCAAGAGCGGCGACGCCGGCGAGGCCGTCAACAAGGAGATCCTCACCAAGGGCGCCCCGCAGGGCGACGTCTTCTTCGGCGTGGACAACACGCTGCTCTCCCGCGCCCTCGACAACGGCATCTTCACGCCGTACGAGGCCGAGGGCCTGTCCCGGGTCCCGGCCGCGCTGCAGCTGGACAAGGAGCACCGGGTCACCCCGGTCGACACCGGTGACATCTGCGTCAACTACGACAAGCAGTACTTCGCGGACAAGAAGCTGGCGCCGCCGCAGACCTTCGACGACCTGGCCAGGCCGGAGTACAGGAACCTCCTGGTCGTCGAGAACCCCGAGCGTTCCTCCCCGGGCCTCGGTTTCCTGCTCGGTACGGCCGCGCAGTACGGCGACGCCGGCTGGCCGGACTACTGGAAGAAGCTCAAGGCCAACGGTGTGAAGACCGTCGACAGCTGGGAGCTGGCCTACAACCAGGAGTTCTCCGGCTCCGCCGGCGGCAGGAAGGCCAAGGGCGACCGCCCGCTCGTCGTCTCGTACGCCTCCTCCCCGCCGGTCGAGGTGCTCTACGCCCAGCCCCAGCCGAAGGTGGCCCCGACCGGTGTCTCCACCGGCACCTGCTTCCGGCAGACCGAGTTCGCCGGGCTCCTGAACGGGGCGAAGAACCCCGAGGGCGGCAAGGCCCTGATCGACTTCCTGATCTCCAAGAAGTTCCAGGACGACATGCCGCTGCAGATGTTCGTCAACCCGGTCACCAACGACGCCACCCTGCCCGAGCTGTTCACCAAGCACGGTGTGGTGATCGACAAGCCGCAGACCATGGCGCCCGACAGGATCGCCCGGAACCGCGACCAGTGGATCGAGCAGTGGACCTCGCTCGTCCTGAAGTAGCCCCCGTCCGGGCGGACCGCGCGGGGAGCGCGGCGCGGCTGGCCCTCATGGTGCTGCCCGTCGCGTTCTTCGCGGTCTTCTTCGCCTGGCCCGTCGTCTCGATCGTCGAGCGCGGGCTCGGGCCGGACGGCCACTGGGAGCCGGGGCGGTTCGGCGAGACGCTGGCCCGGCCGGAGATCCTCGACGTGCTGTGGTTCACGCTGTGGCAGGCGCTCGCCTCCACGGCGCTCACCCTGCTCGTCGCGCTGCCCGGCGCGTACGTCTTCGCGCGGTTCGACTTCCCCGGGAAGCGGCTCCTGCGGGCGGTGGTCACCGTGCCGTTCGTGCTGCCCACGGTCATGGTCGGCACGGCCTTCCTCGCGCTCGTGGGGCGGCGCGGGCTGCTGGACACCTGGTGGGGCGTGCGGCTCGACACCTCGGTGGGGGCGATCCTCATCGCCCACGTCTTCTTCAACTACGCCGTCGTCGTGCGCACGGTCGGCGGCCTGTGGTCGCAGCTCGACCCCCGCCAGGAGGAGGCCGCGCGGGTGCTCGGCGCCTCCCGGTGGCGGGCCTGGCGCACGGTGACGCTGCCCGCGCTCGGTCCGGCGGTCGCGGCCGCCGCGCTCATGGTGTTCCTCTTCACCGCGAGCTCGTTCGGCATCGTGCAGATCCTCGGCGGTCCCGCGTACTCCACGCTGGAGACGGAGATCTACCGGCAGACCGCGGACCGGCTGCAGCTGTCGACGGCCGCCGTCCTCACGATGGTGCAGTTCGTCGCGGTCGGCGTGGTCCTGGCCGTGCACGCCCGGACCGTGCGACGCCGGGAGACCGCCCTGAAGCTGGTCCCGGCCGAGCGCACCGCCCGCCCGCCGCGCGGCGCCGGGCAGCGGGCGCTGCTGGGGGCCGTGCTGCTGTCGGTCGCGCTGCTGATCCTCGCCCCGCTGGGCGTGCTGGTCGAGCGGTCCCTCGCCACCCCCACCGGCTACGGGCTCGACTACTACCGGGCGCTGCAGCGGGTCGACGACAACGGCACCTTCCTGGTGCCGATGACCGACACGATCGTCAACTCGCTCCAGTACGCGCTCGCCGCGACGGGCATCGCCGTCGTCGTCGGGGGCCTGGCCGCGGCCGCGCTCACCCGGCGGGCGGGGCGGCTGGTCCGCGGCTTCGACGCGCTGCTGATGCTGCCGCTCGGGGTCTCCGCCGTCACCGTCGGCTTCGGTTTCCTCATCACCCTCGACGAGCCGCCGTTCGATCTGCGGGCCAGCTGGATCCTCGTCCCCCTCGCGCAGGCCCTCGTCGGCGTCCCCTTCGTGGTCCGGACCATGCTGCCGGTGCTGCGTGCCGTGGACGAGCGGCTCCGGGAGGCCGCCGCGGTCCTGGGGGCCTCGCCCTGGCGGGCCTGGCGCGAGGTCGACCTGCCGCTCGTGCGGCGCGCGCTGCTCATCGCCGCCGGTTTCGCCTTCGCGGTGTCCCTCGGCGAGTTCGGCGCGACGGTGTTCATCGCCCGCCCGGACAATCCGACCCTGCCGGTCGCCGTGGCCCGGCTCCTCAACCGGCCGGGCGAGCTCAACTACGGCCAGGCCATGGCCCTTTCGACGATTCTCATGGTGGTGTGCGCGGTGTCCCTGCTGCTGCTCGAACGCCTGCGCACCGACCGCACCTCGGGGGAGTTCTGATGCTGACGCTGGACCGGGCGACCGTACGCTTCGGGGAGCGCGCCGTCCTCGACGCGGTGGACCTCGACGTCGCCGACCACGAGATCGTGAGCGTGCTCGGGCCCAGTGGCAGCGGCAAGTCCACCCTGCTGCGGGCGGTCGCCGGGCTCCAGCCGCTGTCCGCCGGCCGGGTGCTGCTCGGCGGCGCCGACCAGGCCGGGGTGCCGGTGCACCGGCGCGGGGTGGGCCTGATGTTCCAGGACCACCAGCTCTTCCCGCAGCGCGACGTCGCCGGCAACGTCGCCTTCGGTCTGCGCATGCGCGGCGTGCCCAGGGCGGAACAGGCCGCGCGGGTCGCGGAGTTGCTGGAGCTGGTGGGCCTGCCCGGGGCCGGCCGCCGGGCCGTCTCCGCCCTCTCGGGGGGTGAGCAGCAGCGGGTCGCGCTCGCCCGGGCGCTCGCGCCGCGGCCCCGGCTGCTCATGCTCGACGAGCCCCTCGGGCAGCTCGACCGCAGTCTGCGGGAACGGCTCGTCGTCGAACTGCGGCAGCTTTTCGGGCAGTTGGGCACGACGGTGCTGGCGGTCACCCACGACCAGGGCGAGGCCTTCGCCCTCGCCGACCGGGTCGTGGTGATGAACGACGGCCGGATCGCCCAGACCGGTACGCCGCTCGACGTCTGGCGGCGCCCCGCCTCCGAGTTCGTCGCGCGCTTCCTCGGCTTCGACAACGTCGTCCCCGCCACGGTCACCGCCGCCGTGGCCGACACCCCGTGGGGCAAGATCGCCGTCCCCGACGGCTCGCCCCAGGGCGACCGCCGCCTCCTCGTGCGCCCCGCCGGGGTCCGCCTGGTCACTCGCGGCGAGGGCCTGACCTGCCGTGTCGAGACCCGCACCTTCCGCGGCGATCGCGTGGCCGCCACCCTGCGTCCCGTCGAAGGCCCGCTGCTGGAGGCCGAGTTCACGCTGAGGGACGCGCCGGAGCAGGGTGTGGAGGTCGACGTGGACTTCCGCGCGGAGGACGTCGTGGTCCTCGACGGGGCGTGAGCGCCGGCCGCTCACGGGCGCAGGACGCCGGCCGGGTGTCCGCGTACGTCGCCCGCCGCGTGGCCGTCGGCGCGTGCTCGCCGCCCCCGCCGCCTGCCTGTCCGCGCCCCGGGCCGCGCCGTTACGCCCCCAGCCTGGCCAGGGCCTCCGGTGCCTCGTCGATCGAGTCGACCAGGGTGATGCGGGCCGCCATCGGGCGGTCGGCGGCCAGCGCGCGGAGGAGGGGCCAGGCGGGAAGCTCCTCGGTCCAGTGGGCGCGGTTCACCAGCACCATCGGCGTGGGCGCGCCGCGCGAGGCGTAGTAGTTCGGGGTCGCGTTGTCGAAGATCTCCTGGACGGTGCCGGCCGCGCCGGGGAGGAAGACCACGCCCGCGGTGGACCGGGCCAGCAGGCCGTCCTCGCGGAGGGCGTTGGCGAAGTACTTGGCGATCCGGGTCGCGAAGGCGTTCGGGGGCTCGTGGCCGTAGAACCAGGTCGGGATGCCGACCGACTCGCCGCCCCGCGGCCAGCGGGACCGCACCTCGAAGGCGGCGCGGGCCCAGTCCGTCACCGAGGGGGTGAACGAGGGGGCCTTCGCGAGGAGTTCCACGGCATCGTCGAGGACCGCGTCCGGCAGCGGGGCCGTGTAGGCGCCGAGATTGGCGGCCTCCATGGCGCCGGGGCCGCCGCCCGTCGCGACGGTGAAGCCCGAGCGGGCCAGGGTCCGGCCGAGCCGCGCGGCCCCCGCGTACGCGTCGGTGCCGCGGTCCATCCGGTGCCCGCCCATGACGCCGACCACCCGCGTACCGGCCAGGTGTTCGTCCAGCGCGTCCGAGAGGGCGTCGTCGTGGAGCGAGCGGAGCATGGAGGAGAAGATGTCGCCGTCGGACCTGGTCTCCTGGAACCAGGCGTAGGAGCGGGCGTCGGGGGTCCGTTCGTACGGGCCGTCCGCGATGCCGTCGTACAGTTCGCCGGGGGAGTAGAGCCGCGCCCGGTACGGGTCGAACGGCAGGTCCGGCACGGGCGGGAAGACCAGCGCCCCGTCCGCCCGGACCTTGGAGGCGGCCTCCGGCTGCAGGGCGCAGCCCAGGAAGACGGCGTCGCCGGTGGGGACGGACAGGAGCGCGAAGGTGCGGTCGGTCAGGTCGACGGACTGCACCCGGCAGCCGGCCAGCGAGGCGCGCGAGCCGAGCGCCCCGTCGAACTCGTCGAGCGAGTGGATCTCCCGGTAGTGCCGCTGCGTCGCCATGCGCCCACGATAGGCGCGCCCGTCCCCGGCCCGTCGGTCACCCCCGCAGCGGGATCGCGGCCAGGGTGCCCACCGCCCACGTGAGGGGGACGAAGACGGCGAGGAGCACGGCCGCGCGGAGCAGGGCCGTGGTGCGCAGGACCGTGGGCGGGGCGCCGAGGCGCAGCAGCGCCTCGGTGGTGTGGGTGCGGGCCTGCTTCGACTCCAGGGCCGCGGTGAGGAGGGTGGCCGTGGTGCAGCCGACGACGAGGCTCACGCCGAGCCAGGTCAGCGGGCCGAGGACCTGGTGGCCGTAGAAGGAGAGGGCGGCCACCGCGCCGGAGCCGACCGCGCAGACCACTCCGAGGGGGCGGCCGATGCGGCGGGCCTCGTCCATCAGGACCCGGCCCGCGAGGAGGCGGACGGCGCCGGGCCGGATCATCTGGAGCAGCCGGCCGCACCCGTGGGTGAGGCCCGGGCCCATCATCGCGAGGCCGACGGCGGTCAGGATCCAGCCGGCGAGGACGCCGCCGCCGTCGCCGCGGGCCGCGTAGGTCTCCACGGCCAGGCCGAGGGCGAGCAGCGCCACGCCCCAGGGCAGCCCGGTGGGCATGCCCGGCGTCTCCGACGGTGCCGTGCGCGGACGCAGGGCCAGGCCCGCTGCCGTGGCGCCGGCCACCGGGACGACGGCGAGGAGGGTGAGGGCCGCCGCGAGGGGGACGGGCCGGTCGGCGGCGAGCAGGTCGGCCGCCGCGCCGTCGAAGGGGAGGCCGGTGATGTCGCCGCGCAGGTGCAGGTAGAAGAGCAGGGCGACGGCGGAGCCGAGGGTGCAGGCGATGCCGGTGGAGGCCGCGGCGATGGCGGTGAGCCGGGCCGGGCCGAGGCCGATCGCGGAGAGCCCGGGGCGCGGCCGGGTGCTGGGGTCCGTCCGGGCCACGGCCACCGCGAACTGCACCGTCGCGGCGAGCGGCAGCACGCACCACAGCAGGCGCAGCACGCCGGCGGGGTCCGCGGGGTGCCCGACGGCGAAGCCGAGGGCGCACAGCAGCAGGAAGCCCACTCCGGCGGCCGCCGCCGCCACGAGGAGGCGGCGGAGCTGGACCACGGGGTGGGTCCCGCGGACTAGACGGAGAGCGAGCACGCGGCGACGCCCTCCGCCCCGGTGGCCGGTGGTACGGAGCCGACGCGGCGTCCGTCGAGGAGCGAGACGGTGCCGTCGGCCAGGGCGGCGACCTCGGCGTCGTGGGTCGCCAGCAGCACGGTGATGCGGTGGGAGCGGGCCGCGGCGGTGAGGGTGCGCAGCACCTGCGCGCCGTCGGCGCGGTGCAGGGTGGCGGTCGGCTCGTCGGCGAAGAGCACCGAGGGCGTGGTCACGAGGGCGCGCGCGATGGCGATGCGCTGGCGTTGCGACCGGGTGAGGGCGTGCGGGCGCTTGCGGGCGCAGGCGCCGATGTCGAGGCGCTCCAGCCACTCGCCGGCGGTGGTCCTGGCCGCGCGGTGGGACACCCCGCGCAGCAGGAGCGGCAGGGCGGTGTTCTCCCAGCCGGTGAGCTCGGGGACGAGCTCCGGCTCGGGGTCGATCCAGCCGAAGCGGTCGCGGCGGAGCCGTTCGCGCTGGGTCACGTTCATGGTGTGGATGGGGGCGCTGTTGAACCAGACCTCGCCCTCGTCGGCGACCAGCTGGCCGGAGAGGCAGCGCATGAGGGTGGTCTTGCCGCTGCCGCGGGGGCCGACGAGGGCGAGGATCTCGCCCTCGCGTACGCCGACGGACACGCCGGTCAGTACGTCCGAGCCGCCCAGGGCGCAGCGCAGGGAACGCGCCCAGAGCACGTCGTTGTCCGGTGGGGCCATCGCGTACACCTCGATGTCGAAGCCAGTCCGTGGTCGTTCCCCCGGACGGGGGAACGAATCGGCGGGCCGGTCGGTCACTGGGGGTCTTCCCGGCACCGTAAGGATTCCGATCGGTTTGTACGGACAGCACGCGGCCCGGGCCGCCGCCATCCACTCGGATGGCGGCATGCCCGGGCCGGGGTCACGCCGTGAGGGCGGCGTGGCGTGCGAGACCGCCTACAGCTTCGTCCAGGCCTCGGTGAGGGTGGCCCGGAGGATGCTCTCGATCTCGTCGAACGTGGACTGGTCCGAGATCAGCGGCGGAGCCAGCTGGATGACCGGGTCGCCACGGTCGTCGGCACGGCAGTACAGGCCGTTCTCGAAGAGCGCCTTCGAGAGGAAGCCGTACAGGACGCGCTCGGTCTCCTCGTCGTTGAAGGACTCCTTGGTGGCCTTGTCCTTGACGAGCTCGATGCCGTAGAAGAAGCCGTTGCCGCGGACGTCGCCGACGATCGGCAGGTCGTGCAGCTTCTGCAGCGTCGAGAGGAAGTTGCCCTCGTTGTCCAGCACGTGCTGGTTGAGCTTCTCCTTGTCGAAGATGTCGAGGTTGGCGAGGCCCACGGCCGCGGAGACCGGGTGGCCGCCGAAGGTGTAGCCGTGCAGGAAGGTGTTGTCGCCCTTGTAGAACGGCTCGGCGATGCGGTCGGAGACGATGCAGGCGCCGATCGGGGAGTAGCCCGAGGTCATGCCCTTCGCGCAGGTGATCATGTCCGGCACGTAGCCGAACTTGTCGCAGGCGAAGGTGGTGCCGAGGCGGCCGAAGGCGCAGATGACCTCGTCGGAGACGAGCAGCACGTCGTACTTGTCGCAGATCTCGCGGACCCGCTGGAAGTACCCGGGCGGCGGCGGGAAGCAGCCGCCGGCGTTCTGCACCGGCTCCAGGAAGACGGCCGCGACGGTGTCGGGGCCCTCGAAGAGGATCTCCTGCTCGATCTGGTCGGCGGCCCAGCGGCCGAAGGCCTCCGGGTCGTCGCCGAAGAGCGGCGCGCGGTAGATGTTGGTGTTCGGCACCTTGTGCGCGCCGGGGACGAGCGGCTCGAAGGGGGCCTTCAGGCCGGGCAGGCCGGTGATGGAGAGGGCGCCCTGCGGGGTGCCGTGGTAGGCGACCGCACGCGAGATGACCTTGTACTTGGTGGGCTTGCCGATGAGCTTGAAGTACTGCTTGGCGAGCTTCCAGGCGGTCTCGACCGCCTCGCCGCCACCCGTGGTGAAGAAGACCTTGTTCAGGTCGCCGGGGGCCTCGTGGGCGAGGCGCTCGGCGAGCTCGACGGCCTTCGGGTGGGCGTACGACCACACCGGGAAGAAGGCGAGCTCCTTGGCCTGCCTGGCGGCCGTCTCGGCGAGCTCGGTGCGGCCGTGTCCGGCCTGCACGACGAACAGGCCGGCGAGGCCGTCGAGGTACTTCCTGCCCTTGTCGTCGTAGATGTACGTGCCCTCACCGCGGACGATGGTGGGCACGGGGTTGTTCTCGTACGACGACATGCGGGTGAAGTGCATCCACAGGTGGTCGTAGGCGGACTTTGACAGGTCGCTGCGGGAGTTGCTCACGGCTATCGGGTTCCCCACATATAGGTCTGCTTCTTGAGCTTCAGGTAGACGAAGCTCTCGGTGGAGCGCACCCCGGGGAGGGTGCGGATGCGTTTGTTGATCACATCCAGGAGGTGGTCGTCGTCCTCGCAGACGACTTCCACCATGAGGTCGAACGAGCCCGCGGTCATCACCACGTACTCGCATTCGGCCATGGCCGTCAGAGCGTCCGCAACCGGATCAAGGTCACCCTCGACGTTGATGCCGACCATCGCCTGCCGCCGGAATCCCACGGTGAGCGGGTCGGTGACGGCGACGATCTGCATGACGCCCTGGTCGAGCAGCTTCTGGACGCGCTGCCTCACGGCGGCCTCGGAGAGGCCGACGGCCTTGCCGATCGCCGCGTAGGGACGGCGACCGTCCTCCTGGAGCTGTTCGATGATCGCCAGGGAGACGGCATCGATCGTCGGGGACGAACCGGATGCGGTTCTGGACTCTGTGCTTCGACTGGCCACGAGCTCACTCTGCACCGAACCTCGTCGTTCTTGCAAGCCCGGAGCGATGAAATTCGTTGTTCGGGCAGCAAGATCTCACCGAATCCGAAGTTGCGGGGGGTCGGGCCTGTTGAAAGCGTCAGTGGACCGATTAGGCTGAGGTGTCTCGCCCATCGGGACACCGCACGATGGAGTGCGGAGACAGAACGTGACAGGAGGGGTGGCAAGTGACCACCGAGCTGCGCCGGCTGCGCAACTACATCAACGGGGAGTTCCGGGACGCGGCCGACGGCCGCACGATCGACGTGATCAACCCGGCCACCGGTGAGGTGTACGCCACCTCCCCGCTGTCCGGCCAGAGCGACGTCGACGCCGCCATGGAGGCCGCCGCGGCCGCCTTCCCCGCCTGGCGTGACACCACGCCGTCGGAGCGCCAGAAGGTGCTCCTGAAGATCGCGGACGCTTTCGAGGAGCGCGCCGAGGACCTGATCGCCGCCGAGGTCGAGAACACCGGCAAGCCCGTCGGGATCACCGCGAGCGAAGAGATCCCGCCGATGGTGGACCAGATCCGCTTCTTCGCGGGTGCCGCCCGGATGCTGGAGGGCAAGTCCGCCGGCGAGTACATGGAGGGCCTGACCTCGATCGTCCGCCGCGAGCCGGTGGGCGTCTGCGCCCAGGTCGCGCCGTGGAACTACCCGATGATGATGGCCGTGTGGAAGTTCGCCCCGGCCCTCGCCGCGGGCAACACGGTCGTCCTCAAGCCCTCGGACACCACCCCGGCGTCCACCGTGCTGATGGCCGAGATCATCGGCGCGATCGTCCCCAAGGGCGTCTTCAACGTCATCTGCGGCGACCGTGACACCGGCCGCGCCATGGTCGAGCACCCGACCCCGGCGATGGCCTCCATCACCGGCTCGGTCCGCGCCGGCATGCAGGTCGCCGAGTCGGCCTCCAAGGACGTCAAGCGCGTCCACCTGGAGCTGGGCGGCAAGGCCCCCGTCGTGGTCTTCGAGGACACCGACATCGCCAAGGCCGTCGAGGACATCGCCGTCGCCGGCTACTTCAACGCCGGCCAGGACTGCACCGCCGCGACCCGCGTGCTCGTCCACGAGTCGATCCACGACGAGTTCGTGGCCGCGCTCGCCAAGGCCGCGGCCGACACGAAGACCGGTCAGCCGGACGACGAGGACGTGCTGTACGGCCCGCTGAACAACGCCAACCAGCTCAAGCAGGTCAGCGGCTTCATCGACCGCCTCCCGGCGCACGCCAAGGTCGAGGCCGGCGGCCACCGGGTCGGCGACAAGGGCTACTTCTTCGCCCCGACCGTCGTCTCCGGCCTCAAGCAGGACGACGAGATCG
Source organism: Streptomyces sp. NPDC048018 (assembly GCF_043202995.1). Lineage (NCBI taxonomy): Bacteria > Bacillati > Actinomycetota > Actinomycetes > Kitasatosporales > Streptomycetaceae > Streptomyces > Streptomyces sp. NPDC048018. Next base: position 506,002 of record NZ_JBIDBK010000006.1, read on the forward strand.
TCCAGAACGAGGTCTTCGGCCCGGTCATCACGGTCCAGTCCTTCACCGACGAGGCCCAGGCCCTGGAGTTCGCCAACGGCGTCGAGTACGCCCTGGCCTCCTCCGTCTGGACCAAGGACCACGCCCGCGCCATGCGGATGTCCAAGTCCCTCGACTTCGGCTGTGTGTGGATCAACACCCACATCCCGCTCGTCGCCGAGATGCCGCACGGCGGCTACAAGAAGTCCGGCTACGGCAAGGACCTCTCCGCGTACGGCTTCGAGGACTACACGCGCATCAAGCACGTGATGACCTCCCTGGGCTGATCCGCCCGGACCCGCGGCCCCGGCACCCGACAGGGTGTCGGGGCCGCGGCGTCCCGGTCGACGGAGCGTCCATTGCCGCACGCCGGACAGCCGGACGATGCTGACGGGGTGACAGCGAACGCACCCGCCAGGAAGACCGTGTCCCGACGTGCCCTGCTGCGGGGGATCGGCGGCACCGGAGCCGCGGCCCTGCTCGCCGGCTGCGGAGTGCCCGCCGCCTACGTCGACCCCGGGGACCGGGCCGGCCGCGACCTGTCGGCGCGGGACCGCGTGCTCGACTTCGCCAACTGGCCGCTCTACATCGACACCGACGACGCCGACCCGTCCCGGCGGCCCACCCTCGACGCCTTCCGGAAGCGCACCGGCATCTCCGTGCGCTACACGGAGGAGATCAACGACAACGACGAGTTCTTCGGCAAGATCAGCCCGGCCCTCATGAACCACCAGGAGACCGGCCGGGACCTCGTCGTCATCAGCGACTGGATGGCCGCCCGCTTCGTCCGCCTCGGCTTCGTGCAGGAGATGGACCGCGCCCGGCAGCCCAACGTCGCCCGGTATCTGGACCCGCTGCTGCGCACGCCCGCCTTCGACCCGGGCCGGCTGCACTCCGTGCCCTGGCAGTCCGGCATCACCGGCATCGCGTACAACCGCAAGCGGCTCGGCCGCGAGATCCGCTCCACCAAGGAGCTGTGGGCCGACGACCTGCGTGGCCGGGTCACCCTGCTGTCCGGACTCGACGAGTCGTTCTCGCTGCTCATGCAGGGAAACGGCGTCGACGTCACCCGCTGGACCGCCGACGACTTCCACGACCTGTGCGAGCAGATCGAGGGGCTCGTCCGGAAGCGGCACATCCGCCGCTTCACCGGCAACGACTACATCAAGGACCTGTCGACCGGCGACGTGCTCGCCTGCCAGGCCTACTCCGGCGACGTCATCCAGCTCCGGGCCGACAACCCGGACATCGAGTTCGTCGTGCCCGAGGAGGGCGCCGAACTGTGGGCCGAGTCCCTGATGATCCCCAACCTGGCGCGGCACAAGACCAGCGCCGAGCAGCTCGTCGACTACTACTACGAGCCCGAGGTCGCCGCCGAGCTCGCCACCTGGGTCAACTACGTCTGTCCCGTGCCCGCCGCCCGCGACGTGCTCGCCGACTCCGGCGACGAGGAACTCGTCGCGCTCGCCGAGGACCCGCTGATCTTCCCCGACGACGCGATGCGCGAGCGGCTCGCGATCGCCCGGGACATCACGGCCGACGAGCGGACCGCGTTCGCGAAGCGCTGGAACTCGATCGTCGGCCTGTGAGGCCGGCACCGCGGCGGCGACGAAAGCGCCCGCCACCTCGCCCGCGAGCCTGGTGACCGGGGACGGCACGGCGACCGCGACGCAGACCAGGGCGCGCAGGCGCCGGCAGCGCCCGCGCGGGACGGCGAAGGCGCGCATCGTGCCCACCGTGCCCACCACCCAGGCCAGGAGGACGGCCCGGCGTGCTCCGGCCGGGTGAGAGGGGCGATGCCGCACTCCGAACAGGGGAGCGGACGCGGCCCGCGGGCGGTCCCGCCGGGGCGGGTGACCCGGTCGGCCCTGTCCGCCGTGCGCGGCTCCGGCAGGGCCCCGAGGCTGACAGAGCCGCTGTCACCCAGTCCTCAGGGAGGGCCTCATGGCATCGATGGACGTCCCGGCGGAGGTCCCGAGGCAACCGGAGCGGGTCGCGACGAGACCGGCGACGCCACTGATGACCTGGGTCACGCTGGCGCTGATGACCACCGCCTCGGTGGCCAGTCTGCGGGCCGCCCCCACCATGGCCGTGTACGGCCTGGCGTGCGTGTTCCTCTACCTCGTGCCGGCCGTGGTGTTCCTGCTGCCGACCGCGCTCGTCTCGGCGGAGCTCGCTTCGGGCTGGCCGGGCGGCGTCTACCGGTGGGTGAGCGAGGGGCTGTCCAAGCCGCTCGGATTCCTCGCGGTGTGGTGCCAGTTCGCGATGACGATCTTCTACTACCCGAGCCTGCTCGGGTTCGTCGCCTCCACCATCGCCTACATCATCGACCCGGCCCTCGCCTCCAGCGGCCCGTACACCGCGATCGTCATCGTGATCCTCTACTGGACCGGCGTGTGGGTCTCCTCGCGCGGCACCAAGGCGCTGGCCGGACTGGCCAGTTGGGGTCTGATCATCGGCACCCTGATCCCCGGCACCCTGCTGGTGGTCCTCGGCATGGTCTTCCTCGGGCAGGGCAATCCCTCGGCCGCCCCGATGACCGCCTCCCACCTGCTGCCGCAGTGGACCGGTCTGGCGAGCCTGGTCCTGATCGTCAACAACTTCCTGTCGTACTCCGGCATGGAGATGAACGCCGTCCACGTCTCCTCCCTGAAGGACCCGGCGAAGGAGTACCCGAAGTCGATGTTCCTGGCCACGGGCCTGGTGCTGCTGATCTTCATCCTCCCGGCGCTCGCGATCAGCTGGGTCGTCCCCGCCGACCAGCTCAGCCTGACCGCCGGAGTGATGCAGGCCTTCGACGCCTTCTTCTCCTACTTCCACATCGGCTGGATGACGCCCGTCGCCGCCGTCATGCTGATCTCCGCGTCGCTCGCGGGCATGCTGACCTGGCTGGCCGGACCGTCCAAGGGCCTGCTGGAGATCTCCCGGCAGGAGGGCTACCTGCCGCCGTTCCTGCAGCAGCTCAACAAGTACGGCATCCAGCAGAACATCCTGGTCTCCCAGGGCGTCGTCACGACCGTCATCGCCCTGGGCTACGCGCTGATCCCGAACGTCTCCAGCGTCTACTGGATCTTCTCGGTCATCACCACGCAGGTGTACCTGATCGTCTACCTGCTGATGTTCGCCGCGGCGATGCGGCTGCGGAAGACCCAGCCCGACCACCCCCGCGGCTACCGGGCCCCGGCCCTCGGCGTCCTGTGCGTCGTCGGCCTGCTCGCCTCCCTCGCCGCGCTCTGCATCGGATTCGTCCCGAGCTCGCAGTTCGGCAGCGGCAGCGTGTGGCTGTACATCGCGATCGTCGGCGGCGGTCTGGTCATCCTCGGCCTCCTGATCCCCTGGGCCTTCCTCAGGTTCCGCAAGCCGAGCTGGCGCACCGCGGCGGCGGAGCAGAACGGAGCCGCGTCATGAGTCCCACCGAATTCGCCGCCCAGCACAAGTGGATCTACCTCGGCGCGATCGTGGTGCTGGTCGGCCTGGCCGTCGCCGGTCTCGTGAAGTACGCGACCGTCACGACCTCCAGCGCGTCCGCGGCGAAGGCGAACCAGCTCGCCGACGCCGCGGTGGCGGCCGGCTACCCCCGCCCCGACACCCAGGTCATCGAACAGGCCCTGGGCACGGACGGCGGCGTCGTCTGCAAGAGCCCCGCCTCCGCCCTGAAGACGGCGCTCTGGAAGATCAACCTGTCCAACGGCGCCGCCTTCGTCGGACAGCGGCCGGTCATCGCCGACACCCGTCTCCTGCGCGCCGGGGCCAAGATCCTGGAGATCTACTGCCCGGACAAGCTCCACGAGATCCAGGACGAGATCGCCGACCTGAAGACCGACGACACGGTGCGGCCCAGGTGAGAGCGCGGGCGGTGGTCGCCGTTCGCCGGACCTGACCGGCGGACGACGGCGGCTGCCCGGCGCGGCGGACGATCGCCCCGCCGGGCAGCCGCCCCTCCGGGTCCACCGGTAGGGGAACCGGCGCGGCGGGCCCGGGAGTTGGACAGGTATGGATCATGAACTCAACCCCCTTGTCACCTATGGCCTGTTCGCCGCCTGGGCGCTCCACGACGCGGAGGAGGTGGCCTTCGGGCCGCGCTGGCTGCGGGAGAACCTGCCGCGGCTGAAGGAGCGCTTCCCGGGGGTGCCGGAGCGGGTGTGGCGGGCGGCCGGATCGGTGGACGACCGCGAGTTCCGGGCGGCCGTCGCGGTGATGGCCGTGGTGGTCGGCTCGGCCGCCGTCGCCGGCGGGCGCTCGGGCGGGCGGTCCGCCTTCTTCCAGGGCGCGTTGAACGGGTTCGGGCTGCACGGCCTCGTCCACCTCGCCCAGGCGGCCGCCGTGCGGGGGGTCACCCCGGGCTCGGTCACCTCGCCGCTCCTCGTCGTCCCCTTCACCCTGTGGGCCCGCGGCCGGCTGAAGCGGGCCGGGGTGCTGCGGCCCGCCCGGGCCGTGGACGTGGTCACCGGACTGGCGGTCGCGGCCGGGGCGACGGCCCTCTCGCACACCGTGGCGCGAAAGATCGCCCCGCTTTTTTGAACACGTTCACAGGTGGCGTACGCTGCCCTCATGAGCGACACGAACGGGCCGAGAGCCCTCCTCAAGCGCATCCGCGTCTGGCTGGTCGTCTTCATCGTCTGCCTGGTGCTCAGCGGGGCCACCGCCTTCCCGCTGGTCACCGAACTCCGCCTGCTCGACACCGCCCTGGACTCCTGGGCGGCGCCCGTCGCCGACGCCCTCCCCGGCCTCGCCGAGTGGATCGCCCGGGTGCGGACGGGCGTCGAAGGGGCCGACGCGCAGGCCCCGTACCTGCTCTACGGCACCGACTGGCTCGCCTTCGCCCACCTCGTGATCGCCGTCGCCTTCTACGGGCCCTACCGCGACCCGGTCCGCAACATCTGGGTGATCGAGTTCGGCATGATCGCCTGCGTCGGCATCGTCCCGCTCGCCCTGATCTGCGGACCGGTCCGGGGCATCCCCTTCTGGTGGTCGGTGATCGACATGTCCTTCGGGGTCCTCGGCATGCTGCCGCTGCTCGTCGTACGCCGGCTGATCAAGCGTCTCGAAGCGCTGGGGACCGCTGCCGCCGTCACGCCGACGGCAGGCCGTACGTCGCCAGCATGATGTTCATGGCGACCTTGTTCATGTCCTTGCCCTTGGCGTCGGTGGCGTTGACGCTGTAGACGAGGGTCCGCTCGCCGTGGCGGGTCGAGGCGATGGCCGTGTTGTAGCCCCAGCGGCCGCCCGTCTTGCCCCACACCTCGCGCCCGCCCAGCTTCTTCATCGACAGGCCCACCGCGTACGCGGCCGGTTCACCGGTCGTGACGTCCGCGACCCTGGGCAGCGTGAACATCTCCTCCAGGAGCGGTCCGCGCACCACCCGGCCGGCGAACAGGGCCCTCGTGAAACGCTCCAGGTCCGCGGTGGTGGAGATCAGGTCGCCGGCGGCCCAGCCGTCCGTCGCGCTCCACACGCTGACGTCGCGCAGTCCGGTCGTCCCGTCCTCCAGGCGCATCCACTGGTAGCCGTGGTTGTGCCGGCCCTCGATCCGGGGGCTCGTGCCGGGCAGATACGTGTCGCGCAGACCCAGCGGCCGCAGCACCCGCGCCGTCACCTGGTGCTCGTACGTGTCGCCCGTGACGCGCTCGACGATCAGGCCGGCGATCGTGTAGCCGATGTTCAGGTAGTGCTGCCTCTCGCCGGGGGCGAACTCGCGCGGCTGCGAGGTCGCCGAGCGCACCAGCTCGCGCGGGTCGTACGTGACGAAGCGGCGCGCGTACCACTCCTCGACCGTCTCGCCCGCCAGGTTCGCCGCCGGGATGCCGTGGGTGTGGTTGAGCAACTGCCGTACCGTCACCCCCTCGTACGCCGCCGGGATCAGTTCCGGAAGATACGCGCGGGCCGAGCGGTCCAGGTCGATCCGGCCCTCCGCGGCGAGCTGCAGGACGACCGCCGCGGTGAACACCTTGGTCACCGAGCCGGCCCGGAAACGGGCGCCCGGGTCCGCCGGACGGCCGGACCTCAGGTCGTGCACACCGGCGCTGCCCCGCCAGGCGCCCTCCGAGCCGCCGACCCGGACCAGGGCCGCCGTCGCGTCCTTCGACGGGAGGCCCGCGACGGCCGCCTCCAGCCCGGCGAACGGGGCGGCGGCCGGTGCCGCGGCCGCCGGAGCGGCGGGCGCGGCGCCCGCCGGCAGGACCGCGGGGCCCGCGGCGATCCCCAGGACCAGGGCGGTGGCGAGCAGGGTGCGGGGGGTGTTCCTCATGGTCAGCTCCGTGGGTGTGAACCGTCGTTCGCGATGGCTCCATCCTGCTGACCGGCGGCGATCCGCGGATCGCCCGCACCGGCGGTCCGTGCCGGTCTACTTCCTCGCCCGCCCGGGGGAGGCACCCGCGCCGCCGCCTCCCCCGGCCGGGGGAGCGCCCGCCGCGACCAGGCCCGTCTCGTACGCGCAGATCACCGCCTGGATCCGGTCCCGCAGCCCCAGCTTCGCGAGCACGTTCCCCACGTGCGTCTTCACGGTGTGGTCGCTCACCACCAGCTCGGCCGCGATCTCGGCGTTCGACAGGCCCCGCGCGAGCAGCAGCAGCGTCTCCCGCTCCCGTGCCGTCAGCACGTCCAGCCGCGGATCGGTCCGCCGGGGGCCGCCGGAGGTGTACTGCTCCACGAGCCGCCGGGCCACCGACGGGGCCAGCAACGACTCGCCGCCGGCCACCACCCGCACCGCGTGCACCAGGTCGTCCCGGCGCACGTCCTTCAGGAGGAAGCCGCTGGCGCCCGCGTGCAGCGCCTCGTACACGTACTCGTCCGAGTCGAAGGTCGTCAGCATCACCGTCCGGCAGGAGGACTCGGCGGAGATGATCCGGCACGCCTCGATGCCGTCCATCCGGGGCATCCGGATGTCCAGCAGCGCGACATCGGGCCGGTGCCGCCGCACGGCCGCCACGGCCTCGGCGCCGTCGCCGGCCTCCGCCACGACCTCGATGTCCTCCTGGACGTCGAGGATCAGGGCGAAACCGCTGCGCACCAGCTCCTGGTCGTCCGCCACCACCACGCGGAGCGTCATCCCCGCACCTCCCGCCCCTCCAGCGGGAGCACCGCCCGCAGTTCGAAACCCCGCCCGTCCGGGCCCGGCCCGGACGACGCCGTACCGCCGTGGGCCGCCGCGCGCTCGCGCACGCCGGTCAGGCCGTGCCCGCCGGCGCCCCCGGGCCGCGGCCCGCGCCCGTCGTCCGTCACCCGGACCTCCACCTCGCCCCGGCCGTATCCGAGGCGCACCGACACCGAGCCGGCCCGCGCGTGCTTGACCACGTTCGTCAACGCCTCCTGCACGATCCGGAAGACGGTCGCCCCGGTCGCGGCGGGCAGCGGGCGCACCGTGCCCTCCGTCGCGTACCGCACGTCGAGCCCTCCGCCCCGCACCCGCTCGACCAGCTCCGGCAGTTCGCCGATGCCCGGCTGTGGGTCCCGGGGCGCGGCGGACGATCCCTCGTCCCGCAACAACCCCAGCATGCCGCGCAGTTGGACCATGGCGTCACGGCCCGTCTCGGAGATCGCGTCGAAGGCCGCCTCCGCCCGCTCGGGCGCCACCCGCACGGCGGGCGGGCCGGCCTCCGCCTGTACGATCATCAGGCTCACCGCGTGCGACAGGATGTCGTGCATCTCCCGCGCGATCCGGGCCCGTTCACGGGCCGCGGCCCGTTCCGCCTCGACCCGGTGTTCCCGCTGACGGGCGTCCGTGAGCCGGCCGAAGACGTACGCGGCCCCGAACACGAAGAGCGAGAAGGTCAGTTCGCGCGCCGACTGGGTGTTGAGCCAGACCGAGACGGGTACCGCGACCAGCATCAGCAGCCCGGCCACCAGGCGCTTCCACGGCGGTGACAGCACCGCGATCGTGTAGACGCTCACCAGGCCGGTGTACGGCAGCGGCTGTCCCGGGCCCTCCAGGGCGAGCCGGTAGAGCGCACTGGCCGCCAGCATCGCCAGGAGCACCGCCAGCGGCGCCCGCCGCCGCCACACCAGCGGCACGACCATGAGGGTGGTCAGCCCGTACGCCGGCCAGGTCGCCGGCTCCAGCTCGGGCGGGCGCGGCACTACGAACGGCATGGTCATGGCCGCCTGCACGAGCAGCGCCAGCCCGATGTCGACGGCCCACGGATTGGCCGCGGCCCAGCCGCGGAGCTCCCCGATCCGCCGTCTTCCCCCCTCCCGCATTACGGCTTGCGGCCCACCGCGCCGAACTGCGCCACCTCGGCGGCGTCCGGGGCGCCCCAGCGCGCGCACGACACGATGCCGGGGTCCAGGATGTCGAGGCCCTCCAGGAAGCCCGCGAACTCCTCCCGGCCGCGCGCCGTGATCGGCGGGGTCGCGTGGGTGTTCCAGAACTCCATGGCCGCCACGTTCGCCTCCCCGCCGAGGTCGGCGTCGTACGTCGGGTGGGTCAGCACCAGATGGCTGCCCGAGGGGACCGCGGCCATCAGGGTCCGGACGATCGCCCGGGCCTCGTCGGTGTCCAGGACGAAGTTGAGGATCCCGAGCATCAGGACCGCCACCGGCCGCGACAGGTCGAGCGTCCGGGCGGCCGCCGCCAGGATCTTCTCCGGGTCGCGGGCGTCCGCGTCCACGTACTCCGTGACGCCCTCCGCCGAGCCGGTGAGCAGGGCCCGGGCGTGGGTCAGGACGATCGGGTCGTTGTCGACGTAGACGATCCGCGCGTCGGGGGCGACGCGCTGCGCCACCTCGTGGGTGTTGTCGGCCGTCGGCAGCCCCGTGCCGATGTCCAGGAACTGGCGCATCCCCGCGTCGGCCGTCAGGTGGGTCACGGCCCTGCCCAGGAAGGCCCGGTCCGCACGGGCCACGGCACCGATGCTCGGGTGGAACGCCGTCACCTGGTCGCCGACGGCCCGGTCCACCGGGTAGTTGTCCTTGCCGCCCAGCCAGTAGTTCCACACACGGGCGTTGTGCGCGATGTCGGTGCGGATCCTGTCGGTCATTCACGGACCTTTCGCAGTACGGCGGTCAGCGCGTCGACGCGATTGGTCGTGATCGAGTCGACTCCGTTCCGGATCAGCTTACGCATGTTGCGTTTCGTGTCCGGCGTCCAGACGGAGACCAGCAGCCCGTCCCGGTGCACCCGCTCCACCAGCTGCCGACTCGCCAGTCCGAAGCGGTAGTTGAGCCACTTCGGGCGCACCGCGTCGAGCAGGACCGGGCGGGGCGGGGCCACGCTGTTCCAGGTCAGCGCGATCTCCGCGGACGGGTCCGCCGCCCGGACGTGGAGCATGGCGGTGCCGCCCGCGCAGTAGGAGACGCGCTCGCCCGCGCCGCACTCGCGGACCGTGCCGACGATCGCGCGGACCGAGCCCGCGTCCCCGCCCGGCAGGTCCAGCATCAGACGGCTCGGACCGGCGGCGATCAGGGTCTCGCGGAGGGTCGGCACCCCGCCGTCGGTCAGCTCCGCCAGCTGCGACACGGTGAGGGAGGTGAGCGGCCGTTCGTGGCCCCAGAGGCGTTTCAGGTTGTCGTCGTGCAGCAGCACCGGGACGCCGTCCTTGGTGACGCGGACGTCGACCTCCACCGCGTCCGCGCCCCGCGCGATCGCCGACAGGACCGAGGGGATGGTGTTCTCGCGGACGCGGTAGGGGTCACCGCGGTGGGCTACGACAGTCAGAGGGGCCATGTCCTCATTCTGCTGAGGATCAGCGCGCCAGCCACTCCTCCGTGTACGTGTCGATCTCCTCGTTGATCCGGGCCTTGCCGGCCTCGTCCAGGAAGGAGGCCTCGACGGCGTTCTTCGCGAGGGCGGCCAGACCGCGCTCGTCCAGGTCGAGCAGCCGGGCGGCGACCGCGTACTCGTTGTTCAGGTCCGAGCCGAACATCGGCGGGTCGTCGCTGTTGATCGTGACCAGTACGCCGGCCTCCACCATCTGCTTCAGCGGGTGGTCCTCCAGCCGCTCCACCGCACGGGTGGCGATGTTGGAGGTCGGGCAGACCTCCAGGGCGATCCGGTGCTCGGCCAGGTGCTTGAGGAGCTCCGGGTCCTGGACCGAGCTGGTGCCGTGACCGATGCGCTCGGCGCCCAGGTCGTTCAGGGCGTCCCAGACCGTCTGCGGGCCCGTCGTCTCGCCCGCGTGCGGGACGGAGCGCAGGCCGGCCGCGCGGGCCCGGTCGAAGTACGGCTTGAACTGCGGGCGCGGCACGCCGATCTCCGGGCCGCCGAGGCCGAACGAGACCAGGCCCTCCGGGCGCAGGTCGACCGCCAGCCGGGCGGTCTCCTCCGCCGCCTCCAGGCCCGCCTCGCCGGGGATGTCGAAGCACCAGCGGAGGATCACGCCGAGCTCCTTCTCCGCCGCGACGCGGGCGTCCTCGATCGCGGCCATGAAGGCGCGCTCGTCGATGCCACGGCGGGTGGAGCTGTACGGGGTGATGGTGAGCTCCGCGTAGCGGATGTTCTGCCGGGCCATGTCCCGGGCGACCTCGTACGTCAGCAGCCGCACGTCCTCCGGCGTGCGGACCAGGTCCACGACGGAGAGGTAGACCTCGATGAAGTGCGCGAAGTCGGTGAAGGTGAAGTAGTCGGCGAGGGCCTCCGGGTCCGTGGGGACCTTGGAGTCGGGGTGCCGGGCGGCGAGCTCGGAGACGATCCGGGGCGAGGCGGAGCCCACGTGGTGGACGTGCAGCTCGGCCTTGGGGAGCCCGGCGATGAAGGAATGCAGGTCGGTCATCACGTCATCGTAGGCCGGGCCCTTCCCCCGGAAGAGCGAGGTCGTAGCATGACGTGACCACGATGGGGGAGGCCCATGTCCGAGAACAACGACCAGCCGGTGGACCCGTGGGCGCCGCCCAACCAGGACGGCGTCGAACTGAGCAAGGCCGCACCCGGCACCCCGGGCGGGGCCGTGCCGCCGCCCGTGCACAACCAGCCGACCGTGGCGTCGATGCCCGGTGCCGAGCTCCCGCCGCCGCCGGCCGCGCCCGGAGGCGGCTTCGGCTACCCGACCGCGCCCGCCGCGCCGCAGCAGCCGGGGTACGGCTATCCGGCCGCGCCGCCCTCGCCGTACGGCGGCTACGGGGCGGGGTACGGGCAGCCGGGCTGGGGGGCGTCACCCTCGAACGGGATGGGGACGGCGGCCATGGTGCTCGGCATCATCGCGGTCGTCGGCTTCTGCTTCTACGGTCTGGGGACGGTGCTGGGCATCCTGGCGCTGATCTTCGGCGTCATCGGCCTCAAGAAGGCCAACCGGGGCGAGGCGACCAACCGGGGCATGGCGATCGCCGGCATCGTGCTCGGCGCGATCGGCGCCCTGGTGAGCTCGGTCTTCCTGGGCTTCATCATCTGGGCCATCGCCAACGAGGACTCCCTGAGCGACAGCTCCGACGACGACCCGTGGGCCACGTCCCTGGTCGTCGACGCGCGCGGCCAGGACGCCCTGGCCCGGTGACGCCGGGGTGGCGCGGGGGCGCTTCCCCGCGTCCCTCCCGTCCCGCGTCCCGCCCGTCCGGTCCGGTCCGCCTCGCGTGGTCCGTCCCCTCCCCGCGCCCGGCCGTCCCCCTTCGCACCCTGCCGTCCCGCTGCGCGCCGGCCGGTCCGCGCCCGCGGGATCACCGCAGGCGCCTGCGCGCCTCCATGAGCGCGAAGCCCAGCAGGTTCAGCCCCCGCCAGCGGTCGGGGTGCCACGCGTCCGGGGAGTCCGCCGCCAGGCCGATGCCCCAGATCCGGTCGAGGGGGCTCGCCTCCACCAGGACGCGGGAGCCCGTGCCGAGCAGATACGCGCGCAGGGCCTCGTCCGAGGCGAACTTGTGGACGCTGCCGGCCACGACGATGTCGTAACGCCGCTCCGTCCACACGTGCTCGTCGAAGCCGCGGACCAGCCGCCCCGTGTTCTTCGCCTCCGCGGGCGACCTCGCGGAGAGGGCCGCCGCCTCCGCCTCGGCGTCGCCGAAGAGCCGGGCCTTCTCCGCCATCATCCAGTGCTCGGCCGTCGCGTAGCGCACGTCGTCCACCACGAAGGGCGAGGGCCACCACTGGCTGAGACAGCTCGCCGAGAGCTGCCCGTCAGGGCGCGGACGGTGGCCCCAGAAGTGCAGCCACTTGAGTGGCTCCCCCCGTCTGACCTGCTCCTTCAGTCCTTCCAGATCGCTCATGCATGCCACTGTTTCAGTTGCCACGGACAGTCCGTACGGCAATTTCCCGCCGTCCTCGACACTTGGTCGACCGATTCCGTCGCGTAACCAAAAGGCAACAACGGAATCACTTGTTGGACCGGGTGCCCTCTGTCAGGATCGGCACTCAACTCGAGCTGGAACAACGGAGAGCGCGATGGGCAACCGCTTCCAGGTGTCGGACCGTTTCGCGGCCGGCGCGCAGTACATCGGGGGGCGGCTCCGCCCCGGGACCTCGGAGGACCGGCACAGCGTCATCGACCCGGCGACCGGGGAGAGCGTCTACACCTACACCCTCGCCTCGACGGACGACGTCGACGCGGCCGTCGCCGCCGCCAAGGAGGCGTTCCCCGGCTGGGCGGGCGCCACCCCGGGCGAGCGGTCGGACGCCCTGCACCGGTTCGCCGGGCTGCTGGCCGAGCGGGCGGACGACTTCGCCCGGGTCGAGTCCCTCCAGTGCGGCAAGCCCGTCAAGCTGACGACCGAGTTCGACGTGCCGGGGACCGTGGACAACACGGCCTTCTTCGCGGGCGCCGCCCGGCACCTCCAGGGCCAGTCGGCCGGGGAGTACAGCGGGGACCACACCTCGTACGTCCGGCGTGAGGCGATCGGCGTGGTCGGCTCCATCGCGCCGTGGAACTACCCGCTGCAGATGGCGGCCTGGAAGATCCTTCCGGCGATCGCCGCGGGCAACACCATCGTGCTGAAGCCGGCCGAGCTGACGCCGCTGACCTCGCTGATGTTCGCGCAGGCCGCGACGGACGCCGGGATCCCGGACGGCGTCGTCAACGTGGTCACCGGGGCCGGCCGGATCGCCGGCGAACACCTGGTGGGGCACCCGGACGTCGTCATGACCTCGTTCACCGGCTCCACGCCGGTCGGCAAGCGGGTCGCGGAGATCGCGACCTCCACCGTGAAGCGGCTCCACCTGGAGCTGGGCGGCAAGGCGCCGTTCGTCGTCTTCGACGACGCCGACCTGGAGGCCGCCGCCCACGGCGCCGTGGCCGCCTCGCTCATCAACAGCGGGCAGGACTGCACCGCCGCGACCCGGACCTATGTGCAGCGGCCGCTGTTCGACGCCTTCGTCGCGCGGGTCGCGGAGCTCATGGAGTCGGTCCGGCTGGGGGACCCGTTCGATCCGGCCACAGATCTCGGCCCGCTCATCAGCCACGCCCAGCGCGACCGGGTCGCCGGTTTCGTGGAGCGGGCCCGCGGCTACGCCACGGTGGTCACCGGCGGCGAAGCCCCTGGCGGCGAGCTCAAGAACGGTGCATATTATCGGCCCACCCTGATCACCGGCGCCCCGCAGGACAGCGAGGTCGTGCAGTCGGAGATCTTCGGACCGGTCCTGGTGGCCCTGCCCTTCGACGGCGACGACGAGGGCATCCGGCTCGCCAACGACACCCCCTACGGCCTCGCCGCCTCCGCCTGGAGCCGCGACGTCTACCGGGCGAACAGGGCCACCCGCGAGATCAAGGCCGGGTGCGTCTGGGTCAACGACCACATCCCGATCATCAGCGAGATGCCGCACGGCGGCTACAAGGCCTCCGGCTTCGGAAAGGACATGTCGGCGTACTCCTTCGAGGAGTACACGCAGGTCAAGCACGTGATGTACGACAACACGGCGGTGGCGGCCAAGGACTGGCACCGCACGATCTTCGGGGACCGATAGCCCAGCGCCGTTCGACCAGCGGCCAACCCATCCCGAAAGGGCACAGCGCATGGAGCAGTACCAGCCGGACAGCCTCTCGGCCGCGCAGACAGCGGCGATGCGGCGCAGCCTCCTGAGCGGCCGGGGCGCCCTCACCCGTCGCTCGCTGCTGCGAGCGGGCGGCGTCGGCGCGCTCACCGTCGGCGGGCTCGCCGCCCTGACCGCCTGCGGCATCCCGCCCGCCAAGCGGGACGGGCAGGGCGGCGCGGCCTCCACGGACTTCTCGGCCAAGGAGAAGACGGTGAACTTCTCCAACTGGACCGAGTACATGGACGTCGGCGAGGACGAGAAGTCCCGCCCGACGCTGGAGGCCTTCGCCCAGCGGACCGGGATCAAGGTCAAGTACACCGAGGACATCAACGACAACGTCGAGTTCTTCGGCAAGATCAAACCGCAGCTCGCGGCCGGCCAGGACACCGGCCGCGACCTGATCTGCGTGACCGACTGGCTGGCCGCCCGGATGATCCGGCTGGGCTGGGCGCAGAAGCTCGACGCGGCGCACCTGCCCAACGCGTACGCGAACCTGTCGACGCAGTTCCGGCGGCCTGACTGGGACCCGGGCCGGGCCTACTCGTACCCCTGGACCGGCATCTCGACCGTCATCGCCTACAACGTGAAGGCGACCGGCGGGAAGAAGGTCGACTCCGTCTCCCAGCTGCTCGACGACCCCGCCCTCAAGGGGCGGGTCGGCTTCCTGACGGAGATGCGCGACTCGGTCGGCATGACCCTGCTCGACATGGGCAAGGACCCGGGCTCCTTCACCGACGCCGACTTCGACGCCGCCCTCGGACGGCTGCAGAAGGGCGTCGACAGGAAGCAGATACGCCGCTTCACCGGCAACGACTACACCTCCGACCTCGACAAGGGCGACCTCGCGGCCTGCCTCGCCTGGGCCGGTGACGTCATCCAGCTCCAGGCCGACAACCCGGACATCAGGTTCGCCATCCCGTCCGCCGGCTACATCACGTCCAGCGACAACCTGCTCGTCCCGGCCAACGCCCGGCACAGGACGAACGCCGAGAAGCTCATCGACTACTACTACGAGCTCCCGGTGGCCGCGCAGCTCGCCGCGTACATCAACTACGTGTGCCCGGTCGACGGGGTGAAGGACGAGCTCGCCAAGATCGACCCCGCGCTCGCGAACAACACGCTGATCGTCCCCGACAAGGCGATGGCCAGGAAGTCGCACGCCTTCCGCTCGCTCGACAGCGCGCAGGAGACGGCGTACGAGGAGAAGTTCGCCAAGCTCATCGGCGCCTGAGGCCGTCGTCCATTCCCTCACCAACACCGGGACCGCAACCCATGACTGACAAGAACACCGGCGGCGACGTCCGGCTCACCGGCATCAGCAAGACCTACGGCTCCTTCACCGCCGTCCACCCGCTCGACCTGACGGTCCCGCAGGGCTCCTTCTTCGCCCTGCTCGGCGCCTCGGGCTGCGGCAAGACCACGACGCTGCGCATGATCGCCGGCCTGGAGGACCCGACGACGGGCACCGTCTTCCTCGGCGACCGCGACGTCACCGACCTCCCGCCCTACAAGCGGCCGGTGAACACGGTCTTCCAGTCCTACGCGCTCTTCCCGCACATGGACATCACCGAGAACATCGCCTTCGGTCTGCGCCGGCGCGGCATCAAGTCGGTGAAGAAGCAGGTCGACGACATGCTGGAGCTCGTCCAGCTCGGCGACAAGGCCCGGCACAAGCCGCACCAGCTCTCCGGCGGCCAGCAGCAGCGCGTCGCCGTGGCCCGCGCCCTCATCAACCACCCGCAGGTCCTGCTGCTCGACGAGCCGCTCGGCGCGCTCGACCTCAAGCTGCGCCGCCAGATGCAGCTGGAGCTCAAGCGCATCCAGACCGAGGTCGGCATCACCTTCGTCCACGTCACCCACGACCAGGAGGAGGCCATGACCATGGCCGACCAGGTCGCGGTGATGAACGGAGGCCGCGTCGAGCAGCTGGGCGCCCCCGCCGACCTGTACGAGAACCCGCAGACGACCTTCGTCGCCAACTTCCTCGGGACCTCGAACCTGATCGAGGCCGAGGTCGTCGAGACCGGTGCCGACGTCCTGGCCACCGCGGGCGGCAGCAAGCTCCGCGTCCCCGGCGAGCGCTGTACGGACGCCGTCCGGGTGGGCGGCAAGGTGCTCGTGGGCGTGCGCCCCGAGAAGATCTCGCTGGCGCACGCCGACGACGCGGGCGAGATAGCCGACGGCCGCAACCGGGTCACCGGCCGGATCGCCGACTCCTCCTTCATCGGCGTCTCCACCCAGTACGTGGTGAACTCGCCGGCCGGCGCGGAGCTCCAGGTCTACGAGCAGAACGTCGAGAGGGACGCACGGCTGCGGCCGGGCGCCGAGGTCGTCCTGCACTGGAACCCGGCGCACACCTTCGGCCTCGACGCCGCCCAGGACATCGACGCCGGCGTCGAGACGGTGGAGGACGCGCTGTGAGCGACGTACGCGAGGCCGCCGGCCCGCAGCCGACGACGACGCCCGCACCGGTGCGCCCCGCGGGCGGAGAAGCGAACGAAGGAGACGGGGCATGAGCGCGACCCTGGTGAAGGAGGAGGCGGCGCCGCCGGCCGAGGAGCCGCTGCCGCGCAAGCCCTCCGCCCGCAAGCGGCTGGTGCCGTACTGGCTGCTGCTGCCCGGCATCGTGTGGCTGCTGGTCTTCTTCGCGCTGCCGATGATCTACCAGGCCTCGACCTCGGTGCAGACCGGCTCCCTGGAGAAGGGCTTCGAGGTCACCTGGCACTTCCAGACCTACTGGGACGCCTTCCAGGAGTACTGGCCGCAGTTCGTGCGCTCGCTGCTCTACGCGGGCACCGCGACCCTGCTCTGCCTGCTGCTCGGCTACCCGCTCGCGTACCTGATCGCCTTCAAGGCCGGACGCTGGCGGAACCTGCTGCTCGTCCTCGTCATCGCGCCGTTCTTCACCAGCTTCCTCATCCGCACGCTGGCCTGGAAGACGATCCTCGCCGACGACAGCCTGGTCGTCGACGCGCTCAACGCGCTGCACCTCCTCGACGTGACCAGCTGGCTCGGCTGGACCGAGGGCGACCGGGTGCTCGCCACCCCGATGGCGGTGGTCTGCGGTCTGACGTACAACTTCCTGCCCTTCATGATCCTCCCGCTCTACACCTCGCTGGAGCGGATCGACGGGCGGCTGCACGAGGCGGCGCAGGACCTGTACGCCTCGCCGGCGACCACCTTCCGCAAGGTGACGTTCCCGCTCTCCATGCCGGGCGTCGTCTCCGGCACGCTGCTCACCTTCATCCCGGCGAGCGGTGACTACGTCAACGCCGAACTGCTCGGCTCGACCGACACCAAGATGGTCGGCAACGTCATCCAGTCGCAGTTCCTGCGGGTCCTGGACTATCCGACGGCCGCCGCCCTGTCCTTCATCCTCATGGCGATCGTGCTGCTCATGGTCACCGTCTACATCCGCCGGGCGGGAACGGAGGACCTGGTCTGATGCGTTGGATCCGACAGCACCTCGTGGTGATCGCGGGCCTGCTCACGCTTGCCTACATGATCCTGCCCAACGTCGTGGTCATGGTGTTCTCGTTCAACAAGCCGAACGGGCGCTTCAACTACGCGTGGCAGCAGTTCTCCCTGGACGCCTGGAAGGACCCCTGCGGCGTCGCCGACATGTGCGAGTCGCTCACGCTCTCGCTCCAGCTCGCCGCCTGGGCGACCGTGGGCGCGGTCGTCCTCGGCACGATGATCGCCTTCGCGCTGGTCCGCTACCGCTTCCGGGCGCGCGGCGCGATCAACTCGCTGATCTTCCTGCCGATGGCGATGCCCGAGGTCGTCATGGCCGCCTCGCTGCTCACCCTGTTCCTGAACATGGGCGCGGAGCTGGGCTTCTGGACGGTCCTCATCGCCCACGTCATGTTCTGTCTGTCGTTCGTCGTGACGGCGGTCAAGGCGCGCGTGATGTCCATGGACCCGCGCCTGGAGGAGGCCGCGCGCGACCTCTACGCGGGACCGGTGCAGACCTTCCTGCGGGTCACGCTGCCGATCGCGGCGCCCGGCATCGCGGCCGGCGCGCTGCTCGCCTTCGCGCTGTCGTTCGACGACTTCATCATCACCAACTTCAACGCGGGCTCCACCGTGACCTTCCCCATGTTCGTCTGGGGCTCGGCCCAGCGCGGAACCCCCGTTCAGATCAACGTCATCGGCACCGCGATGTTCGTCCTTGCGGTACTGGTGGTCATGGCCGGACAGATCATCACGAACCGGCGCAAGAAGACAGCAACAGCCTGACCGGCAGCCGGTCAGGCACCGAAGGAGTTGGAAACCATGGCCCCAGTCGCCATGCGTCTCGCTGCACAATCTCTCTCCGACGCCCAGCCCGTCCCCTTCTGGCTGGAAGACCCCGGCAAGCCCGGAGCCCTGCCCGCCCTCGCCGGCCCCGAGCGGTGCGACCTGCTCGTGGTGGGCGGCGGCTACAGCGGACTGTGGACCGCGCTCCTCGCCAAGGAGCGCGACCCCTCCCGGGATGTCGTCCTGATCGAAGGCCGCGAGGTGGGCTGGGCCGCCTCGGGCCGCAACGGCGGCTTCTGCGCCGCCTCGCTCACGCACGGCCTCGGCAACGGGCTCGCCCGCTGGCCGGGCGAGCTCGCCCGGCTGGAGGAGATGGGCGAGCGGAACCTCGACGCCATCGAGGAGGCCGTCGCCCGCTACGCCATGGACTGCGACTTCGAGCGCTCCGGCGAGATCGACGTGGCCACCGAGGCCTACCAGGTGGACGAGCTCCACGAGGTGTACGAGGAGGCCGACCGGCTCGGTCTGGCCGGCGGTCTGGAGCTGCTGGACCGCGACGCCGTCCGCGCCGAGGTCGACTCGCCGACCTTCCTGGGCGGCCTCTGGGACCGCCGCGGCGTCGCCATGCTCAACCCCGCGAAGCTGGCCTGGGGGCTCAAGCGGGCCTGCCAGGACCTGGGGGTGCGGATCTACGAGAACACCCCGGCGCTCGACCTGGTACCGGCGGGCGGCGGCATGGCCGTGCGCACCCCCTACGGCCGGGTCGCGGCCCGCCGGGTCGCCCTCGGCACCAACGTCTTCCCCTCGCTGGTCAGGCGGGTGCGGCACTACACCGTCCCGGTGTACGACTACGCGCTGATGACGGAGCCGCTGAGCGCCGAGCAGCTGGCCGCGGTCGGCTGGAAGAACCGGCAGGGGCTGGGCGACTCCGCCAACCAGTTCCACTACTTCCGGATCACCGCCGACCACCGCATCCTGTGGGGCGGCTACGACGCCGTCTACCGCTTCGGCGGCAAGGTGGCGGCGGAGATGGACCACCGACCGGAGACGTACCTCAAGCTGGCCCAGCACTTCTTCACCTGCTTCCCGCAGCTGGAGGGCCTGCGCTTCAGCCACGCCTGGGGCGGTGCGATCGACACCTGCTCGCGCTTCTCGGCCTTCTTCGGCACGGCGCACCAGGGCAAGGTGGCGTACGCGGCCGGCTACACGGGGCTCGGGGTGGGCGCGACCCGCTTCGGCGCGGACGTGATGCTGGACCTGCTGGCGGGGGAGCGGACCGAGCGGACCGAGCTGGAGATGGTGCGGTCCAAGCCACTGCCGTTCCCGCCGGAGCCGATCGCCTGGGCGGGCATCGGGCTCACCAAGTGGTCCCTCGCGCGCGCCGACGAGAACGGCGGACGGCGGAACCTGTGGCTGAAGACGATGGACCGGCTGGGACTCGGCTTCGACAGCTGACCCCGCCCTGCTGTGACGCAGGTCACAGTGAACGGGTCGGGGAACCCGCGTCATAGGCGGGAGGGAGCGCCCTCTCTCCGTGTGGACACCGCAAGCGGCGGGTCTGTGCGGAGAGAGGGCTTTCGTCATGACGGGTACGGGAACGGGTTCGGGAGCGGGGCTCGGGGCGGGCGCGGGTTCCGGTCCGGGCGGCGGGTCGGGTGGCGGTTCGGGCGGTGGACCGGCGGTCAGGGCCGTGGTGGAGTGGCTGGCCTCGGTCGCGCCCGACCCGGAAGCCTGCCGCTGGGAGTGGGAGCGCAGTCCGCACGGGGTCGCGCTGCTCCCCGCCGGGCGCCGCTGGGACGTGCTGATCCTGCCGGCCCCGCTCGGGCGCCCCACCCTCGACGTGCTGGCCCGGCTCGTGGAGCGGCCCGGTCCGGTCCTGGGCGACCTGGGTGACGCCCGGACGGGTTTCTTCGTGCCGCCGGGCACGGCCGCCCGCTGGCTCGGCACCGGGGTGCGCGGCGCGGGCGCCGGGTCCTGGATCGTCGTCCCGTATCCCGGGCGGGTGACGGGCGGCGTGCGCTGGCTGGTGACCCCGGACGCGGCCGGCACGCTCACGGACCCCGCGCTGCTCGAACGGGCGATGCACGAGGCGGCGGGCGGGCTGGCCCGCGGGGGAGGGGGGATCGGCGCGGCGTGACCCGGGGTGCCTTCCGGGCAGAGGTCTTGACCACTGGATTGGTCTGGACCATGCTGTGGCGCGCGCCACCTCGATTCCCCCACCCCCGGAGGCAGTTGTGGACCGCACCAGACCCCTGACCCTCGCCCTGGCGGGCCTGCTCGCCGCCGGCGGGCTCGTGGCACTCACCCCCGCGGCCCACGCCGCCGACACCGAACTCGCCCGCAACGGCGGCTTCGAGTCCGGCCTGGACGGCTGGACCTGTACGGCCGGCAGCGGGGCGGTCGTCGGCACCCCCGTGCACGCCGGGGCGAAGGCCCTGCAGGCCACCCCGGCCGGCAGCGACAACGCCAGGTGCTCCCAGACCGTCACCGTCAAGCCGAACTCCACCTACACGCTGAGCGGTTGGGTCCGCGGCAGCTACGTCTACCTCGGCGCCTCCGGCACCGGCACCGGCGACGTCTCCACGTGGACCCAGTCCGCACCGGACTGGCAGCGGCTCGCCAGTACCTTCACGACCGGCGCCTCGACGACCTCCGTCACGATCTACACCCACGGCTGGTACGGCACCGGCGCCTACGTCGCCGACGACCTCTCCCTGCTCGGTCCGGGCGGCGACCCGGTCCAGACACCCGCCACCCCCACCGGTCTGTCCGCGGGGACGCCCACCGCCAGTTCGGTGACGCTGAGCTGGCCGGCCGTCGCCGGCGCCGACTCCTACCGGGTGTACAAGGCCGGCGCCCTGCTCGCGACCGTCACCGGCACCTCGTACACCGCCACCGGTCTCGCGGCCGGCACGGCGTACAGCTTCCAGGTCTCGGCGGCGAACAGCGCGGGCGAGTCGGCCAGGTCGGCCCCCGTGACCGTCACCACCACCTCCGGAGGCGGCGGCGACCCCGGCGGACAGCTGCCCGCCCACGCCCTCGTCGGCTATCTCCACGCCAGCTTCGCCAACGGCTCCGGCTACACCCGCATGGCCGACGTCCCCGACTCCTGGGACGTCGTCAACCTCGCCTTCGGCGAGCCGACCTCGGTGACCTCCGGCGACATCCGCTTCAAGCTGTGCCCGGTGACGGAGTGCCCGAACGTCGAGTCGGAGGCGGACTTCAAGGCCGCCATCAGGGCCAGGCAGGCCACGGGCAAGAAGGTCCTCATCTCCATCGGCGGCCAGAACGGGCAGGTGCAGCTGGCCACCACCGCCGCGCGTGACACCTTCGTCGCCTCGGTGTCGAAGATCATCGACGACTACGGTCTCGACGGCCTGGACATCGACTTCGAGGGGCACTCCCTCGCGCTCCAGACCGGCGACACGGACTTCCGCAACCCGACCAGCCCGGTCGTCGTCAACCTCATCTCGGCCGTGAAGGCCCTCAAGGCCAGGTACGGCGCGAAGTTCGTCCTCACCATGGCCCCGGAGACCTTCTTCGTCCAGCTCGGCTACCAGTACTACGGCTCCGGCCCCTGGGGCGGCCAGGACCCCCGCGCCGGCGCCTACCTCCCGGTCATCCACGCCCTGCGCGACGACCTCACCCTGCTGCACGTCCAGGACTACAACTCGGGATCGATCATGGGCCTCGACAACCAGTACCACTCCATGGGTGGCGCCGACTTCCACATCGCCATGACCGACATGCTGCTCACCGGCTTCCCGGTCGCCGGCAACACCGACCGCGTCTTCCCGGCCCTCCGCCCCGACCAGGTCGCCATCGGCCTCCCCGCCTCCACCCAGGCCGGCAACGGCCACACCAGCCCGGCCGAGGTGAACAGGGCCCTCGACTGCCTGACGCGGAAGACCGACTGCGGCACCTACCGGACCCACGGCACCTGGCCCGCCCTGCGCGGCCTGATGACCTGGTCGGTCAACTGGGACCGCTACAACCAGTGGGAGTTCAGCCGCAACTTCGACGCCTACGGCTGGAGCTGACCCTCCGCGGCCGCCCGGTCGAGCCCCGACATCCGCAGCGCCCGGACCATCGCCGGAAGGTCCGGGTCGCCGCGGTCCTCCGCCACGACGTGCGCCGCCAGCAGGTCCGGCGTCAGCCGGCCCTCCTCGGCGGCGCCCATGAGGATCTCCGCCGCGGGCCGGTCGTACGCGACGAGGTCCGCCAGCAGGCCCAGCGCCTCGCCCCGCTCGACGAAGCGGCTCATCCCGCAGTCGAGGCCGTCGTCGTCGAGGTCCCCGGGGTACGGGGCGCGGGCCCAGGCTCCGTCCTCGTACCAGTAGACACAGCCCAGTTCGCAGCCGGAGAGCCGGTCGCGCAGCTCCTCGTACGGGAGCCAGCCGGGGCCGCCCGCCAGCATGTCGACCGGCGGCTCGTGCCACTTGCAGGCGCTCGACTCGTCCTCCCCGAAGAGGACGTAACGGCCCTCGCCCATCCGGGAGAACGTCCACCAGGTGCAGCCGCAGTCGTCGAGGTGCAGCCCCTCGGCGTCGATCCACACCCCGGTGCGGTGGACACCCTCCTGCTCCGCCGCGGTGGTCGCCCGGACCACGGCGTTCAGCGCCCAGCGCGCCCAGAGGAGTCCGGGGTCGGGCAGGTCGCCGGGCCGGCCGGGCCGGTGGATCGTCATGTGCTCTCCGTGGTGTCCGAGGGGGGACGGTCGGCGCGACCGTATCGCGCCGCGAGCACCGGCCAGCGCAGCAGGGGCAGGCACAGGGCGACGGAGGCGAGGACGTCGAGGGGCCAGTGGAAGCCGCGGAGCACCAGGCCCGCCGCCGTGACGGCGGTGAGCAGGCCGGCGAGCGGGAGCAGGCGCCGGGAGACAAGGAGGGCCGCGCCGGCGTACGCCACCATCGCGGTGGCCGTGTGGCCCGAGGGGTAGTAGCCGTGCGCCCAGGGTTCGAGGGGGCCCGGGCGGCCCGTCCAGAGCTTCAGGGGGACGACCAGGAGCGGGACGAGGGCCATCGCCAGACCCGCCCAGAGGGCCGCGGCGCGTCGGCCGCGGCGGACGGCGTACAGCATCGCGCAGGCCAGGACGGGGAGGGCGACGCTCATGTCGCCGAGGCCGGAGGCGGCTTCGCTCAGACCGCGCGGCACGGTGTCCACGAGGGAGCGGGAGAGGCGTTCGTCGAGCCGGACGAGCGGGCCGTGGACCAGCACCTGCCAGGTGACGACGGCGAGCGTGACGAGCGACCAGAAGACAGCCGGCCGCCCCGGAACAGGGGGGGTGGTTCCGGGGCGGTCGCCTGGACCGGGCTGCCGCGCGCCCCGGGGGGTGTGGGGCGGGCGGCCATCCGATCGGTGAGGAGTTCCGGTGCCCAGGGCTCCGGCGGTGTGCGCGACGGCACGGTGTGGGCGGGGCTGGGGAGGCTCCGCCCGGGGTGTTTCTCTCATCTGGGGAAACCGTACGACACGGAAGAGGGGACCGACAGCAGGAACTCCATCCCGCCATCGGCCCCCCACAGCTTCTTCACACGGGGCGTCAGAAGCCGCTGTCCCGCGGTCTGATCATCGGCCCGGTGGGCCGCCGTCAGAGCTGCGCGAGCGCGGCCTCGATGACGTCCAGACCCTCGTTGAGCAGGTCCTCGCCGATCACGAGCGGCGGCAGGAAGCGCAGCACGTTGCCGTAGGTGCCGCAGGTGAGGACCAGCACGCCCTCGTTGTGGCAGTACTTGGCGAGCGCGGCGGCGGCCTCGGCGAACGGCTCCTTGGTCGCCGGGTCCTTCACGAGCTCGATGGCGATCATGGCGCCGCGGCCACGGATGTCGCCGATGACCGGGAACTTCTCCTGCATGGCCGTGAGGCGGCCCTTCATGACCTCCTCGATGCGCTTGGCCTTGCCGTTGAGGTCGAGCTCCTTCATGGTCTCGATGGCGCCCAGCGCACCGGCGCAGGCGACCGGGTTGCCGCCGTAGGTGCCGCCCAGACCGCCGCCGTGCACGGAGTCCATGATCTCGGCGCGGCCGGTCACGGCGGCGAGCGGCAGGCCGCCCGCGATGCCCTTGGCCGTGGTGATGAGGTCCGGGACGATGCCCTCGTCCTCGCAGGCGAACCACTGGCCGGTCCGGCAGAAGCCGGCCTGGATCTCGTCCGCGACGAAGACGATGCCGTTGTCGTTGGCGAACTTCACGATCGCCGGCAGGAAGCCCTTGGCCGGCTCGATGAAGCCGCCCTCGCCGAGGACCGGCTCGATGACGATCGCGGCGACGTTCTCGGCGCCGATCTGCTTGGTGATGTTGTCGATCGCCTGGGCGGCGGCCTCGGGGCCGCAGTTCTCGGCGCCGGTGGGCCAGCGGTAGCCGTAGGCGACCGGCACGCGGTAGACCTCGGGCGCGAACGGACCGAAGCCCTGCTTGTACGGCATGTTCTTCGCCGTCATGCCCATGGTGAGGTTGGTGCGGCCGTGGTAGCCGTGGTCGAAGACGACGACGGCCTGGCGCTTGGTGTACGAACGGGCGATCTTGACCGCGTTCTCGACGGCCTCGGCGCCCGAGTTGAACAGCGCGGACTTCTTGGCGTGGTCGCCCGGGGTCAGCTCGGCCAGCGCCTCGCAGACCTCCACGTAGCCCTCGTACGGCGTCACCATGAAACAGGTGTGGGTGAAGTCCTGCAGCTGCGCGGAGGCGCGGCGCACGACGGCCTCGGCGGAGGCGCCGACGGAGGTCACGGCGATGCCGGAGCCGAAGTCGATCAGCAGGTTGCCGTCGACGTCCTCGATGATGCCGCCGCCCGCGCGCTTGGTGAAGACGGGCAGCGTGGAGCCCACGCCACCGGCGACCGCGTCGAGGCGGCGGGCCTGAAGCTCCTGCGACTTCGGGCCGGGGATGGCGGTGACGACGCGCCGCTCCTGCGGGACAGCGTTCATGCGGGGCTCCTGGGGGTGTTCTGGACGCACTTGCGGGTTTCCTCCGCAGGCTAGGCGCGGCCGGGGACCCCGCGCATGCTACGGATGGGAGTGGTCCCGGCGTGTCCTTGTCCTTATCGGCCATACGCGCCGTTGTCCGGACCGTCCCCACGCCATCGGCCTGATCCGGGGCATGATCCGCACCCGAGGCCCTAGATTGGGGCGTCGGACGCGACACGGTGGGCGACAGGGCGTGCGCGGCAGAGTGAAGGGGCCAGGGGGCAGGGGTCATGGAGTTCGAGGGCACGCAGGGCTCGCGGGGCACGCACGACGGCCGCCCCCGCGCCGACCAGGTCCCCCGGCCGGCCGGCCCGCCACCGATGCCGGCCGCACCGCCGGCCGTGCCCGGAAGCGCCCCCGAGGCGCCCGCGGGCGCGTCCCCGGTCCACGCCGGGGCGCCGACCCCGTCCGCCGGGGCCCCGACCCCGTCCGCCGGGGCCCCGACCCCGTCCGCCGGGGCGCCGACCCCGTCCGTCGGGGCCCCGACCCCGTCCGCCGGGGCCCCGACCCCGTCCGCCGGCGTCTCCCTCGCCGACTGGCTCCGCACCCCGCGGCCCGCCGCCGGGCCCGGGGTCTGGCGCTACGGGCATGTGCCCCGGCCCGACCAGGAGCCGGCCGAGACGCCGCTGCGCTCCGTGCTCTCCGGCGCGGTGATCTCCTTCCTCGCCTGCGTCCTGCTCTGGTCGCTGCTGCGCAACGGCTACATCCCGTACTGGAGCGTGCCGCTCAAACTGTTCACCCCCGACGACTGGTGGCACCCGCTCGGCGGCGGGCCGCAGGCGGGGACCGGCGGAGTGCTCGCCCTCGCCGTCTACGAGCTCGTGCTGTTCTCCGGCGTCTTCTACGGGCTCGGGCGCTTCGGCCGCTGGCCGTACGCCTGGCGCCGGCTCACCGAGGAGCGCGGCCGCGCCGCCCAGGTCCTGCTCGCCGCCGTCGCCGGGCTCGTGACCGTCGCGCTGGTCCGCGGCGGCTGGATCCCCGTCAAGGGCGTCGTCTACGCCCTGCTGCCCTACGAGCGGGGCACGCCCACCGCCGCGTACGCGAACCAGGAGATGGTCGAGACGGCCGACCTGTTCGTCACCGTCGCCGCCGCCCTGCCCTTCGTCTGGTTCGCGCTGCGCCGCACCGGCGGCTCCGCCGCGACCGCCGCCCCGCGGACGCCGGCCGCCGACCCGGGCGCCCCCGACCCCGCCGACTGGCCCGAGCTGCGGGCCGCCGGACTCGCCGAGGCGGCCGACCGGCTCGCCGCCGAGGGCGCCGCCGGGCGCATGAACGACGTCGACCACACCCGTATCCGCGCCGCCTGGGACACCGCCCGCGGCGGCCCCGACCGGCAGGCCGCCTTCGTCCAGGACGTCCACGCCCGCGGCGCCGCCGCCTTCCTGCACCCCTCCGGGGCGCGGCAGCTGCCCGGCCGGTCGGCCGCGCACGACCTGCGCCTCCGGCAGGTCAGGCTCGGCACCGTCGCCGACGTCGCCCGCAACCCGTACCCGCGCCGCGGCACCGGCCTCGCCGTCGACCCCGCCGTCCTCGGCACCTCGATGCTCGTCGTCGGCCCCTCCGGCAGCGGCAAGACCACCCGCCTGCTCCGCCCCGTCGTCGAGTCCCTCGCCCTCCAGGCGCTCGCCGGACAGGCCGCCGTCGTCGCCGTCGGCCCGGCGGGCGCGCCGCTCGGCCCGGACGACGCGTACGACGTCGTCATCCGCGTCGGCGACCCGAACTCACCGCACGACCTCGACCTCTACGGCGGCACCGGCGACCCCGACCAGGCCGCCGCGCTGCTCGCCGACGTCCTCGCCGACGACACCACCGACCCCCGGCGGGCCGCCACCGCGCTCGCCCAGCTGCTCGGACCGTTCCACGCGGTCCACGGGCGCTTCCCGTCGATCCCGGAACTCCGCGAACTCCTCGACGGCGCGCCGGCACCGCGCCAGGCGCTCCGGACCGCCCTGGAACGGGCCGGCCACCCCTCCCTCGTCCGCGAACTCGACGCCCGCGAGCGGCAGGACGGCGCCGCGGGCGACCCCGCCACCGCGCTCGCCGACCGGGTCGCCCTGCTCGACCGGCCCGCGTTCGCCGGATTCTTCGACACCACCGGCCACGGCCGGCCGTTCACCATGCGCGCCCTCGAACACCCCGTCCGGGTGCGCATCGACCTCCCCGAGACCGGCCATGCCGAGGCCTCCCGGCTGCTCGCCCGGCTCGTCCTCGCCCAGTTCCTCGCCCGCGCCGTCACCCGCACCGACCGGGCGCGCTTCGCCTGCCTCGTCCTCGACGACGCCGCCCACACCCTCACCGCCGGGACGGTGCGCGGACTGCAGCGGCTGCGCTCGGCGAACGCCGGGGTCGTCCTCGGCCTGCGGAGCCTCGACGACGTCCCCGAGCACCTGCGCACCCCGCTGTTCGGCGCGGTCGGCTGCCGGGTCGCGCTGGCCGGCGTCACCACCTGGGACGGCAAGCGGTTCGCCGAGACCTGGGGCACCGAATGGGTCGAGGCCCGGGACGTCACCAGCCGGACCGTGCTCGCCGACGAGCCCCTCACCCGGGTCATGCACACCCTGCGCAAGCTCGTCACCGGCCGGGCCGTCACCACGGACGCGGTGACCGTGCGCGAGGTCGAACGGGAACGCTGGTCCGCGTCCGACCTGGCCCACGCGGTCCCGCCCGGCCACGCGGTCCTGTCCCTCACCCACGTACGCGGCGAGCACACACCGCCGCTCCTGGTCGACCTGCGCGGCTGAACCCACGGCCCGGGCCGCGGCGGCGCTCGCGGGGCCGGGAAGGCGGCGGAGGAGGCCGGGAGGGCGGCGGCGGGCCGGGAGGCGGCCGCCGGGCAGGCGCGGGGCGCCCGCCGGACGCGCGGCGGGCCCCGCACCGCGCAGCCGGCCCCGCACCGCGCGGGGGCGCCGAGCTGCGAGCCGGGCCCCGCACCGCGCGGGGGCGCCGACCTGCGGGCCGGGCGCCGACCTGCGAGGCTGGGGGCGGGCCCCGGAGCGGGCTGGCACAATCGGGGGCGCGCCGCCCCACGGACGGCGCTGCCTCCTCACCCCGCACGCGCCCCCTCCCCCCAGAACCTTTAAGGACCGACGGTCCCCCATGCCGCCCACCCTCGCCTCGCTCGTCCAGCACTCGGCGCTCAAGCTCACCGTCCGAGCCGGTGAGGACCGCCTCGACACCCCGGTGCGATGGGCCCACGTCAGCGAACTCGCCGACCCCGTCCCGTACATGGAGGGCGGCGAACTGCTGCTCACCACCGCGCTCACCCTCGACGCCGAGGACCCCGAGGCGATGCGGCGCTACGTGCGGCGGCTGCTCGACGCGGGTGTCGTCGGGCTCGGCTTCGCCGTCGGCGTCAACTACGAGGACATCCCCGCGGCGCTCCTCGAAGCGGCGCACGAGGAGCAGCTGCCGCTCCTCGAAGTGCCCCGCCGCACACCGTTCCTCGCCATCAGCAAGGCCGTGTCCGCGGCCATCGCGGCCGACCAGTACCGGGCCGTGACCGCCGGTTTCGAGGCCCAGCGCGAGCTGACCCGTGCCGCCCTCGCCGAGGGCCCCGCCGCGGTCGTCGCCCGGCTCGCGGCGCACGTCGACGGCTGGGCCGCGCTCTACGACACCTCCGGCACCGTGCTCGCCGCCTCGCCCGAATGGGCGGCGCGCCGGGCCGCCCGGCTCACGCCCGACGTGGAGCGCCTGCGCGAGCGGCCCGCGCCCGCCAGCGCCGTCGTCGGCGGCACCGACGACCGCGTGGAACTCCAGTCCCTCGGGACCGGGCGCCGCGTGCGCGGGGCGCTCGCGGTCGGCACGGGCGCGCCGCTCGGCACGGCGGAGCGGTACGCCGTGCACTCCGCCGTCGCCCTGCTCACCCTCACGACGGAACGCTCCCGCTCCCTTCAGGCCGCCGAGGAGCGGCTCGGCGCGGCGGTGCTGCGGATGCTGCTCGCCGGGCAGCCGGACCATGCCCGCGGCGTCGCCGGCGACCTGTACGGAGGACTGCTCGACGCCCCGTTCCGGCTGCTCATCGCGGAGCCCGTGCCGAGCGAGCCGAAGGAGGGCGAGGCGCCGCTCGCGGCGTTCTCGGAGGACCTGGAGGCCGCCGCCGCCCGCGCGGGCGAGTCCGTCCTGACCGTGCCGGAGGGACCGGAGGGCGGCGAACGCCTCGTCGTCCTGGCCGGCGACGGGGGAGCGGTCGTCACCGCGTGCGAGAGCTACGCGACGCGGGAGGCGGAGGACGCCGGGCTCGTCGTCGGGCTGTCCGCCCCGGCCGGCCCGATCGCGGCCGCCGCCGCGTACAAGCAGGCCGAACAGGCGCTGTCCGTCGCCCGGCGGCGCGGCCGGGCGCTCGTCGAGCACGAGGAACTGGCGGCCGGCTCCGTCCTGCCCCTCCTCGCCGACGACGCCGTCCGCGCCTTCGCCGACGGCCTGCTCCGCGCCCTGTACGAACACGACGCCACCGGCCGCGGCGACCTGGTCGCCTCCCTGCGGGCCTGGCTCTCCCGCCACGGCCAGTGGGACGCCGCCGCCGCCGACCTGGGCGTCCACCGCCACACCCTCCGCTACCGGATGCGCCGCGTGGAGGAGATCCTCGGCCGCTCCCTGGACGACGCGGACGTCCGCATGGAGCTGTGGCTGGCCCTGAAGGCGACGGGCGACGGCGGCACCACGGGCCCGGGCGCGACGGGCGGCTCCTCCGGCAACGCGACGCCCCCGTCAGGCGCCTGACGGGGGCGTGACGCCGGGGCCTGACGCGGCTTCCACCGGTGGCGAGTGCCGGCAGCGGTGTCGTACGGCGGTGCGGTGCCTGCCGACAGGCGCCCGACGGCGGTGCCTGCCGACGGCAGCCCGTCGGCGGGTGGGTGTCGACGGGTGTCCTACGGGTTTCACGGCGTCCCCGACGGCGGGTTCTCGTCGCGGGGGACCGGCGGAGGGCTTCCGGGGGCGGTTCTGCCGGCGGGTGTCTCGCGGCGGGTTCCCGGAGGCCGGGGCACCGCCGCCGGGTGTCCGCCGGGCGTCCGGCGGCGGCGCCCCCGGTGGCGGGCGCCCCCCGGGTGTCCGCCTGACGCCGGGCCCCTGGCCGCGCAGTGCCCGGTGAGGCGGTAAGGACACGCGAACGGTCCCGGCCCCTCCTCCCCGCTCGCCGGGGCCCCTTTGGGCCCTCGAATCCCCGTCTCCCTGCCCGATCGCGGGCAAATTTCTGGCCGATGAGCCGCTCTCTCCGTAATCTCCTGGGCATGACAAGCCCCGCAGTCGATCCGGCTGCCGCAGAGATCCCGTCCGTTCCGGCCCCCGCCCCGCGGCGGATACCCGTCGCCGTCTGGGCGGCGCTCGGGATCGTCTACGTCGTCTGGGGGTCCACGTACCTCGGCATCCGGATCGTCGTCGAGACCCTGCCGCCGTTCCTCTCCGCCGGGACGCGTTTCATCACGGCCGGACTGCTGCTCGCCGGGATCATCGCCTGGCGGCAGGGGCCGGCCGCGCTGAAGGTGAGCCCGCGGCAGCTGGCCTCGGCGGTCGTCGTCGGCCTGCTCCTCATCCTCGGCGGCAACGGGCTCGTCGTGCTCGCCGAGACCTCCGTGCCGTCCGGGCTCACCGCGCTGCTGATCGCCGTCGTCCCCGCCTGGGTCGTGCTGCTGAGGGCCGGCGCGGGGGAGCGGCCGACCGCGGGCGGGACCGTCGGGGTGCTGCTCGGCCTCGCCGGGCTCGCCGTCCTGACGCTGCCCGGCCTGACCGGCGAGGTGCACGTCGGCGGAGTCCTGCTGGTCATCGCCGCGACCCTGTGCTGGTCGGTCGGCTCCTTCTCCTCCTCCCGCATCCCGATGCCGCGCAACCCCTTCACGGCGAGCGCGTACGAGATGCTGGCCGGCGGCATCGCGGGCGTCGGTGTCGGGTTCGCCCGGGGCGAGCAGCACGGCCTCGACCTCTCGGCCGTGTCGGGACGCTCCTGGGCCGCTCTCGCGTACCTCGTCGTCTTCGGCTCGCTGATCGCCTTCACCGCGTACGCCTGGCTCCTCCAGGCCGCACCCCTCTCGCTCGTCGCGACCTACGCGTACGTCAACCCGGTCGTCGCGGTCGCCCTCGGTGCCGTGGTCCTCGGCGAGGCGCTGTCGTGGCCCCTCGTGCTCGGCGGGGCGATCGTCGTGGCCGGGGTCTGTCTCATCGTCTCGACCGAGCGGCGCAGGTGATCTCCCGTCGGCTGCGCGCCCGGTGGCGCATCCGGGCCGCACGCGGCCCGGATGCGCCGACGGCCGGAAGACGTTCGGCCAAAGCGGACAGCAGGACCGCCCCCACCACTCCACAGCGGACAAACCCAAGCCGGCCTTCCGGGCCCTAACGTGGCACAGGAGCGCGAGAGCACCCCCTCGCGCCACCCCGCACCACTCCGAAACGGAAAGGGCCGGTACGCAATGACGACCACCCACGCCTTCTGGCTCGCCGGCCGCGAGGCCACCGGCGAGGCCACCTTCGACGTCACGAACTCGTACGACGGACGTCTGGTCGGCAAGGTCAGCGTGCCCACCGAGGCCCAGGTCGAGGAGGCCGTCGCCGCCGCGCACGCGGTCGTCGACGAGTTCGCCGCCACCCCGGCGCACGTCCGCGCCGCCGCTCTCGACCACGTGTCGAAGCGCCTCGCCGAGCGCACCGAGGAGATCGCCCAGCTGATCTCCGCGGAGAACGGCAAGCCCATCAAGTGGGCCCGCGGCGAGGTCGGCCGTGCCGTCTCCGTGTTCCGTTTCGCCGCCGAGGAGGCCCGCCGCTGGAACGCCGGCGAGGCCCAGCGCCTGGACACCGAGGCCGGTGGCGCGGGCCGCCTCGCGCTCACCCGCCGCATCCCCAAGGGCGTCGTGCTCGGCATCGCGCCGTTCAACTTCCCGCTGAACCTCAGCGCCCACAAGGTCGCCCCGGCCATCGCCGTCGGCGCCCCGATCATCCTCAAGCCGGCCCCCTCGACGCCGATCTCCTCCCTCGTCCTGGGCGAGATCCTGGCCGAGACCGACCTGCCGGCCGGTTCCTGGTCGATCCTGACCGTGCCGAACGACCGCATGCCGGCCCTCGTCCAGGACGAGCGCCTCCCGGTCATCTCCTTCACCGGCTCGGACAAGGTCGGCTACGCCATCCAGCAGTCCGTGCCCCACAAGCACTGCACCCTGGAGCTCGGCGGCAACGCCGCCGCCGTCGTGCTGCCCGACTGGTCCTCCGAGGCCGACCTGGACTGGGCCGCGAGCCGCATCGCGACCTTCTCCAACTACCAGGGCGGCCAGTCCTGCATCTCCGTGCAGCGCGTGATCGCCGACGCCACCGTCTACGACCGCCTGCTGCCGAAGATCGTCGCCGCCGTCGAGGCCCAGGTCACCGGCGACCCGGCGGACGACGCCACCGACGTCGGCCCGCTGGTCGACGAGGCCGCCGCGAAGCGCGTCGAGTCCTGGGTGGACGAGGCCGTCGCGGCCGGCGCGAAGCTGCTCGCCGGCGGCAAGCGCGAGGGCGCCACGTACGCCCCGACCGTCCTCGCCGACCTCCCGGCCGACGTCACCCTGGCCCGCGCCGAGGTCTTCGGCCCGGTCCTGACGATCGCCAAGGCCGACGGCGAGGCCGAGGCCTTCGCCGCGGTCAACG
This sequence comes from Streptomyces sp. NPDC048018, assembly GCF_043202995.1. Lineage (NCBI taxonomy): Bacteria > Bacillati > Actinomycetota > Actinomycetes > Kitasatosporales > Streptomycetaceae > Streptomyces > Streptomyces sp. NPDC048018. Next base: position 538,716 of record NZ_JBIDBK010000006.1, read on the forward strand.
ACTCGGACTTCGGCCTCCAGGCCGGCGTCTTCACGCGCGACCTGCAGGCCGCCTTCCGCGCCCACCGCGCCCTGGAGGTCGGCGGCGTGATCGTCGGCGACGTCCCGTCCTACCGCGCCGACCAGATGCCGTACGGCGGAGCCAAGCGCTCCGGCGTCGGCCGCGAGGGCGTCCGGTTCGCCATGGACGACTACACCTACGAGCGCGTCCTGGTCCTCACCGGCCTGGCGCTCTAGGCAACCCGTACGGACCAAGGCGTCCGTACGCACGAGACAGACGGTCCGAGCCCACTGTGCGGGGGTTCGGACCGTCCTCGTCTTCCCGCGCCCGCCCGGAACCGCCGCCGCGACCGTTTCCGCCACCGCCGATTTCGGGTACGACGGACGAGTGGCACCACGCCACACCAGGCCCCGACGAGCGGCAGGTGAGCTCTTCATGTCCGCACCCACCCAGCGGCCGCCCAAGGTCACCGAACGCGAGGCCCGGCAGGTCGCCGAGGCGGCGCGCCAGCAGGACTGGCACAAGCCGAGCTTCGCCAAGGAACTCTTCCTCGGCCGCTTCCGGCTCGACCTCATCCATCCGCACCCGATGCCCGCCGACGAGGACGTCCGGCGCGGCGAGGCGTTCCTCGCCAAGCTGCGCGCGTTCTGCGAGACCCGGGTCGACGGCGCCCGCATCGAACGCGAGGCCCGCATCCCCGACGAGACCGTCACCGGCCTCAAGGAACTCGGCGCGCTCGGCATGAAGATCGACCCCAGGTACGGCGGTCTCGGCCTCACCCAGCTCTACTACAACCGGGCCCTCGCCCTGGTCGGCTCGGTCAGCCCCGCGCTCGGCGCGCTGCTCTCCGCCCACCAGTCGATCGGCGTGCCGCAGCCGCTGAAGCTCTTCGGCACCCAGGAGCAGAAGGACGCCTTCCTGCCGCGGCTCGCCCGCAGCGACATCTCCGCCTTCCTGCTCACCGAGCCCGACGTCGGCTCCGACCCGGCCCGGCTCGCCACCACCGCCGTGCCCGACGGGGACGACACCTACGTCCTCGACGGCGTGAAGCTGTGGACCACCAACGGCGTCGTCGCCGACCTCCTCGTCGTCATGGCCCGCGTCCCCTCCTCCGAGGGGCACCGCGGCGGCATCACCGCCTTCGTCGTCGAGGGCGACTCGCCCGGCATCACCGTCGAGCACCGCAACGCCTTCATGGGGCTGCGCGGCCTGGAGAACGGCGTCACCCGCTTCCACCAGGTGCGCGTGCCCGCCGCGAACCGCATCGGCCCCGAGGGTTCCGGGCTCAAGATCGCCCTCACCACGCTCAACACCGGCCGGCTCTCGCTGCCCGCCGCCTGCGCCGGCGCCGGCAAGTGGTGCCTGAAGATCTCCCGCGAATGGGCCGCCGAACGCGAGCAGTGGGGCAAGCCGGTCGCCCGCCACGAGGCCGTGGGCGCCAAGATCTCGTTCATCGCCGCCACGGCCTTCGCCCTGGAGGCCGTCGTCGACCTCGCCTCCCAGATGGCCGACGAGGACCGCAACGACATCCGCATCGAGGCCGCCCTCGCCAAGCTGTACGGATCCGAGATGGCCTGGAAGATGGCCGACGAACTGGTCCAGATCCGCGGCGGCCGCGGCTACGAGACCGCCGACTCGCTCGCCGCCCGCGGCGAACGCGCCGTCCCGGCCGAACAGCTCCTGCGCGACCTGCGGATCAACCGCATCTTCGAGGGCTCCACCGAGATCATGCACCTGCTGATCGCCCGCGAGGCCGTCGACGCCCACCTCGCCGTCGCCGGCGACATCATCGACCCCGACAAGGCCCTCGCGGAGAAGGCCAGGGCGGGCGCCCGGGCCGGCGGGTTCTACGCCCGCTGGCTGCCGAAGCTGGTCGCCGGACAGGGCCAGCTGCCCGGCGCCTATGCCGAGTTCGGCGACCTCGCGACCCATCTGCGCTACGTCGAACGCACCTCCCGCAAGCTCGCCCGCTCCACCTTCTACGCGATGTCCCGCTGGCAGGGGAAGATGGAGCTCAAGCAGGCCTTCCTCGGCCGGATCGTCGACATCGGGGCCGAACTCTTCGCCATGAGCGCCGTCTGCGTGCGGGCCGAACACCTGCGCACCACCGGCGCCCACGGCCGCGAGGCCCGGCAGCTCGCCGACGCCTTCTGCCGCCAGGCCCGGCTCCGGGTCGCGGAGCTCTTCGGCCGCCTCTGGGCCAACACCGACGACCTGGACCGCAAGGTCGTCGACGGCGTCCTCGCGGGCTCGTACAGCTGGCTGGAGGAGGGCATCCTCGACCCGAGCGACGACGGCCCCTGGATCGCCGCCACACCCCCCGGCCCCTCGGAGCGGGAGAACGTCCACCGGAAGATCCCGTAGCCGCCGAACGGCCGCCTCCGCCCGTCCGCAGCCCCGGCCCCGGCCGCGTCCACCCTCCGGACGCGGCCGCCCGGTCCGGGCCGGCCACGGCAGGATGGCGGCCGTGACCGTCATCGACATCCCCGGCTCCAAGTCCGTCACCGCCCGCGCCCTCTTCCTCGCGGCCGCCGCCGAAGGCACCACCACCCTGCTCCGGCCACTGCGCTCCGACGACACCGAGGGCTTCGTCGAGGGTCTGAGGGCCCTCGGCTACGTCGTACGGGAGGAGCCGGGCGCCTGGCACATCGAGGGCCGGCCGGCCGGGCCCGGGGTCCCCGAGGCCGACGTGTACTGCCGCGACGGCGCGACCACCGCCCGCTTCCTGCCCGCGCTGGCCGCCGCCGGGCACGGCACCTTCCGCTTCGACGCCTCCGCCCAGATGCGCCGCCGCCCGCTCGGCCCGCTCAGCACCGCCCTGCGCGAGCTCGGCGTGGAGCTGACGCACGGCGAGCGCGAGGGGCACCACCCGCTCACCGTCACCGGCCGCGGCATCAGGGGCGGCGCGGTCCGCCTCGACGCCGGCCAGTCGTCCCAGTACCTGACCGCGCTGCTGATGCTGGGCCCGCTCACCACCGAGGGCCTGGCGATCACCGTCACCGACCTGGTCTCGGAGCCGTACGTCGAGATCACCCTCGCGATGATGCGGAGCTTCGGCGCCGAGACCGTCCGCGAGGACGGCCCGGAGGGACGTACGTACACCGTGGCCCCGACCGGCTACCGCGCCACCACGTACGCCGTCGAGCCCGACGCCTCGACCTCCAGCTACTTCTTCGCCGCGGCCGCCCTCACCCCCGGCGCGGCCGTCACCGTCCCCGGCCTCGGCACCGGCGCCCTCCAGGGCGACCTGGGCTTCGTGGACGTCCTGCAGCGCATGGGCGCCGACGTCCGGATCACCGCCGAGGGCACGACCGTCCGCTCCACCGGCGCCCTGCGCGGTCTGACGGTCGCCATGCGCGACATCTCCGACACCATGCCGACCCTCGCCGCGATCGCGCCCTTCGCCGACGGGCCGGTCCGCATCGAGGACGTCGCCAACACCCGGGTCAAGGAGTGCGACCGGCTCGACGCCTGCGCCGAGAACCTGCGCCGGCTCGGCATCGACGTCGCCACCGGGCCCGACTGGATCGAGATCCGCCCCGGCACCCCCGCCGGGCCGGCCGAGATCGCCACCCACGGCGATCACCGCATCGTGATGTCCTTCGCGGTCACCGCGCTGCGCACCCCCGGCGTCACCTTCGACGACCCCGGCTGTGTGCGGAAGACGTTCCCGGACTTCCACACCGTCTTCGAGGCCTTCCGCACGGCGCTGTGAGGCAGCCGGTGTGAAGGGCGCACGGTCTTTGCGGCAAGAATGGGGGGCATGAGCGACCGCCCCTCTCCTCTCGCCGACCCGCACATCGCCTTCGACGTCACCGAAGGGCGCCGGGACATCGTCGTCCTCGGCTCGACCGGGTCCATCGGCACCCAGGCCATCGACCTGGTCCTGCGCAACCCCGACCGGTTCCGGGTCACCGCCCTCGCCGCCTCCGGCGGCCGGATCGGACTGCTCGCCGAGCAGGCGCACCGGCTGCGGGTCCAGGCGGTCGCGGTCGCCCGCGAGGACGCGGTGGACGAGCTCCGGACGGCCCTCGCGGCGCTCTACGGCTCCGAGCCGCTGCCCGAGATCCTGGCCGGCCCGGACGCCGCCACCGAGCTCGCGGCCTCGCCGTGCCACACCGTCCTCAACGGCATCACCGGCTCCATCGGCCTGGCGCCCACCCTCGCCGCCCTGGAAGCCGGCCGCACCCTCGCGCTCGCCAACAAGGAGTCGCTGATCGTCGGCGGCCCGCTCGTCAAGGCGCTGGCCAAGCCGGGCCAGATCATCCCGGTCGACTCGGAGCACGCCGCCCTGTTCCAGGCGCTGGCCGCCGGCACCCGCGCCGACGTCCGCAAGCTGGTCGTCACCGCCTCCGGCGGCCCCTTCCGCGGCCGGACCCGGGAGCAGCTGGCGGACGTGACCCGCGAGGACGCCCTCGCGCACCCGACCTGGGCGATGGGCCCGGTCATCACGGTGAACAGCGCGACCCTGGTGAACAAGGGCCTGGAGGTCATCGAGGCCCACCTGCTCTACGACATCCCGTTCGACCGCATCGAGGTCGTCGTCCACCCGCAGTCGTACGTGCACTCCATGGTCGAGTTCACCGACGGCTCCACCCTCGCCCAGGCCACCCCGCCGGACATGCGCGGTCCGATCGCCATCGGCATCGGCTGGCCCGAGCGGGTCCCGGACGCGGCCCCGTCCTTCGACTGGAGCACCGCCTCCACCTGGGAGTTCTTCCCCCTCGACAACGAGGCCTTCCCGTCGGTGAACCTGGCCCGGCACGTCGGTACGCTCGGCGGCACCGCGCCCGCCGTCTTCAACGCCGCCAACGAGGAGTGCGTGGACGCCTTCCTCGCCGGAAGGCTGCCGTTCAACGGAATCATGGATACCGTCACCGCAGTCGTCACCGAGCGCTTCGGCTCCCCGGAAGACCGGAGGACCACGGCCGACGGCGGAACGAAGCGGAGCGGGGACCCCGTGACGGGAACCTCGCTCACGGTGTCGGACGTCCTGGAAGCGGAGACCTGGGCACGGGCCCGGGCCCGGGAACTCGCGGCGAAGGCAATCGCGGAGGCGCGCGCATGACCATTCTCCTGACCGTCCTCGGCATCGTGCTGTTCGCGCTGGGACTCCTCGTCTCCATCGCGTGGCACGAGCTGGGCCATCTCTCCACGGCCAAGCTCTTCGGCATCCGGGTGCCGCAGTACATGGTGGGCTTCGGCCCGACCATCTGGTCGCGGCGGAAGGGCGAGACGGAGTACGGCATCAAGGCCATCCCGGCCGGCGGCTACATCCGCATGATCGGCATGTTCCCGCCCGGCAAGGACGGCCGGATCGAGGCCCGCTCCACCTCCCCGTGGCGCTCCATGATCGAGGACGCCCGCGAGGCGTCCTTCGAGGAACTGCAGCCCGGCGACGAGGACCGGCTCTTCTACACGCGCAAGCCGTGGAAGCGCGTCATCGTCATGTTCGCCGGCCCGTTCATGAACCTGGTGCTCGCCGTCCTGCTGTTCTTCGGCAGCGCGATGGCCGTCGGCTTCGAGACCCAGACCACCAAGGTCGCCGGCGTCACCACCTGCGTCATCGACCAGAGCGAGAAGCGCGACACCTGCAAGCCGAGCGACCGCCCGTCGCCCGCGAAGGCCGCCGGCCTCCTCAAGGGCGACCGGATCGTCGCCTTCAACGGCGAGCGCGTCTCCGACTGGAACACCCTCTCCGACCGCATCCGGGCCACCACCGGCCCGGTCACCGTCACCGTCCGGCGCGGCGGCGAGGAACTGGACCTCCACGCGACGCTCCTGGAGAACCGGGTCCTGAAGAAGGACGCGGACGGCCGCGTCGTCCAGCCCGCGCAGTACGTCTCCGCCGGCTACCTCGGCTTCGAGTCCGGCCGTGAGGTGGTCCCGCTCACCTTCGGCCAGTCCGTCGACCGGATGTCCGACCAGCTTCAGGCCGGCGTCGAGTCCGTCCTCGCCCTGCCGAGCAAGATCCCCGCCCTGTGGGACGCCGCCTTCGACGGCGGCGAGCGCAAGCAGGATTCGCCGGTCGGCGTCGTCGGCGCCGCCCGGATCAGCGGCGAGCTGATGAGCGTCGAGGCCCCGCCGCAGACCCGGCTGGTGTTCTTCCTCCAGCTGGTCGTCATGTTCAACGTGTCGCTGTTCCTGTTCAACATGCTTCCGCTGCTGCCGCTCGACGGCGGCCACATCGCGGGCGCCCTGTGGGAGTCCGTCCGCCGGCACACCGCGCGGATCTTCAAGCGGCCCGACCCGGGCCCGTTCGACGTGGCGAAGCTGATGCCGGCCGCGTACGTGGTGGCGGGCGTGTTCGTGTGCTTCACGCTGCTCGTCCTCGTCGCCGACATCGTCAATCCGGTGAAGCTGACCTAGTCCGCGCCCGGCCGGACACCCCTGCGGTGTCCGGCCGTCCGCCCCCGGGGCGGTAATCTCGAAGACCTGAGCCCGATGAACCACACCTTGGGGTTGTACAGCTGATGACCGCGATCTCTCTCGGTATCCCGACCGTTCCGACCCGGCTCGCCGAACGGCGCAAGAGCCGCCAGATCCAGGTCGGATCGGTGGCCGTCGGCGGCGACGCCCCCGTGTCGGTCCAGTCGATGACCACCACCCGCACCTCCGACATCGGCGCCACGCTCCAGCAGATCGCCGAGCTGACCGCCTCCGGCTGCCAGATCGTGCGCGTGGCCTGTCCCACCCAGGACGACGCCGACGCCCTCGCGACCATCGCGAAGAAGTCGCAGATCCCGGTCATCGCCGACATCCACTTCCAGCCGAAGTACGTGTTCGCCGCCATCGACGCCGGCTGTGCCGCGGTGCGCGTCAACCCGGGCAACATCAAGCAGTTCGACGACAAGGTCAAGGAGATCGCCAAGGCGGCCTCCGCGGCCGGCACCCCGATCCGGATCGGCGTCAACGCCGGCTCGCTCGACGCGCGCCTGCTCGCCAAGTACGGCAAGGCCACCCCCGAGGCGCTCGTCGAGTCCGCCCTCTGGGAGGCCTCCCTCTTCGAGGAGCACGGCTTCCGGGACATCAAGATCTCGGTCAAGCACAACGACCCGGTCGTGATGGTCAACGCCTACCGCCAGCTCGCCGCCCAGTGCGACTACCCGCTGCACCTCGGCGTCACCGAGGCCGGCCCCGCCTTCCAGGGCACCATCAAGTCCGCCGTCGCCTTCGGCGCGCTGCTCTCCGAGGGCATCGGCGACACCATCCGGGTCTCCCTCTCCGCCCCGCCCGCCGAGGAGATCAAGGTCGGCATCCAGATCCTGGAGTCGCTCAACCTGCGCCAGCGCCGCCTGGAGATCGTCTCCTGCCCGTCCTGCGGCCGCGCCCAGGTCGACGTCTACAAGCTCGCCGAGGAGGTGACCGCCGGCCTGGAGGGCATGGAGGTCCCGCTCCGCGTCGCCGTCATGGGCTGCGTCGTCAACGGCCCCGGCGAGGCCCGCGAGGCCGACCTCGGCGTCGCCTCCGGCAACGGCAAGGGCCAGATCTTCGTCAAGGGCGAGGTCATCAAGACCGTGCCCGAGTCGAAGATCGTCGAGACCCTCATCGACGAGGCGATGAAGATCGCCGAACAGATGGAGAAGGACGGCGTCATGAGCGGCGAGCCGACGGTCTCCGTCGCCGGCTGATCCCGTCCCCGCACCGAAGCCCTTCCGGCCACCTCCCGGCCGGAGGGGCTTTCGCCCGTCCCCAGCCGGCGGGAACGGGGGTAAAGTGCCAGGACCAGCAGAACCGTACGGTGAGGCCCCACGTGTTGACGCAATCATCGACGCGGGTCCTCGAACCCGCCGACCTCGGCGCGGCGCTCGCCGTCCTGGACAGCGCACCCGTCGAGAACGCCTTCGTCACGGCCCGCGTCCAGCTCGCCGGGCTCGACCCGTGGCGCCTGGGCGGCGAGATGTGGGGCTGGTACACCGACGGCCGGCTCACCTCGCTGTGCTACTCCGGCGCCAACCTCGTCCCCATCTGCGCCACCCCCGAGGCCGTCCGCGCCTTCGCCGAGCGGGCCCGGCGGACCGGCCGCCGCTGCTCCTCCATCGTCGGCCCCGCAGCGCCCACCGCCGAGCTCTGGCGGCTCCTCGAACCCAGCTGGGGCCCCGCCCGCGACGTCCGCGCCCACCAGCCGCTCATGGTCGCCGACGCGCCCTCCGCCACCGTCGCGCCCGACCCGCTGGTGCGCCGGGTCCGCAAGGACGAGATGGAGACGATCGTGCCCGCGTGCGTGGCCATGTTCACCGAGGAGGTCGGAATCTCCCCGCTCTCCGGCGACGGCGGACTGCTCTACCAGGCCCGGGTCGCCGAGCTCGTCGGCTCCGGCCGCTCCTTCGCCCGCATCGAGGACGGCAAGGTCGTCTTCAAGGCCGAGATCGGCGCCGCCACCCGCCAGGCCTGCCAGATCCAGGGCGTCTGGGTCGCCCCCGAGCACCGCGGCCGGGGTCTGTCCGAGACCGGCATGGCGGCCGTCCTCGCCTACGCGCTCGCCGACGTCGCGCCCGTCGTCAGCCTCTACGTGAACGACTACAACGCGCCCGCCCGGGCGGCGTACCGCCGCGTGGGCTTCCAGGAGGTCGGCGCCTTCATGAGCGTGCTGTTCTGACCGGCTTGTAGGGTGCGGCGCATGGATGACACCGAGGTCGTGATCGCGCCGGTCAATCTCGCCGCACGGGTCGACGAGGCCCTCGCCGTGCAGGCCGTCGCCTTCGGCCTCGACGCGGGTGAGGTGGCCGTACGGCGGCACATCGTGCTGCGTCATCTGCTCAACCCCGGTGCCTGCGCCTACGGTGCGACGACCCCCGACGGGCGGCTCGTCGGCTTCGTCTACGGGATGCCGAACGACCGCTCCCACTGGTGGTCGACCATCGTGGAGCCGTATCTGCGCACCCTGGGCACCGCCGACTGGCTCGACGACTCCTTCGTCATCACCGAGCTGCACGTCCACCCCGGCTTCCAGGGCCGGGGCGTGGGCCGCGAGCTGATCACCACCATCACCGACGGTTCCGAGCTGCCGCGTTCGATCCTCTCCGCCATCGACACCGAGAGCCCCGCCCGCGGGCTCTACCGCTCGCTCGGCTACACCGACCTGGCCCGTCAGGTCCACTTCCCCAGCGCGCCACGCCCCTACGCGGTGATGGGCGCCCCGCTGCCGCTCAAGCGCCGGTAGCGGAGTCGTTACTGATTTCACCGAGCCGGGCTCGCCCGGCTAACCTCGGGGCCATCACCCAACCAGCAGGAGTACGAGAACCATGGCCAACGCACCGGTCCAGCGCATGTCCCAGTTGATGGCGAAGACGCTGCGCGACGACCCGGCGGACGCCGAGGTCCTCAGCCACAAGCTCCTCGTCCGCGCCGGTTACGTCCGCCGCACCGCCGCCGGCATCTGGAGCTGGCTGCCCCTCGGCAAGCGGGTGCTCTCCAACGTCGAGCGCATCGTCCGCGAGGAGATGGACGCCATCGGCGCCCAGGAGGTCTCGCTGCCGGCCCTGCTGCCCCGGGAGCCCTACGAGGCGACGGGCCGCTGGGAGGAGTACGGCGCCGAGCTGTTCCGTCTCCAGGACCGCAAGGGCGGCGACTACCTCCTCGGCCCGACCCACGAGGAGATCTTCACGCTCCTGGTGAAGGACCAGTGCTCGTCCTACAAGGACCTGCCGGTGATCCTCTACCAGATCCAGAACAAGTTCCGTGACGAGGCCCGTCCGCGCGCCGGCATCCTGCGCGGCCGTGAGTTCCTCATGAAGGACTCGTACTCCTTCGACACGGAGGACGAGGGCCTCGCCCGGTCGTACGCCCTGCACCGCCAGGCCTACCAGCGCGTCTTCGAGCGCCTCGGCCTCGACTACCGCATCTGCGCCGCCACCGCCGGCGCCATGGGCGGCTCGAAGTCCGAGGAGTTCCTCGCTCCCGCCGAGGCCGGCGAGGACACCTTCGCCGACTGCCCGAACTGCGACTTCGCCGCGAACACCGAGGCGATCACGTACGAGCTGAAGGCCGTCGACGGCTCCGCCGTGCCGGCCGCCGAGGACATCGCGACGCCCGACACCCCGACCATCGAGACCCTGGCCGCCCACCTCGGCGTCCCGGCCTCCGCCACCCTCAAGAACCTCCTCGTGAAGGTCGACGGCGAGATCGTGGCCGTGGGCGTGCCCGGCGACCGTGAGGTGGACCTGGGCAAGGTGGAGGCGCACTTCGCCCCGGCGACCGTCGAGATGGTCACCGAGGCCGACTTCGCCGAGCGCACCGACCTGGTCCGCGGCTACGTCGGCCCGCAGGGCCTCGACAAGGTGACGTACCTCGCCGACCCGCGCGTCGCGCCGGGCACGGCCTGGATCACCGGTGCCAACCGGGAGGGCATGCACGCGAAGAACGTCGTCGCGGGCCGCGACTTCGAGGTCGACGAGTACGTCGACGTCGTCGTGGTGCAGGACGGCGACCCGTGCCCCGTGTGCGGCACCGGCCTGAAGCTGGACCGCGCCATCGAGATCGGCCACATCTTCCAGCTGGGCCGCAAGTACGCCGACGCCCTCAAGCTCGACGTCCTCGGTCAGAACGGCAAGCCGGTCCGCGTCACCATGGGTTCGTACGGCATCGGCGTCTCCCGCGCCGTCGCCGCCCTGGCCGAGCAGTCCGCCGACGACAAGGGCCTGTGCTGGCCCGCCGAGGTCGCCCCGGCCGACGTCCACGTCGTCGCCGCCGGCAAGGCCCTGCAGACCGAGCTGGCCCTGGAGGTATCCGACAAGCTCGCCGCGGCCGGCCTGCGGGTCCTGGTGGACGACCGCGCGGGCGTCTCCCCGGGCGTCAAGTTCACCGACGCCGAGCTGATCGGCGTCCCGAAGATCCTCGTCGCCGGCCGCCGCTCGGGCGAGGGCGTCGTGGAGCTGAAGGACCGCCGCACGGGCGAGCGCGAGGAGCTCACCGTCGACGAGGCGCTCGCCCGCCTCACCGCGTGACACCACCCGGCGAACGGAGGGGTGCGGGGCCCACGGGCCCCGCACCCCTCCGGCGTACCGGCTCCGGTCAGGTCCCGTCCTCCTCCCGCGGCGCGGGTTCCACCGAGGCGCCGGTCAGGTCCTCGATCGCCTCCGCCGCGTCCGCCCGGCCCGCCAGATACGCGTCGGACCCGGGCTCCGGAGGCACCGGCGGTGGCTCCGGGGGACGCGCGAGGCCCGGCAGGGGTTCCTGGGCCACGGGCGTGGACGGGTGCCCCTCGGTGGAGGACGGGGGCGGCGTCGGCGCGGCGCGCTCCAGGAAGCGGAGCAGCTCCACCGGGATCGGCAGCACCAGCGTCGAGTTCTTCTCCGCGGAGACCGCCATGACCGTCTGGAGCAGCCGCAGCTGCAGGGCGGCCGGCGCCTCCTCCAGCTGGTGCGCCGCCTCCGCCAGCTTCTTCGACGCCTGCAGCTCCGCGTCCGCGTTGATCACCCGGGCCCGCCGCTCCCGGTCGGCCTCCGCCTGGCGGGCCATCGACCGCTTCATGGTCTCCGGCAGCGAGACGTCCTTGATCTCGACCCGGTCGATCGCGACGCCCCAGCCCATCGCCGGGCTGTCCAGCATCAGCTCCAGCCCCTGGTTGAGCTTCTCCCGGTTGGACAGCAGGTCGTCGAGGTCGCTCTTGCCGATGATCGACCGCAGGGAGGTCTGCGCCATCTGCGAGACGGCGAACTTGTAGTCCTCCACCCGCACCAGCGCGTCCGCCGCGTCGACGACCTTGAAGTAGACGACCGCGTCCACCCGCACCGTCACGTTGTCCCGCGTGATGCCCTCCTGGGCCGGCACCGGCATCGTGACGATCTGCATGTTCACCTTGTGGAGGCGGTCCACGCCCGGGATGATCATGGTGAACCCGGGCTGGCGCTCCTGGCCGCGCAGCCGACCGAAGCGGAACACCACCCCGCGCTCGTACTGCTTCACGATCCGCGCCGCCGCGGCGGAGTACACCGCGATCGCCGCGGCCGCTCCCGCAGCCGCCATCAACAGCTCTTGGATCATCACGGCCCCCTGAGGAACGGTTACAAAAAGGGTATTCCCCTCAACCGTGCTCAGGACTCACAACCAGCCCGCGAACTCCAGGAGCAGCTCCGCGTCCGCCCGCCGCCCGGCGGTCAGCGCGCGCGTCGCGGACTCGACCGCGCGGAACAGGGTCCAGCCGCGCAGCCGCTCCCGGTCGACCTCCAGGGAGTCCGCCAGCTTGTTCACCCGCCGCCGGGCCGCCGAGGCGCCCGCCGAAGCGGCCACCAGGTCCTCGACCCGGTCGCGGACCAGCCGCGCCAGGTCGTAGGCGCGCTCGCCCACCAGCGGCTCCGGGCCGACCGCGAGCCACGGGGCCCGGTCGCCGGCCAGCACCTTGCCCTGCCGGAAGTTGCCGTGCAGCAGCAGCGCCTCCGCGGGGCCGGCCACCAGCTCCTCGCGCGCGGCGAGCGCCGCGGCCACCAGGCCGCCGGTCCCCTCGTCCGCGGCGCCGTGACGGGACATGCCCTCGGTCTGCCGCCCGGTGCGCTCGGCCACCGACTCGAAGCCGTGCCCGGCCGGCGGCTCCACCCACAGCCTGCGCACCGTGCCGGCCGCCTCCAGGAGCGCCTTCGCCTCCGGCAGCGAGCGCAGCGACACCTCCGGGTGCAGCCGCTCCAGGACCAGCGCGCCGTCCTCCGTCTCCGCGAGGAGCCGGGCCGTGCCCCAGCCGTTCCAGTGCGCGAGCGCGTCCCGCTCCAGGTCCGGACGGGTGAATTCGGGCGCGATCTTCACGACGGCGTCGGGGGCGAGCACGACGAGACTGCTGCGCCCGCCCGGGGCCACCACCCGCTCGGCGACCAGGCCGGCGTGCTCCAGCGCGTCCTGGGCGAGCTCGGGGAGCCTCCCGAGCCATGCGGCCGCGGCCGCGTCCCCGTACGCCTCGCCGAGAGCCCGCACCAGTCGCTGCGGCGGTTCGAAACCCATGCGTGCGTCGTTCCTTCGTTCGGCTCAGGCCCGTTCGGCGAGCCCAGGAAAGGTTACGTCGCCGCCGTGCCAGCGGACCGCCCGCACCGCCGCCTCGCGCAGCGCCGCCGCCGCGTCCCGGCGCAGCGGCCCCTCGGCGGAGCGGACGACGTCGGCCCAGACCCCGGCGACCCGGTCCTCCAGGACGGCCGCGAGCCGCACGGCCGCGGCGGGGTCGGGCACCGCGAACGGCAGCTCGTAGGCGGCGGCCGCGGCGGCCGGCTCGCCGCCCAGGTCCCGTACGGTGCGGCGCAGCGCGTCGCGGCGGGCGCGGTGGGCCTCGTAGGCGGCGGTGGCCTCGGCGCGCCGGGCCTCGCCCACGCGGGCGCCGACGACCCCGTAGCCGTAGACGGCGGCGTGCTCGGCTGCGAGGGCGGCCTGGGCCGCGTCCAGCGCGCTCATCCCCGGCCCCCTTCGGTCAGCAGGTACGCGTGGGCCGCGCCGGAGGCGGCGACGGAGGCGAGCAGCCGGGCGTATTCGGGCGGCGCGGTCAGCAGCGCGGCCGTGTGGGTGTCGGCGGTCGCCCGCGCGGCGGACGCCAGGCTCCGGAGCGCGGCGGCGGGGTCGGCCGGCACCCGGACGAAGGCGAGGGACCGGGAGGGGGCGGGGGAGGGCGAGCCGGACCCGGTGGGGCCGGGCGCGGGCGCCGTGCCCCCTTCGGCCAGGGCCTTGACCTGGGCCGCCACGGAGGCCCGCAGGGGCGCGAGCCGGGCCGCGAGCGCCGGGTGCGCGTCGGCCACCGCGTCGTACCGCAGCAGCAGGTCCCGGCTGGTGGTCGCCGAGCGGGTGCGCAGGGCCGCCTCCGCGGCCGCCGCCCGTTCGGCGGCGCTCGGCTTCCCCGGGCGCTCGGCCCCGCCGGACGTGCAGCCCGCGAGTGTCATCGCCGCCCCCGCCGTGAGGAGCGCGCGTCTGCCCACCGTCGTCACGCCTTCTCCCTCGCGCTCAAGTTTTCGAAGATTCGAAGATCACCGCAGGCGAGCGTACCCGCGGCCCCCGGCCCGGTGGACGGCAACACCCTCCGGGACCGGATACCCTTTGATCTGACACGCGACGAACCCACAACAGCACACGCGGCCGAGGAGTCACCCGGATGAGCACCACCCAGAGCGAACGGCTGCGCGGTCTTCTGGAGCCGCTCGTTCACGCGAAGGACCTCGACCTCGAGGAGATCGAGGTGTCCCGGGCCGGCCGCCGCGGACTGCTGAGGGTCATCGTCGACTCGGACGAGGGCGTCGAGCTGGACGCCTGTGCCGAGCTGAGCCGCGTCATCTCCGAGAAGCTCGACGAGACGGACGCGATGGGCGAGGGCGAGTACGTCCTCGAAGTCAGCTCCCCGGGCGCCGACCGCCCCCTCACCCAGCACCGCCACTACGTGCGCGCCACCGGCCGCCTGGTGAAGCTGCAGCTGACCCCCGAGGCGGGCGGCGACGAGGTCGTCACCCGCGTCCTGGCCGTGGACGAGAACGGTCTGGACACCGAGGTGCCGGGCGTGAAGGGCCGCAAGGCCACCGCCCGCCGGGTGGAGTTCGCCGAGATCGCCAAGGCGCGTGTCGAGATCGAGTTCAACCGCAAGGACAAGAAGGAAGAGGAGGCGTAGCCGTGGACATCGACGTGAAGCTCCTGAAGGGCTTGGCACAGGAGAAGGAAATCTCCTTCGAGATGCTGGTCGAGGCGATCGAGTCGGCCCTCCTCATCGCGTACCACCGCACCCCCGACGCCCGCCGCCACGCGCGCGTGGAGCTCGACCGGGCCACCGGTCACGTGACGGTGTGGGCGAAGGAAGACCCCGCGGACCTCGAGGAGGGGCAGCAGCCGAAGGAGTTCGACGACACGCCGTCGGACTTCGGCCGGATCGCGGCGAGCACCGCCCGCCAGGTCATCCAGCAGCGGCTGCGGGACGCCGAGAACGACGTCACCTTCGGCGAGTACGCGCGCCGCGAGGGCGACATCGTGGCCGGCCAGGTGCAGCAGGGCAAGGACCCGAAGAACGTCCTCGTCAAGCTGGACGACAAGCTGGAGGCCATCCTTCCGGTGCAGGAGCAGGTGCCGGGCGAGGACTACACGCACGGTCTGCGGCTGCGCACGTACGTCGTGCGGGTGGCGAAGGGCGTGCGCGGCCCGTCCGTCACCCTCTCGCGCACCCACCCCAACCTGGTGAAGAAGCTGTTCGCCCTGGAGGTGCCGGAGATCGCCGACGGTTCCGTCGAGATCGCCGCCATCGCCCGTGAGGCCGGCCACCGCACCAAGATCGCCGTCCGTTCCACCCGTTCGGGCCTGAACCCCAAGGGCGCCTGCATCGGCCCGATGGGCAGCCGCGTCCGCAACGTGATGGCGGAGCTGCTCGGCGAGAAGATCGACATCGTCGACTGGTCGGACGACCCGGCCGAGATGGTGGCGAACGCGCTCTCCCCGGCCCGGGTCTCCAAGGTCGAGATCGTCGACCTGGCCGCCCGGTCCGCCCGGGTGACGGTGCCGGACTACCAGCTGTCGCTCGCGATCGGCAAGGAGGGGCAGAACGCCCGTCTGGCCGCGCGGCTCACCGGCTGGCGGATCGACATCCGTCCGGACACCGAGCAGCAGGACGAGGGCTCGGCCCAGTAGCACGGCGGTCCGGTTCCCTGCCGGGAGCTGATCTTTTTTGGCCAACAACTGTTCGATTCTTGCCCCGAACGGGTGAGGTCGGTACGGGGAGGTAGACTTAAGCGTGTCTGGCCGGACGCATGCCCGCGTATGCCCTGAGCGAACCTGTGTGGGATGCCGGGAGCGAGCGGCCAAGAGCGATCTGCTGCGGATCGTGATGAATAAGGACGAGTGTGTTCCCGATCATCGCGGTACGCTGCCCGGCCGGGGTGCGTATCTGCACCCCGCCTCGGTCTGTCTCGACCAGGCGGTGCGTCGCCGGGCGTTCCCGAGGGCCTTCCGGGTCCAGGGTCCGCTCGACACGGCGACGCTTCGCGCATACGTCGAGCAGGACGCACCGTAGAAGTACGGCACAAAAGATGTACGGCACGGAATCCCGTGCGGTCAGGTACCTCGCGAGTTGGAAGTAGGTCGAGATTGCGATGAGCACTCGATGAGTACGCGATGAGTACGCCCATGAAGTAGCGACGGTCCGGCGGTAACCGGACCTAAAAGGAGCGATGTGGCTAAGGTCCGGGTATACGAACTCGCCAAGGAGTTCGGCGTGGAGAGCAAGGTCGTCATGGCCAAGCTCCAAGAACTCGGTGAATTCGTCCGTTCGGCGTCCTCGACGATCGAGGCGCCGGTCGTGCGCAAGTTGACTGACGCTTTGCAGGGTCCCGGCGGCAACGCCGGCAAGACCGCTGCCAAGCCCGGCGCGCCCCGCAAGGCGACGCCCGCCCCCAAGCCCGCGGCACCGGCTCCGGCCGCCGCGGCACGTCCCGCTGCCCCCAAGCCCGGCGCCCCGGCCCCCAAGCCGGCCCCCGCCGCGCCTGCGGCCCCGGTCACCCCGGCGCCCGCGAGCAGCACCCCCTCCCCGGCTCCGGCCGCGTCGGGCCCCCGTCCGGGTCCGAAGCCCGCGCCCAAGCCGGCTCCCGCCGCCCCGGCTCCGAGCACTCCGGAGTTCACCGCGCCTCCGTCGGCCCCGGCCGCCGGTCAGCGTCCTGGTGGCGGCACCCCCGGTCCGCGTCCCGCCGCTGCCCGTCCGGGCCAGCAGGCGCCGCGTCCGGGTCAGCAGGCTCCCCGTCCGGGCCAGCAGTCGGCGCGTCCGGGCGGTCGCCCGGCCGGCCCGCGTCCGGGCAACAACCCCTTCACGTCCGGCGGCTCCACCGGCATGGCGCGCCCCCAGGCGCCCCGTCCGCAGGGTGGCGCCCCGCGTCCCGGCGGCCCCGGCGGCCAGGGCGGCGCTCCGCGTCCGCAGGGCCAGGGCGGCGTTCCCGGCGCCCCGCGCCCCCAGGGCGGCGCTCCGCGTCCGACCCCCGGTGGCATGCCTCGTCCGCAGGCTCCGCGTCCGGGCGGCGCGCCCGGCGGTAACCGCCCGAACCCGGGCATGATGCCGCAGCGTCCCGCTGCCGGCCCGCGTCCGGGCCCCGGCGGCCGTGGCCCCGGTGGCCCCGGCGGCCGTCCCGGTGGCGGCGGTGGCGGCGGCGGTCGTCCCGGCTTCGCCGGCCGTCCGGCCGGTCCCGGCGGTGGCGGCGGCGGCTTCGCCGGCCGTCCCGGTGGTCCCGGTGGCGGCGGCGGTCGTCCGGGTGGTCCCGGCGGTGGCGGCGGCTTCGGCGGTCGTCCCGGCGGCTTCGGTGGCCGTCCCGGCGGCCCCGGTGGCCGTGGTGGCACGCAGGGCGCCTTCGGTCGTCCCGGCGGTCCCGCGCGTCGTGGTCGCAAGTCGAAGCGTCAGAGGCGCCAGGAGTACGAGGCCATGCAGGCCCCGTCCGTGGGCGGCGTGATGCTGCCTCGCGGCAACGGCGACACCATTCGCCTGTCGCGCGGTGCCTCCCTCACCGACTTCGCCGAGAAGATCGGCGCCAACCCGGCGTCGCTCGTCGCGGTGATGATGAACCTCGGTGAGATGGTCACGGCCACGCAGTCCGTCTCCGACGACACGCTGACGATGCTCGGCGAGGAGATGAACTACGTCGTCCAGATCGTCAGCCCGGAGGAGGAGGACCGCGAGCTTCTCGAGTCCTTCGACATCGAGTTCGGCGAGGACGAGGGCGGCGAAGAGGCTCTGGTCTCCCGTCCGCCGGTCGTCACCGTCATGGGTCACGTCGACCACGGTAAGACCCGACTGCTCGACGCGATCCGCAAGACCAACGTCGTCGCGGGCGAGGCCGGTGGCATCACCCAGCACATCGGTGCCTACCAGGTGGGCACCGAGGTCAACGGCGAAGAGCGTCGCATCACCTTCATCGACACCCCGGGTCACGAGGCGTTCACCGCCATGCGTGCCCGTGGTGCGAAGTCGACCGACATCGCGATCCTCGTGGTCGCGGCCAACGACGGCGTCATGCCGCAGACGATCGAGGCGCTCAACCACGCCAAGGCCGCCGGCGTCCCGATCGTCGTCGCGGTCAACAAGATCGACGTCGAGGGCGCTGACCCGGTCAAGGTCCGCGGCCAGCTGACCGAGTTCGGTCTGGTGGCCGAGGAGTACGGCGGCGACACGATGTTCGTCGACATCTCCGCCAAGCAGGGTCTGCACATCGACTCCCTGCTGGAGGCCGTCGTCCTCACCGCCGACGCCTCGCTCGACCTGCGGGCCAACCCGAACCAGGACGCGCAGGGCATCGCGATCGAGTCCCACCTCGACCGCGGCCGCGGTGCCGTCTCGACCGTCCTGGTCCAGCGCGGAACGCTGCGCATCGGCGACACCGTGGTGGTCGGCGACGCGTACGGCCGCGTCCGGGCGATGCTCGACGACAAGGGCAACAACGTCGAGGAGGCGACTCCGTCGACTCCCGTCCTGGTCCTGGGTCTCACCAACGTCCCGGGTGCCGGCGACAACCTCCTGGTGGTCGACGAGGACCGTACGGCCCGCCAGATCGCCGAGAAGCGCGCTGCGCGTGAGCGCAACGCCGCCTTCGCCAAGCGCGTCCGCCGGGTGTCCCTCGAGGACCTCGACAAGGTGCTCAAGGCCGGTCTCGTCCAGGAACTCAACCTCATCATCAAGGGCGACGCGTCCGGTGCGGTCGAGGCCCTCGAGTCCTCGCTGCTCCAGCTCGACGTCGGCGAAGAGGTCGACATCCGCGTCCTGCACCGCGGTGTGGGTGCGGTCACCGAGTCGGACATCGACCTGGCCATGGGCTCCGACGCCATCGTCATCGGCTACAACGTCCGTGCGGCCGGCCGTGCCGCGCAGATGGCGGAGCGCGAGGGCGTCGACGTCCGGTACTACTCGGTCATCTACCAGGCGATCGAGGAGATCGAGGCGGCGCTCAAGGGCCTCCTCAAGCCGGAGTACGAAGAGGTCGAGCTCGGTACGGCGGAGATCCGCGAGGTCTTCCGCTCGTCCAAGCTGGGCAACATCGCCGGTGTCCTCATCCGCTCGGGCGAGGTCAAGCGCAACACCAAGGCGCGCCTCATCCGCGACGGCAAGGTCATCGCGGAGAACCTCAACATCGAGGGTCTGCGCCGCTTCAAGGACGACGTCACCGAGATCCGCGAAGGCTACGAGGGTGGTATCAACCTCGGAAACTTCAACGACATCAAGATCGACGACGTCATCGCGACGTACGAGATGCGCGAGAAGCCGCGCGTGTAACGCACACGGCTGAGACCGGGGCCGGTCGGCGGGAGTATTTCCGTCGATCGGCCCCGGCCGTTGCGTGTACGGTTTTGATGTTCCTCCCGGGCGAGCGCCCGGCAGGCCGTCGAACCCGAACCGGCGGGACATCCGGCATCGCATGTACGTGGGGACTCTGTCCTTCGATCTGCTCCTCGGCGATGTGCATTCGTTGAAGGAGAAACGCTCCGTCGTCCGGCCCGTCGTGGCCGAGCTCCAGCGCAAGTTCTCCGTGAGCGCGGCCGAGGTGGGCGACCAGGACCTCCACCGCAGGGCCCGTATCGGGGTCGCTCTGGTGTCCGGGGACGCGGGGTTCGTGTCGGACGTGCTCGACCGCTGTGAGCGGCTGGTCGCGGCCCGGCCCGAGGTCGAGCTGCTGTCGGTGCGACGCAGCCTCCACACTGATGAAGACTGAACGAGCAAGGCAAAGAAGGAGAAGGACCAGTGGCCGACAACGCGCGGGCGAAGAAGCTGGCGGACCTCATCCGGGAGGTGGTCGCCGAGAAGCTGCAGCGCGGCATCAAGGACCCGCGCCTGGGTACGCACGTGACCATCACGGACACCCGCGTCACCGGTGACCTGCGGGAGGCCACGGTCTTCTACACGGTCTACGGCGACGAGGAGGAGCGCGCGAGCGCAGCCGCCGGCCTGGAGAGCGCCAAGGGCATCCTGCGCTCGGCCGTCGGCAAGGCCGCGGGCACCAAGTTCACCCCGACGCTGACCTTCGTGGCGGACGCCCTCCCGGAGACCGCCAAGAACATCGAGGACCTCCTCGACCAGGCCCGCGCCTCGGACGCCAAGGTGCGGGAGGCGTCCTCGGGCGCCGCCTTCGCCGGTGACGCGGACCCGTACAAGAAGCCGGGCGAGGACGAAGCCGCCGAATGAGCACCGCAGGCAAGACTCCCCCGGCTGCCGCTGGGAGGGGCCCCCACGACGGGCTTGTCATCGTCGACAAGCCCTCGGGCTTCACTTCGCACGACGTCGTGGCCAAGATGCGCGGGATCGCCAAGACCCGCCGGGTCGGCCACGCCGGCACGCTCGACCCCATGGCCACGGGCGTCCTCGTCCTCGGCGTGGAGCGGGCGACCAAGCTGCTCGGTCACCTCGCGCTGACCGAGAAGGAGTACCTGGGCACGATCCGCCTGGGCCAGACCACCGTCACGGACGACGCCGAGGGCGAGATCACGGCGTCGGTCGACGCGTCGAAGGTCACCCGGGAGCAGATCGACGCGGGCGTGGCCGAGCTCACCGGCGACATCATGCAGGTGCCGTCGAAGGTCTCCGCGATCAAGATCGACGGCAAGCGGTCCTACGCGCGGGTGCGCGGCGGCGAGGAGTTCGAGATCCCGGCCCGGCCGGTCACCGTCTCCTCCTTCCGCGTGTACGACGTGCGCGAGGACACCGCCGAGGACGGCACCCCGGTCGTGGACCTGGTGGTCTCCGTCGTCTGCTCCTCCGGCACGTACATCCGGGCGCTCGCCCGAGACCTGGGCGGCGGGCTCGGCGTGGGCGGTCATCTGACCGCGCTGCGCCGCACCCGGGTCGGCCCGTACAAGCTGGACGGCGCCCGGACCCTGGAGCAGCTCCAGCAGGAGCTCACGGTCATGCCGGTCGCCGCGGCGGCCGCGGCGGCGTTCCCGCGCTGGGACGTCGACGAGAAGCGGGCCCGGCTGCTCCTGAACGGCGTACGCCTGGAGATGCCGGAGTATCCGGCGGGGCCGGTCGCGGTCTTCGGACCCGACGGGCGTCTGCTCGCGCTGGTCGAGGCCCAGCGGGGCAAGGCGAAGAGCCTGGCCGTCTTCGGCTGACCGGACGCAGGACGCCGTGCCGGCACGGCGTCACGGTGAGGCGGGCACGCACGCGTGCCCGCCTCACGATCCCCCTCCGGGGAGGATCCGTCCCCCGGCGATCACTTCTTCACCCCTTCGGGGAGGCGCTCGGAGCGAACGGGGGAGTGCAGGGGGGCGCGTTCGGTGCGCGCGCTTCTCTCACTGATCATCGTCGGCCTACCGTCGACCCATGGGGAGCGGGGACCGGGCGACGCTGGTACGGATCGAGGACCCGGCCGGCCGGTCCGTCGGTACCGGATTCCTCGCCGACCACCGCGGCACCCTCCTCACCGGCCACGAGGTGGTCGACGGACACGCCGCCCTCCACCTCGTCTGCCCCGACGGACACAGCTGGCGCGCCACGGCCGCCGACATCACCCCGCTGCCCGGCACCGGGCTCGCGCTCGTCCGCACGCAGGGCCTCGGCTCCCGCCCGCTGCCCCTCGCGCCCCGGCAGGGCATCGAACCCGGCACGTACGTACGCATCAGCGCCCACGGCTGGCGCGAGGCCCGCGTGCTCGGCACCACACCCGGACCCGCCCTGGAACTCGCCATCGGCACCGAGGGCGCCGAAGCCCTGCACGACGGCGGCCCGGCCGCCGGCGGACCCGTCCTCGACCCCGTCACGGGCGCCGTGCTCGGCGTCCTCGGCACCGCCGCGCACGGCGACCGGCGCGCCGCCGGACACGCCCTGCCCCTCCCGCCCGACGGGCCGCTCGCGCCGCTGCTGCGCCGGAACGCCGCCACCGTCCCCTGCTACGGGCGGGACCTCAACCTGGCCGGCGTCCTGGAACTCACCGCCACCACCACGGGCGGCCAGGACGACCCGCCCGCCCCCCGGGTCCAGGACGACGGCACCGCCCTCGTCCTCGCCGTGGTCGGCCTCCCCGGCACCGGCCGCAGCACCGCCCTCGCGGGCCTCGCCGCGGACCGCACCCGCGGCCCCGCGCCCGCGCCCACCGTCTGGCTGCGCGGCGCCGACCTGCGCCCCGACGACCGCTCCCTCGCCGACGCGATCGGCCGGGCCCTGCGCCGCGCCGGGCGGGTCGCCGCCGCCTCCGGCACCCCCGGCGACCCGGCCGCCGTGACCCCCGAGCAGGCCGCGGACCTCGCCGCGGACGCCGGCCGGCCGCTGCTCGTCCTGCTCGACGCCCCCGAGGAGATGCCCCCGGTCCTCGCCCACCGGCTCGCCGCCTGGACCGGCGCCACCGAGGAGTGGCTCACCGCCCACCACGCGCGCCTCGTCGTCGCCTGCCGCCCCGAGCACGCCGAGCAGGCCCTCGGTCTGTACGCCACCGAACCGGCCGTCGTCGCCCTCGGCGACCTCACCGAGGCCGAGGCCACCGGGGCGCGCCGCCGGCACGGGGTCCCCGACGACGCCATCGCCGCCCCGGACGCCCGCCACCCGCTCGCGCTGCGGCTGCTCGGCGAGGTCCGCGCGGCGACCCGGGGCGAGCTGCCGGGCCGTCCCGACCGCGACGAGATCTTCCAGGCCCACCTGGACCTCCAGTGCCTCCGGATCGCCGTACGCATCGCCGCCGCCGGCCGCCCGGTCCTGCGCGGCACCGCCGTCCGCCGCCTCGCCGCCCGGGTGAGCGGCCGGATCCACGAGGCCGCCCGCCGCTGCCTCGGCCCCGGCCAGGGCGAGCTCGACCGGGAGTCCTTCGAGGAGCTCTTCCCCTGGCGCACCGGCTGGGCCTCCGCCGTCCTCACCGAGGCCCTGCTCGTCCCGGCCGGCGGCGGCTACCGCTTCGCCCACGAGGAGCTCGCCGACTGGCTCCAGGGCGCCCACCTCGACATCGACCGCGCCCTCGACAGCCTGATCCACCACCCCGCACCGCTCCCGGTCCCGCGCCACCGCATCGGCCCCGTGCTCCAGGCCCTGCGCCGGCTCCACCGGGAAGCCGGCCCTGGCTGCCTGACACCGCGACTGGAGGGCCTGACGGACACCCTCGCGGCCTTCGCGGACGCGGAGAGGGGGACGGAGGGCGAGACGAGGGGGGAGGGGCCGCACGGGACCGGGGCGGCCCCGACGGGCGCGGACGGGCCGGGCGGCGCCTCCGCCGCGCCCGGGGGCGCCGAAGGGGTCTGGTGGGCCTCGCGGCTGCTGGCCGGGACGCTGGAGGGGGTGCCCGACCTCCGGCCGTATCTGGGGGTGCTGCGGCGGCTCGCCGACCACATCGGGGCACGGCCGGGCCGGCGGGCGGCGTTCAGCGCCTTCGGCGTGGACTTCTGGGACGCGCTCGCGGTCGCCGAGGGCGAGGGGACGGACCTGCTGCGGCGGCTCGTGCCCGCCGACCCGCCGCCCGGGGGCACCCGCTTCCTCGACCTCGCCGCCGCGCGGCTCACGGCCGACCCCCGCGGGGTGCAGCCGCTGCTGTGCCGCTGGTTCGGGGACGAGCGGCCGCTGGCCGGCGCGCCCGGAGCCACCGTCGGCACGGCCGCGCAGGCGCTCCTGCACACCCGTCGGGCACTCGCCGTGGACGACCTGTGCGAGGCCCTCGTCGCGACCGCGCACCCCCTCGCCGAAGGCCTGCTCGCCGCGCTCGCCCAGGACGAACCGGCCGCGCTGTGCCGGGCCGTGGACCGATGGGCGCACGACGACGGGCGCCCCGAACGGCGCGCCGCGGCCGCCGCGTACGGGCAGCTCGTCGCCCCCCACGTGCACACCACGGAGGAGCGGAGCACCCTGCGCTACGCGGCCCTCGCCCTGCTGGCCCGGCCCGGCGACCGGGCGCTGCACGGCGCCGCCGTCGGACTGCTCGTCCGGGACCCGGACTCCCGCGCCCGGTTCCTGCCGCGCGCGCTCGCCGAGCCGGACGTGCCCGTGGACGCCCTCGCCGCCGCGCTCGCGACCCACCCCGACCCCGTCCTCGACGCCCTGCGCGCCCGGCTCCTCGGCGGCGAGCCCGCGCCCGTCCTGCGGGCCCTCGCCCGGGTCGACACCCCGCGCCTCGCCCGCCGCGCCGCCGCGCTCGTCGCCGAGTACGCGCGGAAGCACCCCGAAGGCGCCCCGCTGGTCGCCGCCTTCGTCGACGCGCGGCTGGAGGAGGGGCCCGTCGTGCGCTGCGTCCTGCACCCGCTGGTCGGGCACCTGCTCGCGCTTCCCGCCCCGCGCGCCGCGCTCGCCCCGGTGCTCGCCGCCCCGGGCACCGGGGCCTCCCGCTTCCTGCGCGCGGAGCTCCGAGACATGGCGCACACCATGCCGATGCCTCCGCAGCCGCATGCTCATGGCAGTCTTAGACCTGCGCCAACAGGCGTACACGCGGACTTGGGTACAGGCGGACGAGGAGCGGTCACAGTGCAGCGCTGGCGTGGCTTGGAGGACATCCCCCAGGACTGGGGGCGCAGCGTCGTCACCATCGGTTCCTACGACGGAGTCCACCGCGGGCACCAGCTGATCATCGGCCGGGCCGTGGAGCGCGCCCGCGAGCTCGGCGTCCCCTCGGTCGTCGTCACCTTCGACCCGCACCCCTCCGAGGTCGTACGCCCCGGCAGCCACCCGCCGCTGCTCGCCCCGCACCACCGCCGCGCGGAGCTGATGGCCGAGCTGGGCGTGGACGCGGTGCTGATCCTGCCGTTCACGGCCGAGTTCTCGCAGCTGTCCCCGGCGGACTTCATCGTGAAGGTCCTGGTCGACAAGCTGCACGCCAAGCGGGTCATCGAGGGCCCCAACTTCCGCTTCGGCCACCGCGCCGCCGGCAACGTCGCGTACCTGGCCGAGCTCGGCGCCACCTACGACTACGACGTCGAGGTCATCGACCTGCGCGTGTCCGGCGCGGCGGGCGGCGGCGCGCCGTTCTCGTCGACGCTGACCCGCCGGCTCGTCGCCGAGGGCGACATGGCCGGTGCCGCGGAGATCCTGGGCCGCCCGCACCGGGTCGAGGGCATCGTCGTGCGTGGCGCCCAGCGCGGCCGCGAGCTCGGCTTCCCGACCGCCAACGTCGAGACCCTGCCGCACACCGCGATCCCGGCCGACGGCGTCTACGCGGGATGGCTGACGGCCGCCGGCGAGCGGATGCCCGCCGCCATCTCGGTGGGCACCAACCCGCAGTTCGACGGCACCGAGCGGACCGTCGAGGCGTACGCGATCGACCGCGAGGGCCTGGACCTCTACGGCCTCCACGTCACCGTCGACTTCCTCGCCTACGTGCGCGGGATGCTCAAGTTCGACACCCTCGACGACCTGCTCGCGGCGATGGCCGGTGACGTCAAGACGTGCCGCGAACTGACCGCCGCCTACGACGAGGGCGCCCGGAACGGTTCCTGACGACCCGTCCGCTCGGGTCCGGCTCGTGCTGCCGGTCCGGAGCGTCGGCCGGGCGTCGGCCGGGCGGGCCCGCCCCGCGCGCGGTGTTCCCCGCCCACGGCGGTCCGCGGGGCCCCGCGGGGAGGGCCGTACGCGCCCGGCGCCGTCCCGCCCCGACCGGGCGGCCCGGCCTCGACCGGGCCGGCCCGGCCCCGGCCGGGCGGCTCCGCCCCGACCGGGCGGCCAGGCTCCGACCGGGCGGCAGGCCCCGGCCAGGCGGCCTTGCCGCGCTCTACGGGGCCTGGCCCGGGGCGCCGTTCCCTGCCGCCCGTATGGGCGCGGCCCCGGCACCCTTTCTCGCGCGGCCGTATGACCCTTCCCCGTGCGGCCGTACGAGCGCGGCCCCGGCATCCTTCCTCGCGCGGCCGTACGCGTGCGGCCTTGGCGCTCTTCCTCGCGCGGCCGCATGAGCGCGACCCCCGCACCCTTCCCCGCGCGGCCGTACCGGCTCGGCCCGGGCGCCCCGCCCCGCCGAAGGGGGAGCGGCGCGCCCGGGCCCTGACCGGCCGCCGGCGGCGGGAGATGCTCAGCTCAGTCCACCGCCACCGCCCCACCGGCGTCGGACGCTCGGTCCGCGGCCACCGCCCGCCGCGCCCAGTGGCAGGCCGCCGCGCGTTCCTCGCGCCCGCCGAGGATCGGCAGGTCCTCCGTGCGGCAGCGGTCGGCCACCTCGCCCGCCTCGCCCGACGCGAGGATCTGGCAGCGCACGTGGAAGCGGCAGCCCGACGGGATGCGCGCCGGGTCCGGGGGCTCGCCGGTCAGCACCACCGGATCCGCGACGGACTCCGGCAGCACCGACAACAGCGCCTGTGTGTAGGGGTGCTGAGGACTCGTCAGGACGGACTCGACCGGCCCCGTCTCCACGATCCGGCCCAGGTACATGACCGCCACCCGGTCCGCGATGTTCCACGCCAGGCCCAGGTCGTGCGTCACGACCAGCGCGGAGAGGCCCAGTTCGTCGCGCAGGCGCAGCAGCAGGGCCAGGATCTCGCCCCGTACCGACGCGTCGAGCGAGGCCACCGGCTCGTCCGCCACGATCAGTTCGGGCTCCAGGACCAGCGCACCGGCGATCACCACCCGCTGTCGCTGCCCGCCGGACAGCTCGTGCGGATAGCGCAGGAAGAAGCGCTCCGGGGGGCGCAGCCCGGCCCGGGACAGCGCCTCGGCGACCGCCGCGCGCTCGTCCCCGGCATGGCCGTGGATGCGCAGCCCCTCCGCCACCGCGTCGTACACCGTGTGCCGCGGGTTCAGCGAACCGCTCGGGTCCTGCAGGACCAGCTGCGCCCGTCTCCGGTACGCCTTCAGGGACCTGGCCGTGTAGGCCAGCGGCGCGCCCGCGAAACGCACCTCGCCCCCGCTCGGCCGCACCAGGCCGAGCAGGGAGCGGGCGAGCGAGGTCTTGCCGCAGCCGGACTCGCCGACCAGCGCCACGATCTCGCCCGCGCCGATGTCCAGGTCGACCCCGTCCACGGCCCGGGCGGGCGGCGCACCCCGGCGCCCCGGGAACACCACCCGCAGGTCCTTCGCCGACAGCAACGGCGCCGAGGCGTCCCCGCTCATTCGGTCCTTCCCTTCACGAGCCGCTCCCCACGTGTACGCAGGCCGCCCGGCGCCCCGCGCCCGCGTCCCGCAGCTCCTGGTCCTCCGCCGCGCACCCCTCGACCGCCACCGGGCAGCGGGGGTGGAAGGTACAGCCGGCCGGCAGGTCCGCCGGGTCCGGCGGGTCGCCCGGCAGGCCGCGCGGGGCCCGGCGCGAGGCCGGGTCGCCGATCCGGGGGAACGCCGAGGACAGCGCCCGCCCGTAGGGGTGCGCGGCAGCCTCGTACACCGCCTTCGCCGGGCCCTCCTCGACCACCCGCCCCGCGTACATCACGGCCAGCCGGTCGCAGGTGTCGGCGAGCACCGCCAGGTCGTGGCTGATCATCAGCAGTCCGATGTCCTGCTCGGCGACCAGCTGTTCGATGAGACGCAGGATCTGCGCCTGGATCATCACGTCCAGCGCGGTCGTCGGCTCGTCCGCGACGATCAGCCGCGGGTCGCAGGCGAGCGCCATCGCGATCATCACGCGCTGCCGCTGTCCGCCGGACAGCTCGTGCGGATACGCCGCCGCCCGCGCGGCCGGCAGGCCCACGTGCTCCAGCAGCTCGCCGGTCCGGGTGCGCGCGGTCGCCGGGGTGGCCCGGCCGTGCACGAGCAGCGGTTCGGCGATCTGGTCGCCGATCCGCCGCACCGCGTTCAGCGAGTGCATCGCGCCCTGGAAGACGATCGACGCGCCGGCCCAGCGCACGGCCCGCAGCCGTCCCCACTTCATGGTGAGGACGTCCTCGCCGTCGAGCAGGATCTCCCCGGTCGTCCGCGCCGACGGCGGCAGCAGCCGGAGCAGCGCGAGCGCCATCGTCGACTTCCCGCACCCGGACTCCCCGGCGACCCCGAGCTTCTGCCCGGCGGGCAGGGTGAGGTCGACGCCCCGCACGGCGGGGACGGCGGCCGCCCCCGACCCGTACGTCACGCCGAGGTTCCGTACCTCCAGCAGCCCCGCGGCGCTCACCGGCCCACCCCCAGCTTCGGGTTGAGGACGGACTCGACGGCCCGCCCGCAGAGCGTGAACGCGAGCGCGACCAGCGCGATGGCGATCCCGGGCGGCGCCAGGTACCACCAGTGCCCCGACGAGACCGCGCCCGCCTCCCGGGCGTCCTGGAGCATCCCGCCCCAGGACACCACGGTCGGGTCGCCGAGCCCGAGGAAGGCCAGGGTCGCCTCGGTGAGGATGGCCGTCGAGATGCCGAGGGTGGTCTGGGCGAGCACGAGCGGCATCACGTTCGGCAGGACGTGCCGGGTCATGACGTGCCCGTGCCCGCCGCCGAGGGCGGTCGCCCGCTCGATGTACGGGCGGGACTCGACCGCGATCGTCTGGGCCCGCACCAGCCGGGCGGTGGTCGGCCAGCTGGTGACGCCGATCGCCACGATCACCGTCCACATCGACCGGGACATGACGGTCGCGAGCACGATCGCCAGGACCAGCGTCGGCATCACCAGGAACCAGTCGGTGATCCGCATGACGACCGTGGAGAACCAGCCGCCGTAGTGGCCCGCCACGATCCCCACGAGCGTGCCGATCGCCACCGACAGGGCCGCGGCCAGCAGCCCCACCAGCAGCGAGATCCGCGCTCCCCAGATCAGCAGGCCGAGCAGTGACCGCCCGAACTGGTCCGTCCCCAGCGGGAACTCGGCGCTCGGCGCCTCCAGGGCGGTGCCCGGCGCGTTCGTCACCGACTGCACGTCGGCGCCGACGGTCAGCGGCGCGGTGAGCGCGAGCAGCCCGATCACCGCGAGCCCGGCCAGGCCCCAGAGACCGGCCCGGTGACCGCGGTACTGCTTCCAGAAGCGGGTGGCGGTGCCGCGGCGCCGCTCCCATGTCAGTGACGTCATCGGCCCACCCGGGGGTCGAGCAGCGGATAGAGCAGGTCGGCGATCAGGTTCATCACGATCATCGCGCCGGCGAAGACCACGAACAGGCCTTGCACGAGCGGCAGATCGGGCACGCTGAGGGCCGAGTAGAAGAGGCCGCCGAGCCCGGGCCAGGAGAACACCGTCTCCACCAGGATCGAACCGGCCGCCACGTGACCGAGGTTGATGAAGACCATCGTCACCGTCGGCAGCAGCGCGTTCGGGACGGCGTGCCGGCGCCGTACGGCGTCGTCGCGCAGCCCCTTGGCCCGGGCGGTGGTCAGGTAGTCGCTGCCCATCTCGTCGAGCAGCGAGGAGCGCATGACGAGCAGGGTCTGGGCGTACCCGACCGCGACGAGGGTGAGGACGGGCAGGACCATGTGGTGGGCCACGTCGAGGACGTAGCCGAAGCCGGTCTCGCCCGTTCCGGACTCCATGCCGCCGGTGGGGAAGAGGCCCGGGACGGGACCCATGCCGACCGAGAACACGATGATCAGCAGCAGGCCGAGCCAGAACGACGGCACCGACCACAGGGTGAGGGCGACGCCGGTGTTCAGCCGGTCGCCGAGGCTGCCGTGACGCCACGCCGAGCGGGTGCCCAGCCACAGGCCGAGCGCCGAGTAGATCACCACGGCCGTGCCGGTGAGCAGCAGCGTCGCGGGGAGCTTCTGCGCGATGAGCTCGCCGACCGGGGCGCGGAACTGGTAGGAGGTGCCGAGGTCGCCGGTGAGCGCCTTGGCGCAGTAGTCGGTGAACTGCTGCCACAGAGGCAGGTCCAGGCCGAACTGCCGTCGCAGGGTGCTCAGTTGCTCGGCGGTGGTGGGCATGCCGTGGGTCATCGTCTTCACCGGGTCGCCCGGGATGATCCGGAAGAGGAAGAAGCTGGTGACCAGGACGGCGAGGAGCGAGACGGCCGCGCCGGCGAGCTTCGTCGCCGCGTGCCGCAGATAGGGCAGGGCGGTACGGGTGCGGGGGGCGCCGCCCTCCGTGGTCAGGGCCGCGCCGGGCCGGACCACGGAGGAGGCGGGGGTGCTTGCGCTCGTCACGGGGCTACTCGCGGTCGTCGGCGGTGGAGCGGCGGCGCATCATCAGGAAGACCCCGGCGCCGGCGACGACCACGACGGCGGCACCGATCCCGACGGCCAGGCCGGCGGACGAGCCGCCGTCGTCCGACTCCGCGCCGGCGGCCTGCGCGGCCGGCACGGCCGACCACCAGCTCCAGTAGCCGTCCTGGCCGTAGAGGTTGCCGCCCGCCTCGGGCATCGTCGTGATGCTGCCGATCTGGTCGGTGCGGTAGGCCTCCAGGGCGTTCGGATACGCGATGACGTTCATGTACCCGGTGTCGTACAGCCGCGACTGCATCTGCTTGACCAGGGCGGCGCGCTTACCGGCGTCGTACTCCACCGACTGCTGGGCGTACAGCGCGTCGAAGCGCGGGTCGCAGATGAAGTTGTCGGTGGCGCCGGTGTCCTTGGGGGTGGCGGGCAGCGTGCCGCAGGTGTGGATGGACAGCACGTAGTCCGGGTCCGGGTTGACCGACCAGCCGTCGAAGGCGAGGTCGTAGTCGCCCTTCACCCACGGGTCCGAGACGCTGTCGAGACACTCGACCTTCAGCCCGATGCCGAGCTTGCCCCACCACTCCTGGAGGTACTTGCCGATCGCCTTGTCGTTGGGATCGGTGGCGTGGCACAGGATGCGGAAGTCCAGCGCCCGCCCGTCCTTCCCGACCCGCTTGCCCTCGGCGTTCTTGCGGTACCCGGCCGCGTCCAGGACCTGCGCGGCCCGCGCGGGGTCGTAGGTGCGCTTCTGGGTGCCGTCCGGCTGCCAGAAGTACGAGCCGAAGCGCGGCGGGATGTAGCCCTCGCCCTCGACGGCGTGGCCCTGGTAGACCTTGTCGACCAGCGTGGCGCGGTCGACGGCGAGGAAGAGCGCCTTGCGCACCTCGGGGTCGAGCAGCGCCTTGTTCCCGTTGCCGAAGGTCCTGCCGTCCTTGGCGCGGGCGCCGGGATTGGTGGCGAGGGCGAAGAAGCGCCGGCCCGGCGCGTCGTTGACCTTGATGTTCTTCTGGGTCTTCAGGGCGGCGGCCTGGGCGGGCGTCAGGTTCGGGACGAAGGACACCTCACCCTTCTGGAGGGCGGCGACGGCCGCGTCACCGTCCTTGTAGTACTTGAAGACCAGCTCGTCGAACTTGGGCGCCCCCCGCCAGAACGTCTTGTTCGGCTTCAGCTTGATGTACTGGTCGACCTTGAAGTCGGTGATGACGAAGGGGCCGTTGCCCACGATCGGGAACTTCTGGTCGTTGTTGAACTTGGAGAAGTCGCCGACCTTCTCCCAGACGTGCTTGGGCACGATCGGCACGTCGAGCGCCGTCATCGTCGCCTGCGGCTTCTTCAGCTCGATGACCAGGGTCTGCGGGTCGGGTGCGGTGACCTTCTTGAAGTTGGCCGTGAAGCTGCCGTTGGCGGTGGCCGCGTTCGGGTCGGTCATCATCTTGGTGAAGGTCCAGGCCGCGTCCTCCGCGGTGGCCGGCCGCCCGTCGGACCACAGCGAGTCCTTGCGGATCGTGTACGTCCAGGTGAGCTTGTCCGGCGAGGACTTCCAGGCGGTCGCGAGGCCCGGGACCGGGTGCGCGTCCTTCGCGTCGTAGTTCGTGAGGTACTCGTACGCCAGCCGGTGGATGCTGGTGGAGACGAGCTTCTGGGCGAGGAACGGCGAGAGCGAGTCGATGCTCTGCGAGACCGCGACCGTGAGCGTCGTGCCGCCGTCCGCCTTGGCTTCCACCGCCCGGGCCTGCGGGGCGGCCACGAGCGAGGCGGCCGTGACGCCCGCCGCGGCGAGCAGGCGGAGGGCTCTGTGGGTGGGTGCCGGACGGGGTGGAGCCTTCGTGACCATGACCATGGGACGTGACCTCGCGTCGGGGATGCGTGCGCCGGTGAGCTGCCGTGGATCTTGGGCTGACGATGGATGAAGCGAAGGTGTATCAGCGGTGGTCTGCCGTCGTCAACGATGTCTCAAACACCGTGTGGGCTGCGGGAATGCCGAAAGGCCCCGTACCGGAACACCGGTACGGGGCCTCATTGGTCTACTCCTGTGACGCCTTACTGCTGAGGGGCTGGCGGAGCCTGCGGAGGCTGCTGCGGGGCCTGCTGCTGCCAGTTGGGCGGCGGGACCTGTCCCTGTCCCTGGCCCTGCGGATCCGCCTGCGGCGGCAGCGGCTGCGCCGGGGGCTGCTGCCAGCCCTGCGGCACACCCGGCTGACCGGGCTGCGCCCCGTACGGATGTCCGGGCGCGGGCTGTGCTCCGTACGGCTGACCCGGCTGACCCGGCTGACCCGGTGCCGGCTGCGGCGGGTAGGGCTGCTGCGGGTACGGCCCGCCCGGCGCCGGCTGTCCGGAGGCGGGCTGCCCGGGGGCCGGCTGCCCGGGGTAGGGCTGCGGCGGGTAGGGCTGGCCGGGAGCCGGCGGCTGAGGGGCGTAGGGCTGACCGGGCTGGGGTTGCCCCGGCGCCGGCTGTCCCGGCATCGGCTGGCCGGGCATCGCCTGGCCCGGCATGGGCGGGGCCATGTGCGGGGGCAGCGCGCTCTGGCCGTCCGCGGTCCACAGGCCCTGCGCCTGCTGCGCGCGGACGAAGTCCTCGGCCACCATCGCCGACAGGTTGAAGTACGCCTCGCGGGTCTTCGGCCGCATCATGTCGAGGTCGACCTCGGCGCCCGCCGCCAGGTGCTCGTCGAAGGGCACCACGACCACGCCGCGGCAGCGCGTCTGGAAGTGCTGGACGATGTCCTCGACCTTGATCATCTTGCCGGTCTCGCGCACGCCGGAGATGACGGTGATCGACCGCTGCACCAGCTCCGCGTACCCGTGCGCCGACAGCCAGTCGAGCGTCGTCGAGGCACTGGAGGCGCCGTCCACGGACGGCGTGGAGATGATGATCAGCTGGTCGGCCAGGTCGAGCACCCCGCGCATCGCGCTGTAGAGCAGACCGGTGCCCGAGTCCGTCAGGATGACCGGGTACTGCTTGCCCAGGACGTCGATCGCCCGCCGGTAGTCCTCGTCGTTGAAGGTCGTCGAGACGGCCGGGTCCACGTCGTTGGCGAGGATCTCCAGACCGGACGGCGCCTGCGAGGTGAACCGGCGGATGTCCATGTACGAGTTCAGGTACGGGATCGCCTGCACCAGGTCGCGGATGGTCGCCCCGGTCTCGCGCCGCACCCGGCGGCCGAGTGTGCCGGCGTCGGGGTTGGCGTCGATCGCCAGGATCTTGTCCTGCCGCTCGGTGGCCAGGGTCGCGCCCAGGGCGGTGGTCGTCGTGGTCTTGCCGACACCGCCCTTGAGGGAGATGACCGCGATCCGATAGCAGGAGAGGACCGGCGTACGGATCAGCTCCAGCTTCCGCTGCCGCTCCGCCTCCTCCTTCTTGCCGCCCAGCTTGAAGCGCGCCGAAGCACCGGGATTCCGGCTGGACTTGGCCTTCTGCTTGTTGTTGCGCAGCAGCCGGTCGGAGGACAGCTCGACGGCCGCCGTGTACCCGAGCGGCGCGCCCGGCACCGACCGCTCCCGCTGGTCGTGCGTCACGGCGGAGGGCCAGGCCGCGCCCGTGCGCGGGTCGACGGGGCCGGCGGGGCCGACCGGGCCGGTGGGCGCGACGGGCGGCTGACCCGGCTGTCCCGGCTGCGGGAATCCGTAGCCGGCCTGCGGCGGCTGGGCACCCTGCGGAGGTACGGGGGCCGGGGCGCCGTGCGGCGGCAGCGGCTGACCGGGCTGGGCCGCCTGGCCGGGGTGCGGGAAGCCGTAGCCGCCCTGCGGGGGCACGGGCGGGTGACCGGGCTGACCGGGCTGGCCGGGCTGGGCGGGCTGGCCGGGCTGGGGGAATCCGTATCCGTCCTGGGGCGGCACCGGCTGCTGGGCGGGCTGCCCCGGTCCCGGCTGTCCCGGCTGTCCCGGGTGGGGGAAGCCGTAGCCGGCCGGCGGGGGCACGGGAGCCTGGCCGGGGTGGGCCGCCTGGCCGGGGTGCGGGAAGCCGTACGCGCCCTGCGGGGGCACGGGCGGGTGACCCGGCTGACCGGGCTGGGCCGCCTGGCCGGGGTGCGGGAAGCCGTAGCCGCCCTGCGGCGGCTGGGGAACCTGCGGCGGTACGGGACCGGGGGCACCGGGCGTCCCGGGCGCGGGCCAGGACCCGGTGGGGGGCAGCGGTGCGGCCTGCGGCAGCGGCTGGTCGCCCGGGGCCGCCTGGGCGGGCCACTGCTGCGCCGGCGCGGGCGTCGCCGGCTGGAACGACGGCGGCAGCGGCGGCAGTCCGGCCCCCTGTGCGGGGACCGGCCCGCCCACGGGCGGCAGGGCGCCGGGCATGGCGTCCCGCGGCTCCTCGGCGGGCGCCGCGGGTGCGTTCGGCCCGGCGTCGGCGGTGTCGTCACCGGGCGCGGGCGGGACGGCCGGGTCGGAGCCCGCGTCGGAGCCGGGCAGGGGGGCGGCCGGGGCGAGCGCCGCGGGCGCGGCGTCCGGCGCCGGGTCCGCGACGGGATCCGGTGTGGCGACGGCCTCGGCCCGGCCGCTGTCGGGCGTGCCCGGCGTGGCGGCGTCCGTGCCCGTGGCCTCGGCGGTCGCGCCGTCGGCCGGGTCGTCCGTGCCGTCGGCCGCGAGGACGGGCGGGGGAGCGCCCTCCCCGTCGGCGGACGGCGTGGCGTCGCCGTCCTCGGCGCCGGAGCGCGGTGCGGGGGTCACGTCGGACACGTCGTCGGCCGCGGGGGAGGCGGATGCGGGTCCGGTGCCGGAGTCCGCGGCGTGGGTCCCGTCCTCGGCGGACGGGTGCGGGGCGGCGGCGGAGGCCTCCGCGCCGGACGTCCCGGTGGGCTCGCCCGCCGACGCGGTGGCGCCGGCCGTGTCCAGCGGCGCGGGGGCCGAGGCGGGCAGGGGCGCCGGGGCGGGTGCGGGGCGCTCGGCGGGCGCGACGGCGGGTGCGGGGTGCTCGGTGGGCGCGACAGGCGCCGCCGGGGCGTCGCCCGGGGGCGTCTGCTGCTCCGCCAGCTCCGCCATCTCCCGCTTCAGCGCGGCGGGGGAGAAGCGCATGGTCGCCCCGCTCTCCACGTCCCCGCCGCCGAACGGCACGGCCGGGGCGGCGGGTGCCGGAGCCGCAGGGGCCGTCGGGACCTGCTCCGCGGGCATGGCCGGGGGCGGTGCCGGGGCGCCCCAGCTCGGCTCGAATCCGCCGCTCGCCGGCAGGCCCGGAACGGCGACCGGAGCGCCGGTCGGCGGCGGGGGTGTGGGCGCCCCGCCGCTCGTGGCGCCGGAAGCGTTCTGCGTGTACCAGGCCGGAGGGGTGTAGTCGATGGTGAACTCACCCGTCATCTCGGCGGGATCTGCGTCGGACTGATCGTCGACGGGTGGGTTCCAGCCCCCGTGGCTCTCGTCCCGATCGCGGTTCACTTTGCCTCCTGGTGTGGTCGCGCACCCTTGTGCAGTCGTGGGCGGGCACATCCCACCCTAAACGCCAACCGTGTCGGTCGGGCAGGGCCGACGGCCCGCCGCTGCCCGCCGTGGGGACGGGTGGCGTCCCCCAAGTGACCCGCGGGTACCGGAGAGTGAGACCCCCCGTGCTCCAAACCCGTCCGAAACCGGACAGGTTCGGTGATTTCCCGCAGCGTCGTTCCCCTCAGTCCATCCGGCGGGCGCCGCCCAGCAGTCCCGTCTCGGCGTCCGTGGCCTGCGTCATCACGAACTGCCGGTCGCTCGGGGTGCACCAGAGGGTCACCCCGTCGGCCAGTGTCGACAGCGCCTCCCACTCCGCGCGCTGGAGCCCCATGATGCGGCCGATCTGGGCGGCCTCGTCGGGGGACACCCGCTGCACGCCGACGAGCGAGGACTTCTCCAGCAGGCGCGGCGCCACCGGGCTCAGATAGGGGAGGAGCGTGACGACCGACTGCCAGGGGCCGGACACCACGCGGCCGCGCGGCGGCCGCATGCCGCAGTCGCGGACGACGACCACCGGGCTGCCCGCGGACGCGCCCTGCGGCGGCACGCGGCCCACGTCGTGCAGCGTGATGCAGGGCTGGCCGCCGCCGGCCGCCTGGGCGAGCGCCGTCCAGGCCGGGGCGCGGCCGGTCTCGACCGCCACCCGGGCACCGGTGGCGGCCGCGCGCAGCGCGAGGACCTGCGCGGTCCACAGGCCCCCGATGAGCGTGACGTCGTACGGGCTCGGCCGGTTGATGCCGAGCACGGCCGGCCGGCCCTCGGCGTCCACCCCGACGACGACGCCGTCGTCGCCCAACGGAAGCGCCAGAGCCGCGAGTTGGTCGACGGGCACGGAGTGGCGGTCACGGCGCGGGCCGATCAGCCCGAAGCCGAACCGGGGCTTCGAGCCCCGCCCCGCCCGCCTGGTGCCGCGTCCGCCGTCGGCGGCGCGCACGGCGGCCCGCCGCCCGGGAACCCCACCGCTCACGCCGCCGGGGGCCGCGGGAGCGAAGGGCGCGGCGCCACCCGGCGCCGGTCCACCGGCCGCCGCGCCCACCGGCGCGGTACCCCCGCTCGTCGCGGGACCGCCCGCACCGGGTCCCATGCCCGGATACCCCGCCCCGGCGGAACCGGCATGGCCTCCCTGGCCCGCCTGACCGCCCGGCCCGGCCGGGTTCACCGCCCCCGTGGGAATCGTCATCAGCGCGCACCCCCCAGCGGCAGCGTCGCCAGCATGCCCGGACCCTGTTCGCGGTCGAGCCGCACCAGCCCCGTCTTCACGCCGCGCGCCGCGCGCTCCAGTTCGTGCCGGGCCGCCACCAGCTCCTCGTCGCTGCGCCCGGTGATCCGTACATGTCCGGTGATCGTCGCCTCCTGGCGGTCGCCGCCGCTCAGGGTCAGGCTGAAGGTCGTCGCGAGCGCCGGCAGCGACGTGAGCAGCGCCACCAGCTGCGGCATCGACGCCCCCGCGCCGCCCGCCCCGCCCAACTGGGGCCAGCGGCCCACCCAGTAGGTCGTGTGCCGGCGGTCGTCGACCCGCCAGGTGCGGGCCGTCTCCTGGGTGCGGCGCCCCTGCGCCTGCCCCCGGCCCGCCTGCGCGATCGCCATCGGGCTCGCGCACGTCGAGGTGGCGAGCGCCGAGGTGAGCTCCTGCTCGGTGAGGACCGTCGCCCGGAACCCGGCGCCCGCGAGCCGGCTCGCCAGCTGGTCCGCCGCCCGTACGACGCACTTCTGCGCGCCCTCGAGACCGCCGCCGCGCGCCTCGACCGCCTCGGGGCACAGCTCGGGGTCGAGCTTGAGCGCGACCCAGGTGATCCTGAGCGCGGGCGAACCCGTCTGCGCCTGCAGGGGGCCGTAGTTGCGGGCCGCCATCGACTGCGCGGGCAGGTGCGGGGCGGGCGCCGGCTGGGTGTGCTGCACGACCTGCGCGGACTCCAGCCGGATGCCGTCCACCGAGAGGACGTCCTGGATCAGCGCCACGGGCAGCGGGCGCGCGCCACGGTCGGGGCGCAGCGCCGTGGCCTCGGACTCGACGCGGACGACCGCGGTGAGGAAGGTGCCGTCACCGATCATCCCGATCGGGCGCCGGTCGCGGTCGCTGTACGCGTACGTGCGCAGCGCCGGGTCGCACTCCACGAGCGGGGCGAGCCCCGGCTCCGTACCCTCCGGCACGGTGGTGGAGGCGGCGCGCCGGGTGCGGGCGCGCAGCGCGAAGAAGGTGGCGAGCCACTCGGGGAGCGAACGCCGGTGCCGGCGCACCACCGCGAGCAGGACGAGCAGCGCCGCCGCCACACCGGCCGGAACGAGCATCAGCTTGTCGACGACCGCGGCGACGAGCAGCAGCGCCGCCGCCACCTCGATCAGCACGAGTTGTTGCAATCGGAACGAACCGAAGTGTCCCGGACGTGCCTGCAGCCTCGGGGAGACCGAGGACGGAACAGACGAATCGGGCCCCGAGGAGGGGGAGACGGAGGGTGCGGAAGGCGCCGCGGCCGCCCTGGGCCGCGTCCGCGTCGCGGAAGCCATGATGGAGAATCCCCCTCAATTCGTCCCGATCACCGTGGCCCGCCAGGCCTTTGGCGGCTGGATCACCCTACCCGCCCCACGCGCACCGGTGGACAGCAGGCATAGTAGGGGGCCGGTCCGACAGGCCGGGGGCCGGGCGCCATGCTCCCCGGAACTCCCGAGCGAAGACTGCGCCAGACGAAAATGGGGACTCATGGCATCACGGCGGGACGAGCTCAACGCGTACACCTTTGCGAAGAAGCGCACGGTCGCGGCATTCCTCCAACCCACTCCCTCGGGTACGGAGGAGGGGGCGCCCAAGCCGCTGCGCGCGGTCGTTCCCGGCCTGGTCATCGGCGCCTTGGTGATCGCGGGCTTCGGCGCGTGGGGCATGTTCAAGCCGACCGCGCCCAAGGGCTGGGACGAGCCCGGCAAGAAGGTGATCGTCGGCAAGCAGTCCACCACCCGCTACGTGGTCCTCACCACCGGAAAGGGCAAGGACAGGAAGACCCTGCTCCACCCGGTGCTCAACCTGGCCTCCGCCCGGCTCCTGCTCAACCCGGACGACTTCCAGGTCATCCAGGTCGACGACAAGACCCTGGACGAGGGCAAGCCGCCGCGCGGCCCCATCCTCGGCATCCCGTACGCCCCCGACCGGCTCCCCGGCGCCGACGACGCGGGCGAGCAGAAGCGCTGGGCCGTGTGCGAACAGCCCGGCGGCGGCAGCGGCGGCAGCGTCCAGAAGGCGACGTTCCTGTTCGCCAAGCGGGACTTCGGCCGGACCGACGACAAGAGCAAGCTGGGCCCCGGCCAGATCCTGTACGTCAAGGGGCAGAAGGACAGCGCCCAGTACCTCGTCGACCACACCGGCACCAAGTACCTCGTCGACGAGAAGTCCCCGAACCTCACCACGGCCCTCTTCGGCGTCAACCGCCGGCCCCAGCAGGTCACCGACGACTGGCTGGCCACCCTGAAGACGGGCGACCCCGTCGACTTCCCGACGGTCCCCGGCCTCGTCGGCACCAAGGCCGGCGCGAGCGCCGAACTCAGCGACACCGAGGACCGGGTGGGCATGGTGCTGCTCGCCCAGACCGGCTCCGGCCCCCAGCACTACGTGGTGCTCCAGGGCAAGGTGCAGCCGGTGTCCGACTTCACCGCCTGGCTGCTCATCAACTCCCCGAAGGCCGTGGGCCTCGGCATGGACGGCAAGCCGAGCCCCGTGGACCTGCAGGCCGTCGCGAGCGCCGCCCCCGAGGTCTTCGAGGGCACGCGCCGCTGGCCCGAGCGCAAGTCCACCCAGATCAACTCCGTCGGCGGCTCGGGCGCCCGCGACACCATCTGCTCGGTCCTGGAGAAGGTCGGCGAGAAGGGCGAGACGACCCTGTCGACCTGGGCCGGCCCGAAGTACCCGGCCGACATCACGGCCGGCGGCACCAGCACGTACGTCACCCCCGGCACCGGCCTGCTCTACACCCAGACCCAGGGCAGGCAGTCCCGGCCCGACGGCTCGCTCTTCCTCGTCACCGACACCGGCCTGCGCTACGCGGTGCAGGCCAACGGCGACAGCGACTCGGGGCGTTCGGAGATCGGCGCCGGGGAGCAGAAGCAGCCGGACGGACGCCCGGAGCCCAGCGACGCCCAGAAGCGCCTCGGCTACGAGAAGGTCGTCCCGGTCCTCGTCCCGATGGAATGGTCGGAGTTCCTGTCCAAGGGCCCGCGCCTGGACACCAACAGCGCGCGCCAGCCGCAGGGTTCGTGAGGGGGCGGCAGAGGTGACGACACCGACACGCAGGAGCGCGGCGCTGCTGGCGGCCGCGACCCTGACGGCTCTGCTGGCGGCGTCCCCGGCGGCCGCGGCACCCGCCCGGCCCGCGAAGAGCCCGGGCCCGGTCGACATCGACGGCAGTGGCGAGTGCACATTCCCGATGAAGGAGCAGATCGAGGGCATCCCCTGGTCGCTCCAGCGGGTGCTGCTCGACGAGCTGTGGCAGGACACCAAGGGCAAGGGCGTCCGTGTCGCCGTCATCGACACCGGCGTCGACGACGTCAACCCGCAGCTGAAGACCGCGGTCGACGCCACGGCGGGCAAGGACTACCTGAAGCCCGAGAAGGAGAACCCGGGCAGCGGAAACGACCAGCGCGGCAAGACCGACGGCACCGTCGACCTGGTCGGCCACGGCACCAAGGTCGCCGGCATCATCGCCGCCCGGCCCCGCAAGGGCACCGGCTTCGTGGGCCTGGCGCCCGAGGCGACGATCATCCCGATCCGCCAGAACGACGAGAAGAACAGCGGCAAGTCCGACTCGATGGCCGAGGCCATCAAGCACGCGCTCGCCAAGGGCGCGGACGTCATCAACATCTCGCAGGACACCACCCAGCCCCTCAGTGAGGACTCCTCGCTGGGCAAGGCGGTGGCCCAGGCGATCGACGCGGGCGCGGTGGTCGTCGCCTCGGCGGGCAACGACGGCATGGACGGCAAACTGAAGAACACCTACCCGGCGGCCTTCCCGGGCGTCCTGGCCGTGGCGAGCTCCGACCGCAACAACGAACGTGCGGCCTTCTCCCAGTCGGGCACCTTCGTCGGCGTCGCCGCCCCCGGTGTGGACATCGTCTCCACGGTCCCGGGCGGCGGCCAGTGCGTGGACAACGGCACCAGCTTCTCGGCCCCCTACGTGGCGGGCGTGGCGGCCCTGCTGAAGGCCAAGTACCCGGAGTGGAAGCCGGCCCAGATCGTGACCAGGATCGAGCAGACCGCCATCCGCTCCATCAACGGACATGACAATCACGTGGGTTGGGGCGTGGTCGACCCGGTACGGGCGCTGGCCGACGGCCCCGTACCGCCCCTGACGGGCCCCACCCCGGACCCCGGCCCGCCGAAGGCCCCGGCCCCGGAGCCGGCCCACATGGCGAGCTCGGAGACCCCCCAGGAGCGCGACGAACGCCTGGCCACGTACGCGCTGGGGATCGGGGTGGTCCTGGTCGCGGTGGTCGCCGGCACGGCAGTGGTGATCCGCGACGGCAGGCGCCGCCGCCGGATCGCCTGACGCCCCGTCGAATGAGTAGGAATACCTAGGTAGCTTTGCAGTTGGAACTGTCGTACCGAGTCGTTAGAGTGGGCGAGTTCGTGCATGTGACGAGGGGGAACTGAAGTGGCAGGGCCGAACGGGGACGGCGGCAAGAAGGACCTGGAAGTCGAGGACGTGACGCTCCAGACCTTCCAGACGCGTATGCAGAAGATCGTCGACGACTTGAAGGGCTCGCCCGCCGAGCACAAGAAGATCGGCGAGCAGAAGGTCACGGAATCCTCGTACGGCACGGGCTTCGCCGCGGCCGGCGAGCTGCACGGGGCGTACGAGAAGGTGCGCACGCGACTCGAAGAGCTGACGAAGATCTTCGGCGAGACCATCGAGGCGATGGGCATCCGCGCGCAGATCGCCGACAAGGGGTACACGGGCGTCGATCAAGAGCAGCTGGAGCGCTACAAAGCGATTCAGAAGAGCACTGAGGCCGACTACAAGAAGCACAGTAGCGACGAGAGTCACGCTGCGCCCAAGCCCGGGGAGGCGGCGGCCAAGCCGACGACCGACACCGGCGATTCCGGCGGATTCAGCTAAGCGGGGGAGTGAAACAGCATGTCTGGAGAGTTCGAGGGCAAGTCGCTGGACGCCCTGTACGCGATGATCGCGTCCGCCAAGCCCGACGACATCACGGGCGCCGGCGACGCGCTGGCGGCCGCCGTGCCGAAGATCATGAGCATCGCCAAGGACCTGCGGCACTACATCTCCCGCGTCCAGTGGGAGGGCGAGGGCGGAGAGGCCTTCCGCAAGTGGGGCGCCGGCATGGTCTCGGAGACGCTCGTCCTCGGTGACTTCACCAAGGTCGTGTCCGAGCAGATGAAGCACGCGGGCGGGGCGCTCAAGACCGCGCAGACCTCCGTGCCGAAGCCGGCGGGCATGTGCTTCGCGGACCCGGAGAAGGAGAAGGCCCGCCTGGCGGCGGAGACCGGCCCGAAACTCCAGGAAGCGATCAGCGCGATGGAGCGGCTGTCGTCGTTCTACGACACGTCGAAGACGCGGATCACGTCTGAGCGGCAGCCGGAGTTTCAGGCGATGGGTGACCCCAGCTACGCTGCCGAGCGAGAGTACGGAACGGGTACTGGCACCGGGTCCGGGACGCACTCCAGCACTGGTACCGGTACCACGCAGACAGGTCACACGACCCTCCAGCGTGCCCAGGAGACGGACCCGGGCGGCACTGACCGGACGATCCGTGACCACGTCACCCCGCCGTCGACCCCGCCCACCCCGCCGACCCGCCCGGACACCGAGGTCGACACCAACCTGGACTCCGTGAAGACGCCGCCGGAGACCACGATCCGGCCGCCCGTGCAGCCCCCGGTCGTCACGACCACGCCTCCGCCGGCGACCCACCAGCCGGTGCCGCTTCCGCTGCCGCCCACGGTTCCCCCGCTGGGCCAGCAGGGCACTTACCAGCC
Source organism: Streptomyces sp. NPDC048018 (assembly GCF_043202995.1). Taxonomy (NCBI): domain Bacteria; kingdom Bacillati; phylum Actinomycetota; class Actinomycetes; order Kitasatosporales; family Streptomycetaceae; genus Streptomyces; species Streptomyces sp. NPDC048018. The sequence continues at coordinate 580,954 of NZ_JBIDBK010000006.1, forward strand.
GCCTCGCACGCCCGTCACGGGCCTGCCGAGCCCCGCGACGCGGACTGGACTGCCCGGCCCGAGCACGCTGGGTCCGCTGGGCCGGCAGGAGGGCATCACGGGAGGCCGTCAGGTGCCCGGCCGCTCCGTGATGGGCCAGCAGATGGGGCGGATGCCCATGGGCACCGTGATCGGCGAGGAGAAGGGCACCTCTCCGTACGGCCGCGGCGCGGGCGGCATGCACGGTCAGGGCGGCGGTATGCACGGCGCGCCGAACGGCGGCCAGGGCTATGGCGGACGTCGCCTGGCGAGCCAGCCCGGCGGAACCGTCGGCGCTCCCTCCGCGTCCGGTGTGAATGGACGCTCGGCCTTCACCCAGGGTGGTTCGGGCCTCGTGCGTCCTCCGGCTTCGACGCAGCCGGGCGAGGAGGAGCGGCAGCAGCCGCGCCACCGTCCCGACTACCTGTCCGAGGACGAAGAGACGTGGACCTCGGGGCAGCGCCAGATCGTCCCGCCCGTCATCGACTAGGAGCACTCGCCTGATGTCCCCCCTCACCCGTGTCGCCCGCCGTCGCGCGGCCGGCCTGCTCGGCGCCATGGCCGCCGTCGTCGCGACGTGGACCGTCGCGGCGCCGGCCGCCCAGGCGGACGACATGCGGTCGCGCCAGTGGTACCTGGACGCGATGAAGGCCGACGAGCTGTGGAAGGTGGCCACGGGCAAGGGCGTCACCGTGGCCGTGATTGACACAGGCGTGGACTCAACGGTGTCAGAGCTGCGGGGAAAGGTACTTCCGGGCCGCAACTTCTACGATGCTGCGGGGGGGCCAGGCCGTGTGGACGACAGAGACACGGACCGACATGGCACGAACATGGCCATCGCCATCGCTGGCAGTGGGGCAGGGGGCGGCGTCAAGGGCATCGCGCCAGGCGCGACAATCCTCCCCATTAGGGCAAACAGCTTCGCGGCCTTTGGCCCTGGCCCTCTGATCAAGGGGGTTCGTTACGCCGCGGACAATGGCGCTCGCGTGATCAACGTTTCCGGTGGTGGTCCCGCCCGGGGAGCGGACATTCGTGAGTGGCAGGGTGCCGTGGACTACGCGCTCAGCAAGGGAGCACTGGTTTTCGCAGCTTCCGGTAACGCCGGCGTTGAGACCAACGGGGACTATCCTGCAGTGTTGCCAGGGGTGGTGGCTGTTGGGGCTCTGGACACCAAGGGCAAGGTTGCCAAGTTCTCCGAGTACGGCCCTCACCTGGCTCTCGCTGCGCCGGGTGTGGAAATGCCGGGGCGCTGTAGAGAAGACAAAGCCAAATATTGCGCTTTCGAGGGCACCAGTCACGCCACCGCCATCGCCTCCGGCACCGCCGCCCTCATCTGGTCCGCTCACCCGGACTGGACCGGTAACCAGGTCCTCCGGGTCATGATGGAGACCGCCGGCCACAACGGCCCGGTGCCCAGCAAGTACATCGGTTACGGCTCGGTGCGCCCCGCGCAGGTCCTGCTCGAAGGCAAGGGCAACCCGGGCGCACCCGACGTCAATCCGCTGCTCGCCGCCCAGAAGGCGAGCGCGACACCGGCAACACCCCAGACCTCCCCCTCTCCTGACAACACGGGGGCAAGCGGTAGCGACCAGGCCGAGGACACGGGCCGGGCCGCAGGCTCCGACGACAGCGGATTCCCGCTGTGGGCCATCGCCGCGAGTGCCGTCGCCGTCGTCGCCGTCATCGGCCTCGTCGTAGCGGCGGGAGTACGCAGGAGAGCGTCGACAGACGCATGAAACACGCCATCGACAACAACGAGGAGCTTCACAATGGGCACTCCCGCAGGTGGGTTCGGACTCGCAGACGATCCGATCGTCAAGGCGAAGAACAAGATCGTGGAGACCGGCGAGGCGGTCTCCAAGCAGGCGCGTGAGCTCGCCAACATCCTCGAGACGTGCAGCGCCGGCTGGACCGGTGTCGGTGCCGGAGGCTTCAAGACGGCCCAGACGCTCCTCAACGAGGACCACGACACCATCCGTCGCCTCCTGAACGTGCTGCTCCACGCCGTCGGCGAGACGAAGAACCTCAGCAACGCCAACGACGACGAGGTGCGTGCCACCTTCGCCGCCGTCAACCACAGCTCGCTCAACAACATCTGACGACAAGGGGGATCGCATGTCTGTCGACAACGCCGGGACCAAGGTCCGGTACGAGAGCGTCCAGGAGATGGCGAACCGCATCCGTACGGTCTCGCAGAACATCATTAAGGACATCCAGGAGATGGACGCCGCCCTGCGCGTCGTCACGGACACCTGGGACGGTGACGCCCACCGTGAGTACGAGATCCTCCAGGGCAAGTACAAGAAGCGCGCCGAGGACATGAAGGACCGTCTCGAGAAGACGGCCAAGATCGTCGAGCAGGGCAAGGACAACTACCGCTCGACCGACGTCAAGGCCTCGCGTCTGTTCACCGAGTCCTTCTGACCTTTCGGGCCGTACAACGGGTACCTGAGAAGGGGCCCGCTCCTTTGGGAGCGGGCCCCTTCTCGTCCGTCCGGTCGCCGTCGCCGCTACCGCGGCCGCAGGTCGAACTCGCCGTCCCTGGCGCCGAGGACGAACGCGTCCCACTCGGCCTTCGTGTACCGCAGCACGGTGCCGTGGTCGAGGGAGGAGCGCATCGCGACGGCGCCGCCCGGCAGGTGGGCGATCTCCACGCGCTCCTCGTCGGGGCTGGTGCCGGGGGCACCCTCCCACTCGACGCCGCTGATGTCGAGCGCGTACAGCTCGTCCTTCTCCTGCTGAGTGCCCATCTGGCTGTGCTCCTTCATACGGCGGTCGAACGCGCGTCGTTGCAGGTCAATGATGGGTGCCAGGGGACCCGGCTGTCAGCCGGATCCCCGGAATCACCCCCGCCGGATCACTTGGCCTGGGCGGCGAAGGCCTTCGCGAGCTCCGTCACCTGCTCGGGCTTGAGCGAGGTCTTCCCGGACTCTCCGGCCGTCAGCAGCAGCGCGACGTCGCCCTTGCCGCCGGAACCGAGGGGCACAGTCGCGATGTTCCCGCTCGTGCTCGGTACCGGCTCCCCGGACTTCGCCTTGGACGTCTTCTCCCAGTAAGCCTTCGTCTCGTCGACGCTCATACCGGCGGCGGCCTGCATGGTGGGCAGCATGAGGCTGACCGCCTGCCCCGCTTCCGCACCGGCGGCGTGGACGACCAGGTCCTCCCCGCCCACGTGGTAGGAGCACGTGACCCACGCACCGGCCTTGCCTGCGTAGGGCGACTGCGGATCGGTCGTCTTCCCGCCCTCTGCCGTGGCGGCGGGCTTGTCGGAGCCTGCCTCCGCAGGTCCCGGCTCGATGTCCTGGCCCAGCTTCGCCGCCTCGGCGGCCTTCGCGGGGTCGTACGGCAGCGGGCAGGTGTCCGTGCCGTCCTTGCCCACCTTCTCGGCGATCTCGACCAGCCGGTCGAGGCTCAGCGACCCGCCGGCGTCCGTGCCGCCGTTCCCGCAGCCCACCAGAGAGGCCAGGAGAACGGCACCCAGGGCGCCCGCGGTGATGTGCTTCGTGCGGATCTTCATGAGGGGGTGCCTTCGGTGAGGGGCTTTACGACGGGGTCCTCGGCCAACGGCTCGTTCGCACAGCCGAGGGCCTCCGTGGTCCGGCGGGTCATCAGGTAGAGCCAGGACATCTGCTGGTCCTGGGTGCCGTGGTCCTTGACGGCGCCCGGGTTGAGGGTGAACGAGGCGTCCGCCCGGAGGAGCATCTTCTTCGACGGTTCCTCCAGGTCGCCGGGCAGGTCACACCGTACGAAGAGACTCGTCGCGGTGTCCTCGGACGTCCCCCTCGCGCCGTTGAGCCGGTAGCGCCGGGTCCCGGCCGGGCCGCCGGGCTTCTCCACGTCGGCGGGGGGTGCCCACGTGTACGTGAGGGTCGTCTGACCGGCCTCGCGTCCGTTGTTGCGGAAGAAGACGCACGCACGGATCGAGGGCGTGACCCGGTACTCGGGCTCACCGCGCAGATTGATCTGCATGCCCTCGACGAAGCGGGCTGCCCGGTGGTCGACCTGGGACGTGTAGCTGTCCGCCCGCATGATCCGCAGCAGCTGCTCGTGCTCGGGCGACTTCGCCTCCATGGCGCACAGGAAGTCGTCGGCGAGCTCCGCCGACGGCTCCTCGGAGGAGCCACAGGCGGTCAGGGTGACCACACACGCCCCCACGGCGGCGAGCAGCCGCCACGGGAGGGAACCGCGCCCGGAGTCGATCCTCATGAGGCGGACGCTCCGGACGGGACCGGCTTTACGACCGGTTCCTTCTCCAACGGCCTGTTCTCGCAGCCGAGGACCTCCGTGGCCTTGCGCGCCATGCGGTAGACGAAGTCCATCTGCTGGTCCTGGGTGCCGTGGTCGTGGACGGGGCCCAGATTCCCGGTGTACGTGGAGTCCGCATGAAGGAGGACCCTCTTCGAGGGCTCCTTCAGCTCACCGGGCAGTACGCAGGAGACGTACAGGCCGGCAGAGACGTCGTCGGCCACTCCCGTGGCGCCGTTCAGGCGGTAGGTCCGGGACTCCTTGTCGGCGGGGTCCTTCCTCCCGTAGGCGGGGTCCTTCTTCGCCGCGTCGAGGGGTACCCACGCGAAGTCGATCGTGGCTCGACCGATGCCCACCTGTCCCTTCGGTACATAGCTGCACCCCGAGACGGTGTACATGGCAGCGGGGTCCGCGAGGTGACGGAGGTTCTCCTCCATCTTCTCCACGAAGCGCGCGTCCCGAGGCTGATGCCAGGCGGTGCGGAAGGTGTCCGCCCGGAGGACCGTGTGGAGCGACTTCTCCTCCGGGGAGCCCGCGGGCACCGTGCACAGCCTGTCCTCCGGCGTGTCCGTGGGCCCGGACGAGCAAGCGGTCAGAGCGAGCGCGCACAGGGCCGTGACGGCCGATAGCCGCCGCCATCGCGAGTCGTGCATCATCACCCCAGGTACTTCTTCGCCGCGCCGATGCCGTCGGAGTGGCCCGCGCTCGCCGCGTCCTTGGCCGAATTGAACGGCCCCTCGTCGATCTTCCCCTGCTTCTGCCATTCGTCGAACATGAGGTTCAGTCCGTCCGTACCCGACGAGTAGGCTCCGGCCGCCTCCTTCTGGGCCGTCTCCTCCGCGACGTCCTGGACGTCCTTCACCCAGTCGAACTTGACCGAGTCGATCAGGGCGCCACCGGCGGTGCCGACGATGGGAATCTCACCGATGAGCGCGTTGCCGGCGATCGCCGAGTACTCGCCGGTCTGTTCCGCCCAGTCCGCCTTGTCCTTGCCCTTGTCGATGTAGACGTCGGCGCCGATCTCGTTGAGGGCGCCCATCGCGATGCCGACGTTCCGGGCGCGGTGGTCCCATTCGGCGCTCTGGCCGTGCTTGGGGTCGGCCGAGAACGGCGGTGCTTCCGCGAGCTCCTTGGCGGAGTAGGCCTGTTCGGCCTCGTACAAGAGGGCGTAGGACGGGGCGTCGTCCGAGATGCCACGCATGACCCGGATGAGGCTCTCCTGGCCCACCGCGAGATGCGCCTTGTCCCCGGAGCCGCCGATGTCGTCCTTGCCGGCGGCTCCGCCGTACTCCGACTCCTGGCCGTTGAGCGTGATGTGGGTGTCGGCGACGTAGTCGGCGAGGGCCCGGGCCATCGGCTGCTTGAGGTTGGCGAGGTTCTCGTCGAACTCCGCGCCCCCCTTGTCGTCGTCCAGAATCTGGATCGCGTTCTGCATCACCCGCGCCTGGCCCTCCGTGTGCAGCCCCACCTCGCCCAGCTTCTCGCCCGGCGCGTGGCCGGTCGCCGCCGCCTGGATGGCGTTGCCCAGGCCCGTGGCCTTGAACGGGTCGTCCATCTCCATCGGCGCCGAGTAGAGGGTGTTCATCAGCGGGTCCGGCCACTTGCGGTCGCTGAGGAGGAACTTCAGGTGCTCGTTGGAGTTGCCCGGGGCCTTCGGGTCCAGGAAGTACTCCGCGTCCGCCGGGTCCTTGCTCATGATGTTGAGCACGGTGTCCAGCGGGTCGTGCGCGATGTTCGGGCGCTGGCCGTCGAAGAAGTGCAGCCAGACCTCGGGCTTCTTCTTCTCGATCGAGATCATGTCGTCGCCGATCTCGTTCAGGAACTCCTTACCGAAGCCCTTCGGCTCGCCCTGGCTCATCAGCGTCGCCAGCATCTGGTACCCGAGCGTCGGCTGGGTGTTGCTCGCGAGGTTCTTGCCGCCCAGCTCCTTGATCCCGTCCACGAACGGCCGGTACGCGTAGCTGTTGGGGTCCTTCGTGCCCGACGCGATCGTGTCCGCCAGGTTCGCGTTGATCGAGGTGTAGAGCTTCTTCTCGGCGTCCGAGATGCCCCGCTCGTTCGCCGCCAGGTTCATCCGGTCGGCGATCTTCAGGGTGTCCTGGGCCCCCAGGCCGTCCAGGTAGGCCTCGCTGAAGTGCGGGTCCTTGGAGTTCTGCGCCAGCAGGTCGCGGTAGTGCTCCAGCTCCTCCTTGGACGCCTTGCCCTCGCGGACCTTCTCCGAGAGCTTGAGCGCCTCGACGGCCTCCACGTCGTTGACGGGCTTGGAGTTGAAGCCGAGCGCCGCGGAGCCGTCGGCGCCGGAGGCGGCGAGCAGGGCGACCTTGACGTCCGCGTCGTACTCCGTGATCGCCTTGACCGCGTCGTTGATCTTGCGCGTGTACGACATCTCCGTCTCGCGCAGATCCGGGTCGTGGCGGATGGCGTTGGCCTCCTGCGCGTCCACCTTGCTGAAGTCGAAGCTCGCGTTGCCGTACTCGGAGACCTTCATGCCGGCCGTGACCGCCTCGTCGACCGCCGACTTCACCCGGCCCTTGAGCTCGGTGAAGGTGCCGAAGGCGTCGCGCAGCAGCGACTCCATCGCGAGGGCCTCCTTCTGGGCGGAGTCGAGCTCCTTGCGGGTGATCCCGAAGTTCGTGGCGCTGACCTGCTGCGCCTGGCCGGTCCACAGCGGATTGTTCGTGGCGACGCCCTGGACCTCCTTCTCGTAGAGGTCCTCGACCTTCTTGAGCTTCTCCGCCATGCTCTTCCAGCCCTCGGCAGCGGTGTTCAGCTTGCCCAGGTCGGTCTGCATGATCTCCTGGTACGTCGGCATCGCGTCCCCCTAGAGTCCCGAGACCTTCGACTGCACCGGGGTGAAGCTGTACCCCGTCGTCAGGTCGTTGTTCTTGAACAGCGTCGAGGCGTTCCGCAGCGCGCTCTTCTCGGATTCGAGGCGCGCGTTGAGGCGTTTCACCTGGCTGTCCCAGTGCTCGTGGGCCTGCTTCAGGCCGGCGGCCGTGTCCCAGCCCTTGAACTCCGTCACCGCGCCGGTGGTGCCCTCGTCGGCCGCGTCGGCCGCCGACTTCAGGTCCGGCTGGATGTGGGTCTCGATGGTGTTCGCCGCCGCCTTCTTCTTGGCGGGCGTCGTCGCCAGATCGGGCTGGCCTCCGCCGCCGCCCGGGTCCAAGGGCACGTGGTTCAGCCGCATGTCCGCCGCCTGCTGCGTCACCGCGTTGTCCTTGTGCCGCGCCCACTCGTCGTCGAACGACACGGGTACCCCCTTCGCTGAGTTGATCAGATGTTTGCAGTTCTGAAGTGCTCACGTCCAATGGCAGGGTCACGGTCCGGTGTCGAAACCGGAGCCGCGGCCCTGCCACGGGTACTCAGGAAGGGACGGACCTCACCTCTCCGGCAAACGCCCCGTCTGCACCAGCGAAGCCGCTCCGCGCCGGGAGACGAAGTAACCCCGGCCCGGCGGCATGGGACGCGGCCGCACGTTGCCGAGCAGATCGCCCTCCTGCGGGTCGCCGGACAGGACGACGCCCTGCGCGCCCAGCTCCTTGATGCGCTGCATGAACGCCTCGTACATGGACCGCGAGGCACCCGCGCTGTTGCGGGCGATGATGAAGCGCACGCCGGTGTCACGGGCGAAGGGCAGGAACTCGGCCAGCGGCGCGAGGGGGTTGCCCGCGCTCGTCGCCACCAGGTCGTAGTCGTCCACGATGATGAAGACCTGCGGCCCCGACCACCAGCTGCGGTCCCGCAGCTGCTGCGGCGTCACGTCCTGCGGCGGCTGGCGCCGCGCGAACACCCCGGAGAGCGCCTCCATGTGCATCTGCATGGAGCTCGCCATCGGTGCGTACTCCAGCAGGTGCTCCTCCGGCAGGCTGCCGAGCAGTGCCCGGCGGTAGTCGCCGACGACGAGCTTCGCCTCGTCGGGGGAGTACCGCTCGCCGATCTGCTTGGCGATCAGGCGCAGCAGGTTCGTCTTGCCGGACTCGCTCTCGCCGAAGATGAGGAAGAACGGGTCGGTCTCGAAGTTGACGAACACCGGCTCCAGGCGCGTCTCGTCGATGCCGATCGCGATGCCGTGCTGCGGGAACTCGAAGCCCTTCGGCAGCTGGTCGGCCGCCAGCTTGTGCGGCAGCAGCCGGACCGCCGGCGCCACGGGACCGTGCCAGGCGGTGCGTACGGCCTCCACGAAGGCGGCCGTGCCCGTCGCGAGGTCCTGCGCCGAGCTCGACCCGTCGATCCGCGGCAGCGCCCCCATGAAGTGCAGCTTCTCCGGGACCTGACCGCGCCCGGGTACGCCCGTCGGCACGTTCGCGGCGACCTTGCGGTCGAACTCGGAGTCCATGACGTCACCGAGCCGCAGCTCCAGACGGCCCAGCATCTGGTCCTTGAGCGCCGCCCGCACCTCCATGTAGCGGGCCGCGGTGATGACGACGTGGATGCCGTAGCCGAGACCGCGCGCCGCCAGGTCGGCGACCGTGGCCTCCAGGCCCTCGTACTCGTTGCGGAAGCCGCCCCAGCCGTCGATGACCAGGAACACGTCGCCCCAGGCCTCGCCCGGCAGTTCACCCGCCGCCCGCTTGCGCCGGTAGGTGGTCATGGAGTCGATGTTGTGCGCGCGGAAGAACTCCTCGCGCCGGTTCAGCACGCCGAGCACCTCGGCGACCGTCCGCCGCACCCGCTCCGGGTCCAGCCGGGACGCGACCCCGCCGACGTGCGGCAGTTCGGCCAGCGAGGACATGCCGCCGCCACCGAAGTCCAGGCAGTAGAACTGCACCTCTCCCGGCGTGTGGGTGAGCGCGAACGACGACACCAGCGTGCGCATCAGCGTCGACTTGCCGGACTGCGGACCGCCGACCACCATCATGTGGCCGGCCGCGCCCGAGAAGTCCCGGTACAGCACCTCGCGGCGCTGCTCGAAGGGCTTGTCGATGAGGCCGAGCGGCACGGTGAGCCCGCCCGGGCGGGTGTACTCGGTCGCCGTGAGGCCCCGGTCCGCGGTCTGCGCGAGCCCGGGCAGCAGCTGGTCGAGCGACGGCGCCTGGTCGAGCGGCGGCAGCCACACCTGGTGCGCCGGCACGCCCTGCCCTTCGAGGCGCCGCACGATCACGTCGAGGACGGTGTCCGCGAGCGCGTCGTCGTCCTCGTTCCGCTGCGCCGTCAGGTACGCCGGGTCGGGCGCCGCGTAGACCACCGGCACCGGGGAGGCCGTGAACACCACGGGCCGCCGCTCGATCGGCATGGTCCCCGCCTCCAGGCGCGGACCGCCGGTCCGGTAGGTGCCCGAGACGTACGCCGCCTTGAAGCGGGTCATCTCGTCCGTACCGAACTTCAGGTAGCCCGAACCCGGCACCGACGGCAGGTGGTAGGCGTCCGGCACGCCGATCGCCGTGCGCGACTCGGCCGCCGAGAAGGTCCGCAGACCGATCCGGTACGACAGATAGGTGTCCAGGCCGCGCAGCTTGCCCTCCTCCAGGCGCTGCGAGGCGAGCAGCAGGTGCACACCCAGCGAGCGGCCGATGCGGCCGATCTGGATGAACATGTCGATGAAGTCGGGCTTGGCCGTGAGCAGCTCGCTGAACTCGTCGATGACGAGCACCAGCGAGGCCAGCGGCTCCAGGGGGGCGCCGGCCGCCCGGGCCTTCTCGTAGTCGTGGATGTTGGCGTAGTTGCCCGCGGACCGCAGCAGCTCCTGGCGCCGCTGCAGCTCACCGCGGATCGCGTCGCCCATGCGGTCGACCAGCGTCAGGTCGTCCGACAGGTTGGTGATGACGGCGGCCACGTGCGGCATCTGCGACATGCCCGCGAAGGTGGCACCACCCTTGAAGTCCGCGAGGACGAAGTTCAGCGTCTCCGAGGAGTGCGTCACCGCCAGACCGAGCACCAGGGTGCGCAGCAGCTCCGACTTGCCGGAACCGGTCGCGCCCACGCACAGACCGTGCGGGCCCATGCCCTCCTGCGCGGCCTCCTTCAGGTCCAGCATGACCGGCGCGCCGTCCTCGCCGACGCCGATCGGCACGCGCAGCCGCTCGGCGACCGACCGCGGCCGCCAGGTGCGGGCCACGTCCACCGAGGCCGCGTCGCCCAGGTTCAGCAGATCGGTGAAGTCCAGGTTGGCGAGCAGCGGTTCGTCGTCGTCCCCGCCGCCCATCCGCAGCGGCGCCAGCTGGCGGGCCAGCGCCTCCGCCGCGGGCAGCGACATGACGTCGGGCAGGCCCTCGTACGCGAAGCCGCCGCCGGACTCCAGGCGCAGCCGCCCCGGCCGTACGACGACGGACAGACCGCCGCGCGGTTCGTCCAGCTCGCCGGAGACCACCTCCACGATGGTCACGCCCTGCAGGCCCTCGGCCGCCGCGAACAGCGAGTCCGGCGGCACCATCCCGCCGTCCAGGATCACCACGACGTGCGGCTGGTCCAGGACCGGCTGGCTGTCCCGGCCGAACCGCGGCCGGCCGTCGAGGCGCGAGCGGATCAGCTGCTCCAGCTCGCCCAGGTCGTCGCCGAACAGGCGCTTCGTACCGGCCCCGTCGACGGTGCCCGGCACCTGGTTGTGCGGCAGCCACTTCGTCCAGTCCCAGCGCTCCTGCGCGCCCCGCGCCGCCACCACGGCCAGCATCAGGTCGTCGGGGGAGTGCAGCGTCACCAGCTGGGCCACCAGACCGCGCGCCGCCGACTGCGCCGCCTCCGGATCGCCCGACACCGTCACGTGGTAGAACGCCCGCAGCGAGACGGCCATCGGCAGTCCGTCCAAGGTGCCGTGCACCGCGAGGAACTGCTGCATCGCGCCCGCGCACAACGGCTCCAGCTCGTCGACCGGTGCCGTGTCCGGCGCGACCAGCGGAGTCGCCAACTGCTGGGCGCCGAGCCCGATCCGCGCCTGCGCGAAGTCGTGGTCGCCGACCCGGCGCTCCCACACCCGCGAACCCTCCGCGACCACCGACCACAACTGCTCGGGCGCCGGGTGCAGATAGAGCTGCGCGTCGCGCTGCCTGCGCGCGGTGCGCCGTACCGTACGCCGGGTCTGTGCGAGGTATTTGAGGTAGTCCCGCCGCACATCGGCCATTTGCCCCTGCGACCCGCGACGGAATCTGACGAACTGGGCGATGGCCATGCCGACCGTCGACGCGAGCATGAGCGTACCCATGATGCGCATGATCGGAGACGGCGTCATGAAGAAGAACACCACGGACGAGCCCATGCCGAGCATCGGCAGGAGCTGCATCAGGGCGGACTCCTGCTGTCCCCGCGGCAGTTCCGGCGGAGACTCCAGGACCAGTTCCTCGCTGGGTACTTCCGGAGGAAGGGACCTCGGCGGGCGTTTGACGACGATCTGGCTCACCGGCGCATCAATCCCTCGTTACGGGCGGGCTCGTGCGGGGACCCTGCACTCCGGCGCCCCCGTCGGCGACCGCCTCCCCCGCGAGACGGCGATCCTACTTGCCACCACCGTCCCCACTCCCCGGTAGGGTGTCGCCGCACCGTGCGCAACCGCGAATCAGGGGGTCCAGACACGTGAGTACGACCGCAGCGACCGGTTTCTGCCGCGTCACCGTCGTGGCGCCGGACAGCCGCATCGACGTCGCACTCCCGGAGGACATCGCCGTCGCCGACGTCTACCCGGAGATCCTCCGGCTCACCGGGCAGACCCAGCCGGCCGGTGCCCCCACCGGCTATCACCTGGTCCGGCGTGACGGCACCGTCCTCGACGGCGCCCGCAGCCTCTCCGCCCAGCAGGTCCTCGACGGCGAGGTGCTCTCGCTGCGCCCCTTCGCCCAGTCCCTGCCGCCGGCCGTCTTCGACGACGTGTCCGACGCGGTCGCCTCCGCCGTCACCCGCGACCGGCACCTGTGGAGCGACGAGCTGCTGCGCGGCGCGGGGCTGGTCGGCGGTGTGCTGCTGCTCGTCCTCATGGGCTTCGTGCTCTGGTTCGCCGACCCGGTCCGGCACGACATGCACAGCCTGCCCGGCATCATCGCCGGAGCCGCCGGCGTGCTGCTGACCGCCTTCGCCGGCGTCCGTGCCCGGGTGTACGGCGACCGTGCCACCGCCGTCGCGCTCGGCCTGGGCGCGCTGCCGCTGCTGCTCATCGCCGGCTCCGGCATCGTCGCCGCCGACGCGGGGCAGGGCCCGGGCCGGCTCCAGTTCCTGCTCGGCTGCGTCACCGTCCTGGTCGCCTCCGTCACCCTCGTCGCGCTCACGCCGAGCGGCGACGCCCCGTTCGTCGCCGCGACCTTCCTGGCCGCCGTCGGCACCCTCGCGACCTTCGTCGCGATCCTCTCCGAGGGCACGGCCACCGACACCGCCGCCTTGTGCGTGCCCGTCGCCATCGGCCTGGTCGCCTTCCTGCCCGGACTGTCGGCCCGCTTCGCCCGGCTGCCGATCGGCTACGCCTCCCCGCGCAGCGCCACCGACGAGGAGTTCCTCGCCGACCCGCAGCAGGCGGTCCACATGGAGGCGCAGCCCGTCGACGGCGAGCGCATCGCGCTGCAGGCCCGCCGCGGTCACGAGATGCTGCTCGGCCTGGTCGGCGGCTGCGCGGCCGTCGTCGTCGGCTCCTGCGCGGTGCTCGGTTTCGCCGGGAACACCTGGGGCCAGCTCCTGGCCCTCGCCGCGGGTCTCGCGATGCTGCTGCGCGCCCGGCTGTTCCGCTACACCTCGCAGGTCGCCTGCGTCCTGGTGGCCGGTCTCGCCGCCATCGCCCTGCTGATCCTCGGCCTGTCCCTGAACCCGCCGGTCGACCTGGTGAAGGACCTCCTCATGTACGGGGACCGCGGCGGCCTGGACATCCGTACGATCTGGCTCAGCGCGGCCGTCGCCGCGGGCGCCGCCCTGGTCACCGCGGTCGGCCTGATCATCCCGAGGAAGGGCCTCTCGCCCTTCTGGGGCCGGCTGCTCGACCTCACGGAGGGATTCGTCCTGCTCTCCCTGGTCCCGCTGTGCCTCGGCGTCCTCGACGTGTTCATGCGTGCCCGCTCGCTGACCGGCTGACCTGATGGCCCGCTGACCGGCCGCCCCGTCGGCCCGCTGACCTGCGCACATGCCGGGGTGCCGGGTCCTCCCGGGGGCCCGCTCCGGGGGCCCTCGGTGAAGCTGGTACGCTGTGTGACGGCCGTTTGTGTACGCGCTCCCGGGTCCGAGACCGGGGAGCAGCGCTCATCGGACCTTCGCCCGCGAGTCACGGAAGCTTCCCCTGAGATCAAGACCAGGGGCACTCGTGGGCGCACGAACCAAGAGGAGATCCGCGTGGCTCTCGACGCCGCCGTCAAGAAGCAGATCATGGCCGAGTTCGGCACCAAGGAGGGCGACACCGGCTCCCCCGAGGTCCAGGTCGCGATGCTGTCCCGCCGCATCTCGGACCTGACCGAGCACCTCAAGACCCACAAGCACGACCACCACTCCCGTCGTGGTCTGCTGATCCTGGTCGGTCAGCGCCGCCGCCTGCTGCAGTACCTGGCCAAGAAGGACATCCAGCGCTTCCGTACGCTGGTCGACCGCCTGGGCATCCGCCGCGGTGCGGCCGGCGGTGCCAAGTAAGACGCTGTTGAGGGAGCGGTTCCCACTTTCAGGGGGCCGCTCCCTTTGCTGTACGTGCGCGATGTACCCACCGGCAATTAGTCTGGTCGCACAACGCCACATCCACGCGTGAGAAGCAGCCGGCACGCCGCCGGTCCTCGGTAGTGGCCCCCGGACCTCATTCCCGGGAGCTTCGATCGAAGACCGGCCCGCCACGACAGTGCTTCTCCCGCACCGCCCCGGCCACACGGGCCCGCGGGCGCAAAGACGACACGTAGGAGAAACCGCTAGTGGAGAACGAGACCCACTACGCCGAGGCCGTCATCGACAACGGCTCCTTCGGCACCCGCACCATCCGCTTCGAGACGGGCCGTCTGGCCCGCCAGGCCGCCGGCTCCGCCGTCGCCTACCTGGACGACGACACGATGGTCCTTTCCGCGACCACCGCGTCGAAGAAGCCCAAGGACCAGCTCGACTTCTTCCCCCTGACGGTGGACGTCGAGGAGCGGATGTACGCCGCCGGCAAGATCCCCGGCTCCTTCTTCCGCCGTGAGGGCCGGCCCTCCGAGGACGCGATCCTCACCTGCCGCCTGATCGACCGCCCGCTGCGCCCGTCCTTCAAGAAGGGCCTGCGCAACGAGATCCAGGTCGTCGCCACGATCATGGCGCTCAACCCCGACCACCTGTACGACGTCGTCGCGATCAACGCCGCGTCCGCGTCCACCCAGCTGGCCGGCCTGCCCTTCTCCGGCCCGATCGGCGGCGTCCGCGTCGCCCTGATCCAGGGCCAGTGGGTCGCCTTCCCGACGCACACCGAGCTCGAGGACGCCGTCTTCGACATGGTCGTCGCGGGCCGCGTCCTGGAGGACGGCGACGTCGCGATCATGATGGTCGAGGCCGAGGCCACCGAGAAGACCATCGCCCTCGTCAAGGGCGGCGCCGAGGCGCCGACCGAGGAGGTCGTCGCCGCGGGCCTCGAGGCCGCGAAGCCGTTCATCAAGGTCCTCTGCAAGGCCCAGGCCGACCTGGCCGCCAAGGCCGCCAAGCCCGAGGGCGAGTTCCCGGTCTTCCTGGACTACCAGGACGACGTGTACGAGGCCCTCGCGGCCGCCGTCAAGGGCGAGCTCTCCCAGGCGCTGACCATCGCGGGCAAGCAGGACCGCGAGGCCGAGCTGGACCGCGTCAAGGAGCTCGCCGCCGAGAAGCTCCTCCCGGCCTTCGAGGGCCGCGAGAAGGAGATCTCCGCCGCCTACCGCAGCCTGACCAAGGCCCTGGTGCGCGAGCGCGTCATCAAGGACAAGGTCCGCATCGACGGCCGCGGCGTCACGGACATCCGTACGCTCGCCGCCGAGGTCGAGGCCATCCCGCGCGTGCACGGCTCCGCCCTGTTCGAGCGTGGCGAGACCCAGATCCTGGGCATCACCACCCTCAACATGCTCCGCATGGAGCAGCAGCTGGACACCCTCTCCCCGGTGACCCGCAAGCGCTACATGCACAACTACAACTTCCCGCCGTACTCCGTCGGCGAGACCGGCCGCGTCGGTTCGCCGAAGCGCCGCGAGATCGGCCACGGCGCGCTCGCCGAGCGCGCGATCGTGCCGGTCCTCCCGACCCGCGAGGAGTTCCCCTACGCGATCCGTCAGGTGTCCGAGGCCCTCGGCTCCAACGGTTCGACGTCCATGGGCTCGGTCTGCGCCTCCACCATGTCGCTGCTGAACGCCGGTGTGCCCCTCAAGGCCCCCGTCGCCGGTATCGCCATGGGCCTGATCTCGCAGGAGATCAACGGCGAGACGCACTACGTCGCCCTCACCGACATCCTCGGTGCGGAGGACGCCTTCGGCGACATGGACTTCAAGGTCGCCGGTACGAAGGAGTTCGTCACCGCCCTCCAGCTCGACACCAAGCTGGACGGCATCCCGGCCTCCGTCCTGGCCGCGGCCCTCAAGCAGGCCCGTGACGCCCGCCTCCACATCCTCGACGTGATGATGGAAGCGATCGACACCCCGGACGAGATGTCCCCGAACGCCCCGCGGATCATCACCGTGAAGATCCCCGTGGACAAGATCGGCGAGGTCATCGGCCCCAAGGGCAAGATGATCAACCAGATCCAGGAGGACACCGGCGCCGAGATCACGATCGAGGACGACGGCACCATCTACATCGGTGCCCAGGTCGGCTCGCAGGCCGAGGCCGCCCGCGCCACGATCAACGGCATCGCCAACCCGACCATGCCGGAGGTCGGCGAGCGCTACCTGGGTACGGTCGTCAAGACCACCACCTTCGGTGCCTTCGTCTCCCTGCTCCCGGGCAAGGACGGCCTGCTGCACATCTCGCAGATCCGCAAGCTCGCCGGTGGCAAGCGCGTGGAGAACGTCGAGGACGTGCTCGCGATCGGCTCCAAGGTCCAGGTCGAGATCGCCGAGATCGACCAGCGCGGCAAGCTCTCCCTCATCCCCGTGATCGAGGGCGAGGACGAGGCGAAGGACGACACCGACCAGTGACGTCCCGCAGTTCCGCGACGACGGCCCGCCCCTCCTCCGAGGGGCGGGCCGTCGCCCGTACCCAAACGCTTCTCCCGGGCAGGGACGGCATCGGCACCGTCCGCCGCACCACCCTCCCCGGCGGCCTCCGCATCGTCACCGAGACCCTGCCCTCGGTACGCTCCGCCACCTTCGGCATCTGGGCGCACGTCGGCTCCCGGGACGAGACGCCGACGCTCAACGGCGCCACCCATTACCTGGAGCACCTCCTCTTCAAGGGCACCCACAAGCGGTCCGCCCTCGACATCTCCGCCGCGCTCGACGCGGTCGGCGGCGAGATGAACGCCTTCACGGCGAAGGAGTTCACCTGCTACTACGCCCGGGTCCTCGACACCGACCTGCCGCTGGCGATCGACGTCGTCTGCGACATGCTGACGGGCTCGCTCATCCTCGACTCCGACGTGGACGCCGAGCGCGGCGTCATCCTCGAGGAGATCGCGATGACCGAGGACGACCCCGGTGACGTCGTGCACGACCTGTTCGCGCAGACGATGTTCGGCGACACCCCGCTGGGCCGCCCGGTCCTCGGCACCGTCGACACGATCAACGCGCTCACCCGGGACCAGATCGCCCGCTTCTACAAGAAGCACTACGACCCCACCCACCTGGTCGTCGCCGCCGCCGGCAACGTCGACCACGCCACGGTGGTACGCCAGGTCCGCCGCGCCTTCGAGAAGGCCGGCGCCCTCGGCCGTACGGACGCCCGTCCGGTCGCTCCGCGCGACGGCACGCGCACCATCCGCACCGCGGGCCGGGTCGAGCTGCTCGGCCGCAAGACCGAGCAGGCCCACGTGGTCCTCGGCATGCCGGGCCTGGCCCGTACCGACGAGCGCCGCTGGGCCCTCGGTGTGCTGAACACCGCCCTCGGCGGCGGCATGTCCTCCCGCCTCTTCCAGGAGGTCCGGGAGAAGCGCGGTCTCGCCTACAGCGTGTACTCGTACACCTCCGGATTCGCCGACTGCGGCCTCTTCGGCGTGTACGCGGGCTGCCGGCCCAGCCAGATACACGACGTGCTGCGGATCTGCCGGGACGAGCTCGACAAGGTCGCCACGGACGGACTCACCGACGACGAGATCGCCCGTGCCATCGGCCAGCTCTCCGGGTCGACCGTCCTCGGCCTGGAGGACACCGGCGCGCTGATGAACCGCATCGGCAAGAGCGAGCTGTGCTGGGGCACCCAGATGTCGGTCGACGACATGCTGGCCCGGATCGCCGCCGTCACCCCCGACGACGTACGGGACGTGGCACGCGACGTGCTGCGGCAGCGGCCCTCGCTCTCGGTGATAGGCCCGCTGAAGGACAAGCAGGCGAGCCGCCTCCACGAAGCGGTCTCCTGACCCCCGAGTCCCTCGAGTACGAGTAAGGAAGTGCAATGAGCAAGCTGCGCGTGGCGGTCCTCGGAGCCCGGGGCCGGATCGGCGCCGAGGCGGTCAAGGCCGTCGAGGCCGCCGAGGACATGGAACTGGTCGCGACCCTCGGCCGCGGCGACAAGCTGGAGTCGCTCGTCGAGGCGGACGCCCAGGTCGCCGTCGAGCTGACCACCCCGGCCTCGGTCATGGGCAACCTCGACTTCTGCGTGCGGCACGGCATCCACGCGGTCGTCGGGACCACCGGCTGGACCGAGGAGCGTCTCGCGCAGCTCAGGGGCTGGCTCGCCCAGTCCCCGGAGACCGGCGTCCTGATCGCCCCGAACTTCTCCATCGGTGCGGTCCTCACCATGAAGTTCGCACAGATCGCGGCCCCGTACTTCGAGTCCGTCGAGGTCGTCGAGCTGCACCACCCGCACAAGGTGGACGCCCCTTCGGGCACCGCCACCCGTACGGCCCAGCTGATCGCCGCCGCCCGCGCCGAGGCCGGTCTCGGCGCTCAGCCGGACGCGACGGCGACCGCTCTGGACGGGGCGCGGGGCGCGGACGTGGACGGCGTCCGGGTCCATGCCGTACGCCTGGCCGGTCTGCTGGCCCACCAGGAGGTGCTGCTCGGCGGCGAGGGCGAGAGCCTCACCATCCGGCACGACTCCCTCCACCACTCCAGCTTCATGCCGGGCATCCTCCTGGGCGCCCGCCGTGTCGTGACCGCCCCGGGCCTCACCTTCGGCCTGGAGCACTTCCTGGACCTGGGCTGACGGCCATGGGCGGAAAGATCACGTACGTCTTCCTCTCCACGGTCCTCGTCCTCGTCTTCGGCGTGGTGGGCATGGAGGGGATCCTGCTCCTGCTGACCGGCGAGCCGGCCGCGATGGGCATGGGAGCGGTCGCGTTCCTGCTGCCGCTGGTCGGCGGCTGGTTCCTGTGGAAGAACACCCGGTTCGCGCGCCGGGCGAACCGCCTGGCCGCGGAGCTGGAGGCCGAGGGCGGACTGCCGGTCGACGAGCTCAGGCGCACCGAGGGCGGCCGCATCGACCGTGACTCGGCCGACGAGGTCTTCGCCCGGCGCAAGGCCGAGACGGAGGACTCGCCGGACGACTGGCGCTGCTGGTTCCGGCTCGCGGTCGCGTACCACGACGCCCGCGACACCCCGCGTGCCCGCAAGGCGATGCAGCGGGCGATCACCCTGCACGAAGCGGGCCGGGCCCTGGCCTGAGCCAGGACCCGGCCCGGGCCGGTGTGTGATCAGTGCGCGCCGGCGTACTCCGCGCTCCAGGCCTCGATCGTGTCCGCGGCGCGGTCGAAGGCCTCGACGCGGGACAGGAAGTCGGCGTTGTGGTCGGTGAGCAGCGGCGTCTGCTCACCGCCGTGCCGTACGAGCATCAGGGCCTGGCCCTGGACCGTGCGGGGGAGTCCCAGCCAGCGCACCGGCTGCTGGGTGGTGCGCACGGCGGAGGTCT
This sequence comes from Streptomyces sp. NPDC048018, assembly GCF_043202995.1. NCBI lineage: Bacteria > Bacillati > Actinomycetota > Actinomycetes > Kitasatosporales > Streptomycetaceae > Streptomyces > Streptomyces sp. NPDC048018. The sequence goes on from NZ_JBIDBK010000006.1 coordinate 600,088, forward strand.
GGCCCCAGGGCACGGTCCGCGTCGAGAAGAACGCCACGTGCCGCAGGCCGGCCCGGCTCACCCACACGCCCATGCGCAGCACGCGCAGCGCGGCGCCGATGATCAGCCCGGCGAACACGAAGGTGAACAGGGCCCCGCCGGCCGCGCCGGCCACGGCGATGACGACGGCCGCGAGCAGCACGAACGAGGCGAGCAGCAGCGCGAGCGCGGCGATTCCGACCCGCCACGGTCCGGGCCGGTACGGCCGGCGCCACTGGTCGTGGTCGTCGAACGGCAGCGCGATGTCGTCATCGGTTTCGATATCACGGTCGGCCGTCAGAAAGGGCAGGGGCACGACAGGTCCTCACTCACAAGCACGTTCGGTGGGCTGTGCCCGGTGAGGCTACCTCAGCGCCCGTCGGAAGCCTCGGACTGCTGGTGCCGCCCGTCCGCCGGGCCGGCCTGCAGGGAGGGCATGCCGAGGACGAGCGAGCCGACGAGCCCCGCCACCACGGTCAGCCCGATCAGCGTACGTCCGAGGACCTGGGAGGGCGTGGGACGCTGCCGAGGCGGCGGAGTGACGTTACTGCGGAAGCTGTCGGACTCCGCGACGAACGCGAACGGGACGGCCTCTCGCCGGCTGGACATCAGGGCCACTCTCCTCGGGTCGGTGGTGCTCATGTGTGTCACCTGTACAGACGAGCGAACCGGCGCTTTGGTGCCGTTTTTTCACCAAAGCGGCCTCATCTCATCCTTGAGAGGGAGATGGATAGAGTGGGCGACTGCAACGAGCCCCGCCGGAAGGACCGCTGGTGACCGACACCCCCACCGAGCACGACGCCAAGATCGACATTCGGAGCGACGTCACGGTCGACCTGGTACGGAGCGCCGCGACCGACTCCGACGTCCTCTGGGCGGCGCGTGTGTCCACCGCGGGCGAGCAGTCCCTGGAAGAGCTCCAGAAGGACCCGGAGCGCTCCAAGGGCCTCATCAACTTCCTGATGCGGGACCGGCACGGCAGCCCCTTCGAGCACAACTCGATGACCTTCTTCATCAGCGCCCCGATCTTCGTGTTCCGCGAGTTCATGCGGCACCGGGTGGGCTGGTCCTACAACGAGGAATCGGGCCGCTACAGGGAGCTGCAGCCCGTCTTCTACGTCCCCGACACCTCCCGCAAGCTGGTCCAGCAGGGCCGCCCGGGCAAGTACGTCTTCGTCGAGGGCACCGAGGAGCAGCACCGGCTCGTCAGCCGGACGATGGAGGACTCCTACCGTCAGGCGTACGCCACGTACCAGGAGATGCTGGCCGCCGGCGTCGCCCGCGAGGTCGCCCGTTCGGTCCTCCCGGTCGGTCTGTTCTCCTCGATGTACGCCACCTGCAACGCCCGCTCGCTGATGCACTTCCTCGGCCTGCGCACCCAGCACGAGCTCGCCGCGGTGCCGTCCTTCCCGCAGCGGGAGATCGAGATGGTCGGCGAGAAGATGGAGGCCCACTGGGCCCGGCTGATGCCGCTGACGTACGACGCCTTCAACAAGAACGGCCGTGTGGCGCCCTGACGCACGGGCCGTCTGCACATAAGTACGAACTTCGCGCGCGAAGTGTCCGTATTGCGGCGTTTCACGAAGTTCATCTAGGCTGATCAAACGGACCCGGCACTGCTTGAACCCCCGAGCAGGCAGTGCCGGGCTCCCCTTTACGCGTCCCCCTAAGGGACACCCGGCGCTGAGCAGCGAGTAGCGTGTTACCCATGGCTCCGATCTCCACTCCGCAGACCCCCTTCGGGCGGGTGCTCACCGCCATGGTCACGCCGTTCACGGCGGACGGCGCACTCGACCTCGACGGCGCCCAGCGACTCGCCGCCCACCTCGTCGACGCGGGCAACGACGGCCTGATCGTCAACGGCACCACCGGCGAGTCCCCCACCACCACCGACGCGGAGAAATCGCAGCTCGTACGGGCGGTACTGGAGGCGGTCGGCGATCGTGCCCACGTCGTCGCCGGCATCGGAACCAACGACACCCACCACACGCTCGAGCTCGTCCGCGCCGCCGAGCGCGACGGCGCGCACGGCCTGCTCGCCGTCACGCCGTACTACAACAAGCCCTCCCAGGAGGGCCTGTACCGGCATTTCTCGGCCATCGCCGATGCCACCGAGCTCCCGGTGATGCTCTACGACATCCCCGGCCGCAGCGGCGTGCCGATCGACACCGGCACCCTCGTCCGGCTGGCCGAGCACCCCCGGATCGTCGCCAACAAGGACGCCAAGGGCGATCTCGGCCGGGCCAGCTGGGCCATCGCCCGGTCCGGCCTCGCCTGGTACTCCGGCGACGACATGCTGAACCTGCCGCTGCTCTCCGTCGGCGCCTGCGGCTTCGTGTCCGTGGTCGGCCACGTCGTCGCCCCGGAGCTCCGCGCCATGCTCGACGCCTACCTGGCCGGCGACGTCCAGAAGGCCACCGAGATCCACCAGCGGCTGCTGCCGGTGTTCACCGGTATGTTCCGCACTCAGGGCGTCATGACCACCAAGGCCGCCCTCGCCCTCCAGGGCCTCCCGGCCGGCCCCCTGCGCCTGCCGCTCGTCGAGCTCTCCGCCGAGGAGACCGCCCAGCTCAAGGTCGATCTGGCCGCCGGCGGGGTACAGCTCTGACAACAGACTTCACAACTGAACATCCGTAATTGATGACGACAAGCAAGTGCACGAATGTCATGCGCGCCACGTGCCGAGCCGGTACGTGGCGCGCGTGGTGAGGAGAGTCTTTTGAGCCATCCGCATCCTGAACTCGGCGCCCCGCCGAAGCTGCCCCAGGGCGGCCTGCGCGTCACCCCGCTCGGTGGGCTGGGTGAGATCGGCCGGAACATGACGGTCTTCGAGTTCGACGGCCGTCTGCTGATCGTCGACTGCGGCGTCCTCTTCCCCGAGGAGGAGCAGCCCGGCGTCGACCTGATCCTGCCGGACTTCACCACCATCCAGGACCGCCTCGACGACATCGAGGGCATCGTCCTGACCCACGGCCACGAGGACCACATCGGTGCCGTGCCGTACCTGCTCCGCATGAAGCAGGACATCCCGCTCATCGGCTCCAAGCTGACCCTCGCGCTCATCGAGGCGAAGCTCCAGGAGCACCGGATCCGCCCGTACACCCTTGAGGTGGCCGAGGGGAACCGCGAGCGCTTCGGCCCCTTCGACTGCGAGTTCATCGCCGTCAACCACTCCATCCCCGACGCCCTGGCGGTCGCCATCCGCACCCCCGCGGGCATGGTCGTCCACACCGGCGACTTCAAGATGGACCAGCTCCCGCTGGACAACCGCCTCACGGACCTGCACGCGTTCGCGCGGCTGAGCGAGGAGGGCATCGACCTCCTGCTCACGGACTCGACGAACGCCGAGGTCCCGGGCTTCACGGCCCACGAGCGCGACATCTCGAACGTCCTGCGCAACGTCTTCGCGAACGCCCAGAAGCGCATCATCGTGGCCAGCTTCGCCAGCCACGTGCACCGCATCCAGCAGATCCTGGACGCCGCCCACGAGTACGGGCGCCGGGTCGCCTTCGTCGGCCGCTCCATGGTCCGCAACATGGGCATCGCCCGCGACCTCGGCTACCTGCGGGTCCCGGCCGGCCTCGTCGTCGACGTGAAGACGCTCGACGACCTCCCGGACGACGAGGTCGTGCTGGTCTGCACGGGCTCCCAGGGCGAGCCCATGGCCGCCCTGTCCCGGATGGCCAACCGCGACCACCAGATCCGGATCGTCCCCGGGGACACGGTCATCCTGGCCTCTTCCCTGATCCCGGGCAACGAGAACGCGGTCTACCGCGTCATCAACGGCCTGACCCGCTGGGGTGCCAACGTCATCCACAAGGGCAACGCCAAGGTGCACGTCTCGGGCCACGCCTCGGCCGGCGAGCTGCTGTACTTCTACAACATCTGCAAGCCGAAGAACCTCATGCCGGTCCACGGCGAATGGCGCCACCTGCGCGCCAACGCCGAGCTCGGCGCGATGACGGGGATCCCGAAGGACCACATCGTCATCGCCGAGGACGGCGTCGTCGTCGACCTGGTCGACGGCCGCGCCCGCATCACCGGCAAGGTCCAGGCCGGCTACGTCTACGTGGACGGCCTCTCGGTCGGCGACGTCACCGAGAGCTCGCTCAAGGACCGCCGGATCCTCGGCGAGGAGGGCATCATCTCGGTCTTCCTGGTCGTGGACTCCTCGACCGGCAAGATCGTGGGCGGCCCGCACGTCCACGCCCGGGGCTCCGGCATCGACGACGCGTCCTTCGACGCGGTGCTTCCCAAGATCGACCAGGCCCTGAACAAGTCCGCTCAGGACGGCGTGGTCGAGCCGCACCAGCTCCAGCAGCTGATCCGTCGCACGGTCGGCAAGTGGGTGTCCGACACCTACCGCCGCCGGCCGATGATCCTCCCCGTGGTCGTGGAGGTCTGACGGTCCGTCGCGTACGGCCCGGGAGGGGGGCGCCTCGATTTGCATCGGGGCGCTCCCCTCCAGTACGTTTACGGCTCCGCCAGAGGGGAAGCCCCCGGCACCACTGTGTGCCAGGAGGCCGAACCGGGAGGCGGAAATTCCGACTCAGAACTTCTGATAAAGTCGGGACGCGCCGGAAGGCCTCGGAAAGGAAGACGAAAGTCGGAAAGCCGGGACCGGAAAGCACCGAGGAAATCGGGTCGGAAAGATCTGATAGAGTCGGAAACGAAGGAAGCGCCCGGAGGAAAGCCCGAGAGGGTGAGTACG